>NZ_PYWI01000009.1 GCF_003049575.1 Lysinibacillus parviboronicapiens | reverse complement strand
CATCCATGTTTCCACTTGTGTTTTATGCCTTATATTTAATTCAATTAAAACCTGCTTCGTAGGTATACCAGTCAATCGCATCTCAATAGCCTTCATTTTTACTTCGTATGGATAACTCACTCTTGTTCCCATAGAAAAAACACCTCCTAATTGAAGTTTAGGTATCTAAACCCGAATTCAATCGAAGATGCTTTTTTTATTTGTCTATACTTTTGGGGTCAGTTCCTTAAATCCATTTCGCACTTTTTACTATACAGTAACACACCCTAGTTTTTAAAATTGGCGTTATGATGTTTTCATTAGGGATCGAGCTGGACAAGATCATGTGTCATTGCTTTTTCAATGTCCCTGAAAAGTTTGTGCCTTCGTCATGCTCAGCTATACAATCTACTTCTGTAATTTTAAGGGCATTATTGAGTCGCTCGAATTCCAGTACGCAGCGATTGCCATTAGCGGATTTGTTCATAACGGCCTTCGAACTAGAGATAATTGTCGCGGTGCCATCTACAGTCCCTGATTCTTGTCCATCATTGGCCGTCAGTGAGATGTAGAAACTTTTACTTGTTGCATTGGAGATGATGGCATCACGGCGGTTGTAATCAGTTGCCCCCTTGCCCCATTTATAGTAATAAGTATATATGCCTTCCCAAGCACTTTTGGCAGGTGTTGTTTGTTGCATTGTTTTATCGAGCTGTTTTTGTCCATTGCTCGCAAGTGTATTTAAAGAAGCATTGCTTGCATTTAAATGAATTTCTTGCGCATCCTCAGAGATTTCATAATAATTTCTCGAAGCCATACGGTGTAATAGTGTCACGACTTGTGCACGGGTCATATTGTTGGATACACCGAAAAATTTCTGCAAGTTACGATTTTCATACTGAGGATTTTGCCCAGTTGAAATGTAAGAATCGATTAAAAATTGAATGGATGCATCTAAACTACGTTTACCATCTGCTAAATGAGTGATTGCTTGTGCGACAACGCCACGCTTTATAGCGGCTGCTCGCATAGTATTATCAAAATAACCATTAAGTGGCACACCATAGCTGGCAAGCCGATCGTAATATTCATCAGACCAGTTTGCAGATGGCGTCTGTTTTTTTAACTCATCATATGGTGTTTCTAATTCATAATAATTGGCAAGAAGCTTTGCAAATTGCTGCTCGGTAATTGTTAAATTAGGCTTGAATGTTCCATCCGCATAACCATCGATAATGTCATACTCCTGTGCCCAGATAACCGCTTCATAAGCAAAATGCTCTTCTGGCACATCATTGAAACCAGCTGCATCTACTGTATAACCGCCTCCTATAACAAGGACTGACAGCATTAACAGGCAAACTATTTGTTTCATTATCATACTTCCTCTCTAGCTATTATTATCCTTAGTTTGCAGGATGTGGGTAGAAACTGCAAATAAATATTCTCTCGTTTTAGGGTTAAAAAATTTTGCGTCAAAAGATTTATAAAAGGGGGGATCATGAAATTGGGCTATTCCATATTGAAAGAAGGGATTAAGCGTGTTGCATAGTTTTAATACACAGCTCCAAAAATGGATGCCTATTTTAACGCCGCTAAGTTTAGTAGTGGGTGTATTACTAGTAGATTTTGGGAGACAATTGCTATTTTTAGTGCCGTGGCTATTTGCCTTTATGACGTTTGCTGGCAGTTTAAGTATGAGCTTTGACGGTTTCAAAAGTCTTAAGAGGTATCCATGGGCTATTGTGATCACCATTGCATTTTTACATATATTGATGCCAATTGTGGCGTACTTTGTTCAACAGCAATCTTTCATGATCACTTGCTAACCATTGGTTTTGTTTTGGCTGTAGCTATTCCAACAGGGGTTACAAGCTTTATTTGGGTAAGTATTTGTACCTGTAATAATAGCGACTTTATTTTGTAATTTTCCCACGGAAATTACCCCCTTAGCATTAAATTTCACTTACACAACGTGCGAATCACTGTGTACTTTTATTGTAAGACGATACAATAAGGAAACAATCATTAATGTAACAGTAAGTGTCGAACTCTTAGACACTTCAATAGTATGTGTCTAAAAAGGGGGAGATTTTTTGACAAAATGGACACAAAGACAGGAACGAACGCGTAGACATTTTTTTGAAGCATTTGTTGAATTAGTAAAAAAACAAGGTTTTCAATCGATTACAGTAAAAGATATTGTGGAGCGTGCTGGCTACAATCGAAGTACGTTTTATGTTCATTTTCAAGATAAAATTGAACTTGCAAATACATTGCTAGAGACGATGCTATCTGGATTGGAAGCGGCAGTCGGAGAGCCGTATCTATATGGGGAAAAGGTCTATACAACGAAGCTCCATCCACCATCGTTTAATATCATTCATTATATTTATGAAAATCGACTGTTTTTTGAGCTGTTAAACTTCGAGGATACCATTCCTGGCTTTCATACGCGGATGCCTTTGACTATCACGAAAATTTATATGGAGCAATTTAAATTTGAAACAATTAACAATCAGCCCGTCAATATGGAGATGTTTAAACGCTATACTTCCTTTGGTTTTTATGGGCTAATGATTCAATGGATTGCCAGTAACTTTGAAAAATCAGAAGAGCAACTAATTCTTGACATTATTGAGCTGACTAAAACACATATTTATGCATTTGAATACATAGGGAAGCCCTAGTATAACTGGCACGCTATCTCATCTGGATAGTGAATAAAAATTTGCCCTATATACTTTGTGTCCCCGAATAAATGGTATAATTGTATGAAAAAAGGACGGTGGGTACATGGGCTTTTTAGATGGATTGATGGGGAATGCTTCTGAAACAAATGTAGGTGAGGTTGAAAATGAAATTAAAGATTTGTTAACGAATGCAGAACATGTGGAACACGCCTATAAATTAATTCGTGACTTATTTGTGTTCACCAATAAACGGCTAATTTTAATAGATAAACAGGGCGTTACGGGCAAGAAAGTTGAATATCATTCGATACCATATAGGAATATTGTACATTTCTCAGTTGAGACAGCCGGCAATTTTGATTTAGATGCAGAACTGAAAATTTGGCTTTCGGCTGGTGGCCTAATAGAAAAAAAATTTAATAAATCACTCAATATTTATAAAGTCCAAAGCGTTTTAGCTGAATATGTGCTGAAATAGAAAACTGTGTGCCCACTTGTTTTGAGAAAGTGGGTATTTTTGTCGAGTACTTCGAGATGCATGCAAATATTTGATAGACTAAATTTATGAAACTTGCTGTTACATATGAAGACTAAGAATATTAAGTAACGCTACATCACAATAAGGAGAAATAGTATAGTATGAGGGAGAAAAAAGCTCGTGGAATGAAACGTAAATCTAATAACATGATCAAACGAATTGAAGAAAACACAATGGTGTTTCCAACAGAGTTTTACAATGGTTATTGGCATATGCACCTACCAGTTGCTCAAGACTTTATAAACGCTAACAAGACACCTGAAAAAATTAAACGACTATGCATTCAAACACTATTGAATAGAGCAGAACACCTAATGGAACGGAAGCCAGATGACAAAGAAAAATATCGAGTAGTGGTTGCAGTTGAATTACCTGATTTGTGGGGTTCGCAGATTATTGTATTTAAAGGAGATTTCTATTTTAAAAATTTCTTTGATAGAAATGACGAATATCAAAAGTGGCTACTATTAACTGATGATAGAGACATTCAAAGTGAATGGGGACTAACTGTTACTAGTGATGGGCAAATATCAGGATTTAAAGAAGTGATTGCTGATGAAGATGGCTACCACTATGAAGGGGAAATTTGGTTTATAGGGGAATTAAAATAAGCGCTAGGGGACAACACAATATTTGTATGTCCCTTTTCTATGCGAGAAACTAACATTATTGTTTAACAGTGCCTATTGTTAAGACATAAAGACAACTGCATTGAGAATATATTGGAGTAAGAGCTTATTTTAGGGGGAGACTAACGGATGCAATGGAATGAAGAGTTACCGGACGCTCATAATCGTATTACACCATCCATGTTTGTTGCTCGTTCTTTAGAAGAAATTCGATTTTGGTCAAGGATTATGAAGGAACATTCGCTATTCCTTCGATTAGGGTTTAGATGTGAAGATACACAATTAATAAATGAAGCAAATCAATATTATTATTTGTTCGAAAAGATTGAACAGCAATCTTATAATTTGACCAACCAGACAGATCCAGAACAAATGAGAAGATTTAATACAGAAGTTCAAATAGCTGCGACAAATATATTTGCTTTTAAACGGAAAGTGTTAGGGTTAATACTCACTTGTCAGTTGCCAGGGGCAAATAATTTCCCCTTATTAGTGGATCATACTAGTCGTGAGGCCAATTATTTTAGAAAAAGACTAATTGAATTAAATGAAGGAAAACTGAAACCCCTTGCTGATGAAATCATCAAAGAGAACGTTTTTTATCTAAGAATCATGGCCGATCATGCAAAATTTATAGGCCACCTTCTTGATCCTTCTGAAAGAAAACTTGTTGATATGGCAAGAGAATTTAGCAATGATTTTGATGAATTATTGTTTCAAGCAAGAGATTTAGAAAGCATGAAACCACAATCGCAGACAGTGCCACTATTGGACCAATTCCTTGATCAAAATCGTGTTTCTGTAGTATCACTCCGTGATTTTAAGAAAACCGCGCGAGACCTGATCGAAGAATGCAAGATAAAAAGCATTATTCATCCGTTATTAGCAGACCATGTTTTCCGTGAGGCGGAACATTTTCTTGAAATTATCGACTTGTTTGAGGCTCATCTTACTGGGAAAAAGGAATTTCCGAGTTAAAGTTTTAGCATTTAATAATGTTAAAGAGATGGGACTGCTAAGTTTTTATTGAGACATAAGTAATGATAGGGTTGTATAATTATGCGTTTTGTTTTTAACTGAATGAACAATTATAAAAGGAAATTCTCTAGTCTGATTTCTCGAAATATTTACGAGAAGTTAGACTTTTTTATGTCGCCATTTCTTTGCTTGTCCTAACATGCAACATTCCCCAACCGTACTCTCGTATGCTCTTTCTTACTTCATAAGATTATTTTTTCATGTATCACTTACGCCCACCTTTTCTTATCCAGATTTGCCCGTTATGGGACAAGCCCTTACTTTTGAGCGCGACGTCATCTGGACAACACGTGAATAAAAATGTATATGAGCTAATGTTATATACGTTTATACAATACGGTTTGTATGTATATCACGATGAACATAAAAAATTAATTTTAGAAAAAGGTTGATTATTCTTTCGATTAAGCATATATTTTTCCTAAAGGAAACAAAATATCGTTCGAGAAAGAAGAGTGAGTGAATGAAAGACTTAGATGATGTCAAATCAACGTTCCTTCCGCTAGGGATACTAGTGATTTTAACGATATTGTGGAAAACGACTCATTCAGTCGGGGCTGGGATTTCTATAATGGTCTTTTGGATGAGCTGGCGCCAGCTTCTGAAGAAAGGCATTATTAAATAAATAGAGATAGAAAGAGGTAAAGCATGAAACGTTTTTTAGGTGTACTTGGTTTATCATTATTACTTTTCGGATGCAACGCACAAAGTGCTGCTACTGAAGAAGAAAAAGAAGGAGTTGTTGTTGCCACAACAGGGCAAATTGCGGATGCCATTAAAGAAATAAGCGGTGACCATTTAACAGTTTCAGCACTGATGGGGCCTGGAGTAGATCCACATTTATACAAGGCAACACAAAGTGACTTAACAAAATTAGATAAGGCCGAAGTCATTTTTTATAATGGTCTCCATTTAGAGGGGCAAATGCTCGATATTTTTGAGCAAATGGCAAAAGACAAAACGGTGCTTGCCGTTGGTGAGAAATTAGATGAGCAGCACCTACTTGCCAGTGACAATGATGCCATGCTTCATGATCCACATATTTGGTTTAACATTGAGTTATGGAAGCAAGTTGTCGCTGCGATAAGCGATACACTGGCAGAAGAATATCCAGCATACAAAGCAGACTTCGAAACCAACGAAGCAGCTTACTTAAAAAAATTAGAGGAATTACAAACTTACGCCAAAGATCGTGTCAGTGAAATTCCAGAGGATCAACGAATTTTAGTAACAGCCCATGATGCGTTCAATTATTTCGGTGCTAGTCAGGGATTTGACGTGCGTGGCTTGCAAGGACTTAGTACAGATTCTGAATATGGGGTGAAAGATGTGCAAGAAATGGTAGATTTTTTAGTAGAGAACAATATTAAGGCTATTTTTGTAGAGTCAAGTGTATCTGACAAAGCGATGAACGCTGTTATTGAGGGGGCCAAACAAAAAGGTCACAACATTGTGATTGGCGGGGAGTTATTCTCTGATGCAATGGGCGCTGAAGGTACAACAGAAGGTACATACATTGGCATGTACCATCATAACATCGACACAATTGTCGATGCACTGAAGTAGGTGATAATCATGAATGCATTAACAGTTGAAAATTTATCGGTCGCTTATGATAAGAAAACAGTTCTAGATAACGCAAATGTTACGGTACCAATAGGTCGCCTTTCAGCCATCATTGGCCCGAATGGAGCGGGGAAATCAACCTTTTTAAAGGCCATACTCAACCAATTACCAAATAAGGTTGGTAAAGTGGAAATTCTTGGGGAGATATTTGAGCCGAAAAATTTAGTGGTAGGGTATGTGCCTCAACGTAATGCAGTCGATTGGGATTTCCCAACGAATGCACTAGATATTGTGTTGATGGGACGTTACGGACATACGGGCTTGTTTAAAAGACCATCTAAACAAGATAAGTTACTCGCACAGCAAGCACTTGCCAGTGTAGGTATGCAAGATTTTGCTGAGCGTTCCATCGGTCAACTATCCGGTGGCCAGCAACAACGGGTCTTCTTAGCAAGAGCACTTGCTCAAAATGCTGATGTCTATTTTTTAGATGAGCCCTTTGCGGGAGTGGATGCGGCAACAGAGAAAACGATTATAGATATTTTGAAAAATTTAAAAGCACAGGGTAAAAGCATTTTCGTCGTACATCACGATTTACAGACTGTGAAAGAGTATTTTGATTATACAATTCTACTAAATAAAACAATTTTAGCATCAGGTGCAACTGAAGAGGTTTTCACACCACAACAACTACAAAAAACGTATGGTGGTAGGCTATTCATGATGCAAGGCATGTGAGGGGGAGAGTTATGTTAAGTGGTAACTTGCTTTGGGTACTAGTAGGTACAATGTTACTTGGAATTGCAGCAGGGATTACAGGCACCTTCTCCTTTCTTCAAAAACAAAGTTTAGTGGGCGATGCAGCAGCACATGCTGCATTGCCTGGTATTGCGCTCGCCTTTTTACTAACAGGACAAAAAGAGCTACCGATTTTGATGATCGGTGCAGCAATTACTTCTGCATTATCTGTTTATTGTATACAGTGGATTGTGTCATTTTCCAAAATGAAAGCAGATGCAGCCATTGGCTTAGTGTTAACTGTATTTTTTGGGATAGGTGTCGTATTTTTAACAATTGTCAATCGTAGCCCGATAGGAAATCAAAGTGGTCTAAATAATTTTATATTTGGTAAAGCAGCGACAATGACAAAATCTGATTTACTGTGGTTATTTTTAAGTGCCACAATTATTATACTGGTTAGCCTATTGCTCTATAAAGAATGGAAGCTCCTAATCTTTGATGCCGTCTATGCAAAAGGAATCGGACTACCGATTGAAGCGCTAAAAGCAACATTAACTGTGCTAATTGTCATGACGATTGTAACAGGCATTCAGGCTGTGGGCGTTATTTTAATGTCAGCGTTATTAATCATTCCGGCTGCTAGCGCGAAGCTGTGGACCAATAAATTGAGTTCAATGCTTATACTTAGTGCTGCTATTGGTGGTATTTCTGGGATTACAGGAACTTTTATAAGTGCCATTCGGACGGGTTTATCTACAGGGCCGATTATAGTATTAGTAGCATCCACCATCTTCTTTGTATCTTATTTCATCAGTCCAGCGGGTCAAATCAATAAATTTCGTAGAAAAATGCAGTTCCGAAAGCAAGGTGATGTAAGATGATTGAATTTTGGGTTGTATTAACAGGGCTTTTAGTCGGCATTACATGCGGCATAGCTGGCGTATTTCTAATATTGCGTAAAATGTCGATGATAGCAGATGCGATTAGTCATACCGTATTATTCGGTATTGTCATGGCATTTATCATTACACAGACATTAAATGGCTTTTGGATGCTTGTTGGCGCTGCAATAGCAGGGATATTAACAGCGTATCTCGTACAATTACTACATTCATCTGGTATCCAGGAAGACGCAGCGATTGGTGTGGTGTTCACGTCATTGTTTGCTGCTGGGGTACTACTCATCACCTTGTTTGCAGGAAATGTTCATTTAGATGTGGAGCATGTGCTAATGGGTGAAATTGCATTTGTTCCTTGGGATCGATGGACATTGTTTGCTGTAACAATGCCAAAAGCTGTTTGGATGTTGTTGCTCGTGTTACTGATAAATATCGCATTCTTGTTATTATTCTTTAAGGAAATGAAACTCGCCACCTTTGATCCGGTATATGCTGCATCTATAGGGATTCCGGTCGTATTCCTACATTATGGTTTTATGACCTCTATTTCGTTTACAACCGTTGCCGCCTTTGATAGCGTTGGAGCGATATTAGTTGTTGCGATGTTAATTGGACCTTCGGCAACCGCCTATTTATTTAGTAAAACGATTAAACAAATGTTCATTTTTAGTATGCTTTTTGGTGCTGCGGCGTCCATTGTTGGTTATTATTTAGCAAAGTATTGGGATACATCAATAGCGGGCATGATGGCGGCGACGGTCGGTCTACTATTTGTCGTCACGTTATGCAGTCAAAAAATCATCGAACATAGAAGAAAGACGCTTGTAAGTAAATTAGAAAATATGTAAAAACACGAAAAGAGGCTGAGACAAAACTTTAAATTTTAAGAAAGAGCAGCAAATGTATTATTAAATTTTTGTTATCTAAAATGAAGAAAAATTTAGAAGAGAGCACTAGTTGATGGTAGAGAAGGCGGCGACTTCTGGGGGATTAGCGTGACGCCTGAGACTACAGGCTCAGGCCACGCCCCCGGAAAGCGTCCGCCGTAGTGGACATCAACGTTCACAGCAAAAAAGTGTTAGATCGACATCAGTCAATCTAACACTTTTTCTCTTTTGTCTCAGCTTCTTTTTAATGATTAAAAATCATAAACAGTAACATGCTGCATATTCAAACTTTTGCATGATTACTATTTCCACCATGAATAGTATACTTTTAAAAAAATTAGAAAGAGGTATATCGAATGATTAAAGGTTTATATGAAGCACATTTGCCGGTAAGTGATTTACAAAAATCTATCGAGTTCTACAAAAAATTAGGACTTGAGCTTGCTTATGTCCAAGAAAAGCTGGCATTTTTGTGGATAGATAAAGGGGAAAGCTGGCTAGGTCTATGGGAAAGTGACAATGCACTCCTAGCGTACCATCCGTCTATTCGCCATATTGCTTTTAAAATGGATAAGGATGATTTTGAGCATGTGAAAGACTGGTTACAATCTATTGATATTGAAATTCGAACAGCATTTGGTTTTTCACCAGAGCAACAACCACTGGTATTGCCAAATCATCCACATGCACACGCAGCAATTTATTTTGCTGATCTGGATGGTAATTCCATTGAATTAATAACGCCTCTAAGACTAGATGAGGATGAAGTGTTTACGATGATGTCCTTAAAAAATTGGTATACGAACTAAATATATCTTGCTCATAATGCTTGTCATATGAATCTTCAAAATTTATACATAGTAAAATTGAGAGACATCTTGAATGGCTAATGTTTAACATTATGCCTGTCACTAGATGAAAAATATACAAGTATTAAGTATGTACGTATAATTAGAATTTTGATACGATGGGTGTTATTAAAATCGACTGTAGACAACAAGGAGAAATAGCATGTGGCGAAATCGCAATGTATGGATCATTTTATTAGGGGAATTTGTAGTAGGTCTTGGCTTGTGGGCTGGGATAATAGGGAATCTTGCTTTTATGCAGGAAGTTGTGCCATCTGACTTTCATAAGTCATTAATCATTTCTATCGGTGTATTAGCAGGCTTTATCGTAGGTCCACTTGCAGGACGTATTATTGACCAAACAAAGAAAAAAACAGTGATACAGTGGGCGAGTATAGGACGAATTGTCAGTGTACTCTTTATGTTTGCAGCACTTTATACGAATTCGGTCATGTGGATGGTAATTTTTCTAATCACCCTGCAAATAGCGGCGGCATTTTATATGCCTGCCTTACAATCGATTATTCCAATGGTTGTCAACAACAAAGATTTACTGACATTGAATGCATGGCAAATGAATGCTCGGACAGTTTCTAGAATTGTCGGAACGGCGGCAGCAGGATTAATGTTAAGTTACTTTGAATTGAAATGGCTCTATATCATTTCACTGATTGTCTATATCATCATGTTTTTCATTACCAATGGCTTGCAATTACATGAAACAGCCAATCAGTCTATCAAGGATAAGGAACAAGGTGGCTTTAAGGAAGTGTTGCCGATGCTAAAAGAGCACCCAGTTGTGTTAATGACACTTGTATTAATGTTAATACCCACTCTATTTTTAGGGTCCTTTAATTTAGTCATTATGAAAATATCGGAAATTCATCAGTCCACGACTATTTCTGGGTTATTGTATACAGTAGAAGGCATCGGCTTTATGTTAGGTGCGGCAGGACTGAGATTTATATCAGATCGAGTAAAAATTGCGACATTATTATTTTCGCTTGCTTTTGTGATTGGGGCAATGGAGCTAATGTTTTTATTTGCTGATGTGGCCTTCTTAGCTTTGCTGACTTTTGCCGTATTTGGTTTTTCTGTAGGCTGTTTTTTCCCAACGACAATGGTGATTTTTCAAAATCAAGTACCCAAAGAGTATCATGGACGGTTCTTTTCATTCCGCAATATGATTGATTCAGTAATCTTTCAAGTAGTTCTATTATCAACAGGGATGATGCTCGATTTAATTGGCTTAAGTGGAATGGGCCTTGTTTTCGGGATTATTAGTTTAAGTTTAACCATTTCTTTTTTACTATTTTCAAAGAAAAAGAATGTGATTATGCAAGTACAGTAAGTGATGTGTCCATAAGATTATAATAATGTTTGATTAAAAATCCTGTGTTGCGATGCAGGGTTTTTTTCTTATGCTACTATCAGGCCATTTCGTGGAAATTTATAGGGAGTTGTAGAATATTTTAATACACGCTATTGTGCTAGAAAAGACTACGATTTTAAAAAAACTTTTTAACAGATTTTTTTCTATACACGCAGGTTTGTGTTACAATAATCCCTGAATTGAACTTTACATATAATAACTTTTATGTTAGATTACTCGATAATAAATTTGGCAAATGGAGGTGCAAGCAATGTTAACCGTTTTTAGAATTCTGTTTGGTAAAAACGTAAAAATTGGAAATGTTTTAGCTGACAAAGGGAGTAGTCTGTCCTTTTTTATGCTAAACAACCGTATAAAAACAGTTATCGGCGCTTTGCCTCTACATCGTTTCATTGAAGTTTTGCACCGATAATTCTGTCGATGCTTTTTTGCGTTTATTTTTAACTTAAGGGATAGACAACTCCTTTCTATTTACTCCTATCAAACTAGAGAGTCATATGAAAGGATGAGAAAGGTGCATTTAAACCTAAACAATAAGTATAGAAGAATAAAAGAATTCTTAAGGGAACATCATTACCCTAATTTTAGAATGAAACAAATATTGAACGCCATTTTTAAAGAGAGAATAAATAAATTCAACGAAATGAATGTACTTCCAAATTCGTTAAGAGAAATTTTAGTTAAGGAATTTGGCGAGTCTATTTTAGAGGTGGCCCTTTTAAAGGAACAACATTCTGAGCAAGTCACTAAAGTTTTATTTGAAATTTCAGGAAACGAAAAAATAGAAACGGTCAATATGAAATATAAAGCTGGATGGGAATCATTTTGTATATCTTCTCAGTGCGGATGTAATTTTGGGTGTAAATTTTGTGCAACAGGGGACATTGGATTAAAAAGAAATTTGACATCAGATGAAATAACTGACCAAATCCTCCATTTTTACTTACAAGGTCACTCAATTGATAGTATTTCCTTTATGGGGATGGGTGAAGCGTTAGCTAATGTACAAGTTTTTGATGCCTTAGATGTCCTCACTGATCCTACGCTGTTTGCTTTAAGTCCCCGTAGGATATCTATTTCAACTATTGGTATTATTCCAAGTATAAAAAAAATGACTGTGAATTATCCGCAAGTCAATTTGACATTTTCGTTACATTCTCCTTTTAATGAACAACGAAGTAAGTTGATGCCGATTAATGATAGGTATCCATTATTAGATGTTATGGACACATTAGATAATCATATTCGAATAACATCCAGAAAAGTATATATTGCTTATATTATACTACCTGGTGTGAATGATTCTATTGACCATGCAAAAGAAGTCGTAAGTCTATTAAAAGGTCGATATAAAGAAGGACGTTTATATCATGTAAATTTAATTAGATATAACCCAACCGTCAGTTCTCCTTTAAGATTTGGTGAAGTTGATGAGGGTCATGTTGCTAATTTTTACAAAAAACTAAAATCATCGGGTATTAATGTGACCATTAGAAGTCAATTTGGCATTGATATAGATGCTGCTTGTGGTCAATTGTATGGTAATTATCAAATGAGCAACAAGCAGTAATTTAAGGTGAAGAGGATGCTGAATTGTATTCGAGAATAAAATTTGGTAATATAAAATTACAATTATGAGAGGACTGATGGATGGACAATGATTAACTAAACTATATTTTTATTTGAAATGAATAACTTCAAACGTCAAAATATAGGATTAGTCTGTCCATTTTTATAAATCAGTTTAAACTTTATTTGTCATGATTCCACTGGCAAAAAAAGAACTTATTTAATATAAGTGAAAGACTAATCCTTCCAATTACGAGAAATTGGGAGGATTTTTTATTCTCTCATGGTTAAGACCCATATTTTTCATTTGTAACTGTAATCTAATAAATAAAGGAGAGAGAGAAATGAGCGATTCAGACACTATTGTTACGCATGTAACACTCCGTATAAGTCGTTAATATCCATCAAACTTATACGGAGAAATTTACAATAGATGGATATGCCGACTTTGTATAAAAAGTAAAAAGCGTTGATATACAAAGGAGGAATTATCATGTCAATGATACAAGTTCAAAACTTAACTTTTTCTTATCCAGGTAGCTTTGATAATATTTTTGAAGATGTAGACTTTCAAATAGATACGGATTGGAAACTTGGATTTATCGGTAGAAATGGCCGAGGTAAAACAACATTTTTTAATTTATTATTAGGGAATTATGAGTATAGTGGGAAAATCAATTCGTCGGTAGAATTTAATTATTTCCCTTGTCCAGTTTCGGATAAAAATAAGTATACTCATGAAATCCTTGAAGAAATTTGTCCCCAAGCAGAAGATTGGGAATTTCTTCGTGAAATATCCTATCTAGATGTTGATGCCGAGGTCATGTACCGACCATTTAAAACATTATCAAATGGAGAACAAACAAAGGTGTTGCTTGCTGCACTTTTTTTGACTGAAGGTCAATTTCTTTTAATAGATGAGCCAACCAACCATCTAGACACTGATGCACGAAAGATGGTCTCTGAGTATCTAAGAAAGAAAAAAGGGTTTATTTTAATTTCACATGACAGAATCTTTTTAGATGGATGTGTTGACCATATCTTATCTATAAATAGGGCAAATATTGAAGTTCAAAGTGGAAACTATTCTTCTTGGAGGTTAAATTTTGATAGACAGCAGGAACACGAAGAGGCAACAAATCAACGTCTACAAAAAGACATAGGGAGATTAAAACAGTCTTCAAAGCGTTCAGCAAGTTGGTCTAATCAAGTGGAAGCTTCTAAAAATGGGACAACGAATTCGGGCTCTAAGTTAGACAAAGGATTTGTAGGCCATAAAGCGGCAAAGATGATGAAGAGAGCAAAGAACCTTGAATCAAGGCAACAAAAAGCTATTGAGGAAAAATCAAAACTGCTAAAAAATGTGGAAAAAGCGGAGTCATTAAAATTAGAACCATTGGATTTTCAGTCAAATGAATTGATTGTTTTGGCTGATGTGTCTGTTAAGTACGATGACCAAATAGTGAATAAACCAATAAGCTTTAAAGTTGAACAAGGTGACCGAATTGTATTGGATGGAAAGAATGGCAGCGGAAAAAGTAGTATCCTTAAACTAATTCTAGGAAGTCCGATTCAGCATACAGGCACAATGAATTTAGGTTCTGGCCTCATTATTTCCTATGTCCAACAAGATACTTCTCATTTGAAGGGACTATTATCAGACTTTATTGAAGAGCATGAGATTGATGAAACGCTATTTAAATCCATCTTACGTAAGTTGGATTTTGACCGAATTCAATTTGAGAAAGATATATCGCATTATTCTGGTGGCCAAAAGAAAAAGCTACTTATAGCCAAAAGTTTATGTGAAAAAGCTCATTTATATATTTGGGATGAACCATTAAATTTTATTGATATTTATTCGCGCATGCAGATTGAAGAGCTTATTCAAAGGTTTAATCCTACTATGGTTATTGTTGAGCATGATCAGGCATTTCAACAAACGGTTGCAACAAAAACTATATTTATGTAGTTCTATATGAAGAACTGAAATACTAGCAGTAAATCAGATATTAAACTATATGGTGCTTTAATTGAGGAACATCGCTAAAATCATCAAACTTTTTTATAAAGACTAACCATAATCTATTAGCAAAGAATCCATTTTGATTAAAAATTTTTTCAAAATGGATTCTTTTATTTATCGTAAAATACTGGTTTATGAGGGAGTCAACGGATACATATCTTTTATTTTATGTATTCCATACTTCGATAGAAGCTGTATTGTATGTCTTTTATAATAATTGTCATAGATTGTCAATGTTATAGATAGGAGCGTACAACATGAATATTTTTAAGTTTATTGCATTATTATTGTTAACAACCTTTTTAATGGGTTCTTCTTTTGCCATTGTAAAATTAGGATTACCTTATTCGTCCCCTTTGTTATTAGCAGCACTGCGCTTTATACTTGCAGGGGTTATCATGTCTATCATCGTTATACTATTAAAAAGGCCACACCCCACGACTAAAGAAAATTGGTTTAAAATTTTCACGATTGGCACATTTCAAACTGCAGGGGTAATGGGTTGTATTTTCTTGAGTTTACGAACAATTACAGCAAGTGAATCTTCTATACTGACTTTTACTAACCCATTGCTCGTAGTTGTATTGGCAACAGTGTTTTCACAAGCTCATTATCGCTTTTATCAATGGGGTGGTGTGATCTTAGGTTTAGTAGGAGTGGTCATTACTTTGGGTGCCCAAATTGAATTTAAAATTGGCATCATTTTTGGTATTCTGTCCGCAGTTTTTTGGGCAATTGCTACGCTATTAGCGAAAAAATGGGGTGTGCTGTTTGATACATGGGTGTTATCCGCCTATCAAATGCTTTTTGGCGGGTTGCTACTATTAGTTGGTAGTTTGCTACTTGAAGACCCATTTTTTATTGTTAATAGACATTCAATAATGATTTTATTATGGTTGTCCATCTTATCGTCTATCGTTCAATTTGCTGGTTGGTATTATCTTTTGCAAAAAAGCGACCCAGGAAAAACGAGTGCTTTTTTGTTTTTAGCGCCTTTTTTCGGTGTATTAACAGGTTGGTTATTATTAGATGAACCATTGAAGTTCTCATTATTAGTTGGTGGCCTCTTTATTATTGTTGGGATTTATCTCGTCAATCGTAATTTTACAACACACAAAATTATTACTAAACTCTAAACAAAATACCCTCGAATAGTCACTATGATGTCTATTCGGGGGTATTTCTTTATACATCTATATGAAAAATTTGTTTAAAGCCTTGTCTTCCTTTTTCAGTCACTTTAATCGCTCGAATTGACGGTACACGTGTAATCCATGCCAAATCAAAAAAACGTGTCAGTAGTCCCTGCCCAAGTGCACCAGCCAAATGATGACGACGCTCGCTCCAGTCTAGACATGCATGAGAAAATGAGCGGCGCTTTCTTGTGAGTGCCGTTAAATCAATACCAAATTCCGTAAAGAATAGTTGACCAGTAGGTGTTATTGTATATTGCTGTTCTTCTTTTTTTAAATAGCCGCTGCTGACCATCGATTCAGTTAACTGTACGCCTAATTTTCCAGCTAAATGATCGTAGCAAGTTCTAGCATCTTGTAGCAATTTTATTTGGCTCGATTGTTTTAATGAACGTACTTCTGGCGGAGGAGAGATTGTTAGAAAGGCTTCTAAAAACTGTGCGATTTCTACATTGGCTAGCTGAAAGTAGCGATGACGTCCTTGTTTTTCCACTTTAACGAGATTACCTTCTACTAACTTTGCGAGATGAAAACTTGCTGTTTGTGGTTTAATGGCAGCCATAAAGGCTAGTTCGCTAGCTGTATGAAAGCGCCCATCCATTAAACTGGCTAAAATGGTGGCTCTTGAAGCCTCACTAAGAAGAGAAGCGACTTCTGCCATATTTGGATTAATACTCATGTGTACCAGCCCTTTCTGCATTCCATATTTCGATTATAGTGAAAGTATGTATTGTTTACAATAGGTTCGGCATGAGCAATAGAGTTTGAGGAGGACTTATTTTTTCATTTCAAAACAACACATTGTAGTTGCCCAATTAGATCACAAAATGATATATTACTTGATGATATATCATTTTGTGATATATTGGAGGTGTAATTATGAAATCATTAGAACAGTTAACAGATTCTGTTTTTTATATACTGGCTGCATTAACAGAACCTAAGCATGGCTATGCAGTGATGAGTTTAATAGAGGAGACAACAAACAGCACTTTTGTTATTGGACCCGCATCACTTTACACAATTATTAAAAAACTAGTAGCTGAAAAGCTTATCCAGCTACATGATGAATCTGATTCTCGGCGAAAGATCTACGTCATAACTGATAAAGGGCGAGAAGTTTTACGCGCAGATATACAAAGAAGGAAAGTAATGATTAGTATGGCCGAGCATGGATTACAAAGGAGGAATAAGTAATGTTGCGAAAGAAATATATGAGTTCATATGGATTAGCCTTTTTCGAAGATCGTGATATGAAAAAACTAAGTAAAAAAGCGTCCCAAGGTTGGCATCTTAAAAAATTTCGCTTCGCTGGCTATGAGTTAGAGAAGGGCAGTAGTGACGATGTCATTTATAATATTGATTATCGTAAGTTACAACCTGATGAAGAACATGAATATTTTGAGTTATTTGCATACGGAGGTTGGACACATGTTTGTTCAAGTACAGATATGCATATTTTTAAAGCTAAACCTGGCACTACACCTATTTATAGTGATATAGATTCTTCTATCGATAAATTAGCGCGTCTAGCTAAGTCAGTGAATATGGTTTCGTCAATAGCACTCGCTGTAACACTAGTACTTTGGATGGTCATGATATTTACTACCGGATCAATACAAAAAATAGCACAAGCATGCATCGTGTATTCACTTATCATTTCTGTGCCGGCAATGATGACTTCTGGTGCTGTTTACTATCACATGTGGAAAAACATGCGCTTAAAATCAAATCATAGCTCATAATAGTTATTGACAAATTTAAAGAACAGCCGACTCATCAGCTGTTCTTTTGTTATTACTACTTAGTGGCTATGATAACACTATCTTCTCCGACTTCTTTAAAGGCACGGTGATCAATCGCACCGGCTACAGCTTCAAATGGAATAGCACGACGAATGCCCGCAGTGACAAATTTTTTAGCTTGAATTACTGCTTGTTCTACTGATAAACCTTGCGCTAAACCAGCTGTAATGGCAGCTGAATAGGAGCATCCTGCACCGTTTGTATGTATAGTATCAATTCTTGGTGCTTCAAGTGTCAGCATGCGCACACCATCGTACAAGACATCAAGTGCGGGACCATTTAAACGGCCACCTTTAACCAGTACATGTTGAGAGCCAAGTTTGTGTAAGTCATGTGCAGCATCTTGTAAATCTGTCACAGACTTCAACTGTCTGCCACCAAGTAAATACTCTGCCTCAGGCATATTCGGTGTAATGATAGTGGCTTGTGGTAACAGATAGTCTTTTAAGGAAGACATAGCCCCTTCCTCCATAAGTGCCGTTCCAACCTTACCAAACATGACAGGGTCTATGACGATGTTTTGGACATTAGCTGTAGGTAGCCAATCTGCTATTAGTTCTATAATCTCTTTTGTGAATAGCATACCTGTTTTTAAGGCATCAATACCAATTTGTGAGTGGATTGTATGAAGCTGTGCTTCAATGACTTCTAATGATTGTGTATAAATGCCTTGTTTTGTTTCAGGATGAGTCGCAACAAATGCGGTAATAGTCGATGTACCGTAAACACCTAGCTCCTGAAATGTTTTTATATCTGCTTGAATACCGGCGCCACCTCGAGCAGCAGAACCAGCAATAGTACATGCTTTCTTCATGTTAAATATACTTCCCTTCTTTTTGTGCTCTTAAAAGCACGGCTAGTGACAACAGCTAAATAACGAATAATTAATGAAACAACTAACACCTATAATGTATGACCGAGTGGCACTGTAAACCCTAGTGAAACATGATCAGGGATGCCCCCTAAAAGCTAAGCACCAAAGGAAATCTTTGTTGCATAGAGTGAGTTAAACGACGATTCGCACTTATCCTAGCTGCCAGTCATAAAATCATAGCCCCAATAACATGCCTAATCAAAAGGGCTTGCAAGTCCTTTGTCATGCTAGGTGTTGCGATTAGTGAGCCAGTTACGATTTCTGCTAAAGAAATGGAAGCACCAAACCACAGGAAAAACTGGCCGACTGTCGAAGTATTAGTATGTAGATTGCAAAATATACCTCCTGATGTAATTGAATATTTTATAATTCTAATAATAATTCTGGTTGTTTTGAAATAGTCAGAATGTGATGATTTTATAAGGTCAGTTATGAAAAGAAAGGGAATGATACAGAAAAAGATTATTTTTGTGTGAAGTATTGTTGTTGTAGTGGTTTTTCTAGCTGGCTTAATCACTACTTTACCATCAACAATTGTTGTCAAAACCCTGATTTAGTGGAGCATAAATCACTTTGATTCAGAGACACAAAGGATAAGTGAACAGTAAGATCATATGTCAGCTTTTTTGGGGTATTGCGATGTGTACGATGTTTCGCATTTTTTGTAAAGAAGAAGGTAACTACTGAAAATACACACCATATGATGCCAGGGGGGCAAAGAAATGAACATAAAAACGCTAAGAACGTGGCTACAATCATCAAAAAAGACTGTAATTTTAACTGGTGCTGGTATGTCAACTGAAAGTGGTATTCCTGATTTTCGCTCGACATCAGGCTGGTGGCAAAACATCGATCCGCGAACAGTGGCAACAGTGGAAGCACTTGAGCAAAATTATCCTTTATTTCATGCGTTTTATAAAATGCGCATTGAAAATTTAGCAAAGGTCGCACCACATGCGGGACATAAGAAGTTAGCGAAATGGGAGAAACAAGGAATGGTATCCCTTATTGCCACGCAAAATGTGGATGGCTTTCATCAGTTGGCTGGTAGTAATAAAGTGGAGGAGCTCCACGGTTCGATACGAACGATTCGGTGCCATGATTGTCAACGAGCTTCCACTATGCAAAGCTTTTTAGACAAAGAACACTGTGTCCATTGCGGGGGCAAGTTACGACCAAATGTCGTGCTTTTCGGGGAAAGTCTGCCACAAACGAGCTGGCAAACCGCAATGCGGGAAATTGAAAACGCAGAGCTTGTGCTTGTTATTGGCACAAGCCTTGAAGTTTATCCGGTAAACCAATTGCCAACGATGACACATGGAAAAACCGTGTATATTAACCTGGAAGTGACGCAAACAACAACGCAATTTGATGTAACCTTTCAAGGGAAAATAACAGAAGTGTTGCAACAGTTACAATTATAAATGAGGGCGCCTTTGACAGGGTAAAGGCGCCTAAAACATTTGTGGCAAAAACTCATTCATAAAACGCTGATTTTTACGCAACCAAACTTTCAAAATCATACGATGTGTTAAAAGTCGATGCCTTTTTTGCGGTCTAGTCTTTGCTGCAATCAAACTTTCAAGGAGAATGCGAGTTTCTGTGTCAAATGATGCAGGGTTAACAAGAACATCGAGCTTATAATCAATTAGGTGAGCGGCTTGTACCTCAGCTAAGAGCTGTGCAAAGCGTGAACTCATTTCCGAATAAGCTTCCTCTAATTCTAGTTCAATTAACATGTATAAAGTATGTTCAATTTCGGCTTCTAGTGCTTGCAGTTGTTCAATCGTTGGCTGTGTCAAAAAATCACCTCATAATTAATATCTGTATAGTTGGGATGCTCTTATGCAACTAAAAAACCAAGTGTTGCGAAGAGCAATCCAAATAAGAAGGTACTACAAATGTAGCCAATTGCTTGCAAACTTTTTTTCTTTTCTATGAGCTGTAGGGCTTCAAAGCCAAATGTTGAAAAAGTTGTGTAAGCACCTAAAAAACCGATACCACATAGTTGCCAAAGCCAATCACTTGGATGTAGAGCAAATAAAAGACCGAGGGCAAAAGCGCCTGTTATATTAATGAAAAAGGTGGCCCAGGGATATGTACTGACAATCCATTTTCCTATATAAAATCGCGTGAGGGCACCGAAAAACCCACCAATTCCTACAAGAATCATTTCATTCTTCTCCTCCTCCTTGCTAGCCAGGTCCCAATCATGGCACAAAATAAGCCACCCATAACACTCATTAAACTATAATTGATGGCTTTCATCCATTCGTTATTTTCTAAGAGTAAAAGCGTTTCGACAGAAAATGTTGAAAAGGTTGTAAATGCCCCTAAAAAGCCAGTACCTATGCCGAATACAAGAGGTGTACGATGTGCAAAAGTAGTAAAAAGCCAGGCTAAACAAAAACACCCAACTAGATTTATACTAAGTGTTGCTATTGGAAAGCTCCCTGTATTCGTTAATAAAAGACTAATACTATAACGAGAAACAGCTCCAAAAAATCCACCAATGCCAACTGCTAAAGTTGTTTTCAAAGTCAAAGTCTCCTTACAAGATTTATAAATAAGTGTATCATGCTACGAAATTTATGAATATTGTTCTAGATGTATATTTTTTCATGAATGAAGAAATGTAACTGCTACTCTAATCATTAATTATATTCTAATAACAACATAATTATAATAATAATGCGAAAAAATTATTAAAATATTACATTAAATATTTAATTTTCAGATTTTTCTATTAATTATATTGATTAGTATAAATAGGAAGGAGTAAGATGTATATATACTAATGACAAAAATTAAAGGAGGGATTTTAGTATGAAAAGAACAAAGTCAATAATAATATCATTATTTGCTGCAACGATGATATTAAATGCTTGTAACAATGATGAGAGTGGAAAAAAAGAAGCGGAAGAGAAAACAGTAGGTGCACTCGTTATAACAGGCGATACAGTAACGGAGCAAGGCGGTTGTGTATTAGCTAGTAGATTTTCACCGGGTGACAAAATTGTTTTTCGTAATAATGTGCTAGATGGAATTACGAATGAGCAAGTAGCAGATGCAAAAGTTCAGGTACATTTATCTACTGGCGAAAAACTTGATATGACATATGGCAAGCACGGTGATGATAATTTCTGGGTAGTAGCTTATCCTGTTACAGAAGATACACCAACAGGAACGCTTGGCTATACAGTAACAGCCGAATATAACGATCAAAAAGGGGAATTTAAACCATTTAACGTTGCACCGTCACTATTAACGATTGTGTCAGATGAAGTGGCGCAAGTACCAAAAGAAGAGCCCGTCTCAGCAGAAGCAGATTTATCGACTGTAGAAACGAATCAACATGTGGAAATTATTAGTAAAAATTTTGATTTTCATGGCCCTAACGGGGAGAAAACATTTTATGTAAAAGCGAGTGAGGAAGTAACACTATCTTTAAAATCTGAAGAAGGTATGCATGGGGTAAATGTGGAAGGCTTAAATGTAAATTTAGACAAGGATGGTTCAGTTAAATTCACACCTGAAAAATCAGGAGAATTTAATATAGTATGTAGTGTTTTCTGTGGTGCTGGTCATGGAGATATGACAGCTAAATTGGTTGTTGTTCAATAAAGGGGGGCACACTTTCATGAAATGGGCGATTATAAAGCCATGCCTTGCTATCCTCGCTTTAAGTGCTAGTCTTAGTTTAGCAGCTTGTTCTGAGCAAGAGGAACAAACTGCAACGGAGAAACAGCATACTACATCTAAAGCAGCTAGTGAGAAAAAAGAAACTGTAGAAGAAAAACTACTGAACAATATCACATTATCAGCACAACGTGGTTTTGTACGCGATGAAGTAACATTTAATGTGACGGATTTAAAAGGAAATGAGCCCGTAGAATTAGTGTGGAACGCTATTGATGGCGAATATATTGTCGAAGATTTATATGCCGTAATTGGTCCGAAATTTACAGAAAAAGAGATGATTTTACTTGAGGGAAAAGCAGGTGTGGATGGACAATGGTCTGGTAAGTTCAATGTACCAGAAGGGTTTGGCGGTGATTTTACATTATGGGTAAAACAAGGCGGTAAAAAAATTGGACAGGTCGGCTATACTGTAGATCCATCATTTAATATGGAGCCAAAATCTGGTCCCGTTGGTACGGAAATCACGATTAAAATGGAAGGTCTCGGTTGGAGTACATATATGCGGAATTGGCAATTAACTTATGACAATAAATATACTGGACTTGTCACGGGTATATCTACGAATGGAACAGCTGAGGCAAAAATTCGTGCTGCAGGTACTGTCGGTGACCATGCGATTCGTTTACGTACAGGCTACTTGGGTATGCAATATATTAACTATTTACAGTCACCTTATCCAGATAAGCCGGCACCAGATTTTATGTTTACGATAACAGAAGGTATCGCGCCTACAATTGCCAATCATGTGGAGAAGGCTCCTGTAGCTGCCTCTGGAGGTGTTGTGATGCCAGAGCTAAAGCAAAAGCAGGGCGTAAAAGTTGAACTAAGTGTAAAAGAGGGAATCGTAGATGCACCAGTTTCATTAACTTCATCTGGGCTACCAAAAGATACAGAAATTGAGCTTGTGTGGAACACGATGAAAGGCAGTCGTGTTAGCGGTAAAGGCTTTGGAGAGGACATATCCACGCTTGCTAAAGTCAAAACAGACAAAGAGGGTAATATAAATTATACTTTCAAAGTACCGGATGATTTAGGAGGCATTCCTCATCGAATTGATTTAGTGGACGATGGAGAGGTGTATGGCCAAACCTATCTACGCATTCTACCGTCCATCGTCGATTTTACACCGAAAGCAGGTCCAGTAGGCACGAAAATTGCCATTACAATAAAAGGTGGCGGTTGGACTGAGTACGATAACGCGTACTACTTAACATATGACAATGCTTATACGGGCTATTTATGTGCTTTTAACAGTCAAGGTAATTTAACGTTTGATGTCATCGCAACAGGGGAAGTTGGGCACCATTTAATCGACTTATACCCTGGAATTTATAAACAGCAGGAAAAGGATACTGATATGACGTTAATTCCACAATTAACATATTCAACAGATCATCCGGGTTCAGCTATGCCGGCTATTCGCTTAGCATTTGAAGTGACAAACTAATAATAGATTTAGTAACTTACCACTTTAAAGCGTTAATTATTTCCTGAAAAACATAAAAAATAACAATCAGATTGTTGACAATTATTTCAATAATATGATAATCTTCAAGAACACTATAACAAAACGAACAAAGGAGGACATGACAATGATGATTTTAACAGTACCATACAAAAGCACAGTTGCATACATTGTCCATGTCTAACATTGTAAATTTAAATTGCAATGAAAGGTATGGGTTACACCTCACCTTTTACTAGAGACACATACTCTTTTTAGGGGTATGTGTCTTTTTTTATTGCAAAAAAGTTGTAGTGAAAAAAACAAAAGGAGTGTATGTAGTATGAGAAACTCAACACGGAAAAAGATTTTCAAAAAGGATTTGCTAGATAGTGGGTAGCAAGGCTCAACAGCAACGGAAGAAAGAAGGTAATAACGTATGTTCGATGTTTTAAGTAAATTAAGTTGGTTTTTTAAGCAATACTGGAAACAATACACTGTGGCAATTGTGCTATTGATGGTTGCCAGTGGATTAGAAGTTATTCCGCCGTATTTACTAGGCTCAATTATTGATATTTTAACAGCCGGTGAAATGACGACTGCTATTTTAACAAAATATATATTGATTTTCATTGGCATTATTGTCGGAGGGTATGTGCTGAATTTTGTGTGGCAATTCCGACTATTTGAAGGTGCCATTAACTTAGAGAAAATTTTGAGACGCAATCTTATGCAACACTTTTTGCGTATGACGCCAACCTTTTATGAAAAAAATCGCACGGGTGATTTAATGGCACGTGCAACAAATGATTTAAATGCAGTGTCGCTTACAGCGGGCTTTGGTATTATGACGCTAATCGACTCGACGATTTATATGGGCTTTATTATTTTTGCGATGAGCTATATGATTTCGTGGAAACTAACGTTTTTTGCCATGTTGCCTGTACCCATTATGGCTATTCTTATTCAATATTTAGGGAAGATTGTCCATGAGCGTTATATGAAAGCACAGGATGCCTTTGGAGAGTTAAACGATAGTGTATTGGAATCGGTGGCAGGTGTTCGTGTAGTCCGTGCATATGTGCAAGAGAAAAAGGATGAAGCGGCTTTTGGCGCGATGAGTGAAATCGTTTATGAAAAAAATATGCATACAGCAAAAATAAATGCTTTATTCGGTCCAATTACAAAGATAGGAACTGGTATTAGTTATGTTGTTGCACTTGGCTATGGTGCGCACTTAGTGGCAACAGAGGCTATGACAGTTGGGCAGTTAGTGACGTTCAATGTTTATCTTGGGCTAGCGGTTTGGCCAATTTTCGCTATTGGCGAACTCATTAACGTCATGCAGCAAGGTAATGCTTCACTTGATCGAGTACAAGGCACATTAAGCTATGAAGCGGATGTGCAAAATACAGTGAATCCACAAGCAGTGACAACACCACATTCAATTGGCTTTGCTGATTTATCATTCCAGTACCCAATGAGTCAGGTGAAAAATCTTCAGCAAATTTCGCTGTCATTGAAAAAGGGCGAAACACTTGGCATTGTTGGTAAAACTGGCGCAGGGAAGACGACTTTCCTACGACAATTGCTGAGAGAGTATCCAATTGGAGAGGGACAATTGTCCATTGACGGTGTTGATATTACGGCACAAACAAAGGAACAATTACTCGATTGGATCGGCTATGTACCACAGGATCATGTGTTATTCTCACGTACGATTCGTGAAAATATATTATTTGGTAAAGAAGACGCAACAGAAGCGGAATTACAAAAAGCAATCTATGCGGCTTATTTTGAAAAAGATTTAGCGAACTTATCGATGGGTCTGGAAACGCTTGTTGGTGAAAAGGGCGTATCTCTTTCTGGTGGTCAAAAGCAACGGGTGTCCATCGCTCGTGCATTGATTAAGGACCCTGAAATTTTAATACTAGATGATTCGCTTTCTGCTGTAGACGCCAAAACAGAGGCGAAGATTATTGAAAACATTCAACGAGAACGACAAAATAAAACGACGATTATTACAACACATCGATTGTCAGGAATTCAGCACGCGGATCTTATCATTGTGCTTGATGAAGGGCAAGTTGTAGAGCAAGGTACACATGATCAACTCCTTTCACAACAAGGCTGGTATAGAGAACAATTCGATCGTCAGCAGCTTGAAGGAGGTGCCTCATGAGTACGAGTAAACGTTTAACCAACTATGCTATGTATTTTAAAAAACCAATACTGCTTGGGCTATTTTTCTTAACCATTGCCGTTTTTACTGAACTTGTTGGGCCATTTATAGCAAAGCATATAATTGATAATTATATGACAATCGGCCAACTTGAGATAAAACCTATTACTTGGTTGTTAATACTTTATTTTACATTGGCAGTAGCAACAGCTATTTTACGTTATTTTATGTATATTTACTTGCAGATGGGTGCCAACCGTGTCGTGCAAAAATTACGTAAGGACGTATTTGAACATATTCAAACATTACCAATTCAATATTTTGATAATTTGCCAGCAGGGAAAATTGTTGCCCGTGTTACGAATGATACGGAGGCCGTGCGTAATTTATATGTACAGGTGCTGTCAAATTTCGTGACAAGCTTAATATCAATTATTGGTGTGTATATTGCACTTTTCATTTTGAATTGGAAAATGGCATTAATCGCACTTATTATGGTGCCAATTATTTATGTATGGATGATTTTATATCGAAAGTTTGCTTCCAAATACAATGATGTTATTCGAACAAAAATTGCAGACATTAATGCCATGATCAATGAATCGATTCAGGGAATGACGATTATTCAAGCATTCCGCCGTGAACAGCAGATGACGAAGGAATTTGACGATATGAATAATGAGCATTATGCCTACGAGCGAAAACTGTTATTCCTTGACTCGGCGACTTCCTTTAATCTTGTTAATACGTTAAGGCTTATCATGTTCACTATTTTCATTTTCTACTTTGGCACGCAATCGATTACGACAATGGAAGTTATTTCTGCGGGTACATTGTATGCCTTTGTAGATTATTTAACAAAATTATTTAATCCGATTACGAATATCGTCAATCAATTTTCACAGCTTGAGCGCTCGCTAGTTGCAGGGAAGCGTGTGTTTGAGGTGTTGGATATTAACGGCGAGCCCGTTTCAGAAGAGCGTTTACCTAGATATAAAGGGAATGTGGTTTTTGAAGATGTTTCCTTTGCCTATAAAAATGATGAATATGTGTTGAAAAATTTATCGTTTGAGGCACATCAAGGGGAAACAATTGCCTTAGTTGGACATACGGGATCAGGTAAAAGCTCCATTATGAACCTATTATTCCGTTTCTACAATCCGTCTAAAGGCAAGATCACCATTGATGGTGTTGATATCACTGCAGTACCTCGTCAAACGATGCGTGAGCATATGGGAATCGTGCTACAGGATCCGTATTTATTCACCGGCACAATTGCTTCTAACGTGAGTTTAAACAATCCCAAAATTTCACAACAAAAAATTGAAGCTTCGTTAAATGCAGTTGGTGGAGAACGCGTATTAGCAAACTTACCAAAAGGCTACGATGAACCGGTGATTGAAAAGGGTAGTACATTATCTTCAGGGCAACGACAGTTAATTTCCTTTGCGCGTGCACTAGCCTTTGATCCTGCCATTTTAATATTAGATGAAGCTACTTCAAATATTGATACGGAAACAGAAGAAATCATTCAGCATGCCATGGATGTTTTGAAAAAAGGGCGTACCACGTTCATCATTGCGCATCGCCTTTCAACGATTAAAAATGCAGACCGCATTCTTGTGCTTAAGCGTGGAGAAATTGTTGAACGTGGCACACATGATGAACTATTAGCACATGGTGGTATTTACGAAAAAATGTATCAAATGCAAGCAAATTCATTGAATTCATAAAGAAAAGCTCCACATTGTGAGGCTTCCAGACTGAAGACAAACTCGGAACTTTAATCGGGTTTGCCTTCAGTCTTTTTCTTTCGGGTTCACAGGAGGGAGAACCGCTCTGCGACAAGCAACCATCGCTTTGGGACAAGAAAAGCTCCAACCAAACTATGTGACAAAACATTGTAAAATGCTAATTTTTTCCGTAGAATTAAAGCGTAAAAACTAGAAATTGCCGTTTACCTGCATGCTGCTATAAATAGACGAACGCAAAGGGACAGGCAAATATTTAAACTTTTAATTTAGGAGGGTTTATGAGGAAGAGAACAATTATTTTTAGCATACTTGTTATACTATGCTGCTACCAGATAACGTTTCTTGAAAAAGCATGGGCAAGTGAGCAAACAATGACCACAAAGATTAATCAAGTTATCTCAAAAAATTGGAAAACAAATGAATACAGTATTACAGTACGAGAAATGGAAAGTGGGCATGTATTATACAGTAACAACGGTGAAAAAATGATTCGTCCCGCATCCACACATAAATTATTAGTGAGTGCCGCGGCATTAGATTTACTTGGCCCTGACTACCGCTTTACAACAAGGGCCTATATAGACGGACCGATAGAAGGCGACGTATTACATGGAAATATTTACTTGCAAGGTGGAGGCGATCCTACACTATTGCCTGTCCATTTAGAATCCTTTGCCAATGGGTTAAAAAAAATGGGTATCACAAAGATTACAGGGAAGCTAATTGCAGATGATACATGGTTTGATGATGATCGTTTATCTAAGGGCATCGTGCCACAGGACGAACCTTTGTCCTACGCATCTCGTATTTCCGCATTAACGATTTCGCCAAACAGTCAATATGACATTGCCACAGTGCAAGTAAAAGTCACAGGCACAAAGGTTGGGAAGGCGGCGAGTGTTCAGCTTGCTCCGTATGCAAGTACGCTGCCCGTTGTTAATCAAACAAAAATTGTACAAAAGGGTTCAAAAAATACGCTAAAAATCACACGTGAATATGGGACAGACCGCATTATGGTCACAGGAAATTTACCAGCGGGTACAGAGAAAAGTACATATGTAACAGTTTATAATCCTACGTTGTATACCCTCGATGTATTTCGAGAAAAGTTAATGGCAAAAGGCATACAAAAGATGCCGCTCGAGGTTGGGCAGGTGCCAGATAGTGCGCAACGCGTGGGTGTTTCCTATTCAATACCATTACAAGATATTAACTTTCGATTTTTAAAACTTAGTATTAACGGTATGGGAGAAATGTTTACGAAGCAAATTGGCAGAGAAGTACTTAGCGAAGGTAGCTGGGGTGCGGGGATACAGGCTATTCGAGCATATGGCATTGACAGTGGTCTCAATATGGATCAATGGTATTTTGAAGATGGCTCTGGTTTAAACAGCCAAAACCGTGTAAGTAGTATGCAAGAAAGCTTACTATTATATAAAGTTCGTAGTAAATCATGGTACTTTTCGTATTTAGATGGGTTACCTCACGCAGGAAGAAAAGGACAGCTTGTTGGCGCTACACTAGAAAACCGTTTAAAAGGTTATAGTGTATCTGCTAAAACAGGCTATATATCAGGTACCTATGCTTTAAGTGGATATGTCCAGGGAAAGAGTGGCAAATGGTATATATTTAGTATTTTGACACAAGCCAATAAAACATCAGCGATTGTAACCATTGATGAAATTGTTAAACAAATAGCCAATGAAATGTAAAGGCATGCAAGATGATGAGCAATTTAGTTTAAGAGTAATTAGTTTATTGTTAAACTAATTACGAATCAACTAAAAGGAGATGCTTATCTAAGGGCAAATTACAAGATAAAATTGTTATTATCACTGGTGGTGCAGGTGGGATTTGGTAGTGGTATGGCAAAAGCGATGGTGAAAGAAGGAGCAATCGTTACTATTGTAGATTTGAATGAAGAAACAGGGAAAGCAATGGAACAAGAGCTTCAACAGATTTCTCCTAAATCAATGTTTTTCCAAGCAAATTTAATGGAACGTGAGGATTTACCAAAAATTGTTGATACAGTTGTAGCAAAATACGGTAAACTAGATGTATTGGTTAATAATGCTCATGCATCGAAACAAGCAACAATCGAAGACACAACACAGGCTGATTTGGACTTATCATTTAATACTGGTTTTTATCCAACATTTTATTTAATGCAAGCGGCATGGAAACGAAAGGGGATATGATTAATTTTGCATCTGGTGCGGGACTTGCTGGTCATGACACACTAGGCGCATACGCAGCTGCAAAAGAAGCAATCCGTGGCCTTTCGCGTGTAGCGGCAAATGAATGGGGACGTTTCGGTATTAATGTAAACTTAATCAGTCCAATTGCAAACTCTCCAGGAGTACAAGCATGGGCAAAAGCACAACCAGAATACTATGAAGCAGTAAAAAATAAAATTCCAATGGGACGCTTTGGCGATGTGGAACAAGATATTGGTCGTGTAGCCGTATTTTTAGCATCAGAAGACTCTCAATATATCACTGGTCAAACACTTATGGTTGACGGTGGTTCTATTATGCTTCATTAATATTCTCGGATGTTCAAGGAGGATCTTTTTTGGAACAGACAAGTATTTTTAAACTCATTCATATGATTGAACAGATGAATAATGCAAATATTATACGGTTTACGAAAGCTTTTCCGTATCCGTTAGGTATTTCGCCGATTTTAGTACTAAACGAGTTGCATTCTAATGGGCCGCAAAAACAAGCACAATTAGCGGAAACAATTGGCTATACGAAAGGCGCTATGACAAGCATTGCAGAAAAATTAGTAAAACTTGGGTTAGCAGAAAGACTGTATGATAAAGCCGATCGTCGCACGATACGTTTAATGATTACTAACGAAGGTGAAAAAGCTTTAGTAAAAGCTCAATCGATTGGTAAAGAAGTCTTTATTCAGCTTTTTGAAGTATTGAATGAGGAAGAGATTGCACAATATTTGCTGATTCAAGAAAAGTTAGTGCAAGGAATACAAGACAAACAACTATAGTTATAAACAAGTAAACCGTTTCAAATCATTTTTGAGACGGTTTCTTATTTTCCGAAAGTGAAGCAAACGATATAAACATATGTAAAGTTGTGTCGATTTTTAGAGGGCATGATCTATTAAAAATAATGGCAAGCGCAGATGGGCAGATTCTACAAGAGGACAGTTTTCTCAAAGAATCCCATCTGTTAAATTAGCTGGTGGTAGTAGTGAGGGGAGAGTATAGCAAATCTTAAACCTGACTGAGAAATTGGAACCGTCCATCAGTATTACCAAATTTGAATATGAATGAATATATTTACGTACATTTAGTAAATACTAGTGTACGTCTTTTTTTCGTCCAATATGCATATAAATAGACTAAATGAACTTTTTTCCAACCTAATACGTCAAAAAGAAGAGAGAAATTTTTTTAAAGCAAGAGAGGACTAAAGTATGGAAAAGAAAATGAAACGTTCAAAGGAAAAGAAAAGCAAGAAGAAAATTATGATATGGATTCTAGGTAGTTTACTGGCAATTTTTTTAGTTTTTCTAGGTACTGCTTATTATACCGTCCAGAAAACAATGAATAAAATTAATACACCACTTCTTGAAACGAATGCTGCAGAAAAAGAACAAAAAACAATTACGAAAAAAGAACCATTTTCTGTGTTAATGCTTGGAGTGGATGAACGTGAAAATGATAGTGGACGTTCAGATACGATGATAGTTATTACAGTAAATCCTGAAAAGCAAACAATGAAAATGCTAAGTATTCCTCGTGATACACGTACAGAGATTATCGGTCATGACTCCGTCGATAAAATTAATCATGCCTATGCATTTGGTGGTGTTCCGATGGCAATGGATACAGTTGAGAATTTTTTAGATATTCCACTCGATTATTATGTATTCATCAATATGGAGGGCTTCTTACAAATTATCGACACACTTGGAGGTGTAACGATACAAAATGATATGGATTTAACATATAACTCCTATCATTATCCAAAGGGTGAAGTAAATTTAAATGGTGATGAGGCACTTATTTTTTCACGTATACGGTATGAAGACCCCCGCGGTGATTTTGGACGACAAATTCGCCAACGACAAATTATCGAAGCGGTTATGAAGAAAGCGTCGACTCCTTCTGTACTTTTAAAGGCTACTGATATGCTTGATGTAGTAGGCGAAAATGTGCGCATGAATTTTAGTGTGAAGGACCTAATTCAACTGCAAGGTATTTATAAAAAAATGAATAGTGATATTGACCAGCTTTCATTCGAAGAGGGATCAGGCACGAAAATCAATAATATATGGTATTATATTCCAAAAGAAGCGGAATTGCAACAAATCCAAACGGAATTAAAAACGCATCTGCAATAAAATAAACTGAAAATTGTAAATAACAATAGTGTGATCTGACAATTAAAGTATGCTGTAAATTTTGTTAATGGGGGAGGGAATTTCATGAATGGGAGGACCCAGGTGCTTAGGTATACAGCTCTAAATAACTGCATGCAAAGCTATATACCTACACGTAAGGTACGAAAAAGTCCAATCAAATCAGCTATGCGAAACTTACAACTACTTTGTCTAAAACTTTTCATGTAAATCTAAAAAAATCATTCAGGTAGGATGCATGCCTAGTTGAATGATTTTTTTGTTTCGTTTGAAATATCAGAAAATTTAGTGTATACTATAAATATCAGATGGTTAAGGGAGTGATAGTAATGATGATAGGTACCATTTTATTGGCAATCGCATTGCCTATCGGTATAGTATTAGCAGTAGATTTGTTTAACGAACAGCATCACTCTGCTACACAAAGTAACCATTCTTAATATCCTAAAATAATAATATAGAATGCTCTGTAGACAAAGCTTGTTATGGCTTTGTCTATTTTTCATGAATTAGAAACATTTTGGGCTGATAAGCGTCACTATTCTTATAGAAAATGCTATACTATAAGAAAACAGTATCGGGGAATGAGCATGCAAGAAGAAAAAACGAATTTTAAAAAAGAAGTACTATCCTACATTAAAATTATTGTCATTACAGTTCTTGTCGTATTGGGGTGTAAACAATTTTTATTTGCCCCCATTAAAGTACAAGGTGCTTCAATGTATCCCACTTATGAGGATAAGGACATTATCATTGTCAGTAAAATAAGTAAAATTGAACGATTTGACCAAATTGTTTTCCAATCACCAACTGAGGATGAATTATACATTAAACGTGTAATTGGACTACCTGGGGATACTGTGGAAATGAAAGACGATGTTTTATATGTAAATGGCAAAGCTTATCAAGAAGATTATGTGAATCGCCAAACAGATGATCCGAATCAATTACGTACTACAGAAAATTTTACTTTAGAGGAACTAGTTGATCAGAAAAAAGTGCCGGAAGGTATGTACTTTGTGCTTGGTGATAATCGTTTGAAAAGCTATGATAGCCGTCATTACGGTTTAATATCTAAAGATGCAGTATATGGAGAATCTAAAATAACGCTTTACCCGTTCAAGCATTTTCATATTGGACGAGAATAATCTTAGTGATAACAACACTTTTTAACAGTCTTCATTACCTACACTTTTAATAAAAGAGGTCGACTCAGATTTTAACTTGAGTTGACCTCTTTTTAGTATTTATTTTTTAGATAATGCTGTACACACTTTATAAGTGGGGTAATGAACACAGACATGGGCATTTTCGACTGTTTCTTTTATCGGGGTTTGCTGTTTGTCCACAACGGGAAAATGAATAGTTGGTTCTTGTGCCGTAAATTCTTCTAACACTGGCTCCACGCCGTAAAACAGTCCTAAAAAATAACAAACTAAACCGACTATACGCAAACAATCACCTCCCTATGAAAACTTCTTATATACTTATGTATGGTCAAATTGTGAAAATTATAAGCAATATTAGCAAAAAGGACATTGCGGGGGGAAATTCTAGGAGAGGGAGCGGAATCATAATGAGCCTTGCGTATAAAAAATGTTGTAAGAAAAAATACAATATGCTAATATAGCTAAAGTAAAATAATTTGATATGTATAACCTCAATAATATGGATTGAGGGTCTCTACCAGGAACCATAAAAATCCTGACTACAAAAATTATGCTTTCATTTTTGTAGTCAGGATTTTTTTATCATTAACCCGTACAAGATGGAGGCAATAGAAGGGTTGATTTTCATGAATTGGAGAGTTTTTATACTGGCTGCTACTACTTTTGCAGTCGGATTAGTAGAGTTAATTGTAGGTGGGATACTACCTAATATTGCAGATGATTTAAATGTATCGTTAGCGACAGCCGGGCAGCTCATTACTATTTTTGCGTTAGTGTACGCCATTTCTGCTCCTGTACTTTTATCAATAACGGCAAAAGTGGAAAGGAAACGCTTGTATCTTCTTGCTTTATTGGTTTTCACTTTAGGCAATATTATGACATTCTTCAGTGCTACATTCCTCACAGTGATGATTGCTAGAATCATAACTGCAATGAGTACGGCATTGGTGATTGTTCTGTCACTCACAATTACAACAAAAATTGTAGAGCCAAGACATCGCGCAAAAGCACTGGGGCTTATTTTTATTGGGGTCAGTTCTTCCCTTGTAATAGGTGTTCCAATGGGGATATTTATAACAGAAGCCTTTGGTTGGCGTACTGTTTTCTTAGGGATAGGATTACTATCAACAGTTTCAATGATACTAATTTATTTACTGTTAGAAAAAATGCCAGTGGTAGAGGTTACACCTTTAAAAGTTCAAATTAAATCATTAGCAAACTTAAAAATATCGAGTGCCCATTTGACTACGTTATTTATGCTAGCTGGTCATTATATGCTTTATGCTTATTTCACACCATTTTTAGTAGAGGCATTTGATTTGAATTCATCCTGGATAAGCATTTGTTATCTTATATTTGGTATCGCGTCTGTAAGTGGCAATGCCATTGGTGGATGGTTAAGCGACAAATTAGGTTCTGGCAAAGCTATTGTAATTGTTATTTCGACATTCGCAATTGTACTATTTTCGATTCCTTATACAATCATAGCTTTCCCGCTCTTTTTAATTGTCACAGTATTGTGGGGAGCACTTAGTTGGGCCCTTACACCGCCTTTACAAAACTATTTAATACAAACGGACCCTCAAACATCGGATATTCAACAAAGTTTAAATACTGCGGCTTTACAAATCGGTATATCCATAGGATCAGCAGTTGGTGGAGCATTGTTTGCAATGACAGGTTCTGTCATGGATTTAGCAAGTTTTGGTGCTGTATTAGTTTTATGTGCATTAGCATGTGCTGTTTTTTCACTGAAACGAGCACCATTATCTCAAGAAAACCCGACTTCTAATTAAATAAAACCATTGTGCTTATTGTTTTTTTGGTTCCTCATTGCGGACTAGCGGTAAAAAAGTCTTTTGGTAATGAACAGAGATTGCCATTAACCTAGATATAGTTTAAGTACCCCCAGCTATAAAATTGCTAGGAACAGAGCAGATTTATCGTCGGTTTTAAGTAGAAAAGAAGGATTAGTTTGGCTGTGAATCGAATGTAGTGTAGAGGGAGGCTGGTAAATAAATGCAGGTAGATTTAACAGAATTTGAAGGATTGAATGTGAAAATTGTTGCGACGATTGACCAAACGCTTTATCGAAACGTTGGTGCTATTATCTTATATGAGGAGGACTCACACATTTTATCTGTACGAAAACTGAAACGAAAAATCGCTGATCAATATATACCAACAGACGAACTCCAAAACTTTACATTCGATTCAAAAGCGGATGCCATTAAATTTACACACAAGCTCACTAGAATGAGCGCGCTCGATTATTTATTAGTAACAAACAGAGATAAATAATGAAAAATAATATAACTAGAAAATGTCATAGGGCTGCCTTTAGGTAGTCTTTTTCTTTATAGAAATATCAGGTTTGCTTAATGCAATTACCCTAGGAGGAGACACGAACAACAACAAGCCGTCTCGAAAAATGAGACGACTGACAGTTCTGTATCTATGTGAGTTAGCACAAACGCTTAAGATATAGTAGTAGGGACGGGCAACCAACCTTTATCTTTACTAAGTTGTATTAACTTTGCTCCAAGTATGGCATTCTTCATATGAAATTGACCAAACAATTTAGTTAAGTTAGTCTGAGTAGACGCTTCCATCGCTTGGGTAGAAGCAATTAAAGCAGAAGCGATATTCATGGATAAGACTGCACTGATATCTGTATCGTTAACTTTTTTAACGCCCCGAATATCACGGAGTTGCATCGTGAGATTTTCACGAGGCATAGGAGGAATAGCTATGTGATTTTCTGTTAGTAACTGTTCTAATTGCTTATTGCCATCTTTCAAGACTTCAATAAACTCCACAATGATAGCCCTCAAATCTTTATCCAAAGCATGCTTATAAAACGAGTGATTCGCAGTGATATAGCCGTTATTTAAAGTGAGATGTGTCCAAATCGTAAATAACTCATTAAAACGTAATGATAGAGATGTTAAATTTCCATTGAAATATGCCATAGTTACACTTCCTAATTTCTATTATAGTTTTTTTATATGAGAATAGGATGGGCTATAAATATATATTTTATTCAACTTTTCGAAAAAAAGGGTTTTTTTGGGTGGTGTATAAAAGAATGCACGAATGAAGCTTCTTTTTATTTTTAGTTATCACCTTAGTATTTTTGTGGATTGGGTAAAAGCATTGTAGAGGTGTCATTAAATAAGTATTACATTTCAAGTGTGCTTCAATAGGATGTAAAAGATTGTCTGACGAGCGAAAATAATATCATTTATTTATGTAGTTGCTCATAAAAAAAGCTGTAGCAATAGGCGCTACAGCCAGTACATTATTGTGACCCATATGGATAACTATAGGGATATTGGTAGTGATAAGGGTTCATCGGCTGGTGATAGCCGTTTCCATAAGGATTGATGTGATTAGGAGAAGTCTGATGTTGATTGGCACCTTTGCAATGATTGGCAGGACCAATATAAGTTGTTGGTACAATCGGAGCTATTGTTTTCTTCCACTGATTTTCATCTAAACAATATGTGTGTGCCATCACATTAGCTGGCGTAAATTTCAATATATCTGAACCTAAAATGACTTCAGGTGTGGGAGCATCAAAAATGGCAAGTAAGTGCGTATTATCGGCTGTAGCAATTTCATAATGCCACCAGCCCTGTGGCACATTTGCAACTTGCCCTGGTCTAATTGGATAGTTTTGAATTTGTTTTGTCAAAGGGTTAAGTAAAGACACTGTTGCAGCCCCAGAAATACAATAGACAAGTTCCCCAGCATTTTGATGGTAATGTGGCTCAACTACATTGTTTGTACTAAGAAAAATATCTAGCAATGACACATTTTCAAGAGTGTTTAACTGTTCAACACCTAGAATATTGATGAAATTTTGACTATCCTTTTTAAAAAGTGGGCTTTTATTTACATCAAATGTGAACTGCGCTGAAGGTGAAGTGTAATCAATATTGGAACTAATATTTACATCCTTTCCTGAATGAATTTAGATGTTTGTCACTAGTACAGGATATGATTAGTGCTGTTGTAGCATTAAACGAATGCCTATTTCACGTAGAGCTGTTAAAATACCTTCTGCCTATATTGATAACTTGTAATCTTTCAGAATGTCTGATTGTGAAGAAGCCCTTAGAGAGTAACACGGTGGTGAAGGGATTAGTGAAGACTGGAAAAGTGGCGATAAAGGATAAAGTGCATTAATGGATGTAACGAAAGAACGGTCAAAATTGAAAAGGATACTGAACATAGATAGAACCAATCATGGAGATATTGGTGTAACTATGCAATGTGCTAAAAACAGGGCCAGCGACATTAGTAAAGCTGGTCTTTTTTGTCTTTTCATAAACAGACGCATTGTAATTTGTATAACTACTTCCCGTTAAGCACAAACAAAGCTTGATATTTTCGCTAGATGTCGTGCGTCTATATTAAAAAATATCACCGCTATAACAAATATTTAAATTTCTATATCGATTATTATCATACTGGAATAGAACAAGGAATAATATTGAGTTAGATAAAGTATTACGGAGTAGATAGAACACAATATTTGAGTGCTACGCGTAAGGAAGTATAGCTATCAAATAGCATGTGATCGTAATGGGTCCGATCCGCTAACTATTGGAACATGTCTAAGCCCTTACTAATCTCTTCCTTTATTTTGATTTAAATTTTGATTGCAGCAGGATGAGTCTCTATAGAAATAAGCTATAGAGTGACAGTTTCTTTTGAAGTAGCATGCTAGTCTAGTAATTACACACGGGAAGGGGAATCGAATGGCAGAATATCATCAACAATTATCAGACGAAGTCATGGAACGGTTGAATGTAACAAATCAAGGATTGAGCGATGATGACGTCAAAAAGAGACAAGAAGTATACGGATATAATAAATTAGTGGAAGGGAAAAAAACAAGCACATTCGCTGTTTTCTTTGGGCAGTTTAAAGATTTATTAGTCATTATATTAATGGTTGCCGCCGTTATTTCATTACTATTAGGTGAAGTAGAGAGTACTATTGTGATTATGATTGTTGTTTTTTTAAATGCAATCCTAGGCACAGTACAACATGTCAAAGCGGAACAGTCTTTGGATAATCTAAAAGCTTTGACTTCCTCCGTTGCCAAAGTGATGCGAAATAATCAGCTAATAGAGATTCCTTCAAAGGACATAGTGGTGGGAGATATTCTCTTTTTAGAGGCTGGCGATTATATTAATGCGGATGGGCGATTGTTAGAAAGCTATAATTTGCATATAAATGAAAGTTCATTGACTGGTGAATCATTGGCTGTAGCAAAAAGTACAGCGCCCATTAAAGTACAGCAAGTAACGATAGCTGATAAAAAAAATATGGTATTCACGGGCTGTTTTGTTACCAATGGACGTGGGACTGTAGTAGTTACTGCAATAGGTATGGAAACAGAAATAGGGAAAATTGCAAACCTGTTGGATACGGCGAAAGAGAAAAAAACACCTCTACAAATAAGTCTAGATCAATTTGGGGAAAAATTAGCATTAGGTATTACGATGATTTGTGTCGTCATTTTTACGATTGACCTTATTCGAGGACGCGAATTAGTAGAATCTTTTATGTTTGCGGTTTCGCTTGCCGTTGCAGCAATTCCGGAAGCTTTAAGTTCCATTGTTACCATTGTGCTGGCCTTTGGGACTCAAAAAATGGCAAAAGAAAATGCCATCATACGAAAGCTTTATGCTGTTGAAAGTTTGGGCAGTGTATCTGTTATTTGTTCAGATAAAACAGGGACATTAACCGAAAATAAAATGATTGTTCAACAAGTATATGTTGATCAAAAAGTTATTCCGCATGATCAACTACATACAGAAAATGCAATTGAAAAAGATCTTATTTTAAAGGCACTATTATGTAATAATGCCTTGGAAAGCGATCAAAAAGAAATAGGTGACGCAACTGAAATAGCACTCGTGAAATTAGGGAAGCAGTATGGTTTTGAGGAATTAATCGTCAGAAAGCACTATCCAAGAGTGGCAGAGCTTCCATTTGATTCAGACAGAAAGCTAATGAGTACAGTAAATCTCATCAATCAAAAAAATATTATGATTACTAAAGGTGCATTAGATGTTCTGCTATCTAAAATTGTAAAAATCCAAACTTCTAGCGGGATACTTGATATTACGGCAGAACATCGTAAAAAAATTGAAGAAGTGAATCGTAATTTTTCTATGAATGGTTTGAGAGTACTAGCAATTGCTTACAAAGAGATCATGCCCAAACAAACGATGAATGTAGAAGCTGAAAGAAATTTAATTTTCGTCGGATTGATGGCCATGATGGATCCTCCAAGAAAAGAATCGAAAGAAGCGGTTGAAAACTGCATAAAAGCTGGTATTAAACCCGTTATGATTACTGGCGATCATAAAATCACTGCAACCGCTATTGCTAAACAAATTGGTATTTTAAAAGAGCCATCAGAAGCGATTGAAGGATATGAAATTGAAGGGTTAACAGATCAACAACTACAAGAAATCGTTCCACAGCTCTCTGTCTACGCACGAGTAACACCAGAGCAAAAAATTCGTATCGTTAAAGCTTGGCAGGAAAAAGGCAATGTAGTTGCTATGACCGGGGATGGAGTTAATGATGGCCCTGCCTTAAAACAAGCTGATATCGGTGTGGCAATGGGCATTACCGGCACTGAGGTAGCAAAAGATGCTTCTTCGATGATCTTAATGGATGATAATTTTTCAACAATTGTCAAAGCTATTTCGAATGGAAGAAGTCTCTATACAAACATTAAAAATGCTATTCTATTCTTATTATCAGGTAATGCCGGTGCGATTTTTGTTGTATTATATGCAACCGTATTAGGCTTACCAGTTCCTTTTGCACCCGTACATTTATTATTTATTAACTTACTTACTGATAGTTTGCCGGCGATTGCAATCGGTTTAGAGCCACATAATAAAAAGACCATGAAGGACAAGCCTCGGAATATTCGCACACCATTATTAAATAAAACATTTACTACACAAGTAGTGCTTGAAGGACTATTAATTGCTATCTCTACAATCATTGCTTTTCGTATAGGATTGTCAACTGGAGATACACTAACGGCAACTACCATGGCCTTTACAACCTTATGTTTGTCACGACTAGTCCATGGCTTTAACTCTCGATCGAAAGAATCGCTGTTTACAATCGGCTTATTTTCTAATAAATATACGTGGCTAGCGTTTTTAATTGGTTTTTTATGTCTACATTTAGTATTATTTGTGCCATCGCTTACAGGTATGTTCGAGGTGGCTACCTTAAGTGGTGCACAATTAGGCTTAATTTATAGCTTGTCTTGTATGCCGTTTTTAGTTAATCAGTGGTATAAGCTGTTGTTCGTAAGAAGTAAGAACTAAGAAGTGAATAACGTTTCAAGTATTTTTATAACAAGTCGCTCATGAATGAGCGGCTTTTTGCCGTTTAGGACACTATGTATGGGTTTCGTTAGTAAAATGCGAGTGAGTTCTTGTCTGTTTGTGTTTTACTGTAAAAAAGCTCCGAGGATGTTTAAAAATGGCTTTTATTCTTTTAAACATGATTTTAAATTCAATTGTTGATACCCATTAAATACTGATCAATGTTATGTTACAAAAATGTCATATTGTATCGTTTTTGGTCATGTAAAACGATGGTTTCAGCAAGATTTGCTTGTTATATTTAACGATGTTATGAGTTATGTCACTAGCAGGACTTAGGCAAAATATGTAAAACCAAAGGAGATACTAAAAATGAAACCATCATTAAAAATGTACATATGTATAATTGCTATGATTTTTGCACTTAATGGATTAATGCCACAAATAGCAAAAGCAGACGCTACAGAAAAAATTCAAAAGATTGAACATTTCGTTGAAGCGCAAAGAGCAATAAGTAAAATTCCAGGGTTATCGTTAGTTATTGTAGAGAAGGGAGAGACGGTCTATCAAAAAGGCTTCGGATATGCTAATGTTGAGGATAAAATACCTGTAACTGCTCAAACATTATTTGAAATAGGCTCCACGACGAAAGCATTTACAGGGCTAGCAATTCTGCAATTGGAAAAGGAAGGCTTGTTAGAACGAACTGACGATGTCCGAAAGTATATCCCCTGGTTAGAGCTAACTTATAATGGACAAGTGCAGACGGTTACTATAAATCAGTTACTTTATCATACGAGTGGGATAGCATCTAACACCATAGTTCATATCCCTGAAAGTGAAGCGGATAACGCCATAGAATTGACTGTGAAAACATTACTAAATCAACACTTAAATCGTATACCTGGCAGTTCATTTGAATACGCAACAATTAATTACGATGTATTGGGTCTTGTTATCGAGAAAATAACAAAACAGCCCTATGAAATGTATATAAAACAGCAGATTCTTGAGCCAGTCAATATGAATGATACATTTGTTGGGCTTCAACAAGTTCATTCAGCTGAGCTAGCAACTGGTTATAAAATAGGATTGATGCGAGAACAAAAGTACAGCCCACCCATTTATCGGGGAAATGTCCCGGCTGGGTATATTGTCAGCAATACGAATGATATCGCAAAATGGTTGAACTTACAGTTAGGAATCAGCCAGATTTACCCTATCGGAAAAAAAATCATTCAAGCATCACATATTCCCGATCAATCCGTAGAGCCATTCGATAAAGATACATACTATGCAAGTGGTTGGGGAGTTATGGAAAAAGACGAAAAACAATATATACTCCATGCAGGGGAAAATCCGACATTTACCTCGTATTTCATCATGCAACCTGATGAACAATTAGGAGTAGCCATCTTGTCCAATATGAACACGAGCTATACAACAGCTATAGGACAGGGCGTAATGGATTTATGGGAAGGAAAAAATGTTAACAATAATCATGCCGATAACTATCAAAAGTTGGATAAAATTGTGACCATCGTCTGTATGACACTATTCGTTCTGGGTGCATTTTTCAGCATTTTTTCGCTACTAATTGTGAGGAAGTTATATCGAAAACAACGCATGAGAGTATCTTTCAACACAAAGAGGATATTGCTACTCTTCATACATTCGGTGATAGTAGCTGCCATTTTGACACTGATGATACTGTTCCCCAAAATTTTACTTGAGGGATTACCTTGGGGATTTATTAAAGTATGGGGACCATCTTCCATCTCGGTATTATTTTATAGTGTCATAGTGACAAGTGTTATGTATTATCTGTTTGGCTTATTGCTTATTGTTACTAAAAAAAAGATTTAAAGATGAAATAGAACAGCGTAGCATATGTTTATAAGTCACTCATTCAAAAATAATGAGTGACTTGCCTTTTTCTATTGCACATAATTTTTATAAATTGTTATCAAGTTTTCAAGCATCCTAGAAAAAAGGTGTGAGTACCCTCAAAATCACCACATAACAATACAATTAAAGACATATAAATAAAGGTAGTGAAAATATAGGCGTTGTTAAACATTACCAACATCTAAATCTATCATTTACTAAAGACAATTAAATGAAGTAAATTCTTAAGGAAATCTTAAGGTACTAGAAAGGGAAAAATTAAGAATTAAATTGTATGCTAGAAATAATAGAAAATACGAAACCAAATGAAGAGCTAATACGTATTGGTAATAGCTGAGAATATTGAAGTAGGTGAAAATATGGCATATACCATTTACATAGTGTTAACAAAAACAGGCACATTATTGTCTAAAGCTATTGGCATGTATACGGGAAAAGAGATGAATCATGCATCTGTTGCATTTGATGATGGCCTTTTTGAAATGTATAGCTTTGGGCGAAGACAACTAAATAACCCATTAAGCGGTGGATTTTTACGCGAGGATGCAGAATCAGGGCTATTCGAAGCTGCTGACTGTGTTATTTATCGCTGTAAGGTATCGCATTATCAGTATTTAGAAATGATGAAAATCGTCCAATATATGTATTGGAATCGAGATCGATATAAATACAATTTTATCGGGTTATTTGGTGTTATGGTGCAAAAGGAAGTACGAAGAGAACGTGCCTATTTTTGCTCGCAATTTGTGGCAATGCTTTTAAAAGCTGGGGGCTTAAAGGTGTATCAAAATCCAGCGTTAATGACCCCTCACTGCATCGCACAATTGCCTTATTTAGAGCAAGTGTTTGTTGGCAAGCTTGCAGACTATTTACAAGGTGTACGTGAACCAGCTATGTTGTATGGTTAATGAAAACCTTCCAAAACTTATACGGTCTATTTTCTTCTATTGCTAACAATAGCGCCTCAGCGCAATTATCAAAATCTTGGACATCAAGAGAGTCATTAATTTAACACTCTTTGATTTCTCAAGTGTGTGCCACTGACGTGGTTGGCAATGTAGCACTTTGTTTTCTGTGCACAGCATACCCTAGTAGTGTGCTGTATTTAGCCTATGTTGCTCTGACTTACGCATGCTGTTTAGCACAGATGAATGAAGATAAACTTTTAGTGTTACTTAAAGCGATTATTTACATAATAAAGCGGTATGCTTGTTTCATTAATAGAAGGAAGACATTGCATTTGAATCGCGGACTTTTCTAAATGACGTTTGGGACCAAGCACTCCGATTTAAGAGCAAAAGTAAATTAACGAACAGGCCTCCGCAGAGAAGCTATTGGAGAAAGTGTAGCTCTGTTGATAGATTCCTCTTTTCTGGTCCTACTATTGCAAACTGGCTATAGATTATCTCGCTTTCTATTGGGTAAGAACTTTGGACATGGCCTTTAAAAATTATTCCAGAGGGTTAATGGCATGGGTGCCTGGAGATAGAAAACATTGGAAAGGGATGAAGCTTTCGACGTGGTCGTTTTTTGGGACTAGATCCAATACAGTTAGACTTCAATCATTGAACATCGTCTAAAATTGTTAGTGCGAGGAAAGTACTCCCAGTCAATGATGGCTATATTCACTATGATAATCCTCGGGACTTTCACCACTTACCGCATTACTTACGCGCTAATAATGTGCCACTTTTCTTTGGGAGTCGTGTTGCGCCATATAGCCCTAGCTCACCCACCACGAAGCTCACCCTTTTTGTTATAATGAAGAATTATATAGATGGGGGAGGATAAAAATGCATTTCGTGACAATCGAGGGTGTACCATATACTTTGCTGAACCAATTGCAAAAAATTCATGCACTAGTATTTGATGATGCAAATCTGCCATGGAAAAACTTGAAAGTAAAGATGGTCTCATTTGTATATTTGCTATAGAGAACGAGGAAGTATTAGGTTTTAAAATAGGGTATACACATCCTGATGGTGTTTTTTATAGCTGGTTAGGTGGTGTTCATGAAAAAAAACGAGGGCAAGGAATTGCAAGTCAGTTAATGAAACAGCAGCATGAACATATACAGGCACTTGGCTTTAACAAAGTACGTACATATGGTAGAAATGAGCGAAAAGCTATGCTAATGACAAATATTAAGCATGATTTTGACATCGTTTCTACATTTGTCGACGACAAGGGTCGACATAAAATAATTTTCGAAAAAACATTGGTGTAAGGAGTTAATAACATGAAGGCTTATTTAGCAAATGGCTTATTTTCTTTAGGAGATCGTATAGTCAACGAACAGCTAGCGGCAGCGATAAGACAGGCTGTAGCAGGCATTGAGTTATACGTACCACAGGAGAATGATGCCATAAATGATAAAACAGCATATGCAGATAGTTTGGCGATTGCAGAGGCGGATTTAGCGATGCTGCAAAGTAGTGATGTATTAGTTGCAGTACTAGACGGTGTAGAAATAGATTCAGGGGTAGCAGCTGAAATTGGTGCTTTTTCTATGCTTAATCGTCCAATTATTGGTGTATTTACGGATGTTCGTCAGCAAGGGCGAGAAAATATGATGAAAATTGAAGCACTAGTTCGAGATGGCACCGAAAACCAGTTTGTCTACCGTAATTTATTTGTAATAGGCTTGATTAAGCGCAATGGTACGATTGCTTCTTCTATTGAAGATGCTGTTAAAGCAATTCGTAAATTGAACTTATAGGGGGAATCGCGTATGTTAATGTCTACAACGGATGTAATTATTGGCAAAGACATTGATGAAACACTAGGTTTAGTGAAGGGCAACTCAGTGCAATCTAGAAACTTGGGTCGTGATATGATGGCAGGGCTCCGTAATATTGTAGGTGGAGAGGTAAAGGAGTATGCAGAAATGCTCGCTCGCTCCCGAGAAATTGCTAGCGCGGCAATGGTAGAAGAAGCCAAACGATTAGGAGCCAATGCCATTGTCGGTGTAAGATTTTCCACATCGTCTGTCATGGATGGTACTTCCGAAGTATTAGCATACGGTACAGCTGTAAAATTAAAGAGCTAACTTATTCTTTTAGGCTTCAGTCAAATTGATTGAAGTCTTTTTTTGTAGTAATATTGTTATTTATGACAAAAAAGTGGTATGTTCAGTCTGTTTCATGATGTATTGTTGTGAAATTAGTATAGTACCAATTATACCAAAAATATAGGAATTTCATAGTTAAAAGGACTAATGATGTCCATCTCGTTTTGTATAATAAGAGTAACTATGGAGAAAGAGTGGGATATATGGTGGATTCACAACAAAATAAGGGCTATCGTGTCATTTCAATGTTTGACAGACTGATGGATGGTCAAGGAATAAACAAAAAGCAAGAAGCATTTACACATAATGTTGGTGAAAAAACCATACAACGTGATTTAGATCAAATCAGAGCGTATATTGAACAAGCTAAATTAGATTGCCATTTAGCATATGTGCGGACAGAAAATGTATACAAGTTAACGAATACTGGAAAGAAAATATTGTCGAAAGAGCAAGTGTTAGCGATTGTTAAAATATTAATCGAATCGAGAGCATTACTAAAAACGGAAATGAGTGACATTATAGATAAACTTATTTCGATTGTAGCTGCAGATAAACAGGAGTTTATTCATAATATTATTTTAAATGAAAAACACTTGTACGTGGATTTAAATCATAAAAAGTCCTTATTACATTTAATTTGGGCTATTTCAGAGGCGATTCAAAAGAAGAAGTTGATTAAAATTGACTATTTGCGAGAAGGCGAGTCAATTCCTGCTGAAAAAATCTTGAAGCCCCTTGGCGTTATTTTCTCGGAATATTATTTTTATCTAATTGCTTATGATAGTAAGCATGAGAAGGATTTGCCGATTGTATACCGCATTGATTGTATTCAACATTTCCTCGAACTTGACAAGAAATTCCAAATACCCTATTCTGAGCGTTTCCAGGAAGGCGAGTTTCGCAAACGCATTCAGTTCATGCATGCTGGTGAGCTTATGCATATGAAATTTATATTTAAAGGTGTATCACCACAAGCAGTATTAGATCGATTACCTACGGCTAAAATGTTGTCACATAAAGAAGGACAATGCTTATTTGAAGCAGAAGTTTTTGGACGTGGTATTAAAATGTGGTTACTGAGCCAAGGTGCGAATATAGAGGTGTTAGAGCCACTTGAATTAAGAGAAGAAATGATTGGCATCATTCAATCTATGCAACAAAACTATCGTTATATATAAAAGATGAACCCGTGTATTTGGTACACGGGTTTCACTGTCTATTGTCAAAACAATGCTTCGATAAATGTCAAATCTATGTCTTCTAATAGCTTGTAATCCTTCATATAGTTTTCTTCATATAAAAAAATATATAAATGCTTTGCATCATCAAGGCGCATGCCAATTGCTCGTTCGTCATTAACATGTAATGTTAGCCAATAAGCCTCTTCAAAGTCAGAGTTGGAAAAACGTACTTTTCTGAGTGGTTGGTCATTAAAATGTTGCATAATTTGATTAATCATAGCTGTATCAGTTATATTAATCGTTTTTTCGTCGGAGGCTCGAATGATTTCAATTTCTTCAATTTGTTTTATATCGAGTTGTTCCAATACTTCCTTATCAAAAGTTGAATCTCTCGTTAGTAGCATTGTTGCTACATAGAGAATAATAAGGGTTAGTAGGGTGACGAAAAGTATTTTGTATCTTTTTTTCATGTTGATCTCCTTAAATTCTAAAAATTCGCTCTTATGTATGCTGTTCCACGCTATAATTGAGCATATACTGAAATGATAAAGGAAGGCAATTAAATGACACATAATTATGAAGAAAAAGAATTTTTTTATGCAAATGGAATCGTCATGTATCGCGGTGGCGTCAAGAAAAATGATTTCGGCCATGACATTTATGATGGCAAGGGGACAATTTTTGATCAAGAGGGTGACTTATTATTTGAGGGTGAATTCGTCAATCATATGAAGCAGGGTAACGGCATTATGTATTTAAAGGGTCAAATGATCTATCAGGGTGAATTTATTCAAAATAAAAAACAAGGTAATGGCATTTTATATAAGGATGGCAAGATATTTTACGAGGGTCAATTTCGTAATGATTTAATGGATGGTTATGGCACTTTATATTATGAAGAAGACGTCATTGCCCCATTTAAAGAGCTACGTATGCAAAATTTACAGCTACATCAACCACAATATGAAGGCGATTTTGTGCACGGCATGAAAAAGGGCAAGGGCACACAATATTACCCAAGCGGTTTTCTGCAGTACAAAGGGGATTTTATGTGGAACGATATGCAAGGAGCTGGAAGGCTTTATTATGCCCCGGAAAAGCCAACTGCGGAGGAGCTGGCAACGGGTATTACTAAATTACAGTATGAAGGGTATTTTTTTGAGGACCTAAAACACGGTAAAGGAAAAGTCTATTCACGGCAAGGTGTGCTTGAAGCAGAAGGGCAATTTAAAGAGGATGCGATGACAGGTAAAGGTACACTCTATTATGCAAATGGGCAGGCTAAGTATATTGGTGAGTTGGTAAATGGAGACAAGCATGGACGCGGCGATTTTTACAATGAAGAAGGTAAGATTATTTACAGCGGTGAATTTATTGACGGTGAACGTTTGCGAATTACGCCTGAAGTCGAACGGGAGATTGAAAAGCTACAGGCGCAGTTAGATGGGTTAGTGGGACTCCTGAATGCTAAAAAAGAATTACATAATCTCATCAATCTTATTAAAATTCAAAGTTTACGTGTGGACCATGGTTTAACAAGTTTCCCTATTACCTACTATCTTGTATTTTCAGGTAACCCAGGGACAGGGAAAACGACAGTAGCTCGTATAATTGGCCAAATCTATAAGCATCTGGGCGTACTTTCAAGTGGACATTTTGTAGAAACAGACCGAGCTGGCCTAGTAGCAGGGTATGTTGGCCAAACTGCGTTGAAAGTACAAGAAGTCGTGAAAAAAGCGACTGGTGGCGTACTTTTTATAGACGAGGCCTATTCGCTGATTAATGATAAACAAGATGCATTTGGCAAAGAGGCTATTGATAGCTTGTTAAAGGCAATGGAGGATTTACGCGATGATTTAGTCATCATTGTGGCAGGGTATACAGAGCTAATGGAGCAGTTTTTACAAGCCAATCCAGGCTTTAAATCGCGCTTTAATCATTTTGTACAATTTGATAATTTTAGTACAGACGAGTTATATGACATTTTTGCTATGCTATGTCAGCAAAATGATTACCGATATGGAGAACCTTTTGCTGATCATATGAGAACACAGTTACATCAAATCCCAGTTGCAACCATTACAAATTTCTCAAATGGCCGTTATATACGAAACTTATTCGAGAAGTTGGTGACCATCCAATCCAATCGTTTAATCTTGCAGCAGCATATTACAAGACAAGAGCTGATGGAGTTTACTGAAATAGATATGATTCAAGCTATAGCAGAAAAACTTTTCGATCGTACATTTTAAAGAAGATGAAGCTGACTACTTTTTAAAATCTAGTTAAGCTAAAGACAAAGACCTCAAGGCACTAGGTTGGTCTTTGTCATCATCATATAAGCAAGTTACTTTTCGTATAGTATATAGATGATTTTATACGGTAAAGGAGAGAATGATGAAAAAACAAACCACTTTACTTTTGCTACTTGCTTGTATTTTACCAACATTTTTGCACATAAATATTTCTGTAAGCAACAATATTCATATTAATAAAGGAAACAAAGCTTAAGAATGCTCAACAATATTAAGCAACTATTAGCCCCTTGCCGTTTAGTCAGTATACGGAGCAGGGGCTTTACTTTTAAATCAATGTTTGTTGCAACAATGATAAAGTTGTATTGACAAAATTTACAATAAGGCGTAATCTGATGAAAACATACGATGCCGTATCTTAATAGGGAGATGGGTTATGCAATTAACGAGAGAAGACTGGGTAAAGGCAGGTTTACAGCAATTAGCTGAAGCAGGTATACATAAAGTTCGCATTGAAACCCTTGCGCGTTCACTGAAAATAAGCAAAGGGAGCTTTTATCACTATTTTCGTGATCATCAAGAACTATTAGAATCGATGATTGATTATTGGGAAATGCATGCAACGATGCGCATCATTCATAGTATGGAGCAAGAGGATGCTTCATTAGAACAGCTTTTACGAATAAGTTTTAGTAGTGATAAAAAAGTTGAAATTGGAATTTATGACTGGGCAAAGTATGACACACTTGTGGCAGCTCGTTTAGTAGATATTGAGGAGCAAAGAATACATTGTGTGGCAAAATTATATCAAAAAAAGGGCATAGCCGCGCCACAAGCTATCGTTCGAGCGAGACTTGCTTATTTAACATATGTAGGGTGGATGACGAGGTTTGAAGCTAATCCTAATTTTGATATAGAAATAATGCTTGAGCTATTAGTAAATAGTTAATAAAGAATGTCCCTAACAGTTCTAAATGCTGTAGGGACAAAATAAATATCTCGACATACGGTAGCGTATGTTGTTAAAACCAAATGGTATTGGAGGCAGACTAATGAAAATGATTTTGACGTTATCAGCTGTAAGTGTGCTATGTCTTATTAGTATGTTACATGTATATTGGGCTTGTGGGGGGCGTTGGGGCTCTATAGTTGCTGTACCCGTAAAGGAAGGGGGGGATGGACCTACTTTTGTTCCAAGCAAAACGGGGACATTATTGTTGGCAGTACTTATTGTAATAGCTGCTATGCTAATACTTATGCAGGGAGGTATATTTACAAAGTTTTCAAGCAAACATCATTTCTAAAATTGGCTGCATAGTATGTACTTTTGTTTTCTTTATTCGAGCGATTGGTGATTTTAAATACGTAGGGTTTTTTAAAAAAATAACACATTCTCAGTTTGCTAGAAACGATACATGGTTTTATAGCCCATTGTGTTTGTTCTTTGGCGTAGTCTATATGTTCGTACTGTTGTGATTTTTACTGTACAGTTCGATTATACGAATAGGCGACTTGCACAGGAGGAATTTTGCATGAATCAAATTATTTACTTACTTCGCCATGGAGAAACTGAATTTAATACACAAGGGCGATATCAAGGTGTACTTGATTCTTCTTTAACAGATGTTGGAATAGATCAAGTTCGACAAAATGCAAATGTATTGAAAAGTCTCATCGGAAATCCGCATGAATGGAAAGTTGTTTCAAGTCCACTAGGGAGAGCGCTAAAAAGCACAGAAATTATTTGTGATGCCATTGGATATGATGTGAACAAGGTAGAACAGGATAATCGATTAACTGAAGTGGATGTAGGTCATTGGGCAGGCTTAACAACTAGAGAAATTGAAAAATCTTGGCCTAGCCTTTTTAAAAATTCAGACGTCTATAATTGGTATTTTAATGCGCCAAATGGCGAAAGTTATGACGCTGTTGTGAACAGACTAACTCATTGGCTCGAAAGCATTCAACAGGAACAAAATATAATTGCTGTTTCTCATGGTCTGACAGGGCGGATTTTACGTGGCATTTACGCTGGGCTAGAAAAGGAAAATGCACTTAAGTTAGAAGTAGCTCAAGATGTGTTCTTCAAATTATCCAATAAAACGATCCATAGGATTTCTATAGACTTCGATGATTTTTATTAAGTTAGGATGAATTCTTTTATAAAATTAGCGTATGCGCTGTGTAGTAGATGAGGGTTTCAGATGCCTACCTTTGATGGAAGTTATTTCGTTACAACTTATACATAGGTATGTTTTTGTAGATAGACAGTATTAAAAGGGTACTTCCATAAAGGAAGAGCCCCCTTAAAATTTAGCAAAGATTTCTACGAATAGCGTCAATTTTTTGACAGTCTACAATCAGTGGTTTATAAGTTTCATCTGTTTCAAGAAAGTGTGCACAGCAATTTTTCGGATCTAAGCTTATAAAAGTAATTGCACAGAAACTAACACCACTTGATAAGAATATATCTACTAAAGTTCCGGGCTCTAATTTTCTTAATTGATCACAAATGCAATTTTTGCAATTATTGTCAAATTGATGATCGCCTTTGTCATCCTCATGGTTGAAGCATACGTCGTCTTTAGATCGTTCTATTTCAATTTCGCGACTGCGACATTTGTGATCTTCATGATAGAATTTATCTTTTTTATAATCGTGATTTTTGTCCACCTTGCATTTGTGGATATCAATTTTATAATCCCATTGGTCTTCTACATAATCCGATGGGTCATCAATTATATTGTATTTGTAGGCTTTATAACATCGTCCATTATTCCAACTCATTACGTATCGTTTCTCTTCCATTTCCAACTTCCCTTCTTGATTAAAAATGTAAAGCTGCAAGTGCCTTACATCTGTAATCTATGTTTTGAAATTGCTGTGTGATTGGTAATACGTCCATTAACCAGAAGTTTATAAATACCCTGTTAGAACATAAAAATCGTTTTGGATATTTAAAGTGCCATAAATGCTATTACATTGGAAATATAAAGGGTATGGGGAGCTAGACTTTCACCTATTGACTAAATAATTTGAGGATAAACGAGGAAAGGAGCAACGAACGCCCTTTAGTTGTGTCCTTCATTGAAACAAAGAATTATGTCTACATAATGCAAGCCCTGAAGTATTTCTTTATAATTTGCCTACAGGAATATTCAGATTTGTCCCCTATTATAATTAGAATAGGGGGCGTTTTTTATGAAGAAATTCATTTTACTTTGTTGTATATGTGCTGCAGTATTCTATTTTTATGCCAATAAGCCAGCGGAGCAAGCTGTCATTGAGCTACCTTCGTTACATAGTAAAAATGCTTTATTACTGAACGAAAAAGCTGAAGTGTTATACGAAAAAAATGCAGATGCCATTATTTATCCAGCTTCGCTAACGAAGATAATGACGGCAATCGTAGCTATTGAGGCAAGTGATAATGTACACATGCAAACTATGGTTACACCTCAAACAATAACGAAGTTTACCGCACAAAATGCTTCTATGGCTGGCTTTAAGGCAGGAGATTTAGTGACGATAGAAGATTTATTATACGGAACATTGCTGGCCTCTGGAGCTGATGCCACAGCTACGCTTGCGAATGCGATCGCAGGAAGCGAGGAGGCGTTTGTTACACGAATGAATGATAAAGCTCGTGAACTAGGCTTAGATGATACCCATTTTGTGAATGCGAGTGGGCTACATGATGCTGCACATGTATCAAGTGTTCGTGATCTTAGTAAGCTATTTCGTTATGCTATTAAAAATCCATATTTTTATGAAGTGTTGACTACAAAAAGTTATACAACCTACGCACCAAATAAGCTTACAATAGCCAATACACTTTATAGTAAGATGACAGGTGTTGCAGATGCCATTGTAGGTGGCAAAACAGGGTATACGCCTGAAGCAGGGCTTTGCTTAGCCTCTGTTATTGAAAAAAATGGTGAATTATTTATATTTGTCACTACGAATGCTACTGGTCATGTGCAGACAACACCACTTCATGTTGCAGATGCACTTGCTGCATATGCTGCGCTTTAGGAAAAAAATTAAAAAAATAGTAAACTTTTTTTATGCTTTGCATCGTCTTATTAACAAGTGCATAGTAAAAGCATCTGATAGACTTGGCCTCAACTTGGGAAAGCCTTATGTCGGTATTGATATTGGCGCTTATCTGGATGCCACTAAGAGTGCTAGCACTGTATTCTTACTAGGATACATTCGACTAATTTGTGCGTGGGGAGGAGCTGGTGGTATATATAGTTTCGTATTAATGATAAAAGGGTAGAGATGGCTAAAGAGGTATTCAGTGGGGAGCACATGTCCGTTTTTCCTATATTACGTCAAGCAGTATGTCGCTAATACGAACTATCAAAAAATATTAATTATACACTTTTCAACACTAAATCTAGTTGATTTATACTATTTTCTAGAACAATCTATTCTTCTATAATAAGAATCGGGTTGTATGTTTTCACAATATTTTACACAGGAAAATGACAGCAATGATTGTAAAAAGGCGGTGTAGAATGATGAAAAGATTTTTGCCATTTGCTATATTTATGACATTTTTGTTAAGTGTCGTGGTTGTAGGTCATGCCTCTGCAAACGCTGAACGTCCATCCGTTATCCAGCAGGTTACAAAGGATGCGACGGTTTATGGAGAAGCTTCTATGGAAAGCGCCACAATGGGGCATGTTACACAAGGAAGTTTTGTAAAAACTACACCATTTAATGAGCAATGGACACATATTCAAACGCAACAGCTGGAAGGATATGTGGCAACGACTACATTAACAACTGTTAGGCCCGACAAGTTAATAGTGGCAAAAAAGGGTGGCACGACTTTATTTACATATCCAAGTCCTAGTGCACAAAAGACAGGTCAACTATATGAAAACAGTACCATTAATGTATATGGAACAGCACCCGGTGGTTGGTCTTTTGTCCAATATGGACATGAAACAGGGTATGTCGCCACAAACACCTTAAAGAAAGCCACTATAACTAAGAAAAGGGTAAATGCTGTTAACGGTGCAGTGTTACATGTGACGGCTAGTCCAAGTGGTGAGGTTATAGGTACGATTGCTAATCAAACAATTGTACAGCACTATGCTACATTTGCCGGTTGGGCATATGTGGAAGCGGACGAACAACAAGGCTACATAAAAGCATCTGAGATGGCAGATCTGAAGATTCTTGATAACAAAGTATATAATAAAGGCGTTACCGTAGCAAAAGGTGCAAAAAAACGGGTGGCATTAACATTTGATGATGGACCTGATGTAAAAGTAACTCCTCAAATTTTAGCGATTTTAAAGAAATATGATGTTAAAGCAACTTTCTTTATGGTTGGTAAAAATGTTTCGAGAAATCCTGCAACCGTAGAAAAAGTCTATGAGTCAGGACATGAAATCGGTAACCATACTTGGAATCATCCAAAGCTAACGACTTTAACGAAAGTAAATGTTAAACAAGAGGTTGACCGTACGAGCAATGCCATTTATGCTGCCATTGGGCAGTATCCAACAGTTTTCCGACCACCATATGGGGCGACGAGCGAACAGGTGCGTTCTGTTATGACAATGCCTTCTATTTTATGGTCAGTGGATACACTAGACTGGAAGCACCGTAACGCAGACAAAATATTAGCCTACGTCAAAGCATCTGTGAAAGATGGAAGTATCATTTTAATGCATGATATCCACCAATCAACAGCAAATGGTCTTGAGAATGTCATTCTTTATTTACAACAGCAAGGCTATGAACTTGTAACTGTTAGTGAAATATTACAATAATCAAATACTATTAAGTCTAGGCTAAATGAAACGTTAAAAAGCCGTGCAACTGTCTGAAAAGACGATTGCACGGCTTTGTTGTTATTTAAATAAATTGATAGTTGTAATAATAATGGGGATACCAAAGACATCGATTAAAAATGCTCCTACAATAGGTACCACGATAAAAGCTTTTTTCGAAGGTCCAAAACGTTGAACAACTGCGGACATATTGGCCATCGCATTCGGTGTTGCACCTAAGCCATGTCCGGCAAAACCTGCAACCATTACCGCAGCATCGTAATTCTTACCGAGTAATTTGAATAATACAAATGTACTAAATACCACGATAAATAGTACTTGTACAAAAACAATAACGAATAGTGGTAGTGCTAAATCTGCAATTTCCCAAAGTCTAATGCTCATTAACGCCATCGATAAGAAAATACCTAATGTTACGTCCCCGATTAAAGAAATGCTTTTCATATTAATAGCGTCAGGTTTTACTTTGTCCAATATATTACGGACGAATACCGCTACAAACATCGCACCTACATAGCCTGGTAGAACAAAGCCTGTAGCTTCTGAGAATAATGTACCCACATACGTACCCACAGCCATACAGAACGTAATTAATAATACCTGTGTAAAGAATGAATCAGATGTAATTTGTTCTTTCTTGTTTTCATATTCAACTTCCTCAGTTTCTTGCTCATCAGGTGTTAAATTATATTTACTCACTAAATATTTAACAATCGGTCCACCGATTAGGCCTCCAGCTACTAAACCACATGTTGCCGCTGCAGCGCCGATTGTCATAGCCGATGAAATACCTAAATCTTCTAATGTTTGTCCAAATGCTGCTGCTGCACCGTGTCCACCTTCCATTGAAACAGCTCCAGCCATCATACCGATTAACGGATGAATGCCCATTAGAGAAGCAAGTGATACACCAATAACATTTTGCATGAGTGCTAAAAAGCCACATGCCAACCAATAAATGACTAATAGTTTGCCGCCTAGTTTTACGAGCTTAAAGCTTGCCCCTAAACCAATTGTCGTGAAAAACGTAATCATAAATAGACTTTGTAGGGAAGTATCAAGCGAAATTTCTAAAACGCCAGTTGTCTTTAAAATTGTTGTTAAAGCGGCAAAAAGCAAGCCGCCAACAACTGGAGCTGGAATACAAAAACGCTTTAAAAAATTTATTTTATTGATGAGTAAACTACCAAAAGCCAATAGTGCTACTGCTAAAAATATTGTTGTTATTTGATTAAATTCGATCATTAACCATTCCCCCTAAGTAAGTTATTAAGTGCTTCATAGACAAAGTAGGCACCTAATTTGACTGTTCGTCCATTCTCATCAAGTAAAGGATTTACCTCACAAATATCAAAGGAATGTGTATTTGGATGCGAAGTTACTTGTTGAATTATTGTACGTACAAATGTTGGTTCGAGTCCAAATGGTGATGGGGCACTTACGCCTGGTGCAACTGCCGCGTTTAGTACATCCATACATAAAGTTAATAAAATGTAATCATGACCATCCATAAATTGTTGCAAGTCATTGATTAATTGAGGTTTATTGTCTACTGTTAGTTTTTCTTCTAACACATATTTCACGTTTAGCTCGTGAGCCTTGTCAAATAACTCCTTGGTGTTACCGTAACGTTGGATGCCTAGTACAAAATAATCTACGTTTGAATCCTGCTCTAAAATCTGGCGGAACATTGTGCCAGAGGATGGTTGTTCATCGTATGAACGTAAATCGAAATGTGCATCGATATTTATGATGCCGATTTTGGCATCACTTTGTAATGCAGCACGAACACCTAAATAATGTCCATATAGCGTTTCGTGACCACCGCCCAGTACGATACACTTCATTTTTTTCTTTCGTAATACTTCGACAATTTCGCCAAGTTCACGCTGTGCTTCTTCCAAAGCGTGATTGAGGCAGAGGATGTTTCCGACATCGGCAATTTGCAGTTCATCGTCAAAAGTCCAAGGTAAGCTTGCTAATGATTCACGAAGAGCTTTTGGCCCATTAGCGGCACCAACACGCCCTTGATTGCGACGCACACCCTCATCACATATAAAGCCTACAATCCCTGCTTGGGGACTATCTGAAGCGCTTACATCATTGATAGGAATTCGCTTTACTTTTTGATGTAAGCGGAAACTGCTCGTATTGGTTGTTGAGTCTATTCGGCCTTTCCATTGTTTTTGATCTGTCATCGTATACATAACTTTATCAACTCCATTTGCAATATTCATGTAGTGTAAATTCATTATATATTCACACAATTATATTTACTAATATATAATTGTTATTAATATATAGTTATTAACTATAAATGTAGAGGAGTGTTGTTATGGATTTGAAACAATTGCAATATTTTATAGCAGTAGTTGAACACATGAATTACTCAAAGGCGGCTGAAAAACTACATATATCTCAGCCCTCTCTAAGTAACGCTATAAAGAAATTAGAACAAGAAATTGGTTCGCAATTACTTGAAAGAAATACGAGAAATCTTCATTTAACAGAAGCGGGACAGCTTCTTTATGAGCGAGCAAAAATGATTTTGAAAAATATGGAAATATTAAAAATTGAAATGGATGAAGTGATTGTCCATGGCACTAGTGAAATAACTATTGGGGTAATGGAATCAATCAAACATTGGTTACCAAAAGTTATTACTGTCTATAAGGAGATATATCCGCAGATGAAGATTCATTTAGTGGATATCTTGGGCAGTAAACGGGTTAAAAAATCGCTTAGAAGTTATAAAACACATTTAATTATTACGAATCAGTTAATTGACGACGAGGAGTTCGAAGTAAGGTGCTTGTATGAGGAACGACTAGTCGCAGTTTTACCATTACATCATCCATTAGCCGCAAAAGATAAACTGACAATTGCTGATTTATGTAACGAGCCTTTTATTATAAGTACAGAAGGATTTCAAACGAGACAAGATATTTTGAAGACCTTTGAAAATGCAGGCAAAGACTTAAATATTCAATTTGAAATTGAACGTTTTGAAACGGCTGTGTCACTTGTTCGAGAAAGTTTAGGTATCACAATTCTACCTGAAAATTATTTACAAGGGCCTACTGCTAAAACTATTGTACAAAAAGAAATTGATTGCCCAACTTTCCGACGAAATGTTTACTTAGTGTATTTGAAAAATCGACATCTTCCTTTTGCGATAAGTCAATTAATTGATGATATCGATCATTTTTTCAATAAGTAAAAAATCGTTTACTGTTATTTCGAAAAAAATTTACTTTGCGCTTTGTAAATTGGCGACAAGTCTCTGCATGTGTTTACGCTAATTGGAGTAAGAATTTTCTCTTTAATTGGAATTTTGTGTAATAGATGATTGATTTACGAGAAATATAGCGGTAACATTTAAGGTAAGAATAAAAATGAATACTCATTCATTTTAAAATTCGATGTTCAATCAAAGGGGGCTTTCCTATGAATTTTTCTTATAGCGAAAAAGTGGTAGCACTACAAGAGAAGCTGACAAATTTTATGGAGCAGTATATTTATCCAAATGAATCGGTGTATGCTGCACAAGTGGAAGCAATGGACAATCGCTGGGGGGCAATTCCACCGATTATGGAGCAATTGAAGGCGAAGGCTAAGGAAGCGGGCTTATGGAATTTATTTTTGCCCGATAGCGAGTACGGTGCAGGTCTAAAAAATTTAGAATATGCACCACTGTGTGAAATTATGGGGCGTTCACTTCTCGCACCTGAAGTATTTAATTGCAATGCACCTGATACAGGGAATATGGAAGTGCTCGTTCGTTACGGTTCCGAACAACAGAAGAAGCAATGGCTAGAACCGTTACTTCGAGGGGATATTCGTTCCTGCTTTGCCATGACAGAGCCAGCAGTAGCGTCTAGTGATGCAACAAATATTGAGGCAAGTATCGAACGTGATGGCGATTATTATCTATTAAATGGTCATAAGTGGTGGACAACAGGAGCTGGGGATCCGCGTTGTAAAATCGCCATTTTTATGGGCAAACATAAAGATTCTACGAAGCCAATCCATGAGCAACAGTCGATGATTTTAGTGCCGATGGATACACCAGGCGTTCAAATTGAGCGTATGTTAACAGCTTTTGGTTACGACCATGCGCCAGAAGGCCATGGTGAAGTAACATTTACGAATGTTCGTGTACCAGTAGAAAATATATTATGGGGTGAGGGCAAGGGCTTTGCCATTGCGCAAGGTCGATTGGGACCAGGCCGTATTCACCATTGTATGCGTCTAATAGGAGCTGCTGAACGCGCTTTAGAAGAAATGTGTATACGTGTAAAGGAGCGAAAAGCTTTCCATCGACCACTGGCAGATCAAGGGGTCATGCGTGAACGTATTGCAGAATCACGCATTGATATTGAACAAGCAAGACTATTAACGCTAAAGGCTGCCTATATGATGGACACGGTTGGTAATAAAGAAGCAAAGGCAGAAATTGCTATGATTAAAGTAGTAGCGCCAAATATGGCTTTACGTGTGATTGACCGTGCAATTCAAGCATTTGGTGCTGCTGGAGTGGGTCCAGATACAACCCTTGCTGCACAATGGGCAAATTCCCGTACATTGCGCTTAGCAGATGGCCCGGATGAAGTCCATCGAAATACGATTGCAAAGCTTGAACTGAAAAAACATGCTAAAAAACAAGAGGAGCTGGTGAAATGAGCGTACTTGACTTATTTAGCTTAAAGGGTAAAACAGCTATTGTGACAGGTGGCGGACGTGGACTTGGGGCACAAATTGCCCAAGGTTTTGCAGAGGCAGGAGCTAATGTCGTGCTGTGCTCTCGTAAGGTTGAGGCATGTCAAGAAGTAGCAATAACACTAGCTGCATTAGGCGTACAAACATTAGCCCTTGCATGTGATGTAACTAAACCAGAAGATATTGAGCATGTAGTGACAAAAACAAAAGAAACGTTCGGTAGTATTGATATTTTGGTAAATAACAGTGGTGCATCTTGGGGCACAACTGCTGTAGACATGCCATATGAAGCTTGGCAAAAGGTATTCGACGTCAACGTCAATGGTACGTTTTTAATGAGCCAAGCAGTTGGTAGAGTAATGCTTGAACAGCGATTTGGAAAGATTATAAACATCGCCTCAATTGCAGGGCTTGGCGGTACACTACCTGATTTCATGGATACAATTGGCTATAACGCCAGTAAAGGGGCAGTTATCACCTTAACGAAAGATTTAGCAGTGAAATGGGGACCTTACGGTGTAAATGTTAATGCCATTGCACCTGGATTTTTCCCAACGAAAATGTCGAGTATTTTAATTGAGCGTGGACAAGATTATTTAATGGGAGTCACACCGTTAAAACGCTTAGGTTCGGAAAATGATTTAAAAGGGGTTGCGCTTTTTTTAGCAGCGGCAGCTTCAGATTATGTCACAGGGGATGTTATTGTCGTGGACGGTGGCATGAGTGCAATCATTTAAAGGGGGGCTATTATGGATACGATGCAAGTAAGGGCAAGTGAACGCATTGATGCACAAAGACTTCATGCATTTTTAAAGACACAGTTTCCAGACTTACCAGAGGGCAAGCTTGAAATTACGCAATTTAGTGCAGGTCATTCAAATTTAACCTATTGTCTGAAAGTCGGGGATTTTGAAGCTGTTCTACGTCGGCCGCCTCTTGGTGTTGTTGCGAAAAAGGCACATGATATGAAGCGTGAATTTACCATTCTATCGGCACTGCACCCGTTTTTAGCCACGGTGCCAACACCTTATGTCTATGTCAATGATGAAGCTATAATCGGTAGTGATTTCTTCTTAATGGAACGCAAGAAGGGCATCGTCCTTGACACCCATTTTCCTGAAGGAACCGAAAATAAAGAAAAATTAGCACGCCAATTGTCTGAAAAGATGGTCGACTCGCTTGTTACACTGCATGCAATACCTTATGAGAAAACGGCAATGAAGGACATGGTGAAGCCACAAGGATTTATGGAAAGACAGGTGCACGGTTGGATAGAGCGCTATGATAAGGCTAAAACGTCACAGTTTGCAGAAGTAGAAGCGCTAACGACTTGGCTAAAAGAAAATGTTCCGACGAATGCTGAAGCGACAATTATTCACTATGACTATAAGTTGAATAATGCGATGTTTTCTGAGGACTATAGTGAAATGATTGGGCTTTTTGATTGGGAAATGACCACTGTAGGGGACCCATTAGCAGATCTTGGTGTGGCAATGAGCTACTGGGTGCACGCAGATGATCCGAAGATGTTGTTGTATGCACTGGGAGAGCCTCCAATTACAGTTTTACCTGGATTCTATTCACGAGAAGAATTCATTGCTCGTTATGGCCAGAAGAGTGGGCGGGATGTCTCATCAATTAATTATTATATTACTTTTGCCTACTTCAAATTAGCAGTGATTTGCCAACAAATTTATTATCGATATGTGAAAGGGCAGACGCAGGATGATCGTTTTGCACAAATGGACAAAATGGTCGCTGCACTTATTACACAAGCATCGAAAGCTATTAATTAAAGACGATTGAATAACGATTCTCATAAAATAGCCATAAAAAAGTACGGTTGCTCGTTACGGAGCAGCCGTTTTTCTATACAGTAAATACAGATTATCCGACATTAAGTTTATTAGTAATCATTAATTATTCGCACCAAATTCCTTCTTATAAACAAATCCTATCACGAAAAAGTACTAAGAGAGCACGAATGCATGTTCTTATTTTATCATGAGTTCGCCATTTTACAAGCATTTTTGGGTAAATGACCTAAGTTTGAAAGAGGGGACTTTGAAAACGCCATAACAGGCTTCTTCTTACAAGTTCGTGAAAGAAATAAGACGTTAGATAAAGTAAGATACAACAATTATTTATCGTAAAACAATAAATAATTGTTGACTTAAGATTTATTCTTGTTTATTATGACAATAGTAAGGGAAGAAGGAGGTGCTTCATGAAACAGAGAGAATTATCAAGGTGGTTAAAATTGATAATTGTGTTTTGCGGATTTTTCGGTTTACTGTTCTGTATCTATGTTGGTCCAGAAACGGGGAGAGAATTATTACTCGATGCTGAAAATTTGAAGGGAATGTACAAACCTTTTACTATTTTCATCTGGGTAACAGGTATTCCATTTTTTATAGCATTAGTTTTTGGATGGAAAATTTGTTCGGATGTAGGTTGGAATCGAGATTTTACGATTATAAATGCTGATAGGTTAAAAATAATAAGCGTTTTAGCCATGCTTGAAGGTGTTTTATATGTAGTTGCTTTACTCTTCCTCTTTGTAAGTGGCAGCTTTCACACGAATGTCTTAGCTATTTTGCTACTCATTTTATTTTTCGCAGTCGTTATTGCTGTTTTTACTTCCTTGCTTTCCTACTTAGTGAGAAAAGCTAGTGACATCAAGCAGGATAATGACCTAACGATTTGAGGTGTAGTAAACTATGGTGATTATTGTTAATCTCGATGTCATGCTGGCTAAAAGAAAAATGAGTGTGACAGAATTATCGGAAAAACTAGGCATTACAATGGCTAACGTTTCTATTTTAAAAAATGGCAAAGCAAAAGCCGTCAAATTCTCAACTTTAGAAAAAATATGCGAAGTTTTAGACTGTCAACCAGGTGACATTTTGGCATATCAAAAAAATGAAATCAATGATTAATGGAGGAAAAAATGGTATGAAAAAATATGTAATTGCTGCTACACCAATTTTTCTAGGGGTTATCTGTTTTATTTTGAGAGGGATGATTGGGGATAGTTTAGCACCAGACGGCACGTTGATTGAACCGTTCTTCTTAATTCCAGTGGGCTATCTATTTTTCTTTACCGGAATTATTTCAATATTATTTGTTGCCATCTTTTCAACGATTAAAAAAATAAACGTTGCTAAATAGCAAAACAAAAAATCAGGTTCTCGTTGGTGAGCCTGATTTTTTGATGATGAAAAGCTTATGGCCATTATGACAACCAAGTTTGATCTAGCTTATCACTATAAAATTTTATAGCTTTGCTGTATCTTTGTATGCCCTCATCCTTGGTTGTGACTATCAAACTGCTTAACAATATTTCCATCGCCTTGGAAAATTCGCCTAGATTATAAAGTGTCATGGCATGGAAGACCTTCATGTGTTCAGCTTGCGGAAATTCTTTCATTGCGTGTTTAAAAATTGTCGGGGTGGTTTTGCAATTTTAAATTGTAGCTATTTCTCCGCCATTCGACAACACAGTACCTTTTTAAAGGTATCACTCCGACAAGCTATTTTATATTTTCCATAAAGGCATCATCTGATTATGTAAGTTACAGTACAGTAAGAGATTTTTCATGGCAGGTGAAGGCATGGCAAAATAGGGCAAGCGACACCAATAGAGCAGGTTCATGCAAATACTTGATATGGGCTGTTTGGTTAGTTTGATTTAAAATATATTATAATAAGCTTTTTTTGTTTTATCTATCATCATGTATAATAAGGTTTATTAGGGATTATTTTGCCAGTGTTCGTCGATCAAATTATACTTTTATTTTTCGCCATATATTCCAAAAAGGAGGATGAAAAGAGCATGGGAACTGATGATCACAAACAAGTTGTTTTACAAGTCGGGGCAGTACTAAAAAAGCTTCGTAAAGAACAGCAATGGAGTCTTGAAGATTTATCAAAAATTTCTGGTGTGAGCAAACTCACACTTGGAAATATTGAACGTGGAGAAACGAATCCAACATTAGGCATGCTGTGGAAAATTTCGAAGAGCTTATCCGTTCCCCTTATGGAATTATTCGCTACTGAAAACCGTGTGAGTTTATCTAGAGCTGGACAAGGATTAAGTATTGCTGAAGATGGGGATAATTGGGTAATTGAGCCGATATTTCAAAATGTAAGCAATGAAAATGAGATGTTTAGAGCCTATTTACAGCCGAATAGCTCCTACTATCCTGAAAAACATCATCCTAATACAACTGAACTTGCTACAGTCATGTCAGGAAAAGTTCAAATTAATGTTAATAATGAGTCCTACATCCTGAATCAATATGATTCTATTAGTTTTCGCGCAGATGGCACGCATTCATATATAAATGATTCTAATGATGTTGTTGTCCTCCATATCCTTTTGAAATATCCGCCCAACAATTAAATTATTCATCAGCTATGCTGTGACCAGTATAATCTCTATTCAATAAAGAATAGAGATTATTTTTTGATTTCTATATAAAGGATGAATACAAAAGACAAGTTGGATTAATAAATATATTTTATTATACTTTATTTATTTTTATATATAGTTTAGTATACTTAATGTGAGTTCGAAGTATTCGCTCTAGCAATATCGACAACTCAAGATGTAAAAATAGTAGGAGGAACATCAGTCAAATGAGTGAAAATCAAGCAACAAAATCAACTATAAATATTCATAAATCATCAGTCTGGGTGATTGTTGTAGGTATTATATTTATTGCAACCAATTTACGGGCTCCCTTAACCTCAGTAGGGCCTTTAGTGGGTGTGATTAGAGACAATCTACATATTTCAAATACACTTGCAGGCATGATTACTACGTTACCTTTACTGGCTTTTGCACTTTTTTCACCTTTCGTACCTAGATTAGGACGAAGATATGGAATGGAACTACTTATTCTCATTTCAGCCATCTTTCTTACGATTGGTATTATTTTACGTTCCCTATCAGGGGTGGCTACTTTATATGTCGGCACTGCTATTCTTGGACTAGCTATTGCCATCTGTAACGTTTTATTGCCTAGTCTTATTAAACGAGAATTTCCGACACAATTGGGCTTAATGACAGGTGTATATTCCATTGCTATGAATTTATTTGGAGCAATGGCTTCTGGGATTAGTATTCCTATTGCAATTCGCTTAGGCTTTGGCTGGCAAGGTGCACTGGGAATTTGGGGCATTCTAAGCTTTATAGCAATTTTATTGTGGTTACCTCAAATGAAACATAGGAAGGGACGTACAACAGCTGAATCAGCCCAAAAGGCTGGCAGTGGTGTAAATTTATGGCGTTCATCTTTAGCATGGCAAGTGACTTTGTTTATGGGGTTACAATCCATGGTGTTTTATGTACTGATTGCATGGTTACCAGAGATTTTAAAACAACAGGGAATAAGTGCAGATCAATCTGGCTGGTTGCTTTCTATTATGCAGTTATCTTTGCTGCCATTTACATTTATAGTGCCCATCATCGCAGGACGTATGTCCAGTCAACGCTCATTAGTGACCATTGCTTCAACGCTATTGTTAAGTGGCACGCTAGGATTACTTTATGGAAGCTTGAATTTTATTGTGTTGTGGATTGTGTTATTAGGCATTGGAGGAGGTTTTGCGTTTGGATTAGCCATGATGTTTTTTGGCTTACGTACAAAAAATGCACATCAAGCGGCAGAATTATCAGGGATGGCTCAATCATTCGGCTACCTGCTTGCTGCTACGGGCCCAACACTCTTCGGGTACCTGCATGATGTAACTACTAGCTGGACTTTTCCACTGTTACTATTGGTTTGTGCGTCAGTTTTGCTCTTTATAGTTGGTCTAGGCGCAGCTAAAGACCGTCATATTGATTCTATAAAATAGTCAATTTGAGTTGGAGCATAAAATCCTTGTCACAATTGATGAATCTGAACTAAACAGTGCTTTAAATAAAAACGCTCATGTCACCTTGATGAATGTTAGTAAACAAATTTAACGGGTAGATTAACTTAATAAATATTGATGGAATCATTCGTATTACACATACTATTTATTGCACCAACAAGTTAATGAGGACCAAAAAAGACTAAGAGGCTTTGGCTTCTTAGTCTTTTAAAATAATCAAACGAAAGATCGCATCGTTTTTAGGAACCCAAACGGCATGTTTTTTACCTATTGATCGTTATGCCATTCAAGCGTTGAAATAGGTAATTTTCAACAGAATCAAGATAAGGATTGTAGTGGACTCAATCCTTAGTAGTTACATAACTAGCTTATATTTGTTGATACCTACATTTCAAATAGATAATCACGTTCTACTTTACAAACACGTAATGCAAATCGACTATACCACTCTTTTTTGCCACGTTCTTGAGCAACTTGATGTGCGGCATGCTCTTTCCATGCAGCAATATCTTCAAGTGTTTCCCAATAAGAAACGGTGATACCTAAATTTGTATCTCTTGCACTTTCCACACCTAGAAATCCTTTTTGTTTACTTGCTAATTCATCCATTTTGGTTGCCATTACTCCATAACCATTGTCGCCTACTGTTCGCTCTGAAGCAAAGACAACTGCATAATAGGGTAGTTTATATGTATGTGCTAAGTTACTCAATTCAACCAGCTCCTTACTATCCGATAATCGGGTCAATCTAATATTTATTATAATATTTTAATCAAAAAAAGCCATTATTGCTTTTGAAACCGAACCAAGCATTTCTTTTGATTGGGTACATAGAAAACGCTAGTGAAAGATAATTCAGATACGGTCTAGCAATTTGCACTTATACAAAAGCCCGCAATCTGTATTGTTTTCTGTAGATGAATGCATAACAGCTATTTAGTAAAAATTACCGCTTCTAAAAACGAACGTACGTGCGTATAATACAAGAACAAAGGTTCTTATTTTATGTAGAGAAGGAGAAGCTAGCATGAAACAGCAACTGGTAAAAGCAATGCAACGGGGACAGTTAATGAACATGATGTATGTATCTAAGTCGGGTGAAATTACAAAAAGGCGAGTGAAAATCATTAAAGTGGTTGGTGATTCTTTTACAGCATTTTGTTTTACAAGGCAGGCAAAGCGTACTTTTATTATAAATAATGTTCTCGCTATTGTTCCAGTAGTACGTAAAGAGCGTGGTGTAGTATGAATTACGAAAACATGCCAAACAAAAGTATTATGTGTATCGACATGAAGTGCTTTTACGCTAGCTGTATTGCAATGCTAGAGGGTCTAGATGTTTTGCAAGAACCTATTGCAGTTATCGGCAACTTTCATCAACCTGGCAGTATTGTTCTTGCTGCCTCATCCATGATGAAAGAAAAATTTAAAATAAAAACGGGAAATCGGCGCTATGAAATACCTAAACACCCAGACATCAAGTTGTTTGAGCCTAAAATGAGCTTCTTTTTAGAGATGTCTATGGCTATTACGCGCCTTATTGCAAGATATGTACCTGCTAAGGCAATACATGTATACAGCGTGGATGAAAGCTTTGTGGATTTGACTGGCACAGAAAAACTTTGGGGTTCACCAGAACAGGCAGCAAAGGAAATTCAAAATGCCATCTATACTCAATTTCGAATCCCCTCTGCGATTGGCATGGGACCAAATATGTTAATGGCTAAACTGGCATTAGATCTCGATGCTAAAAAATCTGGTTTTGCTAAATGGTCTTATGAGGATATTCCTCAAAAACTCTGGTCTGTTCGACCATTGTCTGAAATGTGGGGGATTGGTAAACAAATGGAGGCAAATTTAAATGCGATGGGTATTTTAACAGTGGGTGGCTTAGCGCAAGCCAATTTAAAAGAGTTAGAAAAACGTTTTGGTATTATGGGAAATCAATTATATCACCATGCATGGGGGATAGACCTGTCTACATTTGGAGAGCCTTTAGTGACAAATTCAGCTTTAAGCTTTGGCAAAGGGCAGATGTTGATGAAGGATTATCACACCCGAAAGGATATAGCCGTAGTGCTACTTGAAATGTGTGAAGATATTATGAAACGAACGCGTGAAGCTGGTTATGTTGGCCGCACGATCACTTTAGGGCTATCCTACAGTCGTAATGCGATGACGAAAGGTTTTCACCGTTCAAAAACCATTCATGTACCGACTGGTGAGACACTTGTCATGTATAACGTGTGTTTGGATTTATTAGATCAGTACTTTGCTGGTGAGCCAGCCCGTCAATTATCAGTTCGCCTAACCAATCTAGAACCAGAAAAGAGCATTCAATTGGATTTATTTGATGAACGAAAAGCGCAACGACAAGTAATAGGGCACACAATGGATGCTATACGCAATAAGTTTGGTGCTAATGCCTTATTACGTGCTGTATCTTACACAAATGTAGGTACAGCTATTAAAAGAAATCGTTTAGTAGGTGGCCATTTGGCATAGGGGAGTGTTTGAATGATACGTGATAGAGGTACGATGAAATGGACAGCAATGATGTTACCTGAGCATGTGCAGCTCATTAGAGAATGGAAACAAGAGGATTTTGCTGAGGCATCGCGTGAACTTACAGAATGGGAACTAGAAGAATTACAACAAACAATAGATTGTGCTGTATGTCAACATAAGATCATTACTTTAACGGTGTGGGAAGGCTCTAGGTATTTGCAGTGGACTGGAACAATTGCATCTTTAAACCAGGATGCTCAAGAGCTAATACTCGAAACAATCACAAAAATGAAACATATCCCCTTAGCATATATCCACGCTGCACGTTTAGAGGATGATGGTTGTGATTAACAGTGAACAAAGACAATTACTGCATCAGTTTCTGCTACTGGATTTAGCTGTAAGATCACTTCAACAAGATTATAAAACTATAGAGCACTTAAAAATGAAAACCGTCTATTTACCTTTACTGGATTCCTTACTAAAGGATTTACGGAAAGACTCATTTAGCCTGAAACGACAGCTTGCAAGTCAACAAATACGTGTAGTCGGTTGGCATCGAATAAATGAATATTTTAGCGATATTCAAGTTGCCACGGCAGGTAATGATGAATGGTTACGCTATGCCAACCAAGCTTTAAAAACAGAAGTGGAACAACTACTTTTTAGTCATATAAAAAAGCCACTCACATGAGTGGTCTTCCGCTACGAAAATAGTAGTAATATGACGCAAAAGAATAAACAATAAAAGACATATAGTATTGCATTGTATGTGAACATGAGCAACAATAGAAGTAAGGCGGGTAGTATAGATAAAATGCCTGAAAGTTAATTCATTTTTATGAACTCACTTCTAATTTGTATATAACAAAATGTTAGTTTTTTTATTTTAAATCTACTTTACAGACAAATGACTAGTCAAAAATAGCTTTCAGCGCATAATAATAGTAGTGTAAAGCTAATCTAGCCTTACAAAAACTCTCCTGTTTTGGGTCACTTTCTAAATGGAAGTGACCTTTTTAATTGTTGTTTATATAAAGAAATTGTCCTTAGTAGTACAATGTTAAAAAGACAACTGACAAAGGTTGCTTCAAATTTAGGTGATTTCCTCCATCTCGCCCAAAGGAGGCTCAACAGTTAGCAAAAACCTCACCATCTTTAAGAACACCGTAACAACAATTTAATAACAAGGCTAGCTAATACTAGACAAAGAAAATACAAATTACAGTTAACAAGGAAGAAAGAAATCATGAACACGTTTTATAATGCTGTCACTTTTATTAATAATAAAATATACGAACCGAATAACCTAATAATTGAAAATATTCAAGAAGAACAGCAAAACTCACAATATGGAGCAGGAAAGTTCCAGTTAAATTTGAAATCGATTCGCTTTAGGGTTGCCAAAATAACGCCCACTAAAATTGGCCAATTCGTAGCTTTTTGGGAGAAAAATCGCAGTCATAAAAATCAGCCCTATCAATATAGAGACTTCCCAGACTTATTAGTTATCACAACCTTTAATGGTAATAGGGTCGGTCAGTTTGTTTTTCCAAAAGAACTTCTGTTGAAAAAAGGTATTCTACAAACGGATGAAAAGAAAGGTAAGATGGCTATCAGAGTCTATCCTAGCTGGGATAAACTAACAAATAAGCAAGCAATAACTACTCAAAAATGGCAAATACCATACTTTATAGATATAACTGATAAGACTAAAGTGAATCATCAACGAGTAGTGGAACTATATTCGTAAAAAAATAACACATACAGTTAAAAAACGATTATAAGCGGAAGTGATAGTAATAGTTTGTTATCACCGAAGGGTAGAAAAAATCTAGCATTAACGACACGTAATGAGCTGTTCGTCCGAGTGAAAATATGTATAGTTAATTTCCTTTTTATTGAAAGTTTGTTATACTTTATATTGAATATAGCTTTAAGAGGTGATTTTATGGAAAAAGATACGTCATTCGATTATCAATATCCCAAACACCAGAAGCGACGTCATAACGGAGAGCATAAAGGATTATATGTCATTAAGATTACGAAGGAACAAGTAGACCGTTTAATTGAGGATATTGATAAAACATTAAAGACGTCTAAGTGATGTCTTTTTTTGTATGTCACATCAAACGAATGAGGGATAGAATAACGGTAAGATATAGCCATGCAGATGTCATAGCAACTCAGCAGCATTGACGATTGCTTACAATGAAAAAAATGATACATTAGAGCTACAAAGGTCTGTGGTGAAAAAATCCAAAAGACCGGATACTTGTGGAAATCTCAAGTATTCGGTCTTTTTATAGTTATTCTTCAATTGTTTCAGCAAATGTTTTTCGTCCAGGATTAACTTTATTTACCTTAATGTCTAGTTTACTAATTGAATCTTGGTCTAATGGTATTTTGCCGTTATTTTCTAGTTTCTTCCATGCTTTTATGTCTTTTCGATATAAATATTCTGAAAAACGATAAATGTCGACATCTAATTTTAAACCCTCTTCATAGGCTGTTTTTATGTTTTTTTTAACCTCTGCTATAATATTTTTTCTTATTTCATCTGAAGTAACTTTTCCTTTAAAGCCATTAATTGTGGCATCAAAAGTAATATCTATTTCAAACTTAACCTGATTATTTTTTACAATTGGTTCAACGTCTAGGTTTATTTTTTCTAAATCTACTGTTAAGTGATCGTCACCGTCTTCTAATTTAAAGGTTACCGCTCCTTTACTTTTTTTCTCCTGCATCCATTGCAAACCTTTCGCAGCTTCACCTTTAATAAAGCCTTTAAAACCATCTTTTGAAAGTATGCCGACACCTGTCAATGCAGTTTCTTCGGCAGACTGTTCTGTAGTCTGCCAATTTTTATTAATCGTCACTAAAGGAATACTAATTTCATGGCTTGGTTCATTCAAACCAATGATAGATTTTCGTAAATTGATGGGTTCAATAAATGACTCTTGTGCACCTGAAGTGAGTGGATTACTCAGTTTGGATGCAGTTAGTGACTTATTTATAATGGGTGTTACTAAGAGAATTTCTTCAATGGATTCCTGTGTGCAATAAGCCCAAATTTGATACCTTGTTTCCCGATGACGTAAAAAGCTATCGATAATTGGTACAGCATGCTCACTTTTCATGGCCTCCTCCGATAAAATAAGGTAGGTCATATGTCCCCAAAATACTTTTTGATCGATGGAACGATATAATTTAAAAAAAGCTTCCTCCATCGTTTTACCTTTCGCACGTCCTATCTCAGCCTGTGTTGGATTTGGATTTGGTTGCTCAGATTTAGCAACGTTTGAAAAGTCGATAATTTGCATGAATATTTCATATTCATCATCCTTGAAATCAATACCGACTCCAAGAATGTAATACATTCTTTGTGGTTCTGATACATCCCAACATCCAGAAAGAAGAAGTGTTGCTGATAAACTTATTATTAATATAATTTTTTTCTTCATTTTTTTCCCTACTTTTAGAAGTTCGTTGTATGAGGAGCGATTGCTTAATTGGTACATTTTAAGCTTAGACAAAAAATGAGAGGATTATGTGTAAATAAAAATTTCTCTAGAAAAGGGAAAAGAATAATGCCTTGTTTAAAGAAGGGGATAGTATAAATTACGGAATGAAAGAGCGGACATATAAATATATCAAAACCACAAGACATCAATGCGTACATTGCCAAACAGACAGAAGAAGGCCTTCCATTACTGAGGAAATCCGAAAATTAATAAAATCAACGATTTCTAACTTAAACCAATCCAATGTTAATAAGGAAAAAGCCATAAATGAGTACCTTTAAAGCATCCATTTGTAGCTGGGCGGGTTGAAAAGATAAAAACCAGGACTCACTTTTATAATGAGTGCCTGGTAAATGATTTTCTATTAGTAACGGATTAAAAATTTTAAAAAATCTTTGTAGATAGATTAAATCTGGATAAAACAAACCAAAGATTGAGCAGACATACATGGAGCTTAAATATTTATTTTTCTTATCGTATAATCAACTCGAACTTGCTGATTAGATTGGGAAAAGAATATAGGGAAATGTTTTCCGTTAGGGTGAAAAGTGTCAATTTCCGCCTGAGTTATGACTTGGAAATTGTGGCTCATATAATCATCCTCACTGAAAGTATCATCCTCTTCTATGTGACCACCAATGACCAATATTTCATAATCTTCAAGAACCATAGTTTGGAAATTACCAATGAGGCTTACATGATTGTCACCTTGTTCGATACCAATAATGTCATGATCTCCTATGTGCCATAATTCACGTGTTTCGCGAATATTGGTTGGTGAAAGTCCCGCCTGTGCAATAAGGGTGCCACGAATTTCTAATTCATCATTGTCTTCATCATCACCAGTATTTAGGACCACAATTGCGTGGAGTCCAACTTCAATAGCTTTACCCATAAATTTTTTCATCTCCTTAAGTAGTATATAATTGTAACATTCACTAGCTTAACCAAAATGTATTGAAATAAGTATCTCTTCTAAAAAAACTGTACAGGTAATTAAAGTTGCACTGATTATTTGTTTAACTCCGTACTATAAGTAAATACTACTGTCGCTCCTGACTCCAAAACTCTCATTGTTTTAGGAAATGATTTAGGTTGGGTAATACATAAGGAAGTGTGTATACTGTAAGATTTTTAGACTTGTATTTTTTGTTTCCTTTTCTTATAACTCGGTCTGTAACTTGAAAAAATCGTATACGTAAAAATAATTTGGATAATAATAAAGAGGAATAAAAATTCCCTAAATGAGGTGAATACATGAAAAAAATAATAATGGGTACGTTTACAGTAATACTTTCTTCAGGATTATTGTTCGGATGTGGAACAGCTGATGATGAACAAGAGCCAGATTCAACAGAAGAACCATCTGAACAGCAAGAAAATCAAAATGATAACCAAAATGATCATCAAAACGATGACCATTAATGTAGATTTTGCATTTTTAAAGTGTATTCCAAGAGCATGTTTATGGATCCAGATTGCAAATAGCGATTTTGGTTTTTTTGTTTCTCATAGTAGTATCTCTTTTGACTAACTAAGGCAACATTACCCACCCTTTGAAATAAATAAGAGCAAGTATTCAACATGTAAAAGAATATTATAATTCTTGACGATACATACTACTACCAATCAGCATGCTCAAAAAGAATTTGTAAATCGGGGTGATTAGAATTGCCAATGTTAGATGTAGAAGGTAGTAACATATACTATCAAGTAAAGGGCGAGGGGACGCCAATCGTCTTCATTCATCCTCCATTATTAACAAGCACAAATTTTGTTTATCAATTAGAACAATTATCAAAAACATTTAAAGTGATTACCTTTGATATTAGAGGTCATGGAAAAAGTGTGTATTCCAAACAAGCGATCACGTATCCACTCATTGTTAATGATATTGTTAATTTATTGGATTATTTAAAGATAGAGAAAGCGTTTATTTGTGGATATTCAACTGGTGGCTCGATTTTATTAGAGTTTTTATTGATGAATCCGAGTAGGGGATTGGGTGGTATCATAATTAGCGGAATGTCTGAAGTGAAGGATTTCTATTTAAAACAACGAATTGCTTTAGCAGTTAAACTAGCAAATAAAAAGGCTATTTCTGTTCTGACACTTGCGGTAGCATGGGGAAATTCTAACACACGACAAGTTTTTAGGAAACTATATAAAGATGCATCCTACGGAGATGCACGAAATATCCAGCAGTACTACAATTATAGTCTACGCTATAATTGTACAAGTCGACTTCCAGATATAAATTCGCCCGTTCTGCTTGTTTTTGGTACGAAAGACAAAGCATTTCATCAATATGCCCATATACTTTATGAAAAGCTACCTCATAATGAATTGGTGTTTTTTGAAAACGAAAAGCACCAAATTCCGACGAAAGCAGCAGTTAAATTAAACGAAAACATTGATGCCTTTATCCAGAAACATTCTGATACAAATGCGTTGTAAAACAAGCACTTATAGAAGTTCGCTAAGTGCTATAACTCGAGTAAAACCCGTTTGATGCAGTTTAGAAGACATAGAATGCTTTAAGCGAGAGCTTGAAACAATATATTGAATGCTAACCACAAACGAATTAAGGTAACGTTAAAAGGATTAAGTCTGGTACAAGACCGAACTCAATCCTTTACAAGCTTCTTAAAATAAAGTATCTAATTTTTGTCAGTCACTACATGATGAGTGACTTTTTGCTATTTCAATTATTAACAACGTTGTTTAATACATGCAAGCGTTTATCTACATAATACTCAAACTCAAATTTATTAGTGTCCGCCAATCCGGTTTGGGCTTTACCCCTATTACTCAATGCTACTTTACCAGTAGCAGCATATGATTTAGCGACGCTATCCTTCGTTTTCACTTTAACAAAAATGGAATCTATTATTAGGGATTCCTTTTTTGCTAACTCAGCAGTGTGTTCCACCAAGGCATTTAATTCTTCTTCGGAAGTTGAAGGTGTTAACAATGTTACATACCAAATGCTTCCGTCTATATGCTCTTCTTCTATTGTGTAGTTAGGTACAGAAGTCATTTCTTTTTTGCCAGTCTTTTGTTCTGTTTTCTTTTCTACGGGCGCCTCTTTACTCAAATCATCACCGCACCCAGCAAGACCAAGTGATAGCACAAGAGCAGTGCTTAAAAATAGTTTTTTCAATGTGTGACTGACTCCCTTTATTGTATATATTTGTATTATTTGAATTATATCATTAATACCAGTTGCTGTCAGTAGAGTTTTTTTGTATTGACCCCGCTCAGGTGCTTTTCTGTATTTTATGCTTTAATCATAACGGGGTTGTCAGGTAAAGAGAAAGAGATTAGTAGAGGAAGTTAAACAATAAAAAACCTCGAGGACAAAGTTATACTCGAGGTTTTATGGAAGGTTGTATCAATAGTATAACTATTCTGATAATTTATGTAAAGCCTATTTGAAAATTATTGTGCAGTAAATTTGTAGTTATTTTTTTGTATTATGCTTGTAATCTATTCTGAAAAAAATGAAAGAAAGAATCAATAAAATTATAGGAAAAAAGAAGAAACCTGCATCATATTTAATTGAATGTTCCATTTTTAATCCAAACAAATAAATAAATAAAGTAAAAGAAACAGATAGAGAGATTGTTCCCGCTATAGTTTTCAAATAACAACCCCCTTGTGATAATCTAATTCTATTTTCAAGCTCTTCGGTACGTTTTTCTAATTCCAACCAGTCTAATTATACTGTATCAATATTAGACATTATGTCTGTAATATTTACGTGTAGACTGATAGATAGACGATTAAGAAAATAAATTGGTATTTATATCCATGTAATTTATTTTATTGTATAATAAAAATAACAAAATTTCAAAATTCTTGTCATAAAAGTGTAATTTAAAAGAGGAGGAGCGGAAAGTGTTGCTGAAAATTTTACAACTTGTTTCTTCAATCATAGTCATATCACTCTCAGCTTACGGCTTAATCACACGGGATTATCAGCTGAATTTTTTAATGATATTCTTTTTAGGGTTATTTATGTTAATTTTAGGAATTAAAGAATTTCAGAGAGAGAGAAGTATTTATGGTTGGCTACTAATCGCTGTTTGCTTATTTGCACTATTTGTATCCATTCAAAATTTCATTTATCTCTAACATAGAAGGGCTGATTAATATGTGAGCTTAAGCCACTGTCCCAATATTTTTAAGTCAAACTTACTAAGTGCACGGAAATGTGCTAACACAATTCTTTGAGACCAAATAATCAATGAAAGTGAGTAGTATCATTGCAATCTTGTCATAGGGTAACCAGCCCCAAAAAAGTCCAGGTACTCAATGAATGTTGAGCCTGTTTTTTTATTTCCACAGAGATAACTGAACATTGTTTTATGTTAATAAAATTAATTAACCTAATGCTATTTTATTAAGAAAAATTAAGAATTTTAAACATTATTTATTAAGATTTGTCATTTATACTGAAATAACTTAGAAAGTAGCAAGTAAAAGGGAGATGAACTAACTCAACTTTTCATTCATTCATCTTAATACCATGTTCAATGATTGTAGCTCAATAAAATGGAGGGTAATTTTCATTAATAACAATTTGTGAGGAGGATTTAAACTTAAGAATCATGAACATATTTTATTATCTACTAGAATTCAACATCGTGCCAATAATGGCATTTGTTGCTTTTGAATTCATATGCATTGCTCTTTATTATTTTTGCTATTATAGAAAGCAACAATTAGAGGGAAAACCTCTAATTCAAATAAAGAAGCTTATTTGGATCGCTCTATTCATCGGATATATTGCTTTAGTCCTTAATCTAACAATTATCAGTCGGGGAAGCTCGCATTATAAGGAGATGAATCTTCATCTGTTTAGTGGCTATGTGGAAGCATGGAATAGCTATTCTTATAAAAAACTTCAGCCCAGTATTTATAATATACTCATGTTTATCCCAATGGGAATGTTGCTTCCTCTTCTTAGTCGAAAGCTTACAACATTTAAATGGCTCATAGTTGTTGTCGTATGTTTTACACTATTCATAGAAATCTACCAGTTAGTTACTGGCGCAGGGATTTTTGAGCTGGATGATTTATTTAACAATACGCTGGGAGGAGTAATTGGATACCAGTTCTATAGACTATACACGTCTATTATTCAGCACAAAAAAGTTCGCATGAAAAGTCTGTTAGGAAGTTTAGCCATACCTCTGCTCATGGTTTTCATTTTTGCGGGTATAACTATTGCTTATGCTAAGCAGGAGTTTGGAAATCTGTCGATTAATTCATATTCTAAATGGGATATGACAGACGTACATTTGACAACATCCATGCAACTAAATTCAGTACCCACAATGGCATCCGTATATAAGAAAGTAAACCATTCGGATGAAGTGGGGGATATATTGTATCGGAAGTTAGGGTTAACTGAAGTGAAGACAGCAGCTAAGGAAAGGGACCGTGGGATTCTATTAGAAGATAAATCAGGGTCTCAATATACTTTATTTCAATCGACACAAGGAAATTGGACATTAACCGACAGCAATTATACACCTCAGCAAGCTACATGGACGAAACAAGGACCAATGCGTCAAGAGGCAATGGCTATAATGGATAATCTAGATATACTTCCTCAAAAAGCTGATCTTATAACAGAAGAGGGAGACCAGTTTCAGTGGTCACTCTCAGATACACCCCATATAAATAAAGATTATTGGTCTGGGGAACTATCACTTGGGTTAAAAAAAGATGGCAGTATTTACGCAGTGTCATATGGGCTTCAAGAACATCACTTTATACGGGAAGTGGATATCTTAACCCCTAAAGATGTGTATGAACGTATAAAGAAAGGGGAATTTCCTCTCATAAAAAGGAATGCAATTTTAACCCCTGATATGATGGTTATAAAAAAGGGCGATAAACTAGAAATAACCGGGATGGAGCTTACATTCATGTATGACACAAAGGAATTCTATCAGCCTGTATATAGAGTGAGTGGAATATTTAATGGGGATTCAGATTGGTTTACATTAATTCAGGCACGCCGAAACTAGGCTTAAAGCATCTCAAGAGTTATTCTATTCGAACATCGTTTTAAGACAACTAGTTAAAGTAAAATAACGGAGCATTAAAAAGTCACTCATTTGAAAAGGAATGAGTGACTTTTTTTATTTCTATTGCTTACTTCATAATCTTGTCGACCTAATGCTTTACCACCAAATTCTTGATTTACAACTAATGTAACTGGTGTTTCTAAGTCAAACTTGTTCATCCACAACAGCATTTCTACAGTATTTTTTCAATTATGTATCTCGACGTAAAACAAGAGAAAGAAGATGATTATAAATGAAAAGCCTTATAACTGAGTATAAGGCTTTTCGATATTAACTTTAACATTAAAGAATCTGCGTTAATTCTGAGTTTACAAACCGTTGGGCAGTAATGATAACACCTGAAGCTGTTCGTCCATAAACGCTATATATTCCGCCATTTTGATTTGGGACAATTTCAACTTCATATTGAGCAGCACCTCCTACACCAGGAGTTACAAAAGTAGAACCATTAGCAATTGCGGCAAAAGGAGTTGTTGACAATAATCGTCTTGAGCCGTTTAGTCTAAAAACTCTTACTACTCCAGTTAATAAACCTCCACTAAGATTGAGAATTTTGACACGAACACTAGTTGCATTAGCTGGTTGATTTCCTGTATTTTCAATTGGACCAGTAGTTAAAGGCATTTAATTCACCTCCTTGCAAATAAAAAATTATAATCTGCAGATTACATTTTCATAATATGTAGTACACTGTTACACTCTCTAGTCTTATTAATCACAATTTTATTTATTAAAGAAATATATGGTTTAATTAGTAGAAATTTTTTCAAAAGAAAAATTGTTAACGATGGTGAATTTATATACCAAGACATAATTCCGTAGTAGAAACACCTAATACAGCGAGAGATATATTAGATAACTACCAATATTAGGATGGAAGAAGTTGTACAGTAGAAAGGGCGATAAGCATTTAAGGTGATGGTGGACATTGATTTCGAGAGCGAAAAGGACATAAAGCCTTCGTCATAATTTGATGCGTGCAGGAGTTACGGTTGAAGGACAAGAAGTACATGGCGTATCGTGGCTTTAGAGTTATTGATGAAGAAGTTGTTTGGGAGCGTGTTGAAGATTAATCGAAAGATATTGTGTAGCAGAAGAAATAAATTGGGGAAGGGAGAGCATAGTTTGAAAGCACGAAAAAAACCGCAGTGTGATCAAACGCTACAGCCTAGAGATTAACTGAACAACATGCTATTTCTTTTCATATTTTTTACTATCCCATGCCCATGTTATAAATGCATAAACAATTGTCGCAAATAAGGAATAAAAAAATTTTCTCGCAAATCCCAATTACCTTTTTTGAAATAATCTCCAACTGATAAAAGTAAAAACAATAGTACGAAGTAAAAAATATATAAGTATTTTCTGATAAATATCATTTAAATCACCTTAATATGTAATTTATGTAAATTTTAACATAAAAAAACCGCAGCGTGATCAAACGCTACAGCCTAGAATTGATTATGCCCTTTGATGTTGCATACTACAGTATTATACCACAACTTAGAAGGGCAAACAGATTTAAATTGTGTAAGTACATGAGAATGAAAGATAACTAGATTCGTTAACAGGTTTATAGTGACAGTGTAGTAACAAAACCGAACAACAGCCAAATAAATAGAAGATGCGATACTTTGAAGTAGGAGAGCTTAAGCTGTACTTAATCAATTTAAAATCTAAAAAATTTACCATTTAGGGTTTAATAAGATAAAAAGATTTTTTGTTTAGAAATCAAAAACAGTGAAAGAATAGGAATGTGGAATGAGGTGAGAAATTTATTAAAGGGGAGAAGTGAAAAATATTGTTCAATCCTTCTTAGAAATATGAAATTTAAATATAGAAAGGTCTATATAAATGGATATCTTCCTAGCAATTTTACCTGCTCTATTTTGGGGAAGCATTGTGTTATTTAATGTTAAACTTGGCGGAGGACCATATAGTCAAGTTTTAGGTACAACTTTGGGCGCCCTTATTTTCTCTATAGCCATTTATATTTTTGTAAAACCTGTTTTAACACCTTTAGTTATCGGTGTAGGAATTGTATCAGGTTTATTTTGGGCATTAGGACAAGCAAATCAATTGAAAAGTATTGATTTAATGGGTGTTTCCAAAACAATGCCTATTTCGACTGGGCTTCAATTGGTATCAACAACTTTATTCGGAGTGATTGTATTTCATGAATGGTCTACAACAATATCAGTTGTGTTAGGTATTCTTGCACTTTTTAGTATCATTGTTGGTATCATTCTCACAACGCTTCAAAATCCTGAAGAGAAAGAAAAAGAACAAGTCAATAATTTTAAAAAAGGAATTATGATTTTATTAGTTTCAACCTTTGGCTATTTAGTATATGTAGTAATTATACGTCTATTTAATGTAAGTGGATGGTCTGCTTTATTGCCGCAAGCAATCGGAATGGTTCTTGGCGGAATTTTATTAACATTTAAGCATAAACCATTTAATAAATATGCCATTCGCAATATAATTCCTGGTTTAATTTGGGCGGCTGGAAATATGTTTTTATTTATTTCTCAGCCACGTGTAGGAGTAGCAACTAGCTTTTCCCTTTCTCAAATGGGCATAGTAATCTCGACTTTGGGCGGGATTTTTATATTAGGGGAGAAAAAAACAAAACGGCAATTCATAGCAATCATTATTGGTATTGTCTTTATAGTCGCTGCTGGCATCATGTTAGGAATTGCTAAAGGATAAAAAGGAGGACTAAATTATGTATCCAGATTTAGAGGGAAAAGTAGTTGTTATTACTGGAGCTGCAACGGGATTAGGAAAAGCGATGGGAATACGCTTTGGAACAGAAAAAGCAAAAGTTGTCATTAATTATCGTTCCAATGAAGCAGAAGTAAATGAAGTGGTTAAAGAAGTTATAAAAGCTGGTGGTGAAGCCATTGCTGTTAAAGGTGATGTTACAGTGGAAATGGACGTGATAAACCTGATTCGTACAGCTGTGGATGAGTTTGGTACGCTTGATGTGATGATAAATAATGCTGGGATAGAAAACCCAGTAGCTTCACATGAAATGCCACTAAATGATTGGAATAAAGTGATAAATACAAATTTAACAGGCGCATTTTTAGGAAGTCGAGAAGCAATTAAATATTTTGTTGAGAATGATATTAAAGGAACAGTTATCAATATGTCTAGTGTTCATGAGAAAATTCCTTGGCCGTTGTTTGTTCACTATGCCGCCAGTAAAGGAGGCATTAAGTTAATGACAGAAACATTAGCGTTAGAGTATGCTCCAAAGGGAATTCGTGTAAATAATATCGGTCCTGGGGCGATCAATACGCCCATAAATGCTGAAAAATTTGCTGATCCAGAAAAACGAGCGGATGTTGAAAGTATGATACCGATGGGCTATATTGGAAAACCAGAAGAAATTGCCGCAGTAGCAGCATGGCTTGCTTCATCACAAGCTAGTTATGTAACCGGCATTACTTTATTCGCTGATGGTGGAATGACTTTATATCCTTCATTCCAAGCTGGTCGTGGATAAGTAAAAAAGACTGTGAGCAAAACTGATCTACCCCAAAAAAAGTTAGACAAATAATTTAAGCAACTTCTAAAATCTGAGTCCGGTATTGAACTAAGGACTTAGATTTTTTAATTTTGCCTATATACGTTGTGATTATAGGAATGAATATAGGCATCCAATTCTTTTCTTAGTGTTCAATTAGACATAGACATAGACACGATGTTGAAGTCATGTTCGGCGTTTTTTATCAGCACATCTGACCAACAAAGAAGTGGTTAAATAAAGATTGATTAGATTAAAATTAATTTTGTACTTGAATCTCCAGTAGCGTCACCTTTTATGATGAATGTAGTTACTAAATTAAAAGGTAACAACTAAATAATTTACGCTATTGGAGGCGCAGTTTTATGAAAAAAGAGAGTCTATTAAATAGAGGATTGGCAAGTTTAATGCATCTGTTCTCGCTATTATTAACTTTTGTGTTACCTATATTAGTATACTTGGTATCAAAGGATAGAAATAAATATTTTGCCGATCATGCAAAAGAAGGGATGAACCTTCATTTTACTTTCTTCCCAGTCTTTTTGTTATTAACTCTTATTTCTACAAAATGGAGTGCGGCTTCTGTTCTTTCATTTGCACTTATTATACTTGAAACAATATTAATTATAATTGCAACAATTTATACGTTAAAAGGGAAAAAGTTTTCTTACCCCGTTATACGTTACTTTAAAGTCTGAAAAAACAAAGGATTTTTAGGTTCAATTTAGGAACAAAAGGAGAGGTTATTTGTTGGGAAAAGGTGTATTTACAATTGGGGAACTTGTGCAAAAGTCTGGTGTGAGCATTAGAACGCTTAGATATTATGACAGTATAGACCTACTTAAACCGCGTGATTATACAGAGGGTGGACATCGACGATATTCAAAAGAGGATTTAACTATTCTACAAAACATTAAATCCTTGCAGTTTCTTGGATTATCCCTAAAGGATATTAAAATCATGCTTCAAAAAAACACTGTTGAAGGCGAGGTTATATTAAAATCTTTAAAACACCAAAAGCACTTATTTGAAGCAAAAAAGTTTGAGATTACTAATATATTATCCGATTTAAACCATCTTATGGAAACAATAGAAGATGAGGAAATCATCAATATTGAAATATTTTGTGTGATGCTTCAAAAATTAATGTTTGAAGCATATACAGAAAAATGGTTTAAAGAGCACTTTTCTAAAGATATAACTGATGAATTATTTAATATAAAAAAATCCGAAGAAATTGATTTAGATAAAAAATGGACGAAAGTTTTATCTGAAATCAAACATTTAACGTCTACTGATGCTATACCGTCTTCGAAAGAAACACAAGAAACTATTGAAACACTGCTATTGCTTATGGATGAAACTTTGAAAGGAAATTTAGATTTGGTTGAAGAAAAGCTGCCATCCACAGAATCATTGTCATTTCCAAATCCTTTTACAGCAAAGGAGCAAAAATTTTTAAAAGAGGCTATGGAGTTTTATAGAAATAATTCATACTAATTTAATTATCGTATAGGAACAGGCGATAAAAATTAAGGATAGACAGACCACGACTGACCATAAACACGTTCGAGAGCATGTGGTTACCCAGTAATAGACAACCGTGATTTCTCTGGCCAATATGGTACAACTAATGATACTGCTGCGGTTAATATTGTGGTTATAACTTCGCATGCTCAAGAGAATAAAATCCATAATTAAAGACAACGAAAAAGTGAATAAAATCCTAACACTTTTTGTTATCCAAATCCAAACAATATAAAGGAGGAGAAGAAATAGATACTAAATCAAGTATTTGAGGAGTTAGAGAAGAAAGATATCTTTAAAATAAGTAAAAAGTTTAATAATAGCTTTTTTTATTATAGTTTCTTTAATATTTATTGGGCTATAGTTATTGGTAATTCATTAATTCCTACTTTGTTCATGACGAAACATATATGCATCTAAGCTATGAAAACAATGGCTTTGCCATCGTAGCAAGAGGTTTTATGTCACTTTCTTGGACTATTACTTGTAAATAATCAACCTTTTTGTTCATTATTTGTTCAGAACGATGTAGTAATCTAATAAGGTAATCTTGTCATAGGGTAACCAACCCTCAAAAGCCCAGGTCTCAATTCATGTTGAGCTTGGGCTTTGATTATTTTTAGTTTGGGTTTTTTCCCAGATGCATAATGCATCTAATTTGTGAATTATTCACTTTTCATGTGAGCGTTTCTAGAACATTAAAGATGGTTGGACACTGAGAATGACATCGAAGCTGTTAAATATTTTTTTATACGGGACAAATTGAAGCTTTTTCTATTCATGCTATTGACATTTATCCAAATAAATTATTGCGTTTTTTCCATTGTTTCCCCATTTCCCACAAGCTATAACAATGCCGTAAATGATAATCATTTTCAATTAAGTGTAAGAAGGAAAGGGGCAACAAAGTGTGAAGAAGCATCGTGGAAAGCGAATTATAATATGGGCGGGGGTGTTCCTCCTGTTGCTAATATTATCGGCATGTAGTAATACTGGAGGCAATGCATCTGATGTGCAGGTAGAGGAAAGCGAGAAAACAATACAATATACAACGATTAAAGGTGAACAAGTTGAAATACCTGCACATCCCAAACGGGTCGTTTATATTGGTCCGACGCTTGGTGATTTCTTGGTGATGGATATTCCAATCGTTGGTAGTAATCTTATCCATGCTAATCATAGTTACTATGAAGGTAAAACGGCAGGAATAGTTGATGTTGGACATCCAGGTGATTTAGAGATGATTCTAACTTTAAAACCGGATCTGATTATAAATAGTTATTACAATGCGGATGCAGAGCAAAATGAGGCATTGTCGAAAATTGCTCCTACTATCCCATTTAACCCGGCTCTTCCTTATGCAGAACGTGTAAAGGAGATGGGAAATATCTTTGGCCAACAGAAAGAGGCAGCTCAATTGATTGCTAAGTTTGAAACACAGTCGCAAGAAATGTGGGATAAGCTTCAATTAGCAGAAGGGGAGACAGCAACAGTTTTCTACCAGTTAGGTAAAACGCTTTATGTTATGGGCAATCGTTCACTTGGTGCCATTATTTATGGAGACAACGGCTTTGCCATCCCACCAGCTGTACAGAAAAATATTATTAATCAAAAAGGGGTATCTTTCGTTGAGGTTTCAGAAGAGGTGCTTCCAGAGTTTGCTGGTGATCATTTGTTTGTACTTATACAAGATAATGATGATGAAAGTAAAACAGAATCTGACCGCCTACTACAAAGAAGCCCGCTATGGGGAACTCTGCCAGCAGTCCAAAAGGGAAATGTTTACGTTGCTTCTGCTGAATGGAATACAGATAACTTGTTAGCTTTGGAGCAATTGTTTAAAGAGCTGCCACAATGGATGCAACGGACGTAAGAAATTGTATCTGTTTAAACCGTTAGTTTTCTAAAGTAGCACATACTCGAACTATTAAAGCTGAGCTATAGTTGAAAGCGGGTCATTATATGTTATATTAAATGATAATGATAATCAATTTCGATAGTTAGGGAGTTGCTTATGAATCTAGCATCCTTGTATATTAGGCTACAACACTATGATAGGTTTCAAGTTGACCAGACGATCTCAGCGATTAGCCATAATAGGGGAATAAATAACAATGAAACAAATTTATGCACATTATTGATAGCACTTAGTCATGGCATAAGGCTGTATATAGATAAAATTGCAATCGATCTGCGACAAGGAAGTTGCATTCTAGTTTTACCAGCACAACGTTACACGGTGGAACCAAGCAATGGGGAGGGAGAGCTTGTGCGCTTTACCTTTGAAACCTTTGAAGTAGAGGGAATGACTTTGAATCCGGTTGCTCATTCACCTTTGCTTTGTGGTTATCCCTATAATCTTTTATTTTCTAGAGTCAAGCAAGTATTAGGACATGAAGCAGACAGGAAGAATCAGTTTCGCTCCTCGCTTTCCGCATCAGAAATAGCTATGATGCAAGGTAGACTTCAGCTTATTCTAGGTATGATGGCACAGTTAGACCAGCAAGCTTCCCATTTGCAAAAGAACGAAGAAAAGTTAAAAATGATCCAACATACTGTACATTATATGGAACAGCATTACGATGAAGACTTAACTGTAGAACAACTAGCTAACATGGCCGGAATGGTCAGATGGCAATATAGTCAACAGTTTAAAACATTAACTGGCCAAAAACCAACTGATTATTTGGTCCATTTACGTATAAAGCACGCAAAAAAACTTCTTTGCAATTCCACTGAGCCATTGAGCAAAATATCTCGACAAATTGGGTTCAAGGATGAATACTATTTCAGCAGATGCTTTCGTAAATTAACTGGAAACACTCCGCGTGAATATGCCAATATCCATCTACATACTCAGCAAAGAACAGTTATCGATTCACTTGGCAGAAAAGTTCATATTCCTAAAAATGCAACGCGTATTGTGACGGATGGCAAATATACACTCGGAGAATTACTAGTGCTAGGCATATCCCCTATAGGAGCGGCCATCTCTATGAAAGATAATGTGATTTATCACAATAAGTTACGAAATATTCAAAATATCGGGTACTGGGCAGATCCCGATAAAATAGCACAGTTGCAGCCTGAGATAGTGTTGCTTAGCTATCATCATCATGCGCACGATTTACAGTACTTGATGCAATTGCTCCTACTGTTGTGTTGGACAATAAGTTTAAACTATTTGAGCGATTACGGTATATCGCTAAACTATTTGAACGTAGTAAAGCGGCGGAGAAGTGGATTACTACATATGAGGACAAAGTAAGACTGGTACGTCAACAATTAGCAGATGCTTATATTGCTGGGGAGACGGCTACTGTTTATCTTAAGTTAGGTACAAAATTTTATATTATGGGCCAAAACGGATTGGCCGCCTCCTTGTATGAATCACTTGGCTTTCGCCCCTCTACCCAAGTGATGCACCTAATCGAGCAAGGGCAAGCATGGGTAGAAATTAAGCAGCATCAAATGAAACACTATGCTGGAGATCGCAATTTCATCTTGGCTTCTCGCAAAGAATTGCAAACAGTTGCTCACTGTCCACAGATCGCGGCTATAGTCGAGTTAACTCCCGGTAAGATTCATTTTATGGATGCTACATGGAATTATGAAGACCCTATCACGCGTGGACGGTTGTTAGAGGTGCTACCGTATATATTAAAGAAGAAAACTATGTGATTAGGAGTTTATCATCACACTAATAATCCTTGTTAACTCAACTTAAATGGCTTGAAAATTCAAATAAACCCTTAATGTAACTTGCAAACCCGTAAATATTTTTCATCCTTGACAGAAAAACACTTCACTAGTTTAGTAAAAATGGGCGTGACAGAAACCAATTCAAACACCGAAGGCATCCGGTGGTACAAGTGATCGGAGTATTTACAGAGTTGCAGCGACGAGTTTATGCATTGAATTATCGTATTAAGGAATACGAGCAAAAGTCTGCTGAGGTACAAAAACGCATCTCATACGTGATTGGAGATAGGGAGGTAGAAGTTCTTCACAGATTGTTAGATGGGAATAGTATGCGAGCGATTGGCAAGCACATGAAATGTACAAAAGACTGGATAGTTAAACAAATGTTAATGGGGGCGTAGGGCCCCCAATTTGGTTTTAAATTACAGAGCAATAGACTTTTGAAAAAGAAAAATATTTAAGTCAACTATATATTTTTGAAATTTCAAACAAATGAATGAGCAAAATCTAATTAAGTGGTAAAGTATAGAAAAAATGAATGGAGAACTATGTTATGGAAAAAGAAGTGAATCCTCACTTCGAAGATTTCCTTTTCGACTGGCGTTGTAAAAGCTACGGAAAAATCGATTTAATAAGAGGTTGAGTGTATGAATGACAAGAAGAATGGAAAATTACATGTATTGGTAATAGTATTAATGATATCAATATTGGCTGCGGCGTTTGTTCTATTTTTCTTAGGCCATTACAAGGTGGGGTTTGTTTTATTTGGAATTTTTATGTTGATTTTGAATTCTATTAGTAATTGGACAGGAATTAAAAATGCAGAATACGTTTATTTAAAAAATCATAAAAATAATGAGAAGTGGTAATTACTCTTAGGGTTTGTGCAATAAAAGTTTCAAACTTCGATATTTAATAAGAGTATAACATGCTCTTTTGATTTGTTCTCATATCAATTTTGTTAATCTAATTCATCTTAATTACAGTTGCACTTGGGTTTAAAAATAGCAAGAGTAGACACAATACAACTACTACGGTGAAATAAATGATAGTAACTTTTTTGATGATTTTACGCATTTACATATACTTCCTACTAATTTCCATTTTAGGAAATATAAAGTAAAATGAACATACAAAAAGTGATTCAAAAAAATATATTTCACAGTTGTTAAGGATGGTATTATTCAGGAATCACATTTGAAGGATTTGCAAAGTGGAGTAATGCTACGGACCGAATAATGGGTCTGTATATTACAATTCAGCAGAGACGAAGTTAATAAATAATAAATTGTCAAATTTAGTACAGTACTTGTAGAAAAAATACTATGTATATGTAAAAGCCCTCCAAACGGAAATTCGTTTGTTTGGAGGATTTTTTGTTTTGATCATAAGAAATTCTATTTTACCATTTTAAACTAGGATAAATATCAGAGATTTTTATGCTGTCTATTGTTGCTTTTTTAAAGAGTTCTTCATACCCATTAAATTCTTGTGTATATGAATCTCTGGTTCTTGATAAATAGGATTTACCAGGATTATGACTTATCCAATATTCATCATTTTTGTAATAAAAGTTAAGTTCATCACCCATTGCAATGGTGTTTTTGAATTCTAAGTATTCTTTTTCTGTCATGTGTGTAGCTCCTTTTTTATAACCTGGGCCTCTTTTGTCATAGTATCTTCTTTGAACAACTCTCTCGAAGAAATAATCTGTTTACTATAGTAATGACTATAAAAAATCACTCTTTTAAGAAGTAAAAAGAGTGATTTTTTATATTTAGATAGTATTGCACCTGCTCAATACTTTTGTATTTTTTATTTAAAATAATGGTACCCCAGAAAGTACCCCGATTAAAAGAGTTAATACGAGTTTATATGGTATTAAGTTATTTATATCAAAAATTAATTTTTATGTTATATATCAAATAGAGCACCTCTTCATTTTCAACGTTTCATCATTCCTAGAGCAAAAACCCCGCCAAATCAACATTTTTACGCTATAATGATATGCGAGGTGAAGAAAATGTTTGTAAGTGAAAAACAGATTGAGATTCGATATGCCGAAACGGATCAGATGGGCGTTGTGTACCACGCAAACTACATCATTTGGATGGAAATTGGACGAACACAACTAGTTAGCGATGCGGGATTTGAGTATGCCGCGTTGGAGAAAGAAGGCTATGTATCGCCAGTGATGGATTTATCCATTTCATATAAGGCAGCTATGCACTACGGCCAGGTAGCAACAGTGCGCACATGGGTGGAAAAACACGACCGTTTACGGACAACATACGGCTATGAGATTTTACATGAGGATGGCACAGTTGCTGCTACTGCCCAGTCAGTACATATTTTAGCTCATAAAGAAACGCTAAGACCTGTCTCTCTGAGTAAAATTGATGCTGTTTGGGATGCAAAATATAAAGAAATTGCTCTTGAGCAAAAATAGGTGAACAGCACATGGAAATTTTACTAGGTTTAGGCGCTATTATGGCTTGTCTTGGGGTGGCACTCGGTGCTTTCGGCGCTCATGCATTAAAAGATAAATTTTCGACGCCACGCTATGCGGCGATTTGGGAAACAGCCGTGCAATATCATATGTACCATTCATTAGGTCTACTTGTACTTGGTATGTTATCGAGTGATGTTCTTTTAGGGACATCTAGTATGCTTTCTTGGGCTGGCTATTTAATGTTTGCGGGCATTATTTTCTTCTCAGGCAGTTTATATATGCTTGCAGTTACGGGCGTTAAGAAATTAGGAGCTATAACTCCAATTGGTGGTATGTTATTTATTGTCGCTTGGATTCTTGTAGCCATCGAAGCTTTTGCTTAATCAGTGATGCTGTACACTTTGTGCAGCATCTTTTTTTATTTCATCGGAGGCTAGAAATAAACAAGAAGGGGTTTCGATTGATTGAAATTAATGAAACAAAATGTCCTTTCCTGCGTAATACAGTAGTGAGCAAATTATTTTTAATGATAAAATGAGCTTAAGTAAATTTTTGAAGGTGGGAATAAATATGGGTTTATTAAAGGCAGGCATTGGTGCATTAGCAGGCGTATTAGAGGATCAATGGCGTGAATATTTCTACTGTGAGTCGCTAACAGCAGACGTTCTCGTAACGAAGGGTGTAAAGCGTTCTTCTAAACGTGGTTCAAACAAAGGAAATGATAACATTATTAGTAATGGCTCCATTATTGCGATTAATGAAGGTCAATGCATGATGATTGTCGAGCAAGGAAAAGTGGTGGAGTTCTCTTCCGAGTCTGGGGAATATCTATATGATACATCAACAGAGCCATCAATTATGTATGGTAATGACCTTTCTACGAGCATTATGGAAACGTTTAAACAAATCGGAAAACGATTTTCATTTGGAGGTGAAACAGCAAAGGATCAACGCGTGTATTACTTTAATAAAAAGGAAATTATCGGCAATAAGTATGGTACACCCGCTCCTATTCCATTCCGTGTCATAGATAGAAACATTGGTTTAGATATTGATATCGCTATACGATGTCATGGGGAATATTCGTATAAAATTGTTGACCCATTATTATTCTATACAAATGTATGTGGGAATGTGGAACGTGAATTCACACGTGATGCCATTGACAGCCAATTAAAAACAGAACTTATGACGGCATTACAACCGGCCTTCGCGCAAATCTCAGCAAGTGGTGTACGTTACAGTGAAATACCAGCACATACAATTGCCTTAGCAGATGCATTAAATAAGGTGTTATCAGAAAAATGGTTAGCAACACGAGGGCTGGCAGTTGTATCCTTCGGAATAAGTTCTTTAAAAGCATCTGAAGAAGATGAAACAATGCTAAAACAATTACAACGGAACGCAGTGATGCGTGATCCTGGTATGGCAGCCGCTCATTTAACAGGAGCACAGGCTGAGGCAATGATTGCAGCTGCTAAAAATGAAGGTGGCGCAATGGCGGGCTTTATGGGCTTGAACATGGCGACGCAAGCTGGCGGCGTCAATGCAGGGCAACTATTCCAACTGAACGAGCAACATAAACAAGCGCAAATGACACAATCAATGCAGGCACAATCGACGGCGGCGCCCGATGCATGGACATGTGCTTGTGGGCATGAAAATACTGGCAAGTTCTGTTCAAACTGCGGGGCATCAAAACCGATGGCAGAAGGCTGGACATGTACATGTGGGACAACCAACAAAGGAAAATTCTGTAGCGAATGCGGGGCAAAAAAACCAGTTGGCGCATTACAATATGCTTGCGATAAATGTGGTTGGGAGCCAGAAAATGCGGCCAACCCACCTAAATTCTGTCCAGAGTGTGGCGATGTATTCGATGAAAATGATAGTAAGTAAGGGGATGACTAATGATGACGACACAAGAAGCAGAAAACGTCAAAGAGGCTAAGCTTGAATTCGACGCTGAATGTCCATCATGTAGTGCATCCATTGAATTTAACCCAGCAACAGGGAAGTTAACTTGCCCTTATTGTGGCTTTGAAACAGCGATTGCCATCCCAGAAAAAGAAGAAGACAAAGTTGCACAGGAAATGGATTTTGCACAAGCTGAGGAACGTGGAAATTTTAATTGGGGTGTTGAGAAAAAAACTGTTATTTGTAAAGCCTGTGCAGCAGAGACGATTTACGATGCATTACAAGTCGCCGACAGTTGCCCCTACTGTGGTTCCAACCAAGTAATGGAGGCCAGTGCAGATAATACACTTGCGCCAAATGGGGTTTGTACATTTGAGGTGACAGACAAGCAAGCAGGGGTTCATTTTCAAAAATGGATTAAAGGAAGATGGTTTACACCAAAAGCTGCGAAAATTAGTGCAAAGCCAGATTCCTTTAAAGGTGTTTATTTACCGTATTGGACGTTCGATACAAAAACTAGTTCACGCTATTCGGCTAGCTATGGTAAACATCGAACCGTGACAGATAAAGATGGCAATACGCGTACGGAGACAGATTGGTATTCGACAAGTGGCTTCTATCAGGAATTTATCGATGATCATTTAGTAAGTGCTACGACTCGATATGATCGAGAGATGATGCGTAAAATCGAACCCTTTAATTTGCTCAATAATAAATCCTATAAACCTGAGTATGTGACAGGTTTTCTATCGGAACGTTATAGCATAGGTTTACAGGATGGCTGGCATCAGGCGAAGAGGGAAATCCAAGATCAGCTAAATGCGCAAATAACAATGAAAATCCGTCGAGAAAAACACGCCGACGTTGTGTCAAATTTACGTTTCTCTACGACCCATGATGACATTACATATAAATATTTAATGTTACCAATTTGGCTATCGTCCTTCCGCTATAAAGAGAAAATTTACCGCTTTATGGTGAATGGACAAACAGGCCGTGTAGGTGGCGATGCCCCGATTTCACCGTTACGCGTAACGATTGCAGTTCTCTTATCATTCATCGTTATTGCATGTATCTGGTATTTCTTTATGTCTGAATAGTCAAGGCAATATGCCCGTAGTATCGTTAACATACTGCGGGCATATTGCTTTTTTCATTAAGAAAATTGTCGAAATAATGTCGAATGATGTAAATAAATTTAGCGAGTATGATAAATGTCACTATTCATCATGGTACTCTCTATGTATAGTTGCATAAGTTATATAGATAATAATATTTTACGATAGACGAGGAGCACAGCATTTAATGAAAAAGAAAATTGCATGGGTTACAGATACAGCAGCATTGTTAGACGAAAAATTCATACAGGACAATCAAATTCACGTATTACCACTAAACATTGTATTTGAAGAAGGGGCATTACGTGAAACTGTTGATATGACACATGATGAGTTTTACGACAAATTACGCAATGCTAAAACACATCCAAAGACGTCGCAACCTGCCATTGGTGAAGTGGTGGAATTATATCAATCATTAAAGCAACAAGGCTATGCTGGTGCAATCGCTATTCATACATCACAGCATTTATCGGGCACTTATTTAAGCGCTTTCACAGCTGCAGAGCAAGCACAATTTGAAGTGTACCCAGTCGATTCAAAAATTGGCTCTTTTCCAATGATGAAAATGATTGAACTGGGGCAGCAATTAGAAAAAGAGGGCTTTGAACCTGCCGCTATCGTAGAAAGAATTAATGAGCTTGCAGACCATAGTAAATTATCTTTTATCCCATCGAGTTTATCCCAATTGCATAAAAGTGGACGGGTAACAGGAACACAGGCCTTTTTAAGCAACCTTTTAAACATTAAAGTCGTTATTTCCTTTGATAATGGAAAAGTTGTGATGAAAGAAAAAATACGGACAGCAACTAAAGCGAAAGCATATGTAGAAAACCTGTTAAATATAGATGTAGAGTCAAGTATTATTCCCGAGGTGGCTGTTATTCACTGTAACAATGCAGAAGGTGCTAAATGTTGGCAAACTTCACTTGAAAAAGCCTACCCACTTATCACTTTTCATATTCTTCCATTGAGTGCATGTGTTGGCGTTCATGCAGGGGAAGGAACACTTGGCTTGAGCTGGGTATGTCAACCCGAGCTTGCCCCGTATAAGCAACAGGAAAAAGAATTAGTGACACAATAAATATAAAGCATATATTTTCTAAATAACGGCATGTGAAGTTGCGAATTTCCTATAAACAAATTATTATACAGTCAGAGAGCTTTTTCATTTTATGAACTGTGAATGTGATGTTATTTTTGAATAACAGTAGCTTGGTTATTCAAGTATGGAGGTTTCGACAATGGATGCAATTGAAGTGTTAACAAATTTAGATCAAATACATGGGTATTTTCAACCTATATTTAGCGCAGAAGCGCATACGGTTATTGCCTACGAAATTTCCGGACATTTACAAATTGAAGGTCAACAAATTAACTTAAATGATTTTGTGAATAATGAAGATATTCCAGAAGAATATAGAATTGATATGGAACATAAAATTTTGCACGCTGCTTTAGCAAAAATAGCGGAAGTACCAAATGAAATTGATATCTATATTCCAAGTAACCCCAATTTGTTGATGCAAGATTTCGGTGAAAGTCATTTCAATATTATTCAACAATATTTACAAGAAGAAGATTTACATCGCATTGTGTTAGTTGTGTCTGAACATCGCTTTTTAGGGGATATCAATAAATTACATCATGCACTGCGCTATTTTACAACGTACGGTGTAAAAATTGCTGTACAGGAGGTAGGAGCTGAAAGTCATTTAGAGCACATTGCTCTCCTTTCTCCACAGATTTTAAAAGTGAATATTCGTGACTTAAATTATGATTCATGGTCAGCCCAATCAGACATGATTTCAGCAATTGGCAGTTTAGCTTATAAAATTGGCGCGAACTTATTATTTGAAGGTATCGAGACTGTTTATCAACTGCAATTTGCCTGGAAAAATGGCGGACGTTTCTACCAAGGATCTTACTTGGCAAATGCAGCTATAACTTTTGTGGAAAAGGATGTGCTGAAGGAAAGATTTAAACAAGAATGTCAGCGATTCATTACCTCAGAAAAGAAAATGCTTGAGGCGCAGTATTTTGAACTAAAGAAGTTGCAGGAGGAGCTAGAGGCAATTGTCCATCGTGTCAAACCTTCTAGTGATAACATTGCCCATTTAGAACATTTAGCACAGCTGTTAGATAGCTATTCTTTCCGATTATATATTTGTAATGAGGACGGATTTCAGCTAACGCCAAACGTGATGCGTGTAGAGGGACAGTGGGAATTACAACCAAGTGCAATCAATAAAAACTGGAGTTGGCGTCCATATTTCCTGCAAACGATTATTAAAATGAGAAATGATCAAAGTGGGGAAATTTCAGAACTTTATCGAGATATTGAGACAGGCGAAATTACACGTACCTTTTCGATTGCCATCAATGAACATGAATACTTGTTTGTCGATCTTTCCTATGATTTTCTCTATGAACATAATATATTTAGATAGACTTATAAATACTGATATACCAAAGTTTGAGGGGTGCAAATGTACTTTGTACCCCTCATTGTACCCCAATTTTGTCCCCCATAATTTTTGCTACTGTTGTTACTGCAGTACCCTCAGCAATTTAAATACTCACATAAGATTGTCTTAGAATATGAGCTGAAAATCGTTCAATTTGATGCTTCGTTTTTAATGTATGAAACATTTTCACAATATAACCACTACTGATTGATTTTAAATTAGCGGTGATAAATACATAATCGATTTCTTCTAGTTCAGAACCAACAATGGAAGAGTCAAGCATAATAAAAAGAGCCTTCTCAAGACTCTTTAATTTGTTTATTAATAATTTGTTTCCATACCAAAATGACTACTGAACCTACACATATACATACGGCATATATAATATTGCTAATGAATCCCCAGTACTCAAGCCCGAAAGGTAATAGGAAAGTAGCAATACCTACTATGTAAGAGAAAATACCAAATAGTTTAGCAAGTTTATCTTTATCGCCAGTAAAACTTTCTTCTTGATAACCTGCAATAAGCCACAGTTTCTTTTTTATATGGATTTGATAACCCATAAAACTAATAATTGCAGCAAGAACTATACAAGTAATAAATCCAACAATCATTTTACGTCACCTCATGTTTTGGGTTCTAATAAGTTTACGGATGTTATTAAAAAAGGTTTCATCATTCATTACTGAACTATGTGAGGAAATAAAACTAGTCGAAGGGTCACTAAGCTGGATAGTGACCCTTTGGTCATAACAGGAGTGTATAAGGTCAGCAGATTAGCATTACACGACTATTATTACAACTTGTAAAAGGGGAGGTGACTATTGATTTAACCAAATGAAGGCGCAACCTGTCACTGAAAAGTACAAGTGAATGGTCAATTTTTAAAACAAAAAACTGGACGAGTTAATACTGACCACGCATGAAAGTAGCGCCGACAATAATTAGTAGAATGAATAATACAACGATTAGAACAAATGTTGAACCACTATAGCCATTGTCATAGCCTCTGTAATAACAATTGTTGTTGTAATTACCTACATTTCCGGAGTATCCCATAAAAATCCCCTCTTTTCTACAACCTATAGTATGTATTGCTGCTGAAAAGAGGGGGGAATTCATCTAATCAAAAGTCCCTTTTGTTTTGAAATTTAATGAAAAAATTAATGTGATTGATGTAGGGTGGGGAATAAAACACAAAAGGATCACTCGGACGAAAGTGACCCCAAGGTTTGGAGGTATATGGTTTAATTAGCTTTACACTATTAGTAATATGATGTGATAGCTGTTTTGTCTAGCCATTTGCCTGTGAAATAGATTAAATAAATTTAAAAGCTATAGTCGTGAGAAAACGCTACAGCCTCGAATTTTATGTAATGGTAATGTATTGGGTTTTGTTTGGAGGTTTATGCTAATGTCCGTTTTTTTATCGAATCGCCACTATTTCTTAAAATAGTTGTATTTGTTGTCGACAGTACCCATCGAGGTAACAGCATTGGTAAAAAACAGGACAAGTCTGTGGAATACAGCTTCACAAAAATTAAATTGCGGATCAATCGAATGAAATCAATGCCAAGTTGGATTGGTTCCACTACTTGCTAAAAGTGAGCTCTCGTAGCAAGCGAGTGTGGAAATAACACTTGAAGGGTGAAGGCATTCATGCAGAGAAATGATTTACACTATCTTCCACGAGGGTAATGCTATTGACTTGGTTCTTAAGTTTTTCTAATTCAGTGGTTAAATAGTCAATTTGTTTTTGCATGTCTTTATTATCTTTCTTATCATTTTCTTTTTCATTTTGTTGCTGAAGTTCTGCTTCTAATGCAAGTTACTGTTGAAATAGTCGATATTGTATCTCCAAGTGTGGATAATACTTCACCGACAACGGCTAGCTCAGCGGCCTGATGTGCTAAGTTACGATCACTTTGACCAAATCTTTTGTTATTTTCATGCAAACTAATTACCTCAGTCATAATGTCATAGCCAATTTATTTTATGCTATAAGTATTTTTAATGACTAAACGGATGATGCTGCAAAACATTAAATGCTTGCGCAAAAGTCAACGATGACTCTATAGACTGAGAGGGAACATATAAAATAGAAGGATTCGTAAATCTCCAGTGATTAGGAATACAACTATTTAAAATATAAACATTTATTAATGCAAAAATTAAAGCATTTTTAAGATGAATGAACAAATAATAAGAACTAAATAAATTGTGTGGGAAGTGATAACTTGAAAAGATTTTATCTATTTTTAATACCCCTATGTATTTTGGTTATCTCCATATTTTATGCAAGCGAAAGCTCATCCGCAGATAAAGGAAGAAAGTATTATGAAGAAGCAGGGCAAATTGTGTGGGAAGTAAAAACACAAAAAAAAATTATTGCCTTAACCTTCGATGATGGTCCACATAAAAAGTACACGCCTGAGATTTTAGATTTATTAGCCAAATACGATGCAAAAGCAACATTTTTTGTTGTCGGCCAAAATGCTGAAAAAAACCCTGAAGTAGTTTTACGAATGTATGAAGAAGGCCACGAAATAGCTAATCACACTTATACACATCCATTAAAAACGAACGTTCCTAACTTAATAAAGGAAATAAAACAGACACATGATACCATTTATAGTATTAGCGGGTATTCGCCGATTTTATTCAGACCAGTAGAAGGACAATATACCGATGCCATGATTGATGCAATTGTAAAGGAAGGCTATAAAGTAGTTATGTGGTCTTGGCATCTAGATACTCTGGATTGGAAAAGTCCTGGAGTTAATCAAATTGTAGATACTGTGTTAGAGGGTGTGAAGGAAGGCAATGTCGTGCTTTTTCATGACGGTGGGGGAAATCGCGAACAAACGGTAAAACCTATGAAAAAAATCCTGCCAGCACTTGAAAAGCAAGGATATAAATTTGTTACAATTCCTGAATTACTTGAGGCACAAAAGGAAAATAGTAAATGAAATGAAAATGCTGTAGCGTCGTCACTCGCTACAGCAAAATTGTTTTAAACCCTTTTAAGGTTAGTCAGTAAAAGCATTATAACATATGAAGAACAAAACCTGTTAATAAGGCCCCAAAAAATCATTAAAGAAAATTTTAACAGGTGAATTGAGAATTATCATTGAATAGCCAAAGCCACTGCGCGCTATCGATTCAATTCAGCTTAGCTAAATGACGGGATATCATTAACTTACAATCCTTGTGTTAACGCCATATCATCTTTTTGAGGCTTCCGCGATTTGAGGTATTAACTAATTTTAGTGCCATTTGGTATTTCTTGATCGGGTGTTAACAAAATAACATCGCCATCTGTAGGAACTCCACCGATTATTAGAACTTCGGATTTAAAACCTGCCACTCGACGAGGTGGGAAATTTACAATCGCTATTACTTGTTTGCCGACGATATCTGCTGGACTATATCGTTTCGTAATTTGTGCTGAAGATTGTTTGATTCCCATCACTTCACCAAAATCAATTTTCATTTTAATTGCAGGAACCTTTGCCTTAGGAAGTTCTTCAGCTTGGATAACCGTACCAATTCTCATATCTAGAGACATAAAATCTTCAATTGTTGCCATATAAGTACCTCTTCAATAGTTAATAATTATAAACATTATCATAAATTGGAATAATATTCAAAAAATACAGAAGTGAAAATCATTGTGCGCTGTTATTTCGTTTTTAATAGTGGGGGCACTGTCCCATAGGTCCCAATGCGCCATAGCCACTCTATCGGCCCAAATCTAAAGGATTTCAACCAGATTTTACTGAATAGCAATTGCGCAGTATAAATACCGATACAAATCCAGAGTGATGAAATTAAGTGAATGTTTGATATTAAATGAAAAGTATGCCCAATTATTAAAATAAGTGCAGTTTGCCCTAAATAATTTGTTAAAGCCATGCGACCATATTCTCTTAATGGGGATAATAGTAATTGAACAAAGGGATATTGCAATAATAAAACGAGAGTCCCTACATAGAATGCCGAAACAATCGGACTAATTTGCATCCCGATTAATGTAAAATTTTCTATATTAGCTATATGCTCATTTAATTTTTCCTCTGACATATTGTCAAAAGAAGCGATTATTGCATCAGGTACATAACTCCATTGATAAAGCCATCCACCCAAGCTTAGTAAAAACATAATACTTGTAAAAACAACTAACATTCTTTTATGAGCTTCTATTTTTTCAAATAGCTGATACTGTCCTGCTGCTAATCCAAGTAAAATTAACGGGAATGGCATGGCAATTTTTATACCAAAATAAGCAGTAAACGCTAAAATAATGAGCCCTAAAGCTAGATTGATATCTTTACGCACTTTATAAAACGGTAAGGCAATTAAACCAAATATAGCATAGACTGTTAACGCTTCTCCTGGTTGGAAAAATACGTGGATGATGCCAAATAAAAATAATATCGCAATTCTTCGTAAAAATAATCGATTCGCTCTTTCATTTTTAGCCGCTGCACGTGATAGAAAAATATAAAAGCCTACGCCAAATAAAAACGAAAAGATTGTAAAAAATTTGCCTTCAACAAAAAGAGCTAAAAAATGGCTATAGGCTAAATCAGCTGATGTTGATGGTGGTTCAATCCACATAAGTGCTGGGATATTAACTAAAATGATGCCCAATAGTGCAAATCCTCTTAAATAATCTAATGTATGAATTCTTTTGTTTAAATCAATTGGTTGCAATTCCTTCTCCTCCTAACTGATACAACAAAGTATACGGGAGTTTCAAATGAAGTAGTAACGAATTATGTTACGCCAATCTTACAAAATCGTCAGATAGTCAATACAGACACAAAAAGACACGATAGAGAAGGTTCCAAAAGCATGAAGACCAAAGCAATCAAAAATCAAGAATGCTGTGTATCATCAGGATACATCGTTAAAATCTCTTGTGAATGCGTACGTAAATTAGCTATTAATTCCTTTGGTTCTAAAACTCTTGCATGACTACCCAATCTGAAAAAGAGTGGGGTGATAAAACCAAGCTCCCCTTTGTCGATCATGGCATCAATGGAGCCAGTACCATCTTCTTTTATTACGACAAGCTCCTCAAAACTTGGCATACTTTTGCATTGGCGTACGCCTTCCATTGTTAATTGAACATGTAAGCGAATTGGGTTTTTTACTTCATAACTATCAAACCATTGCGCTAAATTCATAAAGCACTCTTCATCTTTGTCAGTTGCTATAATAGATAGAATACGATCCACACGATAGAGCAATACTTTTTGCTTACTAAAGTCATAGGCAGGCAAGTACCAGAGACCATCATGAGCGTATACTCCAATAGGGCGAATGTGTTTGGTTGTAGTACCAGATTTCGAGTCATATTGAATATGTAAATGACTACCTGCTATCGAAGCCTCTAAAACATCTTTTAACAGGGGTGTATGAATCATTCTTTTAGGATTCCAAAAAGCGATGTAAGAACGAATTTTGTCTACTTTTATTTTGGCATCATGTTGAAGTGAGTTATATAATTTATGACCGGCTGAGTGGATTTCAGCATCAAACGGCAGATCACGATAGTAACTGAGAGATTGAAAGGCAAAGAAGATCGAAACAACTTCGTCTTCTGTGAATAAAATAGGTGGAAGTAGTCGATTTGTTATGACGGTATAGCCTCCGTTTCTGCCTTGTTCTGCGTAGATGGGTAAACCCATATCACTTAAATCTAGGATGTATCTATGGACAGTACGGATAGATATATGAAATTCATCGGCTATTTCTTGTGCCGTAAATTTTCTATTTGAATTCACAAACATTAAAATATCTAATAAACGCTTTGCTTTTGACATTTTTCCTCACCTTTTCTTTTTGAACATGCCACTACTTGTCATGTTTTATGTTTAGTATAGGTTTTGCTGATGATTTTATCAAAAAGCAATACCCTAAAGATAAAAGGAGAAAAACATATGACAAGAGAAGTAATTTTATTTATTGCTACTAGTTTAGATGGCTTTATCGCAAAAGAAGATGATAACTTACAATGGTTATACGATGTAGAGGGGGAAGGGGACAATGGCTATACAGAGATGTATCAATCCATCGATACAATCATTATGGGCAAAAGAACGTATGATTACGTAATGGAACATACAGAGTCTTTTCCATATCCGGATAAAAAATGCTATGTATTCACTACCTCACAAGATGGGACAGATGACTATGTAGAATTCGTTAAGGAAGATGTTGTAGCGTTTACTAAAAAGTTAAAGAAACAACAAGGTTCTAAAATTTGGATGGTTGGTGGAGCAGGTATTCTCGATGCTTTCATGAAGGAAAACCTAATTGATGAATATATTATCACGGTCACACCCCATATTCTAGGTTCAGGTATTCCGTTATTTAAAGAAAAAAATCCGCAAATAGAGTTAAAATTAATAAATACACAACGATTTGGTCAGATGGTACAGCTGCATTATAAAGTGAAAACAGTTTAATTTTATGAGCGTGTTTTGATGTCAAAACACGCTTTTTAACTTTTTAGAGGAGGAGGGATTTATATATTTCGCCAATTAACCCTTCCATTTGGTGTACGCCTAAATCTGTATTGGTCATGATAACTAAGCCTTTTTCTCTATAAGGATAAGCAACAATCATACATTGAAATCCAACACCCCAACCAAGAGAAGACATCTCGATCTCTTGTTGTGCGCCTTCAATAAATACGCCTAAGCCCGTCCACTCCTTACACCCTTGTGGATGTATCAGTTCTTTTATGTGGCTTACAGAGATGCCCAAGTTACTTGTACCTTTTAAAGCATGCATTAATTCAAGAACTAGCTTCGCTAAATCAGCTGTGGTAGTCCATAAACCACAGGCTGCTAGGTATGGATAGATGGGGTATTTGCCGAGCACTAACTCACCATTTTTATGATGACCACAGGCAACATTTTTTGTCATGTCATGAATGTTTGTGGCAAATAGGCTGTTTTTCATATGTAACGGTGTAAAAATAAATTCATCCACCACGAGGTGAAATGGCTTTCCAGTTACGTCCTCTATCAATTGCTGGATGACGCAGAATCCAGCATCTGAATAGTGAAATTCACTCTCTGGCTCATAGCTCACCTCAATGGGGATAGAACAGTAGGGGGTTTGTCCATTTAAAATTTCGACCATTGTAGGTTGCTCTTGTAGTAATTGCAATGCCGAAAAGCTATCACGAGGATCTTTTATTCCCGCCTGATGGCATAGTAAATTGCGTAATGTCACTTTTTTTATATTTGTGTAATGATTATCAGGTACTTTCCACGATAGTAACTGATTGTTAACATCCTCATCTAAATGTAAATAATTTTGTTCTACTAATCGCATCGCTAACAGGGCTGTTAGAAATTTACTTATGGAACAGGCATTAAAAAGAGTATGGGCATCCACTCTTTTATCAGAGCCGGATTCAAAGTATCCAAAGTGCCTAGATTCACTGATTTGACCATCTTCAATTAACGAAAAGCTTAATCCGGTAACATGATAATGTTGCATGCGTTGCTTGATGTCTATGTTTGTCATCTTTACATCCCCCCAATTTCTGTCTTAATTATAACAAAATATACAAATATACGTTCTGTTTTTTGTAATTTATGTCATCGGGGTGCATAACAATATAACTTGAATTAATTTCAGAAATCGTTTTTCTATAAAGAAACACGAGCATTTTTGGAAGGAGTGTAAGGTGGTGACTTCAGCGGGAAAAGCAAGCGAAACGAGAGCGTAACGAAGGAAGCGACTCGGTGCGTGCTTGTTGGAAAGCGTTCGCCTGTAGCGGAATTAACCTATGAACAATTACTTTATTTTCTTTTCATGATATTCGCCTTTATTGATATGAAAATGAATTAAGAAATTGATTCACATAACATTTTTTTAAAATTAACACAAAAAAATTCGCTTCTTCTACGTGGTCAGTTGGCTAGCCTCACAGAAGTATCGCGAATTTTTTATTTGTTATTATTTATTTGTAGCTTCTATGGTGATGTTGAAAAGACCGTTAAGCATTTTTCTTTGTTTTTGTAGCTCTTTTTCTTGTGCTCGGTTTTTTTGTTTTATCTAACGACGCTTGGAGCGCGGACATTAAGTCGGTAACATTATCGGGTAATGGCCGTTTATCGCTAGCTGATATTGTATTCGTTGCTTTCTTTTCTTCAATTAATTCCATTAGAGCTGTACGATATTCATCCGTATATTTTTCTGGATCAAATATGGTTGTTAATTGTTCTACTAGCATGAGAGCGGTATCCAGCTCTTTTTGAACAACGGTTTGTTCGCTTGGAATATTGGGGACATCACTGACACTTCTTACTTCGTCAGGGAAATGGATGATTTCCATTACGAGAGCGTCTTGATAGACACGTACGATAGCCAACTGCTCTTTTGAACGAATTGTAATTTTAGCAACGCCTATTTTTCCAGATTCCTCTAATGTTTTACGTAAAAGAGTATACGCCTTACCACCAGTTGTATCAGGAGATAAAAAATAAGTACGTTCAAAATAAATAGGGTCTATTTCCTGCAATTTCACGAAATCAATAATCTCAACAGCCTTATCTTCATTTTCCTTGCGTAAGTTTTCTAATTCCTCGTCGTCTAGTACGACAAACTTATTTTTTGCATATTCGTATGCCTTCACAATATCTTCTTCTTTCACTTCCTGACTACAGCCCTCACATACTTTTTTATAGCTTATCGGTGTATGACATTCTTTATGGAGCTGGCGTAATTTTATGTCTTTATTTTCAGTGGCAGCATGGAGTTTAACAGGAATATTGACAAGTCCAAATGATACACTGCCTTTCCAGACTGTATGCATAGCGTCACCTCGTTTTTTATTACTATGTTATATTTTCATTATTTTTATGTATCTAAAAAAGAAATAGTCAAAAACTGAAAGAAAAGAATGAAAGAAGTTGTTAACATGAAACCCATGCTATTGACGGAGACAATAGAGACGCCTATTGGAGAAGAGTGGCTTTACGAAACGAAATATGACGGTTTTCGCTGCGTTTTAGAGTGGGAACATGAAGAGCCCATTCTGAAAAGTAGGAACGATAATGAACTAAATCATTTATTTCCTGAGATTATTGAATTTTGTATGCGTATATATGATCAAATAAAACCTTTATTACCTTTAGTGCTAGATGGAGAATTAGTATATTTAACAAACCATTTTAAAAGTGATTTTTCACTTGTGCAAAAAAGAGGAAGAATGCAAAATAGGGAAGTTATCTCTGATCATGTCAAACGTTTTCCATTTCATTATGTGGTATTTGATTTATTGAAACTGCAAGGGGAGATACAAACAAGTCGCTATTTAAAAACACGTAAACAACAATTAACGAAACTTTTTACTACCTTAAAGCTACCAACCAATATCAACTATCAAGATGAGCGGCTCATCCAAGCCATTGAGAATTTTGAGGATAGTGAAACGCTTTGGCACTCGATCACCGCATACAATGGCGAAGGGATAATAGCCAAAAAAAAGACAAGCAAATGGCTTTCTAACATACGGTCCAAGGATTGGTTAAAAATTAAAAATTGGCGATATGTCACTGTTATTGTCCACAAATATGATAAAGGAAATGGCTATTTTCATGGTAGTATTTATCAACAGGTGAATTTGAAAGAGATTGTTATTTTTAGACACGGTATGACGGATGAAGAGCGGAAAATTTTAGTTACTTTCTTTCAAAAAAACGGTACGAAGGTGCATGAGACATGGGAATTGGAGCCGTCTATCTGTGTTGACATAGCATGTATTGATTTTGATGGTAGTAAATTAAGAGAGCCAAGATTTCATGCGTTTAGATTAGAGATTGATCCACAGGCATGTAACTGGCTGCAAATGCAACGTCAACTTATACCGATTCCAGAAAACGTTCAGATAACCCATTCAGATAAACCTGTTTGGCCAGAAATGGGCATTACTAAAGATGGTTATTTACACTATTTACAAATGATATCTTCCTATTTATTGCCGTTCCTTCATGACCGTCCGCTCACTTTAATCCGTTATCCCCATGGGGCACCAGGGGAGAGTTTTTATCAAAAAAGTAGTCCTGATAAGCTCCCTGATTATGTGACAAACGCAAGAATAGCCGACATTAATTTTATGGTGTGCAATAATATCGAGACGCTCTTGTGGTTAGGCAATCAGCTTGCACTCGAATTTCATATTCCTTTTCAAACAATTCATACAGAGAAACCAACTGAGATCGTTTTCGACTTAGACCCTCCTTCTGTCAATGAATTTTCACTAGCTATCCAGGCTGCACGCCAGTTAAAGGAAATATTTGATTATTTTAAACTCCAATCCTTTGTTAAAACTTCAGGAGGCAAAGGCCTGCAATTGTATATTCCGTTACCAGAGAATGCTTTTTCGTATGAGGAAGTAAGAATTTTCACTGAATTTGTCTGTGTTTTTTTATGCCAGCAACGACCTGAGTTGTATACAATTGAGCGTCTGAAGAAAAATAGGCAAAAAAAATTGTACTTAGATTATGTGCAACATGCTGAGGGCAAGACAATCATATCGCCATATTCCACTCGAGGGAATAACATGGGGTTAGTTGCAACGCCGTTATTTTGGGACGAAGTAAATCAGCAGCTACGCCCAGAAAAATTTACTATTCCTACCGTTTTAGCGCGTATAAAAGATAGCGGAAATCCATTTAGAAATTTTCGTGAGATAGGGGAGAAACAGGATTTTCTCTCTGTGCTTCATCATCTAAGAAATTCATAATATGAACGTCCAAAAAATTTCCCGAAAAGTTCAGTGGTGGACATAGTTTTGCCAAACGGCGTGAAGGTCGCTAAAAGAACAAAAAGCTGCGAGACAAGAAGTTTAACGAAGGAGGCCACTAGTTAGTTCTTCCGCAAAGCCATCCCCAAAAAAACGTCCGCCATAGCGGAAATCATGAGTTTATCTAAAATCTGAGCTGTCTCAAATTTCTATTGAGACAGCTCTTTTAGTGTCGAATTTATCCTTTTAGTGCAGCGTCTTTTTTACCTAGGTAATCGAGAATACCCATGGCAGATACAACTGTATCAAAAGGAATTGTTTGATAAACAGGGTGATTTTCTGTAATATCATGTTCTTGTAAATATTGATGTAACATCGCTTGTAAACGACTATCTAAAAACTTTACTTGTTCTTCAATAAGGTTGAATGCCGCTAAAGCTTCTTCTCCCGCAGCTAAAAACAGTGGTGTCCAGAAGCGTACTTGACGATAAGCTTCAAGTGGATTTTTGTACGCTCCATAATGACCAAAATATAATTCCGTGACGTTTAGTTTCTCATATAATTGGATAGATTTTTCCATTGTTTCAGGATCATATTGATTTGGCGAGGTCGAAGGAATGATTAAATCTATTGCTTCACCCTCCATTTCTGGGTATCTGACACCTGTTGTATCACCAACAAATAAACCATTGGTTGCAGAATAATGCATCGAAACATGATGCTTTGCATGACCCTCTGTATGATAAAACGTTAGTTGATGCTTGCCTAATGACAGAATATCCTCATGTCCAATTTCCATAATACGGTCTGACGCGATAGGTAGAATAGGGTCAAAAAGGCGGTCAAATTCCGAGCCATAAACAGCCTTTGCACTCGCAATCAATCGACTCGGATCCATCATGTGCGATACGCCTCGAGGGTGTACGACTAACGTAGCATTTGGACAGCTTTGTAAAAATAACCCGGCGCCCCCTGCATGATCCAAATGAATATGCGTAACAATGACATAGTGAATATCTTCTAACGCAATATTTAATTCCTTCAATCCATCCATAATGTATGGAACAGATGGACTTGCAGATGTTTCGATTAACGTAATCTTTTCATCGATTAGCAAATAGGAACTCGTGCGTTCCTCTCGATTTAAATCATGTGTATCAATGCAATAAAAATTTGGTGCAATTTTTTGTAGTCCACCCATCTAACTATCTCCCTTCGTTTTTGCGCTTTAGTATAAAAAATTCTCTAAAATACATTTTTTAGCTACAAAAAGTAACTACTATACTATATAATAATAGAAATATAAACTGAATGTCTATTCATTTTTTAGGGGGATAATAAATGGAGAATAAGATACGCTACGATACAATACAAGGAAAGTTCACCGCGTCAATTTGGCTATCATTTCGATATTGGCTATTCTTATTTGTGGGCCAATGATACTTTCAAAAGGTATTACTGACTTATTTATTGGACTTATGGTAATTGCGCTAGCTGTATGCAATTACTATTTACCGATTAAAACCTATGTCAAGGGCTTTATTTTTGGCATGATACCTTCAAGTGTTGTTTTTACACTATTTTTACTTGATAGCTTTTCATTGAACAAGCACTATATTTTACTTTGTACCATAGCAATTATTGCGTTGTATTTTAAAAAAGAATTAATTGTATTTTTTGGTGTCCTTACAAACTTTAGTTTTGTTATTTTGTATATCCTTAATTCTGCATCACTATTAGGGCCATTCGATGATATCATCGTATTTATTACGCTCCTAGCTATTATGAACGGGGTGATTATCGCCTTTTACTTAATTGCCAAGTGGGGCAATGAACTGATCGAACATGCTGCTGTACAACAAAATGAAGTAAGGAGCTCCTTGAATCAGCTACAGACAACTTTTAATGAAATCGAGAAGAGTAGTCATACACTGGATGAGCATGTCACGCAATTTCAACATACGATGCATCGAATTTCGGGTTCAAGTAAGGAGATTCTTTTAGCTACCGAAGATATATCTGCAAGTATTCAGCAGGAGGCATCAAGTTTGCAAATGATCCATGGGACGATGAAAGAATCCGTGCATTTTGTCAATGAAACATTCTCGATTTCTAAGGAAACCGTATCAAAATCGAGTGATTTACAGCAGGAGGTTGTGGAAGGCTGGGAAAAAATGCAGCAAGCCATGGGTCAAATAAGTGTAATGAGTCAGGCTATGAATTCCACTGCGGAAACGGTGAATGAGCTACAAAGCAGCTTGCAAACTGTCGATACGCTATTGAAGGGTATACAGCATATTGCTGAACAAACTAATTTATTGGCTCTAAATGCGGCGATTGAAGCGGCGAGAGCTGGTGAACATGGCAAAGGATTTGCCATTGTTGCGGACGAGGTGCGGAAATTGGCTGAGGAAAGTGCTACAATTACAGTGAATATTACGCATGTAACACGTACATTGTTTGAAAAATCAACAGAAGCACATCAACGTTCTGAAGATGGGGAAAGAGCATTACAACAAGGTGAAACTCTGTTACAAGATATTAGTAGTTTCTTCACTACATTAAAAAACTCCTTTACACTTACGAATATGGATTTAACAAGAGGCATGAATGAACTAAGCAGTGCTATAAAGCAGTTTGAACATATAGAAGAACAGATTGAAAAGTTGAATCAGATAACTGAGCAAAATGCATCCTCAACTGGAGCGATTTTACATTCTGTAGAGGATGAAAATAAGATGCTTGAAAGGATGACTACGACGACTGACCATATTCAAGAATTAAGTGTGATTTTAAAGTCACTTGTAACGAATAACACATTAAACGCTAGTAAATAGTAGCGAAATGCAGGAGGATTATTAAAATTCCTCCTGCATTTTTGTCTTAGAAATATTTCTTTTGCATAAATATTCCATGGTTGATTCCTAAGGTGGCAATAGTCAAAAATACAGCATGCCGATGACCAGCACAACTAAATCTTAGCCAATCTAATTTTTGTTATCAACATTCCGCAAGGAGACAGACGATTTCTTGAAATAATTTTTTGCTTTAAGTTCATTTCGTTGTCACCTTATTTAAACCGTCTTTAATATACTGGGTAATAGTGTGCCGATTGTTTTTAAAGGCTGCGAAGATTTTTGCGTTAAACAAAGCATCATCGCACCTTCAATCGAAGCTGTCATCAACAAGGCGATGGCGGAAGCTGATTCCTGCGAAAAGCCTTCATTTTCAAGTTTCAAACAATAAATTTGTTGAATATTTTCATATAATGCACTACAAGCTTCGCGAACTGGTTCACTCACTGTGGCCATCTCACGGACAATACTGCTAAATGTATAGCCGGTAATGGTTCCTTCTGATTCTAAGTTGTGAATTAGCTTATTAATCACCGCTTGTGTTGCTTCTTTAGTGGATAGATGCCCACTAAAAATAAATGCGATATCCATCGTGATTTTTTCGGTTAAGACATGTAAACAAGTAATTAATAGTTCCTCCTTACATACCAACCAGTCTGTTTTGGGTGTAGCAAATTAATTCTCCATTATGTTAGTGTTTTTATTCACTTTTTAAAAATTTATTAAGAAAAAACTCTAAAAGATGTAAGAAGATTTTTTCCCGCCTTGTGTTCAATACACGTAACTTTCTTAATGAAGTTTTTTAAACTGCCTTCAACCACGATGCTGAATATATGCTACTATTATATAGCATAAACTTTGAGCGGCTTGTTTTTAGCATTTACCTTCAATAATTAAAGGAAGAAGACCACACTTTTATAAAACAACCATCTTACTCACCTTAAAAATAAATACACAGGTGTAGATGGGTTGTTTTTTGCACATCCTTTGTTTTATGGGCTTCTTAAAATTAAAGCATATTGGATTTGAATGTAGGGTGATAAGAATTTCTTATTGAAAAAGATAATATTAATGTAATTTACTTATGAATAAAAATGAGTTATCATGGGTATTGGAGAAAAGATGCTTTACATAGGCCTTTTCAAAAAGATATTTAGGGGGATCCGCAAATGGCACAAGGTAATTTACACAACAGCCGCGCATCATTCGAAGTTAATGGTAAAACTTATAACTATTTTGACTTAGCTGCGATTGAAAAAGCTGGCGTTGCAAAAGTTTCAAACCTTCCTTACTCAATCAAAGTATTATTAGAATCTGTTTTACGTCAATATGATGCATATGTTATCAAAGAAGAACACGTAAACGAATTAGCAAAATGGGGTAATGGCGCTGATCCAGAAGCAGAAGTACCATTCAAACCATCACGCGTTGTATTACAAGACTTTACTGGTGTACCAGTAGTAGTTGACCTTGCTTCACTTCGTTCAGCAATGAAAGAAATGGGCGGAGACGCTAGCAAAATCAACCCTGCTATTCCAGTTGACCTTGTAATTGACCACTCAGTACAAGTTGACAAATATGGTAACGCATCTGCATTACAAGCGAATATGGACCTAGAATTCGAACGTAACGCTGAGCGTTATAACTTCTTAAAATGGGCTCAAACTGCTTATGATAACTTCCGTGCTGTACCACCAGCAACTGGTATCGTTCACCAAGTAAACTTAGAGTACTTAGCTCCAGTTGTACACGTAAACGAAAATGCTGATGGCACATTCGAAACATTCCCAGACTCAGTAGTAGGTACTGACTCACATACAACAATGATCAACGGACTTGGCGTTCTTGGATGGGGCGTTGGTGGTATCGAAGCTGAAGCAGGTATGCTTGGCCAACCATCTTACTTCCCAATTCCTGAAGTTATCGGTGTTAAATTAGTAGGCGATCTTCCAAACGGAACAACTGCTACTGACTTAGCATTAAAAGTAACTCAAGTATTACGTCAACGTGGCGTAGTTGGTAAATTCGTTGAGTTCTTCGGACCTGGCGTATCTAAATTACCACTAGCTGACCGTGCTACAATCTCAAACATGGCGCCTGAATACGGTGCTACATGTGGTTTCTTCGCAATTGATGAAGAGTCACTTAACTACATGCGTTTAACTGGTCGTGAAGAAGAACACATCGCTGTTGTAGAAGCTTACTTAAAAGCTAACCACATGTTCTTTGATCCATCATTAGAGCCAGTTTACACAGACGTTTTAGAAGTAAACTTAGCTGAAATTGAACCAAACCTTTCTGGTCCTAAACGTCCACAAGACTTAATTCCACTTTCTGAAATGCGTTCTCGTTACAAAGAAGCAGTAGTGGCTCCACAAGGTACGCAAGGTTTCGGTTTAACAGAAGACGAGTTCGCAAAAACTTCTGTAGCTAAATTTGCTGAAGGTGATGTAGAAATTCCAACAGGTGCTGTAGCAATCGCTGCTATCACTTCTTGTACAAATACATCTAACCCATACGTGTTAATCGCTGCTGGTTTAGTTGCGAAAAAAGCTGTAGAAAAAGGTCTAACTGTACCTAAATGGGTAAAAACTTCTTTAGCACCAGGTTCAAAAGTAGTAACTGGTTACCTAGAAGATTCAGGTTTACAAACTTACCTTGACCAAATCGGCTTCAACACTGTAGGTTATGGTTGTACAACATGTATCGGTAACTCAGGTCCATTACTTCCTGAAATCGAAGACGCTATTAAAGACAATGACTTATTCGTAACTTCAGTACTTTCTGGTAACCGTAACTTCGAAGGCCGTGTACACCCACTTGTAAAAGCTAACTACTTAGCTTCACCACCACTTGTTGTTGCTTATGCACTTGCTGGTACTGTGGATATCGACCTACAAAAAGATTCATTCGGTAAAGACAAAGATGGCAATGAAGTATTCTTCGCTGATATTTGGCCTTCAACTGAAGAAGTTAACGCTGTATTAGGTACTGTCGTTAACCGTGAATTATTCCAAAAAGAATACGAAACTGTATTCACAGCAAACGAAGCTTGGAATGCAATTGAAACATCAACTGAGTCTCTTTACACATTTGATGACAAATCAACTTACATCCAAAACCCACCATTCTTCCAAGGTCTTGCGAAAGAGCCAGAAGCTATCAAAGGCTTAAATGACCTACGTATCATGGCGAAGTTTGGTGACTCAATTACAACTGACCATATTTCTCCAGCTGGTGCAATCGGTAAAGATACACCTGCAGGTAAATATTTAATCGAAAACGGTGTTGCAATCCGTGACTTCAACTCATATGGTTCTCGTCGTGGTAACCACGAAGTAATGATGCGTGGTACATTTGCAAACATCCGTATCCGTAACCAAGTAGCTCCTGGTACAGAAGGTGGTTTCACTACTTACTGGCCAACAGGTGAAGTAGAGTACATCTATGACGCATGTATGAAATACCAAGAGCAAGGTACTGGCTTAGTAGTACTTGCTGGTAACGACTACGGTATGGGTTCTTCTCGTGACTGGGCTGCGAAAGGTACATTCCTACTTGGCGTGAAAACTGTTATCGCACAATCTTACGAGCGTATCCACCGTTCTAACCTAGTAATGATGGGTGTTCTTCCTTTACAATACTTAAACGGTGAATCTGCTGATTCTCTAGGTTTAACTGGTAAAGAAGAAATTTCTGTAAACATTACTGATAATGTAAAACCTCGTGATATCTTAACAGTTACTGCTAAATCTGAAGACGGCACAGTTAAAACTTTCCAAGCTTTAGCTCGTTTCGACTCAGAAGTAGAAGTAGACTACTACCGTCACGGTGGTATCCTACAAATGGTTCTTCGCGCGAAAGCTGCTGAATAATCAATATTAAAGTAAAAAACCAATCTCTTAGGAGATCGGTTCAGACTGTAGACAAACTCAAAGAAATTTGAGTTTTGCCTACAGTCTTTTTTCTTTTGATATAGAAGTTTCTGTGTGAACCGTCGATTTCCACTTTAGCGATCGCTTTTCGCGGGCATGGCTTCAGTCTCCTCATCGCTTCGCTACTGCGGGGCCTTCCGCTCATACTATTTCCGCAGGAAGCTTTGCTCTGTAGCGAAAGGGGGATGCCAATCAACGAGTGTATATCCTATCCAATTCACTTCAATGCGCAAGTTGTCCGTTATTGGCTTCATGTACGACAAGTAAGAATCATCGGAAAATCATGGAGCGTCCTATTTAGGCACATCATGAGGAAGAAGCCAATCATTTACGACATGAAACAATTCTATGCATCATTGAAACGTGTATTTGCGGATGCTTACTTTTGCAAGCAAGAATTTGAAAAAGAAGCTAGCTAATTGGACATGGCAAAGTCCAAAATTGGCAGAACATAGTTACTCGTAGCGTACTACTGTCGTTAATAGGGCTATTGTTTCTAATAAAATTTCAAAAGGTATTAACATGTTGACCATTCCGAATACCTTTTGTTCGTCAATCTGAACCGATTACTGCGGACATTGATTTTTTTTACTGAACTCTGTTCCATTGAATTTGTTTCTCATGCTATAAAATTGCAAACATAGAGAGAATAGCATAGAAATAACGGCAAAATAAATCAATGTGATTGTGCCCAGCTGTAAAGATAATACAATCCCACCTAAGCTTGCACCTATGGCACTACCTAAATAATTAACAGAACTGTTTAATGCCACCGCTGAACGCCCATTACTTGGCTGATAAGATAGTAAAATATGTTGTTGTGGTGCTTGACATGCCCAGCCCATCGCTCCCCAAACAAAGAATGGCACATACTTTAAAGTGGATAAGTTAATCATGAGTGGTATACAAATAATTGATAGCGTTAACATAAGTAAAATAATCGTAACAAGCGCTTTTGGCTTTTTAATATAGTCGATTAAGTAACCAATCATTAAACTTCCAACCATGCCACCGCAACCCCATGCCCAAAGATAGGGTGTTAAATTATTAGAGATTGCAATTTCCTTTAGTAACGGAGATAGATATGTGTACAAGCCTAAGCTAGCCATACTAGCAAAAAATGTTATACTCACAGTAACGGTTACTCTTTTATCGAGGAACATCTTTAATCGTTCACTGAGTGCTGGAGGAGGAGAAGTTGGGAAATTTGGGAGAAATATATACATACAAATAACAGCCATTAAACCAATGAGAACTAAAAGCCAAATTGTTGATGTCCAATGATAGAACTTAGAAATATAAATACCTAAAGGAACGCCAAGCACTGTTCCCATACTCATTCCCCCTATTGTCAACCCTAGAGCTCTCCCTTTCTTTTCAGAAGAAACGAGCTTTGTAGATGCAGCCACCGCTAATGGTGAAAACAAACCAGCCCCAATGCCAGCAATTGCTCTCGATAACAGAAGAATTGAAAATGTCGGAGCTAAAGCTGTCATACTATTGGCTACGGTAAAGACTAGCATAGACCATATTAAGATTTTTTTAATAGGTTGACCAACAACCAAAGAAGAAAATATAGGTGCAGATATGGCGTAAAAAAACGTAAAAATGCTAACAGCTTGTCCTACTTGTGATAAATTTTTGTGATAGGTTTCACTAATGCCTGGGATGAGACCAGCAATAACATAAGCATCAAAGCCCAAAGTAAACATGCCAAATGATAATAATAAAACATTTTTCATACATAAACCTCCTAAACTTTCAGGTGCTAAATATTTGTCGATTAATACTTTGCTACCAATAATCCTTGCATTAGTAGATTAGCTATAACAATATGTTATAATCGAAACACCTTGCATGTTTAATAGGTTACCAAAAACTATTGAATATGGAACAATCATTATTTTATAAGGATATAACAAAACGTTATAGGGTATGGAGTGAATTTTATGCATGTAGAGTGGTTACGTAGTTTTATTGAAGCCGCTAATCAAAAAAGTTTTTCTAAAGCTGCTCAAGTCAACAATCTTTCACAACCAGCACTGAGCAAACATATACAAAATTTAGAGAATAATCTTGGGATTGAATTATTTCATAGGTCATCGATGGGGATTGAATTAACAGCAGCTGGTGAACGTTTCTATACGCGCATTACGCCAGTTATAGCTGAATTAGTTGCCATTCGTGAGGAATTACAGCAATTTAGTCAAAGCAACCCTATTGCGATAGGCAGCCTACCTAGCTTAGCAACTTACTATTTACCTCAAAAGATAAACCAAATGGATAACCCTATGACACTTATGATCCAAAATACATCCAGTGAGCTGTTGCAATCATTACAAAAGGGAAGGCTGGATGCAGTATTTGTGGATGCGAACTATATTGGAGAAGCTATGTGGAGTTACGATTTGTTTACGGAGGCCTACTATGTGGTGTTTCCTTTAAATCATCGATTCACCTCAAGACAAACCGTTGATTTTTCAGAACTGGCTGAGGAACCACTCATTGTTCACCAAGCCCCTTGTGATACAAGAAAGGATATCGTTGCACAAATACAAGCATTAGGTTATCAGCCGAACATAGTGAGTGAGGTGAATTTTGGCGATTTTATCTATGGCGCAGTTACTGCTGGAATGGGAATTACCATCGTACCAGAGTTAATGGCTAAGAATATCGGCCATCTCCAGCTATGTGCTGTACCAATTGAGAATTTTGGAAAAATGAGAACAATTTCATTGGTCGCGCGCAATAAGGAACTTGGCTCGAACTTACATGAATTACTCATAAAACATCATTAACATAACGAAGCTGTCTCAAACGATTACATTGAGGCAGCTTCATTTCAATCAATTATTTAAAACCCATTAAATCTTTTACTTTCAATGTATTTTCCTCGGATGTCAGCATTGTGAGTAACGTGAAAGCGACGTCAAAAGCTGTGCCAGGATTAGACGATGTAATGATATGCTCCGTTTGCACAGTACGCTCATTAACAATGATTGCTCCGTAGGATTGCAGTTGTGCTAATCGTTTACTTGTTGGGTGATTATAGGTGGTTGCTTGACGATTATGTAAAATCCCACTGTGTCCTAAAATAAGGGAAGCCACACAAATCGTAGCGATTGGTTTTTTCTGTTCATCGAAATGGTGGACAATTGCCTGAAATTCCTCACTAAAACCATCGTCATAAAATCCTGCTTCCTCAAAACCACCAGGAATCGCTAGTGCATCGAAATCTTCTAATGTAATTTCGTGAAGCAATTTCTCAGGGGCTACGTTAAAGTTCCATGTACATTGTAATTGATTATGCAATCCTACTGTCACAACCTCAGTTGTACCATCTCCCTCCCATTTATTCCAACCTAGTACATCGGTAAAAACACTGGCCTCCACAGCCTCAAAGCCATTTGCTAATAGCAATAATATTTTTGTCATGTGATTTTGCCTCCTTTATATAAATAATTGTAGTAAAGGAAGCTGTACAAAGACAGAAGTTGTATACTGTTATTTAGAGGATTTACTTTATTATCAAAGGGAATTTTCGAAATACAGTTTATAAAAAAAGGTGGATACATATGGACCGAATCGATACAGAAATATTAAAGCAATTGCAACAAAATGCGAAAATCTCAATGAAGGAGTTGGCCGCAAAGGTTCATTTATCATCTCCTGCCGTTATTGAACGCGTCAAAAAGCTAGAGGAGCAGGGGGCTATTGAGGGCTATAATGCTAAGGTTAATTTAAAAAAAATGAATCGTACTATACAAGCCATTATTTTATTTAAATCCATTGATTGTAAAAGTCTTTCTAATTTTTGTAATGCACATCCTGATGTCCTTGAATGTTATCGGGTAGCGGGTGAAATTAGTTATATAGTAAAAATTGCGACCTACTCTGTGGAAACTTTGGAGCGATTTATCGATGAAGCGATGCCTTATGGAACGCCTTCCACGAATATTGTGCTGTCTTCATCAGAAAAAACGGTTATTGCGCCTTTTTCTGATGAAAATTTTGAATAAATGACAGAAAAAGCAAACCTTCACATCGTGAGCATCGTTTATAGGGCAGATAGGGGGAGAGAAGTTGCTTGCAATGAATGAACTGGAAGAAGTAATGGCGCAACATACAGAAAGACTGATTCGACTTGCCTTTTATTACGTAAAGGATTTACAAGGAGCAGAAGATATCGTTCAAGATGTATTTATAAAATTCTACGACAATCAGCAAAACTATGAGGAACGAGGAGAGTTAAAGGCATATTTATCAAAGCTTGTGATTAACAAAAGTAAGGATTACTTACGTAGTTGGACTTACCGTAAAATACAAGTTCAACAAAAGATTTTTGCCAAAGAAGCTGTTATAAGAAGGGATATGCTTGTCCAAAATGGTGTATGGTTTCCACTTCATGGTGTAAAAGATAAAATTGCTGTCGGCAAACAGGTGAATATCACATATACTATGAAAGATGACACAATTTCACAAGGCTATGACTTTGCTGCAAATTTAGATGAAATTGAAATTATTGAGTAATTGATGCACGCTTGGATCGAAAAGGTTATTGTACAAATTGTAAATACCTTACAAAATTATTATTTTGAAATTGTTGACAATTACATGCTAGTTTGTTACGATGAACCACAATAAAAGCATACAAATTCGTTGATGAGAAAGAGTAGTGTTTCATTTTGTTCTACAGAGAGCCGACAGATTGGTGGAAGTCGGTGTGCAAATGTTTCATGAAAATCCTCTCTGAGAAGATTAGCTGAACTTTAGTAGGCTAATTCGGGTGTCTACCGTTAAAAAGAACACGTATGATTGTACGTTGCTGAGTGCTATTGAGCGTTTTTCAATAGAATTAGGGTGGTATTCGCGGTTAACCCCGTCCCTTACTTGGGACGGGGTTTTTTGTATGCCTTTTATACAAGAGTATAGGAGGGAATTACATGCAAGTCGAAGAAAAGAAAGAAACAACTGTAGAGAGAGAAGCAAGAATTCGTAAAATGTGGGAACAAGAAAGAACGTTTCAAGCGTCTGTAGATAATCGTTCAGACAGTAAACCCTTTGTGTTTTATGAAGGACCACCAACAGCAAATGGCTTACCACACGTAGGTCACGCATTTGGAAGAACCATAAAAGATGTCGTGGCTCGTTATAAAACGATGCAAGGTTATCTTGTTGAACGAAAAGCCGGATGGGATACACACGGTTTACCGGTAGAATTAGGTGTAGAAAAAAAGCTTGGGATTTCCGGTAAGCAAGAAATTGAGAACTATGGCATTGAACGATTTATTCAAGAATGTAAAGGGAGCGTCTTTACTTACGAAAAGAAATGGCGATCCTTTACAGAACAACTAGGGTATTGGATTAATATGGAGGATCCGTACTTAACGTTAAGTAACGATTATATTGAATCGGTCTGGCATATTTTGAGTCATGTGCACCAAAACAAGCTTTTATATAAAGGGCATCGTGTTTCCCCGTATTGTCCGAGTTGCCAAACATCGTTAAGTTCCCATGAAGTCGCCCAAGGCTATAAGGATGTTAAAGATTTATCTGTCACAGCGATGTTTAAGCGAAAAGATCGAGATGAGTATTTTCTTGGATGGACTACGACACCTTGGACACTACCAGCAAATGTCGCATTGGCATTACACCCTCATTTAAAATATGTGCGTGTAAAGAAACACGATAAAATTTATATACTCGCTAAATCGCTTGTTGAAAAAGTATTGCCTGAACCATTTGAGGTGTTAAGTGAGCATGATGGTCATGAATTTGAAGGAACTTCGTATATCTCACCCTTTTCCTATGTAGCAGTCGCAAAGGGGCATGTTGTTGTATTAGCAGATTACGTAACAGAGCAAAGTGGTACGGGGATTGTGCATATTGCACCAGCATACGGAGAAGAGGATTATAAAACTGTTCAACACAATGATTTGTCATTTGTCAACGTTGTAGATTTAAAAGGGTGTTATACACAAGAAGTACCAGAACTTTCAGGGAAATTTGTGAAAGACTGTGATGTCGCTATTATTAAAATGCTGGCAGAAAAAGGGTTATTGTTTGACAAAGAAAAATATGAGCATAGCTACCCACATTGTTGGCGTTGTGATTCACCATTGCTTTACTATGCAACTGATAGCTGGTTTATCAATATGTCGGCATTGAAAAATCAATTGCTAGCAAATAATGAGCAAGTAACCTGGTATCCAGAGCACATTAAACACGGTCGATTTGGCAATTTCCTAGAAAACTTAGTGGATTGGAATATTAGCCGCAATCGCTATTGGGGTACTCCGCTCAATGTATGGATTTGTCAGGATTGTGGTCATGAAGAAGCACCCAATAGTATAGCTGCGTTAAGTGTCTTAGCAAAGGGAACTCTTGATGACAAAATGGAATTGCATAAACCATATATTGATGACGTTGTCTGTACTTGCCCAAAATGCAAAGGTGATATGGAACGTACACCAGAGGTTATCGATGTCTGGTTTGATAGTGGTTCGATGCCATTTGCACAACATCATTACCCATTTAGTAATCAGCAAACACATAAAAATCAATTCCCAGCAGATGTGGTCATCGAAGGCATCGACCAAACACGAGGATTTTTCTATAGTTTATTAGCTGTCTCAACATTATTTACAGGAAAGGCACCTTATAAAAATGTACTGTCATTAGGGCATGTATTAGATGAGCATGGACAGAAAATGTCGAAAAGTAAAGGTAATGCTTTAGAACCAGTTGAACTCATCGAACAATACGGAGCAGATGCTTTAAGATGGTCATTTTTAGTTGATAGCTCTGCGTGGAATCCTAAGCGCTTTTCAAAGAAAATAGTCATGGACGCAAAATCAAAACTTGTGGATACACTCGATAATACATTTAAATTCTATCAGCTGTATGCCGAAATCGATGGTTTCCAATACGACTCAGCAAATACAGGTACACGCACAAAACTGGATGATTGGATATTGTCTCGCTTACACCACACAATTCAGCTTGTCACAACAAACATGGACGACTACCAATTTACGCAAGCGACACGTGAAATTGGTAAACTTGTCGAAGAACTAAGCAATTGGTATATCCGTCGTTCACGTGCACGATTTTGGGCAAACGGATTATCAGATGATAAACGAGGAGCGTATAGTACGCTGTACGAATTGCTAACGACTATTAGTCAACTATTAGCGCCATTTACACCCTTTATTGCAGAGGATTTATATAAGCGATTATGTGGTAAAAGTGTACATTTACAAAACTATCCGCCATGTAATACAGCACTGCTTAACCTTCAACTTGAAAAAGAAATGGAACATGTTTTAACAATCGTGGAACTCGGTAGAAGTCTACGTAATAGTCAAGCTATAAAAGTGAAGCAGCCATTGCGGGAAATTGTTGTTTCCGTGGCCAATGACTTGGATAGGTATGCGCAATATACAGCCATCATCAAAGATGAATTAAATATAAAACAATGTATTTGGACAAATGATTTTTCAGCGTATGAAACAATCCACTACAAACTAAATTTCAAAACGGCAGGTGTAGCCTTTGGGCAGCATGTCAATAAAGTAAAAGATTACGTCTTGAATCTAAACGCTGACGAGAAAAAGTCATTACAACGCGACGGTGCAGTAAAGCTGAACATAGAAGGGCTCGAAATCACATTATTACCAGTGCATGTAGTAAACGAATCGATGGTAAAAGAACACTATATTTTAGCAGAAGATACATCATGTCGTGTGCTTCTCAACACACACTTAACAGAGGATTTATTGCAAGAAGGGCAGATAAGGGAATTAATCCGCTCCATTCAAGATACTCGAAAAAAATGGGCATTACCTGTTGAACAATATATAGCCATTTCCATCTCAACAGAAGATGCTAAAACAGCTGAAATTATACAACAACACGAGACATTACTTAAAGCAAACGTATTACTTAATGACATAAAATTTGGCGAAAACAGGACAGGAGATAAATTTATTCAAACGGAAGTATTTAACGAAAAAGTTACAATTTATTTCATGCTGTAACGAGTGGAAGCACGAATGCTCAGGAAAGGCCTGCTTGCCCTCGGGTCAAGACCACTTGCGCTCGGGTCTCCTGAAGAAACGCTCAGGTCAAGACCTGAGCACTCGAGTCTCCGAAACAATGCGAGTATAGGCACGCAACTCTCAGCTTTTTGATAGAATAAATCCTTTATGTATCATCATTCAATTTACAGTAAATCACTCAATAAATAGATGGCAGTAGCCCAGATAAAAACCGCTGAGCATTTATTGAAGATATTCATATGGTTCCCAGAGCTGTCGAGTTTTTTTATGGATGCACCAGCAATTGTGAGGCCAAAAAACCACATCCAGGAAAGTATAATGCACGCAGCAGTGAACAGGATTTGCTCTGTGCCACTGTATTTTAATGCACTTGTTCCAATAACGCCGATTGTGTCCAAAATAGCGTGTGGGTTTAAAAGGGACACAGAGAGGGCAAATAATATTTGTTTTTTGACTGGCAGTGCTTCGCTGTCTTTAGTTTTTTGATTTTTCAAATATAGCTGTAGGTGATAGTAACGGCGCTTATTATAATCCTGTAGCTACTGCTACAAAGCTTGTTAATGAAGTTTGGCGAGGACCTATTAATTCGATTTCCATCGATGAAACAAATCCAAATTGGGTAATTGTAGAGGCTGTTATCCCTGCAACAGCAGGAGGATTTAGCGTCAGGGAAATAGGTGTTTTCGATTCAGCAGGCATCCTTTTAGCAATTGGAAAGGTTCCCGAAACATATAAGCCTGCAACTGCACAAGGAAGTTTAAAAGATTTATATTTACGTATGATTTTAGAGGTATCCAACGCTAGTGCTGTGACATTAAAAGTGGATCCTACAGTTATCTTTGCAAGTAAAAAATATGTAGATGACAAAGTGGCTTCTATATCACAGAATACTACACAAATTATCGATAAAATTGGTGACATTAACAATATTGAGGTCGAAGATGTAAAAAACATTGTAGAGGGAGTCAATAAAGTAAATAGCAAATTTAATACACATACGAAAGAGATGGCGAAACATAATCAATTCATTGAAGGAAATAAAAAGTATCAAGTAATTCTTGGTTGGAACACAACTTTAAATTGCCCAACTATGGATTATGTGGAGGTGGTTGAGTAATGCCTAAAAATTTACCAAGCTATGAAACGCAACAAGAAATTAAAACTGCTGTCAATGGTATTAAAACTACTACTGACTCAACGCAGATAAGTGTAAATCAAATTAAACAAAATGTAGAGAACGTAAGCACTCAAATCGCGAACAAAAATACAAGCAAAGTATTAAAATCAAAAACCTACACATCAAATGCCACGTTTACCGTACCTGCAGGTATAACCGAAGTGTACATCACAGGTGGCGGTGGTGGAGGTGGTAATGGGGATACTGTGGTTAGTAAAAATGGTAGTAGTGGAGGTGCCACATCGTTTGGTAGTTTGCTTACGTTAAGTGGTGGTGCCGGTGGTATTGGAGGAAATTTCGATCCAGGAACAGGTGTAGGCGGCGCCGCTGGAGGGCCAGGCGGTCAGAATGGAGAATCGGACGGCTATGTTAATGGCCAGTCGCGTAGCTGGTACGGTAAAGGTGGTGACAGCGGCCCTTATTTCGGAGGCATTACAGCGCCGTATCCTAAATATGTAGTAGCTGCAAGAAATGGAGGTTATTGCAGTGGCGGTGCTGGAGGGGCACAAGGACACGGTTTTTGGTATGCAGGCGGAGGAGGCGGTGGAGATTTTGTCTATGATAGACCTGTAAGTGTTACGCCTTTATCCAACATTTCTATTACTATCGGTACTGGCGGCGCCGCTGGAGGGCCACATTCTGGAACTGGCGGTAATGGCATATTAACAGTGAAATGGTGGGAGTGATTAAATGAGATTCGCACAAATATTATATGACAAAGCGCATTGGGTTTTTGAAGATGAGAATAAGCCTGATTTTGCACCGAATATTGTTTTGGTTGACATTACAGACAAGCACGAAGTAAAAGAAGGTTGGGATTACGATAAGAAAACAGGTGAATTTACAGAGCCTACTATTCCTGAACCGACACCAATCGAGCCGGAACCTACTGTTGAAGAAATGCAAGCACAAACGTTATTAAACACAGAATTATTGCTAACGATGAAAGAAATTGGTGTGTAGGGAGGAAAAAGCATGAATATGACTTATAGTGCTGCAAGGTTATTAATTACTAATCAAAAATGTGATTATGAGGAAATGACAACGAATTTAAGTTTGTTTTTAATGACGAAGAGAATAAACCAAGACGAGTATAAAAAGTTATGCACAATGATGGATGAACAACATAATAAAGTAACAGATGAAACGCAGGCAGAAGCCTAGCGTTATTTTTATGCCTTCCACACTGTGGAGGGCTTTTATTATGCGAAAGTAGGTGTTCTATGAGTATTGAAATGTCATTGCTTTTTGGTGCTATCGGTACTTTGTTAGGCGTGCTTGGTGCAATTATAACAATGAAAAAAGATAGCAAAAATCAAGGCGCTTCGGAAGCAAGTATTTTTTCAAAGGTGGATTATATAGCGCGAGGTGTAGATGACATAAAACTTGATTTAAAAGACCAGGCGCGAAAAATTGAATCACAAAATGAACGTTTGATTCGTGTGGAAGAATCCGCAAAATCAGCTCATAAACGATTAGACAAAGTGGAGGGAAATTCAAATGAAGATTAACTGGAAAGTACGACTACAACATAAACAATTTTGGGTGTCATTAATTGCATTTCTACTTGTGCTCGCTAATCAAACAGCGGGCATTTTTAATTTCGATATTACAATTTACAACGATCAAGTTACAGCCATTTCAGAGACGGTTCTAAGCATCTTAGGCTTACTTGGTATTATCATCGACCCAACAACTAAAGGGGCGTCAGACAGCACACTAGCAATGGATTATGACAAACCAAAGGATGATGTGAAATGACAAGCGTAACGACTACATGCCGAGACTTGGCCGAGCTTTTTCCAGCTGCACAAACAGCCTGTAGATTACTATTTCAAGAGTGCTACAAGGTAGGTATTAAGAACATCTTCATTACTGAAACATATCGCTCACAGGAACGCCAAAAGTACTTATACGCACAAGGAAGAACACGGCCAGGGCAAATTGTTACCTGGACATTAAATAGCAATCATAAATCACGTCTAGCATGGGATATTGCTGTAGGCCCTCCACAATCATTATATGATGTAACAACGCTTAATCGAGTGGGAGCTATAGCCAAGAAGATAGGCATCGAGTGGGGAGGTACTTGGACTAATGCTATTGACCGACCACATTTCGAGGTTAAATCATCTTGGAAGATGCCTAAAGGCTACAAGTTAGAAGGACAAATAAAAGTGCCTACTAATAGCAAAGGACAAGTACAACTAATTGTGGAAGACAAAAAGGAGGAAATTAAAGTGACAAATTGGAATCCGGGTTCACCAGCTATGAAAACGGAAGTAGAAAAGTTTATTGCTCAGGCTGTTAAGGATGAAATTATTCTTGAATCGCACTTGAAGGATTTACAGAATGGTACTATGATAACTGATCGTTTGATTGGTTTGTATATTACTATTCAGCAACGTAAAAACAAATAGTAACACCAAAGCCCAGGTACTCATTTAATGAACTGCACCCCAAATAGGGTCACTTTTTAAAGTGTCCACTATACGGGGTGCAGTTCATAATTGTGAGCCTGGGCTTTTTTTATTTAAATTTAAAAATTAATTTTACTTACACTCAAAAGAGTATTTGCTTGTGAGATTATTATGAATTTTAAAAATGACTTCTCCGTCGTTTTCATAACATTTAGTGCTTGCTGAGTCCAGCTCTTTAGTATTGAAATAACTATACATATTTATTAAAAAAGATACTCCCAGTAAAAAAATAAAAAATATCCCCAATGCCACATTAACATATTTGTTCTTAGTCATTCAAATATCCTCCTTTTATCTCTATATCTAACATACCGGTAAGGATTACCTCAAATACAAATAATCACAAAACCATTTTATTTCTCCTACATTCCTAATATAATGCTTTATTTCTACATTTTATATAAATAAGAGCAAACAAATCACCTCACCTTTATTATTTGATTATACATTTATTTGTAAATAATGTATAATGGAACCAAATTAGGATAAATACTATAGATTTTTGTATTAAGAAACATATATAGTGTTACTATTCTCAATTTTTAAAAATAGATATGGAGGAGATTTATTGTTATGAAAAGGCTGAATTTTTTAATCTGGGGTTTAATATTTACTTTATTGGCGTCTACTGTATCCCCTAATTTTGTTAGCGCTAAAGAATTGGAAAGTAAAGAAAGTGTTTTATCAGAATCAATATTGTATAATTTTGATACTAAAAAACTGGAATTAGATGAGGAAACTGCTAAAGAAAAATATGATTTTACAAATGAAGAATTAAATTATTATAGTGAAACTTTAGAATCATTAACTCCAAAAGAGGTTGAGGATACACTTTTAGATTTAGGAATAGATATGGAAAACTTTGATGGTGAAATAATTTATAAAGAAAATGAAAATGGGGAAATAACACCATATGCTGCGATGGCGATACTTGCTGGAATTGGACTTGTTACTATTATGGGATACTTCTTCTGGGATCGATACCTTACACATGTAGAGAAAATGAATTTTGCAAATCAATGTTATGCTAAAGATGGTTATCCAGTAATAGATTCAAGAGATGATGCTGGCTTGAGTGGAATTACTGATGTAATGGAAGCACGTAAAATCGGTGGATTTAACTTTGCTTGTAAAAAACCATAATACTGATCAAAAAATAGATTGAAAGATAAACCAGACACGATTGGATTATAGTTTATCATCCTGTCTGGTTTTAAATTTTATATTTGAGGTTTTTAATAAAACGAAGAAGTGGAAAAGAGCAACAACTTGTTGTTACTGCCTATTAAATAAGGTCTATCTAATAATGGCCCATTGCCCTTCAAACCAAGCCTTAAAAAACACAGGTGGAGAGACTATTAATAAGCAAACAAACGAATAAATGACGAAGACGGGGTACAGTTCAATTTGAGTACCTGGTCTTTTTCCTTCATAACCGTAATTATTTAAATTACTCCTTTAATTTCAAGTTTGTCATAGTACCTACGCCAGTAGTGTTTACATTGACGTCAACTTTTATCTCTAATTCGGGAAATATCGTTGACCAATCATCTTTAATTTTTTTCCATGTTTTGTAATCTTCACGGTGAAGCACTTCCCCGAATCCTATAATATCGGCCTGATAATTCTTTTGAATTGTCATAAGTGTTTTTTCAATTCCAGTCTTTATCAACTCTGCAGTTTTTTTATTAATATACTCAATAGATTTGTTTTCAGTTAAATCTATAGCGCATTCAACTTCTCCCACATTTTGATCTATATCAATACGAACATTAATTTGGGGCGTATTGTTTTTAAATTTTCCCTTAATCTTAGTTGTTGATTTTTTAATTTCTATTGTTAACTTACCTTCTTCAGGACAAGAAATAACTTCAACTGTACTTTTGATATTGTCATTCAAAAAATTGAAGCTTCTACTTTCTTCTTCTGTTAAAAATCCTATTAATTTATCTTGTTTGAATATAGCTAAGCCCGCATACTTCAATATCGTAGAAGTTTTAATGCTTTCTACATTAGCTTTATCTATGCCTAATTGTGTATCCCCTTGTATTTCAATCATAGAGAGCACGGCACTTTTTTCTTTATTGCCAAGGATATTCACTAAGTCTTCTATATTGACTGATAATGTAGATCCCCAAGCCTTCTCTGAGCCATCTAATGAATTTATAATTTTATTGGCAGGTACTTTTTCTATAGGTGTTAAAACATTTAAGACCTCTTTTGCAGAGGACTGATAAGATACGATTACATCAAAATCATTTCTAACTTCAGGATCTCTTGCTAATAAATCTACTGTTTGATCGATACCCTCTGTAGCTAAATCCTCTCCGATGACAACAACTTGAAGGTGTGCAAAATAAGCTTTTCTAGGTGTAATTGTTGTCAGTTTCCTAATTGCTTCAAATACAGATTTCCCCTTAGCATGGTATGTTACAACCGGTGATCGCCCACTAGAGGGTTTATTTGAAGATATTTCACCAGGAGCAACTACTTGCACAGAAACTTCGTATTCATCATCTACTTTATCCACACCAGCCGCCATTACAATAGCAAGTTCATTTAATTCTTTTTTGCTCCAGCAGCTACTTAACAATAAGCTGATTAATAGTAGTAATAAAATTGTTAAAGATTTTTTAATCTCTGTCACCTCCAACTTACTCTCGGGAATGTTATATCATTTCAATTACAAGGATAAGCAAATTAAAGAAGCACTAATCAAGTAACATATAAAAAAGCCACTCGGGTGAGTGACTAAATTTTCTTTTATTGTTTAATTTGATAATCTTGCTTACCTAATTCTTTACCGCCAATCCCTTGATTAGCTACTAATGTAACTGGTGTTTCTAAATCATCCAGCTCATACGCAATGGCGTGTTCTACAGTGCCACCTTTTTTAATTGTTTCTAATTGAGTATCTAAAAATCTATCATCTGGTAATGCTCCTACTTCTAATTCATTAACAGCGTTTGGATTGTTATCTTGAATTACTGTAAATACAGCAAACCACGCTGACCCTGGATCAATGTCTTTATCACTTAGGTTTGTAGTATTGAACCAAATAGCGAATACTGGTTTATCTCCATATTCATTACCTTTTTCGCCAACTGGAATAACTTTGGTTTCAGTAATGTTTATTTTTAAATCCTCTATCTTTACTTCATTATCTTTAAAATAAACATCCTTGCTTGTCTCTTCTTTTTCTACTTTGTCAGTAGATACAGGTGTTTCTTTTTCGCCTGGTTCTTCTTTTGCTTTTTCTTCTCCGCAACCAGCCAATCCTAAACTTAATATTAATGCTGCACTAAAAATTAATTTTTTCATAAATTTATTCCTCCCTCTATATTTCCATTCTAGGGAATTTGGAGTAAAAAGTACATACAAAAAACAGACAACCAAATTAGTTATCTGTTTCATCAATTGTCTTTGAATTTTTTGCGTTATTAATTACTTCCTCAAAGGCTGCTTTAATCTCCTCAATTGTATAGCCTGCTTCAAGTAATTCGTTTGTTGTTTGTTCTAACTGGTTCACTTAATTACTTCCTCATCTTTTAAATCTTCGTACCATCTTCCATTATGAAATTAATCTCCAATTCAACACCCAAAGCATCTGCAATTTTAATTAAATCTGTTACTGAATACGATTCGTTTTTCATTTTACGAGACAGATTGGATTGAGTAGTTTCAATCTTTTCTGCTAATTGAGTTGCGTTTATATCAGACTCGACCAGTAACCTTTTTACCTTCTTTGTAATCTCCATGTATTCACCTCATTTAATATTATTATTAAACATATTATAGCATATTTTGAAAATAAATATGTATTAAAGTCATAAAACAGTTGTAATATACATTATAATCATTTAATATGTATTTAACAAATAATTTATCGAAATGAGGTATGTAAGATGAAAAATTTAGCTGGATTAGAAGTTAGTGATTTAATCTTTGAAACTATCGAGAAACGTGTTGAAGTTTCAAAGACGGAGCCTTATGTATTCATTATTCATGGAGTGAATGCAGTCGAGGGCAAGTTGAAAAGTGCATATTCGGCTTTGAAGAAGATTGAAAAATGGGCGGTATCAAAGGGAGCAGAAGTAAAGCTCTTAGAGGAAAAAGGATACTCGTTAAAAGTAGAAATTACAGATCCAGTAGCTGCACGAATTGAATCCCACTATCGTGCTTCGGATTTAAAATATCGTGCTTCAGATTTAAAAATTTAAAAACTGAACAGGCAGCATGTACAAGCTATGTGCTGCTCATTGAGTTTTTAATTACTCAAAGTAAAAAAAGAAAGTGAGGTGGAAACGATGGCATTTGAATATTTAGCAACATACACAACATTTGAAACAGTAGCAGATATGGATAAGAGTGTGGAGGACCACATAGCAGCACACTATTACGACTTAACAGAATCAGAACGTGCCATCGTTTTCAAGCTTGCTTCTCATAGCTTAGAGAATCCAGGGGCTTGTCATTTGAAGGCAGCCACAATTGCTACAGCATTGGAAATTAGTACAAAGACTGTTTATCGAAGCATTAAGAAATTAGAGTCATTGGGCATCATCGAAAAAGTACCTGGTACGAAATTAAACGGCATTAAAGGAGCAAGTATTTATCGCATTTTACCTTATGTCCCATCGAACGTGTCCCAACGAGAGACAGTCGATGAAGCTAGTAATGACGTGGTTTGTCGTACACAATCTGAAAACCAACCATCTAATTCTTTTAATCTTTTAAGTTCTAAACAAGCAAATAATATTATGAGTCTGGGTAATGAATTGGCTTTGCAAGCTGAAAAGAAAAAAGAATACATGAATGAGTATCAGGTGACACTATTTGATTTCATGAATAGCTTGCCACTAGCGGATAACTTAAAAGATGAATTATATAAATGTGTACTAGCTTCACAAGTAAATTCTATGGATGAATTTATAAAAGCTAAGAACGTTCTATTCAAAATTGCTATGGATATTAAAGAAGGTGTAGTGACAGTTGCGAGTACATTAAGAGCCGTATTTGTAGGGGCTTATAGCAAGGCTGTTGAGCGTTCAAGCATGAAGCTTAGTAAAATCATCATATATAGAAGAAACAACTAATAGAGAGCGTCCAACATCGTTTTATAACTGGCTTAAAGAACGTGATAGTCGAGCGGAAATATGTAATAGACCTAATTTAGATAACTGGCTGGAATGGTAAAGGGGAATAACCGCTATGAATGGAGTCTGGGTTTTCTTGTCGGTGTTGTAGTTCACCGAGCGTATTCATAGCGGTTATACAATGAGTGTTTACAGATTCATTAAAATTTAAACTAACATTTTATATTTTATAAGGAGATGGAGAAATGACTCATTTTGAATAATGGGAGAGGTAAGGAAAGGGGTTATACCCAAAAATCGTTTTTAATGACTTTTAGGATAACCCCGAATTTTTACTGGTTAATGTTGTGGAAGATAGTCTTGGCCGTTTATCGTTATTTTAGAACCTGAAATAAGAATTTCTTTATTTGCTGTTCTATATGGGGCTAAAATATTGTAAAAAGCTTCCCATATTTCTTCGCCTTTTTCTTGTTCTCCTTTTTTATCAAGTGCTTGGTATTCTTCATAAAGTTGTTTTAATTTCTTGCTATCTGCTTCACTAACTTTGTATTCAAAGTCAGCCATGTACTCTTCAAATGTTTGAGGCTTTTCGAACTGATTAAGGATTCCATAGAATTCTTCGTGTAACTTATCATACAACTCATCATTTTTATCTTTTAATGCTTTTTGTAAATCCCCTTGAAGAGCTTTTAGTTTGACTAAAGTTTCAGCGGGGATATCTAAAAATTCCATGGCTTTCTTATAGCTATCCATAAATTTTTCCAATGTTTCTAGTGCATTTAGCTCATCTACATATGGCTCAAGGATTTTATAAAACTCTTCATATTTATCGTTAGCCTTTTCTTCATCCCCACTTTTTTCAAGCTTTACCCATTCTTCATAAATAGCTTTAAGCTGTTTTTTATCGTTTTCTTTAATAACTATATTACTCTCATTAAATCCGTAGTCTTCTATATATTCATCAAATGGTTTAGGTAGCCAATTAGCTAATACATATGGCTTTTCAATTTTAAACATTTCGGCATAAATCTTATCCATTTCCTCAAATTTCTTTTCTATCTCTTCAACTGAATAATCATTGTCTTCATTTATTTCCTTTTCTAGCTTCTTCATTTCATTAAACATTTTTTCTAATCTTATTAAATCTTCTTTTGTTACCTCTTTAGGTAGGTCTTTTTTATAAGCTTCAAATGTATTGAAGTCAATATAATCTTCTACAACGTTACCTTCTACAGAGATTTCCTGTCCTTCTACTAAGCTCATTTTTTCTATTTGTTCAGTAGAAAAATTACTGAAACTGATGAAATAATTTTTACTATCTTGCCCTTTAAGGTACATTCCACTGTTGAAGATATTTTTAATGGTCCCTTTAATTTGTTGTTGTTGTTCCTTTTGAACGGATGCTTCAATTGTTTTTTCTGCTGATGCAGCTCCTGCTTGAAGTGGCGTTAGAACAGCCATTCCTATAGTAAGTGCAGAAGCAATCATCCAAGTTTTTTTGATCGGTTTTTTCATATTTATTTCTCCTTTTATTTTTAAAAATAGTTATTACTAATAATTGGACGAATTACCAGATAAAAAAGTTCGCTGTTTAAAAGAGTAAAATGAAGAATTGATGAAAAGATCACTCCATGATGGGATTTTTGTTGTATATTCATTTATCTGTGGAGGACAAGGAATATAAAAGTTTTCAACAAAATGTAAATAAGCCTGTTGATAAAAAGAAGAAGCCTCTTAAAGGTCCACGGATAGTTGGGTATATTGTGCGGAAATAAAAAAGACCACTATTTAAAACAAGTGGTCTACTACACAAAACACTACACAAATACAGTTGGGAAATACGATTTAAGTGTTGATATATAAGCATTTTTCATAAAATCTAAAAAGTTGTGTTATAACTAAAAGAAAACGACCAATTGGTTGGTTTTTTACCCAACCAATCTGAGAGGTGAGGAAATGAGCTGGCGACCCACAAGACAGGGAGCGTTAACATTACAGCAACAAATTGTGACATGGATTACAGAACGTATTGAGAGGGGCGATTGGGTTGCTGGCACAAAGCTACCGACACAGCGGCAGCTAGCCATGCAGTTTGCCGTCAATCGAAGTACTGTTCAGCAAGCATTAGAGGAGTTAAAGGCAGCTGGAATACTGGAAGCACAGGTGGGCGCAGGTATTTATGTCTCGTATAATTCTTGGCATGCATTGATTACACAAACCCAACCAAGTTGGCAAACTTATATTGATACAAGTCTTCATAAGCCAAATTATCATACCATTCAATTAATCAATGAATACGAACAGCGTGATGATATCATACGTTTAGGCACTGGGGAGTTAGCACCAAGTTTATTGCCAACTGCTGAAATTGAAGCATCCTTAACGGAACTTTCCTTACAGCCTAAAACTTTGGGTTATTCATCTCCCCAAGGCAACTACAGACTTCGAGAAGCGATTTGTGACTATGTGGAAAAAAGAGGAATACATGCACAACCAGAAAATGTTTGTATTGTTTCAGGTGCTCTTCAAGCATTGCAGCTCATTGCAGTTGGCCTGCTTGAACAGGGTTCAATCGTTTTTCAGGAAAAAACATCTTATTTAAATTCCGTCCATCCGTTTCAATCTGTTGGTATGCAAATGATAACAATCCATCGTGATGAACAGCTTGCGCAAACATTGGCGCAGAAGAAGAGAAAACGACAAGCTGTTTTTTATGTAGTGCCTACGTTAAATAATCCAACGGGTGGTGTTTGGACGACACAAGAAAAAAAACAGCTTTATGAAGCATGTAAACAGTCTCGTATTCCCATTATTGAAGATGACGTGTATCATGAATTACTCTTCAATGAGGGAACGCCCCCTATAAAATCAATGGATGATAGTGGGCAAGTACTATACATTGGCAGTGTATCGAAAACACTAAGCCCTGGACTACGTATTGGCTGGTTAATAGGACCAACAACCGTCATTGAGCGTTTAGCGGATATCAAAATGCAGACAGATTATGGTTCAAGTGCAATCTCGCAAGAAATTGTACGGCACTGGCTACAATCTGGAAAATATGAAAAGCATATTATAAACTTACGCCAACAATTACAACAAAGAGCTGATTTAGTAGAGGCTATTTTGACTGAAAAATTCTGTGATATGGCTGAATGGGCTAAGCCAAAAGGAGGCTTTTATATTTGGCTAAAGTTTCATGCACCTATTGTTGATAAAGAGTTATTTACTAGGCTATTGCATCGACTAATCCTCATAAATCCTGGTTATATCTACGATGCACAAGATAGCCATCATATTCGCTTATCGTATGCCTATGCAACCAATGAAGCATTAAAGGCTGGCTTACAAATATTACATGAATACGTAGTTGAAGCGCATAAAAAATACAATGAAGAAAAATGATTTGAGGAATAACCTTGATAGCAACTTGTTGTGAGCATATTTGCTAGAGCTTCGCTCCATAGAAAATTAATAAAGACAAGAATATCCCATGTTTATAATTAGCTGTTTGACACATTGGCGTGATCAATATGTCAAACAGCTTTTTCTGTGAAATTTATAAACTTAAATTAATTGCTGTGGGACTAGAACAGGTGAAACTTCAAAAAAACGGAAACCCAAATGCATATATGCCTTTCAAACTCGACTATATTGCTCTTCTATGGATTAGTCGCGTTTAATGTCTAATGGCACTTTTCATGATACAGGCGAAATATGTGGGTGCAATAGCTGACAGGCGTCTACACTTTGTAGAAAGAATAATTCAAGTATGGACTCCATACAGTGTAAAATGAGTATGCTTAAATGCCCAACGACTGTGTTAGCTCTAAAAACAGATTGTTCATTTTATTAAAAGAGGTGACTAATTGGAGAAAATGCCACAAGGCTATTATATTCCACAGCCCTTTCGAGATGATGGAGCTGGGGGAATAGATAAAGGACCAAGAGATATTATGAGGGATATGCAAAATCCTGATATGCTAGTGCCTCCTAAAACAGATGCAGGACTTATTCCTAATCTTAGATTTTCATTTTCCGATACCAATATGACATTAAATAAGGGGGGATGGTCACGAGAAATTACTGTTCGTGAACTTCCTATCGCCACTACATTGGCAGGAGTCAATATGAGTTTGACACCTGGTGGAGTACGAGAACTTCATTGGCATCAACAAGCAGAGTGGTCTTATATGCTAGTTGGTCACGCCCGAATAACAGCAGTAGATCAAAATGGCCACAACTTTATTGCTGATGTAGGACTCGGTGACTTATGGTATTTTCCACCGGGAATTCCTCACTCCATTCAAGGTCTCGAGGATGGCTGTGAATTTCTACTCGTATTTGACGATGGAAATTTCTCGGATCTCAATACGTTTTCTCTATCTGATTGGTTTGCCCATACACCTAAAGATGTGCTCTCATCAAATTTCGGCGTGCCTATTCACGCATTTAATCATATTCCCACTGAACAGGTTTATATTTATCAAGACAAAGTCCCAGGACCCATTGAAACGCAAAAAGTTCAATCACCGTATGGCAGTCCCTCAAACCTTCAAACATCAACTGCTTGCACAACCTCCTATGAAAACACCTGGAGGTAGTGTAAGAATTGTTGATTCCTCAAACTTTCCTATCTCACAAAATATAGCTGCCGCTCTTGTTGAGGTTGAACCTGGGGCAATGCGAGAAATGCATTGGCACCCGAACAATGATGAATGGCAATATTATTTAAACGGAAAAGGGCGAATGACAGTATTTGCAGCAAACGGTAATGCTAGAACATTTGATTATCGTGCAGGTGATGTAGGGTATGTGCCATTCGCAAATGGTCATTATATCGAGAACACAGGGACAGAAACATTGTGGTTCCTCGAAATATTTAAAAGTAATAAATTTCAAGATGTCTCATTAAACCAATGGATGGCTTTAACCCCAACTGAGCTTGTTCAGAGCAATTTATGTGTTGGCGCAGAATTGTTACATGCTTTAAGAAAAGAAAAGTGGCCAGTTGTCAAATATCCTGGTTTCTCTTATTATCCTAGGTAAACATAGAAAAGCGGGTGAAGGAAGACAAATTGTCTTTCCCACCTGCTTTTAAAATTTATAAGTATTTCTAGTAAGCAACAAGATACCGATTGCTGGAACTGTACAAATCAGCATGGCTGCAAAAGATAGTCCCGGTGAAATTTCGTATAAATAGCCACCTAAAAACGTCAGGATCGCGGTACTTAACCCCATCGCTAATGCAGAATAGAGTCCCTGTGCATTCGGAATTTGTTCCTTTGGTAAGTTTTTCGTTAAATAGCGGATAAAAGCAAAGTGTGCAAGCGCGAAAGATAACGCATGTAATGTTTGAGAGCCAATAAACACCCAGACATTTGGGAATAAATAAATAACTAACCAGCGTAAGGAAGATCCACTTGCCGCTAACAGTAATAACGAGGAAGAACGCCATTTCGTAAATAGTGTATCCGCCTTCATGAAATATAAGATTTCACAAATCACGGCAATATTAATAATCATCCCCATATAAAATGGGTCAACCTGTAAATCCTCTAAATAGATATAGCCATAGCTGTAATACGAAGCATGTGCGCCTTGTAGCAATATCACGATCAATAAAACAATTGGAAAACCTTTAATCTGCCATAATGTTTTCATCGACAGGGATTTAGCTCGCTGCTCTTTTGTAGGCACAACAAGTAATTCCTTCGGTGTCGCAAATTGTTGCATCAACAGCATACCTATTAAACCGATAATCATGCTCCAAAAGATTACGTTTTTACCAAAGACACCGGTTAGCATACTGATAATTAGTACCGCTATAACGAAACCGAATGAACCATAGGAGCGGCTTTTACCATAGTGAACATTGCCATGCTGGACGAGCGTTGCCGCACTACTTTCAACGGCAGGTAAAAGAGCAGGATAAAATACACTAAATAAAATTGTCACAATAAGGAGCATGCTGAAACTTGTACTCGGTATGTAAAGTAATGTTGTCATCAAAGCACCAACTGCCAAAATCGTAATAAGGCGTTTATTGTGTACATATTTTGCTAACGTTGGAAAGAAAAAAAGATTAGAAGTGGCCCTTGCTAATAGACCACAGCCCATCACAACACTTGCCTGAGAGACCGTTAGATGTTTAGCATCCACAAGCCAACCTGTCCAATAAGGTAAGAAAATCCCCCATGTAATGAAAAAAGTAAAGAAATTTTGAGAAAGCCATCGTTGATTGTTCATTAAATTATGTACCTCCATTAACTATGTTGAATGATAGCACGATAGTCGTTACAATAATGTGAGATATCTCATATTTTAAATAGGAGAGAATAAAAAATGCAAATACTGACAGGTGAAGCACGGCAATATTATATAAAAAAATATCCGATTGATGATTTTTTCTCCTTTGACATCTATCCATATTTAGAAGTCTGCCAATTTGACAAAGGAGAATGGATTTTTCAAGAAGGTTCATACCCAGATACGATGTATTACATGATAGAGGGGAAAACGAAGCTCTATATGACGCATAAGAACGGCAAGGTTTCGCTTATTGAATATTTGGAAGCACCACGGTTTATGGGAGAAATTGAATTACTCAATGAGGCTAGATATACCAAGGGGATTCAAACGGTGACAACAACAATTTGTCTGTCAATTGCCACACAGGCATGCAAAGAAAAGCTACTCGCAGATGCACTTTTTTTACGCAGATTATGTGTATTTTTAGGGGAAAAGGCAACTACAATGACATCAAAATATACGCAAAATCAGGCATACCCATTGGAAAATCGTCTAGCAGCCTTTATCCAATTATCATCTGATCAGGGCATCTATAAAGAAAAGCATACGGAAATCTGTGAATATTTAGGGGTTTCTTATCGCCATTTATTATATGTCCTAGCCCAATTTTGCGAAGAAAAGATACTGGAAAAGCAAAAGCATGGCTACCACATTATCGATGAGCGACGCCTTAACCAATTGGCGCAGGAGATTCAGTAATGCACCAATTATTTTGTGCCACAGATGAACAAGAGGAGAAATAAAAATTTTGTAGATGCGCTCAGTTGTGAATCGGCAGTAGTTAATAAGATTGGCATTTTGTTTATCTTCCTCAGTCTGTCACTTTTAGCGGCTTGTGCAGGAGAAACTTTTATGTTTACTGGAGAAAGTGACAATTGGAGCGTACGCTATGAAGTGGAGAAAACTAATAGTTGCCAACCAACTGCTGGTGCTATTCAATATATTGGAAAGGAAACTATTCCGAAAAGAATTGAGTATTCCTATGATAAGGCATCCGGGGATGAGCCATTAAATGAATACGGGGTAGCCACGTTAGCGAAGGGATGTACTGATGCTAGAGAGGATTCGGAGATTGCAGTCATACTAAAATGGGATAATCAAACGGAAACAATACCTTTAACAGTAAAGTGAGCTGTATCTTTTGAAAAATAAAAGAATCCTTGCTTATTTTTATCTATGGGTTTCTTTTATTGTTCAATTAGAGGTTGCTCTCTTTCTTTATGTTTATAGTACATATTGATGCCTGTCCCTATGTGATAGCATAATATGCTTCATTAATAATGAGAGGTGAAAGAACTAAGCGCGTACTCACAAATAAGCACAGACTTCAAATAAAGAAGTCAGGACTAGGCTTGTTGTATTCACTTTTTTTAATAATCCAGCGTGCAATTTCCTTGCCACTATGATAAAAGTTCACTTCATTGACCTTGTGTTTTTTACTGGAGATATCTAGGATTTGTTGATTAACGTCAAAAGGTAATATCCCTATACATAGCTGTTTGTCGGGTGAAAATCTTTGATGCTTTGCCTCATCCGCTATACCATTACTGTTGATATTATGAGCTTGAGCAGATTTCTGTGCATTATGGAATGCCAATAGTTCCCCTTGTGCCAACACTGTACTTGGTGAGTGACCATTACTTTTCATTCAACATGCCCCCTTGTCGTTATTGCTATTGTACAAGACCCGATGATGAAAAAGTCTTGATTTACAAGGCTTTTACGAAAACTTAATGGTTCGTTCTACAAGATTTGTTTATGTAACCGTATTCATGCCTTTATAGTATGGAAATCATACAAAACTTATATAGTTTATGAGTAAAAACACGTACTCAAACTATTGTGAATTTTTCTAACACGAAGTATTATTGTAATTAGATTTAACGTGAAAGTTATCACAAAGTCACGTTAACGTGAGGAGGAATTTTAATGAGTGCAATTCGAGTAGGTATTGTAGGTTATGGAAATTTAGGACGCGGTGTGGAATACGCAATTTCGCAAAATCCCGATATGGAATTAGTAGCTGTCTTCACACGACGGGATCCTTCAACAGTAAGCGTTGCAAGTAACGCAAGCGTATATTTAGTTGATGACGCTGAAAAATTCCAACATGACATTGATGTAATGATTTTATGTGGAGGCTCTGCAACAGACTTACCTGAGCAAGGACCACACTTTGCACAATGGTTTAATACAATTGACAGCTTTGATACTCATGCGAAAATTCCAGAGTTTTTCGAAGCGGTTGACGCTGTAGCACAAAAATCTGGTAAAATATCAGTAATTTCAGTGGGCTGGGATCCAGGTTTGTTCTCATTAAACCGTATCCTAGGTGAGGCTGTATTACCTGTAGGTACAACTTACACATTCTGGGGTGATGGCTTAAGCCAAGGTCACTCAGATGCAGTCCGTCGTATTGCAGGTGTAAAAAATGCAGTTCAATATACGTTACCAATTAAAGATGCGGTGGAACGTGTTCGTAATGGTGAAAACCCAGAGTTAACAACACGTGAAAAACATGCGCGTGAATGCTGGGTTGTTCTAGAAGAAGGTGCAGATGCCGCAAAAGTGGAGCAAGAAATTGTGACAATGCCAAACTACTTCGACGAATATAACACAACAGTAAACTTTATTTCAGAAGATGAATTTAAAGAAAATCATACAGGTATGCCACACGGTGGTTTCGTTATTCGCAGTGGAGACAGCGGCGCAGATGACAAACAAATTCTTGAATTCTCATTAAAACTTGACAGTAATCCGAACTTCACGTCAAGTGTGCTCGTTGCCTATGCACGTGCTGCACATCGTTTAAGCCAAGCAGGCGACAAAGGTGCGAAAACAGTATTTGATATTCCTTTCGGTCTGTTATCAGCAAAATCTGCTGCGGAATTACGTAAAGATCTTCTATAATATATGGTCAAAATCCCGATTATCAATAAATGATAATCGGGATTTTTTTATGCTTAAACATTTTTTAGTGGAGACACTGCTTATTGTTATTTTTATATAGGTATTTAGGTGACCAGGTTGCAACGAGTAAAAGGATAGTTTAAAACAAGCATCTGCTGGAGAAAAATCTGTCCAAGAAGTAGCTTCTCAGATGACAGTAATAACAGTATCTATCGAATCCATTAATGATCTAGTTGTACAATTTAGCCAACCAATCACAACAAATAACCCAATCCCTACGTGAAATCGAAGATATCTCGGAGCAAACAAAGCTTCTTGCATTAGATGCATCAATTGAAGCAGCTCGTGCAGGTGAACACGGCAAAGGTTTTTTTGTTGTAGTAGCAGGTAAAATTCGAAAACTTGCTTCAAATTCTCAGACTTCAACGATAGATATCCAAAGGGTATTACAAAATATCGATTTTCAAGTGCATGAAATGGCAGAAAAAATGGAGTCTGGTTTGAATGAAATTCATAAAGGAAATGCCACAATAATAATCAACGCAGATTTATTTCATGTTATTTTAAATACTATGAAGAAAGTAGAAGACGAAATGGCTCTTATTTCTAATGCCTCCCAAGCGGTCGCAAGTTATGCAAGTCATGCTAGTGAGACAAATACCATCTTTAAAAGTATATTAGAGTCCAATCATGTATCCTTAGAGCGTATTTCAGTTATTGCAAATGTTGCAAAAGATCAGGATGCATCAACGGAATCTTTGAATCAAATAATGAATGAACTGCACCGATAGCTGATGAATTAAATTTACTCATGCAGAAGATTAATAGCTACAAAGTGACTTCATAAAAATAATAATCCGTGGTCATTGCATGGGGACCTTAAAACTCTTAGAAGGAGATGTATCCTTTAATATTGCGGTAGGTGAAATTCTGACAAATCACATATAATATATGGTAAACTGTCAATAATTTAACTATATGATGTTTAAATAGATGTAACTAGGAACAACGTTCAGTAACCTACTAATCGCAGTATAATGGGGAGGTTATCATTTAATGACAACAGATATTATTATTCAGTCGAAATGTATTGCACCAAAGCCATCAAATCATTGTATTAGTCGAGCTTTGCTAATGAAAAAACTAAGAAAAAGTTTGGATCTGACATGTACATTCATCCATAGTGGTGCAGGCTATGGGAAAACAACTATTCTCACGCAATTTCTCCACTCGGAAATCACTAAGTTTTCTTGGTATAGCGTTTCAGAAGAGGACGATAATATCCTGCCATTTCTAAGATATTTGTTTCATAGTATTCAACGCGTCTTTCCCCACTTTGGAAGACAATTTGCTACCTGGGATCAACTTTCACGCTTTCCAAAAATAGAAGAATTAAATCGTTGGTATAAACTTTTCGTCAATTGTTTATGTGAGATAGAAGAGCGTTTTCTAATTGTCATTGATGATTACCATTTAGTGGACCATGAATTTCCTATTAACTATGTAATGGAAAAAATAATTGAATTTTCACCTCCCAACATCCATTTCATTATTGCTTCTAGAGCATTACCGAATTGGGATATCATGCGAAAAATGAAGTTGCAAATGAAATCTCTCATTATTACTGAAACAGACTTAGCCTTTTCTGCTGAAGAAATCACTGTTTTTTTTGAAGAATATGTGGATATTCACTTAACAGAGGAAGAAATTTTAAAAGTAATCGAAATTACAGAAGGTTGGGCGATTAGTCTTTCATTATTGGCTGAGCAATGGAATAGTGAGGTGCTTGATCACTGGCTAAACATTCATACAAATGATCTGTTTTCCTATTTATCAGAAGAAGTTTTTTTAAAAATGACTAAATTTGAGCAAGAAGCATTACTGTATTTTGCAATCTTCCCAACTTTCTCAGAGGACTTAATCGCTCAATTTTACAACACAGAAGTTGTACAAGTATTAGAACAATTAGTGCATAAGCATTTATTTATCCAACCAATAGCTAGTAATGGATTATATCGTTTCCACTCTTTATTTAGCCGATTTTTAGAAATGAAATGGCAACAAAACACTACACAATATACGATTTTACATAAAAAAGCGGCTTTGTATTATGTAAATAACAACAACGTTCAGGCAATTCTACACCATGCATTTAAAACAAATGATCAAGATTTTTGTGGGGAGCTATTGCAAAATTATGCTGATAGTGTAGTAAAAGCAGGTCAATTTGAGTGGCTATTAGAAAAAATTAATCGTTTTTCAGCCAATGAAAAAATGAAATTTTATAAATTATATTATTTTGAAGGGGAGTGTCATCGCTATCGTGCTTATTATGAAAAGGCAAAACAAGCCTATGAAATGTGTACCAGCATGGCCAAGTCTGTCAATGATGACCTCTTTATGATAAAAGCCCAGGCCGGATTAGCTCATATTTATCTTGATACGATCCAACCAGCGTTAGCTGAACCTTATTTAAAACAAGCGTTAGCGTTAGTGAATGACAACTTACTCAGTTCACAAGAACGCTTCGAACTACAACGTCAGTATGCTGAAAACCTAGTGAATTTAGGGAAAGCCAAAGAAGCAAAACGATTCATTGAAGAGGTTGCTTTAAATGAAACAGTTTTACAACGGGCAAATGTCGATGTACGTATATTGTTGAGAACAGGCCAATTATTTGATGCCAAAAATTTGCTGACGAAACGATTGGAAATACCACCACAACTTGTTTCGACACATAGGGAAAGTGAACTGTTGGCATCCTTTGTTTATGCGCTATTAGGACTTGGAAAAGATGCATGGTACGCTGCACAGCAGGGGATTCGAAGGGGAGTACGTGAGAAGTCCGTTTTTGTAGAAGCGGTTGGCTATATTCGCAAGGCACATGCTTTGTTATTAGTAGATTTTCCAGACTATGAAGGCGCATGCCACGCATATGACAAAGCTATTTCGCTAATGAATATGATGAATATTTCTCGTGTCAAGGCAGAGCCTTATATGGGACTTGCTATTGTTAAACATGCTGGGGGAGACATTGTATCCGCTAAAAAGTATTTGACACTAGGCATACAGGAAACAGAGCAAGTACATGATGCTTGGATGACTGCCCTTATATTACTTGTTGAAGTGAAAGTGATACTTTCTAACAATGAATTTGATAAGGCAAAGCATCTATTAAGAAAGGCACAACGATTATTTCAGGTCTGTGGCGATCAAAATGGCGAGATGCATATTTTATTCTATCAATCTGTGATTGCTTTTAAAGAGAATAATGCTCAAAATTTTATCTCTTATTTTAATCAATTTGCAAGTCAATGTATTGCCCATGGATATGAATACTTTTTTCAACGGACCACAATTTTAGGTCCTTCCAATTTAATTATTTTTTACGAGCTTTTGCAATATAGCCATAACTGTAAGAGTGAAAACATGGCTATTCAAACGATGCGTAACTATTTTCGAGTGGAGGGCACATTGGTTTATCCAGCAGATGACATACAGGTAAATCTTTTCGGAAGTATAAATTTAACAAGAAATCATCTGAAAATTGAGGATAAAGAATGGCAACGCGAAAAGTCAAAGGAGCTTTTCGTGTATTTATATTGTCATCGTCATCGCTATATTCCAAAGGAAGAAATTGCGCAAACTTTGTGGCCTGAGCGTTTAGTCGATACACTTGATCGTGATTTTAAGGTTGTTTTAAATACCTTATTAAAGGTGCTGGAACCGCAACGACATGCACGTCAGGAGAGCTTCTTTATCCATCGGAAAAATAATATGTATCAATTGCAGCATACTCGCTTTCTGCAAATCGATGTAGAACGTTTTCTTTTTTATTTTGCGTTAGGAATGGAAGAATTTGATCCACAATATTCGAATGAATGGTTGCAACTTGCTGAGGCGAGTTATACAGATGCACTATATGTGGAAAAAAAGCAAGTAGATTGGCTAACACACGATCGAGAGAAATTGCAAACTTTATATATTGAAGTACTCGAAAGATTAGCACAAAATGCCACGCGGCAACAAAACTTTAAGCAGTCAATCCACTATGCAGAAAAAATGATTCGAGAAGATGCATTATGGGAAGAAGGCTATCGGCTTTTAATGTATAATCATTATCAATTACAAAACCGCTCGCTTGCATTAAAATGGTATGAAAAATGTGTACAACAATTACAAAAAGAGCTGAACACCACACCAATGGAATCGACAATGGCCGTTTATGATTTAATTATGGGTTAGCCTTAATTAAAGGTACAACACCCCAAGCACCATAGTGCTTGAGGTGTTGTTTTCACTTTTGGGATTTCTATTTATTCAAGTCAATTTCGACTGTTTCTAGTAGTTTTTTTTCGATTTTCTCCCATTTTACGTCCGTTGTATGAATCGTTGGTGTAATGAAAATTGACGTGGCACTAAAATTGAAATCGTTTATTACCACAGTTCCTGTAGAATATTTATCTGTTACTTTCATAGTTGTAGTTGGAGCATCCTCATAGTGGTTTCCGAGGTTGTCTGTAATGTCTAAGGTTACGATTTCAGTGGCAAAATCAAGGTCACCGCTAAAGTAAATCACGGTTGCATATTTTGTAAAGGAAAGGTAATCAATGACTAATTGATATGGTTTTGACGATATTGTTTGATTTACAGTTAATTCATTTCCTTGAATTTTATTTAGTTCAAAAGAGAAATTCCAATCTCCAGAAGCAAGCGTTTTTCGATTAATATCTAGGAAACTGCCAGGCTCCCAAGTTAATTCAATAGAAGAAGGAGACGGCGCAGTGTTATTCAACGTTATTGTTAAAAAGCCAATATAGGTATCCTCATTTACTTTTTTAAATTTGAATCCACCATCACTTTCATCTTCATGTCCTGCTATTTTAGGAAGATTCTCCATGAAAAGTAGATTGTCCAATGGTTGCTTCGATTCTAACGAAAAACTAAGAGAAACCAAATTCCCATCATATAGGGCATCTTCTACTTTCATAGTAATACCATTACTTACTGATGTTGTTGCAACAATACTCGAGTTGTCAGCAAAACGTGTAAGTTGTTCATCTTTTGAAAAGTAAGAAAGGAAATGTTCAACAATTGGTAATTTTGATGCTACTGTCGATAGACTCAAAATTCCGACTGAGCTAACGCCAATTGCAAACAGTGCAGCTATAACCCATTTAGGTAGCCTAAATGCCTTTATTGGCTTTTGTAAAATGTGACTAATCACAACTTGCTTTTCTTCCTTGGTAACCTCAATAGACGTAATTTCTTCTATGTCAATTTGCAAGAAATCTTTTTCATTTTTCAAGTCAAACTCTCCCTTAATTTTGGATTTTTAGCAAGCTTTTTCTTTCCTCTATACAAACGATTCTCTACTGCAGATTTTGAAATATGTAAAATCTCGGCTATTTCACCATTTGTGTAATCTAAATAATATTTCATTAAGAATAATTCTCTATCTGATTGTGTGAGTTGCATGATTTCAAGAAGAAGTAATTCCTTTTCATAGGATTTTTCTAGTTGTTTTTCGATATTATTTGTAGCTATAAGGGGAGGTACATTTTCAATAGGCAGTGTAGCATGAGATTTTTGCAATTTACGATAAATATCAATCGCTTTGTATTTAGCTATCATCCCAATCCATCTCTTAAAATCTGCTTCTTCTCCTATAAAATAGTTACTTTTTTGCCAAACTAATAGAAATACATCATTCACACATTCTTCGACCAGCATGTAATCGGAGGGCTTTTCTAAAACTTTTAATGTAATTGCCTTCACATAACCTAGATAGTGCTCTACTACATATTGAAGTGCACTTTCATCTTGCCGTTGTAGGCGCTCAATAAAGTCATTCATTTTGTCACTTCCTTTGACTGTTATATATACTATAACGAATTCTTATTGGAACACTCGCGCAAAAAAGGAAGGTTTTTCTTTTTATTGCGATGAAGCCCTTTAAGACTTTTATTTTTTGGTTGATATTTCCTTTTTATTTGGCCGCTGACGATATACAGTTTGCTACACCTTACGCCCAGAAGACCCATTTTGTTGCTGTCGTTGGCTTCGCTACACTTTCGCAACATAAAAATGAGTTGCCCAAATTTCGGGCAACTCATTTTTTGTAACTAATTTGTAACTGTACTTTTATATAGTTAGGGCATAGCTACGAAAGCGCTTTCTATTTAGCTCATTATGAAAGGGGTTTTGGGATGAAGAAGCAGTGGTTATTTGTGCTTTTATTGATGGTGTCAATGATAATAGTAGCTTGTAATGAAGGGGGAACGAAGGAGGATTCAGCAGATAGCAAGGCATCAGAAAACGATACAGCAGGGACTACGGAGGAAGGAGGCACGATTAAAATCGGTGTACTTGCTTCGTTAACAGGTGCACTTGAGTCGTATGGGAAACAAACACAGCGTGGCTTTGACTTGGGCATAGAATACGCTACGGATGGCACGATGGAGGTAAATGGTAAGAAGATCGAGATTGTTTATGAAGATACCGAAACAAAACCTGAGGTCGCTGTACAAAAGGCTACCAAACTTTTAGAAGATGATAAGGTAGATTTCTTGGTGGGGTCTTCAAGCTCTGGTGATACGTTAGCGGTACTGCCACTAGCGGAAGAATACGAGAAAATTATGGTTGTAGAGCCTGCAGTAGCTGATAGTATTACAGGTTCAGAATTTAATGAGTATATTTTCCGAACGGGGCGCAATTCCTCGCAGGATGCCTATGCAGCAGCGGCTGCAATTGCTGGTAAAGGTGTGAAAATTGCCACGTTTGCGCCTGATTATTCGTTTGGTTGGGACGGTGTAACGGCATTTAAAACTGCTGCTGAAGAGCTAGGTGCAGAAATTGTCTTAGAGGAATATGCGGATCCAGCTGCCACTGATTTTACATCGAACCTACAAAAAGTAATTGATGCAAAGCCTGATTATTTATTTGTTGTATGGGCAGGGGCAAACTCTCCGTGGAACCAAATTGCCGATTTGAAGATTCAAGACAAGGGCATTAAAATTTCTACTGGTGCACCAGATATTATTGCACTGCAATTTATGAATCCATTAATTGGCATGGAAGGATTCTCTGTTTATTATCATACGTTACCGCAAAATGATGTGAATAAATGGTTAGTAGACGAACATCAAAAACGCTTCAATGAAGTGCCCGATTTATTTACACCAGGTGGTATGTCAGCTGCGATTTCAATCGTAGAAGCCTTAAAAAAATCAGCAGGTGATGCTGATGCTAAAAAACTAATTACGATAATGGAGGGCATGTCATTTGAAACACCAAAAGGCACAATGACATTCCGAGAAGAAGATCATCAAGCCCTCCAATCCATGTATTCCATCCGTTTAGAAAAACAAGAGGGTGTAGATTATCCAGTGCCAGTGCTTATTCGTGAGCTCAGCCCTGAAGAAACAGCGCCACCGATAATGAATTAGTTTAATATGAGACAGATTGTCCAAGCAATTCTGTCTCTCTTCATCTATTTTCATGCAAGAGTGGGTGAAGAGAGCTAGAAGTAACTGAAAGGAGATTTAAAATGGAGCCTATTTTAAGAACAGAAAACCTAACGATACGGTTCGGCGGGCATACAGCGGTCGATCATGTAAATTTTAATATGCCAGAAAAACATTTGAAATCGATAATTGGGCCAAATGGTGCGGGCAAGACCACCTTTTTTAATTTAATCAGTGGGGAGTTGAAGCCGACTGCTGGAGATGTGTATTTTAAAGGACAATCACTTTGTCAAAAATCAGCAATTGCCAGAACGCGCATGGGTCTGGGACGGTCGTTTCAAATTACCAACGTTTTTCCGAATTTGACGGTATTAGAAAATGTCCGTTTAGCTGTGCAATCAAAAGAAAAAATACGCTATCAATTGTTTCGCCATTATAAAAGTTACCAAGCTATTACCGAAAAAGCAGAGGAACTTTTAACGCTCGTTTTACTCAACAACAAAAGAGATGCTCTCACAACAATGTTGTCTCATGGTGAAAAAAGAAAGCTAGAAATTGCCATGTTACTCGCATTAGATACTGAAATTCTCCTACTGGATGAACCTACAGCAGGCATGTCTTTGGAAGAAGTCCCTGCCATTTTAGAGGTTATTCGAACAATAAAAAATAATGGCGATAAAACCATTTTACTCATCGAACACAAGATGGATATGATTTTAGATTTGTCTGACTCCATTATGGTGTTATTTAATGGCCAGCTCCTTGCTGATGGAACACCCGATGAAATCATGCAAAATGAAACCGTACAAAATGCTTATTTAGGAGGTCTATATGATGAACACCTTACTGAAGTTAAATGACGTCCATACGCATATCGGTCAGTATCATATTTTACAGGGGGTAAATTTTGAAGCAATCGAGGGGCAGGTTAGTGTACTTCTCGGTCGAAATGGCGCTGGTAAAACGACTACCCTAAAAACGATTATGGGCTTAACGCCTGCCTCTAAAGGAGAGGTCGAATTCCGAGCGCAATCTATAAGGAAGAATCCTACTTACAAAGTGGCCAAACTAGGCATTGGCTATGTACCAGAAAATCAAGGGATTTTTGCAGATTTAACTGTTGAAGAAAATATGAAAGTTGCGATGCGTAAAGAGGATACGTCTGCACTAGAACGACAAAATTATGTGCTTGAACTTTTTCCGGATTTAAAGAAATTTTGGAAAAAGGCTGGAGGCCATCTTTCTGGTGGTCAGAAGCAAATGTTGTCAATGGCAAGGGCCTTTATAAATGATAGTAAATTGATTTTAATTGATGAGCCATCAAAGGGATTAGCCCCAATTGTTGTAGAGAAAGTGATGGAAGCCATCGTTGAGATGAAGAAACAAACATCCATTGTTCTTGTAGAGCAAAACTTCATCATGGCTAGCCGTATAGGGGATACGTATACGTTAATTGACGATGGCAGAACGGTGCATACGGGCAAAATGGAAGATCTTGTCCATAATGAAGAACTAAAACGTAAATATCTAGGAATTGGATAAGGGAGGTGTTTCCTTGGAATTAATGGTGAATTTGATGATTAACGGTTTGGCGACAGGCATGTTAATCTTTTTACTTGCAGCTGGACTTACGTTGATTTTTGGCTTGATGGATGTATTGAACTTTGCGCATGGCGGGCTATTTGTGTGGGGCGCCTATGCAGGGATATTTACGTATATGTACACGGAAAGTTTTTTAATTGGCATTTTGGGGGCCATTGGTACAGGTGCTCTTCTAGGGCTTATCACAGAGAAGTTAATCATTACACCAGTCTATGGCAATCATATTCAACAAATTTTAATTACCTTAGGGTTAATGCTCGTTCTACAAGAAATGATTAAGGTCGTTTTTGGACCAAATGGTGTGCCAGTGAAAACACCAAGCTATTTAGCGGGAAGCTGGGAAATTGGCGACGTTATTATTATTAAATATCGATTATTTATCATTGTAGTAGGTTTCGTGATTTTCGGCATTTTTCAGTATATGTTAAAACGTACTAAGATTGGGCTGATTGTTCGAGCGGGTGTACAAGATAAAGACATGGCACAGGCACTTGGGATTCATATAAAGCAGGTATTTTTATATGTCTTCATGGTTGGAGCGGCACTTGCAGCACTGAGTGGCATGTTAATGGCGCCTTATTCAGGGGTCATTTATGCGGAAATGGGCATGGAATATGCTATTTTAGGCTTTATTGTTGTAGTGATTGGGGGCATGGGGAGTTTCTCAGGTTCTCTACTTGCAGCCATTTTAGTTGGTCTGGCTGGTAGCTTTATGGCCTATTATGTGCCTGTTTTATCACTTGCAGTCAACATGATATTGATGGCAATCGTGTTAATTTTCCGTCCACAAGGATTATTTACGATGAGAAAGGAGAGATCGACATGAAAATAACGTTGCAACAGATAAGTTTTTTTCTGATTCTAGCTAGCCTTGTCATTCTCCCTTTCGTCAATGATTCACGGACACTCATTATTTTATTAACGCAAATCTTTATCTTTGGTATTTTAGCAATGAGCTACGATATTTTACTAGGTTATACAGGTATCGTGTCCTTTGGTCATGCGATGTTTTTTGGAATCGGCGCTTATACGACGGCTGTCATGTTGAAACAGATGGATGCAACACTAACAATGTTCTTGTTGTCCATCGTGACAGGGATGTTTTTTGCAGGGATGATAAGTTTCCTCGTAGGTTTACTGACACTACGTTTAAAAAGTCACTTTTTTGCCATGCTGACATTAGCTTTTTCGGGCTTATTTTTAGTCGTTGCAGAAAAATGGCGCTCGGTTACGTATGGCAATGATGGTTTTACTTTTAGAGCCCCGGACATTTTTAAAGAACGTATCACGTTTTATTTCTTTGTTTTAGCGTGTTTAGCGGTCATTTTTATAGCGCTTTATCGCTTTGTAAACTCGCCAACAGGACGGATTCTAATTGCTGTTCGTGAGAATGAACAACGAACAAAATCATTAGGTTTCAACACTTTGCACTATAAGGTGATTGCTTCTGTGGTTGCAGGGATCGTGGCAAGCTTAGCCGGATCTTTATATTCCCTATCACTGCGCTTCGTCAATACCAGTGTGCTGACGATGGATATTACCCTTGATGCATTATTAATGACGATTATTGGGGGCGTGGGCACATTAGTAGGACCATTACTTGGAGCGGGCGTCATTGAATATGCTCAACATGCACTATCAGGTTTGGCACGTGACTACCCAATATTTGAACGTTGGATTATTTTCTTTGGGATACTTTATATTTTAGCGGTACTCTTTTTCCCGAAAGGTATCATCGGTTCTTTGCGCATGTTGTTCTGGAAATGGCGTTCAAGACGAAAAGGGAATAAAAAGTCACCCGCAGCCCTTCCACATAAAAAGGAGCGATTTGAATGACTGTAGGTATTGTTAGCACGGGGATTTATATTCCCCAAACGAAAATGACATCAACTGAAATTGCGGCACTTTCCAGTATCCCCGAAGAAATTATTCGGCAAAAAATGGGCATTCACGAAAAGCCCATTCCTGGAGAACATGATCATACTGTTCAAATGGGCATATGGGCAGCACAACAAGCATTACAAAAGGCCAACATTGAAGCAAAATCCATTGATGTTGTGATGTATTTGGGGGAGGAGCATAAGGAATATCCTCTATGGACGGCTTCTATAAAAATGCAAGAGGAACTTGGCGCAGTAAATGCTTGGGCATTCGATGTTCAGTTAAGATGTGGCACGACCATTATGGCACTTAAACTAGCTAAGAGTTTAATGGAATCCGATGACTCCATTCATACGGTTCTACTTGCAGGCGGCTACCGCAATGTCGATTTTATAGATTATACAAATCCAAGAACACGCTTTATGTATAATTTAGCCGCTGGTGGTGGGGCAATTATTTTACAAAAAAACTATGAAAAGAATCATTTATTAGAGGCGGATATTATGACAGATGGTTCTTTTTCAGAGGATGTAGTTGTGCCGGTAGGTGGCACTAAGAAGCCGCTGACACCTGAAGACTTAGAAAATAATCTCTATCAATTAGACGTTTTAGATCCCATCGGCATGAAGGAACGTCTTGAGCAAAAATCATTAAGCAATTTTTTGAAGGTAATTCGGTCATCTGTAGCGAAAAGTGAACTTAATGAAGAAAATATTAACTACTTAGCAATGCTTCATATGAAAAAGTCTGCCCATGATTATATTCTTTGTGCTCTCGGGTTACAGGAAGAACAATCTATCTACTTACAAAATTATGGTCATATAGGGCAGATCGATCAAATCCTATCACTACAACTTGCAGTAGAGGAAGGGCGTGTTCAAGAGGGAGATATTGTTACATTGGTCAGTGCGGGCATTGGTTATGTATGGGGAGCAATGACAATTCGTTGGGGATAGGGAGGAAGAGCAATGCTTCAAAAAGTTCAACTATCGAATGGGGAATCGATTTCATATCGAAAACGTGATGGGGGATCACAAGTTTTATTATTGATTCATGGCAATATGACTTCTTCTAAGCATTGGGATGTATTAATGGAATCTTTAGATGCTAAATACACGATTTATGCCATCGATTTACGAGGGTTTGGTGGTTCGTCTTATCGTCAGCCAATCACTTCTATCAAAGATTTTAGCGAAGATGTAAAGCACTTTGTTGATGCCATTCAGTTAAAACACTTCAGCATGATTGGCTGGTCAACAGGTGGAGCTGTATGTATGCAGTTTGTCGCAAATTATCCAGGCTATTGTCAGCGACTTATTTTACTGGCCTCGGCTTCCACGAGAGGGTATCCATTTTATAGCGATTTAGGTACAGGCAATCAAGCAGCTTTAAAGAGAGCTTCCACTTATCAAGAGGTACTAGTAGATTTGTCCAAAACGAAATTAGTCCAAGGCTTCTACGATACGAAAAATGTGGAAGGCTTGCAGTCTATTTGGAATGCACTGATTTACACGCATCAACAGCCTGAACCAGTCCAGTATGAGACTTATGTAGAGGATATGCTTAGTCAACAAAATCTTGCAGAGGTGTACCATGCATTAAACATTTTCAACATAAGTACAATTGATAATGAGATAGCAAAAGGGACACATGAAGTCCAGCATATCCAAATTCCTACACTCGTCTTAAGGGGAGATCGTGATTACGTGATTACAAAACAAATGAACGATGAAATCATGCAGGATTTAGGTCCATGTGCAGAGTTTAGAAGTTTAGAAAATTGTGGGCATTCGCCATTAATTGATGATTTACTGCAACTTACTTCGAAAATAGAAACTTTTTTAGAAATTGGAGGACAGAATTATGCGCTTAAGCAATAAGGTAGCCATTATTACAGGCGCTGCAAATGGGATTGGATACGCCGCTGCAAAACGTTTTATAGAAGAAGGGGCACACGTTTTTATAGCTGATTTTGATGAAAAAGTGGGTGCCCAAGCTGCAGACAAGCTTGGCAATCAGGCTTATTTTGTGCAAACGAATGTCGCTGATAGGGAAAGCGTTAAAAGTTTAGTCGCCACTGTCGTCGGGCAAGCTGGTCGCATTGATATTTTAGTCAATAATGCAGGCATTACACATGATGCTATGCTCATCAAGATGACAGAAGAGCAGTTTCAGCAGGTGCTTGATGTCAATTTGTCAGGTGTTTTTCATTGTACACAGGAAGTCATCCCCCATATGATTGCAGCCGGTCATGGAAAAATTATCAATACGTCTTCTGTTAGTGGGATTTACGGAAATGTTGGACAAACAAACTATGCTGCAACGAAGGCAGCTATTATCGGGATGACAAAAACTTGGGCAAAGGAGCTAGGGCGAAAAGGCATCAATGTTAACGCTGTGGCACCAGGCTTTACTGAAACCGAAATGGTTAAGAAAATGCCAGAAAAAATTCTTGAACAAATGCGCTCTATCGTACCGTTACAGCGTTTAGGAACGCCTCGGGACATCGCAAATGCCTATTTATTTTTAGCATCTGATGAAGCATCCTATGTACATGGTCACACGCTTCATGTGGATGGCGCGATTATGATGTGATAAAGGAGGGCGTTCAAAATGTTTGTGGAGCAAGCATGGATATTAAAACGTGCCTCTTTAAGTCCTACTCGATTAGCGTTAATTAACTTAGAAACGAATGAACAGTGGACATATCAACAATTAGCCAATGAAATTGCAACTTGGAGTCACTTTTTTGAACGCCAAAAATTGCAACAAGGAAGTCGAGTAGCAATCTTTGCACGGAATAATATATCTCTCTTTGCCATATTATTTGCTTGTGGGTTAAGGGGACTCATTTATGTACCGTTAAATTGGCGGATGAGTCTGGAAGAATTACACCATATAATGACCGATGCTGCACCATCTTTAGTTCTTTACGATCAGGACCTTACCTGTCCACTGAAATGGAAAAATATGCAACCCATTCAACAACCTATTGAACCTGCTACTTTTCCAAATGTTACGCAAATGGATACTAACGACCCTTGGCTTATGATTTACACAGGTGGCACAACAGGAAAAGCGAAAGGAGTTGTCTTGTCATTCAATTCAGTTAATTGGAATGCTATCAATACGATCATTAGCTGGGGATTAAATGAAGATGATTGCACATTAAATTATATGCCCATGTTTCATACAGGTGGTATAAACGCCTTATGTATTCCTTTGCTCATGGCGGGTGGTACAGTTGTTATTGGCGATAAATTCGAAGCAGAACACGCGCTAACTGCTATCAATCAATATCAAGCAACAATCTCTCTTTTTGTGCCGACTATGTATCAGGCGATGATTACAACGAAGTACTTTCAAGAAGCTAGTTTTCCAACAGTAAAAGTGTTTTTATCAGGAGGTGCACCATGTCCCCATCCAATCTACGATGCCTTTTTTAAGAAAGGGCTTTACTTCAAAGAAGGATACGGATTAACGGAAGCAGGGCCGAATAATTTTTATATTTCTCGCGAAGTAGCCTATAGAAAAAAGGGTGCCGTTGGTAAAAGTATGCAGTTCAATGATACGAAAATTGTGAATGCAATGGGAAAAAGTTGTGCAACAAACGAAGTGGGCGAGTTATATGTTAGAGGGCAGCATATGTTTAGGTTTTATTGGAATAATCAGCTTGAAACAGAGAAAACCATTCAAGATGGTTGGTTAAAGACTGGTGATTTAGCCATGATGGATGAAGATGGGGATTACTATATTGTCGGTAGAAGTAAAGAAATGATTATTAGTGGTGGTGAAAATGTCTACCCACAAGAAGTAGAACAATGTATATTACGACACCCATTCGTGAAAGAGGTTGCGGTTATCGGTACACCAGACGATTATTGGGGAGAAATCGTAACAGCGTTTATTGTGTGTACGCATCAAACAGCTATTATTTTAGAGGAAATAAGGGCACTATGTAGGGAATCTTTAGGGCGTTATAAGATGCCTAAAAAATTTGTTTTCCTCGATGAATTACCCAAAACAATTGTTGGGAAAATTGATAAAAAAGCATTACAATTCTACTTTGAACGTTCTTAAGTCATTGATAGGCCAATTAAAACTGCTTTACTTGGCATCAATAGTTCGTATATTTATACAATGAATGCTAGCAGAATAGGTAAGGAAAAAAAGGGATATTTCCTCATCGTAGAGAATATATACAGAATAGGAATTTAAGTTCGCACTTTGTGATGAAGGGAGAAATCTTGTGAATATATTAGTAAATGACCAACTAGACGAAACGAGAAATAACCTCTTAACGGAGATTACTTTATTAAGTGATTCACAATTTAATAGTAAGCCTGACATGAATATGTGGAGTATCGCACAAGTGTGCCATCATTTAGTTTTAGTAGAACAAGCATCTCTAAAGGCTATTGCGTGGGGCTTAAAAGATGGGGAGAATGCTAAAAAAGAACGTAAAAAAATAGAGTTATTAATGTTGAATAGAACGAAGAAGATTGATGCCCCAAAAATCGTTGAGCCAGACTCAGGTCCATTTGAAGTTCAGCAAATAATCGATGTGTTACATGAATCGAGGCATAAATTGCAGACTTTTCTTAGCACAATAGAAGACCCAGCCATTTTAACGGAAAAATCAGTGAAGCATCCGGCTTTAGGTGAACTATCTCTTGATCAATGGATTGAACAGATTTATTTGCATGAACAGCGACATATAGAACAAATAAAAGAGATAAAATTACTTGTAAATGCAACAAGTTAGCTGATGCTTATTGCTAAAGCACAGTAAGGTTTGTGCATATGTCAGACTGTCTATAAATACCCCGAGAGTTTCATCTCTCGGGGTATTTTGTCGTTTTTGAAGGTAGTTGAATTAAGCGATACAAGTTGATTGGAGAGGCAGGCGCGACACTCATGGAGGAACAGCACGTGCGGAAAATCTATTTTTGCGAAGACCCGACGCAAAAATTACTTGGAGCCGTGCCTGTGGAAAGTGAGCGTTAGGAACGGAAATAGCAGTTTCTAACTATTTATTATTCCACAAAGCTTCCCATAATACGTGTATATCAGTAAAATAGAGTAGGTTAGGGGGATATAATTTTGAAAGATCAACGATTTAAAATTGCGCATCGAGAGGCACTCATTGGCATTGCACTGGTCATTGTCAATTTTGCTATTTGGTACGGCTTTGCGTACGGTCTTGGTGCTGGAAATCCAACTAGTTATACATATGTTTTGGGATTCCCAGCGTGGTTTTTCTACAGCTGTATGGCAGGAACTATCTTTATGATTGTGCTTATCTGTGTTGTCATGAAACTCTTTTTCAAAGAGGTTTCATTTGATGATGAGGAGGTGGATGAATAATGCATTGGCAAGTCATTTTTCCACTTTTCATATTTTTAGTTATTATTTTTGGTATCGGGATATGGTCGAATAAGCATGTCCGCACATCAAATTCATTTTTGCAAGAGTATTTCCTCGGCGGTCGTGAAATGGGGGGCTTCATCCTCGCGATGACCATGATTGCCACGTACGGTAGTGCAAGTAGCTTTATTGGAGGACCAGGTGTGGCATACAATAAAGGTCTTGGCTGGGTACTATTGGCGATGGCGCAATTACCAGCGGGTTATTTTGTACTGATGATCTTAGGAAAGAAATTTGCCATTATCGCTAGACGTTATCAAGCCATTACCTTAATTGATTTTTTACGCGAACGCTATAAAAGCCATGTCATCGTTATTTTATCTGCCATTAGTATCATTGTCTTTTTATTTTCTGCGATGATGGCACAGTGGGTAGGCGGTGCGCGTTTAATCGAATCACTAACTGGTTTAAACTATACAGCAGCGCTTTTTATTTTTGCGGTTTCTGTTTTAGTTTATGTAATCATAGGTGGTTTCCGTGCGGTGGCTTTAACTGATACGGTACAAGGGTCAATAATGGTTATAGGGACAGTCATCTTACTTATTGGGACAATCGTCGCCGGTGGTGGAATAGATAATATTATGTCATCACTTATCGCTGAAAACCCTAAACTGGTGTCTCCATTTGGAGCAGAAGGAGAATTAACGCCATTATACGTTTCAACATTTTGGATTTTAATTGGTGTAGGAGTGGTTGGGCTCCCACAAATTGCTGTACGTGCCATGAGTTATAAAGATTCAAAAAGTATGCACTTAGCCATTATTATTGGCACTATTGCCATAGGGACGATAATGTTTGGTATGCATTTAATTGGTGTCTTAGCGCGACCAGTAATTCCGGGTATCGATATTGGTGATAAGGTGATGCCGCTACTGACTTTAAAAGTATTACCACCGTTTCTAGCCGGAATTGTGTTAGCAGCTCCAATGGCGGCAACGATGTCGACGGTCAATGCTTTGCTTATGCTAGTCAGCTCAACTGTTGTAAAGGATATTTATTTAAACTATGTCAAGCCAACAGCAAATGATACGGAAATTAAATGCGCTAGCTTTATTGTCACAACGGTTATTGGTTTAGCTGTAGTTATATTTGCATTAAATCCTCCAGATTTACTCGTATGGTTGAATTTATTTGCCTTCGGGGGATTGGAAGCAGTCTTTATATGGTCAGTGGTTCTTGGACTGTATTGGAAAAAGGCAAACAAGTACGGGGCTATTGCCTCGATGATTACTGGTATGACCTTGTATATTGTCATTGATCGTTTTTATCCGTCGGTGTTTGGCATGCATACCGTAACAATTCCAATTATCGCTTCATTCATTGTTTTTGTTGTTGTAAGTCTATGTACAGCACATAAATTTAAACATGAAAAACTATTTATTTAGTAGACAACGCCGTAAATGTTCAAACTACGACGTTGCTTATTTTATAAGGCAAAGGCAAATAAACTTATTAAAGGAAAAAATCTATACCTCTGTAATAGAGAAAGGGACTTACTCAACATTAGAGTAAGTCCCTGTTTTTTATTCAAAAAATACTTTATCTAGGTTATACTTTGCACGGAATGTGTTGATTGCATATGTTTCGTAAATTTCACGTTCCATAGGATCTTCAATTTCGTACACTTCAATTTTGAAAATTTCATCGCGGTATTTCTTCATAGGAGATACATTGTCTTCAAAGTGTTTTTTAATACGTTGACGAATTTTACGCGCTTTCCCTACATATAAAAGCTCATTTTTCTCATTGTAGAAAAAGAAAATGCCACCTTTTTCACGTGTAATTTTATGGAAGTCGATAAATCCATGGTAAGGCGTAATTGGCACATCACCTGGTTTTAACACTTGCTCGCGCTGACGAATTACTAAATCTGGTTTTGGTAGTTCAATTTTAATCAAAATATTCACGTTCCTCTCTGTTACATAAGGTATATCTTAACATAATTCATACGTGGTAGCTATTATCAATTTCACATATAGCGAAATGCTATAAGCAATGTTATTTAATTGAGTAAAGGTAGTATGAGCAGAATAGCAAAAAAATTAACGTAAGCGTGAAAATATTTAGCAGCAGTGTTATGACACGCGCTATTCATACTAATCGAATTGAAAGCCAGCATCGAAACATGTTGATGCAACATATCGGCAATATGTTCAGCATATATTTGTGCAAATATCTGCGTGAAATATACTAAAAAACTACTACCAAGGCTGTAAATTAAATCATCACATTGCGTGTAAGATTGCACTAATATATAAGTTATCAACGTTTTTAAATAAAATAAAGCATCCTATAAACGAAATATTCTATGTATTATTGAAATTCTTAATTGTTCATGTTACAATTCTTTTTAATTAAATAATCTTATCAAGAGAAGCTGAGGGATTTGGCCCTATGACGCTTCAGCAACCTCTAACTTAGTTAGAAAGGTGCTACTTCCAGCAAAGGATTCTTCCTTTGAGAGATAAGAGTGAACGTGATGAAATATCCTCCTCATTCTTGCTCTTATGGAATGAGGGGGATTTTTTGATTTATATAGACAGAGAACAAAATAAATGAAATGGGGAATGCAACATGCCAATTAATATTCCGAAGAACTTACCAGCAGGAGAACATTTACGTGAGGAAAAAATCTTCGTTATGGAAGAGGACCGCGCAAAAACACAACAAATTCGTCCGTTAAATATTTTAATTTTTAATTTGATGCCTGAAAAAGAAAAAACAGAGCTCCAATTACTGCGTTTATTAGGTAATACACCTTTGCAGGTAAATATAACATTTTTAAATACGGCAACCCACGAGTCAAGGAATGTCAGTAAATCACATTTACAGTTATTCTACTCAACCTTTAAAGAAATACGTCATCGTCGTTTTGATGGCATGATTATTACGGGTGCTCCTGTTGAAAAAATGGCATTTGAAGAGGTGAATTATTGGCAAGAAATTTCAGAAATAATGGATTGGTCGAAGAAAAACGTGACTTCTGTGATGCACATCTGTTGGGGTGCTCAGGCTGCACTCTACCACCATTATGACATCGGCAAATTTGAACTACCCGAAAAATGCTCAGGTGTATATTCGCATGTGATTACAGATTTAACAGTGGATTTAGTACGAGGATTTAGCGATTTATTTACGGCTCCACATTCACGGTATACTTCTGTATCGATTGATGAAGTACGCAATCACCCAGATTTACGCTTACTATCCTATTCTGAAGAAGCGGGCGTCTTTATCGTCCAATCAAAAGATAATAAAAATATTATGATTACAGGTCATCTGGAATATGATGCCACAACCCTTGCTGATGAATATAGTCGTGATGTAGCTAAAGGATTGAATATAGCGGTACCTGTTAATTACTTCCCGAATGATAATCCATCGCATGAACCAATGAATACATGGCGAGCACATACGCATTTATTATTCTCAAACTGGCTAAATTACTATGTTTACCAAGAAACACCGTATGAATGGGATTTTGCAGAAGATCATATCGAATTTCACATTTAATGTGAGTCATGTCAACTGAATCTTGAAAAAAGCCCAAGTGCTCATTTATAAAACTGATATGCTCCCTATTAGGTAGACAGATTAAAAAATAAAATCTGTTTATCTAAGGGGAGCATTTTTATGGGGCGAAGTAAACATTCACTCGAGTTAAAACTACATATCCTTCAATTGTACGAAGAAG
>NZ_PYWI01000096.1 GCF_003049575.1 Lysinibacillus parviboronicapiens | reverse complement strand
CATTGTAAAGCACGTTCATTTAATTGGGCGCATGAAAGAGCTGAAGTATTAATCGTAGCTGCAGAACGCAACCCATTTCAGTCAACGCTTTATCAAAGCCTTCTCGTCAGTCTGAATATGTATATTGATTTACTTCAAGCGTACCGCCAACAACTTTCTACGTTAGAGCGTGAGATTGATCAGTTGGCGGTACAACTCGAAGAATATGAATTAATCCAATCACTTCCCGGTGTAGGTGAAAAAATCGCGGCCACGATACTTTCAGAAGTTGGGGAAATTGAGCGGTTTAATCATCCAAAAAAGTTGGTCGCCTTTGCGGGACTAGATCCCAGTGTGTTTGAATCAGGTCGCTTTAAAGGCACGAAAAATCACATTACCAAACGCGGCTCAGCTAGGCTTCGTCATATGCTTTATACAGCCGTTCGCTGTTCCATTCGAGATAGCCGTAAAAAGAAAACAACAGATGAAACTATTGCCCGAAATAAACGATTACGAGCCTTCTACGATTTAAAACGTGAGGAAGGAAAGCCATATAAAGTAGCCATTATTGCTTGTGCTAATAAGCTTTTACACTGGATTTATGCGATTTTAAAAACGAAAACACCATTCCAAGAAACTATTTAGTAA
>NZ_PYWI01000095.1 GCF_003049575.1 Lysinibacillus parviboronicapiens | reverse complement strand
GTTATTTTGCTGGCTTCTCCGTGTCATCCTTCTTTTTATAGTTCGATGAAAGAATTGATTACGCTGCCTCTACGAGACAGTAGAGGTCCTTCATCATATGTTGCTCGTTAAAAAAGACTTTCTTTTTACATATGCCATGTAATACCTTCAGTAATTTACCACAGAGTATTACCATTGACTGCTTTCCCCGTAAGGGATTTTGTTGTCGTGTTGTGTAGTATTCATGAAGCTGTTTAAATGCTTCATTATGACGAATTAGCGGTACTATTACTTTGAATAGGGTGTTTCTGAGCTTCTTTCGTCCTCGTTTAGAAATATGTTTTTGTCCCTTATGTTGGCCGGACGAGCTTTCACGTAATGTTAATCCCGCTAGTTTTATAAGTTGGCGTGGATTTTCATAAAGTGCGAAGCATCCTACTTCTGATAGTAAATCAACTATTGTCGCGTCTCCTAAACCAGGAACTGAAGCCAGTATTTCATACTCTATTGTTGTTTGTGCCATCTCTGCTAATTGATTATTAACAGTTTCAATTTCAGTTTCTAATAACCGATACTGACGTAAGAGCGTGGCAATTTCATGTTGGGCCATCTGTGTTCCTTCTGTCAGACCGATAGAGTTTTTCGCGGCTTCAA
>NZ_PYWI01000094.1 GCF_003049575.1 Lysinibacillus parviboronicapiens | reverse complement strand
GTTATTTTGCTGGCTTCTCCGTGTCATCCTTCTTTTTATAGTTCGATGAAAGAATTGATTACGCTGCCTCTACGAGACAGTAGAGGTCCTTCATCATATGTTGCTCGTTAAAAAAGACTTTCTTTTTGCATATGCCATGTATTACCTTCAGTAACTTACCACAGAGTATCACCATTGATTGCTTTCCCCTTAAGGGATTTTGTTGTCTTGTTGTGTAATATTCATGAAGCTTTTTAAACGCTTCGTTATGACGAATAAGCGGGACTATAACCTTGAATAGAGTGTTTCTAAGCTTCTTTCGTCCTCGTTTAGAGATATGTTTTTGTCCCTTATGTTGACCAGACGAGCTTTCACGTAATGTTAATCCCGCTAGTTTTATAAGTTGGCGTGGATTTTCATAAAGTGAGAAGCTTCCTACTTCTGATAGTAAATCAACGATTGTCGCGTCTCCTAAACCAGGAACTGAAGCCAGTATTTCATATTCCATTGTCGTTTGTGCCATTTCAGCTAATTGATTATTAACAGTTTCAATTTCAGTTTCTAATAACCGATACTGACGTAAGAGCGTGGCAATTTCATGTTGGGCCATCTGTGTTCCTTCTGTCAGACCGATAGAGTTTTTCGCGGCTTCAA
>NZ_PYWI01000093.1 GCF_003049575.1 Lysinibacillus parviboronicapiens | reverse complement strand
CATCCACAAAATCACATACACATACCTCCCCATTTTTCATACATGCAAGTAATTTAATGCGATTCAAATCAGCTGCTGCTTTTAATTGTTTTTCAATTAGTGAGTTTTCCATTTATCTGCACTCCTTATATAACTATTTGCTTATATATTATTTTAAATAAAATCACCTTGAAAAAAGGTGACTCATTTCATTATATAACTATATTCTTATATTATGATTTAATGTTTTGAATTGCAACAGATATTTACCCAATTTGAAAATTTCTTTTTACAACTCCGTTAAACAATTCACCATATCTTAAAAGTTGCAAATAAAAAAACAGCCAGCACACAGCTGACTGCTTCATTGCTTAGCGACGTCCTACTCTCACAGGGGGAAGCCCCCAACTACCATCGGCGCTAAAGAGCTTAACTTCCGTGTTCGGTATGGGAACGGGTGTGACCTCTTTGCCATCATCACTAGACTATTGTCGGCTTTCAATATACAGAGTAAAACTACTCGTTTCTTGAAACCCTATTTAAGAAAGATGTTGTTCTTTCAAAACTGGATAAACGGTGCATTGAATGTTTCAAACATTTTGGTTAAGTCCTCGATCGATTAGTATTCGTCAGCTCCATGTGTCACCACACTTCCACCTCGAACCTATCTACCTCA
>NZ_PYWI01000092.1 GCF_003049575.1 Lysinibacillus parviboronicapiens | reverse complement strand
ACAATCGGGCGCGATTCTTCAATATGAAGATCGCGTTTTTCAGTTTGAATAACCGTCTTTTATTGGAACTACTATCTATGCTGTTTTGGGAACCTATAATAATTTATTCAATCAAAAGTTGTATGTTAATATTCTCTGACTTATTTTACTATTTAAAATATAACTATCGAAGGAGTTTTGATATGATTAGAGGATTATATGAAGCGCATTTACCTGTGAGTAATTTACAGGAATCGATTAAATTTTATCAAAAGCTTGGTTTAGAACTAGCAAGAGAACAAGAAAAGCTGGCTTTCTTTTGGATTGTAAAGGGGGAAAGTTGGTTAGGTCTTTGGGAAAGTGAAACTGTAAACCTTCCATATCACCCATCAATTCGTCATTTAGCATTTAAAGTAGACAAGAGTGAAATTGAGAAAGTGAAGGAGTGGCTAGAGTCTGTAAATATCGAAATACGCTCTTCTTTTGGTTTCTCCCCAGAGATGCAACCGTTAGTATTTAAAAATAATCCACATCATGCAGCTGTATATTTTTACGATCTTGATGGCAATTCATTAGAACTAATAACACCATTAGATATGGAACTTCCTGATAACGAAAAAATGATGACGTTGGTAGATTGGAAAAAGAAACACATGAAATAAACAACGCTTACTTATCAGTGCCTT
>NZ_PYWI01000091.1 GCF_003049575.1 Lysinibacillus parviboronicapiens | reverse complement strand
CCTGCGTGACAGGCAGGCATGTTAACCGCTACACCACGGGACCATTTGGTTGCGGGGGCCGGATTTGAACCAACGACCTTCGGGTTATGAGCCCGACGAGCTACCACTGCTCCACCCCGCGATAATACTATTAGAATATATAAATAATGGTGGAGGATGACGGGCTCGAACCGCCGACCCTCTGCTTGTAAGGCAGATGCTCTCCCAGCTGAGCTAATCCTCCATCTGGGTATTGAAAATGGTGACCCCTACGGGATTCGAACCCGTGTTACCGCCGTGAAAGGGCGGTGTCTTAACCACTTGACCAAGGGGCCCATTTGGAACTGTAATCCTAAAGTTTGCTGGCGGAGAGTAAGGGATTTGAACCCTTGAGACAGTGTTAACCGCCTACACGATTTCCAATCGTGCTCCTTCGGCCACTCGGACAACTCTCCAAGAATGGCTCCGAAGGCAGGACTCGAACCTGCGACAACCTGATTAACAGTCAGGTGCTACTACCAACTGAGCTACTTCGGAATGATATTATGTATAGCCTAGCGACGTCCTACTCTCACAGGGGGAAGCCCCCAACTACCATCGGCGCTAAAGAGCTTAACTTCCGTGTTCGGTATGGGAACGGGTGTGACCTCTTTGCCATCATCACTAGACTATATGAAAGACATTATTTATTATAACATATTTTATTATAATTACAAGTGTTTTATCATCACTTTTTTATTCTTTCAAAACTGGATAAACGGTGCATTGAATGTTTCAAACATTTTGGTTAAGTCCTCGATCGATTAGTATTCGTCAGCTCCATGTGTCACCACACTTCCACCTCGAACCTATCTACCTCATCGTC
>NZ_PYWI01000090.1 GCF_003049575.1 Lysinibacillus parviboronicapiens | reverse complement strand
TGTCTAAGTAAAATGTTTCAGACTTTAATGCAGAATGAAATGATTCAATTGGGGCATTATCAGCGGGCGTACCTTTACGGGACATGCTCATGATAATGCCTTTCCCTTTTACGGCCTGTTGATATCGATATGACGTGTACACCGAACCTTGGTCACTGTGTAGTGTACACCCATCGGGTAAAGTACCTAGTTGGGATAAGGTATTCAACACGAAATCAGTATCTTGGCAATCACCAATCGAGTAGGCGATAATCTCGCCATTATATAAATCTTGAATACTTGAAAGATACAATTGTTTCTGACCAAATGGCAAGTAAGTAATATCGGTAACGAGCTTTTGTAAAGGTGCAGTTGCCTCAAAATTACGGTTCAATAAATTATCTGCGATATAGTAGGGTTGTCCAGTTTGTTTCCGTTTTTTTACTTTTACTCGACACTGCCAACCATATTTTTGCATGATACGTTGTACGACTTTATGATTCACGCGTATTTCTTGGCGTAAGAGTGCAGTAATTTTCCGATAACCATAGCGGAATTTATGTGCACGACAGAGTTCTCCAATACGTCGTTCAATCGCCTGACGAGACCTTGCATCCGCAGATGCCTGTTTCCAACGATAGTAGGTAGATCGTGCAATTCCTAAATGTGCACATATATCCTTCACGCACAACGTTTCTTTTAGCGTCTCTACTAACTGTACAGCTACTTCTCCAACCACTTCCTCTCCAACTCTGCGTACTTTTTTAAAACCTCAATTTGTTGCTTTAAATAACGGTTCTCCATTACTAATTTTGTTTGTTCATTCTCATATTCAGGACCTTTACCAAAAGTATATTGTTTACCTACAGGTTGTTCAAATCGGTGTATTTCTCCGTTTCTATACCAACGCATCCATGTTTCCACTTGTGTTTTATGCCTTATATTTAATTCAATTAAAACCTGCTTCGTAGGTATACCAGTCAATCGCATCTCAATAGCCTTCATTTTTACTTCGTATGGATAACTCACTCTTGTT
>NZ_PYWI01000089.1 GCF_003049575.1 Lysinibacillus parviboronicapiens | reverse complement strand
AGTAGAGGGCGAACAGTTTAGTTGTCGGGATCAAGTCCCACGGGAGCTTCCGTTCTACCCCGGCTACTATCAATCTATAAATTGAATAAAAAATAGTCAACCAGATTTCTCTGGCTGACCTTATAATACGAATGCTGCTAAAATTTTAAGTGAAATGATAAGCAATTTTTTCCTCTTTTTAGCTGGTTTTTTGCCTGTTGTTGTGTCCAAGTCCATTTTCTTCACCTTTTGTATTTTCACTCACATCTTCTGGGCTACCTTTAAGAGCCCTAAGGAAAGCCTAAACGACGAAGATTTACTTTCAGTGACGGCAGTATGAACGGAGATGAAACAAGTGAAAGATATTGTTTAGTAGTGGGGGGCATCAAAACCAAAAAAACCCAGTTTTAGTACTGGGGAGACGGTTTGTCAGGTAAATAGATACTATTTTTCTGGATAATCTACATGTAATGGTGGTGAAACTAACCAACCTTTATTTTTATTAAGACGTAGAAGTTTAGCACCGGTTAGAGCTTTTGCCGCATGGAATTGACCATACATTAAAGCAATGTCTTCACGAGTTGAAGTGCCCATTGCTTGACTGCATGCAACCAATCCAGCAACTAGGTCGGCTGTAAGTGCGGCGCTGATTTCTGGATCATTAAACTTTGCTCCTGGAGGAATATCTTCCAGTCTTGCTACAGGTCTTTCAGGTGGAGTAGGTGGTAAACCAATACCATTAGTTTTTAAGATTTTTTCTAATTGTTTTACTTCATCCCTACAAAGGTCGATTATATCTTCAATAATTTTTTTTAGATCTTCGTCACCTGCATGATTATAGAATGTTTGATAGCCAGCAATCATGCTAGAGCCTGCAACTAAACCTGACCAAACACTAAATACTTCACCATAATGCAATGGTTCATCTTTTGGATTTCCGCTAAGTATGCCCATACTACACTTCCTTTCTGGTTTCTTGCCTTTTTTTAAACAAGTATGGATGAAATTTAAAAAATAATTCATATAAAAACAAGGTTACTGAACACTTTGAGGATTTTATTCAGCAGGGGAGAATAAAAAACCGGCAGAAAAAGATTGCCGGTTTGGGCTTATTATCAACTTAATTAGTATTGTTTCCGTAACCATTATTTGCGTTACGACCAGAAGCTTGTATTTTCTTAGCTTCTGCTTGCTGAATTTGTTGTTTAACTTGGTTAACATCAGTCTCAGTCCCGAATTCTTCGTTCATTGAGT
>NZ_PYWI01000088.1 GCF_003049575.1 Lysinibacillus parviboronicapiens | reverse complement strand
TTGATTTGCCCCAAAAAAGTTAGACATATTTAGTTAAGCAACTTCTAAGACCTGAGTTCGGTACTCCACCGGGCTTAGGTCTTTTAATTTTGCCTTCATTCGTTTGTGATTGTAATAGTGAATATAGTCTTGTAGTTCCTGTTCAAAATGTGCCATGGATTCAAATTCTTGTAGATACAGGAGCTCAGATTTTAATAAGCCAAAGAAATTTTCGATGACTGCGTTGTCCAAACAATTGCCCTTACGGGACATACTCTGTGTAATCCTATATTGCTTTAATGTTTCTTGATACCTTTTCATTTGATAGTGCCAACCTTGATCCGAATGAAGAACGACTTGATCACCTGATTGAAGGCGCCCCAATGCTTGTTCTAGCATATCATGGACGAGATTATACACTGGACGATTCATTACTGTGTATGCAATAATTTCGCCATTACATAAATCAAGGACAGGTGATAAATAGCGTTTCTCACCAAATAGATGGAACTCTGTCACGTCTGTTACCCATTTCTCGTTCATATTTTTTGCTGTAAAATCACGTTGTAATATGTTTGGGGCAATTTTTCCGACTTTTCCTTTATACGAACGATACTTCTTCATACGGACTTCACATTTTATGCCAATGGCATTCATCAAACTATTAATCGTTTTAGGATCATGATGAATGCCGTATTTTTTTAGTTCTTTGGTAATCCGACGATAACCATAACGTCCTTTGTGTTCATGATAAATGGACTGAATTGCGGCTTTCACATCCGTGTATTTATCAGTACGATTCAAACGCTTTTCCCAATAATAATACGTACTACGTGGAATATCAGCGACTTTGATTAATTCCACCACTTCATAGATTCCCTTTAGTTCATAAATCACTTGCGCTTTGATTTGATTGGTAATTTTTCTTGCATTTGAACTAAAGTATTCAACTTTTTTAAGTACGCATTCTCCATTTCTAATTGTCTAATACGTGCTTCTAACGCCTCAACAGATCCTTCAGCTGGTGTTGATTTCGTTGTTCTTTTTGTTTCTTTTTTCATAGATGGACGCCCCTTTTTCTTAGAAACGAGGGCATCATAACCACCAACTTCAAACTTCAACTTCCAATTCCGAATCATGCCAGGAGATGAAATATTAAATAGTGCAGCTGTGTCAATCGAAGATGTACCTGTCTCGTTCATATAATTAAGTACATTCATTTTATAGTCAGCTGAATATTTTGTATAGGATTTTAAGAAAGCCTCTACACCATTTTTTTGATA
>NZ_PYWI01000087.1 GCF_003049575.1 Lysinibacillus parviboronicapiens | reverse complement strand
TTCTCCATGGTCGCATTGTCTGCACAGGTTGCTTTACGAGACATGCTTTGGAAAATCTTGTTTCGCTTTAATGTTATCACCCATAAATGATGTTGATAGTGCCAGCCCTGATCCGAGTGAATCGTTGTACGGTATTGGGCATGTTCTTGAATAATTGGGAGTGCTTGTTTCAATGAGTCTATTACGAAATCAAGTGTAGGGCGTTTAGACATACTAAAGCCCAGTATTTCACCGTTATATAAATCCATAATCGGACTTAAATAGAGTTTTTCGTTGTTTGTACATTTGAATTCTGTTACGTCTGTCACGAGTTTTTGTAGGAAGTACGTTGTATGGAAACGGCGGTTTAATCTATTCTTCGCGACTTTCCCTACAGTACCTTTATACGATTTATAGCGAGATTTACGCACGAATTTCACGCATTTTAAATTCAATTCACTCATGATTCGCTGTACTTTTTTATGATTGATTTTATGTCCTTGTCCCTTTAATTCCGCATGAATGCGACGATATCCATATCGCCCTTCATGTTGCTCAAAAGTCTCTAAAATCAACGTTTTCCACTCTTGATCTGGATCTTCATTCTTCATTTGCTTGATGTGATAGTGATACGTTGCTTCTGGAATATCGACTTGTTTAAAGATGTCTTTTAATCTGAACCCTTCTTCTTTGAGTTCAAAGGCGATTGCTGCTTGTGCTTTTCGAGGAAGGCATCCGGGTTCTCTCGAAAAGCCTTCAACTTTTTTAAATACGCAACCTCTAGACGAAGTCGTTCATTTTCACGTTCTAACTGCTCCTCACGAGACATTGGTTTTTCTGCTTTTGTCAATGTAGCTTTTGTTTTTTTAGACATAGATGGCCTTCCCTTCGCATGTTTCAGGCCTTCTACTCCTTCTTTTAAAAACTTACTGTTCCAAGTTGCGATTAAACTAGGTTGATTCATGTTAAATCGAATTGCTGTATCTTGGTAAGAAGCACCTGTTTGTTTCATAAAGTTTAATACATCTAATTTGAATTGAACAGGATATTCTTTATGGTTTGTTTTCCGTTGTAAACCTTCTTCTCCAAAAGCTTTATAAGCTCTAACCCAACGTTTGATTGGAGTTGGAGATGGAATACCATATTTTTGCGCTAATAATAAGTACCCCAAATTCCCTTTTAAATACTCTTGAACAATCTTTAATTTAAAACCTTGGCTATATTTCGCCATACAAAAACACCCCAAAAGTTAGATTTATTACTCTAACTTTTGGGGTGCAGCACC
>NZ_PYWI01000008.1 GCF_003049575.1 Lysinibacillus parviboronicapiens | reverse complement strand
GTAAGCGCAAATGACGCTAAGAGACATGGGAGGGTACGTCGTCATAAGTATCGCAGAGATCCATTGTGCATCACATAGTGGATAAAAAAGCTAATGATTTCCATTAGTTTTAGCGAAGCGTACACTCGGATTGTAAATTATAACTATAAATTGAAAATACTGTTCATAAATCAAGTGGAAAAATATTTTTTCTTCATCACGAAATGGTGGAAACCGTTGATACATCAATATTTATAGAGGGAGATTAGTGGAAGCAATAGTAATTAGGTTTGACTGGGAAAATTGTCGATGATATTAAAAAAGACACCGAAGTGTCTTATGTTTTTCAAATTAAGCATACCGATAAATTGAAATTTAATTACTTAACATTATGCTTATTTTGGGAGCGAGATTTTTATCGGTGAGTGTATACAAACCATGTAATGCTTGCTGTTAATAATGCTGTCGAAATCAAAGCTGTAAGAATACTATATGTTTGCCAAATAAGTATCGTTGACCAATCGAAAGCACAGCACAGTATACCCAGGGCAATCGTAGCGATCAGGAAAATAACTGTTACGATTATTCTCTTTTTTGTCATTGGCTGCCGCTCATTCGTTTTCCTTCTGCGTAACCCTAAGAGAAATAGCAAAACGGCCAATAGGCAAAGAATAATTGTGATAGACGACAAAATGATATCCAAAAGCTGTGTGCCACTTATTTCATATGACTGAGTTAGATTGCCGTCTAATATATCTTTAACTTTTAGTACCAGGTTTATATTGGTATTTGCACCGTTGCTCAGCAAGCAGACGGCTGTTCGTTCATTTAGCAGTATGGCTACTTCGGTTCTGAAATTTGGGTTGCCCCCTGTGTGTTCTATAATCGTTTGGTCGGCGTTTACCGACCAGCCTGCCGCATAATACATATCGTTGACAGCCGAAACAGACATATCACCCCTATGTGATTTTTCGATAACCGTGTGAAATATTTCGGGTATGTCCTGCACGATACCCATCTGTATGCCCATCCAACGCGCCATATCTTTTGTATTAGAAATGATGTAGCCTGCGGGTTTATTCCCAGCATAATCCGGAGCTTTAAATGGAGTTGTCATAAAAAAGGAAGAACGGTAGCCCTGTGCCAACTGTCCAGTGGCTTGAGCATCTTCTTTATAAACATACGTCTGGTGAAGACCTAACGGCTGAAATACCTGTTCCCTCATAAAGTCTTCATAACTTTGTCGCGACACAATCTCAATAACCAAACCCAATACGTCATAATTAACGGTTCCATAGTTATACTGTTCACCGGGAGGGAACGCCAATTCAGCATCCACGAGCATTTCCACAGTCTTTTGCAACATATCCGGTGTATTGCCCTGTGGAATATTTTGAGTATGCCTAATATTTGTTAGACCACTGGTATGGTGAAGAAAGTTATTTAGTGTAAGGCTTTGCATATCAACAGGTTTCCCTTGATACTTTAACGTAAACCAAGGTAAATGTTTTTGGACAGGGTCAGTCATTGAGAGCAGCCCTTGCTCTTCCAACAGCATAATACCCATACCGGTAAAAGCTTTACTGACCGAGGCTAACTCATAGAGTGTATTTTCACTTGCAGACAACCCCTTTTCACGGTCTGCATACCCTGAAGAAAAGTAGAACACTTCATCATCAGCAAGTATTGAGATTGACATTCCCGGCACACCTGATATACGACAGGCATCATCTAGCAATGCTTGTATTGCCGCAGATTTCGAATCTGACAACGCATAACTTTGTGTTGCGAATCCTGAGAATAATATAAATATCGTTAATACAAAAACAATAATCTTTTTCATAAACTCTCCTTTTTGAAAAATTATAAGAGAATAATATAAATAACCTACTTTAACAACTACTAAACTAAATTTTAATTTATCTTTCTATTCACCTATATAATATCTAGTAATTGTGAAGAGTTACACTTAAACGAACAGATGCGTTAGTTCAATAAGAAGTAAACAACTTTAAAGAGCCTTGCTACGTAGAATGTAGTAAGGCTCTTAGCTTTTTTTAATCAAAATTCAATAACTTTATTATCATTATACACTAGGACTAGAAAATTAAGGTCAAAAAAACACCCTCTTATCTAGCGGGTGTGTGTCTTTGCATTCAATTGGTGGATGTTAGCACAAAAAGCATTTAGAAACCACAAGCATAGAAAATATGTCTCAACCATTGATAAAAATGAGCACCTGTGGTAAATTTATATAGATATATGCCTAATAATAACTACAGGCATTATATACCTATTTTATATTATATAACATAGTTTTTCGTTTGTCAAACCCAATTTTTTTAAGGAGTGGTTGCTATGGAGTCAGAATTTCAGCAAGAGCAAAAACGAGTAGACAGTGTAATAGAGACGATATCAAAGCAAATCTGCAAATTAGAGGAAGAAACTTCTCGTCGTCGGAACGAACTGGTTAATATACGTAAACACTTTTGGGATGAAGTCAAGGTGAATGTTGATACCTTTGACGATTATCTTGAGACCATCATCGGATTGAGACAAGAAGCTCAAGCTCTTTCCGTAAGCCAAAGCACCCATAGACATGCAGCCAAAAGATTGTCCACGTTGAGCCGTATGCAAAAGGCTCCCTACTTCGGACGAATTGATTTCATAGAGGAAGGACATTCAACACAGGAACAATTCTATATTGGCATCTCCTCGCTGATGGATGACAGTGGGGAGGATTTCCTTATCTACGACTGGAGAGCACCCATCTCGAGTGTCTACTATGATTACCAACCGGGCCCCGCTCAATATGCAACCCCTGGAGGCGTATTCCAAGGCATATTGGAGAAAAAGTGGCAATATCTAATCCGCGGCGGTGTTCTTCAGTCTATGTTCGATACGAGTCTTACTATTGGAGACGAGATTTTACAGCAGGTGCTAGGCCAAGGTACTGACAAACATATGCACAGTATCGTAGCTACCATCCAACAGGAGCAAAACCGAATCATCCGACATGATCGTGGGCGACTGCTCATTGTGCACGGTGCAGCTGGTAGTGGCAAAACATCTGCCGCCCTACAGCGCATTGCTTATTTGCTCTACAAATATCGAGATCGTCTAAGTGCTGATCAAATTATTCTATTTTCACCTAACTCCATGTTTAACAGTTATGTGTCTAATGTACTGCCGGAACTGGGCGAAGAGAATATGCAGCAAGTCACATTTCAGGAATACTTGGATCATCGCTTAAGTAAAGCATTTCACGTTGAAAATCCTTATGAGCAATTGGAATATGTTTTAACAGCTACCAATACCCCGTCCTACAAGTCAAGGGTGGCAAGCATTCGATTCAAAGCATCACCCCTTTTTTTCGAAGCGATCGAATCATATCGAAAGTCATTAGAGGTATCTGGCATGTGTTTCAAAGACGTGCTCTTCAGAGGTACGCCGATTGTTACCGCTCAACAAATAGCAGAATGCTTTTATTATAACGACACTTCACTCCGCTTCCATAATAGACTTGAAAAGTTAAAGGATTGGCTAATGAACAAAATAAAAGAAACCCAAAAGGCTGAACTGACTATGCCGTGGGTACAGGAGAAAATCGAGCTACTTAGCAATGAGGAGTACCACAAGGCCCGTACCTACTTAGCGAAAAAACGTGGCCTCAATGGGGAATCGATTGCCGATTATGAAATCGAGCTGGAAGAACTTGCCCGCTTGGTTGTTCAACAGAAATTGAAACCGTTACGTAAACGTGTGCGAGCATATGATTTCATCGACATTAACGGGATATATAAGCAGCTTTTTACTGATCCTCTTCAGATCAACCAGTGGATAGAGGGGAAAACACCCGCGGAGTGGGCGGATATTTGTCAAGCAACGCTAGAAATGCTAGACGACAGCAAACTATTTTACGAAGACGCTACTCCATTTTTACTTTTGCAAGAGTTGATTCAAGGCTTTCAGACGAATCGCTCGATAAAGCACATCCTTGTTGACGAGGCACAAGACTATTCACCATTCCAATTCGAGTTTTTAAAACGTTTATTTCCTTCGGCAAGGATGACTGTGCTAGGCGACTTTAATCAGGCAATATTCGCCCATGCCAGTGAAATGGTGGATTTTGACATCCTGAGCAGCTTATACGGACAAGATGAAACGGAAGTCATCAACATGACGCGCAGCTACCGTTCCACAAAACCGATCATCGAATTTACACGCAGACTAGTACCTAACGGCGAACGGATTATCCCTTTCGAACGTGATGGTGAGTTGCCTGCCCTGACACAATTGCTCGATCACGCAGAGCTGCACCGCTGCATTACATCCAAAGTTACAGCTTTGCAAAGTCTTGGCTATAATAGCATTGCGATAATATGTAAATCCGCTGAGGAGAGTAAGCATGCTTATGAAGCCTTGTCCAACATTGATGATATTAAGCTCTTGAAGAGCGGCTCACTTGAGTATGAACAAGGAGTTGTTGTCATACCGTCTTATTTGTCTAAAGGCATCGAATTCGAAGCTGTCATCATTTATGACGCGTCAGAGCAAGTTTACGGCGATGACAGCCTGCGCAGACTATTCTACACTGCCTGCACCAGAGCTATGCATCATTTGCAACTTTACAGTGTAGGTAAACCGACCCCATTATTGCGAAACGTCTTGCAGGAAAGTTTCGTCTTAGCTTGACCTTCGTTGAAATGTCAACGATACACAAATGGAGACAATGACCTAAATCAGCCGAAAATATGTAAGCTTTATGCACGGCTTACATATTTTTCGGTTTTTTTGCATTTAAAAAGTACAATAAAACGTACAAACAGTTTTCCATCTCCACTTGCTAGCATATTTTCCACTGGTAATGAATTCACAATCGCCCCTCTAATTCATATGCAGTAATTTTGCCATTATTTCTGCACTTCCTGGTGAGAACATAAAAAATGATAATGACATACAGAAAAGCCTACTATTACGAAACTAATTTTGTGAACGACCAATGACGGCTTTTTCATAAATAACCCTTTCATCACTAAAAATAGCCCTAAAAATAATAGTAAGAAATACCAAAAACCCATTATCCCACCCCCTTTTATAACAAGACGTCTACGTTATTGGAAGGTTCTTACTGTCCTTTCTCTTACTAAACTTATTGATCAAACTCGGTTTATTCGTGAATGAATGTTTCTCCTCTACTTTGTGACTTTTCTCATGATGATCTCGATGGGGCCCCTATTATATTTTCGTCTCCATAGTACAGAGAATAGCATACTGCCGATGAAAAACAGACATGCATAAAGAAGGGAAAAAGCTATCGTTTGATGCTCCAATCGATGGAAGACAATTAATATACCAATCCCAAGGAAGACGTGGCTTACATAATGCGTCAATGTCAATTGACCTGTCTGGATAATGGCACGTATCAGTCCATTTTCAGCAAATTTTTCGGCAATATAAAGAGAAACAACAATGACAATCAGTGCCGTTGCAGTATTGGACACGATGTAAAGGACATTCGGCGGGATTGGTCCTGTTTCAAAGAGAAACCACGCGCTATCCGTATCCAATAGGGATTTGGTCGTTACATTTATCAATATTTTAGATAGGATTTCTGTTAAAACCGTTATCGAAAAGCCAGCAATGAGCAGTTTTTTTCTGACTGTAGCATCTGTTAAATCTAATCGTCCCAAAATTAGCCCGATAAAAAAGAAACAAAACCACGGGAGTACAGGATGATAACCGTTGAAAAACAAGTTTCTCAGAAACCCTTCTACTGTCCAAAAATCGAGATATTCTAGTAAGAATTGGTCAGGGTCCCAACCTGCCATATAATTAAAGATTATTTGAAATGTTTGTGCTGTCACTAATAGTGCACTTGTTAATAGCATGATTGTTGTGCTAGATGATACGATAAAAAATGAGGCGATGAGCATATATACGCCATAATAATGTAATATGTCTCCTGACCAGCCCACAGCATACAAAATCATACCTAGTACAAATAGAAAAAGAGCTCTTTTCCATAATGTTTTTCTATTTTGTTGTTTAAGGAAAGGGGATTCTGTAGCCCTTGCCTTAGCTGTCATCAGCGCGATGCCTAGCCCAGCCAATATGACAAATATGGCGGAAGCGCGTCCTTGGAAGAGATTTTGAACCCCTATCAACCATGTAGGGCCATTCCCATCTGCGCCTGTAATAACACCAAAGTTTACGACAAACATACCAAACATCGCTAAAGCCCGAGCAAAATCTAGCCCTTCCATCCGTTTGCTAACTTGCCCCTTCGTCATAGAGCTTGTTCTCTCAATACACTCTCTACAGCTTCTTGCCATATTCCTTTGTAATCTAACTTGCTACCCGTTAGCATGAAATTGCTTATATTATCGATGACCATGGCAAGCATATGGGCTTTCGCTTCTATATTTGTAGCGCTTATCGCTCCAATTTCTACCGCATAGCTAAATAAATCCTGATAGCTCTTTAAATAACCAGCTTGAACATCCAGCAGCCTCGTCATATATTTGTCATCCCGTGAAGCTAACAATATGTATTGATTAAAGATTTTATTAAAATGCTTATCGGATGCTTGCTCATCAATTGATTGGTAACCAATTTCCAATAACTTTTGTTTGAGATTTGTTTTAGAAATATCACTGTAGTCAAACGTGTTGCTTAGCGAAATGTCCCTACAGATTTCATCAAATAAATACTCAATTAATTCATCCTTGGATGTAAAGTAATAGTAGATAGCCGGTTTAGATATGCCGACATCCGCCGCAATCATAGACAAACTCGTTTTATCAAAGCCTTTTTCAGAAAACATGACATAGGCTGTTTCTAAAATTTTTTTAAATGTTTCTTCGCGATTACGCATAGTATACCTCCAGAAATATTTACTTACCTACCGGTAAGTAAATATTAAACTAAAGCAAATGTTAAATCAATTAAATGATAAATGGATTTTTCGTAAACACCTGCTGTCGACAGAAAAAAACTGTGCAGACTCACTTGCTGTCTGCACAGTTTAGCTATTATGACCGATAGCATTACTTTCTGCTATCCTACGGCTTTAAGTTGTTTGTAAACATTCCATTAATGCTTTAGCTGTTTGTTCTTTGCCCATTACTTTTATTGGTTGTCCTGTTGCTGGTACAATCCAGTGTGGTTCGTCGCCACCATATAAGGACTGTGAGCTATTCGCTACCATAAACTGTGCATGTGCTGAGTCCATACGTAGTCGTGCTCGTGCAAGTAAGAAATCTTCATCATTTGTTGCTTCTAGTTTAAAGCCCACAAGTGTGACATTGGGCTGCCAGTTCTTTATTTGCCCGAGTACTTTTGGCGCTTTTTTAAAGTGGATGATAGGGGGTTCGTCCGAAGGCATTTTACCCGCTTCCTCCATTAAGTTGCCTGATTGGTCATAAACCTTGTCAATGACCCAGTCGGAGCCGGCCGCCGCCATAATCACAATGTCTACCTTTTGCTCTTGAACAGCATGGTGTACCTTAGTCCCTAAATCTTCAATTCCTTCAAATTGTAGCGTACGCATTTTATCTTGATTTTTAGGAAGTTGCGCGAAATAGCCATGCATATACAATACATCGGCTCCGGCGGCAAGAGCTGCTTCAGCCAAATAGCATCCCATACTGCCTTTCGACAAATTCGTATGCCCGCGTACACGATCCCATTTTTCAAGTGTTCCCCCACTTGTAATGAGTACGGTTTTCCCTTGTAATGTCCCCATACACTCACCTTTTTCTTATCAATTACCTCTTTTGCGTCATGTACATCTGGATGTTGAATGGTGCTTAAGTCTCCAAAAAGGTCAACTCGATGTCCGTCCTATCACCAAAGCCTCATGTGATGACAGTCAGTCTGGATGCGACGTAGTTCGACAAACAGCCTTAAATGGACGCCATTTCAATTCCAAACAGCTACCAGAGGTGTTATCAGTCAGTAGTTGTTTAGGCAGCTACTAACTGAAAGCTACATATACATGTCCTATTTTAACGTAAAAAGACAAAATAACCTATTTCTTATTTTGTTCGCTTAACCAAGTGCTTAAAATTTCCGCAAATTTCTTGGTCACAGGTGAAGCATGGTGCTTCATAGCTAGTCCTATGGTACGATATCCACCTTGCTTTAATGGAATGGCTTTTAATGTAGAAGGTAAACGATTAATGACTAATCGCGGTAAAATACTAATGCCTAAATGATGCGAAATCATTGAAAAAATGCCCACCTCTTCCGACAATTCAAAGCGAATATTGGGCTTAACATGATAATGCTCTAAAATCACCTTTACATCATTCGTACCACGATAAGACGTCATGATAAATGGCATATCCTCAAGTTCCACAATATCTATTTCTGTTCTGTCATAGAGTGAACTTTTGTCAGAAACAATACATAACAGCGGGTCCTGCTGAAGCTCGATAAACTGATATTGCTCAGATTTTTGGCCATTTAAAAATCCAGCATCCACCTCGCCACTTTGTAGCCATTGTTCAATTTCATAATAATCTCCTTCGCGCAATTCCACTTGAATGCCAGGAAATTGATTGTCCATAATGCGAACGATTTCGGGCATCCAATTGGAAGAAATACTCGAAATAACTCCGATTCGCACTTTCCCCCGTGTTACCCCATGAATATGCGCTGCTTCCTGCTGCAATAATTCTTCAGCATCCAGTACATGGCGCATGGCACGCAACATCGTATGCCCTTCAGTCGTTAAGGTCACACCAGCTCGGCTCCGGTGAATCAGCGCAAAGCCAAATTCCTTTTCTAAACTAGAGACAGCATGACTGACGGCCGATTGGGTTAAACCTAATGCATCGGCTGCCTTGGTAAAGCTTTCAAGCTCTGCCACCTTATTTAAAATTTCATATTTCACCAAACTCATTTGCTTTGTCCTCGTTATACATGAATTTTTTTAATATTAATCATTATAAACATTCGTTTTACTAATCACAACACAAGATATATAGTAAATTTTAGTATAAAACTGTTTTAGTACACAGACTGTAGGTGAGCATAATGAGTATTCAAGGAAAAGCAAATTTATTGATGATAATTGTGACAATGTTTTGGGGGTTGTCCTATACGTTTATGGTAATGGGGCTTGAAACATTGGCTGTTTATAATGTGGTGGCATTACGCTGTATTATCGCATTTTTAGCGGCAGGTATAATCTTTTATAAACGCATGATAAAGGTCGATTTCAAAACATTAAAATACGCAGCTATCCAAGGCTTTCTCTTATTCCTTGTGTTCGCACTAAGTTTATTTGGATTACAAACGACTTCCGTTTCAAACGCTGGATTTATTTTAAGCTTAACAGTTGTGCTAGTGCCTATTATCAGTAGCTTTATCGACAAAAAGTTACCGTCAAGAGCGGTTAGTTTTGCGATTATTTGTACGATGATTGGCATCACAGTTTTAACAGCGCAAGGCTCTTTTACATTCCAAAAAGGTGATATTTTAGTAGCGATTGCAGCGCTAGGTTATGCTATCTATTTATTATTAAACAGCAAGTTTACTCGAAGCGTAGAGTCGATTTCCTACGGGGTTTATCAGCTTGGTTTTGCGGGCCTCTATGCACTTGTTTGTACACTGTTCTTCGAAGCACCTACACTGCCAAATACAGCCGCTTCATGGCTTGCTATTATCGGGCTCGGCATCATTTGTAGTGCCTTCTGTTTCGTCGGTCAAACTGTTGCACAACAGTATGCATCTGCTACACATACAGGTCTCATTTTTTCCTTAGAACCCATCTTTGCTGCCATGTTTGCGATGATGTTCTTAGGCGAAGGATTGACTGTCAAACTACTGATTGGTGGTAGCTTTATTTTAATCGGTAATTTGGTGGCACAATTTGAGCATATGCACTTGTCACGCTTCTTTAAAAAACAAGCGCAAGAAAAAGTTATATGATACCGTATCGGACTAGCGACAAAATCGGCGTTACAGCGATACAGTAAAAACATACACATAGCGAATAGTAAGAGGCTGGGACAAAACTTTAAATTTTAAGAAAGAGCAGCAAAGGTATTATTAAATTGTTGCTATCTAAAATGAAGAAAAATTTAGACTTCTTCCTTTTGGCATCAATAAAAGTTAGAAGAGAGCACTAGTTGATGGTAACGAAGGCGGTGACTCCTGGGGGATTAGCGTGACGCCTGAGACTACAGGCTCAGGCCACGCCTCCGGAACGTCCGCCGTAGTGGACATCAACGTTCACAGCAAAAAAGTGTTAGATTGACATCAGTCAATCTAACACTTTTTCTCTTTTGTCCCAGCCCCTTTTCATTTCTCTCATACTTACATCATTGGTTATTTGTGCAAACCACCTTTGCCCGTTGATTGAAATTTTCACACAAGGCTATACTATAAAGTGAAATTTCAATCAGCAGGATGTTCTTCGTGTTTTATAGTCAGCTGTTCGCCCCCGTGTATTTGTTGTCATCTATCCACTTGACAGGGGCGTGTAATGACTCGCTAATGCGGGGATAAAGAAAGGAGGATTTATCGGTGATGAACAAAAGTATTCAACCTATACATATCTATTGCTTATTATTTTTATCCGTTAGTTTCTTGGCACAATTCATGCTCACCCCCACAATAATTTCTGAAGTTGAACGTGCATCTTGGCTAAGTGCTATCGTAAGCTTACTGCCTTTTCTTGTTTTTGCCATCGTTATTTCAAGAATCGCTTCTACCTTAAAAACGAGTTCTTTACCTCAGTTTATTTCTAGGTATTACAATAAACCGCTTTATGGAATTGTCATTGCTTTATATGTCGTGTATATTCTCTTTTCAACTTTTATGACCTTAAAGTTTACGATGATTTGGATTGATGAAAATTTTGCGTTTGAATACCCCTATTTCATCAATGTCTTACTGTTTATTCTCTTATGTTTTTATGGTTCTCAAAAGGGCATTAAGACGATTGCCATCCAATCATTCATCATCGGGAGCATCTACATTCTATTATTTGCCCTTCTTAATATCGGAAATTCAGTTAATCATGAATATCAGCTGCTGTTACCTATTAACCATACGAGTATTTCTTCAACGCTAATAGGTGTAATGTACATGTGTATTGGCATTTTAGAAGTCGGTTTTCTCTTATTTGTAGTATTAGGTCATGCACAAGAAAAAGTGAAATTTAAAGGGATTATAGCTTTATCAACATTGTTGCTGTTATTAACCTTTATAACGATTACATCTACTATTGCTGAGTTTGGGCTTTTTATAGCCCAAAGGATGACTTTTCCAGTGAATGAACAGTGGAAAGTGTTGTCATTCGGCAAATATTTGACGAGACTGGATTCACTATCCGTATTTCACATATTGTCAATCACATTTATTCGCATCAGTTTATTTATGTATATATTATCTTCATTTTTCAAAAAAAATCGAAATCGTCATCTCTTACTTCTGTATCTAGGCTTAACATTGGGATTATTAATTCCATGGTCTGTTTCTAGTTTTATTTTATTTATCAATAGGGTCTATCTTCCCGCAATATTTATGTTTTTATTCGTTTTTATGATTGTTACCTATATATTATTGCGCTTTAAAAGGGGGCAAAAATTTGAACAAACATCGTAATAGGGAACTTTTATATCAAGCATTAAGGAAGCAAACGGATATAAGAATCAGCCAAAAACATTATTACTTTCATGATGAAAACCAAGAGCTAGTGTTCTTTTACTGCCCAGGGTTAATTGATAATGAGCTTTATTTTAATACATTATTACCAAGTGTTAGACACCTTGCTGAACAAGGACATATGAATGATATCAAAATAATCAATCGCTATTTAGAGGTGGAAGAGTTACATGATTATTTGCAAAAACTGGAGGACATAAACAGCGGCATTTTTTCTGGCTTCATCTATATTTATCACAGTCAATCCGATAAGCTATATGTCATCCAATTAGCGAAACTTCCAGAACGTGCCATTGATGAATCCAATATGGAAGTGTCATTAAGGGGGCCGCGTGATGGTTTTGTAGAAAATATCGATACAAACCTTTCGTTGCTACGGATGCGATTAAAAAGTAATCATTTATGCAGTAAGAGCTATTTAATTGGGACTACTAGTAAGACAAGGGTTTTACTTCTTTATCTAGATAATCTTATAAAACCGGATATTTTAGAAAACGTACAAAACAAGTTAGATGTGATCGATGTAGATGTGATTACCAGTAGCTATCATATAGAGGAATTACTTTATGATAAAACATCCGCACTATTCCCACTAATCGATTATACAGGAAGACCCGATTTTGTCGTCAATTCACTCAATCAAGGCCGTTTCGCCGTACTTGTTGATGGTAGCCCAAGTTGTCTTATTGGGCCGGTTAATTTATTACTTCTTTTAAAGGCGCCTGAAGATGATCAAACCAGTTTCATTTACGGAAGCTTCTCCCGCATTTTAAGAGTGCTTTCTTTATTTACCAGTATCTTTTTACCAGGTTTTTGGATTGCCTTGACTGTTCATCAGCTTAACCAACTACCCTTCCCATTATTAGCATCGATCTCTACATCTAAAATTGGTTTACCTGTGTCCTCTTCTATCGAAATTTTTATCATGCTCATCTTTTTCGACCTTTTTAGGGAGGCAGGGGTACGCTTACCTAAAACGGTTGGTCAAACTGTCGCTGTTTTAGGAGGGCTAATCGTTGGAGATGCAGCCATAAGAGCTGGTTTTACTTCACCGTCAACATTAGTAGTAGGCGCACTTACTGTTATTTCTAGTTATACATTAATAAATCAAAATATATTGGGCAATGTCTTTTTATTGAGAATTGTCACGTTAATAATATCTTCTTTTTTTGGGATGTATGGCTTTTTTGTCTGTGTATTATTTTTACTAACATATATTTCTTCATTGGAAAGCTTTGGACGCCCTTATCTGTCCACACTTTACAAAGTGAATGCTCTAGATATGATGAAAGGTTTCTTGAAAATGCCGTTCAAATTTAAGTCGAAAGACCATATGTATGATGCTCGCCGTAAAAAGGAGTGAATTTCATGGCACCTTATAAAGTGATCCTGCAAGTAATCATTTTTTGTCATTTATCTTGGCTATTAGCTGGCTGTTCAGGAATTAAAGAAATTCAAAGTGAAATTTACGTGACGGCTTTAGGTATGGATTATACGGACAATAAATATCATTTATATCTCCAAGCTGTTGGCTTTAATAATATTACTGGCTCTGAACCAGACATCGCCAAAGAGCCCGCGCCCATTGTAATTGGACATGGAGAAGGCGAAACCATTCAAGAGGCAATGGATGATATTGAAAAACATTCAGTAAATCCCCTCTATTATGGGCATGTACAAGCTATTTTTATTTCCAAAAATATTTTGGAGGGACAACTGGATGGGTTTCTAGATTACTTTAGTAGAAACTATTATTTGCGTTATAATACGTTAATTTATGCGTATGACCATGATATTAAGGAAATCATGAACGTTCGCGGGTTATTTTATAAACCGCCAAACTTAACTTTTACTTATGATCCAAAAGAACAACTATTTTTTAATACATTTTTCCCAACCATCACCGTACAAAACATCATAAAAAGATTTTATGAGCCCATTGGTTCATTAATGATTCCCACAATAGATGTAACCGATAATTATTGGGATGAAGATAGCGACTCCAAAAAAATATTAACGATTAGTGGCGCGTACTTTCTTGTCAATCAACAATTAAAAGGATGGTTACAGGAGGAAGAACTTTCAGGTCTGGATTGGTTTAATAAAGAATTTCATAACATGAAGCTGTCCATTAAAGATAAAGCTGTTTCAATGTCTATCGATGATATAAAGCATACAATTAAAATAGTAGATGGCAAAGCGCCAAAATATGATGTCGAATTAGACGTTAAAGCATCCATTACAGAAAATCCAAAAAATCTTAATAGAAAACAAATTGCGCAACAAACGGAGTCCATCATAGCATCTCAAATCCAACAAACATTTAATAAAGGACTAGAAATTAATGCCGATGTTTTCAATCTTTCAGAAAAAGCTTATCGTTTCAAATCCAAAACTTGGACGAACGAGGAAATAAAAAACCTAACGAATGATTCCATCCATCAAATCACTGTCAACGTTTTTGTAAAAGATGGTGGAGCGGTAAAAATTATCAAGTAGTTTCCTGTAAGCCCTATCGTTTCTAGTGATTGTCTTGTTTTTATTGAAGCTCTCTTTGAGATTTATACTGGGTTAATAACAAAAATCGGTGGGAGATAAATCCCCCACCGAAAAGTCTTTTATAAATATCTTCTAATTTGTTCTGCATCGTTCATGCGTTCTTCCGCTTTTAAGCGTTCCTCACGTTGCTCGGGTGTCTCCACATTTCCAACCGTATCAAATGGTTCTGGCGCTGTTACGCGTGGATCAAGTGGGTTATGGCGATAGCCATTGCCTTCATCATAGGTTGCAGTTGTCAGTGGGTCATTTGTATCATCGCGTTCAGCAAATAATACGATAGCTCCCTGCTCTACAAGTTGCGCATAATACGCGGTTTGTCCTTCTGTTAAGTCAAATCGCTTTAACCCTTCTGTCACAGCAGACTCGCCCGTAAACCATGATTTAAATTGGTCTACCCAATTCCCTGCTTCATGCGTTCTAACATCCACATCCCATTTGATATCCTCAAATTGGCTTTGATCCTTTGCAATAATATGAATATCTTCTGTACGATATCCAGCTAATCGCATACTTTCTAAAATGTGCAGCATTTCGTCTTTTGTATGTGCCACCTCAATTTGTGGGTTTTGTTCATTCATCATGTTCAATTCCTCCTATTTGTATGGCTTACTATGTTTTTACCCTGCTCGTGGGATAAGAAACGCCTTTCTGTTGTTTTTTATGATTCTGTAATATTTGTCATATTCTATTTCACTTTGTCACAATGGTCATCGTTTAGTTGCCGAGAAAGGCTTTTAACATCCATGCATGCTTTTCTAGTGATTGGTACATCGCATTGAGTAAATCCTCTGTGCGGTCGTCCCCTTCCTCCGCTGCTAGCTCCATTGTCGAATTTAACGCTTTCATTAGCTTTTGGAAATCCGAGATGGTTGTCTCTACCATTTCATCCGTTGTTTCCTTCCCTGTTGCTTCCTCAACATAAGAGAGCTCAAGGTGTTCTTTTAATGTCGCTACAGGCTTACCGTCTTTGGACAGAATGCGCTCGGCAATTTCATCTAAATTTAATGTGGATTCATTATATAACTCTTCAAATTTTGCATGGAGTGTGAAGAAGGCATTCCCCGTTACATACCAATGATAGTTATGCAATTTTGTATACAGTACCGAGTATGTTGCGACCAGCTTATTCAATTGCTTATTTAAGTTTTGTGTCATGTTGTCTCCTCCAATTTCTTTGTTCTAGCCTTTAGTATGCGTTGCATTGTGTATTGGCTATACACTCATTTTTTCCCTACTACCACAATTTAAAACATAACTGAAAATTCTGTGAGTATAGCAAGCAATATTAAATATCAACGATTTGCCTATATATTATAGAAGTCAATCTAGTATTTAGCGTAACTTTGATTTAATAAGCGCAGTCAATTTAGCTATAGCAAAGACAAGGAGTTGATGACCAGCACTATGTTCACCAGTTCACAATAAAAATTAAGCACAATATTAAAACTATTCTCTATAATTATTTCACTTTCCGAAATAGTTTCGTTATAATGAAATCACTTACAACAAAGGGGTGTTTATACATGGAAGTTTTACCATTACGCAAGGATGTGCCACTAGAAGAAACTTGGAATTTACAAGATTTGCTGGAGAATGACGCAGATTTTGAACCTATTTTAGCGCAATTGGTGGAGGAAGCTGTGAATTTTGAGCGTACGTATCAGGGCACCATTACAGATGCATCCAAAGTAATTGACGTTCTCACAGCTTTTGAAGCACTGCAAGTGCAATTTGTGCCAATAGGTACGTATGCTAGTTTAAACTTACAGGCTGATCGCACAGACGATGTCGCACAAATGCGTGCGGCAAAATTCGGTACAGCAGTCGGTAAAATTAGTAGTGCGCTCTCTTTTGTGCGTAGCGAACTATTAGCATTAGATGAAAAAGTGTTAGAGGAAGCTGCTACGTTGAGCCCTCTTTATGAGCACTATTTACAGGAATTATTAAAACAGAAGCCGCATCAATTACAGCCTGAAGTCGAAAAAGCGTTGGCGGCACTAAGTTCCACGTTTGAAGCACCCTATGAAATCTATAACACAACCAAGCTGGTCGATATGAATTTCGGTGAGTTTGAGGCAAACGGCAAAAAACACCCGCTCAGCTTTGTATTATTCGAAAATGACTGGGAACTTGAAGTAGATACAAATGTGCGTCGTGCAGCATTTGATGCATTTTCTAGTAAGTTACGTGATTATCAGCACACAACTGCGCAGGTATACAACACGCATATTCAACAAGAAAAAACGATTGCTGATTTACGAGGTTTTGACTCTGTCATTGACTATTTATTATTCGATCAAGACGTAGATCAATCGCTCTATCATCGTCAAATTGACCTTATTACACAAGAACTTGCACCGCATATGCGCCGTTACGCGAAGCTTGTTCAGCAAGCGAATGATTTAGAGACAATGACATTTGCGGATTTAAAAATTGCGCTCGATGCTAGCTACGATCCAAAGTTAACAATGGCTGAGGCGAAGGATTATGTGGAAAAATCCCTAGCGGTCATGGGTGAGGATTATCAAAACATGCTAGAACGCGCATTTAATGACCGTTGGATTGATTTTGCGCCAAACAAAGGGAAATCGACCGGCGCATTTTGCTCAAGTCCATATGGCAGTCATCCATACATCCTCATGTCATGGAACGAACGCATGAATGAGGTATTTACACTCACACATGAGCTTGGCCATGCAGGACATTTTGTGAATGCTCAAGGCCATCAATCGTATTTCAATAGCCGTCCTTCTCTTTACTTTATCGAGGCACCATCGACAATGAATGAAATGCTATTGGCAAATTATTTATTAACACATAATGACGACCTTCGATTCAAACGTTGGGTCATTTCAAATATCGTAGCGAAAACGTATTATCATAACTTCGTGACACATTTACTAGAAGCTGCTTATCAACGCAAAGTATATGAACTAGTGGACGCTGGCGACTCGGTCAATGCGACTGTCTTAAATCAATTAAAACGCACGGTCCTTGAAGATTTCTGGGGCGATACTGTAGAGATTACGGAAGGTGCAGAGTTAACTTGGATGCGTCAGCCACACTACTACATGGGCTTATACCCTTACACATACAGTGCTGGTTTAACGATTTCAACTCAAGTTTCGCAACGCATTTTAAAAGAAGGTAGCTCGGCTGTCGATGAATGGTTAGCAGTTCTCCAAGCGGGTGGCACAAAATCCCCTGTAGAGCTTGCCCAAATGGCAGGTGTGGATGTGACAACAGATCAGCCACTTCGGGATACGATTGCTTATATCGGTCATTTAATCGATGAGCTCGAACGGCTAACTAAGGAAATTGAAGGATAAACGTAGCTATCCCTCGCGACAAGCAGCCTACTGATGTAGGCTGCTTTTTTAGCTTGGTTCGCCACTTTGCGCTGTGAACCACTTGGACAGTGGATTTTCCCTTGTGCCCTGGACGTTTTCCATTCACAGGCGTGATGGTTTTCTTTTTTTAGTTCTAAGCGAGAATATACGTACATATACTAGAATCAGGGCGTCCCTCTACATTTTTTTGATATTTCAAAATAGATAATCATTTTCCTTCGTACAAAAGTACCGTTATTATTAAGTGTACGCAATTTATTTAGCAAAAATCGACTAACAATTTTCAAAGGAAGTGTTTCTAATTATGGTAAAACGTAATGATCCATGCCCATGCGGTAGCGGCAAAAAATATAAAAAGTGCTGTGAAGGTAAGCAGCAAGTAACAGTAGAAACTGTGGCAATTGAAGAATTAGAGCGTGTACTACAAACATTCTATTTAGAGTACCCAGAACGCAAAGATGTCCGTGCCTATATTGAGCACGTGGGCACATGGCAGCCTAAATTAGAGAGCGTGTTACAGCGTGAGCTTATCGAAGCAATCGCATTGGACGACTTCTTCTTCCACCAAGAGCCATCTATTTGGAAAGGTTATTTAAAGAAAACAAAGAAAAAGACGGTTCGACCTTCCACTTTAAAAGTGTTAGAAGGTTGGTCACAACCTACATTATTTATTGGTACCGTGTCTGTTGTAGAGGAAAAATATTTCAAAGCTACACATGTGCTGTCAAACCAAGAAATCTATATTCGTCGTGAAAACGACAAGCCAATTCCTGAAGGGATGCAAGTATTTGCATTTATCCTACCTGATGGCACGAAAAAAGAAGCACAGTACTTAGCTGTTTCAACACTTATTTTCTTCCCACAAGACCATGAAAAAGTATTTACACAATTGAAGAAAAACTTTGAGGCTTCTGGGAAAAAAGTGGAGGCTTTCTTAAAAGAGGATCATTTATCTTTCTGGGAGCTCCTTGTATCTAATGGCTACAAAGGTGAAGAATTTACAAGCTTTGAAAACGGTGTGCTTGCCCAAGTAAAAGAGTTCCTTGAGCAAAATGAACGTGAAACAGAACCGATGTTAGAGCTTTTAGAAGATTATTTAATCGAAGGACAACCTTCTGCACGTAAAGAAGCGGCTATCGCTGCGGGTGCGATTCGCTATGGGCAAGAAAAAGAGCTGTTCGAATCATTATCAATGACAGTAAAAGAAATTGCGGCGACATTTGATATTTCAGCAACTTCACTGACAAAATATTATCAAGACTTAAGTAATTACGTAGCGACGAAATAAAAACATAGATATTAGTGCCGCACGTTCAGGTCCAACCTAGAGCGTGCGGCTTTATTATGTATTTCAAGAAAACGGAGAATAGCGTGATTTAGCGCACGACACAACGATGTACAATAAAAAAAGCTACTACTGCTATCTGCATGCAGATAACAAAGTAACTTTTTCTATGGTAACCAACCAATATTATTATTTCCGAACATATTAATATTTATGCGTGGAATACGACAAATATGATTATTTTTAGCAATAAATCTTATTTTATTGTAGTTACTACAGCGGAAGACACTATTTACTATATACTTTCAGTAGCTCTTCCCCTAAAAATTGCAGCCGCTCCCCTACTGTGCAACCTTCAATACAGAAGCGATGCGCTCCCGTTTTACCACGTTCTTTTCGCAGTTGCTTCATGACTAAGCAATCAGCGCAATACATATCATGTAGTTCATCAAGATCTTTCATAACTGTCACTTTATCCATCAAGAACGTTAACCCCTTTCACGTCCAAATTTCGCTTCTTACTATTATGAAGTGAACATTTTGTACAAGCAACTATTTTGTTCATCCTTATTTAACAGAAATTGTTATGATGGTATTGTAGATTGAGAAACAACATTTTTGCTGTACAATTATCATTGAATCTAATTGAAAAGTAGGGATTTTATGTTGGAAGTTTATATAGATGCCGCAAGCGCAGGTAATCCTGGTCCAAGTGGCATTGGCATTTTCATTAAAGGTGAGGGACACCATCTGCAATTCAGTGAATACATTGGTCACACCAATAATCATATTGCCGAATTCAGTGCTTTAGTGCGTGGTCTAGAAGAAGCACAGAAGCTTGGTACAAGCCTTGTCTCAGTGCGCTCAGATTCTAAAATTGTTGTGGCCTCTATGGAGAAAGAATATGTCAAAAATGAAGAGTTTAAACCTTATCTTGAGCAAGCATTAACGCTCGCTAGTAGCTTCGAGTTGTTTTTCATTAAATGGGTACCAGATTCACAAAATAAAGCTGCTGATGCGCTTGCACGTGCGGCCATTCAACACGAAAAAAGCTAAAGCGCTGACAACATAAACCAGCGCTTTTTTTTATTCCTTGTTTAGAAAAGTGACAACAAGTAAATTTATGGTACTTTTTCCTCGAAAACTGAAATGCTTTCCCTCAATAGCCGTAAATCGCTTAAAAAATATATTTATATATTGAATTATTCCCTAGGGATATTGACAACTTTATGCCATGGTGATACCTTTGACACATTAGTAATTTAGTAAGAGAAAGCGTAAAACTATTATTTGCTAGTAATACATTTATTATGTGAGGGGAATTTTGACAATGAAGCGTATTTTCACATTACTTATTATGCTTACTGCCGTGCTAGCTTTAGCCGCATGTGGCACTTCTGATGAAAAATCAAATGCAACAGATAGTTCAACTGACTCAAACAAAGCAACAGAAAAAGTCATCATTGGTATTGATGATAAGTTCGCTCCAATGGGCTTCCGTGATGATAAAAATGAAATTGTTGGTTTTGATATCGACTTAGCTCGTGCAGCGGCTGAACATATGGGGATGGAAGCACAATTCCAACCAATCGACTGGAAAACAAAAGAATCCGAATTAATGAGTGGTCGTATCGACTTAATTTGGAATGGTTATACCATTACAGATGAGCGTAAAGAAAAAGTTTTATTTACAAAGCCCTATTTAGAAAACTCGCAAGTGGTGTTAACAAAAAAAGATTCAACAATCAAAGCACTTAGCGATTTAGCAGGAACAGAAGTTGGTATTCAAGCCCTGTCTTCTGCCGCAGATGCTTTAAACAGTAATCCAATTCACAAAGACGTTAAAAAAATCACAGAGTTTGGAGATAACGTTTTAGCTTTAACAGATTTAAAAACAGGTCGTGTCGATGCAGTCATTATCGATGCCGTTGTCGCAGAATATTACATGACGCAAGAACCTGATACATTCAAGTTATTAGAAGAATCTCTAGCACCAGAACAATATGGTATTGGTGTAAAACCAGGAAATGAAGCCTTATTAGAAAAGCTACAAGCCGCTTTAGATAAAATGAATGAAGATGGCACAGCCGCTGAAATCTCTACAAAATGGTTTGGTGAAGATAAGGTTTTAAAATAAAGGGCAACGTGTATTGGATGGGGTTCGTATTTGGTCCTCCTCAATTCGTTGAACCAATCGGGTACTTATGAGTGCTTGACCTTCATTTTCAAATGGGCGTCTTAACAACCGTTATTACGGGATAATTGAATGATATCTATGGCTAAGAGTTTCCTCGTGAAACTCTTATCTTTTTGGAGGGAAAATATTTATGGTGGACTACTGGCAAACAATGATTTTGCCGATGCTTGAAGGAGCAAAAATGACGGTACTACTGTTCATAATTGCAATTCTCGTATCGATTCCATTTGGCTTCTTACTAACATTAGCTGTAAAAAGTCGGATAAAACCACTATCGTGGCTTGCACATACGTATATTTACGTGATGCGTGGGACGCCACTCTTGCTACAGCTTTTATTAATATGTTTTGGTTTACCGATGATACCCGTAATTGGCGAGTATTTAGTGCTAGATCGCTTTGTTGCCGCTTGTTTGGGCTTTATTTTAAATTACGCCGCGTACTTTGCGGAAATTTTCAGAGGTGGCTTACTGGCGATTGATAAAGGGCAATACGAAGCCGCACAAGTACTAGGCTTGACGAAATGGCAAACAACAACACGTATTATTTTGCCACAAATGTTTCGTGTAGCTTTACCGGCCTTATCAAATGAATCAGTAACATTAATCAAGGACACAGCACTGCTATATGCTGTAGCAGTACCAGAGCTACTTCACTTTGCACAAACAGCAGTAAATCGTGACTTTACGATTGTACCGTACTTCATTGCTGGCGCTATTTACTTAGTCATGACGTTAATGTTAACGGTAGTATTTAAATGGCTTGAAAAACGTTTTAAATTTGAATAGAGGTGACACGTATGGCACTGATTGAAATATCGAGTTTGAAGAAATCATTTGGTGAATTGCAAGTACTAAAACAAATTACATTTGACATTGAGAAAAAAGATGTCGTCGCTGTCATCGGACCATCAGGTTCTGGTAAGAGCACAATGCTACGAAGCCTCGTTCATCTAGAAGAGATTAATGGTGGTAGTATTCGTGTCGATGGGGATTACTTAGTGCAAGAAGGAAATTATGCGAAGCCGCAAGACATAAAAAAAATTACGGCCAAAATGGGCATGGTGTTTCAACACTTTAACTTATTTCCCCATTTAACAGTGCAGCAAAACCTTGAGATTGCACCGGGTTTACTGAAAACGGAAGCGCCGGATGCCATCGCACGTCGCAGTGAGGATTTACTACAAAAAATTGGACTAGCCGATAAAGCGAAAGCATACCCTGCTAATCTTTCTGGTGGACAAAAGCAACGGGTAGCCATTGCACGCGCACTAATGATGAATCCTCAGATTTTATTATTCGATGAACCAACTTCAGCACTAGATCCCGAGCTGACAGGTGAAGTGTTAAAAGTCATGAAGGATTTAGCCGAGGAGCATATGACGATGATTGTCGTAACACATGAAATGGGCTTTGCACGCGAAGTCGCAAACAAGGTGGTATTTATGGATGGTGGCGACATTATTGAAGCAAATCATCCTGAAGAATTTTTTACGAATCCACAAAACGAACGTACAAAGGCATTTTTGCAGAAGAACTTAAAATAATAAGATGGGCTGTTTAACAAAGCTTTGAATCCATTACACCCTCTTATTATATGGTAAACATCCGCGGTGCCTTTTATGCGAGTAAGGCAGGGGCAACAATGGCACGAGGATGGTGGTCACGAAGGCGTTTTCTGGTTGATACTTCGCTGTCACCACATACAACATTTGCTATGTCGCCTTTGCTCCCCCTCCTATGACTGACAGAAATCTTCGTGGATTTTTACCTTTCTAGCTATAAACACTTATAACATTTATCTAATTTAAAGTCACTCATCTGATGAAAAAATCATGAGTGGCTTTTTTATTTGCTTTCGTCAATGCTTTTCATCGGGCACAGTGTATAGCCACTCTAAAGATATAAAAATAATGGCATTATTATTATTTCACTAAAATAGAAATGTATCCTTAATGTTATTTTGTTGACATGTAACTGTAATATTCCAATGTTAATATCATTAATATACCAAGTTTTAAGCTTCAAAGCTTTAGGAGGATACATATTTTGACAAAGAATAAAAAGATGAAATGGGGCATGAAGTTAGCTGCCTTGGCATTAAGCTCGTCTGTGCTTTTTTCTACGTTTGACACAGCCTCAGCCGCAACATATACAGTAAAGTCTGGTGATTCTTTATGGAAGATTGCCAGTCAACACGGCGTATCTTATCAAACATTGATGAACTGGAATCATTTATCATCTACAAACATTTTTGTGGGACAAAAACTTAACCTGAATACTACGCTAACTGCTGTACCTAAACCAACGACTAACCTCGTACAAATCGCTAAGCAACAACTAGGTGTAAAATACTCGTTTGGTGGTGCAAAACCGAGCACAGGCTTTGATTGCTCAGGCTATATCACTTTTGTTTATAATAATGCTGGTATTTCAACACCTCGTAAAACGGCTGCAGGTTTTTATAATTCAGCCAAAAAAGTGACTACACCGCAAGTTGGGGACTTAGTATTTTTCGCTAATACATATAAGCCAGGTATTTCACATGCAGGCATTTATATTGGCAATAATCAAATGATAAATGCTAGCAATAGTGGTGTAACCATCGCTAACATCAATAGCTCCTATTGGAAGCAGTATTTTGTAGGGTATGGTCGTTTATCGTAAACTATCAGACTGAAGACAAACTCGAAAGAAATCGAGTGTCTTCAGTCTTTTTTTACAATAAATCTACCATCGGTAATTTCTACGACTGTATGTTTGAACGCTGTAATTCTCATTCTTTGCAACTTGCTACAAGGCGTTACATGGTGATAATGTGTGCGACAAAGTCGTGCATGCGCTTTATATTTTGAAATGATTAATCTGCGTATCAAGTGCTATTGCTTTTGCGATAATGCATCCGAAGCCGAGGAAATTTCTTGCACAAAAGCTAACTGTTCTTCAATAGCACTCGTAACATTTTCCACAGATGTAGCCGATGTTTCAGCAAACTCATTAATGAGATGAACTGAATGAGCTAACTGCTCAGATCCTGAAGCCAGTTGTTGAACGGCCGAAGTGACCCCGCGAATCTTATCCGTCACGCTGTTAACAGACTGTTGGATTTGCTCGAAGGACATACCGGCAATGCTAACGGATTCAATCCCATTCAATACTTCATCAGTGACCGATTTCATAGAAAGTACAGCGTTATTCGTTTCTGTTTGAATAGAAGAAATAATTTGAGCTATTTTGCTAGCAGATAGAGAGGACTCTTCGGCCAACTTGCGCACTTCTGCTGCAACTACCGCGAAGCCTCTGCCGCTTTCTCCTCCTCTTGCTGCTTCAATGGCTGCATTCAAGGCGAGGAGATTAGTTTGTCCAGCAACTTTGGTGATAGTGCCAACAATTTCACCGATTTCTTCTGAGCGTTGTCCTAAATTGTCTATTACTTGTCCTAACTGATTGATGGAAACATGAATCGAGTTCATTTGCTGCTCTGCTTTCATAATGATTTCGTTTCCTTGTAGCGGTTTTTCGGAAGCGTCAATCGCTATGTTGGATACATCCTGTGCACTGGAAGCAATGGCATGGATATTATCACCCATATATTGCAGTGTATGTGTAACTTGTTCCACAGCTTGTGCCTGATTGTCTATTTCATGAATTGTTTGGGCGATGATTTCACTTGCCATAGTGGTTTGCCCGGCGCTTGCCGCTAGCTCTTTCGAGTAAGCCGCCCCATCCTGCGATGTTTGCATAATCTCGTTGAGAAGTTGCCTTTGTCCTTCCATCATGTTATTAAAGGCATTTGTTAACTGTCCGATTGCATCTTTTGACACGTAATTGACTTTACCAGTGAAATCGTCCTTCTCGGCTTCTTTCATCTTGTCATTTAAAGTTTTGAGTGGTTTTACAATAATGCGTGTAATGTACCAACCTACCACTATACATAGCACGATCATAATACTTGAGAAGATAAGAGAGAGCAGAGTAACTCGCTTCGCCTCAGCGCCACTTTCCTGACTTCGCTGAGCAGCTTCTTCCTGTATGGCTTTCTCTAATGGATCCGTAATTGCTAAAAGGGCATTAATCGCTTCTATCCCCTTTGTCTTATACTGCTGGTATGCCTCAACATTTTTATTTGCATTTCCAAGAGCTAACAAATTGTTGTGGACATTTAAGTAACTTAGGTAAACCTGAGACAGCTCGGCTAGTGCTTCCTTCTTATCTGAAGACAGATTAGCCTTCTGCAGTTCTTCCAGAATTTGAAGGTTAGCGGCGACTAATTCTTTTTTTTGAGCCAGTAGTTGCTCCCCTTCTTCTTTCGTTGTTTGCTGCATTATTTGAAACAAAATCTTCTCCATTGTGCGGTTGTTTGCCCTGAATTTACCAAAACTTACGGAAGGCAATAAACTATCCTCGTACATTTCCTTCGTATTTCCTGCCAACCGCGACATCTCAATGTACCCGTTACCTACTAAGAAAACCATCGTTACAACAAAAGTAGCAATTAAGACAAATAGTTTTTTAAACATCGTTGCATTACGCATATGTCCATCCCCTTCAAACGGTAAATTTTTAGATTTCGCAACAAATTCACAGATAAAATCACAGGAAACAGCCGTGAAACGATGTTCCAAAGAGGCGATTAGTATAGGGAATGGCTACATAGAATGCTGTACTGCATATGTATATAGAAGCATTCTTTTACTAAAACCTAAATTTTTACCATAATATTCATAATTTTTTATATCATTGATAGCATCAGCGTAACATAATACATTTTCAAATATACATCAATTAAAATGCCTATTATATTAATAGACAGCCAAAAAACTCGCATTCAATAGATATTTTTACCTATTATTATAAACAAATGTTTATTTTCAGGAAAATATTGCGAAATAATTTGCTTATTGTCTTGTTCTTTTACTTGCGAAAGGGAACTGCTGTAGAATTGTGAAATCAATGTGTTAGGTTTCGAGTTTATACACTTATGAACGCATAAAAAAACTCAACGGAAAAAGTCCCGTTGAGAACGAAAAGCTATTGTACTAAGCGATTTATAGGCATTGGTCATCGGGATACAAGAGCCCCGTTGTCCTATATATGAGCTACATTTTTTGCTTTTATTTTGGCTAACCGCAGTAAATAAATGATAAAGACAACGACTAGTAAACCTGCAGCTGTCAAATAAACGGAAGCATATCCTGCTTGCACGGCCACCATCCCTAGAATATAAGAACCTAGTGCAATGCCGAGGTCAAACATCGTAAAGTAGGTTGCAGTTGCATAACCACTACGCGTATGTGCTGTTGATTGTACTGCTAAAGCCTGTAAGCTCGTGGTCACAGCCCCATAACCGAAACCAACAAAAATAGCTGCACACAAAAATAATGCTGGTCCTGAAACAAATGCCAGCATAATCAGACCGATTGCAAACGATATTATGCCCGGTATAATCACAAACTGCGGCCCTTTTGTATCATAGAGCTTTCCTGTATACGGACGTGTAATCAGCATCGCTGCCGCAAACACTGCATAAAATAGACTGGCCACGGCCATTAAATCCTTTTGCTGCGCGTAGACCGATAAAAACGATAATACACTGGCATATGAAAAAGCCACTAAGCTTGCAATGGCAGCTACTGGCAATGCTTTACGTTCAAATAAATCATTCATCTTAAATGTCAACTTGCCTTGATGTGCAGGCTGCGGTAAATCATCCGTATTCACCGTTACGGCTAATAGGCCACCTGCTAAAACACAAATACTCATGACAATAAATAACACATTAAAACTACTATATTGAATGAGTAGTAGGCCAATGAATGGTCCAATAACGACCGCTAAGTTCGTAGACATTGTAAAATACCCTAGCCCTGTACCCTTGCGACTCACTGGTACAATATCCGCCGCTAAAGAACCTGCTGCGGTTGTGATAATGCTAAAAAATATCCCCTGCACAAATCGTAAACCGAGTAACAGTCCAAATGGATGAATAAATAAATATAAAACCGTACATAGAAAATAGCCGATAATCGAAATAACTAATAGTTTTTTCTTGCCAAAGACATCCAATAATTTTCCCGAAAAAGGACGGACAATAATAGCGGATAACAAGAAACCTGATAATAAAAGTCCCGCTTCCTTATCGGTTTGATGAAGCTCGCCGATTGTATAAAGTGGTAATGTCGTGACTAAACCATAAAAAACAAAAAATACAGTTATATTCGTTATAAATAAACTAATAAACCGCTTTGTCCATATTTGTGTACTTCCTTCTTGCTGCATGTCTATCAACCTTTCATTTTTTGCAATAGGGTCAGAAATTGCTGCTGTTCTTCCGCAGTCAGTGAACCGACCATTTCTGCCTCAAACGCCAAAATGGTTGCCGTAATTGCTGGTAAGCGTTGCTCAGCCATCGCTGATAATGTCACGATTTTTTCACGCTTATCGTCGCCATCGACGCGTTGCACCCAGCCTAAATCTTCAAGCCGAGAAATGGCTCTAGTGACGCTCGGTGCTTCGATATTCAAATACTTCCAAATTTGCGTTAACGACATAGCACCGTGCTTCTGCAAGCAATATAAAATAGTCCATTGCGAACTATACAGATTATGCTGTTTCAATACTTCATTTAAACTATTCGTTAAAAAGCGACTTTTTTGGAATAAAGCATGGAAGATTGGATTCATATTCTCACCGCCTAAATTATTTACCTAGCTAAATAAATACTATACGCTTGATTTTTTTCATTGTAAAGAAAGTTGCTTACCTATGGACCTATGACACTATCTAGTGGCGATTTCCTGTGTGTTAGCAGCGGTTTTCACGATTTTCCTGTGTGTTAGCAGCGATTTTCTCTATGTTACTGGCGATTTTCCACGCGCTATCAGTAATTTCGATTTTTCGAACACTAACTGATCGTCGTATTATCTTTTGGGGAAATCATCCTGTTCGGCAGGGAATCTTCCTATAGTGTCGAATAAAGTTACTAGATTGACAAAGAAAAGGAGTTGGAAAGATGGGGAAAAACGTTTTAATTATTGCAGGTGACGCGGTTGAGGCGTTGGAAATTTTTTATCCATATTATCGTTGCTTAGAGGCTGGCTATAACGTGACGATTGCTGCACCTTCTGTGAAGAAATTACAAACGGTACTACATGATTTTGTGGAAGGCGTCGATACATACATCGAACGTCCTGCGTATGGCTTAGAGGCCCATTCTGCCTTTGCAGATATTGATCCATCGACATTTGATGGCTTAATCATTCCGGGTGGCCGCGCACCAGAATACATTCGTTTAAACGAGCATGTCCCAGCGATTGTCAGCCATTTCTTTGAAGCCAATAAACCCATTGCCGCAGTTTGTCACGCAGCGCAAATTTTCGCGACTATGCCTGAGGTCCTCAAAGGGCGAGAGCTAACAGCCTATATTGCCTGCAAGCCCGAAGTTCAAGTAGCCGGTGCCACTTATATTGAGGCCAATTTGCATACAGATGGCAATCTCGTAAGCGGTCATGCATGGCCTGATTTACCTGGTGTCATGCGGGAATTCATTGAAAAATTACAAGCTTAATGCAGAAGAGGATGCCTAATACCCTATAGGCACCCTCTTTTTTATCTAGCCATTTCTTGAAACTCAATATTGACCACTTTTTCCGTTACGGTCGTATACTTGATTTTTACATAAACGCCGAATTCCTTGTTACCTTCTTTTAGCCACAACTTAAATTTTTCAATCGTTGCATCTGCAGAAGTTTCCTTTCCTTCATGCAGATAGTCAATAATTTTCGCTTGGGGATATTTGGCTTGTGTCTCTTTCATGGCGAGCCTTCCCCATTTTGCATAACTTGGGGCTTGTTGTTGTGCATGAACAATCGTTGACATATGAAGAGGAGCAGCATTAACCATCAAAAAAATACCAAGTGCCATAAATAATTTTCGCATCATCGAACGCCTCCTTTTACTATCGATTGCGCTAATTACTGAATAGCATGTATTCGTTGGAACGTGAAAAAATGGCATCGGCACTGCATAGCCTCAAAAAGTCATGCCAACAAACCTTTATCAATTTGGTATAAATGTGCGGAATCAGTAAAAAATAAATACGCCAAAACTATTCGTAATCGTTTTATTTATTACTTTGTTTTGGTTGTTGCACGTTATTATGAATCACTGCATTAAACTCAGCTGAATATTCTTCACGATCATTGTTGTTCTTCTTTTTATGTTCTTGCTTTTTCTTTTTAAAACTTGTTTTACCTTTCTTCGCCATTACCGTTCCACCTCCAGCTAAGATTAGTTATTTTCTTTTATTGGATTGTTGATTTTTATCATGGTTCGTTTTATTATTTTTGTTTTTTGCCTTGGCATCAAATTCGGCAGAGAATTCTTCGTTTAGGTTGTCATTTGGGTTATTGTTATTACTATTACTGTCATCAAGGTCTTTGCTTTTATAGGTATCAAAAGGATTGTGCGTTCTGGCATTCATGGTCTTTTTGTTGTTTTTATTATTTCTATTGCCCATAGCTCCTCACCTCCTACTTGTAATGTGCTCAGGAAAGCAAGATTTATGCTTTGGGGAAAACTTCAATGACAGAAGACACCTGTACATTTTGTAGAAGTTTTCTACTCCTAACTTCGGCATAAAATTTTTTCGCATGACCCAAACAGTATTTAAACGGGACTGTTTGCATGCAATCAATGTCACCCCTTTGTTCGCTCCATTTGTTAGTGACATGACTACGCAAAAAAAAAACGCCCCAAGCCCTTTAAATAAAAGCATCGAAGCGTTTTTTTCTATAGCTTTTAGAGCTTCTCTTTAAACTGCTACACTTTGCTTGCGTCATTTTGAAGTAGCCTAAATGCTCTTTCAGTGTCGTATTCCCTGAGATGGCATTTGATATTTTACATGCTGTTCATATCTCTTTCATCATAGTGAAGGTATTATGTATATTCACAGAAAAAATGTACATCACCAATCATTATTTATTAGTAATGTACATTTTTTGTCCTTTAGACAATCGTATATTCAGTTATGTTTAGTAATGCACCGACGGCACCTGAGAAGCCGTGGTCATTAATAAAGATCGGTGTATGTTTTTTTGTACGTGTGTAATTGGCGATAACATTCGCAAGATGTTCGTTATTGCTAAGGGTTGAACCGATATAGACAATATGTTGGGCATTTTTTTCCTCAGCATATTGAATACTAAGTGTTGTAATTACTTCTCCAACAAGGCCTTGAACAGTAGCAATAATATCTTCTGCTGGGTGTTTGACGTACTCTGTAATCCCCACTTTCCCAAAATTACTGGCAGTCAGATGCCCATCGATTGGTGTATCCATGCCTTGATAAATATCTTTTACGAGTAAGTCTATACCCTCTCGATTTCCTTTATCAGCCTTTTCTCTGATTTCATTATAATCGGTGATTCCTGTTGTAAGCGCTGACAAACCAATCAATGTACCACCGCCGACGCCCGTCCCACCTACACGAATATGCGTGTTTCCTTCCATATAATGAATCGAAGTTCCCGTACCAATATTGGTAATCATACTACGTTCAAAGAAATATCCTCCTTTATTTAACAAAAAGCGGACACCTTTCAAGGTAGCTTCAAACTCTACTATATAATGAATCGATTTCATTGTTTTAATGACATCAAGTAATTGTTCCGTACGTCCCCCTGTAACACCAATATCCTCAATATCTGGTTGATTAATAATCCAATCCTTTACAGCCTGCAAATCATTAGACGGAAAAGTTAATAGAATAAGTTCATTTTGCTCGTCTAAATAAGCAACTTTCGTCAATGTGCCGCCTGCATCAATACCTATAGCCTTTGGCATACCATTCTCCTTTAACTTTATTCAGTAGAAATCTCCTATCTCTATAGATGATGAGATGAATACTAGTTTAGCTTTTATTCAATGGATACTTAAGCGTCCTGAATATAGTTCATGCCTTCAGCAAATGTCACGGATTTTGAAACGAGTAATTGTGTTTGCACAAATCAAAACCTCAACGCCATGTTTATCTGCTCGTTAGGTAACAGCAAAGCATGAGCGACAATTATGCCGAGACGTAATTGAATATTCGCCCCTCCTAAACTTTACCCCTGTTGAAATGATTGTGCAATAACTTAGCAAACTTTCATGAAAAAAACACGAAAAATATCAAAATTCTTTTATAATTCATACGATTTAGGTGATGCATTTTAGTAGCTTTCGCCTAATTTACGGTTGCTAACACTTCAAGCAAATAAAGTTATACTTTATCATTATTCTAGCAAACAATGCAAAAAAGTGAAAATGCACTGACTTCAATGCATTTCCACTTTTTAAATGATCTATGTTGTGCTACTTAACGTGCTGAGTATCCACCATCAATCACTAGCTCTCCACCTGTAATGTATGAAGCTTCATCAGATGCTAAGAATAGAATGGCTTTTGCAACTTCATCGGGTTGTCCAAGACGACCCATTGGTGTTGCCCGAATCAACATATCCATCGCTTCTTTGAATTGACCAATGTTTGCAGTCATTGGTGTTTCGATAACACCAGGGAAAACTGTGTTTACACGGATATTGAATTGACCGTATTCTGCGGCAGCCGCACGTGCAATTGCACGTAAAGAACCTTTTGACGCTGAATATTCGTTGAAGCCAGAACCGATAATTGCTGTATACGATGACGTATTTACAATGGATCCTTTATCAGCTTCTTTCATATATTTAGATACGTGTTTAATCCCTAAGAATGGACCAAATGAGTTGATTTTATGCATCAATGCCCAATCTTGATCTGTAATGTCTTCTGGCATTTTTTTGCCGGCAATACCCGCATTGTTAATTAAAATATCAATACGACCATATTTATCAACGACCGCTTTTGTCACTTGTGCCCAGTTTTCATCGGAAGAAACGTCTAGTTTCATGCCTTCTACGTTTTCTAATTCAGAAATTTTTGCTAGGTTTTCTGCGTTAATATCAGCGGCAATCACTGTTGCGCCCTCTTTTGAAAACAACTCTGCCATTGCGGCACCCATACCTGATGCGCCCCCTGTAATAATAGCTATTTTATTGTCTAATCGTCCCATTTTCATAACTTCCTCTCATTGATATTCGCATGGCATCGCTATGGTGACTTGACACTCGATAACAACCGCCAATTGCTTTAAGCTTCACATTTTTGTTTATCAATATAATGTATACACTTAAATAGTTTACAATTAAACTTTATCACTTTTTTTGAGTGTTTACAAAGAATATGATCGTAAATTGAACAATCTGTTTTATCTTTCCACACTTTTGCGATACGATATACTATAGAAGTGGTACCAATTGAACGGAGGAATACAAGTGAAAGATCAAAAAACACTCTATAAAGAAGCGATGCACGTGTTAAAAGAAACGAGTCGCACATTTTATATACCGATTACATTTTTAAAAAATGATTTAAAAATGTCCGTTGCGGCGGCTTATTTGGCGATGCGTGCGATTGATGAAATCGAAGACCATGAAATGCTGTCCAACGATATAAAATTCGATTTACTTACAGCTACGAGTGAATTATTAAATACAGACTTCGATGCGGAAGCATATGCTGCATTATTAGCTCCTTATGCTGAGCAATTGCCTGAAGTATCACTACGTTTAGCTGATTGGCTGATTTTTTGCCCAGAAGGCGCACGTAACATTGTCCAAGCGTCCACAAGTGAAATGGCCTTTGGGATGGCAAAATGGGCAAAAGCAAACTGGCAAGTGCATACACGTGAGGATTTGGATGATTATACATACTACGTGGCAGGGCTGGTTGGTACAATGCTATCAGAGCTTTGGGCGTGGGGTGCAGACATTCAAACAGATCGTGAGTTGGCAATTGGCTATGGGCGTGGGCTACAAGCCGTCAATATATTACGCAATCAACACGAGGATATGAACGAACGCGGCGTGAGTTTCGTGCCAGATGGATGGACCCGCGATGATTTATTTGCCTATGCGGAGGAAAACTTGGCGAAGGCTGACTTGTATATGAAGGATATTAATAAACGTACGGTCTTATTGTTCTGCCGCCTTCCCCTTGCATTAGCACATAAAACGTTGAAAGCAATGCAAGATGGCCGTGAAAAGATGACACGCGCCGAGGTGGAGCAAACAGTGGAAGAGATTCAGGTGCCTGGCACTCAAACAATTCACGACAATTCATAAACATGCAAAAACCCCTGGGCGCAGGGGTTTTTTACTTTTCACATGACAGTTATGAATTTACTAATGATTTCATAGCCAAAATAGAGTGAAAGTCCTGATAATAGTGCTAACACGACTTGCTCTACTTTGCCACCCGTTTTCGTTGTGAGTGGAAAACGCACCGGAATTTTGATGGGGAAAAATAATTTCACCCCTTGTTTTGTGCCCATATCGAGCAGGATATGACTGACCATTCCGACTAAGATTCCTGCGGTAATGGCGTCATAGGGAATAAAGGAATGCAGCATGGTCATGACTAGAAATAAGAAAAGCAAACTATGTGTGAAGGAACGATGACCAAATAGCTTATTGACGATTTTTGAAATAATGGGAAACGTGCGCCCGATTTTACTACCGCCATGGCATATATCCGGAAGTAATGCACCGACAATGCCCGCTCCTACTAAGACGAATGGATTATCATTGGAAATTTGTGCAAAGGCAAGGCTTGCAGTGATGCCCCCAACGATATGTGTATTCCCTTGCATAATTATTAACTTCCTCTCCTTATGTATGGATAAAATTCTACTTTCCTAATTTAACACACTTCACCTAAAAAGAGAACACACATTCCGAACATACACTCGTATTATTTTCTACATCAATATTTTTTCAAATCATGTCCCTCTTTTAGTGCACAAACGATATATATTAAGTGAAATGAAAAATGCCTCATCTGGCATTTCTCAGCTCACAAATAGACTAAAAGGAGATGTGACGAGTATGAACTTACTTATAAAAGAATCCCCTCTACAACTGTTGCCCTCACTCGCGGTAAAAATCGGACTAAATCAAGCCCTTGTTTTACAGCAAATGCATTATTGGTTGCGCTTATCTAAAAATTATAGAGACGGTCATAAATGGATGTATAAAACATTAGAGGACTGGCATAAGGAATTTCCATTTTGGTCAAAAAGTACACTTGAGCGGACAATTCGAAAACTGGAGGAACAACAGCTAATCGTTGTCGGCCATTATAATCGCATGAAAACAGATCGTACCAAATGGTATCGTGTCAATCAACAGGCGATTGATGACCTTTGTGCTGATTTCCCTACGCAAGATGAGGACATGCAAACCTGCGAAATGACGGCATCCACACATGAAACTTCAAAGCTTGCATCTCGGCAAAATGAGATCATGGTTGATTGCAATGTGACATCACCAATACCAATAGATTACACAGAAAATACAACAGAGAATTCCTCATTAGATGTACAGCGTAACGATGCATCTGCGCCAACAGCCGAACACTTTTATAGTCACAACGGCTTTGGTCGTTTACATCCTTATGTCACTGACAAAATAGCTTATTGGAAAAAAGAATTAACCGAGGAATTAGTGCTATTTGCCATGACAACAGCTATCGACAACAATGTCCCGAAATGGAGCTATGTTGAATCTGTGTTAAAGGATTGGCGGCAACAACAACTTACAACGGTGGCGGAAGCATTATTTTATAAGCAATCCTTTCACACCAAAAAACAAGCGTTACAGTACAAACAACACAGCGAAATCATGCCACATTGGTTTCATAAGCGTCACAACGGACATTTCCCTGTGAATCGTGTACTTCCTAGTGATTTTGAGGCAGAGCGTCAAAAAATACTAAACAAATTGACCAGTCAAAAGTCATAATCCACAACAATTCAGGAATTTATTGTATATCTAGTAGGAGAAAAGATAAAAATAAGTACTGGAGGTTATTATGAAATCTTTTAAAGGCATTTTATTTATCATCATTATCATGTGTAGCAGTGCTTTCCTTTGGTATTTTGCGAAGCCCATAGCACCCATTCATGTACTTAACAAACTCAGTCATATGATTGCAGGCTTGGCGATTACCGGATTCTTTCTTGTATTTTTATTATCTACAAGAATTAAAATCATTGAACGCTGGTTCCACGGCCTAGAGCATGTCTATGTTTACCATAAATATCTGGCTATTTTATCTTTGGTGTTCGCGATCTTACATGGACAATTACAAAAGATGGTACCAAACTGGGATAAAGTGCAAAAAACGCCACTCACTGAATTGGCTAAAAACTTTGGAGAAATCGCTCAATATGGCTTTATCGCCCTTATTTTAATCGCACTTTTTGCTAAATTCCTAAAATATGAGCATTGGCGCATCATCCATCGACTATTACTGATCCCTTACGCATTCGGCCTGTATCATGTCTATTTTTCAAGTCGCTATGATTTACTACAGCCAACGCCTTTAGGCATTTTTACTGCGAGCACTGCCACCATCGGATTTATGTCAGCCCTGTACATGCTGACAATGTATCAAGACATGCGCTTTAAGCACACCGGTAAAATTACAGGCATTCGAAAAATTGCTCCAAGCGCTGTTGAATTACAATTGACACTCGATAACAAACTACCTTACCGCCATGGTCAATTTATCTTTTTGAAAATTTTTCAAGAGGGGTTAGAAGAAGCACCACACCCCTTCTCCATAACGGCTGGAGATGGGCAAAAAATAGTCGTCACCATTAAGGCTCTCGGCGATTTCACAAAAAAAGTGAATACTATGATTCAATTAAATACACCCATAGCGATTGAAGGTCCCTATGGATATTTAAACTTTGAAGCTGGCCAACAACAACAACTATGGATTGCTGGTGGCGTAGGCATTACGCCCTTTTTATCGTATCTAACATCGGCACCCTCGACTCAAAATATTGAATTATTTTACAGTTATCGCGGTCAGGACGACGCCATCCACACAGAGTTTTTACAAGACTATGCAAAAAACAATGAACACTTCAAAGTGAATTTGATTGATACGACGCAAATGGACAGGCCCTGTTTTGCTGATTACAGTGTGCCCGCCCATACTAGCATCTTCATGTGTGGCCCTGAAAAAATGGTAAAACGCTACGCAAAGCAATTCAAATCCCACAATCGTGATGTCGACCTCAACTATGAAGCCTTTAAATTTAGATAATGGAAAGTGTGACCTTTTTGCATGCATTAATCATGACCATCATTTTTTATGGCGTTGTTCAACTTGTAAAAAAGACCTCACAAAAGTATAATAAATATAAGAATTGAATAAATTAAAAAGACTGATTGATGGTGGTACATCAATCAGCCAAATATAATAGCAGGTTCCCTCAAAGGGACTGGCTACTTATAGGTTAGCTAACCCATCTGAGCCGTTAACTCAAGGATGGGTTATTTTTTATGGTTAAATGAAAGAATTGACACAATCAATGCAGCGAACGTAAGCGCAAACATCAATGCTTCAAATACTGTCAATGGCACCACCCCCTTTCAACATGGGAGTGAGCCAACCACCCTTGAGTCACCTAACTATTATCTTTCAATTATAACACACATACGTTCTATTTTAACTACAAAACGAAACTCCAATCAGTGAAAGTTTTCTTCATCTCTCACTGATTAGTAAATAAACCAAGACAGTTGATTGCCCGCCTCGTTGACTGGCTGCCATGTTATACTAAAGCCTCAATTTTTTCATAAAAGAAATGGAAGACCTACTTTTTACACCTTAAATTTCCCTGATTCTTCTTGAAGGTTTGTGGCAAGTTTGGCTAACTGCTCAGAAGCTGACGCCATTTCATTCATTGTAGAGGCTTGTTCCTCTGTAATTGCCGACACGTTTAAGGTGTGCTCATTTGTTGCCATCGCTTGTTTACTTATGGCCTGAACGTTTGAAGTCACTTCGGTAAGCTTTCCGTAAGCTTCTGTTGTATTAGAGCTTGTCTCTACCATCGTTTGTTTCAAATCTTCAATAGCATTTGCAATTGTATCAAATGTTACTCCTGCTTGTTGCACAGAATCAATACCGTTATGAGCAATTGTACGACTTTGCTCCATTACCGTAACAACTTCATTCATTTGATTTTGAATATTGTGAACAAGTGTGGCAATGTCCTGCGAGGCATGACCTGTTTGCTCTGCAAGGACCTTCACTTCTCCTGCTACTACGGCAAAACCTTTGCCTGCTTCCCCAGCACGTGCTGCTTCAATCGCTGCATTTAATGATAACAAATTTGTTTGATCTGTTATGGAAGAAATAAGTTGGCTCATCTTTTCAATTTGTGCAGACTGATTTTTCAAGCTACTTACTAATTTTGCACTGTTCTCTACCTGCGTATGTAGATGGACAATTTCGTCCACGAATGAACGAATTTGCTTCGAGCCGTCAGCTGCAATATGTGAAGTTGTTACAGATTGTTGGACTGCCCTTTCTAAGGTATGAATGACACCATGCATGTCATCCGTTAGTTGTGTAGTTTCAGATTCTAATTGGTCACTGACTTGTTGTTGTTTCATAGTATTTTCTGCAACTTCTTGCATAGAGGTTGCTACATCCGTCACGGATAGATTGACTTCTTGCACACTTGCTGTCAGCTCCTCCGCAGTCGAAGCGACAGTTTCTGATTCTGACAAAATATGTTTCATCATCCCCCCCAATGCTTCTAAGGAATGATTATAATGTTGGGCCATCTCACCAAATTCGTCTTTTGTATCGATTGACATCGTTTGCGTTAAATCACCTGTTGCAAGACTACCTAAATGCTCAATCATAATTTGTACTTCACCACGGATATAGCGTGCCAGTAAATAGATAATCAATGCAATAAGTAATATTAAAACAACACTAATGATAGTTTGCTGGTAGAGCGTTGCTTGTACTTCACTAGTTAACTCACTCGTTGGGACAAGTAAAACTAGCTTCTAAGGCATATCGTTTATTTGCTTGTATTTTACGGTATAATCTTCGCCATTAATGGCTGCGTGAATTAACTTTTCTTTGTCTGATAACTGTTCGAGCGGAATGTTTAACAGATTTTGAATCGTCTCATTATTGACTTTTTCAACGTCAGGATGTGTTAAAAATTTACCACTGTCATCTATTAAAAAAGCATAACCACTGTCTCTAATTTTGACATCGGAAACAACGAATTGTATAGAATCTAGCACGTAATCACCTGTAATAACCCCAATCGGCGTTGTGCCATCAACTACTTGGATTCCAAATGAAATAAACATTTCTCCTAAACTTTCATCGAAATAAGGTTCTGTATGTATCACTTCAGTGGATTGTAAACTATTTGTATACCACTCCTGTGTATGGAAATTATAGGACGGGTCTTGATACACATCCGTATAGATAATTTTTTCACCGTCCTTATAGATGTACGGACCAAAAAATTCTCCATTTGCTTCGCCCTTTTCAAGCCACAGTCCCATCCCATATGTTTCTTTATTTAATGGAAGTAATTGCTCGATATAGCGTTTGAATTGTTCCCTTGACATTATGGTATCAGCTGTTTCTATCGTCGATTTCACGCTACGAATAAGCTGATTGTGCGAACGTATTTTATTTTCCACAGAATTAGTGACATCTTCTGCCAATAAAGACATTTCATTTTCTATTGATTTTTCCAGTTCATTTGATGAGCTGAAATAGCTAATCATGGACATGCTCCCTAAAAATACTGCAATAATTGGAATAAGAATACCGATTTTCGCCATAAGCTTGAGATTTCCTAATAGCTTCCTCATTTCCCTTCCCCCCGTAAAAGTAATTTTCCCTTCTATTTTCATCTATTGTATACATGGCAGAAAGGTATTTTATTTTAATTTTTTGTAACTTTTTGTACAAATCTTGAGAAAGGAGCTAAACACTTCGGAGCAGTCAAATCTGGGAGAATTCCTGTAACCGTCAAAGGTATTTTGACAATAAAACCTCTTTATCGTCATTGTTATTTACTTGCAAAAGCAAAAGCCAGATTCTCTATGGCTCGAATCCGGCTTGGTTAATATAAATTTGATTTTCCGGAAAAATACGTAAAAATCGCTGCTGTACTTCTTTATAGGCGTGCGCTCCATACCAATCTTCTAACCCTAGCTCTGCATATAATTTATCAATGCCTAATTTTTTTGTGCGTTTGCCCCCACTGCCATCTCCCATAAAATAATCATCAATGCATATTCGATTGACGAGTGGCTTTAATTTATCAGGAAAATATTCGCTACTTGGTAAAACAGGCGCTATTGCCACTTGGGTAGCTATGCCTGCATCCGCCAATTTTTGCAGGGTTTTTAAACGTGCTTGAATAGGTGGTGCCTCGGGTGTAAAATGCCTGCGCATGGTTTCCGAATCGGTTTCAATGGTCATGCTTACTCGAACTTTATCTTTAAAGCGCTGTAATACATCAATATCGCGACTGACAAGTGGGCTTCTCGTTTGTACTAATAAGAAATCGGGCGGATTTTGTGCCATCACCTCTAATAAAGAGCGTGTCACTTTTTCCTGATATTCTATCGGTTGATAGGGGTCGGTACTTGATGACATAAAAATAGTAACTTTCCCCTTTTCTTTCGCTCTACGAAGCTCTTTAGCAAGTAGAGTAGCTGCTCCCTGTTTGACATCCACCCAATGCCCCCATTGGCCTTCTCGAAAGAGAGCTACAGGCATTTGCCGTACATAGCAATAAGAACAACCAAAGGAACAGCCCGTATATGGATTGAGAGAATGCGTGTATCCCGCAAGAAAGCCTGTCCCTTTATTAAGTATTGTTTTCGGATTTTTATAGAACAATTCACTTTTCAAATCGCTCCCTCCTCCATGTAGAAAAATTCATTTACTGCTAGGATTCCCGGCTTTCCATATCTAAAAGTTGCGTCTTCATGTCCAATCCACCTCGATAGCCGGTTAATGAGCCATTCTTGCCTACCACACGGTGACATGGAACAGTCATTAAAACTGGATTAGCGCCAATCGCCGCTCCGACAGCACGAACAGCTTTCGGTTTATTGATGGCATTGGCAATATCCGAATAGGACTTCGTCTGTCCATAGGGAATCCCACAAAGTGTATGCCAAACGGCAAGTTGGAATGCTGTACCATGGTAATCACATGGAACTGTAAAGATTTGTCGTGTTCCTTCTAGATACTCCATGATTTCATGTGCATAAGGGCTAAGCTGTTGTTCATCTTCCACAAGCGGGCTTGCTGGATAATGTTTCAGCACCCATTCAGCTAATTCGTCAAAGGGTTTGTTGGGGGAACCAACAAACGCCAGGCCTTTAGAAGTGCAAGCAAGATAGAGACGCCACTCTTTTACCTGTAATTGAGACCAATAAATGGTTGGCTTATCCTTTCTCATCAATTATCTCTCCCCCTTTAATCATTTGGCGATATTGTGCGGGTGTATGACCGATTTTCTTTTTAAATAAAGTTATAAAATAGGGCGTATTCGTTATTCCCACACATGTAGCGATTTCTTCAATTGATTTATTCGTCTGCCTCAAATACTCTTTAGCTGCACTTAATCGAAGATGCTGGATATATTCTACAGGCGTAATGCCGTTCAACTTTTTGAACGTTCGCTGTAAATGATAGGGACTGCCATGCGCGATGTCTCCCAATGTTTCAAGTGTTAATTTTTCTGTGAAATTTTTATCGATGTATTGTGTGACTTGCGTTACCCATTCACTGTCAGGCAATCGCTCGTTCGTTGGCTTGCACCGTTTACATGGACGGAATTTTGCGGCTAAGGCTTGCTGCGCATTATGAAAAATACAGACATTTTCTTTATTCGGCACACGCGATTTGCAAGATGGTTTACAGAAAATTTTCGTGGTCTTGACCGCATAGAAAAATATATTATTGTACGAAGCATCATTGCTAATAATGGCTTGCCATTTTTCATCGGTCATTACGCCATAATCGTCGTTGTCTTGAATGCTTTCCATTTACTCACCTCTCCTTTCATAAAAATTCCTTCAACCCTGCTACTTGAAATGTTACTTTATTTTGCATCATGAAAAATAATGCCTAGACCATACCTCTCACCAGAAGTAACTGTACTTACGCCATGACGTACCGTATTTTTATAGTACCCTCTTTTACCAAGGACAGGGCGATAATGAGTAGGAAAAATAAGCGCACTGCCCTGTTCTAACGTAATTACATGCCCCCTGCTTTGAGCACGCGGAATTTGTTCTACTAAGAGGGATTCACCACCGGTATAATCTTTCTCTCGTTGATTTAATACAAATACTACTTGAAAAGGAAAAAATACATCGCCATATAAATCTTGATGCAAGCAATTATACCCACCTTGTTGATATTTTAATAGTAAGGGGGTCGGTCTTAGTTGTTCATATTGTGCGCATATTTTCAAAAAATCTTGAAGAGTCTCTGGAAAAGGTTGCGATTTTTTTAAATAATGCAACCATCGATTTGCTGTCTTGGCTAATGGCGGATAAAAAGATTCTCTTAAATTTTGGATTAGTTCAGGTAATGGGTAGGAAAAATATTTGTACTGTCCATTGCCAAAACGATATCTTGTCATGTTGATTGTCGTTCTGTATGACGCTTCTCCACTATACAGCTCCATAAAGAATTCACACTCTTGTGGCGTTAAAATTACTGGCAGCTTTGCAAATCCGCTTGCATCTAAGTCATTTTGAATGGATGCCCAATCGAGACTTTGTATACGCAATGCTATATCCTTGACCATGTTTCATCCTCCTATTATCATCTGGATAACTAACACTATAACCCCATGAAATCAAAAAAATAAGGCTTTTAGAATGTAATAGCAAGATAACAAAACAAATAAAAGATTATGATTGGGTACAGTCAATATGCATTTTGATAAATCAACAAGAGGTGAATGACCATTGATAACACATAACATACAGGAAGAACTTGTCATTACATTACCGAAAGAGTTTGACATGAAAGCAAACTTTGACTATTTAACAAGGGAGAAGAATGAATGCATGTACGAAGTCGACAATGATTTACTTACAAGAGTCATTGTCATTGGAGACACTGGGTTTTTAGTACAGCTACGGGTAATTGCTAATCAAGAAATGGTCGTTGGATTTTTAGGTGATGCGAGACCTACGAAGGATTGGCAACGACAAGAGATTGTCCAATATATTCGTGCATGGTTTGATCTTGATAACGATATTGCGCCATTTTATGAATTGGCACAGACAGATTCATTACTGAAAACACCAGTTAAAAATTTCTATGGCTTGCGTCTTCTTGGTATCCCCGACTTATTCGAGGCTTTATGTTGGGGTGTTTTAGGACAGCAAATAAACTTAGCCTTTGCGTACACATTAAAGAAACAGTTTGTGGAGGCATTTGGCGATTGCATTGAATGGGGTGGTAAAAAATACTGGATTTTCCCAACCTATGAACGCATCGCACAGTTAACACCTTCCGACCTATCCAGTATAAAAATGACCGTCAAAAAAAGCGAATATATCATTGGCATCGCAAAGTTGATGGTAAGTGGTGAAGTGTCAAAGGAGAAATTAATGAACATGCGCTTTGACGAGGCTGAAAAAAACTTAATTCAGATACGTGGCATCGGTCCCTGGACAGCCAATTACGTGCTCATGCGCTGCCTCCGATTCCCAACAGCTTTTCCAATCGATGATGTCGGACTCATTAATGCTATAAAGGATAGCTGTCACATGGACCGCAAGCCTACAAAAGATGAAATCTTGAAACTGTCCTCTCCCTGGAACAATTGGCAATCCTACGCGACCTTTTATTTATGGCGTGTGCTCTACTAACCCATTACAGTGAGAATGTAGGAACAACAAAGGCATCTAGATGTATGTAACGTCTAGATGCCAGTCCCCCGCCACCATAAATCTACACGCTTCGATGTACTCGGAACCTTAAATTCTATCGCACCACAGCGTCACTCAGAATAGCCTAAGCCTGCATAACATTCGAGATGCGTTGTACATATAGCGCGCGGTCCGTCGGCACTTTCTTTCATAAGAGAAGCTGTTATCGATGGTGACTTATGAAGCAATGAACTCCCTATTACAATTTGGTATGTTCCTCGCAAATGACATATCCCTCATGTCTCTTGCCGCCCTTGCACATTCATTCCTTCATTCAGTATATTCATTTTAATGTAGCACAAAGAGAGCATTTTCTCTTCAACATTTTCAATTTTCTGTATTTTTTATATACGACGGGATTTATCTCTCCAATAAGGATGTGAAGGCATTTGGCATTGCCGAGAAGGTTTTCTGCATCTCTTAGGTCAAATGATTGTGATCGCTATCTAATAATCAATAAAATTAAACAACAAATTAATATTATTGATTATTTATATAAAAAAATTTAATTTTATTATTTATTTTTTAAATTTCTTGTTATATAATCGAATCAACCAAAGGAAAGGAATTTCATTATGGCTTATAAAGTAATCACAAATTGTCCTGTCTGCAGTAAAACATTGAAAATTACAAAGTTGCAGTGCACTCATTGTCACACGACGATTGAAAATGAGTTTGAATTATCTAAGCTGGCCTCCTTATCACAGGATCAGCTTCATTTTGTGGAAGTATTTCTAACATGCAGAGGGAATATCAAAGATGTTGAAAAAGAACTCGGGATTTCGTATCCAACAGTTCGTGGCAAGCTAACAGACATCATTTCATCCCTTGGCTATGTGCAGAAGAAGAAGAAAAATGAGGTAGACGAGAAAAAGATTGTTACTATGTTGGAAAATGGCGAAATTACACCAGAGGAAGCCATTAAGCTCTTAAAAGAGGAATAAGGAGGAATTTATCATGAAAGATGAAATTACAAGAGTGTTAACAATGGTTCAAGAAGGCAAGATTGATGCAGATAAGGGATCAGAACTGATTGAGATACTACAAGGAAAAGAAGAAACAGCAAATAAACTTTTGGAAAAACCGACTAAATATTTAGATAAAATGTTAAAAGTTCGTGTTGTCTCAGCCGAAAATGATAACGTCACGGTTAATTTGCCGATAAAACTTGTCAAAGTAGTACTAATGGCTGGACACAGTATCGCAGCGAGTATTCCTCAAGCGGAAAAATACGTGAAAGATATAGACATAGGCCTTATTATGGAAGCAATTGAAAACGAATTAGATGGCCAAATCGTTGATATTAAATCGGCAAACGGGGATACCGTTTCGGTTATCATTGATTAGTGATTTACTTATGATGCATGTAAAAGTGAAAGCAAAAGACATTCGGTTTACCATCCCAGTTCCATATGCTATTTTAAACATTGTTATTTCCATTTTGTCGTCAAAATTGTTACAGAAATATGCAAACAAATGGACAAAAGAGTATTTCGAAAGAAAAAAACTGGACTTTACCTTTCCACTCATAGACAAACAAACGCTAATACCTATTGTCAAGGAACTCCAAAATTATAAAGGAATCGTGCTAGTAGATGTCAAAGCTAAGGACGGTACTGAGGTAAAGGTTAAGCTATAATGCATGATCGCCTACACCGACCACTAACTAGCTTTTCAAAGAAAAAGCCTAATTTCTCGCATACAATACCGAGAAATTAGGCTTTGTTGCTTTAATAATAGCCCCTATTGCTGAAAAAAGAGCGTTCGTTTTCATCATTGACGTTCCCGCTAAAATAAAGATCTTACCAAACACGTCCCCTGTAAGATAGTCAATGGCTTACACTGCCACTTTATTCAACTGTCGTAATGCAATGTTCTAGTTTTTTGTGAGCTGGCATATCCTTTGTCGATGTTTCTTTTAGAGAAGTATACCAACGGCTTCTAACATAATTGTATTTTTTATCAAATTTTACATTCATCAGTGAAAGTATACCTACATAAGATAGTCTAGTATTCTCTAAAGATTCCCAGGGATTTACTGGGAAATTAACTAAAAATTACGCAAAAAGTGGTATAGCTTTACTATTCTAGTATTTGTTATGATTAAAAAGCATTTTTAAGAAAAGGAGGTTTTTTGATGAATTATTATGATCCTTATTACAGTGATTATGATGCGGTCTTTGGTGGTTTCCTATTAATTTTCCTTTTGGTGTGCCTTGTATTGGCTATTATCGGTTATATTATTAGTTCACTGATCTATTTTATGGCGTCCAAAACGAATGGCTTTAGCGATGTTGCTTACATTGCATGGATTCCCATCATTAACGTATACAGCCTTTTCCTCTTGACGGCAAATGGTGAGGATGATGCTACAGTCCGTGCAGCCGCGAAAAAGACTACACTGATTTATGCGGGATTATTTATTGTTTCATTTGTCCCATTAGTGGGTATTATCGCTTCACTTGCCATGCTGGGCTATGTGATTTACTACTCCTATCGTTTAATGTATCGTTGGTCAGGTGAATCTGGGAAAGCTATACTTTACATTATTTTATCGATTATCACGGGTGGTTTATTCTTTATGATTTATGGCTTAATGCGCATGAATCGTCCATTCAAGGTTTAATTACTTGCACACATAAAGTGCAGTCAAAAAATCCTCTTTTTTCTCTTAAGAAGAAGAGGATTTTTTGTTGTTTAGCACTCAAATTCACCTAAATAATGCCTGTTCCAGTCTGGTCTTGCCGCCCTTCTTTGGCATCTTCAATGATAATACCGTTTATTTTCTTAGAAAGGGACAGCCGACAGTTCGCAAACTGAAGGTTGCCCCTTTTTACTTTTTGACTGTGTTAAATGCAAAAAAATTTTTCACCTCCCCAAAACTAAGGTAAGTGCCTTGTCCTCCTACCCTATGTCAAAAAAATAGGTCAATTGAAGGAAAAATATGCTATATTATAGTTAGAAAATTTAGAATTTCATCTGCAAAGGGGATCCATGACTATGTATGAAAATATTTTAAGACATCCAGGGCCAACGCCTATTCCGAAAAAAGTTCAACTTGCCATGAATCGGGATATCTTCAGCCATCGGAGCACTGAATTTGTTGAGCTTTACCGCGAAACCATTGAACTTGTTAAGCCGATTTTTGGGACAAAGCAAGAAATTTTACTCCTGCCCTCAGGCGGTACAGCCGCATTGGAAGCTGCAGCAGTCAATACCGTTGCTGCTGGAGAAGAGGTTGTTGTCATTACAGTTGGTGCATTCGGCGACTACTTCGTTTCGATTTGCGAACAATATGGCTTTCACGTACATAAGCTAGAAAAACAATGGGGACAAGCCTGCACAGCACAGGAATTACGTGAATTTTTACAGCCATTACAACATATTAAAGCTGTTTTTATCACATACAACGAAACGTCAACGGGTATTTTAAACCCAATTGCTGAATTGGCACAGGTTGTGCGTGAGGAAAGTGACGCATTATTGATTGTGGACGGCGTTAGCTGCATTGGCGGCGCCCCCGCTGAAATGGATGCCTGGGGCGTGGATATTCTCGTTACTGGCTCACAAAAAGCGCTGATGCTACCGCCTGGGCTTTCACTAGTTAGTGTCAGCGAAAGAGCATGGCAAGTGATTGAAGAAAATCAAGCACCTTCTTATTACTTAAATTTAGCAAGCTATCGTAGTTGGGCAGAAAAAGGCATGACACCGAATACCCCTGCCATCACACTTATTTATGGGCTACATGAGGTGTGCACACTCATCGAGGCAGAAGGAGGCTTTGCCAAAACTGTAGCCCGTCATGAACTCATGAAAAATATGGTGCGCAGTGCTATGAAAGCCCTTAATATCGATTTGTTAACAACTGACGAATACGCATCACCAACGATTACAGCCATCATGGCACCAACAGGCATTGCACTAGGTGATTTCTTGACGCATCTAAAACAACACTACCATTTAGATTTTGCTGGCGGACTTGGTCATTTACAAGGACAAATGTTCAGATTTGGCCATATGGGCTATTGCTTTCCGAGCGATGTGTTACAGGCCGTTTCTTTAATGGAAGCAGCATTGCAAGACTTTTCTTATGATTTTGAGCCAGGTGCGGGCGTGCGCGCAGCCCACGAAGTATTTTTAACCGCGCAACGCAAATAATTAAAAATTGAACTACTAAAAAAGCATTCTCGGAACAAACTGTCCCTTGAATGCTTTTTCTCTTCTTGTATTTAGAGTGCGTTTCCTGACCATCTGTTAGCTAACTATAAAAAGCACGGGGATGGATGCCCGATGTTGTGCGTGCATTAAACACCCATTTTTCTACGAGTATTACTTGTTTTTTTCGGTTGCTGACTTTTCATTTTCTTAGTTGAAAGGTCTGCATTCTGTTTGCCTTTATTCGCTGAAGACTGATTCTTTTTGTTTTCAAGCTGCTGCTTCACTGCTTCTTGCAGACTAATTTTCTTTTTTGGTGCTTCTGATTGATGGTTCTCGGTCATGGAAAATCCCCCTTTTAATACGTTTATTAGTTCAGTATAATCTATTTTCTCTTATTTGTGAAATTTTGCCCTTGGTTTGGCATAATAGCAAAAATAATTTTGGTCCACATTATGTACAGCAACGGGTTTACTACTATGTCCCTCAAGGACGTTGTGGTACAAAGCAAAAGATGCTACCATTGCAGTCAAAAAAGACTCCGCAGATAGCATCTTGTTCATCATTTAGTTAAAAAATTTGTCTACACGCTGTATAACTTCGTCAGCCGAAAGACCATTCGCATCAATGATAGGCCCTGCCATGACAGGGTCGCTAATGCCCATTACATTTTTGTCTTGTCCTGTGATTACACAGGCATCACATTTTTTTGCATCCTCTTCATGGCGAAGCTGTAGCACTTCATAACCTTGTGCTTTTAATGCTTCTTCAACATTTGATAATGATTGCTCAACACCAATTATTCTAGACAATATTCTTCCACCTCCTATATGTAATGTGTCATTTTGGATGGCTTATTATTCACCTCATTCACTTTTTTGCTCTATACTCATGGATGTAGTATATAAATAATCTTTAATGATGGACTAGAGAAACCGACAAAGGAGGGTCGAAATGAAAGTATTTATGAAATTATTTACAGGGATGTTCTTAGTTTTTATACTGACAGGATGCATAGGAGAAGATTATGATGTTGGTGTGCCAACTGCTCATTTACATGTTGAAAGCTTTACCCCATCTGTGCAATTAACCGAAGCAAATATCAACTGGGGTGCATCAAGTGAAGATGTCCATCAAACAATAGAAGATATTCAGAAATTCGGATTATCACAAGATGAAATAAAGATTTTTGCGAATGAACAAGCTACTGTAGAATTTGAAGAGAACGAAGAAAATGGCGGAGATATTTGGACAGATCCCGAAACCCAAATATTAGTTGCCCTTCTGAAAGATAAACAACGAACCAAACTCGAAATAAATGATTTTAGTGAATTTCGATTCCCAACTAACAAAGGAAGATATGTTTTAGTAGTTGAATTTATAAGTGAAAAAGGATCTGCTCAATACGTTGGGAATGTCTTAATTCAGTGATATCTTGAACTAACGAGGCTTTAGTTGAAGATTCGATTTACGAAATATTAACTTGTGTTTTAACAGCAACAATCTTTGAGAAAATACTCTTGCATTTTGTCACTTCTCTAAAGATTGACATTCATCTTGAAAATTCTGAATTACAATCCTCCCTAATACACCATCAGTCAAAATAGCTTAGCACGCTCATTTTCACTGGTGGTATATTTGGAGGGTTTACATCATGAAAAATTTATCCCGCATGAACGGTCAGTGGCCCTCTAATCTCAATTTAAATAAATTTTCACATTTTAACAACTTTATGCCTTTTTCAAATACTCTTCGCGCATTTCTTGTGGCACCATACTACCGCCAGTCGCCCATACAAGATGCGTCGCTTGTGCCATTTTCTCCGTTAATCCATGCTTCTCTAAATAAGCTTGCCCATTTTTCATCAATTGAATGGGACCAAACATTCCTGCATGGGCTGATGGCTCTAAAAACAACTCTTCCGACGCCAGCGCTAATCTAAGTGCAGTAAATAATTCTTCATCTTTCACTGTATAGCAACCATTTATATACGTTTCCATCACTTTCCCCACAAATTTTGAGGCACGCCCCACAGCTAATCCATCTGCTTCTGTTTTATTGTCCAGACCGATATCTTCTACGCTAATGGCGTCATGTAAGCCTGTCATCAGCCCAATTGTCATGCAAGGAGACGCCACTGGTTCAGCAAAGAAAATATGGACGTGTTCTCCGAAAATTTCACGTAAACCGTACGCTACCCCACCTGGTCCACCACCAACACCACAAGGCAAATACACGAACAATGGATGTGCATCATCCACTATAATGTTCGTCTTTTCACATTGCACCTTTAAACGCTTTGCGGCCACTGCATAACCGGCAAATAAGTCTTTTGAGTTCTCGTCATCAATAAAATGGCACAGTGGATCTTGTTCGGCTTCCTGACGTCCTTGTTCAACAGCTACACTATAATCTGCTTCATATTCAATAACAGTCGCACCTTTTTCTTTCAGCAACGCCTTCTTCCACTCTTTTGCGTCACTCGACATATGTACAACGACATTAAAGCCGAGTTTTTTACCCATAATGCCGATACTTAACCCCAAATTACCTGTAGAACCTACTGCAATCGTGTACTGTTGGAAAAACGCGCGTAGTTCTTCCGTAGCTAAAACAGCATAATCATCCTCTTTTTTAAGTTTCCCATGAGCTATGGCAAGTCGCTCCGCATGTTTTAGTACTTCATAAATACCACCACGAGCTTTAATAGAGCCTGAAATCGGTAATGTATTATCACATTTCAATAGGAAACGGCCAGCAATCAATAGGTGATATTTTTGTTCAAGTGCTTCTTTCATAGCCGGTATCTCTTTTATAGCTGATTCAATAAGTCCCCCACTTTTCGCAAGTTCAGGGAAAGCCACTATTAAATAGGAAGAAAAGCGTTTAAGCGTTTCTTCCGCATCCTCTACCTCCTTCATCGAAAAGAGCTCAGTCCTCGCCTTTTTCTGCCATTTTGTATTTTCCCAAAAGACAGTATCGGCTTTTGCCATGTTTTTTAATAACGGATGTCGCTTAAATAGTTCGTGTTTTCGTTCATTTTTCATCTGCTGACGCCTCCATTTTCTTCGCTAAAAGTGCTCGTTCACAAATTTGTCGAAATTTCAATTCGAACGAAATATTGTTTTCTTGCGTTCGTTTTTTTGGTCCCTTGGTTCGTCCACCTGCACGCCTGATTTTCTGTCCAACATGGCGCATATCGAGCAAACGTTCGATGTTTTCATCTGACATTTCCCGTCCATTTTGATCGATTGGATAGCCACCCCTCGCCAAAACCATGGCAGCTAAACCATAATCCTGTGTAATGACAATATCGTATTTTGAAAGCGCATTCACTAGCGTGAAATCAACCGAATCTGGACCCTTGGGTACCATAATTGTTATTACATTATCACGTTCAATACGGTGGGATGTATCGCAAAACAAGATAGTTTCAATCTCATACTCAGATGATATAGATAGCGCTAAATCCACGACTGGACAGGCATCTGCATCAATTAATAACTTCACAATAAGGCATCATTCCCTTCTCACAATCAGATGAATTAATCATCTTTTAATTATTTTAATATAATAATTTCCACACCCTACTTGCTCATTTTTTCACAAACTTTACGTCCTTGGAAAAAGTATTTTATTGAATAGTGTGAAAAATAGATATACGATACACCTATCAAACATTTGGAGGTTTTCACTATGACAACAACAACTGTAAGCAACGAGCAATTAGCGAAAGAATACGTAGATGGCGTATTCGAGCAATTGAAACAACAAAACAGTCATCAAGCGGAGTTCTTACAAGCAGCTGAAGAGATTTTCATCTCATTAGTGCCTGTATTTGCACAACACCCTGAATATATTAAAGCAAATATCTTATCTCGAATCGTGGAACCAGATCGCATTATTTCCTTCCGCGTAGCATGGCAAGATGATCACAACCAAGTTCAAGTAAACCGTGGTTACCGTGTGCAATACAGCAACGTAATGGGCCCGTATAAAGGTGGTCTTCGCTTCCACCCTTCCGTAAACGAATCAATCATTAAATTCTTAGGTTTTGAACAAATTTTCAAAAATGCGTTAACTGGCCAACCAATCGGTGGTGGTAAAGGTGGCTCTAACTTCAATCCTAAAGGAAAATCAGACTCAGAAATCATGCGCTTCTGTCAAGCATTCATGACTGAATTATACCGTCATATCGGTCCAGATGTCGATGTTCCTGCTGGTGATATTGGTGTAGGTGCTCGTGAAGTGGGCTATTTATGGGGTCAATACAAACGTTTAACAAAAGCAAACGAATCGGGTGTTTTAACTGGTAAAACTCCTGGTTACGGTGGTTCATTAGCGCGTAAAGAAGCTACTGGTTATGGTACAGTATACTTTGTAAAAGAAATGCTACAAGATGCCAATGATTCATTCGAGGGCAAAACTGTTGTCGTTTCAGGTTCAGGTAACGTTTCAACTTACGCAATCGAAAAAGCGCAGCAATACGGTGCAAAAGTAGTAGCTTGCTCTGACTCTTCAGGCTATGTTTACGATCCAGACGGTTTAGACCTTGATGCCATTAAGGAAATCAAGGAAGTAAAAGGTGATCGTATCTCAACATACCTAAACTATCGTCCAAATGCTACATTCACAGAAGGTTGCACAGGTATCTGGTCAATTCCGTGTGATATCGCACTACCATGTGCTACACAAAACGAAATTAATGGCGACGCGGCTCGTACTTTAATTTCAAATGGTGTGCAAGCAGTTGGTGAAGGTGCAAACATGCCATCTGACCTTGAAGCAATTAATGAATTTTTAGAAGCTGGTGTATTATTCGGTCCTGCGAAAGCAGCAAATGCTGGCGGTGTTGCTGTATCTGCACTTGAAATGGCACAAGATTCTAGCCGTGTATTCTGGTCATTTGAAGAAGTAGATGCTAAACTACACCAAATTATGAAAGACATTTATGCGGATAGTAAAGCAGCTGCTGATAAATATGGCTTCCCTGGTAACCTTGTTGTGGGTGCAAACATCGCTGGTTTCATCAAAGTTGCAGATGGTATGCTATCTGAAGGTGTCTATTAAGTACAGTCTTTTTTCAATTTAGCCTCTGATGGAATTGGACCTTTCCGGTAGCACACGCCTACCGGAAAAAGTTTAAATTTTCTTAATTCCACCAAGATGATAGCGATCATTCGTTATCATCTTATTTTTTTGTAGATTACGAGATCAAAAACAGAGAAATTATTGATTAAAACGAACGTTTTTTATATTAAACATTTAAAACATTCGTGTTATAATCATAAGGTACTATGAATATTGGAGGGTTTTTAGTGGAATTATTGTATACAGGTAAAACGAAAAATGTGTTCAAACTAGAAGATGGTCATTACTTATTAAAATTCAAAGATGATGTAACTGGTGAAAACGGCGTATTCGATCCGGGCGCAAACACTGTAGGTTTAACAATTGACGGTGCTGGTCTTGCTGGTCTTCGCTTAACTTCTTATTTCTACTCAAAACTAAACGAACAAGGTGTCCCTACTCACTACGTAGATGCAAACTTCGACGATGCAACAATGACTGTAAAACCTGCAACAGTTTTCGGTAAAGGGTTAGAAGTAATTTGCCGCTTCAAAGCTGTTGGTTCTTTCTTACGCCGCTATGGTGCTTACGTACAAGAAGGACAAGATTTAGATTCTTTCGTTGAAGTAACAATTAAAGATGACGATCGCCTAGATCCTCCTATTTCTGAAGATGCTTTAGCTATGTTAAACCTGTTAACTCATGAAGAATATGCTATCTTAAAGCAACGCACGATTGAAATTTCAACATTCGTTGGCGCAGAGCTTGCGAAAAAGGGTTTAACACTTTACGATATTAAATTAGAATTTGGTCGCGATGCACAAACAAATGAAATTTTATTGATTGATGAAATTTCAGGTGGAAATATGCGTGCTTACAAAGGCGAACAATACATCGAACCATTAGAACTTGAAAAAATGATGCTAGCTGAATAACAAAGCTGAACGGAGCCGCTGTGATGCGGCTCTTTTTATATTTCATTTAAGCCGTCGTGTAGCTGAAGATGTTGACTGGCAGAAGCCTTAGATCATCTTCTTTCCTTTTTTATGAAACTTTTCATCACCCCTGTCGTATATTAACTATACGCAATATGCAATTATTCTATTATTTTTGGAGGTAGTTTAATGGAAAACTATAAGGATACACCGCAAGATAGGCAAAATGTTAATCCGTTTTTGCATGTATGGATGCATCCTAAACAAACAGCACGTTTTATGATTGATGTTAAATCCACTGGCTTTGCGATTCTTGTATTGTCAATCGGTTATATCGGTTCATTGCTTTCTGGCCTTATAGATAGTAATTTTATGCCAGAATTATCCCCTTGGATTATCGCGCTATTTTGTGTGATTTTAGCACCGATTGCTGGAATTATTGGTACTGCCATCTCCGCTTTTATCTTTTGGATATTCGGGAAACTATTTAAAGGGACGGCAACATTCTCCGGATTATTTAAAGCACTGAGCTTAAGCGCCGTTCCATTTATCGCCTTGATTCCTTTTTATTTAATTTGGTTATTTACTTCACCAGAATCTTTAATGGATGCGAATTTTATCGGATCAATACCGTGGATTTTTTGGCCAACGTTATTAGCAACTTTGGTTGTTACGATTTGGTCTGTTGTTGTCACTGTCGGCGTTGTAGGAGAAGCACACCAAATTTCAAATTGGAAGGCATTCTTTACTATCTTTATTCCTACCATTATTTTAGGCATCGTGTTCTTTATCCTGATTATGGTTCTCGTTATTGGCATAATTGGTGTCGGCTTAATGTAAAAAAACCTCCCCGCTCAACGATGAGTGCGGGAGATTTTTTTATTTTGCAATAATTGATTTTCCCAAGTTTTCTACAGTTTAAAATGAGTAATTAGCGCATTCATGTTTTGTGCTAATTCAGCAAGCTGTGCTGTTTTTCCAGACATCTCTTCCATTGAAGTACTGGTCTGCTCGGTTGTAGCTGTCGTTTGTTCAATGCCCGCTGCTGATTGTTCGGCAACTGCCGCAATCTCCTGAATGGAGCTATTCATTTTTTGGCCATCTTGCGCTACCATCGATAAATTCGTGGAAATCAACTTAACGCTTTCTACAACATCCGTAATGGCATCACTAATCGTATTAAAGGTTTCACTCGTTGCTTTAATTTGTTCTGAACCTTGTTTTACCTCTTTATAGCCATTCTCTAACGAGCCAGTTACTACACCAAAATCTTGTTGGATGTTCGTGACAATGTCTGTAATATCATTCACCGAAAAGGCTACTTGCTCAGCAAGTTTCCTTACTTCATCTGCAACAATCGCAAAACCATTGCCATGCTCACCAGCTCTTGCCGCCTCAATAGCGGCATTTAAAGCCAATAAATTCGTTTGATTGGCTATATCTTTGATGACGATCACTAATTTCGAAATTTCCCGAGACTAGCGTCTAATTTTTTGACTTTTTCGACGGCATTTTGAACAATGTCATCGATCTTTGCCATTTGTTCATTTGAAGAAGTCATTAAACGGCTACCATCATTAGTAAGATTCAATACCTCAATGGATGCCTGGCGAATATGCTCACCGTGTTTATGTGTTTCGTGTAAATCAGCAGTGAAGTTTTCCATGAAAGACGTTAATTCACTTGAATGATGGGCTTGCTTTTCTGCGCCCGTTGCTAAATCAAGCATCGTTACTGCTACTTGTTCCGTCCCCGTTTTCACTTCAATCGCCGATTGTGATAGCTCATCACTCGAGCGACTAATGAGGTCTGATGCTTGCAAAATTTTATCAATCATATTTTTTATTTTGTTGTGCATTTGATTCATCGCACTTGCTAATTTGCCAATTTCATCAGTTGATTTAATATCAATATTTTCACGCGATAAGTCCCCTTCTGCAAAAAGAACCATTGCCTCCGCTACTTGATTAATTGGCCTTGCCATACCACTCGCATATTTCCAAATAATTATAATCCCCAAAGCAAATGTTATACCCATGACGATTAAGGTTAGTTTTAATATATAATCAGCCGGCCTATCAAATTCTTCCGTATATGTACTTGCCCCAATGACCCAACCCCAATGTGGATCCAATTTTGCATAGACAATTTTCTTCGCAGGCGTCTCTGTATTTGGCAAAGGCCATTCATAAGTGACAAAATCCCCGCCTTTGTTAGCGACTTTAACGGTTTCTTGAATCCACCGCAACCCCTTACTATCAACTAAATCCCAAACATTCATTCCTTCATTAGTGGGATGGGCAAGTGTATCCCCCACCTGATTGATAACGAAAATATACCCGTTGTCACCGAGGTTAATGTTTTCATTGAGTGGTCTTTTCCCCTCAGCCGTTTTTTCACCTAATATCGCTACCTTTACTGTCTCTTGCGCTTCTGCCAATGGTAACCTTCCTGTTTCAACCTCTTTATGTAACATTTTAATCATTTCATGTGTTATTTCTACGCTGTTTTTTAAATTCTCTTTTCCGACAGCCTCTAAACTAGACTTACTTTGTTGATAGCTAAAAAAACTCAAAGCTACTAATGGCATCATTAAAAGGAATAATGAGAACAGGATAAGCTTTGTTTTTATGGAATGAAATTTTATAATGGATTTCAAATTGGCTCACTCCTTTGTCGTATTATTTATATAAAACTTTTTATCTACAAAAACCAATTATAGTAACAATTCTTTTTAACTATAATGATAGTTATTTTTTATTTCATAATTATAATGGCTATCTAATTTATTACACTGATTATTACATAATACTCATTTTAGTACACAACTAGACATAAAACAACACTTTTCGAGCACAATATAGACATTACTAACAAAAAATAACTACTTTCGAGCTACCAAAAAAAGGAGACCATCTGCTTGATGGCCTCCCTCTAGGTATCTCTCATTTATTTATAGTTATTTATACTGTGAGAACTGTCGTTTGCTGGAATAGCTCAGATACGCCTGATTCAACAGCCGCGCCGCTAACAGCACGTGAAACGATTTCTACAACTCTATCATCTAATGATTTCGGTACGATATATTCTTCATTCAATTCTTTATCACTTACAAGTGACGCAATGGCTTCCACTGCCGCTAACTTCATCGCTTCATTAATATCTGTTGCTCGAACATCCAATGCCCCACGGAAAATACCCGGGAAAGCAAGAACATTATTAATTTGGTTTGGATAATCTGAACGTCCTGTTCCCATAATACGGACGCCCCAAGCTTTTGCATTGTCATACGTAATTTCCGGATGTGGATTGGCTAGTGCAAAGACAACTGGATTTTCATTCATGGAAGCAATATGCGCTTCTGTCAGTAAATTTGCAACGGATACGCCGATAAAGACATCAGCACCTACGAGTGCATCCTCCAATGTACCGTGTACTTTTTGTGGATTTGTTAAATGGGCAACTGTCTCTTTAATCGGATTCATGCCTTCTACACGCCCTTCATAAATAAGGCCCTTGGTATCACACATATAAAGGTTTTTATAGCCCATTTGCACAAGAATTCTGAGGATCGCAATGCCCGCAGCCCCCGCACCATTAATGACAATCTTCATTGTCTCCACATCTTTTTTCACGATACGATTGGCATTCATCATTCCTGCCCCTACGACAATAGCCGTCCCATGCTGATCATCGTGGAACACAGGAATATCACATTCCTGACGCAGACGGTCTTCTATTTCAAAGCATCGTGGTGCCGAAATATCTTCTAAATTCACAGCGCCAAATGTTGGGGCAAGCGCCTTCACAATGCTGACGATTTCATCCGTACTTTTCGTATCTAAACAAATTGGAAAAGCATCAACATTGGCAAAACGCTTTAATAAAATAGCCTTTCCCTCCATAACAGGTAACGCCGCTTTTGGTCCAATATCTCCTAAGCCAAGCACTGCCGTCCCATCCGACACAATCGCCACCATATTCCCCTTCATTGTATAGTCATAAACTAACGATGGATTTTTTTCAATCTCCACACATGGAGCAGCTACACCTGGTGAGTAAGCAAGGCTGAGATCATAGGAATCCTGCATCGGCACCTTTGAAATAACCTCTAATTTCCCACTATAATGCGCATGCATATCTAATGCCTTTTTCATAATATCCATTCGACCCCATCCTTTTCCCTTTAAGTTTTCTTTGTATTCTAGAATCATAATACTTTGTGAAAACATAGTCAACGAAAAATTCTGATAATTATATTTTATCTTTGAAAATACGCCTTTATTTATCATTAAAGTCATTTTTTCGTCTTGTTATAACTTTCACAATCAATTATTTCAACATAATTAATACAACGAAAACCTTTCGTGAAAATGTACGTATAACGCTTTTTAACCTGTTCAACTTTTCACATAGTATTTTTCTTCAGTAAATGAGAAGAATTTCACAAACTGATGTAAGCGCATCCATTGTGACGCCTTACTTTGTCACAATTTCTTCATATTTTTTCACAATCATTTTTATTATTGCAACGAAACCATTATTGTTTCCTTCGTCTAAGTAAATTTATTTTTTTAGACAGAGTCAGAGCGGTCCTCCCATGCACCCGAGCGAACAACTCCCTCAGCCACGACACAAAAAAAGAGCCCTTAGCGTAAGGACTCTTGCATAAAATGTTGTGTCAAGGCCGTGATAATATGTTTTGAAGACCACTGCTCCCCCGAAGCTTTCGTAATGGGATAATCGCGACGGAAGATAGTTTTTGTTATTTCATCCACTGTGTGCCCTTGGTCATAAAGTTTTCGGACCTCGCCCTCTAATTCTTCTAAGTACGTAATTTTCTCTTGTATTCTTGCTCGGCCATCTGCTAAAAAGCCAGCATGACAGCAATAAACTGTTTCAAAATCATAGTTTAGTAGTTTCTTTAACGACGCCAAGGTATGTACGATGTTTTCTTCATCCAGCACAACCTTCGTTTTCGTCTGTATATATAAATCTCCTGTAAACATGGCACCGCTTGCCCGATTGTAAAACGATAGATGGTCTGTGGTATGTCCAGGTGTCGAGATAATATCCCAGGTAGCCGACTTCGTTTGTAGTGTGTCGCCAAATGGCTGCGCCACAAACGCGGGCCTCTTGCCCCACAGAGCCTCTCGATACAATGGATAATCGCCATCCTGTGCACAAATATCTACAGACTCGCGATGTATATAGATAGGTACATTACGCTGTTGCTGTATCCATGCTGCATTTCCTGAATGATCCTCATGTGCATGTGTCAGCGCCACCTGCTCAATCGCCAGCTCGTTAAAAAACGATTGGAACTCCTGCGACAGCGAGTTAGAACCCGTATCAATTAGTAGGCCGTCTACAAAGAAGCTATAGACACTCATACCAATACCCTGAACGGCTACCTTGCCATGTGCACAGTGCACATCACGATTCTGTCCAATTTCAATGCTTTTCTCTAGTTTATACACGATTTTCCCCCTTTTCCCTTTATAAAAAGAGTGTAGCACAAAATGAATGGTGAGTCATTTTCAGGTGAACGTACAACAAATGACTTTTTTCAATGCTTTCGTAAAGATAATATATGGAGCAATAAACGTACATGCTGCATCTCCCTCTTTCGCTCGTTGGACGAGTATATCCTGCACGATGCTCCCCTTCCTTTATCTATTAGACTGGCAAATAATAAATTTAGCTTTCGCTTCAAAATAATAATTGTGATTTCCAAAAAGTCTATCATTTTTCTGCAAAACTTCATATTGTATATTTGCCCCGTTTTTTATAGAATCTTATATAACATTAAAGTGAAAAAATGAGAAGGTGCCTATTATGGAAGAAAAAGAAATACAAACATTCTCCAAGCGTGAACAGAAAAAACAATTAAATAGACAAAACATCATTAATGCAGCAATCCAACTATTTAGTTCAAAGCCGTTTTCTGAGGTAAGCATGCGGGCTATTGCCAAAGACGCCAATGTTTCGCCTGGACTCATCTATCAATATTTCGATGATCAACAACATCTTTTTATGACCGCCTTTAAAATTGAAAGTACGAATTTATTAAATGCATTACGCCAAACAATAGAAATACAAGATGACCAATTGGCAGTAATAGCGCGTAAATATATAGACTACATGTTCAGACATGATAATTTATATCAAATGATGACTTATTTTATGTTGGAAAACGACCATCATGGAAGTGTTTCGGCAGGACTGCGTGACATCACAGATGACTTATTTGCAATTTTTCGAGAAGCTTTAAGCAAACATCTACCTGAAAAACAATTAAAAAGTGCTGCCCAGCTCTTTTTTGCTTCCTTAAATGGTATTTTAATTACTTATAAAAACTTGCCAGGGCGCTCACAGGAAGCGACATGGCAGCATATCGAGCATTTAGTAGAGGTATTAGTAGCAACTATAAAGAGGGCCTATCCGGAATAAAAGGCGCTTTTTTCTGACACTAGGTTAAAAAATTTCGCGACCGTTTCGCACAAAACGACCCACCAGACACTCTTAGTTATAGTAATCTAACGATGAGGCTTGCGGCTTGTCCGAGCAACGGCAGCGAAATTTTTTACGCTCAAAACTTTATCGACATTCTATAGAGCAGGTCTTTCATCCTTGCACGACTGCTTGTTTCAACTGATGCTTGAGTAACTTTCCAACGGCATTGCGAGGAAGCTGCTCGACAAAAGTGACTTCCTTCACTACTTTATAGGAGGCTAATTTTTCCTTACAGAAATGAATGATTTCTGTTTCAGTAATGGAAGCCTGTGGTTTTATGACGATATAGGCTTTTGGAATCTCACCCCATTTTTCATCAGGCACACCAATGACAGCTACATCTGCTACGCTCGGATGTGCAGCGAGTACTAATTCTAATTCAGCGGAATATATGTTTTCACCACCACTAATAATCATATCTTTCATACGATCGACGACATACAAATAGCCCTCATTATCGATATACCCCACATCCCCTGTGGCATACCAGCCATTTTTCAAGACATTATGCGTAGCTTCTGCATTATCAAAGTAACCAACGAAAACTTGAGGCCCTCGTAAAATAATTTCGCCTACCTGTCCAGCCGGCAATTCTTCCTCTGTCTGGACATCTATAATTTTCAATTCACCATGCATGACAGATTTCCCCATTGAATCAAATTTTTCTTTATCCATTTGTTCCTTCCACATCGTAACAGCACCCGTATATTCCGTAATGCCGTAGACCTGTTGAACAGGAATGCCTAACTGGCGAAAACCGAGAATGAGTGGGGCGGGTACCGAAGAAGCGCCACACGTAATATTGCGCACAGAAGAGGCATCAACACTTGCTCCCTCATACGTTTTTAATAAGTAGGCCAGCATGGTTGGCACCGTCATCATCGTCGTAATCTTTTCCTGTTCAATCAACCTCCATGCAGCCATCGGTTCAAAAGTCTCCATCAGCACCATTGTACAGCCACTCATTACATTCGTAATGAGCGGCGCAATCCCCCCAATGTGGAAAAATGGTGCCACCATTAAGAAACGATCCTCCTCCCACCAATCAATTGTTTGGGATAAGCCAATGCCAGCCCCAAATAAATTGTGATGAGAAATCATAGCTCCCTTTGGTTTACCCGTAGTGCCGGACGTATACATAATAAGTGCCACATCATCATTACTGGCATTGTACTGTGGTTCCTTGACATCTTCGTCGAAAATCCCCTGTAAAGAAGGTACTGTTTCATTGGAAATAGTAAAATCAAGCGCTATTTGCTCCTGTAGGGCGTTAATTACCGGCTCAAATTCCACATCATGCACAATCATTTTCACTTGACTGTGTGCCACAATATATTGTAGTTCCGCCACTTGTAAGCGCCAATTCAGGACAACTGTGATGACCCCAATTTTAGCTGACCCCATTAAAACAGCAATAAAGTCTTCGTTATTCTTACATAGTAAGGCAATGCGATCCCCTTTTGCATAGCCAAGCTTAGTTAAATAATTAGCAAATCCATTTGCTCGAGCATTCATCTGTTGAAAAGTCCAACGCTTACTGTGATGAATAAATGCCTCTTTGTCCCCCATTAAAACAGCACGATTTTGCAATAACTTCCCAATATTGATGTTCATAATTGCCACCCCTTAACAATTTTTTATTTAACATACATGCATCATTGGATACCGCGTGTGCCCAATCTCTTAAGGTAAAATCGGGTAATCTTGTATTTCTTTAATCGTTTGCTCTTGGAATAACGTAAAGATTTCTTCCCAAGTTTGTTCCCATCTTCGCGCAGCACGTCTATTTTCTGCATTCGGTAATGCCGTTAAATCCACCTGCAATAACTGTTCAATTTGTTCCACAAAGTGCTGAATTTCTTGCGCTGAACAAGCTGTTAAAATATTAGACAGCAATTCTTCAACAGAAATTTGCTTGCGCATCTTCATAATATCTCGATAAATTTGCGCAAGTAAGACATTGCGTGGCCCCTCCCACAATTCATTTACCAGGCTATCTCTAAACAATCTTGGCACGGCCGAAAAGTCTTCTATCGCCCCATGCCCACCAAAAATAGAAATCGCCAACCTTAGCTTATCAACCGCTTCTTTTGATGCAAAGATTTTTTGGAGCAAAATCAATTCCCGTACGACATAAGCCTCTGTTGTATGAGGATTTTCTTGTGTTCGATTAAATGCCGTATAAATGAAAAATGCTGTACCCACAACGCGTTTTGCTGCATGTTCTAAATCTTCAAGTTGAGCGGCAGCCATTGGGAATTCATCGATTTGACGATCAAATACCGTTCGAAAGCGCGCATATAACTTGGCCTCACGAGCCACTCTCATCAAAAAGGCGCCACTCGCAAACCCAATATCCAGTCTTGAACGTGTTAATACAATACCTACAGCTAAAGCCACTCCACGATTTTGAGGTCCAATGCGATAAGCAATTGCCCCCTGATAATCAATTTCCGCAGAAGGCAATTCTGCTGTCCCTATTTTCCATTTTAACCGATTAATCACATGATGATTTCGTTTCTCTTTTACCTTATCCCCCTGCAACCAAGTGGGCACGATGAAAACTGCCACATCATCGGTATGTTCTATGCGCGCAGTCACGACAGAATAGTCAGCATGCACAGCGGAACAGAAAAATTTATTGCCAAATAATCGATAATGTTCACCTTCTGGCTGAGCTGTTAATATATTGGCAGGAATATTAGACCCCCCTTGAATTTCAGACATATACTGTGCGCCAATACCGAAATCCCCGCCGATTCCTGCCGTGACATGCTGATAAATGTTTTGTATTTCGGCGGAGGCATCATCCATGAAATGCTCAATTAATGAGACCAGACCGTCTGTACATGCTAATGGACACGTGATGCCAGCTTCCCCATTCCCATGCAAAAAATAGCGCTTAATAATACCTTCATTTTTTAGTTGGTGGTGGGAAAACAAGCCGTAACCAAAAATCTCCTGCTCCATGTGTTGCATGTCAGAGGACCGTATAATGCGATCAATCCGTTCATTATACGCATTATAATGCCTTACTCTAGGCTGATTTTCAGGACGTGCATTTTCAGCCGATAGCGTGCGCCAATCCGTTGTTACTTTTTGCACAAAGGGCTCTAGCCGAGGCAGCATTTCATCCCACGTACCAAGGCAAAATTGTTGCAATACCTGCTGTAGAAATGGATTATCCAAATCATTCAATTTATCTCTTTCGTCAATAAATTCTCGAAAACTATACGTTTTTTCTGTAACACGCACCAAAACAACACCCCATTTACTAAATTTTAAAAATATTTTAACACTATAAAACAACAAAGTAAACACCGTTTATTTTTGTGTGCGATTTGGATATTCTACGCTCTATCCATAAGGTTCGCGGTCTCTAGCCGTCACTTCGCATGCTCTATCCAACATTTCGCCGATTCTATCCGTCATTTCGCGGGTTCTATCCGCACTTCGCATGCTCTATCCGTCATTTCGCACGGTCTATCCGCCACTTCGCACGGTCTATTCGCCACTTCGACTCACCCCGCTTCCATAGCAAAAAAAACGCTCACCGAGGTGAGCGTTTCAAGAAAAAATTTGTTATTCGTTTGTTCCTTTTTCTACATCATATGTGGTAATCCAGTCACTAAAGCTGCCTGTATACAGTTGAATATGTTCATAGCCCTCATCTGCTAACACGGCATACAACGGAGAGGCTGTGACACCACTGCCACAGTATACGACCACGTGCTCGTCATGTGCCACCTTCGCACGTAGCGCATCATTTGCTTGTAATGTACTGTCTGCCTGCAACTGCTCCCAGTCAAAGTTTTTAGCACTTGGGATATGTCCTGCAACCTTATCCAGTGGCTCCACTTCCCCGCGATAGCGAGCTGCGGCACGGGCATCTAGCAATGTTGCTTGAACATCACCATCCACGATGGCTTTTACCGCCTCTCGCGGTGCATACAGGTGATCCTGCCAATCAAAATCAATGATCGTCGGTGCATATCTCACAATATCCTGCGTAAATGTTACTTTCTTCTCTAGAGCGCCCACGCCACCGTTGACAATCACAACATTCGGGAAGCCCGCATATGTTAGCATCCACCAAGCTCGCGGTGCGAAGGGTGATGCGCCCTGATCATAGACAACAATCTCATCCTCATAACGTAATCCTAGTCCTTGAAAAACAGACGCTAGCTTTTCCTTACTGGGCATCGGATGGCGACCATTGCTACTTTCCATATCCGATAAATCCTGCTCTAAGTCCATAAAAATAGCGCCAGGTGCATGTCCTTCTTCAAACAATAATTTGCCTGCTTCTTTGTTCTGCAAATCAAAGCGTGCATCCACAAAACGGACACCATCAAGCTGAATTTCCTCAACTGTTTTGAATACTTTTCCCATTTGAATCACCTCATGCATATTGTAATTGTGCGTAAATTGATTTCCATGATGCTAAACGACTTTCCTCTTGAAGCACAAGTCGCTCTGTCGCGATTTGCTCTAATGCCTGATGGTAAATGTGCAGACGTAATCGCTCAGCTTCCTCACCGATATAGGTAATGGCCCATGTCATTAGCGAAACCTTTTGACCGTCTAAATAGTTTTGAGCATCTGGCTTCGTTAATGTTTCCAGCGCTTCACTTAACTTCATTTTTTCATTCTTCTCAAAGAAAGCCTTTTGATTGCGGAAGTGTGACTTCACTCCAGTATATTTCGCCATTTCTGCAAAAGGTCCTTCAAAATTAAGTAAATCGGGCTCAGATGATTCAAAGCCTAAAAATGAGAAGCTACGGTTTAATTCTTTCAGCTCACGTACTTCATCTTTAAAGCGTACTTGCAACTTCTTGCTAATGAACTGCGATAAACGGAAGTTCGTGACACGCATTTCCTGTGTAAAATCAAAACGAAGACTTTGCAGTACTTCTTTTAAGGCATGCTCTAATGCTTGCTGTGCTGGCATCGCCGCAAAGGTTGACGGATTGTAGCCTTCTTTAAAGAATTCCGGGTAGCGATAGTAGACACGCTGTAAGACGTAATACAGTAATTCATCTAATTCCTGCTTTGTCTCACTTTCCATCATGCTTGTATTCAGTGCACTAAATTTCGTTTTTATGTGCTGTTCAAGAGTTGTCAGTTCGGCTAATCGCTCATCCTTACGCTTTAAGTTATCTTCCGTTTGCGCAATTAAATCCCCTAAACGTTGTTCTGTTTTGTCGACTTCCTCCGCCAGAGCTTGCACTGCCAATGCACTCAGCTCATCATTTAAGAAGGTATGGAAATTCTCTTCAAATGGTGGCATGCCTGATGCAAAATCAGCACCCTCTACCTTTTCCTTCAGTGCCATTAAGCTTGACACGCCATATAGACGCGGGAAACGAATACCAAAGCGTTGTAGCTCTGAACGTACATAGCCTTTGACATCCTCTTGCTCTTCTTCAGTTGTCGCCAAATCAATGGCATTGACAATAAAGAACATCTTATCTAGCTCAAAAGCATCCTTAACTCGCCCGAGCTGGATTAAAAACTCACGGTCAGCTTTGGCAAAGGCATGATTATAGTACGTAATAAATAAAATGGCATCTGCATTACGAATATATTCAAACGCAACGCCTGTATGACGTGCATTGATGGAATCTGCTCCTGGTGTATCCACTAACGTCACACCCATGCGTGTCAACGGACTATCATAATAGAAATCGATATTATCTACAAAGCAAGATTTGTTTTCTTGCGCAACAAATTTCTCAAATTCTTCGCGCTCGACACGTAACACTTTGCCAAGCTCCGTTTTAAATGTAGGATAGCCTTCCTTATAAGCACGAATAAATGATTTATGGACGTTTAATCGTTCATCTGATAGTTGTACCGCAAGGCCTTCATCTGCACGATTTAGGGCTTCATCTAGCGAAGCAACCGATAAGCCGATTGCAGCATATGAGCTTTGAATATCCTCTAACATTTGTGCCGCTGTTTTCAACTGCACATCTGCTGTTTCATGCGGATGTTCTGCTGTGACAGGGCGAATTTTATTGATGGCTGCTGTCGTTGGATTTGGTGATACTGGTAAAACCTTTGCACCCATTAATGCATTCGAGAAGGATGATTTCCCCGCACTAAACGCACCAAATAACGCAATGGTAAAGTCTTTCTTTTGTAAGCGTTCCACTTTATTTTCTAGATAACTTGCTACCTCAGCAAAGCCCTGTACCTCTTTGACTGCATTGGCCGTATGAAGTGCACGTTTAATTACACCATCGATTGGTAGGCTTGTAGCACTAACAACTTGCTGTATTTCTTCTTCCTGAAGTGCTACTTCTTTTGGTTTTAACATTGACTCATCAAATAAGCGGATTTCGGCTAATGCCTGTGCAAATGCTTTTTCCCAGAAAGTCAACTGGTTATTCGCTTCCTTACGAATTTCATTGCTTGCCTGATGCATGACGCCTGCACTATATTGTTGGTAACCTTCGATTTCTAATACCGCATTGATGGCATCTACTTTATCTTGCATGCCAGCCATTTTTAATTTTGCTGGTGCGGCAGTTTCAGTAGCGACCGCTTCTAACGTTGTAGCTTGCGTATCTTTCCACTTATCCGTTTCCTGAATATAATAGCGTTTAGTCGCCTCTGCTACACGGTTAGCAAAGTTCAACACGGCATCCCCTGTTAATAGCGCACCGATTTGCACTTGCTGTTCAATCAGCGAAAATGGCAAGTCAAACACATAGCCATCAATAGCCTCTGCACGCTCTTCACTTAAGGCGCCTACATCCTTTAACGCCTTTTTCATCAGTCCTTTTAAATGACCAGTTATTTGGGCATGTACGACTGTTTGATAGCTACTAAACGCTTCCTCTTTACGGCGATTGCGCTCTTCCTCGGTTTTTTTCTTCGCTGAAAATAAGCCTCCGACCTTAAAGCCTTCCTGCTTACTTTCTAGATAAAGACGTAATTTATCACGTAAATCTGCCGGCATAATCGCTGCATTCGCAAGTAACTCTTTGCGTTCTTCTTCAAACGTTTCATTCCATGCTTCAATGGAGAATAATTCAACCTGACGATTCAGCTTATTGTATTGTTCTAATATATCTTGATGGTTTGCCCAATCATCGGCGCTTAAAATGTCTTCATCTAAATCTAAACGATCTTGTCTTTCTTCTATTAAATAATTGTCATGCTCACTTTGCAATAAACGTAGCGTATTTGTTGCTGTTTGCACAAGTTGATCTTGCCAATCATTCATACTATCCATCACGATTTTCTTGACGGCTTCAAAATCATTATTTGGATGCTCAGGTTCTCTTAAAGACGTGAAAAATACACCCTTTGGCTCAACGCCCCATGCAGAAAAGGAGTGATGAACAGTGGCCTTAAACTCTTCAAAGCTTAATTCATTCTCTTTATGCTTATCAATCATATTGACGATTAAATAGACATTGGGATTGTATTTCATTAATTGCTTAGTAAATTGAAAGTTCAACTCGGATTGAACGTGATTGTAGTCCATTGTATAAAATACAATATCAGCAATATGAAGTGCTGATTCTGTAGACATGCGGTGGGCATCATCTGTTGAGTCAACACCTGGTGTATCCATAACGGTTACGCCACTTGGTAATGTCGAAGTGCTATGGCCAATCTCAATCTGTGATACCAAATCACCATTTTTGCTTAGCTCTTTTACCGTTTTAAAATCATAGCCTGCTTCAAATTTTACAGGCTTTTCATTATGCATGTAAACAATCGCATAATCTTCATCCGATTTATGGACCTTTACGATGTTGGCACTTGTCGGAATCGGACTGGAAGCCAATAAATCTTCGCCAGATAAGGCATTAATCATGCTCGATTTACCCGCAGAGAAATGGCCGGCAAAGCCAATGACATATTCTTTCTGCTGTAATTTTCGTGCAAAAAGCGATGTTTTCTCCATGCGCTCTGTATCACCATTATGCTGATATATTATGTATTGTAATGAAGCTTGCTTTAAAAGCCCCTCAAGTTGTTGATCAAATTCTTTCATAAAAACAGTAACTCCTTTACCCTTTAGTTATTCATATTTAGTATTCTACCTTATTCGACATTCAAAGTATAACACTAATTTACTTTAAAAAGCATATATATCAAGGTTTTAGACGCAATATTCGTCTTTCCTTTCATACAAGATACTGCATAAAAAAGTATGATTTGGCAGGTAAATCTTTAAAATTTTGATGCACAACCAATCATAATAAGAGTTTCCATCATACTCTAAGTTAATGAATATTTTTGTCCGATAGATTTGTTAGTGTATGACAGACTGATTCTCGCCCTTACAGGAGAACGCTTCAAGGAAACTATACATTGTTGGCTTATCAATAAGAGGGAGGAAGTGATTAACCTATGAAAAAACAAAAAAAGCATATGAAAAGAGTGCGGGATTTAGAAGATCATTCATGTGAAGAGAGCATGCCTTGCATGCAGCGTATCATAGCAGTGAACGCTGCATGCATCAGCAACCCTCCCCCAGGGAATAACGCTGAGGGAAATATCATCCCCATCATAAATAGATACTTTTATATTCCAGAGGAAGATATTGATTTAACAAATGGCGTCACAATACCTGCGAATTTATTTTATGGGGATGATGGCAATCCAGTAACTGAATTTATGCTTTTTCGTCCAAATGGATATGTGAATCTTTACATCAATGCTGTTATGCAAGAAGGTGGGATTTACACAGTCACGACAGATTCCTTAACATTAAATCCTTATGCTACGACCATTTTTGCAGGGACTCCGATTATCTTGGAGTCCCTCGGATTCACAACGACATGATGGCTGCCGCTAGCATGAAAGGAGGTGAAAAAATGGCACTTTCCATAATTAATATTAATGTCAATGTGACTGGCACTTCGACAAGATTTTTTAATATATTAGCTACAACTTTAACAGTTGCTGACGGTACCACTATCCCTGCTACTGCCTTCCTAGATGATAGTGGGGTTGCCGCAACTGCTTTTCCAGTCGTAACGAATGGTTACTATAACTTCTATGTTAATGGTGTCTTACAAGAGGGCGAATCGTATACAATTTCTACAACCGAGTTAACCTTTAACACGGTTACAGGCACTATTTCTGCTGGCACGCCATTGGTAGTTGAGGCTGTAGAATTTGTGACAACAACTTAACTGGCAAGCTTTATTTGGGTTTCGTTATGCTGTTTGATAACCATCATATAATGAAATCACTAAGATTCCTGCGCATTATTATTAGAAAATGATTCACACAAAACGACTGCGGAACTTGGACGTCCAGAAAGTGACCTCGGTTTTCTACAAACGGATAGATAAACAGAAATTAATCGCTGCCGCTAGAATCATCTTCGCGACAAAAGTGTGAGTAGAACGTAGCGATTGATGTAGGATAAGCTGGTCAGTGACCAAGGGACTGACCCGATATATAAGACAAAGGTAAACAATCATCCAACCAGTTGTCGGTATTGAACCGGCAACTGGTTGTTTAGTTTCACTTGTATTCAAATATAGTTAGACGTTTGCTGTTGTAGTATTTCTTAAATCGACTTAGAAGAATGGTTCAGACTTTAGTGCAAGATAGGGCATTATCAGTGGCCGTATGGTAACGTATTATGCTTATGACCATGCCCTTTTTTTGATAATGAATACGACTAATAGAATGTGTACACTGAACCTTGATTACTGTGCAGTGTACATTCTTCAGCTAAAGTTACAAGTTGAGATATGATATCTTGATATAAACTGAGCGTAGCGCCTTTTAGCATTTGTCAGGTTCGCTTACCTCAGTAATTCATTAAACGAAATCGTTAGGTTGTTCCAGTTTGTTTTACTTTCACTTGATACGGCAACGATATTTTTGCATGATGTGTTACGGTTATTTATACAATAAAATCTGTAACTAAAATCATAATCAATGATACTAGCCAAGCTAAAGTTGTTGGTACAGACCATACCATAATTTGCTCTTTCGTATCTGTAATGCCAAGCGAACGGTTGACTACCCAGAATAATGTATCACTGAAGTATGAGAACACCATAGCGCCTAATGCAGCAGCTTGTGCAGCTAATACCATGTTAACATCTGGAATAGCCATTAAAATTGGTGCTGAAATTGAAGCGGCTGTTATCATAGCAACAGTACCACTTCCTTGAATCAATCGAACAAGTGAAGCGATAATGAATGGAATTAAGACAGCTGGCAATGGAAGAGAGGCTACTGAATTACCGATATAATCGCCAGCACCACTTTCACGTAATACGAAACCAAACGCTCCTCCCGCACCAGTAATTAATAATATAACCCCGGCACTATTCATACCTTCTTCCAAACGACCTAAAACTTCTTTACGATCCCATTGACTAGCTAATGTATAAATCGAAGCAATTACTGCTAAACCAACTGCAATAATTGGTTGACCTAAGAAGATTAAATAGTCAAAAATGCCACCGGTAATTTTAAAAGCTGATAACGTTGTATTTAAGAAAATTAACACGATTGGTAATAAGATTGGAAAAATTGAACGGAACAATGATGGTAATTCTTTATTACGCTCATCTGATAATTTAACAAAATCTTGATACGTATATTCTTCGTCTTGTCGAATCCAATCCGTCCCATCTTCGTTTGGAATTTGATTGATGCGCTTACCGAGCCATTTCCCATAGAAAATACCGACAAGCATTATTGGCACAGCAAAAATCAATCCATAAATAATCATTTGTCCAACATCAACATTGAAAATCCCTGCAACCCCTAATGGACCAGGTGTAGGAGGAACCGCATGGTGTGTTGCCGCTGCACCAATTGCTAATGGAATCCCGATAGCTACTACAGATTTACCAGTGTTTCGTGCGACAGATTTAATTAATGGTGTTAGAATAATAAATGTAGAATCAACGAAGATTGGGATTGCCACGATGTAGCCCGCCAAAGCCATCGCCCATTCTTCTTTTTTTCTACCAACAAAACGAATCAATTCATAAGCTAATCGTTCTGCTGCTCCTGATACTTCTAAAATACGTCCCATCATTACGCCAAAACCAATAACAATACCTATTGAACCAAGCGTACTGCCAAATCCACTAACTATAGCATCTGAAACAGCTTTTGGTGCCATTCCACCAATAATCCCTGTAGTTGCCGCTGAAATAATTAATGCTAAAAAAACATGAATCTTTGTTTTCACAACTAGAAATACTAATAAGATTACGCCAATAATAAGACCTAGTAAAATCGTTGTTTCTGTTGTCATATTGTAACCCCTTTCATTTTTATATAAGAAAAAAGAGGAAAGGAATATTCCCTCATTTCTTTTTAATCAAAGTGATTGTCTTGTAAATTTCGGTGCATATTCAGCAGCAAGCTTGATGCATTCATACATACTTACTTCCGAAGCTATATTTTTCCAAGCAATATCAAATGCTGTTCCGTGATCTACGGATGTACGTAAAAACGGTAAACCATTTGTAATTGAAATTGTACGGTGGAAGTCCGTCATTTTTGCAGCGATATGTCCTTGGTCGTGATATAAAGACAGAACAGCATCATAGCGACCATTTAGTGCCTGATAAAAAACAGAGTCTGCCGGAACAGGCCCAACGGCATCGATACCAGCAGCGACTGCTAATTCAATGCCTGGTTTGATTTCTTCTACTTCCTCCATTCCGAATAACCCCCCTTCACCAGCATGTGGGTTTAAACCCGCTACTGCAAATTTACGACTTTCAACACCTAAACGTGCTAATGCTTTGTCACAACGCACTAAGTAATCGTATACACGTTCTTTTGTCATTTGTTTAATGGCATCCGCAACAGATAAATGACGTGTTAAGAAGAAAATACGCATCCCCTTTACTTGAAACATTGTTAGTGGATCTTTGGATTGTGCTAAGTCTTCCAGCATTTCTGTATGTCCGATATACTGCACTTTTCCAGCTTTTAATGATTCTTTATTAATCGGTGTAGTTGCTAAAGCTTTGACTTCACCATTCATTGCTAGTTCTACTGATTTTTTAATAAATTCAAAAGACGCCCTACCATTTTGAGCTGATACTTGACCCGGTTCAAATGCATCCATATCGACGTTGGCTAAATCGATGATATCAATGGTACCGAATTGATATTTACCATCTAATGGTGTGGAAACCACATTGACTGACAATTGTACGCCCGTTACATCGATGGCTTTTTGAACAATGCCTGCATCACCGACTACTAATGGCTTGCACATTGTATAAATCTCTTCCTTTGCTAAAGATTTCACAGTAATTTCTGGCCCAATTCCTGCTGCATCGCCCATTGGAATAGCGATAATTTCTCTAATAGTTGTTGTCATATTGTTACTCGACCTTCTTCCTTGTTATTTATTAAATATTGAATGCACTCATCAATCGAATGCTTGTCACCCACTGTTCCGCCTTTTGTTACGACAGGAATCCCATCGAATGTACCACCGATAAATCGCCCAAATGCTGCCCGTGGTAGCACTTCGTCATATAGTTGAATCGCTTCTGCACCACTGATTGCACAAATAGCCGCTGTAACATCCCCGCCGCTAGAAAACGAACCGCTAATACGAGATTTCGCATGTTGTACAACTTGATTTGTTATCATGGCTAAGCCCTCTGTAATCCGTTTTGCTACTATTTCTTCTGGGACATTTTGTTCCTTTGCAAGCGTCCATAAGTCTAATTTTTCTGTTCGTGGTGAATAGGTCGTGATGATTAATACATCTTCACTAAATAGCTTTTCGAATGCTTCCGCTGTAGCACGTGCAATTTCCTCGTCCCAGCTAGATGAAACGGAGGCAAGTTGTTGAGGATTGACGTAAACTGGGTTGGCATTGCGTTTATCAATGACGTATTGTAACTGGCAACCTGTTAATGAGGTAATGCTTCCAACTGTCACGATAATTTTATTATTTTTGACAGATTGGGCGGTCTTGGCATAGCCGTATGCCGCTGTTAATGGCCCAGGATCGACAGGCATTACATCGAAATCTTTAATAGTCATCATTGCCTCAGCGATGACATCAATATCTTCATTCGATATAGCATCTATCACGATAATACGACTACCTTCTTCAATCTGTTGTACTAGTTGTTCACGTAATGCTAGTTGTCCTTGTAACACACATGATAAAGTAATATGTGTAACTTTATGATAGCTTTGCTTTTGTAAAATAGACGGTACATGGGAATCCGTAATTGGATTCATCGGGTCTTTTGCAACATCTGTTTTTTCAACAGGAACCCCATCTACTAGTAAATAACCACCTGTTACGGAACGACCAGAGTCCGGATACGTCACGATGACAACCGCAATTCGATTTGCTTTGATCTCTAATAATGCATCAATCTCACTCCCCAAATTTCCACGTACAGTACTATCAATTCGTTTCGCAATAACATCTGCTCCCCACATATCTAGCTGCTTTTGAACACGGAGGACGCGCTGTGCAGCAATTTGTGGTTGCACATAACGACTATCTGTATCGAAACATAGCGCATTAAGCGAGCTATTTTTAGGGATTTCTCCACCGAATACTACAGTAGCACTACGAAACGCCTTTTTTGATAAACACACGCCCGTTGCATTAGCTCCTGTTAGGTCATCTGCAATTACGCCGATTTTCATTAACTCACCTCTTCTATGAATATTGAATATTCCTTATAAAGCTCTTTGATATCCTCTGGCAAAAGATGATCCGTAATAATTCCCGTTACGCTGTCTACTTTAGCAATTTTTGCAAACGCTTTCTTTTCAAACTTACTAGAATCGACTACTAGATAAACTGATTCAGAAGCGTCAATAACACGCTTTTTCAAAGAAGCCTTTTCAAAGGTAGTCGACATGATTCCTAAATTGGCATGTACTGCATGTGCACCTATAAATGCGATATCTACATGAATATTTCGCAACATTTCATCAGCTGTTACCCCGAACACAGCGCCTACATTTTTTTGAACAATGCCACCGAGTAATACTAATTCGTGCTCACTATCCATCAATTCAGCAGCAATTATAATATCGTTCGTTACAATCGTTAGGGGTTGTCTTGATTTTAACTGGCGTGCAATTTCTAAATTGGTTGTGCCAGAATCTAAAAAAACTTTCATGTCTTCTTTAACAAGTGACACTGCTTTTTCTGCAATTTCTATTTTTTGTGAACGTGCTTCAGAAAGTTTTTGATTGTAACTTACTTCTGTCATAATAGTTTGAGCATGTGTTGCACCGCCATGTGTACGAATAAGCTTTTTATGTTTTTCAAGTTCATCTAAATCCCGACGAATTGTCATGGCAGACACACCAAGCATCTCAACTAATTCTAAAATTTCTACCCTGCCTTTTTTCTGAATTTCATCAATAATTTTTTTCTTTCGTTTTAAAGGTGTCATAGTAGTTCCCTTTCTGTACCTAAAAATCATTTGTTCACTTTGAACAAATTATGCACTTTTCTGATAATTAAGTCAATAACTTTTTGTTTACTTTGAACATTTAAATGTTAGTTTTTATCATCGATTCATTTCATGCGGAGCATTCAAGAGCGGTTAATGGCTGGAATCACCACATTCATGTGCTTGATTTTTTTCGCTTTGCTAAACAAAAGGAGGAATGTAATTGGTAGCATTTACAAGTTGTTTTGTGAAGAGGGTGACCAAATAGTATGGCTATATAGGGATTTTTCTGAATGGATGGGGCTTGGAATGGCGTAGGTGGAAAGATAGAGAAGAACGTAACACCACTAGCTGGCGCTTTACGAGACATTATAGAACAACAGCCATCGCACTGAAGGATATTACCTACTTTGGCTGTATGTATGCTTTATTGCAGAATTGCCAGAGACCTATCTTTATGTACCAATTAAAGTCGCAGAAGGCATTCTTGATATCATGGAAACTTCATCCCAAAATGCACAAAAAAAACTGGATGCAATCAGCTATTATGAATACACATTTACATATAAGAAAGTAAATTGATGGACATTACCACTACTTTATTAAACAAATTTTACTTTATAGATACATAGGTACATAGGTATAACAAGCCCCTCAACAAGTGGTACGTGTTTTAGTAAACGTAACGATTTATAGATGAACATAAAAAAGAGAAGGCATTTAAAGACTAGTCCATGAATCACCACAGTGACTGCTAACACGATTGAAACCAAAGTCACCAATGGGACTGCCTTTTAACGCCTTCCATTCACCTGGGTGTTATTGCCCGCTTAAAAAAATCAAAGGAATAATTGGCATGGTGCCCGAAGTAAAAGTCGGCTGTTCATTCATTTTCCTCGATTACCACACCAATCAGCTTGGCTTAGGCGTCATTTTCTTTCTAAGTTGTCAAACTTACCTTACTTAACGATTCAGCTCATATATTTTTTTGGCAAAGGCGAGTGCATGTGGGCCGTCCCCGTGTATACACAGTGTTTGGGCGGAAATTTTGATTTTCTTTTGTTGCACAGACATTACCTCATTCGTTGTGAAAATACCTTTGACATGTACTAGCATTTCCGCCTCTGTGTGAATCAGCGCATTTGGTTCCAATCTACTCACTAATGTACCGTCATCATTGTAATTACGATCTGAAAAAGCTTCCTCGTACACCAGTAATCCTTGTTCTTTTGCAATAGTGGCCATCTTACTGCCAGACAAGCAATATAAAATATATGCTGGGTTTACGTCATATACCGCCTTGACAATCGCTGTTGCCTTTTCGATATCATTTGCACTTTGATTATAAAGCGCCCCATGCGGCTTGACATGATGGAGTGTTCCATTTTCTACAGTAACAAAAGCTTGTAATGCCCCTATTTGATAGACGACCATATTGTAAATTTCCTGTGCACTAAAATCCCGATTACGACGACCAAATCCTTCGACATCAGGATAACCTGGGTGTGCGCCAATATGGACATTTTTTCGGATGGCATTTCTTACAGTACGATGCATTATTGTATGATTACCAGCATGATAGCCACATGCAATATTAATGGACGTCACATAATCTAAAATTGCATCATCATTGTCTAATCTAAAAGCATCCGTGCTTTCACCCATATCACAATTTATATCAAATGGCATAGCTATCCCTCCGATAGTGCAAATTTCACAGTGTTAAACACACGCATTTGAGCAATTTTATGTAAGTCCTCTTCATGAATTGTAGCAATTATTGGATAGCCACCAACCGTTTGTGCATCTGCCATTAATACGATTGGCTCCCCATTTTGTGGCACTTGAATTGTTCCAAATTGTGTTGCCTCCGAAAGAATATCTTTCTTTTCCTTCAACTGCAGCACAGAACCTTTCAAGTAATAGCCCATCCGATTTCCCCCTGTCAATTGGAACGAATGCTGCAATAATTGCTGTTGACTTTCTTCGGTAAATAAATCAAAATGAGGGCCTTTAAAAACGCTTACTGTTATGGCGTCTTTAAATGTCGGACGAAATGGTGCATATAGACCCCTTGTAAATGGCATGGACGCAGATGACTCAGTTTCATGCCCATACAATATGCTACCTTTCCTTACCGAATCACCTATGGTCCCTAAGGGAAAACACGAATTACTGGCCAGTATTTGCGCTGTTTGAAATCCACCTTTAGGCGTTAGATACACGATTGACCCACAACTGACATTTTTTATCGTTAACCGATCTCCCTGTGCTAATTGAAAGGTCTTCCACATTTCGACAGGTACACCATTCACGCAACATTCGCTTTGTGCCCCTGTCAATACATAAGTACCTCCAGTTAATGCCTCAAATTCAAACCCACCAATAAATACTTCAAATGAAGTTTGGTTTTTGTCGTTATTTAAAATATAATGAGCTGCTTGGAATGATACTTTATCCATAGGTCCAGATCGAGGAATACCGTATGCCCGATAGCCGTATCTCCCTTGGTCTTGCATGCTACCATATACACCTTGCTTTTTCACTATAAGAAGTGGCTTCAACTGCTACACTCCTTTGCTCTTTATTTCACTATACTCCTGCTTTGTGATTTCATAAAACTGTACTTGATCCCCTAGAGAAAATAAAAAACTGTTCTTCTCGTGTACATCAAATAAAGTAAATGGTGTTTTGCCAATAATATTCCAACCACCTGGTGAATCGAGTGGATAAATCCCTGTCTGTGCACCACCAATGCCAACTGAGCTTGCTGATACTGATTTTCTTGGCTTCTTCAAGCGTGGTACAAACAATTGTTCATGTAAATCACCCAAATAAGGAAATCCCGGTAAAAATCCAATTAAATACACAAGGTATGCCTTAGACATGTGCATTACTTTTACCTCTTCATACGTTAAGCGCGTATAATCCATAACACGTTGCATATCTAAGGCAAATTCTTCATCATAGCAAATTGGAATTTGTAAATGGCGACTTGGTATTTCTTCGTTTGTTGTAGACATTTGCATAGCAAGCCATTGCTTTTGTAAACACTTTATATCAATTTTTTGATGGATATATGCCGTAACTGTGTGATAGCTAGCAACTGTTTCAACTAACTTGTGCTGTAGATTTTTTTGCAGAAACCAATTAAATTTTTGTACAGCTTGAAAATTTTCTTGGGATATTACTTCATTAAATGCAAAACGAACTGTGTATTGGCTAATCCACATAGTATGAGGGAAATTAATTATTCGCCGCACAAATTGCCTCTTTGATGCAGATTTCGATACTGGCGATTAAATCTTGGCTATTCCATCCTGGTATTTTGCCATGCTGAATGGCCAACTCAAAGGAAGCAGGAATATGGATGAATCCAGCGAGAACTCCTTCATGTTGCTGTGCGTAACGTAGCCCTTCATACATAATATTATTGCATAAATAGGTACCTGCTGTATTTGAAATTTCGGCAGGATAGACTTCGTTGTGTAAGCGGTTCACCATGTTGCGGATAGGCAAATTCGTTAGATAGGCATCGACTCCACCGTCAAGAATGCTTTCATCCACTGGTGTATAACCATTATTATCAACCTCGCCATCTTTCACATTAATGGCAATTCGCTCTGGTGTAATCTTAAAACGTCCTCCAGCTAATCCTAATGAGATGATGATTTTAGGCTCTACTTCAGCAATATGTTGTTGCAACTGCTGGGCAGATTGCTGAAAATCTACAGACAATATGCGTCCAGCAATCTCATAATCATCCATTACCTTTCCATCCAAAGCTTCTACAATTTGCATGGTTGGATTCATTGTATAGTCAAGAAATGGCACAAACCCTGTTATTAATATTTTTGTCATTTTATTCACCTAGATTTCTATTGGACGTTGTTTGATGATCCGCCCATTTTGATTTTGTTTATTGACTGGTGTCGAGACAACCGCCTCGATAATTGCCTGATTGAATAACTTATGAGCCTGAATACATGAATTTAATTCCTCATCATACACAATTTCGTCTGCCACTTCTGATATTATATCAAGTGCCACCCATTGGGGGTAACGTAAAATACTTACAGAAGAGTATGTTGGTGTCACTTCCATCCCCCGGTAGAAATTAATATTGCCCATTTCTTCAATTGGGTATTTTTGAGGTTCCCACTTCGTACCATACTTATAATAACGATGACGCCAATAAGTATTTTCTTCAGCAAAGGTTGTGTCTTCAAAAATAGCATTCACTTTTTCAGCTACATGTTCTAAATTTTTTGCCTGAATCTCCCTTGTCCCACTATCTGCATAACGACCAATCCCATATATTTTTGCGCTTGGCAATGTATAGGAGACTGGAAAAATAGGTGGGCAAGCATAGCCAGCAAAAGGCTGTACCCATTCACGCGCAGGAATCCCATGATCATCTAGTACAATATCAGGTGCCCATTTTTTTAATATCATTGGTAAAACATTTGCCTCACCAAATACACTTTTTTGGAATTTCACATGCGCAAATTCTAATCCAACTGCATTGTATCTGGCTGCATGATGTTTCCATTTTGGATGCTCTTGTGTCAAAGTCTTCATCAGCTCATAACCATCCGGGTTCGCTAGTGGAATCACAATCATATTGATTTTCTTTAAAATCTCTGGGTGCTGACGAATAACATCTTCCACTAGTTCTAATATAGCAGGTGTACTCGAAACTTCATTTGGATGATGCCCCGCTTCAAAAACAATCGTATGCTTGTCATTAGATTTCTTGAGCCCCGAAAAATAGTCACTAGTAATCGGTTCTGTCACTTCGATAAAGGGTATCAAGTTCCCTTTATACGACAAATCCGCAGTATTGATTTTGACTTCTGGCATGGTGTTATATCTACTTAATAGCTGAAAGTCATCTTTTATTTTGTGTTTTAATGGTTGTTCTACTGCAACAACTTGACGTTTTTGGCCAACGAGCATTTCTACACGGTCCATCCGTCCGTTATCATCAAATAGTATTCGCTTTGTTGTAGAGGCTATATATGCTTGTTCACGCCACTGATACAACTTTAGCAAGCTATTAATGGGCGCATAGATATCCTCCTGCATATGGATAAAAGGTACAACACCTCCTGGCGCCTTATAAGGTCGATTCACTAGTCGGTCGCCCAATGCATAAAAATAGTCCAGCGTGTTGAAATATATATCCTCATACAACGCCTCAAAGGATGAATTTGCTTCTTGTTTAATAGAGAGTTCCTCTTCAATTCCAGAAGAGGTAAAGTCTATTTCAATTCGGTCAAAAAGCGGATACAGTTCCCCTTGACTGCTACTACTTTTATCAATAACTAATCGATCCACGACATGTGGTAAAAATCTATCTATATAGTATTTATAAAAGCGTTCTCGATCAGACAATATGGCTTTTTCTTGAATACAATCTTCATCTTTAAATAATCTGTATCCTGCTGTAGTCGGATACGCTTTTTTATCTCCAGCTACATAATCCAATTCACTAATTAACGGGTTTAATACCGCTATCAATTGTTCATCTACATAGACACGATAAACGTGATGTTGTGTGGACGATAGTTCAAAATGAACATTCTCCTTCGGAACCCCATATTGCGCTTCAATCAATTCGTCAATCGGATATAGTTCCATAATCCATCGATTGCGTAATTCTAAACCTTTTTGCTTGCTGCCATCCTTACAAACAATTTTCACCTGTGTAAAAGGTGTTTGAACTGACGGCAGTACTTCTTCTAATATCCAGTACAATCCTGTTTTAAATGCCGAGCGCACATAGATAGTCTTTAGAGTGGGAAATTTATCAACTAAATCTAAACGATAGTTATCTCGTTTTTCTTTTGATGCCGTTATATATATTTCGGCATCTACTTCTAGTTGTGTTTCCATTTGTAATGCATTCATAATCGATGTAGCTTCTGATTCATCTTGCCACTTTTCTTCGTATAGCAGTTGAGCTTCATTAACTTGCTTGTCGTTTAATTCCCAAATACCAAGTAAACCACCTTCAGTGACGTGCTTTTCTTTTGTAATCGTATGAAGAACAGTTGGTAGACTTACTTTCGTACCCATTATATGAATGGCGTTCGGAGCGACTAGTTCCATAATATTTTCGGTCCCTAGTTTAATGACAATGGACAAATTACGTTCTTCTTGTGTCACAACAGGAAAAGAAGCTGTCGTTGAATATAAGCCTAGTCGTAGCCCAAGATAACAAACTTCTTTCAAGAGTGCATGACTTTGCACTGCTTCTTGCAAATGCATTTGTACACTTAGATGTTGTAAAGGATGGGCCTCATCTTTTTCACCAGTACCATAAGCTGACCACAGATGACTTAAACTTTCATAATAGATAGCAGGAATCGTTTCACTTGTATCTGGCATACCCTCACACGCAACAGCGCTTAACAATGCCGATAATGACTCCTCTGTCTCATAATAAAAGATAAATGTTGAATTTTTTTTCATCACATACGTGGCATCATGGTGTTGAAAAATCATTGAGAAAGTTTGGTTGGCTGGTTGAAATAAATTAAAATCAAGTTCATTTGCTTCCAAGCCCAATCTCACACAAAAGTCGATTAATCCAACAGGTGCAAGATGAGACGGTAATTCAATATATAAGGAAGGTTTTTTTAACGGTTGATGCATACTAAATAAACTTGTGAAAATAGTTGTATTCATATTCATCACCTAAACTTTCATATTCGGATCTAAGCGGTCACGCAGCCAATCCCCTAATAAGTTAAAGCCTAATACTGTTAACATAATTGCAATACCTGGGAATACAGAAATCCACCATGCCGATGTCATATAGTTCCGACTATCGGCTAGCATGCCGCCCCATGAAGGTACAGTTGGTTCAACGCCTAATCCTAAAAATGTCAGGGAAGCCTCTAATAAAATAAACTCTGCAATACACATAGTAGCTAATACTAAAATAGAAGACGCAACATTTGGCAGAATATGCTTAACGATTATTTTGAAATGAGTTCCTCCAATAGCTTTCGCCGCTTGAATATACTCTTGTTCTTTTAAGGCCAAAATTTCTCCGCGTATTAATCGGGCAAAACTTACCCAATACGTAAGACCTAAAATAATAATGATTTTCTCAATGCCTGTACCAAATACACTCATAATAACAATCGCTAATAATATAAAAGGCAGCCCTAATTGAACTTCTGCCAAACGCATAATTAAATCATCCAACCATTTCCCAAAATAACCAGAAACAAGTCCTAAAACCGTGCCTAACACAAGAGAAATGGCAACCCCGCAAATACCAACCAATAAAGAAATACGTGCCCCATAAATAATTCTACTCAACAAATCACGTCCTACTTGGTCTCCTCCAAGTAAATATTGTGATTCCCCTGTTTCATCCAACCATTTAGGCATATCTAGGCGTTGCCCTAAACTGGCAGCACCTGGATCATATGGCGCGATATATGGCGCAAAAATGGCACAAAATATGGCGGCTACTACTAGCACTAATCCGATCATCCCTGTCAAGTTCGCTTTGATATACTTTAAAATCTGCATCATTTTACTTGTCTTTTTAGCCGCTACTATTTCAGTCTCAATCGCCTGTGTCATTAATTGTCACCTCTTCCTGTCCGAATTTTCGGGTTAATCAATGAGTAGCATAAATCTACCATCAAATTGACCATGATCATTAATAATGCCAGAAGAATAATGCCACCTTGTACAACTGGATAATCCCGTTGATTGATGGAGTCAACAATTAAACGACCAATGCCTGGCCAAGAAAATACTTGCTCTACTATAACCGCACCACCTAATAGCCCACCAAACTGCAAACCAACAAATGTCACCGTTGGCAATAACGCATTTCGGAATGCATGCCTTACAATGACGAGCCATTCTCTAATTCCTTTAGATCTTGCTGTCGTGACATATTGCATTTTAAGTACCTCAAGCATCGATGATCGAATTAAACGCACTAAAATACCTGATAAAATAAGTCCTAATGCGATGGATGGCAATATTAACGAACTCAAGCCATCAAAACCTGATACAGGTAGCCATTTTAGCTGTACAGCAAAGATTAAAATTAACATAAAGGCTAACCAAAAGTTTGGAAATGAGATACCTAGTAGCGAGAAGATACGACCAAATATATCAATTGATTTTCCTTTATACACAGCTGATAGAATGCCAATAGGAACAGCGATTAATAACGCCACAGTCATACCACCTAAAGCAAGTGCAATCGTTGGCCATGCACGTTCTATCAGCATATCCAGAACGGGGCTATTGGAGCGATACGACGTACCAAAATCAAGCATGAATAAATCTTTCATAAAAATGATATATTGTTCCCACACCGGCTTATCTAAACCTAATTTAGCAGTTAACTCTTCTACGGCCTGCTGACTTGGTTCACCAGCACCGAACATAATACTTACTGGGTCTCCTGTTAAACGGATAGAGAAAAATATGATTAATGAAACGGCCATAATCACCAGCACCGTATGCGATAAACGTCTCAGTATATAGGAAAGCATAATTCCATCCTCCTAGTTTGAAATGAAAGAGATAGTATGTAAGCATACTATCTCTTAACTTACTAATTACTCGACAGTAACCCCTTCAAATCTAAAGCGACCATCATGTGGTGGTTGGAAATCTTTTACTCGCTTATTCACTCCGTATATTTCAACTTCTGAATATAAATTCACTTCTGCTGCATCTTCATATAATACGTCTGTCAGTTCTTTAAAGATTTTTTCACGTTCCGTACTATCATTCGTCGCACGTTCCGCAGTTAACAATTGTTCAACTTTATCGTTTTTATAAGTTGGATTCCAAAATTCTCCTTCGTGATACATTAAATAGGCAGTATTATCAAAGTCTAAAGTCCAACCACCCCAACCATTTTTATACATATGACCAGCGTCGCCTTTTGGTATTAATTCTGATTGGAAGGTTGTATTTTCTACACTATTAATAGATACTTTTAAGCCCACTTCTTGTAAATAGAAAGCGACTGCTTGTGCAATTTCTTTAAATGTTCCATCAGTACCCGGAATATAGAATTCTAATGTTGTTCCTTCAGCAACATTTGCCTCAGCAAGAAGTTTTTTTGCCTTTTCAGGATCATATGGATATGGTTGTAAATCTTTGTTATAGCCAAATGAAAGTTCACTTTGGAATGAGCTGATAAGTTTTCCATAACCACCTAAGATTTCTTTCACGATTGTTTCCTTATCAATGGCAAAGTTGATTGCTTGTCGAACTCGTACATCGTCTACAGGTGCTTTCGCTGTATCAAAGCGTATCGAGTATGCTGTAGGAGTAGGTACATCCATTAAAGTGATGAAGTCAGTACCTTCTGCGGTTGCTGCTTGAGCAACTTCTAAGCGTGTCATAATATCAATGTTACCTGTTTGTAATTCTGCTAATGCTGTCGCAGTTTCTGGAATGACTTTAAACGTTACTTTATCTAGCTTAATTGCGTCTTTATTCCAATAATCTGCATAACGCTCCACGACCACTTCTTTATCACGTTGGTAATCCGTCATCTTGAATGGACCTGTTCCGACAGGTTTCATATCAAAATTCTCTGCACCCTGTTCAGTAATGTATTTTGGTGGAACGATGACTGCACCGTAACCAGATAATTTCGTTAATAACACTGGGTCAATTGCCTTTAAATACATTGTTACTTCATAATCGCCAGTTACTTCTACACGATCAATCGATGTATAGTTTGAATATTGAGGCCCCTTTTGCCCCTCTTCACCAAGTAAACGGTCAAATGTAAATTTAACTGCTTCTGCGTTAAATGGTTCGCCATTGTGGAATGTAACGCCATTACGCAATTGGAATACGAGTGTCTTATCATCTACATATTCCCAAGACTCTGCTAAGCCGGGTTGAATTTCTAAGTCAAGTGAACGACTAACTAAACCTTCAAATACGGAAGTTCCAACCATACTCCAAGCCAATAGATATGTATCAATTGGATCCCAGTTTTGTGGATCTCCCGGAACACGAATGACTAATTCGTTGCCACGGGCTATTGCTGGATTTTCACCCTTCACTTTTCCATTGTTTTTTTCTTTATTACCACTTTCTGATGTGTCACCACTACATGCTGTTAATACGAGCAGCATACATACAAGTAACAACGTGAACAATTTGTATTTTTTCATATACGACATCCCCTTTGTTGTTTGCTATTTATACACCATATGGATATGGCAACGAATAACCTAATTCAGCTGATATTGAAGCCGCTGTGGCCCAAAGCCCCTCTAAAAAACCATTTACTTTTTCTTTAGGTAATAACGAATCTATTCCAGCGATACTGATGGAATATTCTACTTCACGATTGCTATTAAAAATTGGTACAGCTATTGAAATGGTGCCCTCTTCTAGTTCGGAAACACTGTAGGCATAGCCATTGTTTTTTCCAAATTCAATCAATTCATAGATTTCTTCGTCTGTTACCGGTGTTCCACTGGCATATTTTTTACGTGTTTTTTGTAAAACTTCTTGTATTTTTTCTTCTGATTGGAAAGATAAGATAATACGTGAACAAGCACCTGCGTACAGTGGCGCCCTTCTCCCTACTCTTGTATAAAGTAATACCGGTTTTAGACTTTCTATTTTTTCAATGTATAGACCATCTGTATCGTCCATCACGATTAACTGAACAGCTAAGTCAAATTTCTGCTGTAACATTTTCATATGTGGTATAGCAAGTGAACGAATTTCAATGGAATTAGCAGCAATAGCCCCCAATTCAATTAATTTATGTCCAAGAAAATAATGATCACTCAACACTAGTTGACCACCACTTTGAATATATGGGCGTTTTAACACCCCTAATTCTGTGAATGTCTTCAGAAATCTAAGTAAGGTAGGCTTTGGAATGTCTGTTTCATGTGCCAGTTCATCTAAACGCCAGGAAGGTTTTTCTTCCGTAAATAATGTCAAAATGTTAATGCCTTTTTCTATTGTTTTACTCATCATAATCGCTCCATTTTTTATTCATAAAGTAAGCAGGATACATCATGCTTCTCACCCATTCTTTTTAGGGTAGGAGGCGTCACTGTGCATATGTCCATACAATTAGGACATCTTGTATGGAATGTACATCCACTAGGTGGGTTTGCAGGATTTGGAACATCTCCTCTCAGGACAATACGCTCTTTTTTTCTCGAAGGATGCGATTTTGGTAATGCCGATAGTAACGCTTTTGTATAGGGATGTTTTGGATTACTAAACAATTCATGCTTATCCGCTACTTCCACTAATTTCCCTAAGTACATAACACCAATACGATCACAAAAATGATGGACGACACTTAAATCATGTGAAATGAAGATATAGGTAAGATTCATTTCCTTCTTTAAGTCTTTCATGATGTTCAATACTTGAGATTGAATCGATACATCAAGTGCAGATACAGGCTCGTCCGCTATAATGAGCTTAGGATTTGAAACAAGTGCTCTCGCAATGCCTATTCGTTGTCTTTGACCACCTGAAAATTCATGTGGGAAACGATCTAATTGCTTTTGTGTCAGTCCCACCTGTTTAGCTACTTCATAAACTCGTTGTTTTCTTTCTTCTTTTGTACCAATCTTAAAATTAACCAATGGTTCTTCAATGATTTTATAGACCTTCATTCGAGGATTAAGGGAAGAAAAAGGATCTTGGAAAATAATTTGCATGTCTCGGCGTTTTTCACGTACCTTTTTCGGGCTCAGGTTTGCAATATTTTCTCCGTTTAATAAAATTTCACCCTCTGTTGGTGTAAGTAATTGAATGAGTGTTTTTCCCATCGTAGACTTTCCACAGCCTGATTCACCAACTATGCCTAAAACCTCTCCTTCATTTACAGTAAATGAAATATCATCTACTGCTTTTAAATAATCTGCCCGTGATCCTTTTAAGTTGAAATATTTTTTCAAGTGTTTTACTTCTAATAATGGACTGACCATTTACATCCCCCCTATTAATTCTCCGCTCTCATAAAGCCAGCAACGCACTGTACTGCCAATATTTGTTGTAAACAAATTTGGTTTATTCTTACATTTTCCTGTTGCATACTCACATCGATCGAAAAATCTACAACCTGCTGGCATATCCGCTGGGGCTGGTACAACTCCCTCAATTGAAGGCAAATACTCCTGCTCTGTCTCAATATCTGGCAAGGAATTCAATAGACCCTGTGTATAAGGATGGAGAGGATGATTAAAAAGATCTAAAACAGTCGCTTCTTCAACTATTTCTCCTGCGTACATGACGACTACTCGTTCGCAAATTTCAGCAACGACGCCAAGATCATGCGTGATGATAATGATAGACATCTGTAATTTCTCTTGCAGGTCTTTCATCAATTCGAGAATTTGGGCCTGAATCGTCACGTCTAATGCAGTAGTAGGTTCATCTGCAATTAATATTTCTGGACCACATGCTAATGCCATGGCAATCATGACTCGTTGACGCATCCCACCTGATAATTGATGAGGATACTCATTCACTACTCTTTCTGGGCGAGGAATTCCAACAAGTTGAAGCATGTCAACAGCACGTTGCAGCGCCTCTTTTTTGGATATATGCTCATGACTAAGAATCATTTCAACTATTTGAGAACCAACTTTATAAACTGGATTTAACGAACTCATCGGTTCTTGGAAAATCATTGCTATTTTTTTCCCTCGAACGTTTCGCCATTCTTTTTTTGATTTTTTGTTAATTTGCATTTGGTCTATGTAAATGTCTCCATTTTGCCAATCCACTCCAGAAGGTAACAATCCCATTAGTGATAGCGACGTCATACTTTTACCACAGCCTGATTCGCCAACAATCCCTAAAGTTTTTCCTTTTTCAAGTTGTAATGACACGCCATTGACAATCGCAATGTCTTTTTTGTCTTGTTCAAATCCTATTTTCAAATCTTTGACTTCCAAAATGTTGACAGCCATTTTTAACCTCCGTTCCAATATATGAAAAGCGATTCCATTTTTTAAAATTCTACATAAAAAAATAACCTATTTCAATAGTTTTCAGAAAAAAATAAATATTTAGTTTAATAAAATTATTCTATAAAAATAAATACTTTTTCTCTATTTTTCTTATTTTTTGTCGAATAAATAGGCTTTTGCAGATTTCCACTTTACATATAACCAAGGGATTTCGTTGATAAATCATTTTACAAATGTTGATTTTTTCGCACAAAAAAAGAGTATGACTCAAAAGAACTTTGTGTCATACTCTCTTTATTAAAATAATCATTTTATATGGCAACAGCTAAAATACAAACTTTACTATTTTATATGTGCAGTCGCTTGTTTCATGACGTATTTCCCCACGCCAATATAGATCGCCACTGTTACTCCAATGAATACGAATGTCATTGCTGACCGCTCCTTTTCTTATAGATACTTCAACTTAAAAACGAAAACTTTTGCACTATCTTATTGAATTTGAAAATCATTCTCACTAATATAATATAAATTTCAGCCTATTTCGTCAAGACATACTTTCATCTTACCCTTTTAACATGGTAAGATGTAGAAAAGTCGGAAAAAGGATGCGGTAATGATGAGTAATTCGAAGTACTTTCAAACTATTTTAAACGGGACAATCCATGCATTAAAATCGATACTACCCATGGACATCCAGGTGAAATCGCCAAGTATTATTTCTGAACCTTTTCAACAGCAACAAATGGGCGTATTAATTGGGCTTATTGGAGATTTAAAGGGCCGTGTTATTATCGATTCCTCTCCTGAAATATTCAGTGGCATTGGCAACACGATGTTTGGTATGCCTCTTGAAGGAGAAATGTTAGAATCCTTTACAGGTGAATTCGGAAACATGATTGCAGGTAACTTATGTACGGCTGTCGGACAACAAAACCTTGAAATTGATATTACGCCACCAACTGTAATGGTGGGAAACACGAAGTTATATGGGTTTGAGAAAGCCTTTGTCCTCCCTGTTACGATTCCAGACATTGGTGCACTAACGGTTCTATTAACCATTGAAGAAGAAGCATAACTAACTAGATTCTGATCTTGCAAACGATACATCTTATGCCATCGCATCAAACATTTATGCATAAAATTTGGCATTCGCTAAATAGGAGGGCAGCCCCTAGTGATACATACATCACTTAGGGGTTGCCCTCTTATTTTTGTGCAAACTACTGCTGAACGACCACGCACATCCATCTCAAAGCTATCAATCGTCGAACTACAAGATTAGGTCTCAATGCTCAGAACGTTTATTTATTTTTTTGATTGACACCTTTGAGCGAATGACTACTAAACTGTCTTTTTACCTATTCGTAAGATACCTTCTTTTGTTTTCGCTCTATATTTCACATTTTTTTCACACTTTGACCGAGAAAGTGTGATTTTTTTCACATCAAATCGACATAAATTTCTATATGATGACATTAAGAAAGTCCACTAAGAAAGCGTAGGAGGGAGCAACAATGGCAAATAAAAAGAAGTCAGAAGATAATCTTAAAGGTTCACTCTATGCAGTATTTGGAGTCGGCATCATTATTATTTTACTGTGGGTATACTGCTTCAATTTATTCATCGGCCGCTTTTAACTTATCACCGTAAATTACCTTTTTCATTCGGTGTTCAGTATGACAAAAGCAGTTAATTCACGTTAAAGTCTGTAAATATTTACCTATGCGTTTAGCCCAATGCCAAGCAGCGGGATGAACATTTCAGCAAGATGTCATTAATTTTAGAAAGAAGGGACAGAGATATATGCACTTACATAAGTATGAGAAATATTGGCTAGTGTTTGGCGTCACTACTTTAGTGGCATTTCTCGTTATTCTCGGCATTGGTGCATTCCATCAAGGCTCACATCCGAACAACGGTAAAAAAACACTAGATTACGAGAAAGCAAAAGAAATTGCACCATTTGATAACCCTGGTGTCCATAAAGTAGAGGGCAAGGATTGGGATTATGAAGTCGTTGTTTTAGCTTCTGCGTTCTATTACAATCCCCCTGAAATCGAAGTTCCACTTGGGGCAAAAGTGAAGTTTATCGGTACAAGTGAAGATGTAATGCACGGCTTTGAGGTTGCCGGCACAAATATTAATATGATGCTTGAACCTGGGTATATTTCCGAATATGTGACAGAAGTAAATAAAGTAGGAGAGTTTTTAATCGTCTGTAACGAGTACTGCGGTACAGGACATACGATGATGCACTCTATGCTAAAGGTGGTGGATCCAAATGAGTCTGAATAATAATTTGACAAAGGTGGATCGTCGTGACGCGAAGCTTGCAATGGCGCATATTTATGTCGCATTTATCGCATTATTATTAGGTGGCCTTGCAGGTTTATTACAAGTGTTTGTACGCTCTGGACAATTCACGTTACCAGCAGGTATTGGTTATTATCAAGTTTTAACAGTACACGGTGTGTTACTCGGTCTTATTTTAACAACGTACTTTATTTTTGGTTTCCAAATAGCCAGTGTAAGCCGTACTTCTGGCACGTTCTCAGCTGCTCAACGTCGTCTTGGCTGGATTGGTTTCTGGTTAATGACGATTGGTACAGCTGCGGCAGCAACTATGGTGTTACTCAATAAAGCAACCGTTCTCTATACGTTCTATGCTCCTCTTCAAGCACACTGGATTTTCTACTTAGGCTTAACCTTAGTCGTTGTAGGTTCTTGGGTTGGCGGTGCAGGTCAAATTTTACGTTATGCACAATGGCGTAAAGAAAATAAAGCAAGTGGGCAACCGAGTCCCCTACTATCATTTATGGTTGTTGTTAACAATCTGATGTGGTTTGTTGCCACGCTAGGTGTAGCCGTTTCTGTATTATTCCAGCTACTGCCTTGGTCATTAGGTTTCATCGAACGTGTTGATGTAGCCTTATCTCGTACATTATTCTGGTATTTCGGGCATGCCCTTGTATACTTCTGGTTATTACCAGCTTATATGGTTTGGTATACAATGATTCCAAAGATTATTGGCGGGAAAATTTTCTCTGATTCTCTAGCTAGACTGGCATTTATTCTTTTCTTATTATTCTCTGTACCTGTTGGGATTCATCACCAATTAACTGAACCAGGTATTGATGGTACATGGAAATTCATTCAAGTTGTTTTAACATTTGCCGTTATTGTGCCATCCTTAATGACAGCCTTCTCCATGTTCGCTATGTTTGAATTACGTGGACGTGAATTAGGTGGAAAAGGTCTCTTCGGTTGGTTCAAAAAATTACCGTGGACTGATGTACGTTTCTTTGTACCTTTCATCGGTATGGTGTCGTTCATTCCTGGTGGTGCTGGCGGGATCGTCAATGCTTCTTATCAAATGAACCAATTAATCCATAACACCATTTGGGTAACGGGACATTTCCATTTAACAATCGCTACGGCTGTCGTGTTAACTTACTTCGGTGCGGCATTCTGGTTAATTCCGCATTTAACAGGTCGTACGCTCACAAAATCATTAAACAATCTTGGTAACTTCGCAGGGATTTTATGGGCAGTTGGTATGACAATCATGTCTTCTGCTATGCATATCGCAGGTCTTATCGGTGCACCTCGTCGTTCAGATTACTCTGAGTACGGTGGCGCCCAACAAGCATATGATTGGATTCCATATCAAATTGCACAAGCAGTTGGTGGTACAATTTTGTTCATCGCCATCCTAGTAATTATGTATATCGTTGTAAAACTAGCATGGTTCGCACCAAAAGGTGACGAAGAGTTCCCAGTAAGTGACGTACATGAACACAGTGGCAAAACACCAGCCATTTTAGAAAACTTTAAACTATGGGTTGTTATTTTAGTCGCATTAATATTATTTGCTTACACTGTTCCACTGATTGATATTATTTCCAACTCACCTCCTGGCTCAAAAGGCTATAAACTTTGGTAACTCATGCATCCCGCATCTTCTTTATTAAAGCGATTTCTCTGTAATAGAGAAATCGCTTTTTCTTTTAAAATAGAAGTATCTAGATGAACCCGTTGATTTCCGCTACGGCGGACGCTTTTCATAGGCATGGCTTCAGTCTCCTCGTTGCTATATCCTCTCGAAGCCTTTAGCTCTTGCGATTCTCGCTGGAAACTTTGCTCTGTAGCGAAAGGCGAATGGCGTCAGCTATAATTTAAAGGTGATGGATAGGATGACTGAAAATTTAAATCATGAACATCGTCAAAATAATAAACAAATTTAAGCGCATCGCTAAGAAAACGCTGGATTGTGTTTTATACATTGCAAAAGAAGCATTGGATAACCCTCAAAGCTGGTCATGCAGATAATACTTACTTTTGCTGCAATGACTTTGAAGAAACTTGCTAACTGAATATAGCGAAGTCCAGAAATGGCATAATAGTTGAATTCGTAGTAGTTCGTGGAATTTTAAGCGCAATGGAAAAGGCATTCAGAATATCATCATTCTGAATGCCTTTTATCGTCAAACTGAAGCGATTTCTCCGTAATAGAGATATCACTTTTTTATAGCTGATACAGTTTTGTATATTTGTCTTGTAAATAGTTTGCTAGATAGTGGCCATTCAAGCCTTCCCCTGTCGCCGCTTGGAGCAGCTCGAAAGGTTTTTTCAATGCACCATATTGATGCACCTTATCGCTTAGCCATTCACGAATAGGCAGTAGCTCGCCATTTGCTAGCAGGTCATCAAAGTTTGGAATATCCTTGTCCATCGCATGCTTCCACTGTGCCGCATAGATCAGACCTAAAGCATAAGATGGGAAATAACCAAACATGCCACCTGACCAGTGCATATCTTGCAGTACCCCTTGTGCATCTGTCTCAGGTCGAATACCTAAGTATTCCTCGTACTTAGCATTCCATACTTGCGGTAAATCTTTTGCTTGTAAATCACCATTGAACAAGTCGCGCTCAATCTCATAACGAATCATAATATGCAGCGCATACGTTAGCTCATCTGCTTCAATACGGATAAGTGACGGTTCCACCATATTAATGGCACGTAAGAAATCGGCTAATGCAACTTCACCAAATTGTGCGGGCGAATACTTTTGCAGACGCTCATAATTATGCTCCCAGAATTTTTCGTTTCGACCGACAAAGTTTTCATAAAACAATGATTGGGATTCGTGTATGCCCATTGATGTGCCTTGTGCTAATGGTAAACCATCAAGCTTGGCGTCAATATTTTGTTCATACATGGCATGTCCACACTCATGAATTGTACCAAATATCGCCGAACGGAAATCCGCTTCATCATATTTCGTAGTAATCCGGTTATCCCCATGATTTAAACCGATCATAAATGGATGGACACTTTCGTCTAAGCGACCCGCATCAAAATCATAGCCAAGTTGCGCTAAAATTTCTAGTGACAGCGCTCGTTGTTCCTCTCGCGGGAAATGCTTAAATAAAACGCTGGTATCTGGTTTATTTGATGATGCAGCAATTTTTTGTACCAGTGACACAATCGTTGTACGTAACTCGCCAAAAACGCGGTCTAAAATTTCCGTCGTCATTTCTGGCTCATATTGGTCCAGTAATGTGTTGTATGGAGAGCCGTTTTTCATGCCCCAATAACCGATAAATTTCTTTTGCCAAGCAATGATTTCTTCGAGGTATGGTAAAAATAGCGCAAAATTATTTTCTGCTTTTGCCTCTTCCCAAACGGCTTCTGCTTTCGATTGCAAGATTACAAATTCCTTGTACTCATGCGCTGGAATTTTTTTATTATTGTCGTAGTTTTTGCGCACTTCCTCGACTAAGCGCAGTGTGACATAATCCAGCTCTTCCTTCTGCGCTTCAAGTACCGTAAGTAACTCCCCTAATTCTTCACTCGTTTGCATGTCAAATAGTGAGGCTGATAGCGTCCCAATCACTTCTGAGCGCTGAGCGAGTCCCTTCTTAGGTGCCCCCGTGCGCATATCCCAATAAATTACACTGAGCGCTTCTTCATAATGTTCCATTTTCTTCACATAATCTATAAATCGTTGAACGGCCATGCCATCATCCCCCTTTTTCTCGCTACTATTTTATCATATTTTCGAAAATTTTGGATATTATGGACTTTTAAGTATTTAAAATATGTGCAATATCATTGTTGTGTGTTGATTTCCATGCTTGTTCACAGTTGATTTCACACTACCCGAGCGCTAGATGTATTTCAATCACTCTTTTCAATTAATTTGAAAAAGTTCAACTTTCATCCAGAGCTTTTCGAATATCATAATCGTTTAGATTGATATCCAGAGCTATTCCTAGTGCCATCTTTGCTAGCTGCCCTCCAATAAAGGGGCCCATCGTCAATCCGGACGCACCTAGTCCGTTCGCCGTTATTAGACCATCCCAGCCAGGAATAGCCCCTATCACCGGTAGAAAACCAGGTGTAAAAGGACGAAAACCAACTCTTACCTCCTGAAAAATGCTATTTGCTAAATCAGGTGCTATATCTAACCCTTTATTCAGAATTTCTTGTATTCCTCCTGCTGTGATTCTTGTATCGTAGCCTTCCATTTCATTTTCGTGAGTCGCTCCTATAACAATCTTCTGGTTATCAAAAGAAAGCAGGTATTGATCAGATGGCGGCATGACTACAGGCCAAGTGCCTGTGTCTTGTCTATCAGGTACTTGTAGATGCATAATTTGTGCTTTTTGAAAGCTAACTTTAAAGTGAATGCCTAATGGCTGCAGCAGTTGATTGGCCCAGGCACCTGCACAAACAACCACCATGTCAGACGAGAAGCTTGTATCACCGACGATTACTCCTGTAATTCGGTTCGACTGATATTGAAGCCTTGCATCCCCGTTTATCAGGACAGCACCGTTCCTTTGGGCTGATCGAAGCAATGCATCGCGTAGCGCACGACCATCTACCCGTGCAGCACCGCTAATATGAACAGAATGATAATCTTCTGTTAACAAAGGAAAACGCTCATGGGTTTCTTTTTCATTAAGCTGGGTAATTTCACCGATTTCCGGTGCATCCACTTTTCGTAATTGTGCCCGCTCTCCCATCCTTTTTATTTTCTCCAAATCGTCATGGATACTAATTGCACCAACTTGAGCATAGCCTGTTTCTGCTTCGCCCTCCCTTTCGAGCTCTTTAATCAACCCCGGGTAAAAACGCGCGCCGGCCTTAGCCAACTGGTACCAAGCTTGATTGCGTCGCTGTGATAACCAAGGGCAAATAATACCAGCAGCGGCATCTGTAGCCTGTCCTTTATCTTTGCGATCTACAATTAGAACATCCGCACCCATCTTGGCTAACTGGTATGCTGTCGATGCCCCAAGAATTCCTGATCCAATAACAATGACTTTCTTCATGTTTACATCCCTTTCCTAAATCACTGTATCCATTATAACGAACTCCGCATGAAAGTATTGTCCTTACATTTACAATTAATATCTGTTAGGCAATCCTAAAACTCAAATCAGTACTTTTTAAACAGGCACCTTTTACTTTTCTACTCTCCTCTTTGCCAAACTTAGAGAAAATATATTTAATCAATTACTGCCGGCAGAATCTGTTCCTTAATCAGTGTCCATCTATCACGGGGATTCATGATGAAGGTAGAGGCGATGGCTATCACTAAGTCTTTTGCTGGGATGCAACAAATGACATGGCCACCATCACCTAGTGCTAAGTAGGCAGAAACACCGTCCTCCTCTCTTAACCACCAGAGATAGCCATAATTATTGGGATTCATCGCAGTGGATTCACTAATCCATGATGTCGGAATAATTTGTTGACTGTCCCACTGACCACCGTTCAAATAGAGCGTGCCAAAACGAGCCATATCACGTGCGCTGAGGGTAAGTCCCCATCCTCCAGTGGCATGGCCATTGGGGTCTTCCACCCAGCCTTTTACATTATGTCCAAATAAATCTTCAAAGCCAAATGATGTCATAGCATACTGAGGGATTACTTTCATGCCAATAGCGCTGAATAGATGCTCATTGGCAAACACTCGGGCATTCTTGCCTGTACTACGTGTGATAATCGCTGAAAGTAGATGTGCTCCTGATGTGGCATATTTAAACACACCGATTTTACCTTGTTCACCTAACATATCAAGAGTATATTTTACCCAATCTGCTTGTTGACACAACTTATCTAATGGCTCATGCCAGTCTTCAAATGGATAGGGCGCAGTCATCGTCAGAAGGTGGCGTATAGTAATTTGATGTTTCTGCTTGTCAGCAGCATTAGCCACATATTCCGGGAAAAAATCTAGCACTTTCTGATCTACATTGTGAATATATCCTGCATGGATAGCAATACCGATGAGCGCTGATAGGATACTTTTTGTTACAGATGCCACATGATACGTGTCATCTGGACCAAAGCCATTATAGTATCTTTCATAAGCAATACTGCCATTTCTTACCACAACCATACCATTGATATTGCTGTACTCGGATTGTATTTTCTGTTCAAGCTCTGCAAGCTTTGCCGTGTCCATTTTCTCCATTTCAGGGTCTACGGCTTGCCATGTTGTAGTTGGCTCAACATTTTTTTGCATGAGAAGTCCTCCTAAAGACGTTTTGGTTTTAATAGATTTTTTATGTTGTCGCTATTTTCTTTACAGGAAAATACACCTCGGTAATGATCTCCTCAGGAACAGTGACTTCATTAGGGTTGGTTATATACACTTCATACGGTGATTTCACCAATTCATAGCCCTCATTTGCTAGCCATTCCATCAAGTTTGCGTATACTGATGTCAATTCTGGATATGCCCCCTTTAAAACCGATTTCGCACAAAGGGTACCAGGCACATCTCTCGTTCCTGTTACAGCCTCCTTAATTGGGATTGCAAACTCTGTATCATTGCCGACAGGATTGAACTCTGGACTATGATAAAAAGTCATTGGCTTCCCAAGCAAGGTAAGTTTATCGATAGCAATCTTTTCATAGAGCTTGCTAAAATATGTCCCATATCCTGTCTCAAAGTCAGCACTCGTCATTCGTTGACGGCTATAAAGAAGAGTCATCGGCTGCGTTTCAACAAGCTGGACGTCAATTTTGTCAAGGTAAGACATAATGGGTATACCCTGCTCTAAATTGAGAATATCTGTGCTCATTTGTTTGACGGTATAGGCTAACGCATTTAGCTTCTTCTGCATTGCATGTCTTTTGCTAGTAAAAGCCGCAGCAAGCTCCTCTTCTGCTTGATGTTCTTCCAGTTCCACAAGGGCTTTTATTTCCTCCAGCGAAAAATGATAAGATTTTAAACGATTAATAAAGAGCATCTTTTTCAGTTGCTTGATGGCATAATACCGATAACCGTTGTCAGTATTAATGTCATCAGGCGTAATTAATCCAATTTCAGCATAATAGCGCAGTGTCTTAGTTGACACGCCGCAGAGTTTTGAGAATTCTCCAATCGATAGCAAGCAGCCACCTCCATGTTCCGATGTTTATCAAAACCTTGTTCCATTCAGTTATACACCTTTCCCTTAGGGCAAAGTCAACTTCAATAATTTTGTTTAACGTAGGCTTGTACATAATTTTTAAATACTGTATTCCCTATTATATGAAGCAAAATTGCAGGATGGATTTTTGCAGTAGCTTTCACTTTCAGTAAATGTTTGAGCGGCTGATCTGAAACTCCTGCAAGCATGCGAGACAAATGAAACCACACACGAAACGTAAGCAAGGGAGGCTTGGCGTACGCCCATGCATAACGATGTATAGTTTTTTACTGACCGTCTATGGTGAGACCAAGCTTCTGCGTGAAGACAAAAAGAAGCGCCCTTCAACGCTTTCACGCTAGAAGAGAGCTTCTGATCTATATTAATTTTTGGGGGAATTCTAAACAAAATATGCAAATGGCGTTCAAGCGTAATTTCGATTGGTTTTGCAGTTCAAACATGTAGAGCAAAATCTTATAGTAGTATCTATATTTGGGGATAAATATAGATACTACTGGCTAAAGTAGGCTAGCTAGTGCCTTGCTCTGCCTTATATATTTTGGCAAATCTTCAATACTTGATGTACCGCCTCTGCGGAATGATGCAGGGCTTGTTGTTCTTCTTTCGTTAGCTGTAATTCGATAACCGATTCGATGCCATTTCCGCCGAGGATTGTCGGTACACCTAAAAATAATTGGTGATAGCCGTACTCTCCTTCTAACAGGGCAATAGAAGGAATAATTTTCCGTTGATCTTTCATGATGATTTCCACCATTTGGGCACAGGCTGCGGCTGGCGCATAGTAGGCACTGCCGTTGCCAAGCAAACCAACGATTTCTCCGCCACCTTTTCGTGTGCGTTCCACTATTTGCTGTAATCTTTCTTGGGGAATCAGTTTTTCTAGTGGAATGCCTCCTGCATAAGAATAGCGAATGAGCGGCACCATTTCATCTCCATGTCCGCCTAATACGAAACCTGAGACATCCTCTGGTGCAATGTGTAACTCTTGTGCTACAAAGGTGTTAAATCGGGCTGTATCCAAGACACCTGATTGGCCGATGACACGATTTTTCGGAAAACCAGTCTCTTTATAGCAAACATAAGTCATGGCATCTACAGGGTTGCTCAGTACGAGCACAATACTGTGTGGCGCATATCTTTTTATTTGCGCAGATACTTGTTTGATGATTTTCGCATTCGTTGTCACTAAATCATCCCGGCTCATGCCTGGTTTACGTGGAATGCCCGCTGTTATGACGACGATACTTGCACCTGCTATATCTTCGTAATTACTTGTTCCTGTTACCGTGACATTAAACTTTTCAATCGGTCCAGTTTGTAGTAAATCAAGCGCTTTTCCCTTGGTCGGATTGTCTGCTTCAGGAATATCTAACAGCACTACGTCGCCTAACTCTTTTTGTGCTAAAAATAAGCTTAACGTTGCTCCGGTATGACCAGCACCGATGACCGCAATTTTACTTTTTTGAAATGTCATACCGTTTCACCTCGGCCTTCATCAGCCACTGTTTCCGCTGTTTTTTTAGCGCGGGTTGGTAACGGTTTTTTCTTTGGGGGCTGTGGTCCATTGATCATCTGAAAAACATCATCATCTGGTCTAGGGATTACATGTGCACCTAGTAATTCACCAACACGCATTGCTGCCGCCTTACCAGCCTCGACAGCCGCCTGCACTGAGCCAACATCTCCTTTGACCACGATTGTTACAATGCCACCATCGACAAATTCCTGTTTCACAATGGTCACATCGGAAGACTTAATCATTGCATCGGCTGCTTCTAACGAGCCGATTAATCCTTTTGTTTCAATCATTCCAATTGCACTACTCATTTACTTCACCTCGCATAACTTCCGTAGAATCAATAATGCCAATAACGACTGCATCAATGGGCAATGGATTCTCTTTCATAATGTAGCGTGATGACCCACCACTTGTAATGAGCACATCATCTCCAACACCAGCCCCAATGCGGTCTGCTGCCACAATCTCAGTGCGAATCGGCTGTTGATTTGAGTCGATAGGTTGAATGATTAATAATTTTAAGCCATTTAACCCTTCTTCCTTCCTCGTCGCCCAAACACTGCCGATGACTCTTCCCATCTGCATGCCTTCACCCTCTTTACCCTATGCTTGATTCTTCGCTTACCCAGTGCTAATCGTTAATGTTTTGTTTAACTCGCGTATTTTGTCATAGGCTAATGCTGTGACAATTGTCTTCTTTGAGACGATAATTTCTTGCGCATCTATTGCAAGTACTTCTCCTTGTGACAGCAACTTCTTGTCAAAATGGAACATGGATTTTTCCTCAGTCTTCACGACTGCTTGTCGTTCTATCGGTTGCAAGCTTTCTATAGCTGAGGCATTGACGATTTCAGCCTTGGCACCTTGTTGAATTAAACCCGCATTAGCTTCATCTGTATCAATATGCATTTCTAAGCGATAGCGCTCAGAAACACGAATAATGACATTCGATAAAATAATCGGTCTTATCCCTTCTACCTTGACCTGGACAGACTGCCCATCAGCAACTTGGAGTCGATTACTATCCACTGGTGACATATGAATATGTGCTTGTGCAATAATCAGTCCTTCGGCAAGCGACACGCTACCCTTTGGTCCAATCAATGTAATCGGGCTAGAACCCTTTATATCTCCTGAAGTTCGCAAGGGTGGTTTGACGCCTATTTTCATGGCATCTGTCCAACTAATCTCTACTTGCGATAAGGCACGAGCTGGGCCTAAAATGCGTACCCTTTCTATAGAGCCCTTCGGACCTGCAATCAACACAGTTTCCTCCGCGGCAAACTGACCGGGCTGTGAAAGCTCGAATTTCGGCGTCAACTGATAGTTTTCACCAAATAACAGTTCCACCTCTGCTTGTGCTAAATGGACATGACGTGCCGATACACCAATCGGGATTTTTCCATCATGTTGCAAGGAAGGTTGACTTTTTAACACTTGCTGTAATACTTCTTCCACAATTTGTTGCACTAAATTTTCTTGCATCAGACCTCCTCCTTACGTCCATGATTTGATAATTTTTCCTTGTGCCTGCTGCTCAATAAAACCGGCATTGGCTTCATCTGTATCGATATGCATCTCTAAACTAAAATCTTCTGACACACGGACAACGACACCACGAAAAGTAACAGGTCGTTCGCTCTCCACCTCAACAGCTACCCATTCATTATTTTCGACGTTTAATGCCAAAGCATCTGCTGGCGTCATATGAATATGCGCCTGTGCTATTATGACACCTTGCTGTATAGTCACTTCCTTATCTGCAACCATGATGTTAATGCTAGCAGAGTTTTCAATGTCACCCGATTGTCGCAACGGGGCTGATACTCCTAATTTCACAGCATCTGTTCGACTTACTTCTACCTGTGTTGCTGCTCTGACTGGTCCTAATACACGTACATTATGAATAACACCTTTTGGCCCCACGATGGACACCCGTTCTTTTGCTGCAAATTGGCCTGGTTGCGAAAGAGCAAAATCCCATGTTAATGTGGCATCGGGACCAAAAAGTGCCTGTAAATCTTCTTCACTTACATGTATATGACGAGCTGAAACGGCTACAGGGAATGTTTTTACCTCTGTTATCAAGCTAGCCACCTCTATATCTAGTAAACTTCTACATATTTATTAAGCTTCTGATTTTGGTAAGATTAACTCTAACTCGTTATGAGGACGTGGAATTACATGGACAGATAATAATTCTCCTACACGTCCTGCTGCTGCTGCACCTGCATCCGTAGCTGCTTTCACTGCCCCAACATCACCACGTACTAGTACTGTGACAATACCGCCACCAACATGGACTTTTCCTACTAAATTCACGCTTGCAGCTTTGACCATTGCATCTGCCGCTTCAATTGCTCCTACTAATCCTTTTGTTTCTACCATTCCTAATGCTGTACTCATTTGTCATTCCTCCAAGTAAATTAATTTTTTTGTAACACAATTTGTTTTAATACTTCATCTACGATTTGCTGAACCACTGCGTTATCCAAAGTCGGTTCTTGTGCCTTGATATTTTCTACTAGTGGTGTAATTTCGAACGCTGGTTTTGGTACTTCAACATCCTTAATGCCGTATGCCATGCGCTTGATATTCATTAAATGTCTAGCTGTAATGTTATCGGACGTTATATTGCCGCCAAATGTCCCACAGCCTAATGTGAAGGATGGAGCAAGGCCAGTCGTTCCTCCAACAGCACCGATGGATGAAAGCGTATTGACAACAATGCGTGACACAGGCAAATCAATGGCAAACTGCTCAGCTAAGGCTTCGTTTTCCGTATGAATTGCACAAGAATGTCCACGCCCACCAATATTCAATAAATCAATCATGACCTGTTTAGCCTCCGTACTTCCTTCTACTGTGTACAAGGCAAATATCGGAGAGAGCTTTTCAAGTGAAAATGGAATATTCTTCCCAATCATCGTTTCGACACCGACAAGTACTTTGGTGTCATCTGGCACCGTGATGCCAACCGAATCTGCTAAGCAGGAGGCGGATTTCCCAACAATTTGTGGGTTGACTTTGCCGGGCACCGGTGAAATCATTTTCTCCATCTTCAATTTTTCTTCATCACTCAAAATATAAGCATGGTTTTTCTTTAACTCCGCCATGACTTGCTGTGCAATGCTGCGATCGACAATAATGGCCTGTTCTGTTGCACAAATGGTGCCATTATCAAATGACTTACTTTGTACAAGCTGACGCACGGCTTTTGCAATATTGGCGGATTTTTCGATATAGGCGGGCACATTGCCTGGACCTACCCCATAAGCGGGCTTGCCTGAGCTATAAGCCGCTTTCACCAACGCACCTCCACCAGTCGCTAATATTAAATGAATATTAGGATGCTTTAACAATTGCTGTGTTGCCTCCATCGACGACATAGTTAAACATTGCAGTAATCCTTCGGGTGCTCCTGCCTTTTCAGCAGCGATTCTACAAACATCCAAAGCTTCCTTCGTACATTTAACGGCATATGGGTGGGGACTTAACACAAGGCCATTTCTTGTTTTCAACGAAATAATCGTTTTAAAGATGGCTGTTGACGTCGGATTTGTCGTTGGCACAATGCCTGCAATAACCCCAAATGGGCTAGCAATTTCTGTAACTTTTTTCAGGTGATCGACACCAATAACGCCTACCGTCTTTAAATCTTTTATATCTTCATAAACATCTCTTGAAGCAACTTCATTTTTCATTTTCTTATGATTGGGTATGCCCATCCCTGTCTCTTGCACAGCCATTTTCGCCAATCGATCTGCCTCTTTAAAGGCTGCGTCTGCAACTGCCTTGACGATTGTATCTACTTGTTGCTGTGAAAATTGTAGGTAGGCAGCCTGTGCACTATTAGCACGGGTTACAGCATCTCTCATTTCTTGAATAGCTAATAAATCTTTATCTAATGTGGCCATAACGCCACCTCCTTTCTAAATCACTGGGTTTCTCGCCAAATTGTCAATGGCTTCCCTAAAAGCATCTGCTGCCGCTTGGCACGACGATTGACTACCACTTAATAAGCCACCACCAAAATTGGTTTCAGAAGGTGGGCCATAGAATACCTTGAGCTCTACATCTGCTGCCTTTAATGCGGCATCTAAGCCAACAACGGCTTCGAGTGGTGGTGCGATTAAGTAAGCAAGAGCTGTGCCCACTTTGACATTAGCCTGTTCAGCCAGATACGTTCCGCAACTCGCTACCGTATGCGCAAAAAGTGCATGCTGTTCATTGCCAAGAATCGCTTCAAAATACGTATCAAACTGTATTTTCTGCTGAATTGCCTCTAAACCACTGCGTATTTCATCTGGCGAGCTGCCTGCGATAATGCCAATCACTTCCCCAGATAACGGACCAGATGCATGCGCAGCACCTGCATAAAAGCTTTTCGCATAGACCACTTCGACATCTGCTTTTTTTGTTGCTTCGTCAAATGCTACATAGCCAACATCATCAATGGTCAGCGTGACAATGCCAATGCTCGTGTGGTTCGGTTTTAAGGCTAATTGCTCGGCTAACTCGTTATTCACTCGAGGTATTATTTGCATGGCTAATAGTTGGGCCATTATTTTTTGAGGATTCAATGCGCATCACCTCTAACTTTCTTTTGCCACAAGACCAACACCACTTGCCTTGTACTGCAATATTTTTTCAACAACCGTTCCTAAATAAGCACCTGCCTCTAATGGCGGGATACCACCTTTATGGATGTTGGATATAACCATCCGATCTGCTTCTACTGTGCCAAATCTCGGCTTGTAGCAAAGATAGGCACTCATCGACTCAGCAGAGACAAGACCAGGCCGTTCGCCTATTAAATAAACAACTACCTCTGCTTGTAAAAGCTCGCCAATCTCATCCATTAGTGCCACTCGCCCTTTATCAATATAAAAGGTAGTTCCTATGTCAATATTTAAATTGCTTAAGCTCTGCTGTAAGGCTAAATAAACATCTTGGATATTGGTTTCAATTGCACTGGCACTTAAGCCATTCGAAATAATAATTTGGACTTGCGGATTATTTTGACATTTTGCTTGAATCAGTGCCTTTGATTCATCCGATAAACGGCGACCTAAATCCGGTCTTGTAATGTACTCCTCTTTGTTTGTTACTCTCGTTGTGACTTGGAAGACATTTAACTGCTTCAATAAATTGTCCGTCACTTCTCCATAGACCGCATCCACCGCAGCTGCATGATCGAGTCGAAACTTAAGCCATGTTTTCGTTTTAGGTCTAGTGCCTGCACGTCCAACCCCTATCCTTGCTGGTGTATGCTTTCTTGCGGCCTGTACACTTTCAGAGACGTTGTCATCTTCAAATTGAAATGTGGTGATAGGGGCTATACGGTCAGCCGGCTCACCAAAGCTTGGCTCATACGACTGTTGTTGCGTATGGGATGCATGGTTGTAAAGTTTAATCAATGTATCGTTAGGTGCTGCAGTTGGCATTTCATGGGCAACATTGCCTGCAGTCTCATCCAATTTACTTAGCTTTTCTTTTGATTTTTCGCTTGGCGTAACAGTGTTTTTAGGAGCATCTGTTACCGTACTCCCACCCATTTTTTCCATTACGAGTTGTGTTATCATCGATACTAATTGTTCATTCACGTTATTCACCTACCTTTCAAACAAAGATAAATCGCCTGCCCTCGCTGAAAGACGACCATTTTCATAAATCCCCATTTTTTCTAGCCACGCTAAATAGGCAGGGGTTGGCTTTTTGCCAAACGTTTGCAGCAATGTGGCTACATCGTGGAAGCTCATTGACTGGTAGTTCAGCATGACATCGTCTCCCATTGCCGCGGCAATGATAAAATTCACACCAGCCGCCGTTAGTAAAACGCTTAAATCCTCAATATCATTTTGGTCTGCTTTTATATGATTCGTATAACAAATATCGACGCCCATTGGGATGCCATGCATTTTGCCCATGAAATGATCTTCCAGACCAGCACGTATAACTTGCTTATTGTTGTATAAATACTCTGGGCCGATAAAACCAACAACCGTGTTGACGATATACGGATTAAAATGTCGGGCAAAGCCATAATTGCGAGATTCTAACGTGACTTGGTCAATGCCCATATGTGCTTCTGCGGAAAGCTCCGACCCCTGTCCCGTTTCAAAGTAAAATAAATTTGGCCCCGTACCAGTGCCTTGCTTTTTCACAAGCTCTTGTGCTTCTCTTATCATGTCAGCAGAAATACCGAACGAGCGATTCGCTATTTCTGTCCCAGCGATACTTTGGAAAATCATATCTGCTGGTGCCCCCTGCTTAATGGCCTTCATCTGTGTTGTAATATGTGCCAAGACACAGTTTTGCGTAGGAATCGACCAGTCATTGATGAAATCTTTCGTGGCATGCAAAACTTTTTTGACACTTTCTACTGAATCATCTACAGGGTTAATACCGATGACGGCATCGCCAATCCCATAAGACAAACCTTCTTTTAATGAGGCAATGATGCCATCAATATTGTCTGTCGGGTGATTTGGCTGTAAGCGGGAGGCCAGTGTACCCTTTTGTCCGATGGTACTATTACAGGTCGATAATATTTCTACTTTATTGGCCGCATGAACGAGATCTAAATTAGACATGAGCTTTGTCACAGCCGCAATAATTTCTGAATTCATGCCCTTACTTAAACGCTTTAACTCCCGATCACCTGTGTCATTCGACAAAATGTATTCTCGAAGTTGCTCAATGCTCCAGTTTTTAATTTCTCCATAGATTTGCTCATTGACGTCTTGTTCAATGATACGTGTAACTTCATCATTTTCTGGAGGAATTAGTGGATTTTCTCTAATGTCTTTTACTAATAGTTCACTTATTACTGCTTTTGCTGCAATTCGCTGTTGTACAGATTCGGCGGCGATCCCAGCTAGCTGATCGCCCGATTTTTCTTCGTTGGCCTTGGCCATGACATCTTTTAATGAATCAAAATTATATTTTTCTCCACCAAACATCATCGATAGTTTCACATTCATCCTCCTTTACTTTGAGTGGAATGCAAGTGTTTTGACAACAACAGGGACCACACCAGACGGTAGTACTTCCCCTATGTCGATATAATCACCTGTTTCTACTTTGATTTGATCGATGCAAATAATTGGGACAGTGCGATGAAGAGCTTGTATTGTTTGCCCTATGACCTTTGCATAATCTGATTGCATAACGATAATAATTGGCATTTCTTTGGAACTTTTTGCCGCTAATTGTTGCAAGATGACCTCACATAATCGATGGACATCTTGAAAACTTAAATAGGGTAAATGACTAAAATATAGGGCAAAAGGTGAGCGGTTCTCTTGTATTGAAAAAAGGGTGTCTGCTCTTTCTACAGCTGTTTTCACCACATGTTCAACCTCTTCCAATGGGCTAGCCATATGGCAAGTAATAACAGGGACATTTTTTAATGGCAAAACATCGGCATTCACTTGAATCGTTGCACCACTAATTTCAGTTGTCTGTGTACCTGCTCCGGTCACCGTTGCCCGTGACGTTTCCTGCGGTTTTAGCCATAAAAATGATTGTAGCTGCTCATGTTGCAACAGCATTTTCGCTAGTTTTTCGCCAATATCATCATACTGACGTTCACTACAATCATTTTCATAGAGACAAGCGGCAACCCCGCCGGAAAACATAATGGCATCTATCGGTTTATCCCAGCTGGGCAAATGCCCCAACAATAACGGATGCCGTTCATCTGTTAATTGCCCACTTAATGTCATTGCTAAAGTGTCTACCATTTCTTCCATACATCGAATGACACGCTTATCCTCTGCCGCATCACCAACGCTTAATGGATCGGGCCATGTGTCCATTAATTTGCGAATGGGTGATGAAATCGATTGGACAACTCCATGATGAAATTCGATAAGTCGTCCACCGATATGTAATGTGCATGTGCCAATGACTTCTCCAAATTGCATAACAGCAATATTTGCCGTCCCGCCACCGATATCAATATTGGCGATGACTTTCGCTGTATTCTTTGACTGCTGTAACGTGCCTGCACCTTTTGCTGCAATAATTCCTTCTAAATCAGGGCCAGCAGTGGCGACTAAAAAATGTCCCGCAGTGTTCGCGATAGCATGTATAACCTCGCTGGCATTTTGCTTTGTTGCGGATTCACCTGTGATAATAATTGCTCCGGTTGCAATATCTGCCGGTGCAATACCCGCCAGTTCATATTGCTGAAAAATAAACTGTTCTATTTTTTCCATATCAATTACTTCTTTGTTGATAAAGGGTGTTCTAATAATGGGACTTTGATGTAAAATCGTTTTTTCAATAATTTCTATTCGTGGTACATGTGTCAGTCCAGCTACGTTTTTTAGCAACAAACTACTGACAACCATCTTCGTTGTACTCGTTCCAATATCGATGCCTGCACTATAAATTTTCTCTGTCTTCAACTCACTTCACCTTCCATCCCCTATTGGCTATACATGAGATATGGACTATCACTATTGTTCACAAATTGGCGAATGTCTTCGTCACAATTGAGCTGAATCAGCGGTGCAATATACTCAATACCCAGCTTTTGCCATGCAGAGGTTTTTATGATAGGGCCATGTGTCATGACTTTTTTTAATAAGGCGGTGGCTCTCTCTACATCTGCAAGGGGTGCGTCAATTTTCGTAATGACGCCAATTTGTATTTTGGGAATCCCTAAGCTAAATTGCGGTGGGAAAACACTCCTTGATGACGTGGCATCTTGTAAATAGATGACATGTGTTACTTCGAGTGATGTCGCCATGATATTTCTGTAATACATTGGATTTTCAATATATTCTCCGGGTGTATCGACAATCCAGTCATCATAAACAAGTGCCTGTGTTTTATGGGCGAGTCCATCTTTCCCTAATAGTGCATTCATGAGCGTGGATTTCCCCGCCTGAACGCCGCCTATGATCATTACTCGATTTTTCATATGGCACATCCTAAGACTTCGTAATTTTTGATGGCGTATAGCCTAAGCTTTCCGATAAAAATCGATTTATCTCTAACATCGCCATTTCAACCTCAGACACACTACCCACAATAACCAGACTGCCAGTAAAACGATCTAAAAATCCTAGTCGTACATTTGCCGCCTTTGTCGCTAAATCACCCGCAATAATAACTGTTTCACTCGGTGTACAAGTCATAATACCTAGCGCACCCGCTTCTTGAATGCCAAGTTTTTGAAACATATCGGGATCAGGATTGGCGATTAGATGACTTAATGTTAGCTGTTTACCTGGCACGAACTCCTGAATAAAACGTTTTTTTTCTTCACTCACACATCATCACCTCTTCATCATTTTTGTCTTGCTATTCGGACTTTCGATCTGTTAAGTATTCGTCTGCTTTAATAATGCCCGCTTGACGATCCTCTTGTTCGAGCCTTAGTGCTGTTGGAACCGATAGTTTATAAGCTAGATAAATGGCAATAATACCTGCTAGTAGTTTCCCGGTAATAACCGGCAAGATAATCGTTGGTTGGAAATTCGCCGTAAACGATAAATGATCCCCTAGTAGGAAAGCCGCACAGACACCAAAGGCAATATTGATGACCTTATCTTTCGGTGGCATATCTCGAATAAGTGTGAACATCGCTAAAATATTGGCAATCGTCGCTAAAATACCAGCACTGCCTACAGAAGATAAACCTAATTTTTTACCAGCTGCTTCAAGCGGCACAGAAGCATATTTTCGAATTAAGTACACCATCGGGAACGCGCCCGCTAACATAATACCGATATACCCTGCTGTTTCTAATGCACGGAATTGATCGATTTCATCGGCCATGATTGGGTCAAAGCCCCACGCGCCAAAAATCTTAGTGAAAATGCCTGTGAAAATTTCCACGATGGAGAACACTAACACTAATTTAATCGCTGCATCCATCACACGTCCAAATAACATGAAACCTGTAATCATACCGTTTGGAATAAGCTTTAGACCAAGTGCAATCAACACGACAAATATAAACAGTGGCAATAAATTGATTAGTATTTGTAACACAGAGATGGCGAAAACATAGGTTGGAGCCTCTGTTGTACTAATTACTTCACGGACTTCCGTATTAAATAACACGATCATGATAGAAGAAATAAATGCACCAATCGGAATCGTTAATACACCAGCCATAATGCCTAGTGCCATATATTTATGATCACGCTTGTCCAACATCGCAAGCCCCATCGGAATAGAGAATACAATGGTTGCACCTGACATAAATCCGACAACCAAGGCCATAACCCAACCTTCATAGGATTCTTTCAAGGCATTTGCTAGCTGATAACCACCCATATCGGAGGCTAAAATAGTTGTTGCCGCAATGGCAGGATCTGCCCCAATCAACTCAAAAATAGGACTTATAAAATGACTAATAAACCAAGTTAAGTAAGGAATTGCAGCCATTATCCCTGCAGCTGGCACAAAAATATGGCCAACGGTATGGATGCCATTCATAAACTCTTTACCAATTCCATACTCTGCATCTCGAATTGCACCGATTGCCCCTAAAACAGCACAAATCATAATAATATAAACGATTACCGTTCCGATCATTGCCATCCTTCTAACCACCTCTCTTGTTTTTTATCTATATAAAAAAGACGCATTAAAGAAGAAATCTCTTTAAGCGTCTTTGCTTTAACTATTTACTTGTAGGGTATTTATATATCTCTCGGCAATGCGTACCATTTCCTGTTGCGTTTGCATACTCTCATTACGAATTTTCTTATAGGCCTCGTCCTCACTGAGGTTTTCTGCCTCCATCAGCAAGCCCTTTGCCCGTTCTATGATCTTTCGTTTCTCTATTTCGGTTTGAATATGCAACAATTCACCGTTTAAACGGTTGAATTTCTCAATTTGGTGAAAAGCAACCTCCAGCGCCGGAAGTACATTCTTCTCAGAAAACGGTTTCATGACATAACCAAGGATATTGTCTTGTTTCATGTAGAGTAATAATTCTTTTTCACTGTAGGCTGATATAAAAAGCACTGGTATACCGAGTTGCTGTTCAATGATTTTACTAGCTTTTAATCCATCCAGCTTCGGCATTTTAATGTCCATTAAGATTAGATGTGGCTTATAAGTAAAGGCCAGCTCTATCGCGGACTCTCCATTATTTGCCTGTGCTACGACCTCATAGCCATTATCTTCTAGCATAAATTTCAAGTCAATCGCAATGAGTGATTCATCTTCGACAATCATAACTTTCCTAGTCATTTACGATAAATACCTCCTCACTTACAGGAAACTGAATCTGAGTATGCGTACCTCTTTCACTAGGGACAATTGTAAATGTGCCTGCTAAATCATATTCAACGAGCCTTGTGATAATCTCCATTCCAAACGATGCTTTCACTTCCTGCATTCCAACGCCGTTGTCAGAAATATGGAGTGAAATAGTGGATTCGTTGTGAAAAAATTGAATGTCGATTATTCCTTCTGTACGACCAACAAACGCATATTTTAGTGCATTCTGTAGTAACTCACAGATGATGAGCGCAAGCGATACTGCTTTTTTGGAATGGCAAAATAATTGAATGTTTTCGTGATGAAAGGCTAATTGTATGGATGGTGAACTTGCTGTGCCAACCATTTTATGCCCAATCTTTTTAGACAATGCGATAACATCAACTTTTTCTTCCGCATTATCTTCATTTTCTAAAATAAGTTCATAGACAGATGAAATGCTATAAATTCGATTTAATGCCTCTTGAAACGCCGTGACATTTGATGCTGACAATTCATTACGCATTTGCAAGCGCAATAAACTCGTAACTGTTTGCAAATTATTTTTCACACGGTGGTGAATTTCTCGAATCGCAAACGTTTTCATCGTCAGTTCATTTTCTTTCAGCTTAAGCTCTGTAAGATCTTGAATGATGAGCAGTGTTACTTTGTCATTTTGATTGCGGATAGGTATTTTTTTTACGATAAAGGATTTACGGTCAAAGGTAATTTCTAAAAAGAATACATCATCACCTTCAGCATAGACCTCTTGTAAAAAAGGTAAAATCTTATCTAATGCAATCTGCTCAAAGGATTCTAATCCTGAAAGTTCGGATATAAAACGATAGCCGGCAGGATTGGTATAGATCACTTTGTTTTCATGATTTGTTAAAATAATCGATTCCACTAGCAAATCGGAAACAACTGGAATTGGCTGTAGATTTGGTGCTACGATATGCTCGATTAATGCAAATGGCATATTTTGAAAATCGTCTGGTTGTGTGAGCGTTTCCACTTGTTTTTCTTGAATCAACACAGCAATCACTTGCTGTAGCTCATTAAAGATTGGGATGACGTTTTGCTCAACCGTTAAGCCTTCCTGTGTAATAGCTCGTGGAATAGACGATTTTTCTCTATTTTTAAAAGCAGAAAAGACAGCTGGCTCAAAACTTTCAAAAACAAATTTTCCAATAACGGTTTTTTCATATAAACCATGTTGTTTCTTGGGGTAGGCCTCTGCCACGACAATTGCATGCGGTAAATTTTCCATCATGCAATCTATGAACATATAACAATCTGTCAATTCAGCATAATACGTTAGCGTAGCTTCAATCTCTATTAACTTCTCTATATCTGTTGCTGATAAGTTTGTATATTTTCTACACAATGATTGAATGTTCGACAGGTTTAAAACCCCCTATCACAAAAATAACCAACATTTAATTTGATTATTATAAATTTTCTTGTCATTATTATAAACCTTTTGCAAAAATATTTTCAATAAAAAAAATAATTTCTTTTACTAAAATAGATGCATTACTAAGGACTATATAGCTTAAAAGAGAAATATTCAACACTTTTTTAATCGAACCGTATATTTTTGCAACATTTTATTATTCTAATATAAAAAAGTGATTCTGTGAAATTCACAAAATCACTTTTCCATGTTATTTAATTTCTGGACTTACAGCTAAAATATTCTCAAAAGATTGACGTTGTTTTGCTTCTTGTTCGTTCAGCAAAATATGAATATCTCCATGGTCATTGGACGTACGAATTAAACGCCCCATCCCTTGTTGTAATCGCAGTTGCATAAATGGTAATTCGACCTCTTCAAAAGCGTTTTCTGCAAAAGTACGCTTGGCATCAAATAATGGGTCATGTGGTGGGAATGGCAAATCATAAATAATGACGCGTGTTAGTGCTTCCTCCGGTAGGTCCAACCCTTCCCATAAATGATATGAGCATAATGTTCTAACAGTACCTTCTTGGAAATCGCGGACAATTGCAGAGAGCTCACGATCCCCTTCAAAAGCTATATACATTCGTTCCATAATTGGTAATTGTGCCTTAAAATCTAACATTGCCTGCTTTGATTTAAAGAGAATTAACGTTTTTTCACCATCTTTTAAAAGCTTTTGCACGCGTTCTGCTTTCTCCTGCTGAGATAGCTCATGCAAGTAAATTTTCATCACTTCTTCATAATCAAACGGTGAAGGGACAGAGAATGATTGGTAATTTCGGATTCCTAAACTATAGGCAATATAAGAAAAATCTTTATTCACCGATAATGTTGCAGAAGAAAATACGATTGGTAACTTTTTCGAGAATAGCTTTTCTTCTAAAACTTCGGTAATCAGACGTGGCATAATAACGAGTGTTTCTTCCCCATCTGTTTCCTCAAGCCAATCAACTGCATCACCTTGCGCTGTGAAAATGCGCAGGGATGCTTCGTATTGCTCTAGATATTCCTCTGCCATATTTAACTCATACTCTGGAATCATATACATTTCTGATTCAAAGACAAATTCTTCAAGTAATACTTCTACATCGGCAATTAATTGCTTGCCGTATGTTAATAGTGTCGCGGATTTATTGATACGTTTGCGCTCTTCTTCCGATGCTACGATATCGTCACGTAGCTGGTCGAAAAATAGTTCGTGATCGTCTTGTAATTTTTCCATTGCATACAATGTACGCTCACGCACACCATCTACCATTAAGCGCTCCAATAGTTGCACAATTGTTGTGGCCTGCACTTTATATGTCATCGCTTTTTGAGCAGCATATTCCAATAAATGGCCTTCATCTAGCACCATCATGGAAACTTCAGGTAGTAAAGCTAGCTGCCCTTCACGTTCACGTGATTCCTTTGTTGCTAAGTGTTCCATTAGGAAGTCTTGTGAGCAAATAATAAGATCTGTTGATTTACGATAATGTGCACGGTGAAGCGTTTGACCACATCGATTTCGCAGATCACAAACTGAACATTGCATAATCGAGTTATAATTTACTTTTTGCCAATCCTCGTCACTAACCGTTGGATAATCACTGCGATCTCCGTATGGTTGCACAGCAATCATCGAGCCTTGTGCGTACACGCCATCAGGAATCGAGAACGCAATATCATCAATCCATTCGTCTGTTTCCACCTTTTCGGCTTCCTCAAAACGTTTTAAACACAAATATTGGTCACGAGATTTTGCTAAGCGCACATCGATATCCAATCCGAGTGTTTTTTGTAATTTATAAATATCGCCGCCCTCTTTAACAAGCTGGTCGATTAATGTTTCATCTGCACAGGCAATCAGTGCCGGTTTTCCTGTATAACGTGCATACGATACAGCTGGCAGTAAATAAGCGATTGTTTTTCCTGTCCCTACGCCGGCTTCAGCAAATAGCACGCTTTTCTCTTTTAAGGCCTGCTCAATTTGATAGGCCATGAAAATTTGCTCATCACGGCATTCAAAGCCCTTTTCTGGTAGTTCATCATAAAGGACATCTCCCATCCAGTCACCTAGTGACTCGAAAAATGAGCGATCCTTCGTTAATACAAATGGTAAAGATTTACGCAATTGACGTTCCCCCTCTTACAATCTGCTCCTATTATACGCGACGAAACGGAAGATAAGAAAAAATCTCACCTTCCGTTAGCTACATAGTCACTCTTTTTTTGACTTTTGTCCCCAGAATTGATAATAATTCGTTTCGATAAAGCCATTGAATAATTTACGTTTCTTCGTCGATTGGCGACCATATAATTCTTCAAAGTTTTTCATTGAGGACAACATGTACACAGACCAAGTTGGGTAATTTTTCATGACCTGACCTAAATCGCGAATCACTTGTTCCACAACTTCAACATCACCAATACGCTCGCCATATGGTGGATTACCTATCATAACACCGTCTGTTAGCTGGGAAGTAAAATCACGTGCTTGCATTTGCTTGAACGTAATAATGTCGCCAAAGCCTGCTTCTAGTGCATTTTCTTGGGCAATGCTCACCATGCGATGGTCAATGTCCGAACCGATAATTTCAAGTGGTTGGTCATAATTCGCTAGGCTATCTGCCTCATCACGTGCCGCATCCCAAATTATAGCCTTCATCCATGGCCAGTCTTCTGAGATGAATTCACGGTTATAGCCTGGTGCAATATTTTGTCCGAACATTGCTGCTTCTAAAGTAATTGTCCCTGAGCCGCAAAATGGATCAACAAAAGGACGATTTGGATTCCATTTTGAAATTTGAACAAGAGCCGCCGCTAATGTTTCTTTCAGCGGTGCTTCCCCTTGTACTTGACGGTAGCCACGTTTATGTAAGCCAGCGCCAGATGTATCAAGTGTCAGTGTAGCCACATCTTTCAAAATTGAAACTTCAATTTTATAAGTCGCACCAGATTCATCTAAAAACCCAAGACGTTTATAATGCTGTTTCATGCGTTCAACAATTGCTTTTTTTGTAATAGCTTGACAATCTGGTACACTAAATAATTTTGATTTTACTGATTTCCCGGATACCGGAAACGCCGCATCCACGGGTAAATATTTTTCCCAAGGTAGTGCTTTTACACTTTCAAACAATTGCTCGAAAGATGTTGCAGGGAATTGTCCCACAACGATTTTCACACGATCAGCCACGCGCAACCATAAGTTTGTGCGGGCAATGGCCGTTTCATCACCTTCAAAATAAACCTTGCCATTGTCGACTGTCGTTTCATATCCTAATGCCTGTACTTCTTGTGCCACAATGGCCTCTAAGCCCATTGCTGAAGTTGCTACTAATTTATAATTTGCCATACATTATTTCCTTCCTTGATGTTCAATTTCCCAAAACTCAATAAATTCGAGTAATTCGTCGAGTGGTAATGGTTTACTGTAATAATAGCCCTGAATAATATCACAGTTCATTTTACGTAGTATATCCACTTGTTGTGCTTGTTCTACACCTTCAGCGACAACTTTCATTTTTAAGCGATGCGACATTTGAATAATCGCATCCACGACTGCTTGTTTTTCATCCAGTGAGGATATGTGTTGAATAAAACTACGATCAATTTTTAAGCAATCGAGTGGGAATCGAACTAAATAACTTAATGATGAATAGCCTGTACCAAAATCGTCGATTGAGATTTTAAAGCCTAGCTGTTTGAGACGTACGAGCTTACTGACCGTTTCAGTCGCACTGTTCATCACGGTACGCTCCGTAACCTCAATTTCAAAGTTATTAGCTGGCGTGTTATAACGTTCTAATATTACTTGAACGGACTCTAAAAAGTTCGACTGTTTGAAATGAATGCTTGATATATTAATCGCAATTGGAATTTTCAGACCGAATTGCTGCAATTTTATAACTGCTTCACAAGCTTTTTCGATGATTATTTCACTTAATGGAATGATTAAGCCGGTTTCCTCTGCATATGGAATAAATTCTGCCGGCGATACAAAACCAAGGCTCTCACTATTCCAACGCACCAGTGCCTCTAAGCCTTGAATTTGTTCATTGTCCATTTCAATTTTCGGCTGGAAATATAGCTCAAATTCACGCTCATCTATGGCTTTCCGTAACTCAGAATCTAACAATAGTACACGCTGTGAATCTGTTTGCAGCTCATCAAAGTAAAACGAATAGCCATTACGTCCATTCTTTTTTGAATATGTCATCGCTTTATCCGCGCAGTGCGTTAGCTGTTCAGTTGATTCGCCATCAACCGGGTACATGCTAATACCAATGCTCGTTGAGATAAAAATATTTTGGCCATTGATGTCCATCGGCTGTTCAATCACTTGAATAATTTGCTCTGCAAACTTTGCTGCTTCTCGAACATTTTTCACATTCGTTAATGTAATGATGAACTCATCCCCGCCGTACCTTGCAATGATATCTTTATTTTTTAGCAATGTTTGCAGACGTGTTGCTATTTCAATAAGGATAGTGTCGCCCACTGCATGTCCTAATGTATCATTAATTTGTTTAAATCTGTCCAGATCCAGAAAATAGACCGCATGTTGTACTGAATGAGAAATAGCGGAAGTCGATTCTAACAGACTATCCATTCTCTCAATATAAGCAAATCGATTTGATACATCTGTTAAGGAGTCTGTTAACAAACGTTTTTCTAGTTCATTTTCTACTATTTTTCTTTCAGACAAATCTGTGAAGATGCCACAGTAATTTGAAATCTCTCCCGCATCATTGGTGACACCAACAATGGTTAACCATTCAGGATATACGTCTCCAGTTTTACGGCGATTCCATATTTCACCCTGCCAAATTCCTTCTTGTCGTATCTTTTCCCACATATTTAAATAAAAAGGTAATTCATGCACACCCGACTGTAATACTGCCGGTGTTTTCCCGATTACTTCATCTCGCTTGTAGCCTGTAACGAATTCAAACGCGGGATTCACCATCTCTATTTTTTTATGTTTATCCGTAATCATGATGCCTTCAGATACATTTTCGAAGATTTTCGTAATTAAGGCAGTAGGATATTTGGAAATCGAATTTAGCTTCTCCAGACTATTCCAATTGTTCACTTCGTTCATGTTTCCGCTCCATCCTATCTCTCTATACTACCCTCATTTTTATAAGAAAAGCGCACTTGCTGCTCCACACACACGTTGTCAAAAAGTAATGTCCAGGCAGCCATTCTTCTGCGTGAAGGCGTAACAAGAGCAGCGACGGCCACAAGTTTTTTGTGCAACAATTAAGGACAAAGGCATAGCCAACTCTTGTTAGCCTGTCCTTGAACGGGTGGTGGAAAATACCTAAAGAGTGAATATAAGTTTATACTTTCTTAATTAGTTCAAAATAAAAGCTCTCCACCAAATTGGAGAGCGCTTGTTATTCATAGATAAGCATCAAAAAATTCAGTAAGCCATGTTTTGTTCCCGAGTACTCAAACAGCTTGCGCCTCGTACGACCGGGCAGTAATCATCTATCTACAGAGCGAACTCTGTCCCTCTATCCGTTCAATTCCTTCAAGAGAGTGCCCCTACCATAATTTGGGTTTCTCACTCGTGGGGTTTACCTCGTTCCACCTTGCATGTTTCCAAGCAAGCTTCGTCACTGTGGCACTTTCAGGAAGTTTCAACCATATCCTAAGGACTTAGGTCTTCCTTCCGCCGTCAGCCTTAAGCTGCCTTACCTTATTTTTTCAGTAAGCACGAACACTACGGACATCTCAGTACCGTGTGAGCATGGACTTTCCTCTACGACGTCTAGCGTCGCAGCGATTACTCGAATTTCATGATGATAGGAAAGATTATACTAGAGTTTTATGATAAATACAATGTAATTGATAAAAATTATTCGTATAACTTACTACCAAATACATGTTTTTCTAAATTCGAAAGACGTTTTAAAATATCAAAGTTTGTCGTACCTGCCGCTGAAACTGCAGGTTGAGGTTGTCTTTTTGGTGTGTTTTCAATATCTTCTTTAAGTTGTTTATTCTCTTCTCTTAGTTGGGCCACTACTTTTTCAAACGTTTCATAATCTTGAATAATTTCATCAAGAAATGAATCGACTTCTTCTACATTGTAGCCTTTAAAGTTTTTCTTAAATTCCTTTTCAAGAATCATTTTTGACGTTAATTTAATGTCCATTCACATCGCCCTTCCTCACACTACATACACGAATTTATTATAGCATATTTCATAACATTATATCGTCTGCAAACATCAATTGTAAGGCTAAACTTGTCGTTTCTTGCGCTTACCCGGGAAATTATTTCTTATTTCCTAATCTTCGCAATCTATTTTCCCAAGTAATTTCCCATTTTTCCTTCTGTTCTATTCGCCATTCCTCAGTCTTATTAATCAGTTGTATGCCTTCTAGTGTATAAATAAGGGCCTGCTGGTAATCTTTGAATTGATGTTCATAGATTATCGCTAACTGTTCGAGTGCCTGCAATTTTTTTCTTGGTTCAATAAAATGCAATGAAGCCACAAAAGCATCAATGGCTTCATTGAAATTTTTATTTTTTTTATGCTGCATAGCTAAGTAAAATTGAGCATTTCCTGCATCAAGTGCATCGAACCGTGTGGTTACCTTTTCTAAAACCTTCACACTTTGTGTGCTTGCCTTTAAATCTGCATACCATTTCCCTATATTGGTGTAGGTCTTTGCAGATTCCTCGCTCGCCTCTTCAAACAACAAGTTAGTAGAGTGTACATATAAGGTAATGAGCGAAAGTAAGTCCCATTCGTTGTGCAGTAGAACCTTCATCAGGGCATCTGGTACGCCACTTTTCACAGCATCTAAGTAAATAATCGGCGCTAAGAAGCCGGGAATGTCCCCTACGCGTGTAAAACCAAGCTTCTCTTCTTCAACAGATTTTAACTTCAGACGTTCCATATCATTTTTCCATAAACGCTTCGAGCTATGCAACAAATCAATGTGACGTTGTGTGCGTAATTTCGGTAATTGTTTTTGATTGAGCGTCCAGCGAGTTTCAAGTTGTTGCCAATCAAAGCTCTTGCCATTGTAAGTAATCATGGTCGCCGTTTTTTGCCAGAGCTTGGACTCAAATAGCAAAGCTACCTCATGACCAGGGTCTGCAAGAACATATTGCGTTAAGACAAAATCCTCGTCTGTTACTTCTAAAAAGCCTAGGAGGAAAATTTGTGTGCCCACACCTTTTAAACCCGTAGTTTCTGTATCAAAAAACAACACCTTTTCATCCATCTCTAATGCATAGGGATGCTCAAATTCAGCTGACTGCCATTTTACTAACGCATCGAAAAAGCTCTGCAATTGATAGTGACCATGCTGATAAGTGAATGGATAATGCACCTGTCGTTTAAATACTATGCCATAGTCATTATCGATACGCGTCAATCCTGCATTTTCCCAGCGCTGTGTATAGCCAGGGACGGTGGGCTTTTGAAAAGCTGGTTTTTCCTCTACTTGGACTGGTTTTTGCGCTTTTTTACCGAGCATTTTTTTCATTTGTAAGATTTTATTTTCATAAGACATCGACTTCACTCATTTTCTGGCATTAAATTATTGTAGTACGCTTCCTGTTATGTGTTGCAGGTTATCTTGTGCTTTCGTAAGGATGACACAGCCTACTCCACAAGCACAGTCCTCTCTATGATACGTTTCTGTGCTGACAACAATAACCAAGAACTGCTTGTAAATATGGCTTCTGGTAGGTATTAATTGGAACCTAAACACATGTTACCGTGTGTGCCCAATCGACTGTTATTAAACAACCTACATAGCTTCAATTTTGAATAGGCTGTTGTCTTTACCACAAGTATACCCCATCCTCCCCTAACCTTTAATACCTTTATGTTAAACCATTCCCCAGAAAATGACGAAAGATTGGCAAAGGACGAACAAATGGATGGGATTTATTTCCTTGCAAGGAAAAGAAAAGTGTGAATGCGCATGCATGTTTAAAACTTTACACAAACAAAAACTGCAAGCGATTTTACCAAACACTTGCAGCTCTCTGTGCTATTCACCTAATTCATTCGATTAACTCTTATTGCCAGACGAGTTGCCATGTCACTCCGAATTGATCCGTGACCCATGCCACTTTACGGAATTGCATCACAGCCTCAGGTCCCATCATAATAGAGCCTTCCTTGGCAAGCCCGCTAAAAACAGCATCAAATTCTGCTTCGCTTTGACAGTGCATAAAAAATGACGTCGCCCAACTAAAATCCGGAGCAGGGTTGGCAGATGGCATATCCATAAACATAAATTGCTGACCCATCAAGGAAAGAGTACCATTTAATACCTTGCCCTCATCGCCGTGAGGCTGTCCCTTTTCATAACGCACAAGCGACGTAATTTTTGCGCGAGGCACAACAGAGACATAGAAATTCAGTGCTTCCTCCGCATTGCCTGTGAAGGACAGGAATGGGATTATTTTTTGATCATTCATTTGAAAAACCTCCTTTTTCTCCTGTCTCAAAAAGTCCCATGCTTTTTATGATAAGCTTCTCACCAGCAGTGATGGAAATATAGCGATACTTCGCCTTTCCAGAGTGGTGATTTGAGCTACCCGAGCGGTTTTCCGTCTGACCTGAGCGGTGGCTTCGGCTACCCGAGCGCTTCTCCGTCTGATCTGAGCGTTTGTTTGATCAGTTTTGGAAGGAGCTAGAGTTTGTCTTTTTCACTTGCATCCTTATGGTAGAAAGGATTTCCACCTTATCTTGTCATATTGCAAAGACTATTATTTTTATGATAGCATACCCATTATGGCATGTACTAAAATATCCATTTTTATATAATTTTACAATCCAAATTTTAAACAAAATATCAACTGGAAGTGAATGGAATGCTAAAAGTTAACCGAGACGATAAAAATCCTATATGGCAACAATTACTTGACCAAGCTATACATAACATTACAACGGGAAAATGGCCTCCAGGCGAGTTACTGCCCCCCTCTCGAGAGCTCGCCTTATTAGTCGGTGTTTCGCGTTCAACAATTCAAATTGTTTATGAGGAATTATTCAGTCGTGGTTACACCGTTACAAATTGGCGTGGTGGCACAAGGGTTAGTGAATGGGGATATCAAACCAACTCGTCAGAGCAGATTACGCCGCAAGGACCATCCACGCCAGAGATACCTTTATTAAACACGGCGGTTGACCAGTTGAACAGTTGGTTTAGAGGCAAAGAAAAGCAACACGTAGAATTTGATTTTAGCCCCCATGAGCCGTATTTAGATGAGCATTTTCGTAAACTTTGGCGACAATCCTTTTTACAGGCATCAGCCGAAGCAGATTTGGTCAATTGGGGTTATGGTAACGCCTATGGTTTCATACCACTCCGAGAGCAGATTCAGCGTTACTTAACATTCGAAAGAGGCATTCATGTAGATATTGACCAAATTATCTTAACTTCCGGTGCACAGCATAGCATAGACTTAATTGCTCAAGCACTTTTACATGAAGGAGATACGGTTTCTGTTGAGGATCCTGGATTTCCCGCTGCCTGGATGACCATGAACTATCGGCGCATGCATGTTGTGCCTGTGCCTGTTGATGAGTACGGATTACAAGTAGATCGCATTCCTCCACAATCCAAACTTACGTTTATTACGCCTTCGCATCAATGTGCAGTTGGTGTCATTATGTCTGAACCACGCAGGCAACAATTGCTACAAAAGTCTGCGCAAGATCAATTTTGGATTGTAGAAGATGATTATGATGGCGAATTTAGGTATCGTGGCGGTCCGCTTCCAACCTTGTTTAGCCAGCAACCTCAAAACACATTATATATGATGAGTTTTTCCAAAATGGTTGCGCCCGGCATACGAATTTCGGCAATCGTTGGTCCAAAAAAGGCCATCCGCCAACTTGCTCAAGTACAAGAACTCACCTATCGGCATCTTCCGATTATGGAGCAATTAACGCTTGCTCATTTTATTGAGCACGGCCATTTTATGCGCCATATGAGGAGAGTAAGAAATGTCTATCGACGCAGACATGAAGCTATGACGAAGGCTATCATTGCAAGCGGACTCGCTGAACGTTTCAAACTAAGCGGTATTGAAACGGGCTTACATATGCTTCTTGAAGCCGAAGAAGAATTTGATGAAGAAGCAATGACAAACCTAGCGTTGGAAAAAGGTATTCGTGTTTATCCGCTGAGCAATTATTGTTTGAACAGTCATCGTAAAGGATGGGTACTGGGATTTGCTAAAATGGATGAGGCAGCAATTGAAGCAGGCATTTTGCGACTTGCGGGGATACTTTTATAAGACCAATCACGCTCACCAACTTTATCGTTGCTTAACAAAAAACAGGGCTGCCTCAAAGTCCTTCAATATAATAACAAACGCTTTCCACATGGTAAAAATCTGTTTGCTTTTTGCAGGGTGTCTACACAGATTTTTACCTTTCTATCAAAAACAGTATGCTATGAGGACTTCTAGCACCGCTATTAGTAACTTGTAAAGCTTTTAAGTACTAACGGAAAAGTACAATGAATTTCTTCGTTCATGAAAAATAGCAAAACGATGATGTTTACTAAAAATATAACAGCATCGTTTTGCTTTTAACCTCTTACTAGCACTGGACACTTACTGTATTCATTTTTTAGTTGGGTGTAGTCCATTCATCTGTTGTTTACTGAAAAATTGACCATTCATCACTAAATGGGCCACTAAACCAGCAACAAGTCCCCAAAATGCCCCTCCGACTCCAAGTAGTGTAACATTTGCGGCTGTTGCCAAAAAAGTAATGAGTGCTGTTTCGCGGCCATTCGGTTTTGTTAGCGCATTGGCAAGGCTACTACCAATTGTACCGAGCAACGCTAATCCCGCTAATGTCGCAATGAACGTAGCAGGAAGAACTAAAAACAATGCGGCCAATGTCACGCCAAAAATGCCAACAATACTATAAAAAATACCACAGGCAATACCCGCAATATAGCGTTTCGTTGCATCCTCATGGGCGTCTTTTCCGGTACAAATGGCCGCTGTAATCGCTGCAACGTTAAAAGCATGAGAGCCAAATGGTGCTGTCAGGAGCGAGCCCAATCCGGTCACAATCAAAATCGGATTCGCACTCGTTTTGAATCCGTCATTTCGCAACACTAACATTCCTGGCATGTATTGTCCCGTCAAAGTAATAATAAAAAGCGGCAATGCGACGCCCAATAAAGCATGAAGCGAAAACTCTGGCATAACAAACACTGGAGATGCGATAGACAATTTGACATTGCTGAAATCGACTTTTCCAACACTTACCAAATAAAGCAAGCCAATTACCAAGATCCCTACGATTGCATATCGAGATGTAAATCGTCTTAATAGGATATACGCAGTAAAAAGCACAATGACAAGTAAAGGGTCCGATTTCGCACCACCAAAGGCTGAAATGCCAAACTGTAATAGAATACCTGCTAGTAGCCCAGAAGCAATGCCTGGCGGAATAAGTTGAACAAAACGTTCGAACATTCCTGATAAACCTAAAATGACAAATGCTACAGCAGAAATGATATAAGCGCCAATGGCTTCAGCATAGGGCGTAACTGCCAAAGCTGAAACAAGAAATGCCACACCTGGTGTTGACCAAGCGGTAATAATGGGTTCACGGTATCGGTAACTTAACCAAATACCAGTTGCCCCCACACCAATGGAAATCGACCATATCCATGACGCAGTCATTTCTGGACTTAGACCAGCTACCTTTGCCGCCTGAAACACCAGGATAAAAGTACCCCCGTAGTTGACTAGGACGGATATAAAAGCAGCTATGGTGGGCGATAGTAAATCATGCCCCCGCAGTGAAACTGATGTTGTGTTCATTGCATTTCCTACCTCTCTACTAATCTACCTGAACCACATTTTCATTCCAGTAATATTCATCTGGTAAATAACGTTGACCAAATACGCTTGTCCCTACTCTTATAATCGTAGCGCCTTCTTCAATGGCCACTTCGAAATCTCCAGACATCCCCATCGAGAGAATGCCCATTTCTACACGTGGAAAATTTTTTGCTATTATTTGTGCTTGAATTTGTTTTAATAATTGGAAGCAATGTCTGGTCTCATCCTGTTTGGCGTTTAATTTTCCAATCGTCATTAACCCTTTGATATGCAATGTGTCGAATTGAGATAATTGTTCAACCAACTCTAGTGCTGATTCCGGTAAGACGCCAAATTTGCTGGATTCGCGGGATGTATTAACTTGTACTAAAATAGCCATCGTCTTGTTCTCTTTGACAAGTTGTTGATGTAGCGCCTGCCCTAATTTCAAACGATCCACAGAATGAATGAGTGTAACATGTTTTACAACGTACTTCACTTTGTTCGTTTGCAGGTGTCCGATAAAATGCCATTCTACCTGGTTATATTGCTGCATAAGTGGAAATTTGTCCCGAAGTTCTTGAGCTTTATTTTCACCAAATAAAGTTTCCCCTGCTTCGATCGCCATTGCTAATTTTTCAAGCGGTACCGTTTTTGTTGCCAACAACAATTTTACGTCCTCTTTCTTGCGTCCTGAAGCTTGGCAAGCTAATGCCATTTGCTTCCTCACAGCTAAGAGATTCTCTTCAACTAAATTGACCATGTTATGCCCCCTTATTTGTCAGTTTATGAATGAACGCTCTAAGCATATCGAATTATGGATTAAGAAAAAACATCCAAAAACACAATTTTCAACAGTCCATATTTAACCTTATACAGTTATTATAGACAATCCACTTACTAGAAAACTATATTTCTCACACCATTGCATAAGCGCTCGCCCTGCTGTTCGTTGCTGTTGTGACCTTTAAAAAGGTGACATTTTCATGTTTTAGCATCCACAAAAGCCACTGTCCCTGTGTGACCAAGGTTAGTGGCTTTTAACTAGAATTGGTTGATTATTCATACCAAATTCTGCACATATTTATTTCCCCATATTTTTTCCAATAGGCCTCCTCCAATCAATGTCCAATCGATTGGCGAGATCTAATACATTGTAAATCACATCGCACAGCTCCAAGCCTATGTTTTCCTTTGCTAAACCCACTTTTCCCTCTGTTGGATGAAAAGAAATACTTAAAATTTCTTTAGCTAGTTCGCCAACCTCAGTCACTAAATACAATGTTCTCGTGTGAATTGTATTAACATGGAACCCTTTTCTTCACTAAACTGTTTGACATATTTTTGCATGCTAGCATCAACATTTCTCAACTAGCTAAGTTAACGCTTTATCAACATCATTGCCATTGAGCGTTAATTATTTGCTTGTGTATAACGATTTCGTACTAGCACCGCAACACACACCAAGTGCCACATAGTCGGTCCTTTTCGACTGCAAAATAACTGGCATTTCTCACAGAGAACTAAAGTGCATATCTATATCTGTCATTTTTAAGAAAGCTCAGGTTTGAACATTTGCCCTACTTCGATTGGATTTTCCTTCGCAGTAATGTGTTGTGGATCGATGCGGTAAACTTGAACTGGACCACCGAAAACTGCTGATCGATATTTGTTTACGTGTTGCTCGGATAACGGACGATTATAATAACCAGGCACATACTTGTACATCATTTCTTGCAGCATGTGTGTTGCCTCATCCAGATCGACGATGGGTTGTGCCTTGCCAAAAACCATGACACTCATATAGGCGGTGTCCGTCTTCGCTGGTACTGGATTCGTAATCGTTCCATACTCTTCACACACGGTAAAACAGACCTCTGGATTGTCATCCATCACCTGATTTCGTCTCCCGCCAGTGGCGCCATGAAAATACAGCACCCCGTTTGTCCACACGAAATTAAGCGGCACAACATAGGGCAAATGTCCATCAACCATGCCAAGATGACCAATTCGCGCTTGCTGCAAAAATGTATCAATTTTGCTCTTGTCCAACACTTCTCTTACCTTGTAACGTACTTCAACCATTGTTATCACTCCTCTATGTAGTATTGTGTAAGTGTATCAACCACTGGCTTGAATATAAATGTCCAAAACTACCAACATGAGGCAATCCATATTTCCATTGAAGCAGTGCTTCTCGATGTCCATTAATAGGACTAAAGACAACAGAAGGACTCACCAATCGGTAAGTCCTGCTAAGCATTAAATATGGAATTTCAAATGATCTTTGACATCCACAACTTGTGGTTCGTATCAAACGACTAATTCTAAAGTTGCCCTAGTTTTCGATTCCTAAACATCCCAACATTTATAAAAAATGGTATAGTGTAAGCATTAAACACAGATTACAAAGAAGGTGTGATTCATCAGTGGTTTTTCATTCAAAAGGGGACGTTTTCCTTTTAACACTTATATTTTTAGTGATATTTATAACGGGGGCTATACCAATGCTAGCCATTTATAAGGAAGCATCATTATCAATGATAATGATTATATCTGCTATCTTTATTATGTCCTTAGGTTGTATAGTGTGGTATGGAACTTCTAGACAACGCCGCAAAATGGGTAGGTGGCTAGCCGACCTCTCACACCACCGTAGGATTGTTCCGTATACGCCCGTTCAATCTATGTATTAAAATTATGCTATTCTTAATCATAAATTCCCATTAAAATGCAATGTATAAATAAAATATAATTTATTAAGGAGTACGGCAACATGGATTCATTTTTAATAAATAACAAAATATGTAGTGTTAATATCGTTCCTTATGAAGACAAATGCGGACTAAAAACCGATGGAACTTACTTAATTTGTTATAGTGGATGGAGATTCCATTTTCACTACGATGATAAAGAAATATTAAATGCTTCTATATCTGAAGAAAGTCCAGAATTAATAAGTTTTAAAAGAAACCCATTGCATACTTTTGGTAAAGATATAGCGAGAGTAAAAGAATATTTACAAGAAAAACACGGGATAAGAGAATTCCAATATTTTGACCCAGACAGAGATGAAGATTGTTATGTAACATTTTAATCATGAATTAAAAAATGACCAAGACGGCAAGTAAGCTATCTCGGTCTTAAAGAGGTAGAGTGAACTGCTCTATCTTTTTTGTGTCCTCTCACAAGCCCACAGTCACACTAAAACACCTTGAAGCTTCTGAGCGAGATTTAGAAAAACTAACAGGGTTTAACCGTAAAATGTTATATACACTTATCAAAAAAGAGGGCTTGAAGGATTAGCCCTAGACTTTTCCTCTCAAACCCTCTTTGGTATCTCGTGTTAAATATGAAGAAGCTTGACTACTTTTTGTTTTAAATTACCGAAAGAATCTTGCGCTCCTATACAGGATGGACAGCCTGATTCACAAGGACAATTTGCCACATGATGTTGTGTCTTTACTAGAAGCTCTTCCCACAATTCGTAGACCTTCTCACTTAAACCGATACCGCCTGGGTACTTATCATAGACAAAAAACGTCGGTTGCTCGTTGTGGGTTGCCTTTACTTGTGGCACGACTGCTACATCACTGCTATCACATTGGATGAATAAGGGGATAAATGCATTCATTGCATAGGCAGCTCCTGTCATAGCATCTGTTAACTCTTCCTCTGACCACTTTTCGGGCGCTGCAAACGATAACCACGACGAACTGGTATGCATTTCATCTGGTGGTAAATGAATAGGACCTGAGCCAATATTGTCGTGTGTGCCAAAACGAATCTTTTTGAAAATCGTAGCTTGGGCTACTAAGCCGACATCACCGAAACCAATTGCCCCTCCCCCGTAAGTTCGGTTACGATCCTCTTCTAACACTTTCATCTCTACCGCTAGATTAGCATCTGTATAGTAATCGACATCGACCTCACGCACAAACGCCTTCTTTTCTTCCCAGTCTAGCTTCTCGACTTGAAATTGAATCCCTTGATGCAAATAGATGGCTTCCTCATGTAGCAAGGTCATTGCGCTATGACGGTCCATTTCTCCAATCACCTTGGTCTGAGCAGGTACTGTCATATCAATAATGACGACATTTTCCTGCGAGGCAGAACGGAGACTAATATCGTGTGCTGGGAAACGATCACTCATCCAATGCCACTTGTCACTTGTTTTAAAAACAACGCCTTCTTCCGCTAAATAGTCGAGCAATTCTTGAATATCATATTCACCGTACATATCTTGTGTGGTAAACGGCAGTTCAAAGGCCGCACATTTTAAATGGTCCATCAAAATCAACATATTTTCAGGATAAATGCGCGCCTCCTCAGGAGCACTGCCAAGTAAAAATAACGGATGATTTACGACATACTGATCGAGTGCTGTAGATTGCGCCACATAGATAATAAGCGCCTCATCCTGACGACGCCCTGCACGTCCTGCTTGTTGCCATGCACTCGCAATATTCCCCGGGTAACCCGTCATGATACAAGCCTGTAATTGACCTATATCGACCCCTAGTTCTAATGCGTTTGTACTGACTACTGTTTGAATCGTTCCATCACGCAGTCCACGTTCAATAACACGTCGCTCCGAAGGTAAATAGCCTCCTCGATAGCCACGCACAGATTCATCTAACAATTTATCACGTGTCAGTTCCTTTAAATAGGTAACAATCATTTCCACACGTACTCGGCTTTTAGCAAAAATGATAGTTTGAATGCCTGCTGTATAAAGCCTTTTTGCCACATCACTTACTTCCAATACCGCACTGCGTCGCACACCAAAAGTTTTATGGACAATGGGCGGATTGTAAAACAGGAATGTTTTCTTGCCTACAGGTGCTCCAGAATCGGCGATTAAGCTATGTCTTTCATTCGTTAAATTTTCTGCGAGCTCTTGTGGATTTTTAATGGTCGCCGACGTACAAATAAAAACAGGCTTACTCCCATAAAACTCACAAATACGTTTGAGTCTTCGAATAACATGCGCAACATGTGAACCAAATACACCCTTATATGTATGCAACTCATCGATGACGATAAACTGTAAATTTTCAAAGAGTGACACCCATTTCGTATGATGTGGCAAAATGCCTGAATGCAGCATATCAGGATTTGTCATCACAATATGGCCTGCCTTACGCACCTTCTGGCGAATACCAGGGGCTGTATCCCCATCATACGTATAGCTTAAAATGTCCTCTCCACTCTGCTCAATCAGGTCATTTAAATCATTTTTCTGATCCTGTGCTAAAGCTTTGGTCGGAAACAAATAGATTGCACGGGCATTTCGATCCTCTAAAATCTTTTGTAAAACAGGTAGATGATAGCAATAGGATTTACCCGAAGCTGTTGGTGTAACAGCGGTAAACGATTGCCCACTTGTCGCCAAGTCAAATGCTTCACGTTGATGGGTATACAATTGGTGAATGCCACGTGTATGCAATGCTTTGACAAGTGACGGATGCAAATTTGCTGGGAACGGAGCAAGCTTTGCATCGCGGCCTTCTAACGTTTGCCAATGTATGATGCGTTCTTTTAATTCCTCATCGTAACGCCATTCATTCAAGAGCGCACTAATCGTCCGTTTTTTCGATAGCATCGGAATGCTCCTCCTTCACTAAGCGATAAAAATTTTTCAGTGTATAGGAAGCCGAATGGGTGGCATCTAAAAAACGTTTTTTACTTGTTTCTTTATAAAAAGATTGCACAACAAATTGCTCCATCGATTCAACCGCTGAAGCAATTTGTTGTGTATGCATATATTTCGGCCGATTTTTTTGTATCCACGTATTTGCCTGCTGTTGCCAGTCCTTCAACAATTGATGGATCACATCAGCATGTGGCTTAACCTCTGCAAAAAAATCTGGCGCACGATCCTCCTCACGCATTTGCCAAAAGCGTGAAACACATTTATCACATTCATCTATTAATATGGAAGTTTGCTGTATCAATAACAATTCCGCACCTCATTTATTTTTAATCTTATGAGGATAGTGTACCAAAGTCTATCATTTTTCACTACTAATAGGCGAACAAGCATTCTTTACTTGCCAGTTCTTTTCTGCTAAGCTTACTTTCTGGCTTACAGATTTGAGCTGCATAAAAAATTGCAGGCTATGTGCATTGTCTTCCAATGACACTCTCGTTAAAAGTAATTGATTGACTAGATCCAGCTGCGCAACTAATTGTTTTATCTTATTCAATACAACGCCTCCTTTTACTTTACTTATGTATTCCTCGCATGTATAAAATTACCTTCATGCGTGACAAAATAAGCGTAAGTTAGCTGAAAGAAGAAGTATTTCGATAAATATTTTTAATGCTCAATGACAATGAACAACTTTGCTTCAAAATAGTACCAATTTCAAGGGACACTGGCCTATTCCTCTCGTAATGAAACTGGAGATTTATCGGAGATGTTGACGGATGTCATAGCGAAATTTCGCTGCTCTACAAGCGCATTTTCGACTTCTAACGGCGATTTTACTATTATCCTGGCATCCACTACACAGACAATTTACCTTAGGTTTTAATATTTTTAGCCGCCACCTTTCATCATGTAATTGATGGCTAGTCAACCACTAATTGGCATAGGAAAACCACATCTTTCTCACTACTGATGGAAGTGGAGAACTTCTACTGAATCATGGTAAACTATTGTGTATAATAGCAGTATTATAGAGGGTGATTCTAAATGACAATTCGTTATCCAAATGGGAAATTGTATACCCCTGCCTCATCTGTAGCAAAAGCTGAGAAACAGGGAAAAACGAAAGATTTCTCCTTTAGTAATCGCGGTAAAACGTTAGAGGATGAAATTAATGAAGCAAACGACTATTATTTAGAAAGGCGGCTTGCCATCATTCATAAGAAACCTGTTCCCGTGCAAATCGTCAAAGTAGAGTACCCATCGCGAAGCGCTGCAGTCATTAAGGAAGCTTATTTTCGAACGCCCTCTACAACAGACTATAATGGTGTTTGGAATGGGCATTATATTGATTTTGATGCAAAGGAAACAGCCTCAAAAACAAGTTTTCCGTTAAAAAATATACACACACATCAAATGACACATATGCAGCAAGTGACGGAACAAAATGGTGTGGCATTTATAATCATTCGTTTTTCAGCCTTTGAACGTTACTTTATAGTGCCATACGAAGTTTTACAAAAGGCCTGGCAAGCGATGGCCCATGGTGAACGTAAATCGATACCCTTTTCGACAATCGAAAAAGAAGCCTATGAAATTCCAACAAGCTATTATCCACGTATCGATTATTTACCCGTTCTCCAACAGCTCATCGTTGCAAAAAGTCATGGCTTTGAAAGTGAGGAGATAGTAGAATGACTGAACGTCGTCAAACACGCGGTGAGCATCAAAAAGCTCGCGCTCAAAAAAATAAAAAGAAAGCACCAAAATCAACATCACCATCATCGGTCAAAACATGGGTAAAGCGTATTTTCTTAACCTTGGTAGCCATTGGGGTTGTAGGATTTATAGGTGGCGCTGGATTATTTGCCTATTACGCCAGCACAGCTCCAGAACTAAATGAAGAATTATTGAAAGACCCTGTTTCTTCCGAATTCTACGATAAAAACGGTGAAATTTTTGCGACAATCGGGGCAGAAAACCGGAAATATATAAAATACGAAGATATTCCTGAGGATATGGTCAATGCCATCCTTGCCACAGAAGATGTTCGCTTCTTCCAGCATCATGGGATGGATTTTTATCGTCTCGGTGGTGCCATTCTTGCCAACTTCCGTGATGGCTTTGGCGCACAAGGGGCATCGACATTAACACAGCAAGTTGTCAAAAACTCATTTTTACAAAACGAGAAAAAATTAAAACGTAAGGCACAAGAAGCTTGGCTAGCTTTCCAGCTTGAGCGTAAATATTCAAAAGAAGAAATTTTTGAAATGTACTTTAACAAAATGCTGATGTCTGGTCGAATCTACGGTTTTGGTACAGCATCACAATATTTTTACGGTAAAGAGCTAAGTGAATTATCGCTGGATGAAGAAGCATTACTGGCAGGTATGGTGCAACGACCAAATGCCTACAATCCATTGAAAAATCCAGATCTTGCTGAGAAGCGTCGTAATATCGTGTTAGGTTTAATGTTACAACACGGTAAAATTTCCAAGGCTGAAATGGAAGAAGCAAAGGCTGTGGATGTAACAGCAGGTCTAGCTGATGACGCAACACGCCAATCATTTGCAGGCTCTAAATATGATGCTTTCTTAGATATCGTCATTAATGAACTTGAGAAAAATGATGATGGCACAGCCATGGCAGAGGGCATTAAAGTTTATACAACACTTGACCCGAATGCTCAGAAAATTGTAGAAAACATTATGAATGATGACGCTAACTTCCCTACTGAAAACATTGAGTCAGGTATAGCTGTCGTTGATACAAAAACGGGTCAAATTCAAGCAGTTGGCGGCGGACGCAATTACGGTGCTGAACGTGGCTTCAACTATGCGGATGACTTAACAATGAATCATCCAGGTTCTACGATGAAACCACTACTTGATTACGGTCCGGCAATCGAATATTTAAAATGGTCAACAGGTCAAACACTTGTCGATGAGCGCATGAATTATACAGGTTCTAAACAAACCATCACAAACTGGGATGGTAAATACATGGGTGCAATGACAGCACGTAAAGCTTTATATGCTTCTCGTAACGTGCCAGCAGTAAAAGCATTGCAGGAAGTTGGCGCAGATAAGGCGAAAGAATTTATTGGTCGCCTAGGTGTCGAAGCGAAAAATGTTTATGAGGCCGATGCAATCGGTGGTGGTGATATTACCATGTCCCCTATCCAAATGGCAGCTTCGTATGCAGCCTTTGGCAATAACGGTGTGTATACAGACCCATACGCAATTACAAAAATTGTTTACCGTGATGGAAAATCTTCAAAAGACTATACACCTGAATCGAATGTTGCGATGAGTGACTATACAGCTTATATGGTCACAGATATGCTACGTGATGTTGTGGGCAACAAACCTGATGCTTCAGGTAAAGCTGCCAATGTTCCAGGCTTAGATATTGCTGGTAAAACAGGTACAACAAACTATTCAACCGATGAGTTTAACAAATATAATTTACCAAATACGAGTGTGCCCGATTCTTGGTTTGCCGGGTATACTACCAATTACTCTATCGCTATTTGGAGCGGTTATGAAAAACGTTCTGATCCAATTACGACATGGGATGAACGCCGATTACCACAAGAGTTATTTAAAAATATTATGAAAGACCTTTCCGCAAATGTGGAGACAGCTCGTTTCACGAAACCAAGTTCTGTAGTAGAAGCTACCATTGAAGTCGGGTCAAACCCACTGAAATTAGCGAGTGATTTTACACCGAGCGATCGACGTCAAACGGAATTATTCGTTCGAGGTACAGAACCTACTGAGGTTTCTAACGAATACGAGGCACCTGAACTATCTACGCCTTATAATGTAAGTGCAAACTTAGATTTAGGTGGTCAATCGATCAACATCGGATGGGAACATGATGCATTGTTAGATCCAGAAACAAATGAGCCACTGCCGACTACATTTGAAGTATCTGCTACACTTGAGGGTGGCGAAACCATTTCTCTAGGTACTACTGATAGTAAAGGCTTAACGGTCTCCAACACACTGGCGGACGGCAATTACGTCATTTCTGTAGTAGCCATTTTTGATGGAACGCGCAGTGAACCAGGTACCACGTCCTTCCAAGTAACAAGTATGCCTGATGAGGATTTAGAGACAGAGAATCCAGATGAACCAGACATTGAGAACCCAACGCCACCAGACCAAGGTGACAATAACGGCAACCATAATGGCAACGGCAACGATGGAAACAACGGAAATAATGGCAATAACGGCAACGGTAACGGAAATGGCAATAATGACAACACCGGCAATAACAACGGTGGCCAAACGCCAACTCCGCCAACCGAACCTACAACGCCTGATGGTGAAGTCGAAAGCACCGAATAAATGGAAAAAGCAGAGAAGCTTGAAGCTTCTCTGCTTTTTTATGTTCTATACGGTTGCGTGTTGCTTGGTTCTATCCGCCAGTTCGACGGTGGCGACTTCAACGCCACTTCGACACTGCTATTTGTTTACCCTAACGTTTTGCTGCTTGTAGCCGTAAGCGTGCTGTGCGCTTTTTTGTTTCTTTAAATAATTCATCTAATTGCCGGTAACAGGCATATTGGCCTGGTTTTGCTTGAATAAAGCTTAAGCGCTCCATGCCGTTAATTGGCATGACCTCTTCACCGGCCTCCTGCATTAAACGTTCAAATAGTGCAATGCCCTGCTCCATCAAGCCCTTTGCAGTGCCGTTGCGCCTATCATGCGCAACATGGATTTGTCCTTCTAGCGCTATCCATTCAGCAAACCATGCCTCGACCTTGTCTTGTGCTATTGCCTCTACATTCACGCTTCCTTCACCAGCCCTTTTTTCAATCGCTTTTGACCTTCGCGGCACTCGCCCAATAATGGACATGTATGGCAGCCGGGATTTTGTGCCTTACAATGATAACGTCCGAAGAAAATCAGCTGATGATGGGTTTTCGACCATTTATTCATTGGCGTTTTTTTCATAATTGTTTCCTCAACCTCTAGCACGGAATCCTTCCAGCGGCACAATCCTAGTCGCTTAGAAACGCGCTCCACATGAGTATCCACAGCAAGTGCAGGTACGTCAAAGGCTACGGACAACACTACATTGGCAGTTTTACGACCTACACCTGGCAATGTCACTAATGCTTCTCGGCTTGCAGGGATTTCCCCACCGTATTCAACAAGCAGACGTTCACACAGTGCTTGAATATTTTTTGCCTTATTGCGATATAAGCCGATCGAGCGAATATCCTGTTGTAGCTCCTCTAAAGGTACGGCTAAATAGTCCTCTGGCTTTTTATATTTTTGAAACAAGGTTTTCGTTACTTTATTGACAAGTACATCCGTACACTGTGCGGATAATAAGGTTGCAATTGTTAGCTCAAATGGATTGTCATGAACAAGCTCACAATGTGCCTCGGGAAACATTCGGTCCATCTCTGCTAGACAATGCTCCCATTGTTTTTTCGTTAACATGCCTCGAAGCCCCCTATTCTCTTTCTTCTAACCAATTATAAAAAGCTACTTTGTTTGTCGACTGTATCTCTTGCTGTGTTGAACGGGCTGGTGGTCTGTTAAAGCTTTGCTTTTCACGGAACTGTTCCCCCTGCTTTTGTGCCGCTTGTGGCGTGTTAATATTTTTCTTTTTCCACTCCAATAAAATACGGTCAATATATCGAATACTCAGTTTGCTAGCAAACACCGCTTCCTTGAGCGCCTCTTTAATAAGTGCTGGACTGTGTTTATCTTCATCTAGCCAAGAACCGATTTTTTCAAGCTCTAAAGGAGATAAAAGACGCCCCATTTCCTCTTCGAACAAACGGAATAACTCGCCTTCTTCTTGTTGAAGGGTAGTCGCTGATTTTTTTTGTTCCCTCATTTCAATGATTTGCATGATGCGCTCCCACAGTGGGTAGACCGAATATTTTTCGTATATTTTGCCACCTGCATCAACATCGCGTGTAATTTCGAGGAAGCCCTTTTGCATTAAGCGCTGTAGCCGTGATGAAATAGCATCACTTGGCATTGTTAGGCGGCTCATCAAATCATTCGGTGTAGGGAATTCATTGCCCTCGATATGAAAAGCAAGTAAGTGCACGACAATCAAGGCCTCTTCATCCTCTATGTTTAACTCCTTATAAAACTGAAAAAAAAGCTGAGGAATTTGAATCGTTCTCTGCTCAGTCCATGTACGGAGTCGATTATTATTTGTGCTCATGTAGACATGACTCCTTCTTTCTAATTAAGTAGAAAAGCCGCGTAGACATTTCACTACGCGACTTTTAAATTGTTTTTAGTTTGTTGCCAACCGCTTATGGGTATAGACGGTTTAATAAACGTGGGAATGGAATTGTTTCACGGATATGCTCCGTACCTGAAATCCAAGCCACCGTTCTTTCTAATCCTAGACCAAAGCCAGAATGCGGAACAGAACCTTGTTTACGCAGCTCTAAATACCATGCATAAGCATCTAATGATAAATTATGCTCTGCAAGACGAGATTTTAATAAATCGTAATCATGGATACGCTCAGAACCACCGATGATTTCACCGTAGCCTTCCGGTGCGATTAAATCCGCACATAAAACAACGTCATCACGATCTGGGTGTGGTTGCATATAGAACGGTTTGATGCCTACTGGGTAGCATGTGATGAATACAGGCTTATCAAAAGAATTGGCAATAGCCGTTTCATGTGGTGCACCGAAGTCATCGCCCCACTCAATATCGTCAAAACCTTGTTCGTGTAATAGTTTAATGGCATCATCGTAAGAAATACGAGGGAATGGCGCTTTGATATTTTCGAGTGTCGATGTATCACGGCCAAGTCGTTCCAATTCTAATTTGCAGTTTGCCAGAACAGATTGCACGATATGCTCTACATATTGTTCTTGTACTTCTAAATTTTCTTCAAACTCCACAAATGCCATTTCCGGCTCAATCATCCAAAATTCGATTAAGTGACGACGTGTTTTAGACTTTTCAGCACGGAATGTTGGACCGAATGAGAATACTTTTCCTAACGCCATCGCAGCCGCTTCCATGTAAAGCTGACCTGATTGAGATAGGTAGGCATCTTCATCGAAATATTTTGTCGCAAAGAGCTCAGAAGTACCTTCAGGAGCTGAACCAGTCAAAATTGGTGGGTCCATTTTTGTAAAGCCATTGTTGTTGAAAAACTCGTATGTGGCACGGATGATTTCATTACGAATTTTCATAACCGCGTGTTGCTTACGCGAACGCAACCATAAGTGACGGTTATCCATTAAAAACTCAGGACCGTGCTCTTTTGGCGTGATTGGGAAATCTGTTGCCGCATGTAAAACCTCAATACCTGTTACAGCAAGTTCACAGCCAAAGCTTGAACGCTCATCTGCTTTCACCTCGCCAGTAACATACATAGAAGTTTCTTGTGTCATTCCTTTGGCAATGGCAAAAATTTCTTCGCCTACCTCTTCCTTAACAACTACACCCTGCACAAAGCCTGAGCCATCGCGTAACTGTAAGAAGGCAATTTTACCACTTGAACGTTTGTTAGATAACCAAGCACCTAGCTTGACTGTTTGACCGATATGCTGTGGCATATCTTGAATCATAATTTTTTTCATAGATATCCTCCAAAGTTGGTTAGAAGGATTAGTCTTGCCATTTTGATTTTACAAATGCATCAATTCGACGGACTGCCTCTTCTAATAATTCTAAAGATGTAGCATAAGATAATCGCATTGTAGTTGGTGTACCAAAACCAGAACCCGGAATTACCGCTACGTTTGCTTCTGTTAAAATATCCGCAGCAAATGCATCTACTGAATCATAGCCAGTATGAGCCATAGCTTCTGCAACGTCTGGCAATAGGTAGAATGCACCTTGTGGTTTCAAGACCTTAAAGCCAGGAATTGCACTTAGCTGTGGATAGATTTTCTCAAGACGTGATTCGAATGCTTGACGCATTTCTTCTACAGTGTTTTGAGGTCCGTTATAAGCTTCCACTGTTGCATATTGTGCGGTTGTCGTTGCGTTTGATGTAGAGTGTGAAGCAAGGTCAGTCATTGGTTTAATAATGTCTGCATTACCTGCTGCATACCCAATACGCCAGCCTGTCATCGAATGCGATTTTGCTACACCATTTACTACGATTGTACGTGCTTTCACTGCTTCAGATAATTCAGCAATTGAAAAATGCTCTATACCATTGTATACAAGCTTCTCATAAATTTCATCTGACACGATTAAAATATCTTTTTCTTCTGCAACAGCAGCCAATTCTGCTAGCTCTTCACGAGAATAAATCATACCAGAAGGATTACTTGGCGAGTTAATGATGACTGCTTTTGTTTTATCTGTTATAGCCGCACGTAATTGAGCTGCAGTAATTTTATAGTGTTGTTCACGCGTACCTTCCACATAAACTGGTACACCGCCTGCCAATTTTACTTGCTCAGGGTAAGAAACCCAATATGGGATTGGGATAATCACTTCATCGCCTTCGTTTAAAATAACTTGGAATAACGTGTACAAAATATGTTTTGCACCAACGCCTACGATGATTTCATTCGGATTGTATGTAAGGCTGTTGTCGCGTTGTAGTTTGTCGATGATTGCTTTTTTAAGCACTGGTAGACCGCCAGCTGGTGTATATTTTGTGAGGCCCTTTTCCATTGACTCAATGGCAGCGTCTAAAATATTACGAGGTGTGTTGAAATCTGGCTCACCAGCTCCTAAACCAATTACGTCGATGCCTTGTTCTTTTAATTCTTTCGCTTTCGCAGTAATTGCTAAAGTTGAAGATGGTGTTAAAGTATTTACACGGTTTGCTAATAGTTTTTTCATACGGAATCTACTCCTCTTATAAGTTCTTAATGCGCTTCACCCAGTCGCCGTCCTCAAACAAAATATAGACATAGTTGAGCTTATCGTGGTTATTGACGTACGTAATTTCCCAAACAACCCCGGGCTCCTCATAACCTAATTTCATATGTAGTACCTTTTGTACATTTCCTTCATCTTTAAAAACCGATAATGCTTGTTTTTCCGTAATGCCATCTTTCAAAAACACTTCCTGAATGGAATCCTCTTCTAGATTCGTCGGAACAAAGACGGCCTTTTTTTCACCATTTTCGTCTACCCCGAACACAGTGACATACGAATTTTTGCCATTATATGTGTAGGACTCCGAAACAACTGCGAGGGCTTTGGCTTCGAGGGCCAACTGTTCAGCCTGCTCTTCAATTGAACGGAACGGAGCCTCGGCTTTCCAGAGTACTAAAATACTTATTACAAGTGACAAGGAAACCATAAAGACAGAAATGAAAATCAGCCAGTTTTTCATCTATTCACCTTATGTCCCACACCTAGTATATTCCTCACTAAGAGTGCATGATGTTTTTGTGTGTCTATAACTGCATTTACTTTCATTTTGCTTACCATTTTTGTCAACCTGCTTTCTTTCCTCATACCACAACATTATACACCAATTATGCGCTGTCGTGTTTCCTAATTTTATATATTGTACGTTGATAGAACAACGTTTTCAAATGATTCGAGCAACCAATTTAATTTTCCGCTTTTTTACGAAAAAAGATAGCCCTGTTACGTAAAAAATTCCTATTCACCTTTGCAAATAGGAATGTAAAATCAATGATCCGATCGTTAGCCTCATTCCATTCATAGCTCACTAATAACATAGGTCGCCCGTCCATCATTTTTGGCTCTATACAAGCTACGATCGGCTAGCTCAAATAGATTTTTAAAGTCATAATTTTTTTGATCATTGATACAAGCGCCCATGCTTACCTTGATAGGATAACGTTCATTATCGTAATCAAGCGCTAATGTCAAAATATAAGCGTGCAAATCCATCACAAGCCTGTTTATAGCTGCCCCATCTTTGTTGCGGATGCAGATGATGAATTCATCGCCACCATAGCGAATAATCTCGGCGTCCTGCTGCAGTAAAAAATCTCTTAAGCCTGAGGCAAGAAGCTGTAAAATCATATCGCCAAATAAATGGCCATGCCGATCATTATATGTTTTAAAATAGTCGATATCGAGTACGATGATCCCTACAAAGAGTTGGCAATTTTGCGCTCCTTGTATCCATTCATGTAAATCAGAATCTATAAAGTGGCGGTTCAGCACCCCTGTTAATGGATCATATAGCGCCTTTTTCTCCAACTTTTCCTTTTGTTGATTAAACTCTAAATACATCACCTGTTGAAGCAAATTATCGGCACTCATTTTTTCCGTGAGGTCGATATAAGCTCGTTGCACTTCAAAAATTTCATCACGGCGATCTAATTCATAGAGCACATGTAAAAGCATGCGCATCACTTTCTTTAATATGGGTTTATCGCCATAAGATTGTGCAAGCTCAATCGCTTGCTGATAATAGACCACTGCCTCTTCAAGTTTGTGCTGTTTTTCATATAAAAAGCCATAGCCAAACAAAGCTGCTACCTTTTCACGTTTATGATTATGAACAAGCACGGAACTCAGCGAACTATCTAGCAATGCTTGGGCAGTGTCAAAATCCCCTTCCCAAATATAAACGTCCGCTATGTTATTATTGATGCGAATTTCTTGTAATTTCGCCAATTCTGGTTCGACCTTAACCAATTCTTTATTGTATGCAATCGCTAAAAGTCCTGCTTGCATCGCCTCGCTGTAACTTCCCTTTTCCACTTCAAGATAACAGAGATTATTATGACAACGTACAAGCATGACTAAATCCTTTAGCTCCGTAGCATACTCAATTGACTTTTTGGTCATTTCCACCGTCTTCTCGTGAACACCCACCAAATCATATATTAACGACATCACGAGGTAAAAATGCATGATATCTTTTGCTGTGCCATACTTTTGACAACATCCTTCGTACTCATCAATGAGATTCACCATACTTAATGTATCACCAAAAGCATGATGAATTAATATTTTTTGATAGTATAAATCCAACCCATGGCCATAATTACCATTCTCTATAGCAACCAATAAACCTTGTTTTGCAAGAACTAAGGCTTCTGACAAAAGTCCTTTCGTGCGCATTTCCATGATCGTTTTATTTAATTCATCTAATGTTAATTCCAACTAATCACCACTTCTCTATGCCTAGAATTTTCTTTATTTCTACTATATCTTAGCGTAGTGAATAAGCTATCTATCAATTATAAGCCAAGTCGATATCCTCGTCCTTCTTTTCTAAGACATCCCATAAATTACCGCTCACCGTCACCAGATGATAGCTCGGTACAGTTTCTGCAATATGTGTGGTAAGGCATCAAAGCTTTGTACTTGATGAAAAATAACATCAGCAAGCTGATTGCCAACGTGAAAAGTCACTCCATTGTCATCTTGCCGATTTACGAAAAATTGCCTGCTCATTGCCCACCCCTTCTTAGTACGAAAGAAACGTTCCCTCTCGACAAATAGTTCCCAATCCATTATAAGAATTTTTGCACTTCGATATTTTTTTATATATTAGCACAATTACTTCCATTTTTGTCCTAGTTTCTTATTATTTTCACCCATATGATGTAATGGATTGTGTATTTATCTATGTAAAAAAATAAGGGACGTGATGACTTGTATAAAAAAGTGAATCCTTCTGATCCAGCTTCTATTCCTAAATTTGTAGATGAGCTACCGAAGCCAGCGATTGCGAAACCAAAATACTGTAGTGGCCAACCAAGGAGAGAGTATTATGAATTACAGATGATGGCAGCCGAGCATCGTTTCCATAAGCGTTTTCCACTGTCAACCATATGGGGATATAACGGACTCTATCCTGGGCCAACCATCGAGGCTTCAAAAGACAAAACCATCTATGTTAAATATAAAAACCAACTACCGAACAAACATTTTTTACCAGTAGATGTCACCCTTCATGCCGCTAATGATTCACAGGAGGTAAGAACTGTTACTCATTTACATGGGGCAAATGTAGATTGGGAAAGTGATGGACATCCAGAAGCTTGGTACACGAAAGATTTTATTCACACAGGACCCAAATTTACGAAAGAAATACATGAATATACCAATCATCAACCCGGAACAACGATGTGGTATCATGACCATGCGATGGCATTAACGCGATTAAATGTGTATGCAGGGCTTGCTGGTTTTTACTTGCTTCGAGATACACTAGAAGAACGCTCCAACTTACCTTGTGGGGATTATGAATTCCCGCTATTAATCCAAGATAAAACGTTTAATCAAGACGGCTCTCTGTTTTATCCCGACGCGCCAACATTCCCTGTTCCCGTAGACCCTTCGATTACACCAGGATTTGTCGGTAATACAATTGTTGTCAATGGTAAGGTCTGGCCTTACTTAAATGTCGAGCCTCGGAAATACAGATTTCGTATACTTAATGGTGCCAATAGAAGAGGCTTTGTCATCAGCCTTTCAAATGAACAGTCAATGATTCAACTCGGTACGGATGGTGGCTTTTTAACAGCCCCTCGTGAAATTCAGTTTGTCGAGTTATTACCTACAGAGCGCACAGATGTCGTCATAGATTTTACAGATTGTGCAAGACAGGAAATTACATTACTCAATACTGATACAGATTTTATAGATGAGCATACAAGTATGATTATGAAATTTAATGTTAATCTCCCACTGCAATGTGAGGATACCAGTGATATACCCGAGAGGCTGGCTGTATCGATGGATTTGCATCCGCATCATGCGCATATCGAGCGTAACCTGCCACTTAGCGCTACTACAGATGATTTTGGCAGGCCAATGTTATTACTAAATAATCGCATGTACCATGACCCTGCTACTGAAAAGCCAGCACGAGACACTATTGAAGTATGGAATTTTATTAATACCACGCCCTTTATCCATCCTATTCATATCCATCTCATTCAATTTAAAATTCTAGAACGACGGCCCTTTGATGTTGAACTATACCAAAGCGAAGGCAAGCTTGAATTTACAGGACCTCCTGAAGAGCCTCATGACTATGAACAAGGTTGGAAAGATACCGTAAAAGCTGACGCAGGCAAAGTAACAAAAATTATTATGCATTGGAAAGATCATATCGGGCATTACATGTGGCATTGCCATTTCCTTGAACACGAGGACCATGATATGATGCGTCCAATACTTGTCATGAAAGATGTTCACCCTGTTCAACAGCCCCATGCCGAAACACAGCATACTTCGGAACAACATCAAAGCACGACTACTGTCACAAACACCCCCCAGCAAACAACCCCACTATTAAATAATACGCACAACATCGCGTCCTCAACCAAACAAACACAACACTCTGCTGAAGAGCATTCTGCAATGCAAGACGATGATGTCCTACATGAAGATGACGTGCAAGATACGGATGCTCAAGAAGATGATCAGGTTCGTCCTCTAACCCAACCGATGCTCCCGTCCAACAGGCTCCGTCCTCGTCCGAGGCCCAATAGAAGGCGCAGAAGACGACGTTAATAACAGAAAATACGATTTTTTTCATTACAAACAAATAACAACCACCTATATTTAGTGTAGGATACTTTCACTACTACTATATAAAGGTGGTTTTTTGATGTGCTTAATGCCATAAGGCTACCCTCTGTTTTAGCAGCAACTTTGCAGGCTGTGTCACCAGCATAATGGTCGTTCCTAACTGATTGATATCTGTTAAAATATTCATCATGTCAATTGTTGCTTTTGTATTTAAAGCACCGGTTAGTTCATCGCCAAAGAGAATCACAGGGTTGTTAATAAGAACTCGGCAAATGGTGATTCTAGTAATTTGCCGCCTGATGCCATGAAGAAATAATTCCGCAACACTCATCATCAATTCAGTGGCTCATTTGCCGATGACTACTCATGGTTTTTGCTAAATAAGCTAATAAAAGGATGTTATCAAAAATATTTAGGTTTATTAGTAAATGGCCATTTGGAATTGAACTCGTTATCGTTGGTTTACTAATAATAATTGATGCTTATTTAGTCGGGAAAAAGCACTACGAGGGAAAACTAGTAGGAAAATGGCAGTTTTTTTAATTATCTTTAGGAGGAATAATTATGTTTTGTCCACACTGTGGTGAGGAAATTGCAGTACAAGCAGAAATTTGTCCAAAATGTGGTGTTCGTGTACATAAAACACAACCAGAAGTTGACGAAGCCAATGTTACGATTAACATCCTTTCCGTTTGTTGTACCCCACTTATAGGGTTTATTATGTATTTTTTATGGAAGGACAATAAGCCTAAAGCGGCGAAATCAGCTTTAGTATGGGCGCTGATCGCGATTGCTTTATACATAGTCTTAATAGTAGGCTTTGGCGTACTAGGATTTTTACTTGATGATGGCTATTAACAATTAGTATCAATTAGTTACAACATGAAAGGCAAAAATTATTATTTAGTTTTGCCTCAGATTGAAGACAAAAGGTTTCGGGAATGCTGGACATTCCCGAAACCTTTTGATTTTTTGTTCAAATGCGAGTTAGTCTATTTCTCTGTAAGTTTTTCACCATAATTGCACCACATACCCCTGATTTGCGTATCGAGAGGGAAAAGTTGTGAGATTCCTGTGGAGGACCGAGCTAGCTGCCCCCACGGAAAGCGAGTGGCTTTTTCCTTTTTCATTTCATATTCAGTTCATAAACTAGTGTTATAGTAATGACATAGCAGTACTAAACATTTCTTTACGAAAATTGAGGAGGATTTTGAACAATGAAAGCAATAAAAAAGGAAGCTAAATCGACAGATTGGCGACGTTTTATACGACTTATAAAACAAGCAGAACCCCCAACACTGCTTTTAATCGTTGCCTTATGTATGAGCTTAGCGACGACCGGCGTGGGCTTTATCGTGCCATTATTTACAAAAAAACTGGTGGATGGCTTTTCATTGGAATCCCTTGATTATTGGCAAATCATTTTATTAGGTGTTGCCTTTATCGCCCAGGCCATCGCGAGTGGGCTTTCAATCTATTTTTTAAACCGTGTTGGTCATCAAGTTGTAGCAAAATTGAGAGATCAATTATGGAGAAAACTACTGCACTTACCTATCCCTTACTATGATAATCATGATACAGGGGAGACGTAAGTCGCGTCACAAATGATACAGCAGTGGTTAAGGATCTTATTACTGAACATCTTGCGAACTGTTTAACAGGCGTTATTTCCATTATTGGTTCCGTCATCATTCTATTATTCTTAGATTGGAAAATGACAGTAGTCATGCTAATTGCTGTGCCGGTAGCAATGATTATTTTAATGTTATTAGGAAAACGCATGTTTGTGATTTCAAAAGGGATGCAAGACGAAACGGCGAAATTTACAGCGGTCTTAAATCAAGTTTTACCGGAAACACGTTTAGTGAAGGCATCTAATGCCGAAACCATTGAATATCAACGTGGTAAAAAAGGCATTACCAATTTATTTAACTTTGGCTTAAAAGAAGCAAAAATCCATGCACTTATTTCACCGTTAATTTCCTTTGTGCTGATGTCTGTACTCGTTGCGATCATCGGCTATGGTGGTGTGCGTGTTTCTTCTGGTGAGCTCACAGCTGGCGACATGGTAGCGTTTATTTTATATTTAATTCAAATCATCATACCAATGACGCAATTAACAATGTTCTTCACACAATTGCAAAAAGCGATGGGTGCCACAGAACGCATCAGCGCCTTACTTGAACACGAAGAAGAAGATATTTATGTAGGTCAACAATTAGATACCGTAAAGGACCCGATTCATGTAAAAAATGTAGACTTTGCATATGGTGAGGAAGCCATATTATCTGCTATCAATTTCTCCATTGAACCAGGTAAAGTGACAGCTATTGTTGGACCAAGTGGCGGAGGAAAAACGACGACATTCTCTTTACTAGAACGATACTATCGCCCTACTAAAGGCATCATTACACTCGGAGATACACCGATTGAAACATTCTCCCTCCATTCTTGGAGAAGCCTAATTGGCTACGTTGCGCAGGAAAGTGCGCTGATATCCGGAACCATTCGCGATAATATTTGCTATGGTATCGGCAGAGAAGTGCCAGATGAGGAACTGCACAAAGTGACAAAAATGGCTTATGCTGATCACTTTATTAATGAACTGCCCGATAAATTCGAGACAGAAGTCGGCGAACGCGGCATAAAGCTTTCTGGTGGACAACGACAACGCATTGCCATCGCACGCGCATTATTGCGTGATCCACAAATTTTAATGTTAGATGAAGCAACCTCAAGTCTTGATAGTAAATCAGAAATTTATGTTCAAAAAGCGTTGGATAATTTAATGCAAGGCAGAACAACAGTTGTTATTGCGCACCGCCTCTCTACTGTAGTGGATGCCGATCAAATACTATTTGTTGAGAAAGGCCATATTACTGGTAGTGGCACCCATGAAACGTTATTTAAAACACACGATATGTACAGAGAGTTTGCCAAACAGCAATTACGTATTAAAGAGTAAAGTTGAAAGGATTTGTTATCATGACAAAACTATTAGTTGTGGATGATGATAATCACATTAGGGAATTAGTCAAAGTATTTTTACAAAATGAAGGCTTAGAGGTTGTTGAAGCAATGGACGGTGTAGATGCACTGTCCAAACTTAATACAGAAAAAGTGGATATGGTCATCATGGATATTATGATGCCGAACATGGACGGTTGGGAATTATGTAAGGAAATACGACAGTATCATCATGACTTACCCATCCTGATGCTAACGGCAAAAGGAGAAACCGCCCAGAAGGTGAAAGGTTTTAACCTTGGCACAGACGATTATCTTGTGAAGCCATTTGAGCCAGCTGAGTTAATCGTTCGCGTAAAATCCATTCTAAAGCGCTATCATATTTCCTTATCGCAAACTGTGGAAATTGGCAACGTTAAAATGAATCGTAATACGTACGAACTCGTGTATGATGGCGAGCATATTACACTACGCTTAAAGGAATTCGAGCTTTTATTTACATTAGCAAGTTACACGGGGAAAACATTCTCGCGTGAACAGTTAATAGAAGAAATTTGGGGCTACGACTATGAAGGTGATGAACGGACCGTGGATGTTCACATTAAAAGACTGCGTGAACGGTTTCCAGAAGAAAACAGCGGGTTCACTATACGAACGATTCGAGGTCTAGGTTATCGATTGGAATTGCACGCATGAAAAATGGGAAATTTGTCCTCAGACTACTCATGGTACTAACTGTCTTTTTGGTGGCAAATATAATATTTGCGTTTATTGCCTTTCATATCACTTCTTGGATTTATAGTTGGTTAGGGAAACATCCCTATGGATTTTGGCAACAATTCAATACAGTCATCGCTGTATTTGTGCTGTTCGCCTGCTCAGCCGCCATCATTTTTTTACTAGGTTTAAAAAAACAACGTAACTATTGGGACACCATTGTCGATGCGATTGGGCGCATTGCTAAAGGCGATTTTAGTGTTCAATTAGATCTCAAATCAGATGAGGATAATGATCATTTTGGTCAACTCATTAGTGGTATTAACAATATGGCGGTGGAATTGGGTGAATTAGAGCGCATGCGGCAAGAATTTATCTCAAATGTTTCGCATGAAATTCAATCACCCCTCACCTCTATTAACGGCTTTGCCAAGGCTTTGAAAAACATTGACTTATCGGAGGACAAACGGCATCACTATTTAGAAATCATCGAGATGGAAAGTCATCGGTTATCGAAAATTAGTGATAATTTACTAAAGCTGACTTCCTTAGAATCTCAGCACCACCCGTTCGAACCGAAGCTTTATCGGCTAGATAAGCAATTACGGAATGTTGTATTATCGCTTGAACCTAATTGGTTAGAGAAAAATATTGACATGGATATTCAATTGAAGCACCTTTCGTTTATCGCGGATGAAGATTTAATGAATCAAGTTTGGATGAATTTACTCAGCAATAGCATTAAATTTACACCGCATGCTGGCAACATTAGGCTTACGATGACTTCACAACTCGATACAGTGACCGTTGTCATTACTGATAACGGCATCGGACTGACTGAAGAACAACAAAAGCATATTTTTGAACGTTTTTATAAAGCAGATCAATCGCGGGTTGCTACAAATGGCGGCAGCGGCCTCGGATTATCCATTGTAAAAAAAATACTCGATATGCATCACGGTAACATCACGGTTCAAAGTAAGCTTGCCGAACATACAACATTTACTATTACACTGCCCCTTGAAGGTATAAAATGAACATGAAAGCAGACGTTGCGACATCCTTGTTGCATCGTCTGCTTTTGTCATCACTTACTAGGAAGCTACTTTGCTAAAATACTGATAGATTTTTTCTAATTTTTTGTGTTGCCCTCCCTTTTTACTCTCCATATTGCCAAATTCAAAGAACTTCACTTTCTTAATCCCTACGAAATTAAATAAAGCCTTTCTCATCAAAACTTTATGGGCATTATTTAGCCATAACAGTGGATATTTTGTAGGGCCCTTCATCGTCGATATACAAACGACTGATTTTCCTTTTAGCAGCCCCTCCGGTAGTAGTCCTTTTTTATCTCTGTAAGCAAAATTGGCCGCAAATAATTGATCTATATAGCCAAGCAGCATCGCTGGCGGTCTTCCCCACCATATTGGATACACAAAGACAATTTTGTCAGCCCACGTAAGTTGGTCTCTATATTTTGCTAGCTTAGGATCTCGATACATATCACGACGACGCTTATGTTCATTAAATTGTAAAATCGGATCAAAGTTTTCTTCGTACAAATCCAAGACTTGTAATTCACTTATGTACGGATTTTCGTTACAACCTTTCATAACCTCCTGCAAAAAGGCAAAGTTTAAACTTTTATGATTAGGATACGTGTAAATAATTAATGTTTTCATAATAGCCTCCATTACTTATCATTTGATAACTAAATAATACCCTCCTTTTATTTAGTTGTCAAATGATAATTGTTTTACGATAAGTTATTTGTTATCTTGTCAATAGAGGTGAGTTCTATGGACAAGAGTGCATTATTCAATCAATTTGTCACGTTTACAACAGCCGTACATGAGGTAACACATGACTTAACACAAAACGTTAACATCGACACCGTTACGCCTGTTCAATATAAAATTCTGGAATATATAAAAGTGAGCCAGCCTGTCACACCTACTGAAATTAGTGATTGCCAACATATGTCATTACCTAATACAAGCCGTGAACTCAAAAAACTCCAAGAAAAAAATCTAATCGAAAAAATTACTGATACCGAGGACCGCAGAAAACAATCTATTTGTCTTTCGAAGGATGGAGAACATATGATGAATGAGGCTTTTGCCTGTGTTGAAGTACGTTTTCAACAGCTCATGCAAAATGTCACAGAGGAAGATTTAGCAGAAATTCAACATGCTTTAAATGTGCTACAAAGTAAGCTATTCAATCGTCAAAAATAGACCACAATGCCTCAAAATTATCGTTAAAAAAAATTAAAAGAATCCATTTTGAAAAATCAAAGTGGATTCTTTTATGTTATCGTTGAATAAGACCATTGATGTTCACTGCGGGCGGAACCAAGCCGCTCTCATCATTTTGCTAGTCCAGGACTCAACTGTCCCGCTCTTCCCGCTACGTTCCACTCACGCTTTCGTAGCCAATAGGATTCGGAAGCGTTGCCCCTTCCGTTCCAATTCACTGACTACGTACATATCACTCAATACAAAACATCCAGATCTATCGTATCGAATTCACAATACTTTTACGGTCAGATGCCTTGATGACAAAACAGCTTCTTAATTTACATCGCCTAAATAAATCGGAGACTTTTGATTATTAATATGCTGTATTATGCACTTTCTTAGTTCTTTAGGATAGATCCGATATTGCAGTAAATCATGAATAGGTAACCATTCTACCCCAACCTGATGGCTATCTGGATTTGTTGGTATTTTGGTGTGGTCCCTGTCATCAATTAGGTTGCACAGAAAATAATACTCAACTTGGTGCACATCAAAATCAAAGGAAGCATGCTCGTGGTTTTTTCCTATATAATCCCGAATAAATCTTCTTTGCCCTTCTGATAGAGATGTGTATCTTCCGGATACTGATTGGCAAGTTTAATTTTTAAATTACCGTATTCTTTTGCTATGTCAGGGTTATTGAATAAGTATGCTTTAAAGTTTAGATGCTTTTCAATATTCTCATGCCCCTGTTGATAAATATGTACATGAAGCGTCCTTTTATCTAGGCCTTTAGGGAAGTATCTTCTACCAGCTATTCCGTATTGCGCTCTTGCGACATACCCTATTGATTGCATTTTATCAGCGTATACATCCACATTTTCAATTTTTTTTACTACGATTAATATATCTATTATTGGTTTTGCGTACCCAATGCATTGAACTGCTGTACTACCTATCTCAAGCAATTCATTGTGAAATATCTCTTTTAGTATTTTCGCCTTCTTGATTGTAGGATTCTTCCCAATTTTTTGTCCAAGGAACAATTTCAGTCTTTCTCAAATTCTCAACCCTCCTAGGTAATAATTATTGGTTTTTTATATTCACATAGAAATCGTTCTACACCTGGATACTTCTCTCCTAGACTCGTTATCGTAAAACCGTAGTTTCGATAGAATGCTATGGCATCATGATCCGTCTCTGCAGAAATCAGTGAATATTTATCAGAAATAGAATGTATCATTTTGCTGCCAATACCATATCCTCTTCGATTGGCAAATACTGCAATGTGTTTAATTTCGCACGCAATTAAACTTATTTGTTCAATCCCGATACATCCCACTATCTCTCCTGCAATGTCAAAACTATATAATGTTCGATTTGATGAAGTTACATATTTTTCATATTCTTGCTCAACTTTATGATGTGAGGTCGCAAGAGATAGCAGGTTGCTTATGGACCGAGGAATTAACTTTTTTCATCATCAACAATCATCACCTTTTTCCAAAATTAACGGTCAGTAAGACGCCCACCTCAAGTAGAAAGATGAGAACGAGTCAACTAGCCGGGCGATGGACTGACTGTAAAAGCTCGATTGGATCAACAACGAACCATCAGTGGAGGATGAAGCAAACCCCCACTGATTGAAGTTTCACTTTATCAATCTTCAATATGCTGTAGGAATAACAACTGCCTTACACGCTCTTTCATAAAATTCTAGCGGACCTGCTCCTCCAATAATGGCATATTCATAGCCGATATCATGCATATCTTTTAAACAATGATGCAGCAAAGAATAGCCGATTCCTTTCACTCTATTAGAGTGTGAGACGCCCATCGGACCGAAATAGCCTTTTCTATTTTTATATACATCAAAAGCGGCAAACCCTACTATTTCATCTTTACTATCAAATGCTATATAGATAGAAGGTTCATCTAGCAAAAATGCACTTCTAATCGTTTCTGACCATTGTTTTGAAAATTGATGTTCCACAAAATGAAGAAGGTCGTTTGCATCGTGTACATTAACTTTACGAATGAAGTTCGAATGCACTTGAGGAAATTGATATTGGTCAAGGTAAGCAATCATATCTCGGGAGGCCGTCCCAAGGCTTAATAATATTTTCTTATCTTCATCTGAAACAAAATGGTCAAGCGTGTGAGTCGTCAATAATGCTTTGAGTAAGTGCCCTTCATTCATGTAGACTTGCTTATATTTTTTCATATATTGAAAAGCCACTTCCAAGACGGTTAACACATCTTCCGTTACTGGAACAGAGAAAAATTCACTTGTTGCGGTATGTTGATTTAAATCCGTACACAGCTCCTCTGCCAAAACCCTCAAAGAAGCTACCTCTAAGGTGCTCTTCCATGATATTTCTCCAAGTGCTCCACCTTTTTCTGCTAAACAAGCAATCAGAAAATGAACCGGCTGTAACACTTTGTATGTTGACAGTTCCGCTTCATTTTCTGCGTTTGACATGATGCTGATCATACGATTTGTTACCTTAACAATTGATTGCTGCAATTCCTGTCACTCCTCAGAAAATCTCGCCAATTATTTTTTAAAACCACAAATTAACCTAAATTTTCAAACTTCTGTTATTTCTTCTACAACACTGTTCATGATACGATAAGTAATAGATAAATAATCATTTAATACCATCTTAGTTTTATTTTAACATCGCTGAATCGTTCGTTAAACAAGCAAAAGCATATGTATTTATTTCAAATAATTACGTGTGAGTCGTCACCCAATTAGTGCTTCATTAATAGTCTAAGGATGTAGAGAAGGAGGAGACTCAAGTGGATGCAGTTTTAGAAAAGCACTGGCTAGACAAACATGTAGAAACGCTTCCGTTATGGCAACAGACCGCTTATAAAGCCTTCTCTGCCATGGTTGCAGATGACGCCAATACGTTCCCTTGTATCCCAGCCAGAAAGGGCTATTTTTCGAATGAACTGCGATATGGTTTTGTTGGCGATCCACGCGAGGTTCATTCCGCAAAAGAACTAGCAGCATGCCTAAAGGCGTACAATTCATGTGCTCGAACCTCGGGGGAATATACTTCATTGGCGGTATTTTTTGAAACGCCTGAAGAGTTGCTTAACGACTATGAGGTAGAGGATTATCGGCAATTATTTTGGTCAGTTTTAAACAATTTAACGACATATGATGATGTGGATTGGCCAGTAGATATTCCGTCAGACCCGTCCAATTATCAATGGGAATTTTGTTTTGATGGGGAGCCTTATTTTGTATTCTGCGCTACACCAGCACATCAATTGCGAAGAAGTCGTTATTTTCCAACACTGTTTATGGCATTTCAACCCCGCTGGGTATTTGCGGACATGAACGACACGACTGTCTTTGGTCGCAATTTAAAAAAATTGATTCGTAAGCGCATTGATGCCTATGATGCCATTCCAGGTCATCCCGATTTAAAATGGTATGGGCAAGCGGACAACCACGAATGGAAACAGTATTTTATCAGTGATGATGACCGTAGTCCAGCTACATGTCCATTTTTCAAGATGTATCAGAATCTCAAGTTTCCACCACAAGAGTAACAGCTGTCATCATATACGCTGATGCTTACGCCATTTTTTCATCATCAATAGTGTCGCAATAACGATTAGGACTATAAACAGCAGGCTCACATAAAAGCCGAGTCTGCTTGTTTTCTCACCTAACGTGCCAGATACAGTGAACACAATCAATACCATACCTATGCCATTTTTCACGTGTTGCGCTGTCGTTAAATCCATAAGCTTTGCATACGTCACTAAAATAAAGAGCCAATTATAAATTAACATCAAGCCCGCAGCTGTAATCAAATACTCAAATATCTTTTCCGGTATTAAAAACCCAATTACAATCGTGATGATCAAACCACTTGCCAAAAAGAGCAATGCAGGCAACGGCACGTTCATCTTGCCTTTTTTCGCTAGACAAGCTGGAGCATCTCGATCTTCTGCAAGAGTCGTTATGATCGTCAAGACAGCATACAAGGACGCAACCATAGTGGAGAAACCTGCAATAATTAGAATGCCATTAATAATATCCGTTACATATGGGATGTGAAAATTTTCAAGCGCAGAAATAAAGGGACTTTTATCGACATGAAAATCTCCCCAAGGAACAAGCATAAGTGCCAAGGCAATGGCCATGACATAAATTGTGGTAAGTACGACAATCATTACTTTTCCAGCTTTAGGTGCTTGCTTTGGATCTTTTAAATCAATGACTAATAAACCCATTACTTCAATACCACCAAATGCATAAAATGCATACAATAGGCCTAGCCATATGCCTGTCACTCCTTCAGAAAAAAAACTCCGATAGTTTTCTATAAAAGCATCCATGTGTCTTGCTTCCCCATTGAGACCTTTAAACACAAGCATGATGGCTACAACAATGAACATAACAATGGCAGCGGTTTTCAGCACGCCAAAGATATGTTGGAAATTTTCGAAACCCTTCATCCCCGTAAGAATGACCAACAAACCAAGCACCGCATAAATGGACGTCGCAATCCATAATGGCAGTGATGGAAACCAAAATCGTGTAAAGATTCCTAATGCCATTAACTGGCTACCCATTATCAGCATTTCTGACATCAAATAGACCCATCCATTGCTAAAACCAGCCCACTTGCCAAAGGCCTGTTTGGCATAGGTACGGAATGAGCCCTTCTCTGGATTGTCAACAGACATCATTACTAGTGCATCATAAACGAAATAGGTACCTATTGCCGCTACTAAAAAAGAAATTAACACCGCTGGACCACTTTTCTCAATAGCCATACTCGTCCCAAGAAAAAAGCCTGTCCCTAATGTACAGCCCACTCCGAGAAGGGAAAGTTGCCACCATGACATACGACCTTTGCTTGTTTTCGATGTCATTCGAATCACTCCGATGCCTGTAAAATGAATTACTTTTTCCGCACTAACGGCAATGTCATACAGCGAATACCCCCGCCGCCTTTTTCAAGTTCTGTCACATCCATTTCGATGATGTTCTTCTTTTGTAATAGAGGATGATTTTTAAATGGTTGTTTCGTAGCCTTCTTACTAATTAACAATGTTTCTGGATTCAGGTTTAGAAAGTTAATATCAGGAATCGTATTATATTTATCGAGCCAATAGATGTCAAAGCCGTGGCGTTTTAGAAAAGTGGCTGTCATGTCAAAACGCGTTGATTGTGGCGTTAATACATGTACAGGGAAATAACGCATAAAGCTCTTAGCCATTACTAAGTCCTTATGTGCCACATTACAGTTCATATCCAAATGAAGGGTATCCGATTGCCGAGGTAAGTCAATAATTGCGATTTCAGAAAAGCCTGCCTTAAAGATATCCTCCTTTACACACTCCACACCTTCTATTGTTGTGCGTACGCCAATATTAATAAGCACAGCGTCTTTATTGAGAATCAGAACATCCCCAAACTCCAATGCTGTTCGCGGGTCTTTGATGTGTCTATAGCTTTTAGGGAACCATTTTTCGAGGAGTTCATGGGCTTGTACATATTCCGGGCGTCTCATCGAAATGCCCGCAGCTCCAGGTAATATCACCTTGCCAAAGACACAGGCAAGATCACGCACAAAATATCGATTAAGGAGCTGTTCACTTAATTGTTGTGCCTGTACTGGTAGCTCCTGCGCATAATCAATAACTGTAACCCCTGCATTTTCTAAGACATCTTTAAATGCTAGAAAATTTTCCAAGGCTCTGGCATGATGAACAGCTGCGCTCCATTGCACATTCTCAGCCGTTTTTAAATCTGGCACATCCCATTTAGAGGGTGCACAAAGCATTACAACCTCAAGTTCCTCGTGTTCTGACCAACAATTCGGTTGAAATGAGTACATAGTGAATTCTCCCCTTTTTCACGTCTTCTATTTAGGCTTACCATCGCCAAAAGGATTATACGGAGCTTGTTGCAAGAAGTCGCAAAAAAGCACATCAAAAAGATGATGTGCCCTCAAGTAAAATATTCTAATTTCGCATGAGGAAAAAATTTTTGCATATAGCCGTACAGATGCTCTTTGATATCTTGTTCTTCCTCTTTTTGATAAATATATTTGCCAATCCCATATTTGCCCCACTTATACCTTCGTACTGTCTCATCCAATTCTAGCTTGGTCATCGGGTAATTTTTTTCAATCACCCTTTTAGCAGGCTTCGTAAATCGATGTTGAATAAATTCAAAAGTAATATCCTGTCGTGCATCTTGAGGTAATTCTGCATCCAGCCGCTCAAACATATGATAATAGCCTTGTTCCCAACCTTCATGAAGATAAATCGGCGCTACGATAAAACCAAGTGGATAACCAGCCCTCGCCACTTTGCCCGCCGCCTCAATTCGCTTGTCTAACGGTGAAGTGCCCGGCTCAAAATTTTTAATGACATAATCGGCATTGACACTAAAACGAAATCGGGTCTTACCATTATGCTTGGCATCTAACAAATGATCGACATGATGAAATTTCGTCACGAAGCGTAATTGACCCAACTCACGTTGGCCAAAATGTTCAATCGCCCTTTTTAATGTATGGGTTAAGTGATCTATTCCTACAATATCAGACGTACAAGATGCTTCAAATCGTGTAATTTCAGGTGCTCGCTCTGCCATATAATGGTCAGCCGCTTGCAGAATTTCATCGACATTGACATATGTGCGGATATACGGCTTACTCCCCATCGTTGTCTGCAAATAACAATAATGACAATGCCCCATACACCCTGTCGCAAAAGGAATGGCATATTCCGCTGAAGGTTTGGAGGTATCGAATTTCAACGTTTTTCGAATGCCAACAACCAGTGTGGACTTAGCAATGCGATACTTTTGCAAATCATTATCACCCGGCAGATTGCGTACCTGATTATGAGAAGTCGTATAGCGAATTTCCACACCCATGTCCTCGAATTTCTCTTTCAGCGCTTGTCCGAGCGGATAATCTAATGCATCCGGCTCAAAATAAACAAGCTGAGGTGTAAATGGCTTTTTCATGTATACCCTCCATCAATGAAAATACTGATGATACGCCTGTTCCGCATCCATTTCACTTGCAAATACTACAAAATCAGTCGTTAGAGGATAGTACGTTTCAAACAGAAAAAGCGCTAATTCATTTGGATTTTCCGGATTTTTCACGACAGCTGCTTCCTGTATATTCGCTACATCTTGAATATGTGGATTCCGATAAAAAATATAGACAATATCCCCTGCATTATACTGTTGTTGCATTTTTTCACCTTCCCCGCATCTTTCCTGTTAGTTTGGCTAAAAAATCATAAATTTATGTAGTGTTTTTGGAGAAACATAAATTATTAAAATTGTTACCTGTGGCTAGATATTGCCACTTTATCCTTCCATTTGCACGAGGTTTCACAATTATCGTTTATTACATAGATTAGAGCCCTAGATGTAATACGAATATTACGTGATTCCACTAGCAAACTGACCTCTATTTTTTTCAATAAATTGATACTTTTAAATAGGCCAAGCGTTAGCTATGATTAGCAGTGCATGCAGATTTGATGTACATAGTAGAGGTTTCTACGGAAAAGGAAATTCCTTACAACTATTGCTTGATACCATTAAAAAGAAAAATAAGAAAGGTCTATGACTATGCAAAAAACAACGACTTATTCACACTCAAACACTTTTGATTTAATCCTATCCGCAATGTTAATTGCACTCGTATTCGTTGCAACTCTCACTTTAAATATCAAACTACCAATCACAGCAAATGGTGGGTTGGTTCATCTTGGCACGGCCATGCTCTTTATCTCATCGATACTTTTTGGTCCTAAAAAGGGCGCACTTGCGGGTGCTATCGGTATGGGCTTATTTGACTTAATATCTGGTTGGACATTATGGGCGCCAATCACCTTTATTGCTCGTGGCTTGCAAGGATATATAGTAGGAAAAATCGCTTGGTCGAACGGACGTAAAGGGAACAGTATTACGTTCAATCTACTGGCTACCATCATGTCAATTCCATTTATGGTAGCCATTTATTACGTAGGTGAAGGGATTCTATATGCGAATTGGCTTGCGCCAATGGCCTCCATTCCTGGAGACCTCATTCAAAATGCGTTGGGCATCTTTGTAGCCATTCCAGTTTGTGTTTTACTGAGAAAAGTTTCTATTTTCAAATAAGTACTTAATTGCAGCTGTAGTCACACGCAAATATTATCAACCGTCTAATGAAAAAAAATCCGCGCCACCTGGGCATAGAATTTGTGACGAAAGTACAAACGTCAGCCACAGGCAGGAAGCGGATTTTTTGCAGACTTTTATTGTAAAATTTAACTCACACCCCTGGCATAAATACGTGCTGAAAAACTGCACGGCATTTGACAGAACAAATGAAAAAAACAGTAGACAACCTCGTAACATGTCGAGATTGTCTACTGTCTAGCACATTCGCATGAATGAAGGTGCTTTATATTATTTCGATAAATCGATTTTTTTATTTAATAAATAAATAGTCACACCACCAACAGTCATTGACAATAACTCACCAATCCCCACCGTAAACCAAGTTGCCCAAAACGGAAGGTCATAGAGCAATGTTAATTGACCTGCTACGGTAAACATTGATAGCGCAAAAATCAATGCGGTCACAACCATTTTCAATATATCATTTGTGATATTTTTTGTTACTTTGCGGCACAGCATTAATACAAGAAATGTCGCAATCCCACCAATAGGTACATCCAATATCCAAGTTGGTGACATGAAATTTGCCAAGATTACGCCTATTGTCACTGCTACTACATAACGTTTGTTGTACAATGCCAGATAGTTGAACATCTCCGACAGACGTAGCTGAACAGCCCCAAAACTAATGACTGACAATACAACCGTTACAGCCACATACAGAGCTGCAACCAATGCTGTCTTAGTGAGCTCACTGACAGACATACGGGATGAGTCTTTTAAAATAGATGTATTCAATTTTATTCTCCTTTGTAAAATAGCTAATCTGCTATTTTAGTCATAACTACGACCAAAGGAAGAGAGCCTATTCGCCCTATCTGAAGTGTCGTAGTGCAAGCTAAATTTTGCTTACTTGCGTATTATAGCAGAAGAATTTATGATTGAACAATTTATTTTGTAAGCCAACCACCATCAAGCGGTATGATGGCCCCATGCATATAATCAGCTGCCTGACTAGCTAAATAGAGTGTTAAACTCGCCACTTCACTTGGTTGTGCCCAGCGACCTGCTGGTGTTTCATTGGCAACCCATTTTGCCATTTCGCCATCCCCTTCAAAATCAGCCTTGTTCATCGGTGTTTGAATGGCACCAGGTGCAATGGCATTGGCACGAATTCCTTCACGGCAATAATCTAAATCTACCTGTTTTGTATAGCCAACAATCGCATGTTTGGAGGCGGTATACGCTGCACCACCACCGCCAGCGACAAGCCCTGCAATAGATGCCATATTTACGATGACACCTGCTTTACGTTGTACCATATGGGGTAATATTGTATTCGTCACAAAATAAGTACCCTTTACATTGGTATTCATGATTTTATCCCAAAGTATTTCATCTGTATCAAGCGTTTTTGCGAAGCCATCTAACAAGCCTGCGGTATTTAGCAAAATATCCACGTGCTTATAGGTGGCTATCACTGCTTCATATGCTTGTTGTACATCGTCCTTACAGCTTACACTGCCCACCCTATAAGTAAAACGTTCAGGATATTGTCGACGCAGATTCAATAACCCTTGCTCATCCAAATCAAAACCGAATACATTGGCCCCATTTTCTAAAAAGGCAATAGCTTGAGCCTGACCAATACCTGAGGCAGCACCTGTTACAAATACCGTCTTGCCCATATACTCTTCAAACTTCATCACTTCACTCCTAATTTATATACTCAACTCTTCTTGTGTAACAGAAAGAAGCCATCTCCAATAACGATTGAGATGGCTTCTTTACCTACTATTCTACAATTATCCAATCTTCCGCTAACAAATCGCAAACAGTTGGTGTGAACATTGTATAGCCCTCACCACGTACATTAATTAAAAAATAGGGATTCAAATTCTCGCCATCATGTTTGCTTTGCCCAACAAGCTTCACATACAATTCAGCGCCGCCCCAGCCTTCACGAATACTTTTCTCGCCCGCCTTTAAACGTGGCAATACCTCTTCAAACGTCATCTATACTCATCCTTTTTCTCTGTCATTGCAAGATTTCGATACGGAAAAAAGTATACTGGATATTTGCCATGTTTACAACTGCAGTGTTGTAAACTCCCAAAAATCCTGTAGAAATACAATTACCCGTATATTAACGCTCGGGTGGCGGCAGTCAACGTTCGGGTAGTAGCAACTTTCGTCAGGTGACTACATCCTCCGCTCGGGTGGACCTGCTTTTCGCTCAGGTAATAGCATCCAACGCTCGGGTACCTCACCAGATTGTTCAGGTGTGCTACGTTTCATCGTAGCCCTTCTGCCAACAATGGAAAAAAAGAACCTTCCATCCAAACAGGATGAAAGGTTCTTTATTCTTATTTGATTAGTTATTGTTTAAACCAAGCACTTGTGCTGTAGAAGTATGAACTTCTTCTAGAAGCTCTGGGTTTTCTACTAATTTGATGCCATAAGAAGGAATCATTTCTTTTAGTTTTGGTTCCCACTCTTTTACTTGTT
>NZ_PYWI01000086.1 GCF_003049575.1 Lysinibacillus parviboronicapiens | reverse complement strand
AATCAATATTATGATTTGTCCCGTAAGAAATCTAGACGAAGAGATATATTATTGAAATTCAACGTACAGGAAATATTTGAGGAAGAAACACCTGAAAAAGTCCTCATGCAAAGTGAACTAGAAAGAGATGTACAGGAAATCTTAACTAAATTAAATCCGAAATACAGGCAATTGCTTCTTCTGAAATATAGTACAGGATTAAAAATAAATGAGATAGCGGAGCTGTATAGCATGAAAGAAGGATCTGTTAAGACTACTCTCCATAGGGCAAGAAAAGAGTTTATCGAACAATATAGGAGGTATGAAAATGAACAAGGAAAATGAGTTTTTTCCAAAAGATTTTGAGTTTGAGAAATTAGTAAAAAAAGCAAGGAAACGTTCAATTGTAAAAATGGTGCTCATTTCATTTGTTATTAGTCTCATCGTTTTATTTGGACTCTATTTTATTGGGAATACAATGATGAAAATAAAAATGGAAAAGGAAACAGACTTGGATTCGATTTGGAACGATATTATGGGCGCCAACATTGAAGAGCGAGGTACCATATTTAATTATTCTCTAACTTCTGCAACAGCAAAAATGACATTAGTAAAAGTCGTTGGAGGCATACCAATTCCGTGGGGGGAACAGGAAAAAGTTTTTACTATTTTGGGAGCATCTCGACTTATTTCAAATAATGGTCCTTTTGGCTTAGGATACTCAGATGATGAGCGAATTCCTTTGTATTATGAAGGAGAAAGAGTCGTTGAATTTTTTCATCCACAAGTAAATTATAAGCAAATATTTGATGATAGAACGTTACTTAATGCGATTGATGATAACACAGTTGTAGAAATGGCTTTTTCATTTGATGATGGATACTCCATTGAGGAAGTAAATGAGGTATTTAAAGAACAATTAGCATGGTATTGGGTAGATACGTTTAGTAAAGATGATATAGAAAATGATAATAAATTTAACAAAGATAAGAATTTCCCTGACGATACGATCGATGGATTTGAAGTATATGGCTTTCCGTATAACCGAAGTGCAGAAGCCAATTCTGCCTCTAACTTTATATCAATCTTAGAGAAGGTAAAGGAGGATGGTGGTCATTATCAAGACGATGCAGAGAAAATTATTAATAACATAACTAATCAGGGCAAAATGAAACTAGAACCTCAGAACCTTAAAATTATTGGTGTAGTGGTTACAGGAAAACCAAGTGATTTAATAAAGTTTAGTGATGAATCTATGATTCGCGGTGCTACATTAGGAGCAACAACAGACC
>NZ_PYWI01000085.1 GCF_003049575.1 Lysinibacillus parviboronicapiens | reverse complement strand
TGGACTTACCCCTGTCAAGTAGACAGCTATAAAAAAGACTAAACAGCCATCTGGTGTCGATATTCTATCGGTGCCAGATGGTTGAGCCGTTTTTGGAAGCGTTGGTAGTTATAAAAGTAAATATATTCTTCAACCGCCTGTATAATTGCCTCATTTGAATCCTCATGTAAGAGATACAGACACTCGCTTTTAAAGTGTGAGAAGAACGATTCAATGCAGGCATTATCGTGACAGTTTCCTTTGCGGGAGTGGCTGCCAATCATGCCAAGTTGCTCGATGTGTTGATGATATTTAATGGATGTGTACTGGAATCCTTGATCTGAATGAAGGATGCTTCGATACACATTTCGTTTGCTCGTCAACTCATCTAACGTATCTAATACAAGCTGTAAATCATTTCGTTTGCTGATTTTCCAAGCAACGATTTCGTTGTTGTATAAATCTTGCACGGCAGATAAGTAGAGAAATCCATTTTTCGTCGGTAAAAATGTGATATCTGTGACGAATACTTCGTTCGCTGCACGCTCTGAAAACTGACGGTCCACGACATTGTTAAATACACGAGAAACACGATTTTTCCACACACGACACTTCTTTCGGATGATGGAATGGACGCCTAATTCGCACATTAGTCGATATACTTTTTTATGGTTCACCATGAATCCACGGTCGCGTAAAGCGATTTTCACACGTGGATAGCCGTATTGTTTATGCGCTTGATGAATTTCTAAAATGTGTTGTTTTAACGCCTTATCATTTTGTTTATGACGTGATATTTTCCCATTCTTTATCCATTTATAATAGCCTGAGCGTTGAACTTTCGCCATTTCTGTCAACCATGTGATGGGATAACGATCTTTCATCGATTTAATAATCTGATACCGATCTGAATACGTCGGTACACCTCCATTTACAGATTTGGATACTGCTTTTTTAAGTATTCTACCTGCGCTTTGTAGTAATCTCGCTCTTCTTCTATATTCTTAAAATGAATTCGTTTCCCTTTTAACGGATTCTTCACACCCTTTGCCCCTGAGCCGACAGAAGGCAACCGATTAAAAGCTTCAATGGACCCAACTTCTTTAAATTTCTTCACCCAAGCTTTCACTTGTGAAACATTTCGAATCTCGTATATTGTCGCAATCTCCTGCATACTTCCTTCGCCTGCTAAATAAGCTTGAACAACTTGTAATTTAAATTCATTCGAATAGGTGCAATTTTTTCTTGGCATACAAAAATCCCCTTTAAGTAAAATGTTATCTACAGCGTACTGTAGTTTTTTTAACATTGTCTACTTAAAGGGGATAATATCAG
>NZ_PYWI01000084.1 GCF_003049575.1 Lysinibacillus parviboronicapiens | reverse complement strand
GGAGAAGAAAGCTCGAACGAATGGAATAATGCGGGAACAGGGCATGCAGCATTGTGTGAGCTTAACTACACTTCTGAAAAACCAGATGGCTCTATTGATATTAGCAAAGCCATCAACGTGAATGAACAGTTCCAGGTTTCTATGCAGTTTTGGTCATATCTTGTTAATCGCAAGCTCATCCAAAACCCACAAGATTTTATCATGCCATTACCACATATGAGTATGGTAAGAGGCGAGAAAAATGTCGAGTATTTGAAAAAACGTTTTGAAACAATGGCTAATAATCCGCTGTTCAAAGGGATGGAATTTTCCGATAACCCAGAGAAACTGATGGAATGGATTCCGCTTATTATGGAAGACCGTCCAGCGGATGAAGCGATTGCGGCAACAAAAATTGACACAGGTACAGATGTCAACTTTGGGGCTTTAACGCGCATGTTATTTGACCATTTAAAAACGCAAGATGTTGATATCAACTACAAACATAGTGTCGAAAGCATTAAACGTGCGAAAGACGGCTCATGGGAGTTAAAAGTACATGATATCGATGGCTGTAGAATGGAATATCATACGGCGAAATTCGTCTTCCTTGGAGCAGGCGGCGGAAGCTTAGAGTTATTACAAAAATCAGGTATTCCTGAAGGCAAACATATCGGTGGATTCCCAATTAGTGGTTTATTTATGGTATGTAACAATCAAGAGATTGTCGAGCAGCATCATGCCAAAGTATACGGCAAAGCGGCGGTTGGCGCGCCACCAATGTCTGTGCCGCATCTGGACACACGATTCATCGACAACAAAAAATCGTTATTATTTGGTCCGTTCGCGGGCTTCTCACCGAAGTTCTTAAAAACAGGCTCGAATATGGATTTATTTGCTTCTGTAAAACCGCATAATATTACAACATTATTGGCGGCAGGCGTAAAAGAAATGGGCTTAACAAAGTATCTTATCCAACAACTGATGTTATCGAAAGATCAACGTATGGAAGAGTTGCGTGACTTTATCCCGACAGCGAAGAGCGAGGATTGGGATATTGTCGTTGCGGGTCAACGTGTACAAGTTATCAAAGATACTGAAGCTGGTGGTAAAGGAACGCTTCAATTTGGGACAGAAGTAGTCAGTGCAGCAGATGGTTCCATCGCGGCCTTACTAGGTGCTTCGCCAGGTGCGTCAACTGCCGTTCCAGTAATGATTGAAGTCATTAACAAGTGCTTCCCTCAACAAGTAAAAGAGTGGGAACCAAAACTAAAAGAAATGATTCCTTCTTATGGCATCAAATTAGTAGAAAACCCAGAGCTTCTAGAAGAAGTTCATACTTCTACAGCACAAGTGCTTGGTTTAAACAA
>NZ_PYWI01000083.1 GCF_003049575.1 Lysinibacillus parviboronicapiens | reverse complement strand
GATGAGGTAGATAGGTTCGAGGTGGAAGTGTGGTGACACATGGAGCTGACGAATACTAATCGATCGAGGACTTAACCAAAATGTTTGAAACATTCAATGCACCGTTTATCCAGTTTTGAAAGAACAAAAAGTTTTCAAAAAAACTTGCATTTATAACAAGATATGTTATAATCAAATTTGTCTTTTAAATAATAGTCTAGTGATGATGGCAAAGAGGTCACACCCGTTCCCATACCGAACACGGAAGTTAAGCTCTTTAGCGCCGATGGTAGTTGGGGGCTTCCCCCTGTGAGAGTAGGACATCGCTAGGCATAATACCCAGGAGGATTAGCTCAGCTGGGAGAGCATCTGCCTTACAAGCAGAGGGTCGGCGGTTCGAGCCCGTCATCCTCCACCATATGCCGGTTTAGCTCAGCAGGTAGAGCAACTGACTTGTAATCAGTAGGTCGTGGGTTCGATTCCTATAGCCGGCACCATAGTTTTGAGCCATTAGCTCAGTTGGTAGAGCATCTGACTTTTAATCAGAGGGTCGAAGGTTCGAGTCCTTCATGGCTCACCATTTAAATTGCCAACAAAATATGCGGGTGTGGCGGAATTGGCAGACGCACTAGACTTAGGATCTAGCGCCGCAAGGCGTGGGGGTTCGACTCCCTTCACCCGCACCATTTTTTAGAATCTCATAATTGCCAGGATAAATAAATCTTATGCACATGCGGAAGTAGTTCAGTGGTAGAACACCACCTTGCCAAGGTGGGGGTCGCGAGTTCGAACCTCGTCTTCCGCTCCAAAATGTGCCGGGGTGGCGGAACTGGCAGACGCACAGGACTTAAAATCCTGCGGTAGGTGACTACCGTGCCGGTTCGATTCCGGCCCTCGGCACCATTTTTAATTTCAATAATTTGCGCCCGTAGCTCAATTGGATAGAGCGTCTGACTACGGATCAGAAGGTTGTGGGTTCGACTCCTGCCGGGCGCGCCAATTAAATGAACGGGAAGTAGCTCAGCTTGGTAGAGCACTTGGTTTGGGACCAAGGGGTCGCAGGTTCGAATCCTGTCTTCCCGACCATTTCCTAACAGTAAAATAAAATCTCGGGGCCTTAGCTCAGCTGGGAGAGCGCCTGCCTTGCACGCAGGAGGTCAGCGGTTCGATCCCGCTAGGCTCCACCAATTAATTTAAATGAACCTTGAAAACTGAACAAGCAAAACGTAATCAATAACGTTTTTAGTAGCTAACTTTCAGTTAGTGAACGAAACAAAATTTTGGACATCAAAATTGATGCCAGCAAAACAATTTGAGCTAATCAAATTTCTTTTATGGAGAGTTTGATCCTGGCTCAGGACGAACGCTGGCGGCGT
>NZ_PYWI01000082.1 GCF_003049575.1 Lysinibacillus parviboronicapiens | reverse complement strand
TTTTAAAGTATTTTTTCTGCCAACGTAAGGCAACCCACACAAGTCCTATGAGTACGGGTACTTCTACAAGAGGACCGATAACAGCGGCGAATGCTACGCCACTATGAAGGCCAAATACACCAACTGCTACCGCAATCGCTAACTCAAAGTTGTTACTTGCAGCTGTAAAAGAAAGAGCTGCTGTGACAGGATAAGATGCGCCAGCTTTACGTGAAGAGAAGAATGAAACAGCAAACATCACCACAAAGTAAATAAATAATGGAATCGCAATTCGTACTACATCGAGTGGTAGTTCGACTAATTGCTCACCTTTTAAGGCAAACATCATCACGATCGTGAATAACAGTGCAATTAAAGTAAGTGGTGAAATCTTCGGCAAGAACTTTTCCTCATACCACTCTTTTCCTTTTGTTTTAATCCCGATCCACCGTGTGAGGAACCCTGCAGCAAATGGTATTCCTAAGTAAATAAGTACGCTTTTTGTAATTTCCCACATAGAAATGGATACATTGAAATTCTCTAAACCAAACCAACCAGGTAATACATTTAAGAAAAAGTACGCAAAGATCGAATACGTCACGATTTGAAAGATGGAGTTAAAGGCAACTAAACCAGCCACATATTCACGGTCTCCACGTGCTAAATCATTCCACACAATGACCATGGCAATACAGCGAGCTAAACCAATCATAATGAGTCCAGCCATATATTCTGGATAATCGTGCAGGAAGATGATGGCTAAAAAGAACATTAAGAACGGTCCGAGTAACCAGTTTTGAAAAAGTGATAATAAAAGCACTTTCCAATCCTTAAACACTCGCCACATTTCCTCATATTTTACTTTTGCCAATGGTGGGTACATCATCACAATTAGCCCTATGGCGATAGGTATCGATGTTGTACCAACTGACATGGATTCTAATGCTTCACCAATATTGGGCATTGTGATACTTAATAAAACGCCTATTCCCATCGCAACAAAAATCCAAAGGGTGAGGTAACGATCTAGAAAAGAAAGCTGTTTTGTTAAAGATTCATTACTCATTTACATTTCCTCCTATATGGCAACAATCTGTGCCACAGTTGCACCCATTTAAAGGCTGAATTTGTTCTAAAATGCCCTGCATTAGTGGTGTTTGATCCTCTACTAAACGGTAATGTTTCCAAGTCCCTACTTTCCGTTCCGTAATAATGCCTGCCTCCTTTAATTTTCGTAGATGCTGACTAACTGCTGGTTGTGATATGCCTAGAACATCCACAAAATCACATACACATACCTCCCCATTTTTCATACATGCAAGTAATTTAATGCGATTCAAATCAGCTGCTGCTTTTAATTGTTTTTCAATTAGTGAGTTTTCCATTTATCTGCACTCCTT
>NZ_PYWI01000081.1 GCF_003049575.1 Lysinibacillus parviboronicapiens | reverse complement strand
AGAATGTACTGCACCCCAAAAGTTAGAGTAAAAAACTAACTTTTGGGGTGATTTTTTATGACTAAATATAATGAAGAATTTAAATTGATGGTGGTTCAAGAATATTTAAGTGGCTCTCTAGGATATCGAGCGATAGCGAAGAAGTATGGTATAGGTGATTCTCCATTAAGGAGATGGGTACGTGCTTTTAAAGAGTTTGGGCATAGTGGCTTATCCGTTAAGAAAACGAAGCAGTTTTATTCTGTTCAATTTAAATTAGATGTATTAAACTTTATGAAACGAACAGGTGCTTCCTATCAAGATACTGCGATTCACTTTAACTTGAATGATCCAACTTTAGTTGCTAGTTGGTATCATCGTTTTTTAAAAGAAGGGATAGAGGGCCTGCAAAAAAAATCAAAGGGGCGCCCGTCTATGTCAAAGAAACAAAAATCAACAGCGAATAACCAAGAAAAAACAATGTCACGTGAGGAGCAGCTAGAACGCGAAAATGAACTGCTTCGTTTAGAGGTTGCGTATTTAAAAAAGTTGAAGGCTTTTCGAGAGAATCCAGATGCCTTCCTCGAAAAGCACAAGCTGCCATCGCCTTCGAACTTAAACAAGAAGGATTTCGATTAAAAGATATTTTAAAACAAGTGGATATTCCAGAAGCGACGTATCATTATCATATCAAACTGATGGGGCAAAAGGATCCAGACGTAGAGTGGAAAGTCTTGATTTTAGAGACTTTCGAAAAACATGAAGGTCGATATGGCTACCGCCGAATTCATGCGGAATTAAGAGTGCAAGGACATACAATTAATCATAAAAAGGTACAACGAATTATGAAAAACCTAGGGTTGAAATGTGTAAAATTCGTACGTAAATCACGCTATAAATCATACAAAGGAACAGTTGGGAAAGTCGCTAAAAACCTTTTGAATCGTAGATTCAGAACGTCATATGCCCTTCAAAAATTGGTGACTGATGTAACTGAATTTAAATGTACAGATGATGAAAAATTATATTTAAGTCCGATCATGGATTTATATAATGGTGAGATTATTGGGTTTAGTATGTCAAAACGGCCGAGCCTAGATTTTGTGTTAGATTCACTTAAACAAGCACTTCCAATTATTCAAAAGCGTGCTGAATATCGGACAACAATTCATTCCGATCAAGGATGGCACTATCAACACAATACGTGGGTGAAAACATTAAGGCAGAACAGGATTTTTCAAAGCATGTCTCGTAAAGCAAAATGCGCAGACAATGCGGCCATGGAGAACTTCTTTAGCTTACTAAAACAGGAAATGTATTATGGAGAACAATTAATCTCTTATGAAGCATTACAAAAGAAAATAAAAGAGTATATCAATTATTATAATAATGTTCGTATTAAACAAAAACTGGCCGGCATGAGTCCGGTAAATTACCGAAAACATGCCAGCCAATTAGCTGCATAATAAAACTCTAACTTTAAGGGGTCACTACCG
>NZ_PYWI01000080.1 GCF_003049575.1 Lysinibacillus parviboronicapiens | reverse complement strand
AAAGGGAGTTTTTGAAGTTACTATTAGATAAGGATTGAGGGATATTTTTTAATCAACCTTTATTCCAAAGCTACAATAAGAACGGTCACTACTGCCTTTTCATTTGAATCACTTTTTATTGTGTATACAAGATTTTATACATCGTTGATTTGACAGCGTTTTAAGGCAGTCTTACTACCTGGAACTTGTATAAAATATTGCATACTATGATACTTGCTCAACTTTATTTACAGTCTGAGCAAACGGACAGGGAGATACAAAATCGCTGTCCGTCAGACTTCATGGAACCGCCGTATACGGAACCGTACGTACGGTGGTCGGGAGTTAATCACTCCCTCCTACTCGAAACTCCGCTTACATATACAGTTCCTGAAACCGTTTGACGACTTTGAGATTCGACAAATATTCGATAAGTTGAATTGGATACCTTAGTGTTCTTTTTGATCCATCTGCAATATCTACAAAAGACGTTTTAGCCTCCCTGAGTTGCCATCTGGTCCAATTATGCCAATACGATGAAGATGGCCTAGCAGTAATCATTTCCATTTCATAACTTAGAATATGGTGTAACTGCCAAGTAGAAATGAACACTTTCTTACCTGAAAATGCTGAATAAGACTGAACACTATTTTTCAGTAAAGTGTTCAAAGTTACCTGACGGTTATATATGGTTTATAAAAAAGAAAAAAGGAAGTGACTTTGATGACTTGGCAATATGGTTCTTTTCCTGATGATATAGGCCCATGTCAACAAGAAGGGTCCACAACTTGTGTTGGTGATATGTATTTTGTATGTAGAAATGGTCGTTGGAGACCTACCTACGAATATTGTCAGAGTGATAATACACCAACATGGCCACAATATGGTTATAGTCCACAGCTATGGCCACAATATGGTTCAGATATGGGCCCATGTCAACGAGAAGGGTCCACAACTTGTATTGGTGATAGAAGGCATTATTGTAGAAATGGTCGTTGGAGACCTACCTCCCAATATTGTCAGAGTGATAATACACCAACATGGCCACAATATGGTTCAGATATGGGCCCATGTCAACGAGAAGGGTCCACAACTTGTATTGGTGATATGAGGCATTATTGTAGAAATGGTCGTTGGAGACCTACCTACGAATATTGTCAGAGTGATATATATCCCTATGACTAAATGTTTATACTTTATTTAAGGAAAAAGTGCCCCCAAAATGGTGTGGGGTTAGGCAGAGCCTAACTTTTTCGTGATATCATGAAAATGAGGAAATATATACAAAATATATACGTATAACTTCTCAGATAAAGAGAAAAACCAACCGTCTAAATCTCTCAATCTGCTTTACAGTAACTCTACCTTAAAAGGTAAATATTTTTCGATTATTACTAACGAGATGCGTTGATCCTAGCAAGGGTCAGCGCTTATTTCCATTTTAGTTATAGGAGAAGCCCTTGAAGTTTAAGGGTTTACTGAAGTGAATAGCTATATGTTTGGTGAGCTAATAGATATCTTCAACA
>NZ_PYWI01000079.1 GCF_003049575.1 Lysinibacillus parviboronicapiens | reverse complement strand
AAAATGAAACTAGAACCTCAGAACCTTAAAATTATTGGTGTAGTGGTTACAGGAAAACCAAGTGATTTAATAAAGTTTAGTGATGAATCTATGATTCGCGGTGCTACATTAGGAGCAACAACAGACCTATATTAAACTGGAATGGATACCAAATTCAACAATCGGGCGCTTTTCCGTAATAAGGAAAGCGTCTTTCTTCATGGAAAGGGCCAGTTTGTTGAACAAAAACCCGTTCCTGCTAGAAAATAAATGGTACACTAATCATAAAATACTTTAAAAAGGGAGGATATACAATGGTTGCAAAGACTGAAGAGGATTTTAATGGATTAAAAGTAATTGGTGAAATTTGTGGTGCGATTCGAGATGAATTAGTCCATAGTACGAAACCTGGAATTACCACAAAAGAACTCGATGATATTGCGAGAGAGATGTTTGAAAAAGCAGGAGCTCAATCTGCCCCAAAAAGTGAATACGATTTTCCTGGATATACGTGCATTAGCATAAATGAAGAAGTAGCGCACGGGATTCCGGGGAAACGGAAAATTCAAGAAGGGGACATTGTAAATATTGATGTTTCAGGTTCAAAAAACGGGTATTTCGCAGATACCGGAATTTCCTTTGTAGTAGGGGAAGGAGCGACAACTTTACATAAATTATGTGACATTGCTAAAGAAGCATTCCATGCTGGACTTAAGAAGGCAAAGCCAGGTTCAAAAAAAAGCGCGCTCGGAAAAGCTGCACACAATGTAGCAAAACAGCATGGCTTAACAGTCATAAAAAATCTTACTGGACACGGTATTGGGCGTTCGATTCATGAAGAACCAAAACACATTTTCAATTACTTCTCTCACTGGGATGACGAAATATTAAAAGATGGTATGGTAATTGCCTTTGAGCCTATGATCTCTACATTTGAAGAGGAAGTTTTCCAATCGGAAGATGGATGGACCTGCCTAACCGATGAAAGCTTTGTGGCTCAATACGAACATACGATTATCCTTACCAAGGAAGGACCGATTATTACTACGTTGTAAGAGCACTAATACCACAATAAGGCGCGATTGTGGAGCAACACAGGTAGAAAATAATCAAACTTTTTTATAATAACCTAACTTAAAACTGCTAAAGAAGAATCCCTTTTGATCAATCTTTTTTCAAAAGGGATTCTTCTTATTTATCTTAAAATAAGGGTTTGCGAGGTATTTTTGCTCAAACTTTATTTCAAAGCAACACTAAACACAAAAAAGACTTTTGAAATAATTTTGGATTCAAAATCATTACTTAAAATTTTGGTCTTGATAACTTGGAGGGTGTGGCTACTTTATTGCGTAGAAAGAAAAAAATATTGTTAAATAAGTTTAACAACTTTATAATAGTGCTAATTAAATAAGATTTATGAGATGGTTTCATGCCATATCCTAAGATGTTTATTAATATCTCGTGTCAAAGACCACAGCGTAATGATGACTTTATAGAGAGAAAGGGAGAGTCGATCAAATGATTAACAACACAAAAAATC
>NZ_PYWI01000007.1 GCF_003049575.1 Lysinibacillus parviboronicapiens | reverse complement strand
ATGCCTTGGTCGAAAAATATTCAAGCGACATGTGCAAAATAGCCATCTATTTGAAATAATTTCAGATAGATGGCCATTCGTCGTGCGTACCGAAAAGGTGCGCTTATTTTTTTATTTCGGGCTTACATTTTAAGTATATCTTTGCCGTGTTGGCAAGGATATACTTTTTTTTATTTTAGGCAAGATTATACTTAAAAAGTAAGTCTGGTGAGGTTTTTTTATTTGAAATTTATGATAATATCACTTTGGAGATTGTGAAGAAATGTACTTAAACTAACGGTGCAGAATAGTTAAAGAAGGATTTATTTATTCTTTGGGGAATTTATATATTTATTGGGGAGATTAGTAAGGAGGAAAGGTGGTTTTCTTTTGTGATCGGTACTTTTTTATCAAAGTTTTGTTTTAACTATTTATTTGAGAGGGTTAAAGAATGAAAGTCGCATTTGTTATTTTTGAGGATTTAACTGCATTAGATTTTATAGGAGTTTACGACGCTGTTACTAGATTAAAAACAATGAATTTTATTCCAGAGTTGGAATGGGAAATTTGTTCGTTTACTGAACGAGTTATGGATGGTACTGGACTAATACTTACTCCAACAAAAGTAAATGAACCTCTTGATACATATGACATGGTTATAGTTCCTGGGGGATTTGGTACAAGAAGATTAGTTGATGATAGTGCATTTATTGAATGGTTAAAAACTTCAAAATCTTGTAGATTAAAGGCTTCTGTATGTACTGGTTCTTTATTATATGGTTCGGCAGGTTTATTACATGGGAAATCAGCTACAACTTACCCTAGTGCTTTTGAAAATCTTAAAAATTATTGTACAGTGGATGATGATAGAATTGTAGATGAAGGTGATATCATCACTGCAAGAGGGGTAAGTTCATCAATTGATTTAGGACTTTATCTTTGTGAAAAATTAGCAGGAAATGATGCAAAAGAAAAAATTCGTATGCAAATGGATTATCAAACGAATTAGATTTTACTTTAAGACAAACGGGGCGTTAGTTGAACAAGAAATAAATAACTTTAAAAAGGGTGCTGCACCCCAAAAGTTAGAGTGAAAATCTAACTTTTGGGGTGTTTTTGTATGAACTGTTATTACGGTTTTTTATCTGCTTTTGTTGTACAAATTTAATTACTTCTTCGAATGTTGATTTAATTTCCTCTAGTGTATAACAAGCTTCAAGTATCGTTGTGACATTTTGTTTACATATTGATCAAACTTTTGTGACATCTACCATCTATAGTGAAATTGGTAAAGTAACTACTATTTATAAGTAATTGAGAGCTTCTTCAGAACATTTTGAGGAGGAATGTTAATTGTCAAATAGTATCAAGATGCCGGGCGAGTCCGGTAGTACAATTATAATTCAGGACGATGAGCAAATTGACATCGCCAACCAGAAGTCTGATAAAGTAAGGAACACACAAGCTAATTCACGGGGATCAGGGCGGCGTCTCGTGGCACTTGATGCAGCACGGGGATTAGCGGTCATAGGGATGTATTTGCAGCACTTTGGATCGAATGAAACAATTTCTGCAATCGTTTCCGGGAACACAACGCTACTATTCTTACTCTGCGGCGGTATTTCTTACTCTATCATGGCGCAACGCATGAAGGATCGAGAAACGGAGACGACCATGTTCCCAGCACGAATGCTCGCGCGCGCGGTATTCATTGATGTAATTGGATATTTGCTCATCCTGCTGAATACTCCGTACGGGGTGATTTTGCCCGCTTATGCGGCAATGTTCGTACTGGCGTTAGTACTGGTTCGCTGTTCGACTCGCACGCTCGTTATTACAGCAACCATTTTGACAGTGGCTGCCCCACCGATGATGATTCTTGGTATGAGCGTCCTATCGGGATCGTACATCCTTTATGATATTGCGGGAGGTCCAATGTCAACTCTCGCACTCGCTCCAGCATTTGTCGTAGGTATGGCTGTCGGGCGCCTTAACCTTACCAAGGTACGTACCGCACTCTCTCTCGCGGGGATTGGCGGTATCATTCTCGCATTCGGTAAAATGCTAAGTACTTTTGTTATCCCTGGGCTGAACCGTTCCTTCGAGGCGTGGCTCATTGGTAAACAAGGAACAGGTAGTGCTCTGCCGACCCCACCAGACCCGAATGCAATCTGGCCGCTCAACACGGAACCGCCACTATGGAACCTGCTTTTCTCGACAGCTCCGCACAGTGCGTCAATGTTCCAAACGCTGATTGGACTAGGTGGCGCATTAATCGTGCTTGGACTGGTATGTCTGGTAGCGAAGAAGACCTCTATAGTGTTAAGACCTTTCGCTGCAGTCGGACGCGTGGCATTGACGATGTATGCAGTTCAATTCGTCGTAATATGGTCCCTTGAACTTGCGGGAATAGAATATAGTGTTAGTGGGATTCCATTCGGTGAACTTCTTGTCGTGGCTGCAACGCTAGTGATAGGGTGGTTGGTCGCACGGCTCCCTAACGGTCCTCTCGAGTCATTGATGAGACACTTTGATCGCGCTTTCAGTGACTACCGAAAAGCAGAGTACTAGGGTATGCGTTCCAAAATGTAAATTTAAATAGGAAATCAAGACGGTAAAAGATAGACATAATGTACACCAGCACGAAGAGCTTTTGGATTCTTCCTCCAAATTCCTTCGTGTTTTTTCTTAATTAAACGGGGGAAAACGCCGAAAAAAGAGTGACAAACTAACGTCTATGGGAACACCTTCATGACGGTAAAGCTGTTGGTGAGTATGTCCCCAGAACTTGTGAGTTACTCATGGGTAATGCTAAAATCGTTTCTATATATGAGACATTAACTAAAATTTAGCTTTACCTCAAGCAAAAAATAAGGAATGGAGATTATTTATGAATAAAATGAAGATACTCATTATTGAAGATGAGGAACCAATTGCTGATTTGCTTTCATACGGGCTTAAAAATGAAGGATTTCAAACGCGTACTGCGGAAAGCGGGAGTGTGGGAATGAGCGAGTTGGAACAATTCGAACCAGATCTTCTCCTGCTCGACTGGATGTTACCTGACCAGAGTGGACTAGATATTTGCAAAAAAGTGACAGCAAATTACAATATTCCTATAATAATGATCACGGCAAAATCAGATGTCACAGATAAAGTACTCGGTCTTGAATTTGGTGCGGATGATTATATTACGAAGCCGTTTGATCTACGCGAAGTTATTGCCCGGATTCGCACAACTCTACGGAGGCTGGATCAAGCTAAACTGGGCGACCGTAAAGCTGCAGAAGAGCATGTAATCCGGGTTAAAAATATTGAAATTGTGCAGGAAGAAAGGCTAGTAAAGAAAGAAGGCATACCTATTGATCTAACTCCAAAGGAATATGATCTACTCCTAATGTTGTTTGGCCACCAGGGCAAAATTTTTACTCGTGCAGAGCTGCTTGATTACGTATGGGGTTACGATTTTATTGGTGACACCCGAACAGTTGATACTCATATTCAAAGGCTCCGCAAAAAGTTAGATGCTGGCGACTTTATAACAACCGTGTTTGGGATTGGGTACAAATTCGAGAAACAGGTGGAATAGACATGATTAGGACTCTAAGAGCTAAATTTATCATCGGTTTTTTTATCATCTTCCTCTTCTCTTTCCTCATGCTTAATCAAACGGTAAAAGAGATTATCTGGACAAACAATCAGAACATCGTAACTTCGGATTTAGTAGGACTTAAAAACAACAGCAATGTGTATGTGCGCCAGGCATTTTTAATTAATCATTTTACAAATAATAAACTTTATTTTGGTCAAATGGCAATGGAAATGGTTAATGATTTAAATCATGCCAACGGAAGCGAAGTCAGTGCTTATACAGTGGATGGCGTTTTGTTGTCTTCATCTGATAAATCGGTATTCTCTAAGGGGGGCGATGACGATCTTAAACAGGCGATTGGAGGAAAGACTGCATATAATATTACCTACCACCGTAACAAAGTAACTGTCTTCTTCTCTTACCCAGTAGTCATTGAAGGTACGAAAGTTGGCATTTTACGTTTTTCAAAAGATTTTACCCTGCTCTATGAACAAAGTGAACAGATTTTGGATACCATTTTATACATCGCACTTGCGATCTTTGCTGCAGCATTCCTATTTTCCTATATTCTCTCCAGACATATCACAATTCCAATCGTGAATCTGACTCGGGCTTCTACAGAGGTGAAGAACGGTAATTTAAATGTCCAAATTCATTTTAAGCGTAATGATGAAATAGGTAGGTTGGCTGTCAATTTCAATGATATGATAAACCGGATTAGCAGCCAGATTTTAACGATCGAAAGGGAACGTGACCGGCTTAGAGAGCTCAACGAACAGGAAAAACGATTCTTTGACAATGTCACACATGAACTTAAGACACCTCTTACCTCTATTTTAGGTTATGCTGAAATGATAAGGGAAAATGGGGAAGCAGATCGCAAGTTTTTTGATAAAGGAATGAATCACATTGTTGAAGAAAGCAGACGACTGCACAAGATGGTGTTGAAACTGCTAGAGGTTTCTGGCAGAACTGACAGGGGAAATGAATACGAAAGGATTGACGCAGAGAAAATTTTGCAAGACGTTTGTGATTCAATGTCGTTTCGGGCAAAGCGCTATAGGAAAAGTATTGACTGCAAGATACAAGAAAATTTACTCGTGTACGGTCAAGCTGACAGACTGAGACAGCTCTTTATTAATCTACTTGACAATGCGATCAAATATAGCACGCCTCATTCAGAAATATTAGTAAAGTCAGAGCTTGTTGATGACGAGATAAGCTTTATTTTTGACAATCCAAGTGAACCAATTCCGTCCGAGCAGCTCTCTAATCTTTTTAAGCCCTTTTATTCGGCGAATCTGATAGAAAAGGAAAAAGGGAGTGTCGGTTTGGGACTTAGTATTGCCAAATCAATAGTTGAAGATCACGGAGGGACTATCAATATTGATAATGAAAATTATCATACGATTGTTCTTGTGAAAATTCCTTACTTGAAGGAGGAGAAATCATCGTGAAGAATAAACGGTTTATGTCATGGTTCGGGACACTACTGTTCCTCATTATCGTTATATCTGGATGCACTTTAGGATCCAGATCAGAAACGATTATTATACCTAGCAAGAAAGAGGAATATTCCGATGATCAAGGTAGCCAGCAATTTCAGGTTAAAACGATATATCCTCTCCCGGAGTCGTTTCAATTGCTTGGATGGTCTGCCCCGGAATCCGTGATTGGTTTGTTTGGAAAGAATAACAAAACTGATAGTACAATGCTGAACCTTCAGCGCCTTAATAAACCCTATGAAAAGCCCGAAATGATTCAAAGGATTGATGTTAACATGACCTTCCAGGAGCTATCACCGGACGGCGAAAATATCTTTGGAATTACCAACTCGGCACAGGGGACTTCACTAAAACTCATCTCGTTACCAGACGGAAAAGAAATAGAAGTGGCGAGCTTTAGCTCCAGTCAGCAGCTGTATCTGCAAGATAGTTCATGGTCAAACAATAGTAGGTATATTTGCTATCTCATTATAGATGCAACTAAAGGAGGACAAGCCAATGTCGGGATATACGATACAGACTCCGGAACTCTTAAAACATATTGGCTTAAGAATTTTGGTACGGAAAATTCACTTATGGGGGTTAACATATCTGATGATGGTAGAAGCTTATTACTTACTATGTTTCGGTTTAATAAGTCTGGTCGGTACAACAGTATTGTCATGGGGACGATCAATGATAGTGATATTAACATTCAGTATGAACATCAGATTGGCAGCGAACAGAATGCTTGGCTTAACAATGATCAGTTTGTGTTCCTTGGAACGGATGGAACGCTGTACGAATACGACAGTCGAAACGGTGAGCTTACCGTTTTACTAGAGAAAGTAGATAGCTTCGAATTCTCCCAGGATAGGAAGAATATTGCTTACTCGGTGTACGAAAAAGACACTATCTTTGCAGGGAAGTTTCAAGGCAAAAATGTCCTGAACGAAGAATCTATATACCATGGCATCATACCAGAGCAAATTCACTGGAGTCCAGATAATAATAGTCTTCTCATTTATGGTCGGAAAAGTGCACCGGTGGGAACAGGTCATCCAGATGTTCAGTCTTATATAATCACATTTCAATAGGGCATCTGGAGATAACTGGGTGATATAGAGTCTTATACGAACATAACTAGACTATCTAGTAAAACTTATTTCGATATTCAATCAGCGGAAGGTTGTATAGCTTTGTTTTAGATCTTAGTAAAATCCTAGTCATGAAACGATAAATTATTACATTTTTACCCTTTGGCCAACTGACTCTTTCCTATTTGGATTTGATAGATGCTTTATATAAAGTATTTTTCTACGGGTCAGTTTGGACTTTCCATTCTACTTAGTTTGAGTGATTTCATTAACGATTTGGCTCAACTCTTCGCAATTTAAGTTGTCGAGCAGGTTTATCTAAACGCAGATATAATCTGCACCCTCCTGGTTTCCATTTTTAAACAAACTTGAGTCGCTGAGGGATAAAGAAGATATTTATCTAAAGTATTTAAATGATTTTAATGTCAACCCCTTATTACACTGTCGGCATCTTGTTCTACGTGGCAATCTCAGCATTATACCCCAAATACCTCCTGGTTTTATTGGATACTGTGTAGATTTACAAAGCTTCTTAATGAGGCGATTGTTATCACTTCGATATACCATTACATGAGCTAACTATTTATAAGACATCTAAATGTAAATTCATTTTGCTTTTTATTCTCTATAGATAATTTATCTCTTTTCTTGATTTACTTCCATGTATATTAACCTCTACTCCTCGTTCCACGTATTTTTAATTCCTATTAAAAAGAAAAGTATATAATGCGGCTTACTTCATTTGTCTTAACTGAAAAGTCAAAATATTATATTGTTTCTGTCCTCCTCTTTTTTTTGTGACATTTTGTTTACAAGTATGTCAAACTTCTGCGACATCCTCACTGTATATTTGAAGAGTACAGACGGTGGTAAGAGTTTAGGATTAATTGAGTAAAAAAGATGGATTTTTCAAACCTATTTAACTTAGTTCTAGATCAATCTTATGATTAAAAATCCTCCCACACTGGTGGATATTTTATGTTGAGATATAAAATATCCCTAAAAATGGGTGATATCCACGGTGCTTTCTTCGTCTGGTCTATATACAACTAATCACAGTAAGGAATGAATCACTATGACGGGCAACATGAACAAAAATCATATGGGTAAACGTTATATGCCAGGATTAGATGGTTTAAGGGCATTATCTGTTCTTGCGGTTATCGCTTATCATTTGGATATAAAGTGGGCTCAAGGCGGGCTCCTTGGGGTGGGAATCTTTTTCGTCATCTCCGGCTATCTCATAACAGATCATATAGTTTCGGAATGGAATAAGTATCAAAGACTGCAACTTATAAATTTCTGGATCAGAAGAGTGCGAAGACTTGTACCAGCAATGGCATGTATGCTTTTATTTGTGGCATTGTGGCTTGTATTTGTTGATCCAGCCAGATTACAAGCACTGAAGGGTGCTTATATATCTTCATTATTTTATGTAAACAACTGGTGGCTCATATACCATAAAGTATCTTACTTTGAGAGCTTTGGCCCTGCTTCTCCAATCGGCCATCTTTGGTCACTTGCTATTGAGGAGCAATTTTATCTCATATGGCCATTAGTTCTTATGATCGGTTTAAAAACGGTCCCTCGTCGCAGTAAGCTTACACTTTGGATTCTTGCTTGTGCCGCTGTATCAGCCTTTGCAATGGCTCTAATATATGAGCCAGGAACTGATCCCAGCAGAGTTTATTATGGTACTGATACCCGCGCATTCGCCCTCTTGATTGGCGCAGCTTTAGCTATAGTATGGCCTAGTCAAAAGTTAAGCGAAAGGGTCCCTAAAATAGCCCGCCGTACACTGGATATTACAGGTTGGCTAGGATTGTTTATATTAATCATATTGATTGTTTATACCAATAAGTTTGATGATTCGCTCTACCGTGGTGGGTTTGTATTGTTAACTTGTATTACAGCAATAGTGATTGCTGTGCTGGTACATCCTGCCAGCCGAGTAGGTAGTATCATGGGTTGGAAGCCACTACGCTGGATAGGGGTTCGGTCGTATAGCTTATATATTTGGCATTTTCCTGTCATTATTTTATCGAGTCCTGCGGTAAATATGGAAGGGCCAAGTGTTCTGCGTATCCTACTACAGATAGCAGCTAGCTTTATCCTTGCAGCTTTATCTTATAAATATGTAGAGGAGCCGTTCAGGCGTGGAGGATTTAGTACAAAGCTCCAAATCCGAAGTGGACGAAGGTACTCAACTCGTCTACGTTATAATCGTATTTTTTTTCTAGCGAGCTTACTCATCGTCTTTCTAATCGCATTCAGGAGCTACTTTACTAATTCTGAAGGAAAAACCTCCGTGACAGAAGAGGCATTGCACTATATGAAACAGGAGAAGGAAGATATATCTTCTTGGGATGAAGATACTCGTTCAGGAAAAGGGATTACCGTGATTGGAGATTCAGTCATTCTGGGCGTGGCCTCTTATCTGGAAAACATACTCCCAGGCATAGTCATCGACGGAAAGGTAGGCCGTCAGATGACACATGCGCAGGAAGTAATTGATGAACTAAAAGCACAGGGAAAACTGGGTGATCAAATCATCATTGAGCTAGGAACCAATGGACCATTCAATAAGGAAAAGTTGCGTAATTTGTTGCATTCACTTAGCGACGTTGAGCAAATTTTTCTAGTAAATACTCGTGTTCCTAAAGAATGGCAGGATACAGTTAATAAGAGTATAAAAGAGGTAGCTGAAGATTTTAGTAATACAACTGTAGTAGATTGGTATACAGCTAGTGAAGGCAAAGACAATTATTTCACACAAGATGGCGTGCATCTGCAACCGAAAGGCGCTAAGTATTACGCCTCGATTATTGCTGAAGCTGTAAAAGGGACAAGCTAATGATAAATAATTCTCTTGATTGAACATAAGAAGAACGTAAGTCTTCTGAAGGTCCTCTTCAGAGAGAAATTGAAAGTATAAGCGGTAAAAAAATAGAATTCTAGAAAACAAAAGAAAACTAAAAGCAACAAAGGGCAATCCATAATTACAATTGTCCTATATCAGGATAAATGAAAGGAAGAAACTGAATGACTCAAAGGAATAAGACGATAATAGCCAGCATAATACTTGCCATTATTGGTATTGCAGTTTATTGCTATTTACAGCAGGAGCATGACCTTAAAGAGGATCCAGATAAACCAGTACTTAAACAAGAAGCAGATGACCAAAAAGAAATAGTGAAAGAACAGACTCAACTATCTTCTTGGGATGAAGATGCTCGTTCAGGAAAAGGGATTACCGCGATTGGAGATTCAGTCATTCTGGGCGTGGCCTCTTATCTGGAGAACATACTCCCAGGCATAGTCATCGACGGAAAGGTAGGCCGTCAGATGACACATGCGCAGGAAGTAATTGATGAACTAAAAGTACAGGGAAAACTGGGTGATCAAATCATCATTGAGCTAGGAACCAATGGGCCATTCAATAAGGAAAAGTTGCGTAATTTGTTGTATTCACTTAGCGACGTTGAGCAAATTTTTCTAGTAAATACTCGTGTTCCTAAAGAATGGCAGGATACAGTTAATAAGAGTATAGAAGAGGTAGCTGAAGATTTTAGCAATACAACTGTAGTAGATTGGTATTCAGCTAGTGAAGGCAAAGACGATTATTTCACACAAGATGGCGTGCATCTGCAACCGAAAGGCGCTAAGTATTACGCCTCGATTATTGCTGAAGCTGTAAAAGGGACGAGCCAATGATAAATAATTTTATCTTGAATGAAAGTGTCCAAATTAATGCATTCACTCAGTTATTCTTGATAAGAAAGTGGGATTGCATATGGAGAAATTAAGTAAAAAGAAAAAAATTAAATGGAAGAGGGCTCTATTGTTTGGAGTGATTTTATTACTAGTAATCGGCAGTATCCTTGGTTTCACTATTTTTCGTACGGTTTCAAAATCAGTAAACAATATGTATAAACCACTTGATATTGATTCAAAGCAGCTTTTACCTTCTGTTTCGCAAGATCCAATTTCAATCCTTTTGCTAGGTGTAGATGAACGACCTGGTGATATTGGACGCTCAGATACAATGATTGTTATAACTGTTAATCCAGAAACAGAAACGTCGACGATGATGAGTATACCTCGCGATACGAGAGCGTTCATTTCATCTAAGAATACCTATGATAAAATCAATGCCGCATATGCATATGGCGGAGTTGGAGAAACTGCCCAAACGATAGAACGGTTTTTAAACATTCCAATCGATTATTACGTCAAAGTGAATATGGACGGGTTTAAGGATATTGTAGATGCAGTTGGTGGTGTTACAGTAAATAATCCATTTGCATTTACCCTTGAAGGGATTCATATACCAGAAGGAAAACAACATATTAATGGGGAGGTAGCCCTTAAATATGTTCGGATGAGAAAAGAGGATCCTCGTGGTGATTTTGGTCGACAGCAGAGGCAACGTGAGGTTATTGACCAAATCATTAATGAAGGCTCTCGATTAAATTCATTAGTTAACTATAAAAAGGTATTAAAGGCTCTAGAAAAAAATGTTCAAACGAACTTAACATTTGATCAAATGATTGATATTCAACGCTCTCATAAAAATGGCGTCAAGAATATAAAACAAATGGAGATTACTGGTGAAGGAGGTAAGATTGATAATCTGTGGTATTATATTGTGAGCGAAGAAACAAGAATGAAATTATCAAACGAGCTTCGCAAGCAATTGAATTTACCAATAGAGGGTCCTGCAGACAGAACGCAGCAGACATAATACGATAAGACACTATACGAACTTTTCACCACATAATAAGCTTCTCGTTGAAAGTTTAATAGTTTAATAAAATGTCCTTTACATGTAAATCCTCTTAATGCCAAATTAGGGATAAAACGAGGGGCACAAAAAAATGAACTGTCCCTCGTCAAGTAGACAACGGAAATAAAATGTAAAGACCTAAACAAGAGTTATTAATGTTTTTTTAAAAGATTCTTTTGTTGGTGTTTGGCACTCCGAAAGTATGAAACAAAGATTCTTTTTTGTATTGCAGAATAAGGTTTCGAAAAGCTTAACCCCTATAATTAATTTTGAAAGGCTTAGGAGATATTCCTAAGCCTTTTTGGATATTTCAATGAAAGAAAAGTTATGAAGATAGCATGGGTTTTATGTATTTAAAAAGATTCCTTTGTTAGCGCTCGATACTCCTGAAATGTGAATCCAAAGACCCTTTTATTTAAAAGTATAAATTGAAGTTGTTATTAGTTCTAATTAATAAAATAAATCCAACATCATTAAATCTAACATTTTCGATGGATGGTATATATGATAATGAAAATATGAGAATTATAGATGAAGATGGTAATGAATATCGAGCAACAGATTTTGGTATGAATACAAAAAATAAGGTTCTTCACCAAAACTCGTGGTTGATTTTCTTTTAATTCAATAATTTTACATTTTCTTATAGAAGAAAAGCGAAAACTTACGTATCGTAATTGTTGCCGAGACAAACCACGAGAGGAGTTTTCGCTTTGTACTCCAAGTTTATCAAAATGCTATTACCGTTACCATCTTTTTTCGAAGTTTCTTTTCCATCTGACGAAGAACCAAATGTATTTCCTGTTACTGTAGGTGCTTATTCAGTGCCATGTCCAATTTGCCAAGGGAAAACGATTCGCCATGCACAAACGTTACGTCGTTTTCGTCATGGCTATGCTTTGCACCTCGGATTTATTTGGATTGAGATGGCGATTCCACGTCATCATTGTATTGCCTGCGATCTCACATTTACATATGATTTCGGTTTAGGGATTGTCCAAGCGTCTTCGGCTATGTTTCGTAGAGAACTTGTGAGGCGTTGCCACGGTCGTTCCATTGCTGATGTAGCGCGTGAATACGAACCATCGCGATTCATTGACCGTTGTTTGGCACGAAAACCTGAACAATTAACTGATGAAGAACGTGGATTTGTTGCACAGTGGCACCAGGAAGATTTGCCTACGAAATACATTTATCAAGCATTGAATCATATGCGTTATGTACTGAATGCGACAACGATAACACAAGCAAAACGACGATTAACAGAATGGTTTAAACGGTATCAATTTCATCTTTGTAGTGCCATTTCTAAAATCGCAAAAACATTGATAACCCGTGAAAAAGCATTGCTAGATACCATTATTTCACCGCTATCAAATGGCATGATGGAAGGCACGAATAATAAAATTAAACTCATTAAAAGACGAGGTTTTGGCTATCGAAATGAAGACCGTTTATTTCTTCGTTTACGGTTAGAAACAGGTCGCTGATTTTGTCACCCACGACTTTTGGTGAAGAACCAAAAATAAAGAAACAATTATTTCAAAAAACTTCCTGATAACTTCTTGAAATAATTTCTAAAAACTAAAACTCATTGTAGAGGAAATTGGTGAAGTGGAATTACTTCCCCGAATTATCTTGTTTATTACAAGGATGATTCGGGGTTTATTTATGATGAAGCTCTTATCGTTGTAAATCCGCATTTTCCTGACTCTACCCCTGATATATATAATTTATGGACAACATGGCATAAAAGAAAGGATTCTAGACAATTCTATTATTATATTTAAGTAATAATAGACAATATGAAATGGTGGTGGCATGTAATTGGAAAGAAGTTGTTTATATTCGATTGAACCAATTGGAACTGACACAATTAAAGTGGAATCTCTTAGCAGTTATATCTCTAGATTGGCTGAAGCTCACTGCGTGACAGTGGGTGATATTATGACTCATTTGATTGCACCCAAACTAGACAAAAAATACATTAATAATATGGTGGTTAAGGGTGGAAATAGTTTTTATAAATCATCATCTTCCATTAACGGTCATGGGAACATGGCAGATACTTTTATCGAAGTGATTGTATTCTTAACAAAGAGAAAGGATATTGGGAAAACTACTCTTGTTAATTGCAGTGAATTAGTTCCGTTTAGGGGACTATTAAGTTTTTACGTTAATTGGTGAATTTCCTTTATAGCATGCAGCCACGATTCGTCTCTAGTTTGGCATCTCTATCATGGTATGCTAGTTTTTCGTTAAAGCATTGCATTTCCCCTTTAACTTTTTACCTCATCCTTATTTTCCCCGTAATTATTAAAATAACAATATATTATAAAAAATTTTATCCCTCTAATCATTGCCAACTCACAAAAGTTACCTCGACGTTTCTATGAAACAAAAAAGTGCGTACTTTTTTTTACGCTGTCGGGACATCATAATGAAAAAGCAATCAAGCACACACATAATTGGAGGAATCAACATGATTAATCATTTACAAGATACAATCACATTAAATAATGGGCTACAAATGCCTGGTATGGGTTTAGGGGTCTTTCAAGTAGCGAATGATGCTACAGCAGAGATGGTGAAAAATGCTATTGAGGTTGGATATCGAAGCATCGATACGGCGGCTATTTACGGCAATGAAGCAGGTGTAGGAGAAGGTATTAAACAAGCACTAGCATCTACAGGCTTACGACGTGAAGATTTGTTTATTACATCAAAAGTATGGAATAACGGATTAAGCTATGAGGAAACCGTTGCTGCCTATGAAGAGAGCTTACAAAAAATAGGATTGGATTATTTAGATCTTTATCTTATTCATTGGCCAGGTAAAGATAAGTATGCGGAATCTTGGAAAGCGCTTGAAGATCTATATGAACAAGGCAAGATCAAAGCAATTGGTGTATGTAACTTCACTGCGACACACTTGGCAAACTTATTATCATTTGCTCGTATTAAACCTGTTGTGAATCAGGTGGAATTCCACCCACGCTTACAACAAGTGGAGCTTCGTTCATTCTGTGACAAGCACCAAATTCAACTTGAAGCATGGGCACCTTTAATGCAAGGTGGACTTCTTGAAGATGAAACTATTTCTAAAATCGCAACAAAATATGGAAAATCAAACACTCAAGTTATTTTGCGCTGGGATGTACAAAACGGAATTATCACGATTCCAAAATCTGTGCGTAGAGAGCGCATGATGCAAAACGCCGATATCTTTGACTTTAGTTTAACAGACGAAGAAATGGCTATGATCACTGCGATGAATCTTGAACATCGTGTGGGACCAAATCCAGATGAATACGACTTTGCTCTATAAGCATTAAAAGGAAAAGAGACTGTCTTGTGTTGGACAGTCTCTTTCTCCTCTCATTACGATGTTTGCTGCATGGCTATATCTTCATCACGTTGTTTTAAAATTATATCTTCGCCTTTATCCTGTAATACTTCAACGTGCTTTTCGCCCCAAGTGCAAAGCATGTTCAGAATAGGTTCCATTCCTTGTCCATAGGGTGTTAAGGAATATTCAACTTTTGGTGGTACTTGATTGAAGACCTTTCGAAGGATTAATCCATCTTGCTCTAACTCTCTTAATTGACTTGTGAGCATTTTTTGTGAAATTCCTGGAATCAATCGTCGAAACTCATTTGTTCGAATTTTACCATGGTGATTTAAATGACAAAGAATGACTGGTTTCCATTTACCACCAATGACTTCAAGCGTAGCTTCAACACCAATATTATAAATTTTTTGCATTGTAATCCCCCGTAATATTCAATAGTAACCTAAAGTACTCTACGTATCTTTTAGGTATGTATGAATATTACTACACATGTTAAAAAAAATCAAAGGAGCCAGTAGTAGTATGTCACAATCAAAAAAGCCAAGTGCTAAATTAACTTTGCTAGCACTTGCAATAAGCGCATTTGGTATAGGGTCCACTGAATTTATCAGTGTTGGGCTTTTACCATTAATTACAGATGACTTTGGTATATCTTTAAGCACAGCTGGTTTAACAGTTTCTATATATGCACTCGGCGTCACTGTTGGGGCTCCATTATTAACAGCCTTAACATCTCGCCTCAGTCGAAAAACCGTTTTATTGCTCGTCATGGCCATTTTTATAGTTGGTAATTTAACTGCAGCTCTAGCACCTAATTTCTCTTTTCTGTTAATAGGACGCATTATTTCAGCATTAGCACATGGTGTCTTTATGTCCATCGCTTCTGTCATAGCAGCCGATGTAGTTGAACCAAATAAACGAGCAAGTGCTATTGCCTTTATGTTTACAGGTTTAACATTAGCTACTGTAACAGGTGTGCCACTTGGTACATTTATTGGACAAGTAATGGACTGGCGTATGTCGTTCATCTTTATTGTCATCATTGGGATCATCGGTTTAATTAGTAATGCTATGTTAGTACCTAGCCAATTATCGAAGGGCAATCCAATTTCTATACGTGATATCGGTAAAGTATTAGGCAATATCCGCATGTTATTAATACTTTTCATTACCGCAATTGGATACGGTGGTGCCTTTGTTGTCTACACTTATGTCTCACCTATTTTAGAGCAATATATGGGCTATTCACCACATGCTGTTGTCATTATTTTAGTTGTCTATGGTATTTGTGTTGCTATTGGTAATACACTAGGCGGCTATTTCGCTAATCAAAATCCGCTTCGTTCAATCTTTTTTATTTTTGTTGGGCTTGCTTTAGCATTACTCGGCATTGGCTTTACTCTCGAATCGCCAATTATCGGCTTAATCATGGTATTGATAATGGGGCTATTTATGTTCATGAATGTCCCTGGATTGCAACTATATGCGGTTATACTGTCTGAAAAGTATGTACCATCAGCTATTGCAATGGCCGCCGCATTGAATATTTCTGCTTTCAACATTGGTATATTTTTAGGATCCTATATTGGAGGCTTTATTATTCGCCATCAATCGTTAGCACATACACCTCTTTATGGATTCTTAATGGTTATGCTTGCAGCGCTTGTTACACTATTATGGCTACTTTTCGATAAAAGGAAAAAATAGTGAATGTTCTTAGTCTTTTAAAAGAAGTAGAGTTTGCAAAAGAAATAGATGATGTCTTAACTGACATGGCTAAATAACAAAAAGGAAGCTCACCATGGCTTCCTTTTGTTATGTTTATATGTAAAATCCATCCTTATGCTGTTTGGATTATCGACAATTTTCTGCTGGGTAGCGAAGTACGGCAAAATTTTATGAATGTAAACAATCAAAAAGCTGTGCAATTTATACGATTGATCATGGTATTTTATGTTCAGAAGAAGGAATAGACAAATCTTTAGAGCAAGCATTAACAGTAGTAGTATCGGCATTAAAAATTATATTAGCCGTACGCTTATTTGGCATAGAATAGTTAGAAGAAAACAGATGCCCTACAAATGATTGAAAAATTGTTGTTGGGTCTCTTTAAAATCACATGTCAAAACCCTCGTATATCAAGTTTTTTTATTTTAAGCAATTTCACGTGATTTCAATCAGATGTAGTGAAAGCGTAGCTCGTTCAACGAAAGTTTTTTGTAAAGTGATTCAATAATTTCCTATCTGAAAAGGCCAGTCGTGATAAAATCAAACAAAAAGAGTGATGAAATCTCATATAGGAAATATGAAATGGCTAACACGTAAACGTGAAAAAAGCCATGACAATAAAGGGGAAGATATGAATGGCAGAATTAATAGATTGGAAAAATAGTGCTCGCGGGCGTAAATTTATTGCTTCTTTTAGCGGAGGGAAGGATAGTGTTTTAGCGCTGTATAAAGCAGTGAGAGTTGGAGAAGCGATTGGACTGATTGTTATGCTGGAGGAACAGGGGAAAAGTTCGAGATCCCATGGAATGCCTCCGAAACTCATACATGCCCAAGCTAAATCGCTTGGATTGCCTGTCTATACTGCAGCGGCAAGTTGGGCAGATTATGAAAAAATATTTATGGGTCTTTTAGAAAATGCTAAAAATCAAGGAGCCGAAGTGTTAGTAACAGGAGACTTAGATATGCCTGCTCATGGCTGTTGGCATGATAAGGTTACGAAGAATGTTGGATTAAAGCTGGGGATGCCTTTATGGGAAATGAACCATCACGAAGCTGTCGAGGAGTTCATAAATCTAGGGTTTATCACCATCGTTGTAACTGTTAACTTATCATTGGGAATGAGAGAGGAAGATTTAGGGCGAACGTTAACTCATGAATACGTCAAGGAGCTGGTTGCCCGTGGTATTGACCCTTGCGGAGAGGGTGGAGAGTTCCATACGACAGTAATAGATGGACCAATTTTTAACTATCCGATCCCAGTCCGTAAAGGTGAGATCATTCAAGATGGAGAGTATGCTTTCTTGCCTTTAGAACTAGATCAGTAACTAGAGGAGTAACACAGCTGTAATGGAATTTGTTTGGATATTACCACGTTTAATTGCATAGTGTAACACTGCCTAGTATACGTTTTGTATCATGCGGAACTTCTTTAACTTTGCTGGCCGAGTCATTTAATATGTTATAAAGTGAAGTTTTAATCGCTTATATAAAAGTAGAGAAGATTGCATTTAATCTCCTCTACTTTTTTATCATTTTACTAGTGTTCTTCCTCTTGCTTTTTAGGAAACATCTATGAAGGTAAGCATAATTTAATTTCAATATAGTATTTTCCAATTTTGGTGGTGCGTTGCTTGAATGGTCGGATGCTCTTCAAAATAATGAGTAATGAGTTCGGTCATATCCGTTTGCACATCCTTTACAATGGGACATTGTGCAAAATAGGGGAAGTTCCCAGCACCAGTCGCTCGATAATTATTCATCACGACATCATAACAAGCTTGCACATGTAGTGGCTCACCTTGAAAAGTCACTGCTGTTACCCTTTCGCCAATGGGACGACGAATATCTAGGGTGTAGTTGATTCCTTCCCACATATCATAATTATAGGGTTGCGCTTTCGGATAAAGAAAGCTTGTTGATATCGTCAATTCCCCATCCTTCAATGAAAAATAGCTGGCATTTTGTTCAAGAGCTTGGACAATATCTTGCCCCTTTACTCGTAACACTTTTAAGGTATTGGGAAAAATATAATTTGTCACAATATGCCTTCTCGTGACATCTTTTGGAAGGCCCCCAGGTCCATCGTGAAATAATGCCGTACATGAGATCGAGGTGTTGGTCACTGCCATTTGTACATTTTGAATAAACTCGATATATGGATGTTTATAGACACGTACATGAAAGGCATCTTCAAACAACATGTTTCCTTCAATTGCCCCGAGAGGCTCATCTAACCAGTTTTCCGTCTGTTGATGAATGGCTTCCACCAGTGATGTTACTTGCGCACAAGCGGGTGTATCTTCTTCAACGTAATGTAAGGCTGCTTCATGTTGCATGTTGATGATTTGTCCATTCTCTCTATCGAGTTTAATGGTAATCGCAGCTAAGCAATTTCCTTTCGTGCCAGTCTGTACAACAGTTTTGTCGAAGGCTTTTGTAGCTATTTCTCGATGTTGATGGCCAGTGATGACAATATCGCAATCAAGTTCTTTACACATGAGATAACCTTGATTTTCTCCTGTATCAGGTTCTAGTAATTCCCCAGATGATAGGTCATGTGAAAATCCACCATGATAACACAGCACCACCACATCTACCTTTTCATGATGACGTATATGCGTAATCCACCTTTTTGCACTTTCAAAGGCATCATGAAAATCTAAGCCCTCTATATGACTTGCTTCCTCCCATATGGGGACAAAATGCGTTGTGATACCAATGATAGCAATGCGTATCCCTTCTAATTCTTTGACAATGTAAGGTTGCGTAAATGTTGTGCCATCTTGATGATAAATATTGCCACTTAACCAAGGGAATTGTGATTGTGTAACGGCTTTTTTTAAGAAAGGGAGCCCGTAATTAAATTCATGATTCCCAAATATTGCAACATCGTAGTTTAAGAAATTGGCTACATCAATAATGGGATTTGGTTGATGTAAGTGATTGGCATGATAATAAGAAGCCAGCGGACTACCTTGTATTAAATCGCCATTATCAATTAACAGACTTGGTGTTTGTCCACGCAAAGCCTCTATAATGCTTGCTAATTTCCCTAACCCTAAAGGTTCTAATGAACGGCGATAGGTAGTAGGCATAAGGTAGCCATGGATGTCACTTGTTACAAGTAATTGCAGTTTTTTTGTCTCCATAAAATTGCTTGACCTCCAAATGGTTTGCATTGACTCAAGTATACGATGATTAAGCAGCTAAAAAAGAAGTAATAAAAGAAATTTACAGTAAATTTACATATTTTAGAAAATAATATAAACCTTTCACATGTGTTTAACAATGCTTTGCTATATTTATGGAGCATTAAAAAAATCGGAGGGGGAGACACATTTGAAAAAGTTTCTTATGTTCGCAACAACTTTTCTGCTTGCTGTAGTACTCGTAGCATGTGGAAATGAATCAACAGAAAATAAGGATGCAAGCGGAGCAACGAATGCTACAGATAGTCCAGATACAGAAGAGAATGCAGGTAACAAAAAGCTTGAAAAATTATCGATCGGATTTGTGCCATCCCGTGATCCACAAGAAATTATTACAGCAACAGAACCGTTAAAAGATTTATTGAAAACAGAGCTAGCAAGTTTAGGTTATGACGTTGCTAAAATCGATATTACAGTTGGGACAAATTACGAGGCAGTGGGCGAAGCATTATCTGCTGGAACAACGGATATTGGATTTATTCCAGGAGGTACATATGTCCTTTATGACGATGGAGCAGAAGTAATTTTAACAGCCACGCGTGCAGGATTAAACAATGATTCAGATAACCCTGCTGATTGGAATCAAAATGAACCAACAGAAGCAACAGCAGAGCAAGCCATTTCTTATCGTGGGATTTTAATTGCAGGTCCATCAGAAAAAGGTCAAGAACTTGCAGCGAAAGTAAATAAGGGTGAAGCATTAACATTTGAAGATTTAGATAGTGCAAACTGGAATGTTATGTCTTCTTCTTCACCAGCAGGCTATATTTACCCTGCATTATGGTTACAAGAAAACTATCAAAAAACGATTACTGATTTATCCAAAGTTGTGCAAGTAGATTCATATGGAACAGCCTTTGCTCGTTTAGCTGCTGGGCAAACGGATTTACTGGTTACGTTTGCCGATGCTCGTCGTGATTACGAGGAAGCTTGGATGACTGACTTTAATCGTAAAGCAGATATTTGGGCAGAAACAGATTTAATCGGTGTGATGCCTGCAATTTATAATGACACAATTAGTGTAAGTAAAAACTCAGAAATCATGGACGATGAGCTGAAAAAAGTATTACAACAAGCGTTTATTAATATTGGAAAGTCTGAAGAAGGCAAAGACGTAATCGCTGTGTATAGTCATGAGGGTTATCAAGCAGCCAACGATTCAGACTATGCTAATGAGCGTAAAGCACAAGAAATTGTACAACAATTAGGTTCGAAATAAAGGAAATAATGATCAATCGAATAACAAGTGAAATGAGAACGTTCTAGCAATGTTCTCATTTTTTCTAAGAATGGAGTAAGGACATGATTGCATTTAAACAAGTTCAAAAACAATATCCTAATGGCTATTCAGCATTGAAAAATGTAAACTTGCAAATTCAACAAGGCGAATATGTCGCAATTATTGGACGTTCAGGGGCAGGGAAATCAACGCTATTACGCTGTATTAATCGCATGCATGAAATTACGGGGGGCACATTATTGGTTGATGAGGTGGACATTAATACGTTGAAGGGAAAAAGCGTACGTCAATTTCGACGTAATATTGGCATGATCTTTCAATCTTTTAATCTAGTCACACGGGTTTCGGTCATCAAAAATGTACTCGTGTCTTTCGTTCCAGAAATGCCCTTTTGGAGAAAACTGTTGGGGATTTTCACAGAACAGCAGAAGAAGCAGGCTTTGATGGCATTAGATCGCGTAGGAATTTTAGATAAAGCCTATGTCCGTGTAGATCAACTGTCAGGCGGGCAGCAACAACGTGTGGCACTGGCACGTACGCTAGCACAAAATCCCAAACTCATATTAGCAGATGAACCAGTAGCTTCACTAGACCCAGTAACAGCCCATCAAGTAATGGACGATTTCCGCCGGATCAATAAAGAGCTCAACATGACCGTTATTATGAACATTCATCATGTGGAATTAGCGCTCGAATATGCTAATCGCGTTATTGGCATTCGTGCCGGCGAAATCGTATATGATGGAGCGGCAAAGGATGTCACAGAGGCAGTACTTCGGCAAATTTATAATGGTCAGGTTGAAGAAGGGAGTAGCGTAGTAGATGTTCGACAAGCTGTTACCAACTAAAAAAATCATACTCCCAAATGGAAAAGAAGTGACCGAAAAGCCTGCTCTTATGCCTTTCGTTGTGGTAGCGATTCTTGTACTTACTTATATGTCCGCTGTAATTACAGGCTTTAATGTTGAAACGATTATAAAACGAATCGAACAGTTTTTTGTGATTTTACAACAGATGGTTCCTCCGACTTGGGCGTATTTCCCTCACATTTGGCAACCATTACTAGATACGATTAAAATGTCGCTTTTGGGCTCTTTAATGGGTGTGCTATGTGCATTACCTTTAGCCATTCTTGCAGCAAGTAATATAACGAAGTGGAAGTGGTTGTCAGCAACAATGAAGTTTTTTCTTAGTTTACTGCGTACACTACCGACTTTAATTGTCGCATTAGTTGCTACTTTCGTTTTCGGATTAGGGACGGTTGCCGGTACCGTGGCCATTTTCTTATTTACAGTCGCCTATGTCGGAAAATTATTATATGAGCAAATCGAAAATGCCAATATGGATGCTTATGAGGCAATGAATTCAATGGGCTTAACAACTATCCAGTCATTTCGTTATGCAATTTTCCCACAAATTCTGCCTAATTATTTATCGACGTCTTTATTTTGCTTCGAAGGAAACGTACGGTATGCCTCTATTTTAGGGTATGTCGGAGCAGGTGGAATCGGGCTATTGTTAAATGAGAGTTTAGGTTGGAGAAATTATGCGAACGTCGGCATGATTTTACTCTTACTGGTCATCACGGTCTTTATAATTGAAACAATTAGTGAACATTATCGAAAGAAATTAATGTAGGAGATTACGCATGAATGTCATTGAAAAACAATATAAACTAGAACCGAATCGCCGTGTCACCCAATTAGTGACCATCTTCATTTTATGCCTTCTTTTTGTTTGGTCTTTATCGGCCATTGAATTGGAGCAACTGACAACAAATGGCTTTACAATTGCTAAAAATATTTTAGTCGGTATGGTTCAACCAGATTTGTCCTTATTAGTGAATGTTACGACAAGCGGTGTGCCCTATTTATTAATCGAAACGATGGCAATTGCATTTTTAGGAACAGTCGTTGGTTCGATCTTAGCCATTCCACTTGCTTTTTTATCCGCTTCTAATATTGTGCCAAAGCCGATTGCATATGTTGTTCGTTTTTTATTAATTTTGATTCGAACAATCCCAGCAATTGTGTATGGCTTAATGTTTATTCGTGTTACGGGACCAGGGCCTTTTGCAGGTGTTCTTACAATGTCGCTCGTCAGTATTGGGATGTTATCGAAATTATATGTAGACGTCATTGAAGATTTAGATATATCGATTCTGGAATCAATGGAATCAATCGGTTGCACAACTTTAGAAAAAATTCGATTTGGTATATTGCCACAGCTTTTGGCATCATTTTTATCGATTGTGATTTATCGTTTTGATATGAATTTACGAGATGCAACCGTGCTTGGTTTAGTGGGAGCTGGAGGTATTGGTGCGCCATTAATCTTTGCGATGAATGCTTATCGATGGTCAGAGGTTGGTTCGATTTTAATAGGCTTAATCTTGCTTATTTTAATCGTTGAATATATGTCCAACAAAATTCGCACAAAATTAGTTAGGGGGTAATATCAAGGTTTCGATGAATAGTTGGCTACGGGCTAGAAGTAGAAGTTTATTAAAAAATGGAGGTTGGTTTTTCATGAGGAAGAAATCTAAATTTGTGTTTTCAGCACTATTGAGTACAGTGATGATTAGTTCAATATTTGTTAATACGAGCTCGGCAGAAAATGCACAAGATCCAGCTCCTATTATTACGCCTGTGCACGCGAATGGTTATTCTGTATTATTTGATAATAGTCATGGTCAAACAGCTGGCCAAGCTGATTGGGTAATTGATGGTGCTTTTTCTGATTTTGCTGATGGATTAACTGCAGAAGGATATACAGTAGAAGAATTCCGTAGTGATGCGCCATTAACTTTAAATGATTTGATCAATTATGATGTCTTTGTCATTCCAGAGGCCCAAATTCCATTTACCACTTCTGAACAAGAGGCAATCGCTACATTTGCGGAATTAGGCGGTGGTGTGTTCTTTATCGCCGATCATTATAATGCTGACCGAAATTTAAATCGTTGGGACTCCAATGAAATTATGAATGGCTGGCGTCGTGGTGCTTATCAAAATCCAACATTAGGCATGTCTTCAGCCGAAGCAAATGCCCTAAATGGCGTTGAAAGCTCTACATGGTTAAGCGATGAATTTGGGGTAGAGTTCCGTTACAATGCAATCGATAATACGGTGGCAAATCAAGTGGTTTCTACAAGTGAGTCATTCGGAATTACAGCAGGTGTATCAGAAGTTTCCATTCATGCAGGTTCTACACTGGCAATTACCAATCCTCATCTGGCGAAAGGGATTGTCTATTTACCAAATGGTTTAACAGCATCGGCAAATAAATGGTCGAATTCAGTGGATCAAGGTGTCTATGCTGGTGGTAGTGTAGCAGAAGGACCATATGTTGCAATTGGTAAAAAGGAATTAGGAAAAGCAGCATTTATTGGGGATTCTTCACCGGTTGAAGATGCCACACCTAAATATCGCAATGAAGAAACTGGAAATGTAAAAAGAACATACGATGGCTTTATAGCACACGATAATGGCGAATTATTAATTAATATTATTGACTGGCTAGTACAAGATGAAAGTTATACAACATTTGCACAAACATCGATTACATTGGATAGTGTAACGCCTAGATTGTCATTAGAGAATCCTCAAACTTCAAGTGAAATTTTAGGTGAACCTTGGCGCCAGCCTAATGCAGGCTATTTATGGTATGATCGTTCAACATTTGCAGATGGATCCTATGGTTCAGATGTAGAGCCTTTACCTACATTAAGTTATGCTGTAGCGGTTCCTGCTGTATTGCCTAATAATGGTGATACATTTAATGCCACAGTTACTGTTAGTGGGTTAACACCATTAACTTCTGCTAATGGATATCGCATTCAAGTTTATCTACCAGGCGGAACATCGATTTCTCAAGTGCAAAATTCAGATGGGACTTGGCCGACTAGCTATGGTTACTTTGATATTGGTACTTTAACGGCTAATAGCCAGGGCATTGCTCAAAAAATAATCACTATGCGCTTAAACCCATCAACATCTGTTACGGAAGGTACTATTCGTTTAAAGAATAGTAAGGGAGATAATGTCGTAACAAAAGCAGTCTCTATTGGAGCAGGTTCAAGTGTTGAGTAACTGAATGGCACCCAAAATATTGGACGTTAAAATCTAAAAAAGTCGGTGCAGTTAGGAAAGTACACATCAACTTGCTAAAAGGTTACAGCTTGAACATTATTGACAATCGAGAAAGTAAAATGTATGTACTTATTTGATTGAGTGAAGCCAAAAAACCCTGTGGATTCAACCTTTAGAATCCACAGGGTTTTGAGCTATCTATTGTTGCTTATTGGTGCCAATCGCGATTATCCTTTCAGAAAATCAGGTTTTGCAAAGTTTGGGTTTGGATATTTGTAGAAGCCTTCACCCGTTGTACGCCCTAGTTTACCTTTGTCGATATACTCTGTTTTTAACAGGTCTGCTAATTTATGCATGTTGTCATCACCAGAAACGGCGGCTTTAGCTTGGACAATATTAAATGCCGTATTAATCCCAACGATATCTAAAATAGCAAATGGCCCAAGTGGTGCACCAGTACCAATCATCCAAGTTTTGTCGATTGTTTCTGGGTCAGCTACTTCTTTTACTAATAGCATTTCAGCTGCATCTAGGAAAGGTACTAGTAATGAATTTAAAATATAGCCTGGTTGTTCTTTATATAATGGTAGTGGCACCATGCCGATTGCTCTAGCGAAGGCTACAACTTCATCAAATACGTTCATATCTGTACCTGGGTGCTTCATGATTTCAGCTGTGTTGTTTTTCCAAATTGTATTGGCGAAATGGAGCGCTAAAAACTTTTCAGGTCGTCCAGTTGCATCTGCAAATTGACTTGGCAATAAAGTAGATGAGTTCGTTGCAAAAACCGTTTTTTGTGGTGCAACTTTGCCAAGATTTGTATAAAATTCTGTTTTGATTTTTACGACTTCAGGAATCGCTTCAATCACAAGATCAGCATTTTCAACAGCTTTTGCTAAGTCGCTACTAAAAGATAGACGAGCATAGGCAGCATCTACTTCTTCTTGTGTCGCGCCTAAATCTTGTTGATACAATGGTTTTAAAGTTGAAATACGATCTTGTGCATTTTTTAACGCATCATCATTTATATCATAAACAGTCACATTAAACCCTTTAAAAGCTGATTGATAGGCAATTTGACTTCCTAGAACGCCACTTCCTGCAACCGTAATATTTTGATAATTCATCTTAAATCCTCCTCTAATATTGTTACATTAGTATAATAGTTTGTGTGTGCGATAATTTCCTTAATACAACTCCATACTACTGCTTATCTCAAATAAAAATCAAATGAAAGCCTTTATTATTATAATGATATAAAAATATGCGGCCGAGCCACTTAAAATACACTTTTCAAGTATGTGCTTACTAGTGCCAAAAATACCTTGGGTTTGGGAATGTTCAAGACTACAAAGTATTGATAGAGTACTTGATGAATTCATCATTAAATGTACAATCAGGGCTTATATGCTCAGTAGCTGGATTCCTTAGAAATGGTACAGCTATAGACAAAAAAGGGAAAGGTATTAAATATCGTTTTTTTCTCTTGCGTTTACTTACCTAGTTGAACATAGTGCTTTATAAATAGCTTCCGCTAACGCAGATGAATAATTTGGAAGTGAAAAAATAGGTCTTTTAGATATTTTTGCAGTACTTACATATTTTTATAGATTTTCTAACTGTTATTTTAGTACACTAAAATTATGAAAAGAGAGGGGCAAGAAAAATGAAAAAAACGATGTTAGCAGGAGCACTTAGTATTGCATGTTTAACAGGAGGATTCGGACTGCAAGCACAAGCACAAGCACAGGAGCATGTAGACGTTTCAAGCATTGTGAATAAACAACTGTTTGTGGCATCAACAAACACTAGCCAGGTACAATCGATGTCCTATCAAGACATCTATAAAATGTTTTTACTTTCTAAACTATTCTCAGATGATCAACTGACACTCGTATCCACTAGTAATAGTATTACTGTAAAATTGTCATTAGTAGCAATGATGAAAAGTTATGAGGATGGGACAAACCTATATCCAGAGGGAGAAAAGGCATTTAAAGAGAACTTTGAAGAATATAAGAAAATTTTTGGCGATTCCATTCAAATGAAGCTTACGCAATCGGGGAATTCCTTTAAAGCTGAAATTTACACAGCAGGAAAATGGGAAGCTGTAAGCGGAGAAGATATAAATGATTTAATTATGGTCTTTAATCGTGCAGATTTTGAGTTAAAGCCAGGTGGATATTTCACAGATACATTGGGACATTGGGCTGAAAGTTATATCCAATTACTTTATCAAGCAGGGATTGTGAGCGGCACTACTGATACAACATTCAATCCAAATGGACAAGTAACGCGTGGTCAATTAGCAGCTATGATTTTCCGTGCATCTGGCCTAGACGTAAATGAAGATTATGAAGGACCTGCAACATATCAAGATATGCAGGGCTTTTGGGGTGCAAAAGAAGTAGCGATTTTACAAGAGTATGGCTTAATCGATATTTTTGATGGCAATAATTTTGAGCCAAATAAACCAGCTACTCGTGAGGAAATGGCCTATGTAACGGCAAGCTACTTGGAAGGAATGGACTTTGATGTAGCGAAAGCTAGCAAAACTAATACATTTACTGATAAGGATCAAATGCGTATGGAAACAGTTGAATCGATCGGATTATTACAGCAATTAGGAATTATTGATGGTGCGAATGGTAAATTTAATCCTAAAGGCAACCTGACACGTGCGCAGTTTTCTAAAATATTATCGTTGACGTTGATGACGATTAACGAAGAGTAAATAGCAAGGCTAGATTTTCAAGCTCGTTTAAACAAGTAAGGTGATGTGATGGGGGGATACTACGCCATCCTATCACCTTTTTTTGTTATCTAGGGTTACTTACAAGAATATAAACTGTCTGCAACATTTTTATTAAGGAAATCTCTTTTACTACTTGAAAGGAAAGTTAAAAAGAATGTTAGCTAATCGTAATGCCGGATATTTGTCATATTGTCATGCAAACTAAGTTATACTGGTGGTTACGATGAATTTATCTTTATATCAGCAAATTTTAAAGGTGCTGACTGTGTAGCTACCAATACGAAAAATTTACACCTTAGAAGATGGTGAAACGTAATTTGGCCTGAATGAAGATAAATACCTTTGGCGTAATTGATTGGAGCTGACGAATTGTTAAAAAAACAAATGGAATTATTATTGAATGGGCAAGTAAACCTTGCGCTATTAGATGTCGAAAAGGCGTATGTAGAAAAACATGCATTGCTACATGAAGGAGTAATACAACATAAAACTTCCTTACATTTTAATGTCATTGAACGATGTGACAAGTTAAATGAAGAGTTGTTAGCTAAAGAAACAGAGACGTTCTTGGCAATGTCTGTACATTATTTACAGGAACATGCTCATGAATTTATGTATGTGGAATCTGATCGTTTTGAAGTCATTCGGGTGGATTCCTTTGCGCTGGAATATGATGAGGCATTTGCTGTCTATAGTGCGCTATTTGGGCTGCGACTGCAAAAGAAACAAGGTGAGTTTTTACATACCTATTTAACAACACATTTACAACATGAGAATATAACGTATAGTATGGCATTTTCCGGGCAGGATGGACTTTGGGAAGTGAATCTTGCGTTGAATGCTCTTGAAGGATTTAGTGAGCAACAATCGTTTGGTGAAGTATTCGTACTGTTATATCGCTTTGTTTTTGAGCTGCTTGTGGAACTTGAGGAGACACTATGAACACACAAACAGTTACTTCTTATCTTTATACGTATGCGTGGCAAACGAATGAGCAGGAGCTCTGTCATTTAGAAATGCGTGCAATGTTTGGCTTTGATGTAGCATCGAATATACTACTAGCATCCAAAAAAATTGAGCCAAGTAGAAGTCCATTCATTCGAAGTCGTTTAGATGTGTTATACGAAGCAGAAAAGGTTAAGGATATTGCGCTGTTTGCACAGCAACTTGTATTAGGCGCGGGTACATTTAAAGTAGTTTGTTTAAATAAATTTGACCTTGGGGATATTCAAAAAATTCAGCAGCATGAACGTCATCAGGTAGAGCGAGAGATTGGTTTATGTATACAGGCAGAAGCAGATTTGGTTAAGCCTGATATTGTCTTTGGTCTTGTTTGGCATAACAATCGTTGGTATTTTGGAAATTATGTGGAGGGGGAGGCAATTTGGCTTAAGCATCAGCAAAAGCCTGAAATGTATTCGACAGCTCTTAGCACACGTGTAGCACGAGCAGTCGCGAATATTGCCATTCCGAATCCCTTAGGTATACGAGCAATTGATCCGTGCTGTGGCATCGGTACAGTTTTAGTTGAAGCACTTTCGATGAATATGGATATCGTTGGACGTGACATTAATCCACTTGTCGCTAAGGGTTCACGCACTAATATCGCTCACTTTGGTTTACAGGGAGAGGTATTAATGGGCGATATCGCACAAATAACGGGAAGCTATGATGTAGCGATTATTGATTTGCCTTACAATTTATTTACACATATTTCAGTGGATTCACAGTTTACGATTATTAAATCAGCACGTCGGATTGCTAAAAGAGTCGTACTAGTGACCATCGAAACAATAGATAATATGGTAAATGAGGCAGGGTTTGAAATTATTGATCGTTGTGTCGTCAAGAAAGGTACTTTTGAGAGACAAGTATTAGTATGTGAATAGAACCTTCCAGAGCAAAAAATCCAACAGAGTCATGTTTGACACTGTTGGATTTTTTATTGACGTCATCGATTTGTAATTATTAGTTACTCACGTTTACACCATTAAATGGAATGCATAACTCAAAAAATAGCCTAATAATAGATAGGTCAAAAATACCCTTATCGATACGGAGCGAATATGGTGCAAGATAAATTCAGATATACTAGTTGTAGCAATCAAGCCGATGGAGACCCCCATTAGTATACCTTGCATCTTGATGGTCAAATTTGTGTATTGACCAATCCAAATAAAAATACTAAAGAATATTGAAAAACCTAAAAAATAGAGTAACAGTCTCCATAGTTTTTCACCTTGAGAAAGAAGTGCCGTACTAACAGCAAAACCCTCTGGAAGGTGATGGAGAATGATTGAGGCTGTAATGGTAATGCCAAGTGCCGAATTCCCTAGTAAATTACCTACTGTAAGACTGATTGGAATTGTATGGATGATCATAGCGAATGCAAGTAAATATACGGAGGGATTTTGTGAATGAGCAGGGTGAAATAAACTACTAAGAACTTTAAACATGAGATAGCCGATGATTATGCCTAGAATTATGCCAAAAGACTTGTACATGTGAACAGAAGTTGGAATAATATCTAACACGAGCAAACCTACTAAAAATCCACCACATAATAGTGATAAACCTTCAGTCGTATGTTGAAATAGCTTCGAAAAAATCCAAGCAATAGCCCCGCCTATACTGACACTGAAAAAGAGAAAACCACCAAGTATCATTGCACTCAACTACAGTATTCCTCCACCCATCATAATCTTTAAGCTGTTTTACCAAATATATGCAAACTAGAACTTTATATGATAGTTACTGCAGTATCTAAAAATAAAATAACCCTTAGTACGATATGTCTGTAGTTGAAAATTGACTATCTAACCGTTTAGAAAGGAATTGATAAAGGGTAGAAAGTAGATAACTTGAATAATTGGAGGTGCCTGAATGATTGCTGAATACAACGACTTATACACGGAGATAATGTTGAACAATACGCCTAAACATACGTAATAAAAAATATTTATGATGGTGTTAAAAAGTGATGAGGGAGATGTTTAAATGAAAGCAGTAACCTTTCAGGGCATTAAAGATATTGCAGTAAAAAATGTAGATGATCCTGTGTTAAAAAAGAAAGATGACATTATTGTGCGAGTTACATCCACAGCAATCTGTGGTTCGGATTTGCATATCTATCAAGGGGCTATTCCTGCCAATAAGGATTATGTAATTGGACATGAACCAATGGGAATTGTAGAAGAAGTAGGTCCAGAAGTAACAAAGGTTAAAAAAGGAGATCGTATTATATTACCTTTCAATGTATCGTGTGGGGATTGCTATTACTGTAACCACGATATGGAAAGTCAATGTGATAATTCGAACCCCGATCTAGAAGTAGATTCAGGTGGCTATTTTGGTTTTACAGAACGTTATGGTAATTATCCAGGAGGACAAGCAGAGTTTCTTCATGTACCATACGGGAATTTTATGCCATTTGTTATTCCTGAATCGTGTGATTTAGAGGACGAGGCATTGCTGTTTTTATCGGACGTGCTGCCTACTGCTTATTGGAGCGTGGAAAATGCAGGCGTGAAAAAAGGGGATACAGTCGTCGTGTTAGGCTGTGGACCTATCGGCTTAATGACGCAAAAATTTGCATGGATGAAGGGAGCTAGTCGTGTAATTGCTGTCGATCATGTGAAATACCGTTTAGCCCATGCTAAAAAAATGAATAATGTAGAAGTTATTAATCTTGATGACTATGATGAAACAGGATTCTATATTCGTGAGATTACTAAAGGTGGAGCAGATGTGGTGATTGACTGTGTAGGAATGGACGGCAAGAAAACTGCAATGGAAGCGATTGGTCAAAAGATGAAACTACAAGGAGGGACATTAAGTCCAATTCGTATTGCAATGGATGCTGTACGGAAATTTGGAACACTTCAAATAACAGGCGTATACGGTGCTAAATATAATCAGTTTCCACTAGGGCATTTATTCGAACGTAATATCACCCTCAAAATGGGGCAGGCGCCTGTCATACATCTCATGCCAAAGCTATTTGACAAAATTGTAGCTGGTGAATTTGATCCAACAGAAATTATTACACATAAGATCCCCCTCGAAGAAGCAAGCAAAGCCTATCAAATCTTTAATGATCGTGAAGACGAGTGCATTAAAGTAATTCTAAAACCGTAATTTTAATGAAAAGGGAGCGGCGCAAAAGCTCTCTTTTTTTCGTTTAGAGGGTTGTAATAAATACAACGTTTATGCGTAAATCATAAAACGATATAAAGAGTAATATAAACATTAAAACGTGAAAATCTATGCAAATAATCGTATAAGTTATTATTTGGAAAAATAGTAGTAGATTCAATTGACTGAACATTGGTTTAATTCTATACTTTTAGTAGTTATACAGATTCATGGATTTAGTAACTACTAATGAGAGTGAGGAATGTGTGTATGAATTGGGATGCGAGTTATGATGTGGTAGTGGTAGGTTCGGGAGCAGCAGGATTAACGGCAGGGCTGACAGCAAAGCTACAGGGAATGAAGTCATTAGTCATTGAAAAAACTGATCGTTATGGTGGTGCATCAGCATTATCTGGTGGAGCACTGTGGATTCCAAATAACCATGTAATGAAAGGTGCGGGCGTACCTGATACACACCAACAAGCTCGTTCATACTTAGATTCGACTATTGGGGAACGAGTGCCGGCACCGCTGAAAGAAGCATACATTACACGTGGACCTGAAATGTTAAAATTTTTATACAATCATACCAATCATATGCGCTTCCAGTATGCGGCAGGTTATTCGGATTATTATCCTGAAAAACCTGGTGGCTTTGCTCAAGGGCGTTCGATAGAACCACTTTTATTTGATGTGAAAAAGATGGGTACTTTAGTAGATACAATGCGTCGATCGACAATGTCTACTAAGGGATTCACGATGAATAGCTGTGAATTCCATAAGGTCAATATGATGAGACGTACAATGATAGGTAAAACAACTGCATTGAAATTAGGCGCGAGGTTATTGAAATCGAAAGTAACAGGTAGTCAGCCAGTAGCCTTAGGTGAAGCATTGATTGCACGTTTGAGAATGTCACTAGCAGAGGCAAATGGTGAGCTCTGGCTTTCAACAGCGTTTAAAGATTTTATCGTTGAAAATAATCGTGTGGTTGGTTTATTGGTAGAACGACAAGGACTAGAATTGCATATTGAGGCGAAACAGGGTGTGATACTGTCATCTGGTGGTTTTTCGCATAATCAAGCATATCGTGAAAAATACTTACCGGGTCCTACCGATGCCAAATGGACCTCTACGCCAGAAGGCCAAACGGGTGATATTATCGAGCCCGGTTTACGCATCGGTGCAACACTAGATCTAATGGATAAAGTGTGGGGGGCACCATCAGTGATTGATCCAAATGGACAACCATTTTTCCTAGTAGCGGAACGTGGTGTGCCAAATATGATGGTTGTTGATAATGAGGGAAAACGCTATCTAAATGAAGCTGCCCCTTATCATGAATTTGTAGACAATATGCAAGCACACCATACAGAGACACATGAAGCTGTACCTTCTTGGATTCTGATTGATGCAACCGCGAAGAGTCGATATATTTTTACAGGTTTATTTCCTGGGCAAGCATTCCCGAAAAGCTGGTTTGAACGTGGTATTGTGAAAAGTGCACATACACTTGAAGAACTGGCACAACAAATGGCTGTACCGACAAACAATTTAATAGAAACAGTAGCACGTTTTAATGCCTTTGCACTTACTGGCTGTGATGATGATTTCCATCGAGGAGATAGTGCCTATGATAATTATTATGGTGATCCGACGTTGAAAAATCCAAACTTGGCTGAATTCACCAAGGCGCCTTACTATGCTTTGCGATTATACCCCGGTGATATCGGTACAAAGGGTGGCTTAGTAGTCGATGAGCAAGCACGAGTTGTCAAGGCAGATGGTACACCGATAGAAGGTCTTTATGCATCTGGAAATTGCTCGGCTTCTATTATGGGCGAAACCTATCCAGGGCCAGGTGCGACACTTGGGCCTGGGATGACTTTTAGTTATATTGCAACCTTGCATATGGCGAAAGCAAGTAAAAAACAACAACGAGCGACTCTAGTAGAGGTATAAAACTTACTATAAAACCTTCTAATTCATTTCATTGAATTGGGAGGTTTTTCAATATGTTTATAAAAGGTAAAGTGATATAGATTTATACCTATGAATATGAATGAACGGGTTTAGGCTAATTGTTCTAATGTTTTGGAGCGACGAATATAGTGGCTACTAAGTGCAAGTGCGAAAATTCATAATGACTTGCTTGAACACAACAAAGCATTTTCAGCGAAAGGAAAAAAGGAGTGACGAAACACACGTGTTAGTGTATAGACTCGTGACAAGGATTGAAGAGCTAGAGTCGTATAAGGACACTTGGTCAGGGATACTTGAACGTGAAAAAAACGATAATCCTTTTATAGAGTATGAATGGGTTTCGACTTGGTGGAGGACACTCGGCAGCAAAGAAAACGTAGAAATTTACATTGTTGAGCGCAACGGTGAATGCTTAGCATTTTTCCCTTTCATCCGCTTTGCTCGCTTCGGTGGTATCCATCAATTTAGCTTTCTAGGACAAGGATTTGCTACGTATATGGAAGTGATTGCTGAGAGTATTTGGAAGGAACAAGTAATGGAATATTTATTAAAAGAGCTCACGCAAAAATATCAAAGAGTTATTTTTGTGTTGCATGGCTTATTAGAAAGTAAGCAAACATCTTATCTACTGGAAAAATACGCGCAAGAACGACAACTACCTCATTCAGTTTTCCGCACTGTGACACCTTATATAGATTTTAAATCAGTGGAACTAAATGCTTTTCTTCAGAAGCATCACAAAAATTTTAAGAGCATTAATCGTCGTGAAAAACGATTAAAGGCTCTTGGTCATTTAAAATTTCAGGAGGTTAGTGCGAAAAATTTAGATGGAATGTTTGAGTTGTTTAAAAGAAGATGGCGCAAAAAAATTGATAGAAGTGGATTTACTGAACAACAAACACGGCTTTTTTTTGAACGTTTAGCCATGCAACAAAGTAATGCTTTTTGTGTGGAAGTAGACAACCTCGAATTTGAAGATCATTGGATTGGCTTTACAATCGATCTTTGTTGCAGAAATCGAAATTTTTGTCAGGCGATGGGCCATGAGCCTGATTTCAATATCTTTGGCCCTGGTCGTTTAATTGAAAAAGCAAATATGTTGAAGGCACATAGCTCGAACTATCGATTTTATGATTTCGGAAGCGGTTATGAGCCATATAAATTTGAATGGTATACACATTTGGATTTTACGCGAATTTTTGTTATGAGTAGTGAAGGAACTCGGGAGCGCCTTTTACGGTTGATGATGGTAGTTCGTGATACATTGAAAAGAAAACTAAGTGGGTATCATCAATTGGTAAAATTGAAACGAGATCGATTGGGGGAGTTTCAATATTTTTTAAAAGAAGCCCGTCTAAAAGATTGTTTTATTGCCTTAAAAAAAGGAATAAATCGCATGATAGCTGTAACTAGTTTTGACTTGTACTATCTTCAGAGTACTGTATGTCAAACATCAATTGATTTACCTGAAATAGCCATTCAGGATGTAATGGAAAGTGATAATCGATCACAACTCATCCCACAATATTATAGAGGTTATAAGCTTTATGGTGAAAACGCACAACAAATATTATATTTACGCCATGACACTTTCATACGTGAGGAAGCGTTGGGTTTTACACAGCTACTACCACCAAATTCAACGTATATAAAAGAACATGCCATAGAGCTATTTCCAAAAATAGTAGCGCAAGTGCAACAAGAAGGAAGGGCGGTATGCACCACTGTAAATTGGTATGAATGGCGCAAACGGAAAATGCTTGTGAAGCTAGGGTTTGAAAAAGTGGAGCGAGTACGTATTAGTCGTTTATTTAAATGGCAAAGGATTTCTCGTCAAGACAATAAATGGGCAAAGCACATTCACTATAAAGGGCAAAAACTTGATCATATATGGCACTTAGTGTTGTTCCCCTTACTAATCTAAAAATCCTCGATGCCTACAGTCTTTTTCTTTTTGAATAAATGGTAAGAAAACTGTTGTTTTCATGTTCCAGGCGCTCCCTTTCCGTAGGCATAACTCCAACTAATTTTTGCAGCGTATCGCCGCAAAAATGGAGTTTCCATACGTGCTGTTCCTACACGCCTTTCACTCCAATCAACTTGTATCTACTGATAGTCTATTCTGCTCGAGACGATGAAAACAGGATGGCTAAATATCCAATCAATGCGCGTGAACAGCTTGAAATACACTTTCAAAACGACAAAAGGTATTTGAAATGATCACATTTCGAATACCTTTTGAAATTTTATCAGCAATCATGCCTGTGAAAAGCGACCGCCATGGCGGACATCAAAGGATTCCTATAGGTACCTCTATTTTAAAAGAAAAAAGACTGTCAACAACCTCAATTTTTTGAGTTAGTCGACAGTCTGGCCTTTTACTTGGCATGAGGATTTATTATGTTTAGAAGTGGACACCTGACTTGTCAGTTAGTTTGCAACCAGTGCCATATTTTGCTTTTAATGCACCTTTGAAAGTTGTCTGTTCAAGTTCAGGATAGGCCTGTTTCCATAATTCAAATACATTATGATTAGATGCTACTCCATCTTTGGTTAAGCGAACAATATGGAAACCATACTCATCGTTACATCTTGCTAAAGGGCGATTTTCACGAACGGTAAAAATACGACCGCTCTCAGTAATTTCATATAAACCTTCAAAGCCAGATAGAGCCCGTTTTTCCTCATGTAGTTCTGCTGTTTTTTCATCAGTTTCTTCGACTTCAGAAGTACCCTCAGTAGTACTTTCCGATGGTAAATCTTCTACAATGATAAAATCTTTTTTCGAAGCTTTGTCACTCATCGTGGACATTACATTCATAATTGAGCCCACATAATGCATAGGTTTTTCATTGTTTTCTTCATAAACAAAAATATTATAATCGGTTTTATTGGTTTTTTTCATAATTATATTGCCAGTTGTAATAGTAAAACCGATAAATTTATTTTTATTGAGTGCTTGTAATGCTTGTTGCTTAGTTAAAATCATCATTAAATCTCCTAAAAAAATATTTTCTCTATTTTACCATAAATTAAGGTCAACTGTTTTTCATAAAAGCACTACAAACATAACTATCCTATAAAATATAAAGATGGTAATATTAAGTATTATTGGTTTTTGTAAATAGTTATCGAATTTTATATATCGTTTGTAAAATTTTTCATAAGGAGTGTTTATAGTTTGATTAATGTATTAGGGGGCATTGGTTTATTCTTACTCGGTATGACGATGCTAACTAACGGCTTAAAAGAGCTTGCTGGGGATGCTTTGAAAAAATGGTTGAACCGGTTTACAGGAGGCACTATAAGTTCGGTGCTATCAGGTACATTGATGACAATGCTAGTGCAATCTTCTACAGCTACTACGTTGATTACAATCGGCTTTGTTAGTGCGGGACTATTAACATTTGTGCAATCCATTGGTGTCATTATTGGTGCCAATATTGGTAGTACAAGTACAGGATGGATTATTTCGCTCATTGGTTTTAAGGTTAATATGCAGACAATGTCATTGCCATTCATCGCACTTGGTGTATTTGTGCAATTATTAGCACCTCGCGACTTTAAAGCAGCGGGTGGTCTTTTTACAGGCTTTGGCTTATTATTTTTAGGCATTGATGTACTCCAAGGCGGCATGGCCTCAGTTCAGGACATGATCCCATTTGATTCGTTTCAGGCGGATACAATGGGAGGCAAAGTTATTTTGATTGTGTTGGGGCTTATCATGACAGTCATTATGCAGGCATCAAGTGCAGCAATAGCCGCTACACTGACAGCATTATACGCAGGGGCTATTGACTTTGAACAAGCGGCATATTTAGTCATCGGCCAAAATATTGGTACGACTGCAACGGCACTTTTTGCAGCGATTGGTGCTTCAACGGCTGCCAAGCGCACCGCAATGACGCATGTGCTATTTAACGTAGCGACAGCAATCATTGTAACGTTCGGTGCAACGTTCATGTTTAAACTAACTGAATATGTGACAACTACCATTCATGATGGCTTCGATGAAACACTTGGCATTGCAGTATTTCATACATTATTTAGTGTGGTAGGTGCAATTATTTTTGTGCCTTTTGCACGTCCATTTGCACGAATGATTGAGAAAATAATTCCAGAAAAAGGTAGCTTCTTAACGCGCAATCTTGATGATAGCGTAGCAAAGGTGCCTGGAGTTGCTGTAGAGGTTTCATTTAATACGCTACAGGACATTACGAAGGAGTTAACAACAGTTATTATAATGCTTATTCGAAGTCAAAAGAGAACGACGGAAGCTGACAGTAAGCTAAATCAAATTGATGAAGCAATTGAAAAAACACGATTGTTCATGGATTCTATACAATCAACATCTAAGAAAGATCGCTACAAGCATATTTCACTGTTACATGCATTGGATCATTTGTATCGTTTGGCAAAGGCACTTCGTGAACAACATCCAAATTCACTCCAATTACAGCCAATGTTAACGAAAAAATGGCTGACAGTGCTGGAGGAAGTGCTGATGATCATTGATGAGGATAGCCGTCTACCTGAAATTTCAATGCTTTTACAGGAAACTTCAGCTGAAATGGCCGCAGAACGTCGTGATAAACGCAATGCTTATTTTGAGAACTCTGTTGGCAACATGGTAGAGTTAGAGACGGCGGTTTCAAAAGTAGAAGCATTATTGTGGATAGATCGCCTCGTCTATCACTACTGGCGTACAACGGCACGGTTAGCAGAATATCAAACTGCTACGAAGAAAAGCCGACATGGGGAAGCAACGAAAGACTTTGCTTTAACAGACTAAAAGAATGCCCGACTCTCTTGGTTGTTGCGAGAGCGGGCATTTTAATATGGACTTATTCTTACAGATTATTGGACACCGCTCGGGTAAGGGAGCCCCAGCGCTCGTTTCCCAGCTAGTATCGGCTCAGGTCTCCACTGAAACTACATTCCTTAAGCCCCTTATTTATGACTCCTTGTTTGTAAGAAGGCAATGACTTTTTCAAACGTCTCTATAGCTTCAGGGCGATTCATCATAAATTGATATTCATGTGGAAGTTCAGATCCATCTTCAAAAAATTGACGGACAACAGGAATATTGAGTGACTCAAGCTTATCTGCCATTGTCATGCCATCTTCTGTGAAGGTCATTTCTGTACCATCAGTTATAAAGGTTGCTGGGAAATTTGGGGAAACATATTCTAACATATTGGCATATGGAAGTTGCTCGTGTTCTTGCCATTTTTTTTCGCCGATATAACTCCATGCTATTCGAGTGAATAAATAATTGATAACAGGATTATTACTCTTTTCTGTAATATTGGAGAAGTCATATGGACCACAAAATAGTAAAGTCCCTTGAATGGAGTGAGCAGGAACAACAGCAATTTGTTTAAGAAGTTTTGCATACTGGGAATCGACTTGAATATTGACAAATTGGCTGGCAATTTGTGCGCCGGCAGAATCGCCAGCAAAAAATATTTGGTCTAAGTCGAACGGGTAGTCGGCGGCAATTTCAGTAATATACTGATAGGCTTCTGTTAATTGAATAATAGGTCCTGGATATGTGGCGCTAGGAGCAAGTTCATAGTTGATGTTCACGACAGCAAAGCCATGACTGGCAATTTGAATGGCATATTCCGTAACATCTTTTTTATCGCCACCAACGTAGGCACCACCGTGTATCCAAAAAATAACAGGTATTTTATCTTTTACATCCTTTGGGAAATGCATATCTAACAGGTTATCTTTGTGGTTAGAGGGATAAATAAGGTCTTTAATGGTTGAAACGGTTTCTTCTATTTCATTATAATTAGGTGGCTTTACGGCCATGCCATTTTTGAATAAATTATGAACAAGCCAAGTAGTAGGTCGAGGAGAAAAATGAACCCAACCTGTAAAAGATACAAGTATAGCAAGTAATATTGTTATAAATACTTTGAATATTTTCAATGACAGCACACCATTCTAGTTAGTTTTAAACAATTATAAACAATCACTAACGATATCGAAAGGGGAGATTTAAGTGGTTCAACATAAGTTTAATATGAATTTGACGTGGTCAGAGGGAAGAGATGGTGCAGGGAATTTAATAGCAAGCAAATTGAACACTAAAATTTCTATTCCACAGGAAATGAATGGGCCAGGAATTGGCACAAATCCAGATGAAATGTTACTTGGTGCAGCGGCTACCTGTTATTTAATAACACTGGCAACGCTATTAGAAAATTCGAAAGTACCCGTGTTGGATTTGTCGATGCAAGCACAAGGGTTTGTAGATGTCACAAATGGTGTTTTTACATACGAGCGCATTGTCCATAAGCCAACTATTGTTGTCAAAGATTTAACTGATCGTGAGCAGAGACGCATTCATCGAATAGCTGAGAAGGCAGAAAAAACATGTATGATTAGTAAAGCGTTACAAGGAAATGTTCGAATTGAATGCCAAATTCAAATTGAACAAGGATAAATGAAAAAAATTACTAACTAAAACAATAAGTCACTTTTATCTTCAAACTTTTGAGGAGTTATTTCAGAAATGTCTCTGAAGTAACTCCTTTTTTGTTATATAAACTGTGTAGTAGCTTTGCCTGAAATAGTTCTATAAGTGTGGGAAATGAATATATAAAGTTAAGTGCTAAAAAAATGCAAAGGATGATGTATTGCACGTGCAGGCAACTGAGACTAACACATTTTACGGTCAGTATGGCAAGCGAATATTTGATATTGTAGGGGCATTTCTCTTACTTTTCATAACAATTCCTCTTATGTTAGCAATATTCCTCCTATTATTAATGACTACAGGTCGCCCCATTTTCTTTAAACAAATTCGAACAGGCTTTGATCATCAACGGTTTATCATTTGGAAGTTAAGAACGATGAACATTCAGGCAATCCCTATGAATATGCCTGCTATGTGTGCGGAAGGCATACCTGATGATTATTATTACAAAACTGACCAAGATGCGCGTATTACAAAAGTAGGGGCTATTCTTCGCAAGTTAAGCATTGATGAAATTCCTCAGCTCATAAACGTATTAAAGGGAGACATGAGTATTGTCGGACCGCGGCCGGAAGTTCCAACAATTACAAATGCCTATAACACATTGCAGTCACGACGCTTAGAAGTAAAGCCGGGGTTAACGGGGCTTGCTCAAATTAACGGCCGATCAACTATTTCACATGGGCAAAAAATTTCATATGACATTCAGTATGTAGATAACTATAGCTTTTGGCTGGATTTAAAGATTGTTGTCAAAACCCTATTTGTAGTATTAGCAAGAACAGGTGCTTACTAAATAACGTAGGGAGGCGTTGGATACTGAAAATTGTGCAACTGATTACGCGAATGGATGAAGTAGGTGGCGCACAAAAGCATGTAGAGGCACTTGCCATCAAATTAAAACAAGATGCTTATGAGGTAACGATTGTCACGGGCTCCTATGATCCATCCCTTTGGCGGTTACAAGATGAAAACATTGCTGTCATCAGTATACCAGCCATGCAGAGAGCCATTCATTTATCGAAAGATATACAGGCGCTTTGGCTGCTGAGGTCCACTTTAAAAATAATAAAACCAGATGTAATAGCTGCACATTCCTCTAAGGCAGGTGCAATCGGGCGCCTAATCGGCAGATTTTTAGGTATCCCTACTGTTTTTACTGCTCATAGCTGGAGCTTTACAGACGGGGTTCCACCTAAGAAGAAACTTATGTATCGTCAGTTAGAAAAAGCAGTGCAGCCGTTTACAACGAAAATAATAACAGTATCTGAGTTTGACCGTCAGCTTGCACTGACAAAAGGCATTGCCCCTGCACATAAATTAATGACTATCCATAATGGTATTACACAATTAGCTTACCCGGCTACACTTAGTAAGAACAGTCTAGAATGTCCACTGATTATGATGGTTGCTCGCTTTGAAATACCAAAAAGACAAGATACATTATTGGAAGCATTGATAGAACTACCTGAAGTGCCATGGCGAATTCAGTTTATTGGTGATGGTTCACTACGCCCGGCTCTTGAGAAATATGTTACTGATAAAGGATTCGCACACCGTGTGACGTTTTTAGGTAATCAAACAGAGGTCACGGAACTGCTCGCAAACGGTCAGATATTTGCGTTGTTATCGGACTGGGAAGGGTTACCGATTGCAATTATCGAGGCTATGCGAGCGGGCCTTCCGATTATCGCAACGAATGTAGGAGGCGTAAGTGAGTTAGTCACTGATACCGACAACGGTTTTTTAATTGACCGTGGTGATAAAGAACTGCTCAAACAAAGACTGAGACAATTATTAACAGATGAAACACTACGTCAAAAAATGGGAGATGCAAGTGAACGTTGCTTTTTAAGAAATTTTACATTCTCACCGATGTACCAGAAAACAGTAGAGGTTTATGAACAGGCCGTCTCAAAGTTATCGAAGAAAGGTGATTAACATTGCAATTAATACGTATTAGAACTGATGATGAACTTACATTATATAAAGACATCTGGGATCAGATTTTAGCTCGTGAACACAATGATAATCCGTTTATTGAATATGCTTGGTTTTATAATTGGTGGAAAATAATTGGAAGGAAAAAGCGAGTAGAGTTATACGCTGTTAAAGAGGAAGAGAACATCATCGCCTTTTTTCCATTCACAGTGAGAATGCAATGGGGGGTAAGGATTTACGCTTTTGCAGGTGAAAATATTGCGAATTATTCAGGGATTATAGCGCTTGAAAAATGGTTATTATCGGCATCAACTTTTGTATTTGATGAATTAATCAAAAAGCATCGCCATGTAATCTTCTCGTTCCATGGTCTGTTGGAGAGTAGTCAATCTTCGAAAGTAATTGAACAATATTTCGTTGAAAGGCAAATGCGGCCAAGTATTTTTCGAGTAATAACACCGTATCTTGCCTTTCCGGAAATAGATTTTTTAAGTTATTTTAATAACCGTCGCAAAATGCATGGGGTAGATAGACGAGAAAGAAAGCTAAAAAATCTAGGCACCTTAAGAAGCAAAACTCCTAACCACAACGAGCTTTGGCAGATGTTCAGATTATTTGATAGACGTTGGGCGAAAAAAATGGATACGAGCAGTTTCACGAAGGGTAAGAAGAGAGAGTTTTTTGAGCACCTAACGCTTCTTCATGATGATGCATTGAAAGTAGATATAGAGGCTCTGGTATTTGAAGATCAGTGGATTGCCTTCACATATGGTTTTAGCTGTCGAGGACGATATGTGTCTTATGTACTTGGCCATGAGCCTAACTTTAATTCATTTGGGGTCGGTCGTATTTTGCATCACTATTTGATAAAGCGCTCCTTTAATGAAGGCTATAGCAAGTTTGATATGAGCATTGGCTATGAGCCCTATAAGTTTGATTGGCGCTCTGGGATAGATTTTACAAGACGCATGATTATCAGTAGCGATACGAAGCGTGCAAAGCTTGTAAAAAGTCGTTTTGCTTTCAAGGAACGTCTAAAGGAAACGTTAAAAAGTAGTCATCAGGTAGTGGAGTGGAAACGTAATACCCTTGGACAATTACGTTATTTAGTAAAGTATGGAAAAGGGAAAGATTGGCTAGAATATGGACAACGATTCGTAGAAAAGTTTATTCGTTTTAAGCAAGTGGATGTTTTCGAATTACCGCCTACTGATAGTGTTACACCTCTTCGTCCAGTTGGACTGTTGTTTGAAGAAATGTCGATTCAAGAGGCTATGCATCTCAATCAGGAAGCAATTATTTCCTTGTTCTATCAGGGATATACAATCTACAAAGATTCCTTTGCAGAAACGACTAAACCTGCTTTCGCGTTGCATACGGATAACTGGCGTATTGACGCATTGCAAATCGTTGAATCTTTGCCTAAGCAGACCTATTTTTTAACATATGATGTCTATAAAAATATCGATATTATTACAGACTTCTTTCAAAAAATAAAACCAGCACACACACTTTGGGTCACTGCAAGCGTTTGGCAATGGCGTAAGCGTAAACGATTACAGCAACTAGGTTATAAACGTATTTCTCGAATAAAACATTTCAAATGCGGTCGCTATGAGCGCAAACAAGTAGAAAAATACACAGAGAGTGGGGGCGATGTTCATTCTGTCCATTAGAAGTAAGCGATGGAATATCGCAATGCAGCATATTTATTTTGCAGAGAAGCCAGCAAATATTAGAAAGCCGATGAAGCTTGTTTGTCATACACATTCACTTGTACCAAGTCGCAAACTTGCCAAAAGTGAAACGGTTCATATTCAACTAACGGACAATGAGCGGACAATGTATACAGCGTTGTCGAAGAACAATCAAAAAATGCTTCGTCGTGCACAGCAGGAAGCTTATCAAATATTTTTATATGAAGAACCGTCTCAAGAGAATTTACGTGCATTTCAACGGTTTTATAATGATTTTGCGAAAAGGAAAAAAATTGAGCAAATTAATAAAGTCCAAATGGAGTCTATTTCGCTGTTAAATAACAGAGGAGCTTTGTTCTTGTCAGAAGTTCGTAGCATTTGTGGACAAACACTATGCTATAGACTTGATATTGTCCATGCTAAAAAAGCTATGTCTTATTATGTGGCGACCTGTCACCCTCTTTTAATGCCAGCCGATTTAAAGCGACCAGTTCGTTATGCTAACCGCTTCTTGCTATGGCATAATTTATTGCATTTAAAGCAACAAGGTTGTTTGCTATACGATATGGGCGAGTTGACGAATGTAGCAACCATTCGAAAATTTAAGCTCAGCTTTGGTGGACAAGTTGTCGATGTTTATTCGGGTTTCATTGCACAATCGAAAATAAGTGCTCTGTTACTGGGTGTGCAAAAATGGAGGAAACAGCAATCGAGGTAAATCGTGGCGGTTTCATTATTTCCTTGGATTTTGAGCTGAACTGGGGCGTTCATGATGTGTTTAGACATGGACAATATGATGAAAATTTATATGGAGTACGCCATGCATTGCCTAAAATACTGACATTATTTGAGAAGTACGGCATTCATGCAACATGGGCAACGGTCGGTTTGTTGTTTGCAGAAACGAAAAATGAAATGGCACATTATTTACGAGGAATCCCAGTGAAATATGAACAAAAACGCTATGCAGCGTATTTGCAGCTTGCGAGTGTAGGTGAAAATGAGCAAGATGATCCCTTACATTTTGGTAAATCTTTAATTGCAGAAATAATGCAGACACCACATCAGGAGATTGGTACCCATACCTTTTCACATTATTATTGTCTGGAGAATGGTCAAACAGAAGCTGATTTTCGAGCAGATTTACAGGCAACAACAGTGATAAGCGAAGATTACATTGTACCCATGAAGTCGATTGTTTTTCCTCGCAATCAGGTCAATGCCAGCTATTTTAAGGCATGTATGGAGGCGGGGCTTATATGCTATAGAGGCAATGAAGCACACGCCTTATATAGCCCTAAAAAGTTCACAAAAAAAAGTAGGCTCTTAGGTGCAATGAAATGGTTAGATAGCTATGTTAATATAACCGGCAATCATTTGATACGACTGGAAGAGATGAAGGACGATGTTTTCGTCAATGTACGTTCCAGCGCATTTTTAAGACCATACTGTAAGCGCCTAAGCGTATTGGAAGGTCTTAAGATAAAACGAATCAAAGAAGGAATGCTTGCCGCTGCAAAGGTAGGTGCTTTTTATCATTTATGGTGGCATCCTCATAATTTCGGCAAGCATACTGAAAAAAATTTAGCTATGCTTGAGGAGCTTTTACGTTATTATCGAGAACTACAAATGAAATATAATTTCCGAAGTTACTCCATGTATGAGGTAGCAATGCTATGTAAGCAATAACATTTCTAAACAGGATGTTATTGCTTTTTTTATGAGTGTATGTTTTAGAGATATTTTGTGAGAATAAGAGGGAAAATGCCGAAGGATGACGAAGTTGATAGATGATACGCTTTACGCATATATAGGGGGAGTTTGGGATGACGGGATTGTCACAGAAGCCAATTTGGATTCAAAATATTTCACAATTAGTGACACTAGCTAGCGATAAAAAAGGGCCACGTGTGCGCGAAGAAATGCGAGAGCTCGGTATTATTGAGGGAGGAAGTGTATGGATTGAGAACGGTTTGATTCAAGATTTGGGGACGACACAGGACATGATTCTAAAATATTTACATCGGGCACAAGAAGCTGAGATTGTAGATGCAACTGGAAAGATTGTCACACCTGGATTAATAGATCCTCATACGCATGTTGTTTTCGGGGGTAGCCGTGAGCATGAATTTGAGATGCGTTTAGAAGGTGCGAGTTATATGGACATTATGAATGCTGGGGGAGGTATTCATGCAACAACCAGAAAAATGCGTACTTTATCTGAAGAACATATTTTCAATCAAACGGCAAGGCGATTGGACTTATTTTTACAGCATGGTGTCACAACACTGGAAAGCAAAAGTGGCTACGGACTGGACCTAGAAAATGAGTTGAAGCAATTACGTGTGATGCGAAGATTGCATGAAAAACATCCAATGGATATTGTCTCAACCTTTATGGGAGCGCATGCGGTGCCAGAGGCGTATAGAGAGAACCCGGATAAGTACGTCGATTTAGTCATCGAAGAAATGATCCCAGCAGTTGTTCAAGAGGATCTTGCGAAATTCATAGATGTATTTTGTGAGGTGGATGTCTTTACCCCTGAGCAATCCGAGCGAGTTTTACTAGCTGGTAAGGAATATGGGCTTCTTCCAAAAATTCATGCGGATGAGATTGAAGAAAATAAAGGTGCGTATGTCGCAGCAAAGGTAGGGGCAATTTCTGCGGAACATCTATTAAAAGTATCAGATGAAGGAATAGAAGAGCTTGTAAAATCAGGTGTTATCGCTTGTTTATTGCCAGCAACGGCACTGTATTTAGGAGAAAAGCCAGCACGTGCACGAGACATTATCGATGCTGGTGTACCTGTGACAATTTCTACAGATTGTAACCCAGGGTCATCCCCGACAATCTCATTGCCACTAGTCATGAATCTAGCGTGTATTACGATGAACATGACACCAGCGGAAAGCTTATGTGCTGCTGCTACATATAATGCTGCCTGTGCACTGCAAATTGAGGATCGTGTTGGCTCGATAGAAGTAGGAAAGCAAGCAGATATCGTCTTATGGGATGTGCATAATCATCAAAAGTTACATTATATTTTTGGTGTTAATCATGTGAAAAAAGTATGGAAAAAAGGCGTGAAGGTGGTCGGTTAACATGTTTATTCAACCTGAATGGCAGTGGAAGCAAGAAAATGGCTCGGGTATGCATCAATGGATAAAACAAAAGGAAAATCCACAGCCGAGTGATGTTGATATCATTGTCTATGGCGCGTTATTATCGTATGCAAGTGAGTCGTCCAAAAAAGCACAGTATCCACATGCTTTTCGCAAGGCATGGTCTAGTTTTCAATCCTATAATTTAGATGAGCAAGTGGATTTACGGGCGCTGGCTGTTGTTGATATTGGTGACGTCGCTATTCATACGACAGATAAAATGATTTCTGAATCGGCTATTGAGGCTGCGGCAGAAAGCTTAAGTGTTGCCTATCAGAAAAGCTTTACCTGCCTCATTGGAGGGGATCATGCGATAACGGCTTGTTCTCTACGTGGCATAAAAAATGCTTTTCCACAGGATCGTATTGGTGTTATTCAACTTGATACGCATTTAGATGCAAGGAATCAGGAAGAAATTGGCCTAGCAATGGATTCTCCTATACAGCAATTGATTGCGGCAGGTGTTGTCGAAGGAAAGCATATTTATAATGTAGGCTTGCATGGCTTTTTCAATTCACCGGAGATGATTCATTACGCACGTGAACAAGGTATTCATATGATTACCCTAAAGCAAATGCGCAGGGATGGTATACAGCTTACAATTCGTGAAATGCTTCGTCAGCTAATGTTTGAGGTAGATCGTATTTATGTATCAGTCGATTTGGATGCACTTGATATAACATTTGCACCTGAAGTCCCTGCCGCGACACCGGGTGGTTTAACGGCTTATGAATTATTTGATATTGTAAAGCTCATTGGCGAAAATGAAGGTGTTCGCCATATTGACTTTGTCTATGCTGATCCTAAAGAAGGGGAATTACGTATAGAAACAGTGAAAACGGGTGTGACTGCATTTTTACAATGGATTACAGGTATTCAACTCGATCATCGACATCGTATTGCGAAAAAATAAAAAGCAACTGTCCCAAATGTGAAAATAGTATGCTAGTCATAGCATACTATTTTTTGATATCTAGATAAAAATCCGCTTAGGCGCATGGGCGACGAAAACGTGGGTAGCAGGCAAGCAAGAGCATGAGACTCAACATGGAGCATATGCAAGCCCTTGCGGAAAGCGCAGCGGATTTTTAACATAACAAACGCCCTTCACATCTTAATAATCGTCTTCCATTATTTGATACCATTTTTACGTGCCAAGGTTACAATCCTCGCGTCATCATTAGGTACACCTTTTAGCAAGTCAGTTATTATGTTTGCGCCAATCATGCTATAAACAGTACCGTTCCCGCCATAGCCAAGTAAATAGTAGTAACGAGGATGATCAGGATGTTCGCCTATAAAGGGTAGACAATCTATTGAATCTCCAAAAGTTGCACAATAACTGTAATCGATTTTTACATTATAATGAGGAAATAGTTCATGCAATGATGCAAGTAGCTTATTAGATTGCTTCTCTAGCTTTTCTTCAGATTTCGGTACTTTAGCTTTATCTTCATCAAGACCACCGATGATAATTCGATTGTCTGGCGTTGTGCGCATATACAAGTAAGGACGCTTCGTTTCCCAAATAAGTGAATGTTCATACCATGGTTTAAAATTGTCGATCGAATTGGTCACAATGGTATAGGACCGTTTGAAATCCGAGCCCTTTAACTGTCCATATGGTAAATGTTGATAGCCAGTAGCAAAAATTAAATGACGTGTAGTGAATTGACCATTTATGGTATGCAAAATAGTGCTGTCATGTATATCCTCTAGCACATTCACCATAATATTGGTAAATATATGGAGACCTCTTTGTTGGCATTGTTCAGCAAGTGCTTGAACGAATTTTACAGGGTTAATTTCAGCGTCATTAAATGTAACAAGGGCACCTTCTTTTTCAAAACCAAGGCGCTCTTTTATAATAATGTCATTCCAATACTCACAAGGAAATCCATGTGTATGCAACGCATTAAATTCACGTAATAGCTTGGAAGCATCACGTGTTTTGCTAGCAAAGCAAATACTTTGGCGACGTTGGAAATCTGCTTGGTCAGGCAGTGTATTAGTAATCGTTTCAATCTGTTGAATCGCTTCGTAGCACATTCTATAAAAGCGGACCGCATCTTTTTCACCAATTTGCTCGATTAGTTCATGTAACATCATGTCATTACTAAAGTGTAAAATCCCTGTGTTAGCGACAGTACTTCCCTTTGCAATGTCATTTTTTTCGATTAGGGCAACTTTTAGGCCAGCTTCTAAGCAAGCATGTGCAGTTAGAAAACCAGATATGCCACCCCCAATAATAATGACCTCATAATAAGGTGCAATCGGGTTTTTTATAATAGAAAGTTCGTTGTGAATGGTTGTTGGCCAATATAAAGTACCACTATGGATTTTCATATTAGTAATCCCCCTTACATTATCTTTAATGATTCATTCCCATTTAAAGCATAGTTCAATCATTGTTGCTATAATAAAGGAATGTTGAGAGAGAGGAATTTTTTAAATGACAACTAAACCAAAACTTTTAATTGTAGATGGCATGGCTTTATTATTCCGGTCATTTTTTGCTTCAGCTGCGATGGGGCATTTTATACGTCTAGAAGACGGCACACCGACAAATGGTGCCCAAGGATTTGTACGTCATGTAATGACAGCGCAGTCCATCATGCAACCAACACATATAGCCGTATGTTGGGATATGGGCGCCCATACGTTTCGTAACGAATTATATGATGGGTATAAGGCAAATCGCCCAGCACCCCCAGTGGAAATGCTGCCACAATTTGATATGGCGAAAACTTTATCTGAGGAAATGGGCTGGCAAAACTTTGGAGTTGCAGGTATGGAAGCCGATGATGTCATTGGTTCGATGATTTCTAAATGGCAAGACGTAGCCAACATAACGGTCATTAGTGGCGATAAAGATTTATTGCAACTGTTAACGCCATCGACAGAGATTGCGTTTACGAAAAAGGGTTACACGGAGTACGATGTCTATACGCATACAAGATTTATGGAAGAATATGGGATTGAACCTATGCAATTTGCGCAGGTGAAGGCCTTTATGGGCGATACCAGTGACGGCTATCCAGGGGTAAAAGGAATTGGGCCGAAGCAAGCATTAACACTGATTCAAACATACGGTTCTATCGATAAGGTCATTGCTTCTTTAGAAGAGTTAAAGCCGGGACAACGAACGAAGATTCAAGAGAATGTTGATATGTTGAAATTATCACACGAACTCGCGACAATTCAAACAAACGTACCAATAGAAGCTGAGTTTACGAGTTTAGCAGTGCCAGGATACGAGCAACATACATTTAAAGCGCTAGAAGAGCGAGGCTTCACATTAATTGCCAAGCAGGCACGCTCATTATATTCGCTTAGTTAGGAGCGATTTTTACAAAGCGCAATACTTTCTTGTTATCTTTATAAAAGGTTGAACGTATTTTACTATCACGATGTGGACCACCATTATCATGAAAAATTAATAAGAGCTCATCGTTGTGAATTTCATAGCCAATGAGGGGTACCCAATGATAGGCATAAGCAGATTTTTTATCGCGCCATTGTAAGCTAAAATAACGATCGAAACGCATCGCTACGGGGCGACCTTCATCAATTTCCTGCATGGCTTCTTTTAAAGTACAATCTCGTATAGCCCATGTTGGAAACAGCTTGCGAAGATTATGGATTAAGCGCCATTTAAACAGACCAATTTTGGTGCCACCAAGCATTGTGTAAAGTTCGTTAACAGCAGGGATATTTTTGTCATTATGTAAGTATTGTAGGATAACATGGACAGTAGTTGGGCCACAGGCAGAATTACGATAGCTTGGTGAGATAGATGCATCGTATTGTGATGTTCCTTGTAATGGTAATTGACAGTGCATAAATAGCTCCCTTTAAAAAATAGCTGCATTTCATTGAAGAAATGCAGCTGCTTTTTTTTTGTGTAGATGAAAGATGTCACTTCGCATTCACAGCTTAAGTGACTCAGAAAGATAAGCCCTTTGGCATCATTACTGAGCAGATAGAAACTCGGTAACTTGCTGTGGTGATTTTGCGTTAGCACTATGTAAATGCGCTAATTTTTCACCATTTTGGAAAATTAGTAAGCTTGGAATACCCATAACATCATATTTTTCTGCGATTTCTGGAAGCTCATCACGGTTAAGCTCATACCAGTCATATTGATTGTATTCTTCGATAATTGGGTCGATGAACATATTCATACGAGTGCAGTCTGGGCACCAGCCAGCATAAAATTTCACTAGGACCTTTTGTTCGCCAGCGATCAGCTCATTAAATTGTTCTGCAGTTGTAATTGTTTTCATTAGTATTTCACTCTCCTTGGTTCCATTTTACACATTTTTTATTAATCCTGAAAGTTATCTGTTTACGCTCTTTGTGAATCTACTTATTGTCGTATTTTCGCTCGTAAAGAACGAAAAAAGTTGTATACTGCAAAAATAATTGGAGAAAAAAGATTGCTAATTTAGTCAAAATAATCTACACTAAAAACAGAAAAAGTAGTTTTATCTTCTTTTCAGGGGAAGACTGCTACCTCGAGAGGTAGTCGGTGAAAATTAGTTAATTTTTTATTCATCATCTGTCAAAATGTCAACTGAACGAAGATATGCCGCAGGCGTATTCCACAAATTTATTGCACGAAAGCGGTAAATGTTGAATTGTGCTAGTCTAATTCAACTTCTGGACTAAAATACGCTCAGGCGAATTTGATTTTTTTTGGCCAAAAAATGAATGGCTATTCATTCAATGGGAGAATAAGGGGGAATTGCTTGTGACTTACAATATTAACAAAGCAGCTGTTCTAGGTTCTGGTGTAATGGGTTCTGGAATTGCAGCACATTTAGCAAACATCGGTATTCCAACACTATTACTAGATATTGCACCGAAAGAACTAACAAAAGAGGAAGAGGCAAAGGGACTTACTCTTGCGCATCCAGCTGTACGCAATCGCTTTGCACAGGGAGCTCTACAAAAGTTAGTTAAGCAAAAACCGGCACCACTTACTTCTAAGCAAAATTTATCACTACTAACAGTCGGTAACTTTGAGGATGATTTAGCAAAGCTAAAGGACGTCGATTGGATTATTGAAGTAGTCGTTGAGAATTTAGCCATCAAGCAAAATCTATATGAAAAAATTGATGCTGTGCGTACACCTGGTACAATCATCAGTTCGAATACATCGGGAATTAGCATTAATGCAATGGCGGAGGGACGCTCAGAAGATTTCCAAAAGCACTTCCTAGGGACGCATTTCTTCAACCCACCACGTTATTTGAAATTACTTGAAGTGGTTCCAGCAAAGACGACAGCACCTGAAGTCATCAATTTTATGAAGACATTTGGTGAAGACATCCTTGGAAAAGGGGTTGTTCTTGCTAAGGATACGCCAAACTTCATTGCTAACCGTATTGGAACATATGGTTTACTTGTCACATTGCAAGAAATGATGAAGGGTGGCTATTCGGTCGGTGAGGTAGACTCTGTAACAGGTCCATTAATCGGCCGTCCGAAATCAGCAACATTCCGTACTTTAGATGTTGTCGGACTAGATACATTTATTCATGTAGCGAAGAATGTATATGACCAAACAACAGATGAAGAGCAGCAGGTGTTTGCAGTACCAGAATTCTTGCAAAAAATGGTAACTAATGGCTGGCTAGGGGCGAAATCTGGGCAAGGTTTCTTTGTAAAAAAAGGTAAAGAAATATTAGAAATTGACCCAAATACATTAGAATATAGTCCAGTGAAGAAATTGCAAACTCCTTCTATTGAATTAGCAAAACAGGCACGTGGTCTAGCAAACAAAGTAAAAGCATTGACATATGCGAAGGATCGTACAGGGGACTTATTATGGCGTATTTTTGCGCCAACATTAATTTACTCTGCACAGCTACACGGTGAAATTGCTGATGATATTGTAGCCATTGATAATGCGATGAAATGGGGCTTCGGTTGGCAACAAGGTCCATTTGAGATTTGGGACGCAATCGGCGTTAAAGAATCCGTGGCAAAAATGGAGGCGGAAGGTCGTGTAGTACCAGCCTTCGTCAAAGATATGTTAGCGAATGGCTTTGACACGTTCTATGCTGAAATTGATGGTGATTTAGCGTACTACAACGGTACAGAATACATGAAAGTACCGGTAAATGAAAAAGAAATTAATGTAAAGCGCTACAAGAAAAAACATGGTGTTATCAAATCGAATACAGGTGCTAGCTTAATAGATTTGGGTGATGGCATTGCATTGCTAGAGTTCCATTCTCAATCCAATGCTATTGGTTTAGATATCATTCAAATGATTAACTTTGCTATTGATGAAGTAGAAGCTAACTATAAAGGCTTAGTCATTGGTAACCAAGGCAAAAATTTCTGCGTAGGTGCAAATCTAGGTATGATTTTAGTAGAAGCACAGGATGATAACATTTTTGAGCTTGATTTCGTTATAAAAGCTTTCCAAGATGCGATGCAAAAAATTAAGTATTCTCGCAAGCCAGTAGTTGCGGCACCGTTTGCTATGACACTTGGTGGAGGCGCAGAGGTTTGCTTACCGGCTGCACATATTCAAGCAACGATGGAAACCTATATGGGCTTAGTGGAAGTTGGCGTTGGACTAATTCCTGGTGGTGGAGGTAATAAAGCACTTTACCAAAAATTCATCAAAGGTTTACCGAATGGCGTGGAGGTAGACTATCAAAATATTGCCAATAAAGTATTTGAAACAATTGCGATGGCAAAGGTTTCTACGTCAGGTGAAGAGGCACGTGTTAATAACTTCCTAGATTTTGCAGATGGTATTTCTGTGAATCCAGATCACCAAATTTATGATGCAAAGCAAGCAGCATTAGCACTATATGAAGCGGGCTACCAAGCACCAGTGCCAGCAAAAATCCCTGTTGTAGGTGCATCAGGTTATGGAACACTACTGATCGGTGCACAAGGTATGTTTGAATCAGGCTTTATTAGTGAGCATGATTTAAAAATTGCCAAAAAGTTAGCTTATGTTATCGCAGGTGGTAAAGTTCCGTATGGCACATTAGTTGACGAACAATACCTATTAAATCTTGAGCGTGAAGCTTTCTTAAGTTTAGTAGCTGAACCGTTGTCACAACAAAGAATGCAACACATGCTTTTAAAAGGCAAACCACTTCGTAACTAATGAAGGCGTTTATGACTATATTTTACACAGGACACAAAGGGGGATTTAGAGAATGCGTGAAGCCGTTATTGTAGCAGGAGCACGAACTCCTATTGGAAAAGCGAAAAAAGGTTCTTTAGCAACAGTCAGACCAGATGATTTTGGGGCAATTGTTGTCAAAGAAACATTAAAAAGAGCGGGCTATGAAGGTCCAGTGGATGATTTAATATTAGGTTGTGCGATGCCAGAAGCAGAGCAAGGCATGAATGTAGCGCGGAGCATTGGGGCTCTTGCAGGATTACCAGATACAACGCCTGCACTAACGATCAATCGATTCTGTTCTTCAGGTTTACAAGCAATTGCTTACGCCGCTGAGCGCGTTATGCTTGGCCATTCAAAGGCGATTCTTGCGGGTGGCGTTGAATCAATGAGTATGGTGCCAATGGTCGGCAATACACCTCGCTTAAATCCGGCATTAGCTGAAACTGCACCACAATATTACATGGGGATGGGGCATACAGCTGAGGAAGTGGCACGTCAATACAATGTGAGTCGTGAAGATCAGGATGCTTTTGCGGTGCGTTCACATGAGCTAGCAGAGAAAGCCATTAAAGAAGGTAAGTTCAATGATGAAATTGTACCTATCGAAGTGGAACAACATTATGTGGACGACAATAACAAACCACAAGTAAAGAAATTCACTTTCAGTATGGATGAAGGTGTGCGCTCAGGCACATCTGTTGAAGGTTTAGCGAAGCTTCGCCCAGCTTTCCATGTGAAAGGAAGTGTTACAGCAGGAAACGCTTCACAAACTTCTGATGGAGCAGCAGCTGTGTTAGTAATGGATCGTGAGGAAGCAGAAAAGCAAGGAATGACTCCAATGGCGAAGTTTTTAGGCTTTGCAGTTGGCGGTGTACCACCTGAAGTAATGGGGATTGGTCCAATCGTTGCTGTCCCAAAAGCACTTGAAATTGCAGGTCTTGCTATTGAGGATATAGACCTGTGGGAAATTAACGAAGCATTTGCTTCACAATCATTACAGGTTGTTCGTCATTTAGGTATCGACCAAGAAAAGGTCAATGTAAATGGTGGAGCAATTGCATTAGGACATCCACTCGGCGCAACAGGCGCAATTTTAACATTAAAGCTCATTCATGAGCTGAAACGTCAAGGCAAGAAATATGGTGTCGTGACAATGTGTATCGGTGGCGGTATGGGTGCTGCTGGAGTATTTGAAATAATATAACTTTACTAGTTAAGCTCGGGGTATTGCGTTTTCGGTTGCCTCCGAACAAAGTACTGCGAGCTTTTCTATATATGACAATTGTAATTGTGTGAAAATTGTGTGAGTGCCAGGCACCATAAAACTAGGGAGGAATTTAACATGACAGAAAAAACAACGGATATCATTAAAGGCGGCAGATTTATCATTGAAGACGTGGAATTAGATCGTGTATTTACACCCGAAGATTTCACAGATGAGCATAAAATGATTGCAAAAACGACTGAAGAGTATGTTGCAAACGAAGTATTACCTGTAGTTGAGAACTTAGAGCATCACGAGTTTGAACATTCAGTACGTTTATTAAAAAGTGCTGGTGAACTCGGTTTACTAGGGGCTGATGTACCTGAGGAATATGAAGGTCTTGGCTTAGACAAAGTTTCTTCTGCATTAATCGCAGAAAAAATGTCTGTAGCAGGTGGCTTCTCCATTACGCATGGTGCGCACGTTGGAATTGGTTCATTGCCAATCGTACTTTTCGGAAATGAAGAACAAAAGAAAAAGTATTTACCAAAACTTGCTTCTGGCGAATTAATCGCAGCATACGCATTAACAGAACCAGGTTCAGGTTCTGATGCATTAGGTGCTAAAACGACTGCAAAGTTAAATGCTGCAGGTACACATTATGTATTAAACGGTGAAAAACAATGGATTACAAACGCTGGTTTTGCTGATGTATTTGTTGTTTATGCAAAAATCGATGGCGATAAATTCTCGGCATTTATCGTAGAACGTGCATATAGTGGTGTTTCGGTTGGTCCCGAAGAGAAGAAAATGGGCATTAAATCATCTTCAACTCGTACACTAGTACTTGAAGATGCAGAAGTACCTGTTGAAAACTTGTTAGGTGAAGTGGGTCGTGGCCATGTGATTGCATTCAATATCTTAAACATCGGTCGTTATAAATTAGGTGTTGGCACAATTGGTGGATCAAAACGTGCTTTAGAGCTTGCCATTCAGTATACAAATCAACGTCAGCAATTCAAAACGAAGCTATCTGACTTCAACTTAACAAAAGAAAAATTATCAACTATGGCGTCTCAATTATATGCGTCAGAATCCTTAAATTATCGTACAGTAGGATTATTCGAAGATCGTTTAAGCATGTTAAGTCCTGAAGAACAAAAGCAAGGAAAAGTGATTGCAGATGCCATTGCTGAATATGCAATTGAATGTTCTATTGCAAAAGTTTTCGGTTCAGAAACATTAGATTACATTGCAGATGAAGCGGTGCAATTACACGGTGGCTATGGCTTTATGGCAGAGTATGAAGTAGAGCGTATTTACCGCGACTCACGTATTAACCGTATTTTCGAAGGAACAAATGAAATTAATCGTATGATTGTGCCTGGTACATTCATGAAAAAAGCATTAAAAGGTGAGCTTCCTTTACTGCAAGTGGCGCAAAACTTACAGCAAGAGTTGCTGATGTTAATGCCTGAAGAAGTGGGCACGGAAACTTTAGCACAAGAGAAATATCTTGTGAAAAATGCGAAGAAAATTGCTGTGTTAGCTGCTGGTATGGCTGCACAACGCTTCGGTGCAAAACTCGATCAAGAGCAAGAAGTGCTTGTGAATATCGCCAACATTGCTAACCAACTATTTGCAATGGAATCAGTTGTATTACGCACAGAAAAGGCCATTGCACGTGACGGAGTAGACAAAGCACATCAAAAACTTCTCTATACACAAATCTTCTGCCAAGAGGCCTTTGCAGAAATTGAAAAAGAAGCGAAAGATACAATTCTTGCTTCAGCGGATGGAGATGCTGCCCGCATGACATTGTCTGCGTTACGTAAGCTAACGCGTAACAATCCTTATAACCTAATTGCGAAGAAACGTGAAGCTTCTGTTAAACTAATTGAAGCTGAAAAATTCATCGTCTAGAATATATCATGAACTAGCTACTCGTTATAAGGTAGCTAGTTTTTTGCGTGAAGCGGATAGAATCGCGAAAGTGATGGATAGAACGACAAAAGTGACGGATAGAACTTCTCAAAAGGTTTCATTTTGGTTCATGACAGCTATGATGGTATACTACAGAAAATGACTGTAGAGGAGCCTACATATGACGATTCAATTTATCCATTATCCAAAATGTACGACATGTAAAAAAGCACAAAAATGGTTAACTGACAATGGTGTTTCATTTGAAGAGGTACACATCGTGGAACAACCACCAACAAAGGAACAATTAGAGAGCTTTTGGCAAGCAAGTGGGCAACCATTGAAGAAATTTTTTAATACTTCTGGTATGAAATATCGCGAGCTTGGCTTGAAGGATAGACTTGCTGAAATGTCGGAAGAAGAGCAACTGACACTACTTGCATCAGATGGTATGCTGATTAAACGACCAATCGTTACTGATGGAGAAAAAGTGACATTAGGGTTTAAAGAATCCGAATTTGAGCATGCTTGGAAATAACCGCTTTTATCCTTGTTTTTATGGGAGAAGTATGGCACACTGATAGTGAATATATTACATATTTATGGAGGGGTTTTTTGCATGAGCACACCTAAAGACTTACGATACTCTGAAGAACATGAATGGGTAAAAGTAGAAGATGGTAAAGTACGTATCGGTATTTCACACTTCGCACAATCTGAACTTGGAGATATCGTTTTCGTTGAGCTTCCACAAGTTGGCGACGAAATCAAAACAGATGATCCATTCGGTAGTGTAGAATCAGTAAAAACTGTTTCTGAATTATACGCGCCTATTTCAGGTAAAGTAGTTGAAGTAAATGCTGATTTAGAAGATAGCCCGGAATTCGTAAATGAATCACCATATGAAAAAGCATGGATGATCGTTGTAGAGCCTGCTGACACATCAGAAATTGAAAAACTTATGACAGCAGAACAATACGAAGAAATGATTGCTGAATAATGATAAGCCTGTAACACATGGAAACGTCGGAGATTACCGGCGTTTTTTATTATATAATAGGGTATAGTGGGTTGATGTTTAAATGGGGGTGTCGTGATGTTCGGAGGGAAATGCTTAATCGTGGAAGGCCGTTCGGATAAGCTTCAAATTGAACCTATTTTGAATGAGAATGTACTTATACTGTGTACAAATGGTACAATCGGTGTTCATCAATTAGAAGAGCTTCTCGATCCTTATGAGGGGTGTGAGCTATACACATTTTTTGATGCAGATGCATCAGGTGATAAGCTACGGGCATTAATGGACAGACATTATCCAGAGGCGGAGCATTTACGCACGATGCCAACCTATAAAGAAGTAGAGACGACACCGAGGAAAGTGCTAGCGATGATTTTACTGCGCGCGCATTTCTCCATCCATAATGAATATATTTTGTAAGGTTGCGTGAAAAGATGGAAGAATGGTCAAAAGAGCAGTGGAAAGCGGCGATGCAGTCTGGTGAAAAAACTGCCTTTTATTTATATACACCAATGTGTGGGACGTGTGCAGTCGCATCAAAAATGATGGATATTGTTGAGCAATTGCTGCCACAGTTACAGCTTGGTAAAGCGAATATGAATTTTATGGAGCAAATAGCTTATGATTACCAAATAGAAAGTGTACCATGTTTACTTATAAGTGATGGCGAAAAAGTTACAGAAAAGGTATATGCTTTTCAATCCGTACCATTTTTATACGAATTGTTAAAAAAACCAATTGACTGAACTTTACTAGCATGGTAAAGTATCAACTATATTAATTTTATTTCAGCATAAGTTTTAAATAAAAATAAAATATCGAACTCTTATGAAGAGTGGCGGAGGGAAGTGCCCGATGAAGCCCGGCAACCATCACATTAGTGAAAAGGTGCCAAATCACCCAAAGAAATTTTCTTTGAAAGATGAGAGAACGGTTCAACGTATAAAGTACGTGACCCCTTCAACTTGTCGTGAGTGAAGGGGTTTTCTATATGAGAAAAGGAGTATTCGCTATGATAAAGCTTCAAAATATTACCAAGAAGTACAAAACCGCGAATGGCGAATTAACAGCAGTCAAAGATGTCAATCTATCCATTAATAAAGGTGAGATTTTTGGCATTATCGGCTATAGTGGCGCTGGTAAAAGTACAATGATTCGTTTATTAAACGGTTTAGAAAAGCCAACATCCGGTACGGTGACGGTGAACAACCAAGAATTTTCATCGATTAAAGGGCAAAAGCTCCGAAACGCTAGACAAAAGGTAAGTATGATTTTTCAACACTTCAATTTACTTTGGTCTCGAACAGTTGCGGAAAATATTGCTTTTCCTTTAGAAATTGCAGGTGTACCTAAAGCGCAACGAGAGGCGCGCGTGAATGAATTGATTGCCCTTGTTGGTTTAGAGGGACGTGATACAGCGTACCCATCGCAACTATCAGGTGGACAAAAGCAGCGCGTTGGGATTGCGCGTGCGCTCGCAAATAATCCAGAAGTATTGTTATGTGATGAAGCAACATCCGCACTGGATCCGGAGACAACAGATGCCATTCTTGATTTACTTGTAGACATTAATGAAAGATTAGGGTTAACGATTGTCTTAATTACACATGAAATGCATGTCATCCGCAAAATTTGTCATCGTGTGGCAGTGATGGAGGCGGGGGAAATTGTAGAACGTGGGGAAGTATTACAAGTTTTCCAAGCACCACAAGCAGCTATCACGAAAAAGTTTGTTTCTCAAATTACAGATACGAAAGAAACGCAGGAAACAATGGCACAGCTAAAAGTAAATTATCCAACGGGCCAACTTGTCAAGCTGGTCTTTGTAGGAGAAAAAACACAGCAGCCAGTTATTTCACATCTAGTGAAGCAGTTTGATGTTGAAATGAGTATTGTACATGGTAACATCTCGCAAACGAAAAATGGCGCATATGGTACACTCATTGTCCAAATTGATGGTTCAGCGAACAATGTGACTGCTGCATTAAGTTATTTAAATACAGTGGAAGTACAAACGGAGGTGATTACAGATGCTAACTAGTCTCTTTCCGAATGTCGACTGGGAAAAAATGTGGGAAGCCACATATGAAACACTATATATGACTTCTATCTCAACGGTTGTAACCTTTATTCTTGGGTTAGCCATTGGCATCATCCTATTCCTAACAAGTCCTAACCAACTTTGGGCTAATAAATTGGTTAACTTTTTAACAGGGTCGGTCGTTAATATTTTCCGCTCCATTCCATTTATCGTGCTAATCATTTTATTAATCCCATTCACGAAATTTTTACTTGGGACAATCCGTGGGGCAGATGCGGCATTACCGGCACTAATCATAGGTGCCGCACCGTTCTATGCACGAATGGTATTAATCGCTTTACGTGAAATTGATAGAGGCGTTATTGAGGCGGCTCGTTCAATGGGGGCAAAAACTTCAACAATTATTTGGAAAGTTTTAATTCCTGAATCCTTACCTGCACTTATTTCAGGCCTTACAGTAACTGCGGTTGCACTTGTCGGCTATACAGCAATGGCAGGAATTATTGGTGCTGGTGGTCTCGGAAACTTAGCCTTTTTAGACGGTTTCCAACGTAATCGTCAGGACGTAACATTAATGGCAACGATTTTAATTTTAGTTGTAGTATTTATCATTCAATGGATTGGCGACATGATCACAGCCAAAACAGACAAACGTTAAGGTTATTCCGGTTTCATACCGCTAACATATTTTTAACAAGATAAAAGGGAGTGTAAACAAATGAAGAAATTTTTAGCAGGTTTATTCTTATCAGTCCTTGTACTAGCTCTAGCAGCTTGTGGCGCTGATAAAAAAGAAGATGCAGGTTCAACAACTGGAGATAAAGCAGACGATAAAGAAAATACAACAGTAACTATTGGTGCTTCAAATACACCACATGCAGTCATCTTAGAAAAAGCAAAACCAATTTTAGCCGAACAAGGTATTGATCTAAAAATTGAACCATACCAAGATTACGTCCTACCTAACCAAGATTTAGAATCTGGTGATCTTGATGCAAATTTTTTCCAACATATTCCTTACTTAGATTTACAAATTAAAGATAATGGGTATGATTTCGTCAATGCTGGCGGTGTCCACATCGAACCAATCGGAATCTATTCTAAAAAATACAAGACTCTTGAGGATCTTCCAGAAGGAGCAACAATCTTACTTTCTAACTCTGTTTCAGACCACGGTCGTATGCTTTCATTATTAGAAGCTAAAGGCTTAATTAAATTAAAAGATGGTATCGACAAAACAGCAGCTGAAATCAAAGACGTCGCAGAAAATCCTAAAAACTTTAAATTCGATGCAAATACTGCACCAGAAATGCTAGTGCAAATGTTCGAAAACGAAGAAGGCGATGCCGTTCTTATCAACTCGAACTTCGCAATTGATAACGGTTTAAACCCAATGGAAGATGCTATCTCTCTGGAAGATAAAGAATCACCATATGTAAACATTATCACTGTGCGTGCTGGCGATGAAACAAAACAAGAAATTAAAAAATTATTAGAAGTATTAACGTCTAAAGAAATCCAAGACTTCATCCTTGAAGAATGGAAAGGCGCAGTTGTACCAGTTAAGTAATTAACTTTGCTAAATAAGGGTATGTAAGTGATAAACTTGCATATCCTTTTTGTTTTTGTGAATAAAAACGATTGTGTTTATCTTTGTGTTGTAGTTCATTTATCAGAAAATATACATATTTGCTTTTTGAAATCTTATTCTAGTTTTTATATCAAATATATAATATATTTTAGTATAATGAATGTGCGTTATTATAAATTATGTATAGTAATATCTTTATTACTATAGTTATAATGTAAAATATCGGATTTAATTGCATAAAACGAAACAATGACAACGATAAATTCTTAGTGAATACTGAGGTGATAATAAATGAATAAAATAATCATTGCAGAAGATATCATGCAGGAACATGAAGTAAAGAGATATTTTGAAATTTGGCGTGAAAGTGTCATTCGTTCACACCTTACAATTACAGCCGTTTTTTTAAAATTAGCAAATTTTACACCAAGCACTGAGGTAGAGCGGTGCAATATAAATGTGCAAATTTCTAATTTTTTAAAGTCAAAAATAAGAAAAACTGATTTACTCTTCCAATCAGCAGATGGAGATCATTGGGGTATACTATTTTTGCAAAGCAGTGATGTGGAAGCAGAGGCGTTTTTGCGACGCATTTATAAAATGCTAAAAAACAATAACGTAGTGAAAGAGTTCAATCAGTTAGGGATAAAAGCTTCAATCACGGAAATACGCAATAATCATGTTACTTTTGATACTTTGGTGGAAAAAAACAAGGAAAAACTAGCAGATGACAGTCAACCGATGTGGCTTATTGAGCGAGTAACAGATTATAGGGTGCAACCAATCGAACAGGTAAAGGTGAGTATTATTGAACAAAATGTCATTTTTAGAAAAGTGCTAGAGACAACATTACATCAACTACACATACCTAATTTTGCATTAGAGGTAACAGCTTATGAGGATGGCTATAGCTTTTTACAATCAAACACTTATAAATCTGGTCATACACATCTAGTTGTTATGAATGATATTTTACCGCGTAAAAATGGCTTAGAAATTTTACACACTTTGCGAAAAATGCCGAATGAGAAAAAATTTATTATTTATATGATGTCAGAACGTAATTCTGAAGGGGCAATACTCAATGCTTATGAGGGCGGAGTAGACGAATATATAGTTAAACCCTTTAATTTGCGTTTATTAGAAGCGAAAATTAAACGAACCTTTGCGAGGTTTTGGCTATGATTGGTTTATCGATTCACTTTCTACTTAGCGTAATAGCCTTATTGTTGGTTCTGTTTTTTATATTTGTGTTGTATTTGTTTTTTCAACGAGAACGTGAGAATCACTTTCTGACAGCACGTGAAACTTATATAAAAAACTATTCACAATGTTGGTATGAATATCTATTTAATGATGAAATTTTTTCTGTGGTGCTCGTTCCTCGCGGCAGGGCACAAGTGGAAGCAATTGAAATTATATTTTCATCTTATTTAAAAAACATTATAAATGAAAACGTAAGACAAAAAATAAAAGAATTTTCTAATGTATATCTAATAAAGTTCTATGCGCAAGATTTACGTAGTAAGCGATGGAGCATTCGGATGAACGCTTTGTATCGTATTTCAGAATTGCACATAGATGAATTACTAGAGGCTTGTAAAAAATTAGAAAGAACCAATATTTCGGAAACCGAATACTTTCAATTGTTAAAAATATACTCATCGTTCCAACCTGATCTATTTATCGAAAAAATAAAGGTACCCAATGCTAGTTATTCTGAAAGCGAATATAGAAGATTATTTGTTTTGCTAGAGGAAGATGTGTTTATACGATTTTTTGATGAATTTGATAGATGGCCTGCTAATATACAATATGCTGTTATTGATACGGCTGCAGCCAAGAAGAATATGAAATATATCGATAGATTAAAGCAGTTGTTAACACATGATGTGACTGAAATTAAAATAAGAGCATTAAAGGGTCTTTTTGAGATCGGTGTGATAGATGACATTGAGCCCTTTGTGCCGTTCGTGACTTCTGATTTTTGGGAAGCGAGGTTAATGGTAGGGAAAATTTTTAAACATGTACCATTAACCTATACCTATTCATATTTAGAACTACTTCTACAAGATGAAAATTGGTGGGTGCGTTCACAAGCAGCTAAGACGATAGCGGAGGACCGAGAAGGTTTAGCAAAACTACAGCAATTTATAGCATCATCAAGCGATCAATATGGGATAGAAATGGCACAGGAAATAGTAGCGAGAAAGCAGGGGAACAGATGAAAATTGTAGATTATTCTATGTGGTTCTTTGGTGGCGTTATTTTATTTTATATGCTATTCGTTATTGCTTCATATTGCATGATGTTTGTTATTGCATTGTTTGATTTACGTAAACGTTATAGCTTAGATCCTTCAGAATACGATGATGCGCATATCGATGCCTTTTATTCAAAGCCTGTATCTTTACTTGTTCCCGCTTATAACGAAGAGGTAGGGGTTGTGGATACGGTTTATTCTTTGCTCAATTTACGTTATCCGCAAACAGAAATTATTATTATTAACGATGGTTCTACTGACAACACGCTACAAACAGTGATTGAGCATTTCCAAATGAAACCGGTAAATAAAATAGTACACACAAATATTCAAACAAAGCAGGTAATACAAATCTATGAATCCGAAATATATATGAATTGTATTTTGGTCGACAAAGAAAATGGTGGGAAAGCTGATGCACTGAATGTAGGGATTAATGTATCTCAATATCCGTATTTTTGTTCCATTGATGGAGATTCAATTTTAGATGAGAAATCATTATTACGTGTCATGAAGCCTATTATTTTATCTGACGGAGAAGTCATTGCTGCTGGCGGAAATATCCGTATTGCCAATGGGGCAAAAATGCAGTTTGGCTCTATTTACGAGACTCAATTATCTAGAAATTACTTAGTCATCATGCAAGTGATTGAATATTTACGAGCTTTTTTAATGGGACGTATTGCGTTAAGTAAATTCAATCTTGTGCTCATAATATCAGGGGCATTTAGTGTTTTCTCAAAAAAATGGGCAATAGAAGCTGGTGGTTATTCCACCGATATCATTGGAGAGGATATGGAGCTCGTTGTTCATATCCATCGACTCATTAAGGAGAAAAAAGAAAATAAGCGCATAGAATTTGTACCAGACCCTGTATGCTGGACAGAAGCGCCACAGACATTAGGTGTACTACGCAATCAGCGAAGACGCTGGCATCAAGGGATGTTTGAAAGTCTATGGAAACATAAAAAAATGACTTTAAATCCAAAGTATGGATTGATTGGCATGATCTCATTTCCATATTTTTGGTTTGTTGAATGCTTAGGACCTATTATCGAATTGGGTGGTTATATCTATATCATCGTAGCGTTTTTCTTAGGGGACATTTATTATGAAGCGGCAATTTTGTTATTACTGCTCTTTGTAATTTACGGGGTAATTTTTTCTGTAGCTTCAGTATTATTTGAAGCTTGGAGCATGAATACGTATCCTAGAAAAAGAGAGTTGCTACGTATGATTCTGTTAGCATTCACAGAAATTTTCTGGTATCGCCCGCTTACACTCATGTGGCGTTGTGAAGGGGTAGTGCGCTTTATGCGAAGAAAAAGCGACTGGGGAAATATGAAACGTGTCGGCATTGCAAAAAAGGAGAAAAGTGTATGAAGCGAATCTATATAGGGGTTGTAGTAATTTTAATTCTTGCCATCACACCTATTGCATTGTGGTATTTGGATGATGAGAAACCACTAAATGTCGCTATTTTAGATAAAACAGTTCCAAATGAAACGTATCGTGAACATTTGGGAGTTAATTGGTTTTTAAACCATTATAAATATACAATGGACAATCAACCCTATGATTTACAAAATAATTATTACGGTACGATTCCAAATGATAAATCAAAAAGTGTGACTGAAAAAAAATTTCCTACTGACTATAGTAAGTATGATGTTATTTATTTAGCAGATACGTATGGTGTATATAAAGATGATTTGGAAGAAGAAAAACGTTTTGGTCAACGTTCTGAAAAAATCGTTGGTGGACTGGAGATGGACGAATGGCAAGGAATTGTATCGCGTTTGGCGAGTGAAAAGAAAAGTATGTTAATAGCTGAGTACAATTCATTTGCTTCTCCGACCTCGCAAGCTGTCCGAGCAGAGCTACAGGATTATTTAGGAATTTCATGGACCGGATGGATTGGTCGTTATTTTAACGAACTTGATTTTCATAAGAATCTAGAAATCCCCCAATGGGTCGTTGATGAATATGGCGATGACTGGCCATATAAAGGGGGAGGCTTTCTTGTATTTAATGAAATCACGGAAAAGCTGATTGTGTTAGAAATGGACAAGCATGTAAAAACAGAAGGAATTCAGGTGCAATTTACTGACGCGGGTAAACAATATTTTAATACCTCCACTAGTGCTGAATATGGCTATTGGTTTGATATTATTACCCCGAAATATGAAGAGGACGCACTGGCTAATTATAAATGGGATTTAACTGAAGCAGGTACAAAATTAGTAGAGGAAAATAATATTCCGCAACAATTTGCAGCTATAGTATCCCAAGATAAAAGATATACTACAAGCTATTATTTTGCCGGTGATTTTAATGACATGGCGAAGGTCCCAACGTTATACAAATTTAAGGGCTTACCAACTTTTTATAAATATGCGGAGCAATTTGCCGATAGCTCATTCTACTGGTCTATCTACATTCCGGTCATGAACAAAATATTCGAGAACTTTGAACAAAAAGAAGTTCAAAAAACGATAAATAGAGAAGATTTAAATTATAATGCGCGCATTAAGGGTGAAGCATTTGAAGTTTTACAAGATGGAAAATGGAAGCCAATTGTATTTAAGGGTGTAAATATTGGTATGGGGAAACCGGGTGCTTTTCCTGGAGAGGCAGCGATTACTGAAGAAGAATATTATCGCTGGTTCAAACAAATAGCAGATATGAATGCCAATACGGTCCGTGTATATACATTACATCCGCCGGGTTTTTACCGAGCGCTGGCAAAGTATAACGAAGGAAATCCAGCTAATCCAATATATGTTCTGCATGGGGTCTGGATTCATGAAGAGGGCTTATCGGAATCACTCGATGCTTACGATGAAGCGACTTTAAAAGATTTTCAAAATGAAATGAAGCGAATGGTAGATGTAATTCACGGGAATATTTATGTGAATCCAGTAGCTGGTCATGCTTCGGGCTTATATGATGTGGATGTTTCACAATATGTTATTGGTTGGGTATTAGGAATTGAGTGGTATCCACATATGGTTGTCGGTACGAATGAAAAACATGCGAATATTGGTCAATATAACGGGACGTATTTTGAAACCAAAAATGCAACACCTTTTGAGCATTGGCTAGCGGAACAGATGGATACCATTACGGTTTATGAGAAAGACAAATATAATTGGATGCGTCCAATGAGTTTTACAAACTGGGTCACAACGGATTTACTTGAGCATCCATCTGAACCCTCTGAGGAGGAAGATTTAGTAGGTGTTAATCCCAATGTTATCTATACAAAGGGAGATATGCAAAAGCCAGGTCAGTTTGCCTCCTATCATGTATATCCTTATTATCCAGATTTCTTTAATTTTGATAAAGAATATTTAAATTATGTAGATTTCCGAGGCAATAAAAATAGCTATGCTGCCTATTTAAAAGAATTACATGAGGCGCATAACATGCCTGTCCTTATAGCGGAATTTGGCATTCCTGCATCACGTGGTATGACGCATGAAAATGTCTACGGTTGGAATCAAGGGCATATGTCAGAGCAGGCACAGGGTGAGACACTGCAGCATTTATTTGAAGATATTATGCATGAGGGCTTGCTCGGAGGACTGGTTTTCACATGGCAAGATGAGTGGTTTAAGCGCACATGGAATACGATGGATTATGATGATCCAAACCGTCGTCCGTTTTGGTCCAATGCCCAAACAAATGAACAGCAATTTGGGCTTATGAGCTTTGACAGAAATAAAGTAAAAATAGATGGACAGATCGATGAGTGGGAAGGTACACAGTTATATCCTAGAAATCCTACTAGTGAGACAGATTTTGCAGTCGATTTTGATGAAAAATATTTATACATGAAGCTAAAAAGTGAGGAGCTACAAAATGCATCACCACGCATATTACTGGATGTAGTGCCTGACCAAGGTAATACCTCAGCATCAACCATAAAGAATTTGAAGTTTTCAAATGGTGTAGATTTCATTTTAGAGTTAAATAAAAATAGCGATTCACGAGTTGTTGTTGATGAATACTATGATTTCTATGATTATTTGTATGGGCATCGCTTAAAAATGATTCCACCACGCATGGTAAATGCAATAAAAGATAGTGGTAAGTTTGCGCCGATTTATTATGTGTTAAATAAACAACTGTATTTACCAGAAAAAAAAACCACAACGGACTTTAGTTTTTATGAAACGGGCAAGTTACTTGAAGGAAATGCAAATCCTGAAGCAAAGGCGTACAATTCACTTGTTGATTACACATGGAGTGATAATAACGTCATAGAGTTGCGAATTCCTTGGCTGTTGATTCAAGCAAAAGATCCAAGTCAGCGTGAGTTTATGGGAGATTTATATAAAAATGGTGAATTGGCTTCCATCAAAGTAGATAATATTTATATTGGGGCAGTGTTTGTGGACAAAGAAGGGACAGTAGTTCAATCTTTACCAGAAGCAGATAATCAACTTTTGCCAGCTCTTTCAGCATATACTTGGGATGCATGGCAGACGCCAAAATATGAAGAGCGATTAAAACAATCTTATTATATTTTACAAGATTTATTTAAAGAGTATTAATCATCAAAAGAGCCTTTAGGTAGACGTAGTTTAGTCTATCTAAAGGTTCTTTTTTGAATAATTACTAATACTGACATGTTTTTGCCAGGGAAAAGAAGTTGTCCAAGAAAGATTATCGAAGCAGAAAGATAATCAAGGAAATACATAAACAATTTGACGGATTGTACTTGTAGATTTTTCAAGTTTATTCGGTTTACATTTACTTATTAATAAAGTTATAGAGTTAGTGAAAAATAAAAATTTTTATCGACAAAATATCGGATATTTTTCAAAATAAAAAGTTGTAGAAAAGCGATAAACGATGTTTTTTTATCGAAAGACATTTAAACCTAACGAATTATGAAATGTAAAATGATTAATTTAATGAATGGCATAGTCTTTTCGACATTTCGTTAAGATTATGTTCAGAATTTGTTTAGTATCAATTAGTACTATAGATATGATGTATAAGTGTTTGGATATGTTTTTTTAAAATAATGGTCTATTTAGATCAATAACGATATAAAGTGTGTGAGGAGATGAAAAACTACCAATCGCAATACACGCTTACGTGAGGGTTTGTATTTCATGGTTAGTACAACACAGACATTTCTTAAGAGGTTTTATAACAAACAGATAAGAGGAGTATTCACTTATGGAGACTAAAACAGAATCGCCAATCGTCACTTTATCAGAAAATATTAAAACAAGAAAGGTGAAGATTGGCGTTATAGGACTCGGTTATGTAGGGTTACCACTTGCACTAGAGATTGTGAATAAGGGGTTTCAAGTAATTGGTTTCGATAAAAATGATGAAAAAATCAATTTTTTAAAAAGTGGCCGAAGTTATATAGCGGATTTGCCTGAGACAATCATGCAAGAAGCCATCTCTAAAGAGAAATTTGAAGCTACTGATAATTTCACTAAGCTTGCAGAGGTAAATGTCATTATTATTTGTGTACCTACACCGACTGCAGAAGACGGAACACCTAACATTTCGTACATTGTAGATGCTGCGCATGCAATCGAACAAAATATGTCGGCTGATACTCTAATTATACTTGAAAGTACCACTTACCCAGGGACAACGGAGGATGTTGTTCGCCCTATTTTAGAAAAGCAGGATTTTGTTATAGGACAAGATATATTTTTGGCGTATTCGCCAGAGCGTGTGGATCCAGGTAATCGAAATTTCACGGTTACAAATACACCAAAAGTAGTAGGCGGAATATCCAAATCGTGTGCAGATATCGCTAGAATTTTCTATGAAACTGTGATTAATACGAATGTCTATGCTGTAACAAGCCCAAAGGTTGCTGAAATGGAAAAATTGCTAGAAAATACGTTCCGTCAAATTAATATTGCTCTTGTCAATGAAATGAGTCAGCTCTGTTATAAAATGGACATCGATATTTGGGAAGTGATTGACGCGGCTTCAACTAAGCCATATGGTTTTATGCCATTTACGCCTGGTCCTGGGGTAGGCGGACATTGTATACCAGTGGATCCAAAGTATTTATTATGGGCAGGTCAACAGCATGGCATCACTGCAACCCTAATTGAAACAGCAGATAAAATTAATGAGTCGATGCCTAACTTCGTTGTAGAAAGATTGGCACATTATTTAAACACGCAAAATAAGAGGTTACATGATGCTGAAATTGTCATTATTGGGGTAACGTATAAACCGAACGTTAATGATTTCAGAGAATCACCAGCGTTAAATGTTATTAACATACTGAGAAAAAATCATTGCAACATAAAAATTGTCGATCCATTTTTAGAAACAGTTATAGCAGATGGTAGTACGATGAACACTGTTCCGTTAACGAAAGAAATAATACGGAGTGCTGATGCTGTGTTGATATTAACAAATCATACAAATATCAATTACGCGTTGATTGATGAACATGCAGCTTTAATTTTTGATACACGCAATACCCATTTTTTATTTAAAAATCAAAATTATTACAAATTATAAAAGGAGAATTCTTAGGCAAATGAGACGACTAAAAATAAGTAGTCTGCTAGTGGCTGTTTTCTTAGCAGGATGCCAATCAGCTACTTCAGTTGATATGGCTCAACCAATTGAATCCTCAATTGAGGTCATAGCGCATGATGGAACAATGAGTGATGTGATAAGCCACGCCGGTATTCTTAGTCCGGAAGTTGCTTTAACCTTTAATGGGCTGGCAGACAATGAAACAATGCAACGTTTATTAAATGTCTTGGAGCAATTCGACATGAAGGCAACATTTTTTCTAGAAGGTATGCGAGTTGCACAAGAACCTGAGTTAGTTAAAGACATATTGGCTAGAGGACATGAAGTTGAAAATGGGACACTAACATTTCCTGATATGACAGATTTGAACTATGAAGAGACGTTCAAAGAGGTATTATTAGCAAATCAAGTTTTTGAAGAACAATTAGGTTATACGCCTCGCTATGTTCGGAGTCGATCGGGTGATGCTACTGACAATATGCGTTTAGCTACTAAAGCGTTGAATATGGGGGGAGTTGTGGAGGCGTCCATTAACCCTAGTGATCGAAATATGCAAAGTGCTCAAGAAATTATCGATTATATAGATCGCTTTCTTAACAGTGGTTCCATCATTCATTTAAATACGTATATAAATCCAGCGATTATTGATGTGATACCGTTATTAGCACAATTAGCAAAAGAAAAAGGTTATACAATGACCACATTAAATGGCGTAGTAGAAAAGCAATACCAAGTAAAATCGTTAGAGGAAATTGAAGGTTTCGATGCTATTCAAGTAAATCTAGATTATGAAAATGCAAAACCAAATATCTTTTATCGAAAAATTACAGCCAAAAAAGAAATTGCATTGACTTTTGATGATTGGGCTAGTGAAGAAAGAATCAAAGAAGTATTGGATGTGTTAGCGAAATATAATATCAAATCTACATTCTTTTTAATTGGGAAGGGTGTGGAGAGAAATCCTCAGCTAGCACGCTTAATTTTAGAACAAGGACATGAAGTAGCAAGCCATTCATATAATCACCTAGATGTAACTACAATGACTCCTGAAGATTTACAACAAGATGTTATGAAGGCACATAGAGCACTAACACATGCTTTACAACAATCACCATTGCTCTATTTTAGGCCAACACAAGGTGTGATTGATGATGAATCCGCTAAAATTATTGCGGCAACTGGCGTAAAGGCCATAGCGATGTACGATATTGCCTCATTTGATTGGAATTTAGATTATACGGCTCAAGATATTTATAATCGTGTGCTAAGTAAAGCTGCTCCAGGAAAGGTAGTTGTTATGCATATATTAGATGATACAAAGACGGTAGAAGCATTACCGTTAATAATTGAGCAGTTACAAAGTGAAGGCTATAGTTTTGCAAAGATGTCGACTTGGATTGAAGAAGATTCAAATGAGAAAGTGAATTGATAATCATGAAAAAGAAAAAAGAGATTTTGACGATACCACGCTCTGATCGACGTATTCTATCGAATATCCCTGATCCGGAAAATGTACGAAGTCTTGTGAACCGTCGAGGTGCTTCTTATCAAACAGAAGAAATTGATCCAACAGATGTCAATGAAATTTATCGTTTACAATTACTAAGTTTGCGTTATGTTACGAAGTTTGAAGTTCAAATTAAAAGAGCACGCCAGAAAACAAAAATCATTGACAAACAATACTCAGAAGATATTTCCGTAACGGGTATACTTGTCTATTCTGATAAGCCTAATCATCTATTAATAGATGAAATAATCACGATGCACTTTACAATACCTAATGGAGCGATGCCAGAAGGTTATGAATCCAAAGTAAAATTAAAGGCTCAGGTTGTTCGTGTATTTACGAAAGAAGTGGATGGAGAAACTCTGTACTATTACGCTTGTGAATTTTTGCAACCTTTAAATGAATATATGACAAAGAAACGTTGGGGTCTTTCAATCTTTGTCTCAAGTATTTTTCTACTAGTGGTCTCCCTAATTGTAATGTTAATGCGAGCGGAGAGCGTAATTTATTTCCGCTTTAATAAATTCCTCTACTTATATAGTATTATTGCAGCAACATTTTTACTAAGTAGATATTTCTTTGGTATTTTATATAAAAATGTACCGATCAATCCGAAGTTCGAACCAGGCGTTTCCATTATTATTCCTGTATTTAATGAAGAAGAATGGATTCATAGGACTATATTGAGTTGTATTAATCAATATTATCCAGTAGAAAAATTAGAGGTTATTGTCGTAGATGATTACTCTACAGACAGTACTGAGGAAAGATCGAAAGAAATGATTGAGTTAATTCACAGTGAGGGGGAACGTTTCAAAACGAAGGAACGCTTGAAGTTTCATAAATTACCTCAAAATGGTGGAAAACGAGAAGCTTTAGTGGCGGGCGTCCATATTGCACAACACGACTTAGTGGTGTTTGTAGATTCTGATAGTTTTTTAGAGCCTCATGCCATAAGAAATTTAGTACAGCCCTTCCAAGATCCTAAAATGGGTGGTGTTGCTGGAAGAACAGAAGTAGAAAATAAATTTACAAATGCATTAACAAAATTACAAACAGTACGCTACTATATTGCTTTTCGTATTATGAAGGCCGCTGAGTCTTGGTTTGATACGGTAACTTGCTTATCAGGTCCGTTAGCCTGTTATCGTAAAGATCTTATATTAAAAAACGAAACCGCATGGTTGAATCAAAAATTCCTTGGGCAACCAGCTACCTTTGGTGATGATCGAAGTATGACAAATTATATTTTAAAAACACATCGTACGGGATACCAAGATAATGCTGTCTGTTCAACAATAGTTCCATCGGACACAAAAGTCTTTTTGTCACAACAAATGCGTTGGAAAAGATCATGGTTAAGAGAATCATTAAGGGCATTTTTATTTATGTGGAAGAAAGAGCCTTTTATGTTTCTGTTCTTTATTATTGGTTTAATTGTACCGATAGCTGCGCCAATAGTCGTTGTTTATAATTTGTTATATGTACCGATTATGCACGGTGTATTTCCTACTACATTCTTAATAGGTTTACTATTAATGGCCATGTTAATGAGTTTAGCGCATTTGTACTTTAGAAAAAGTAAATTGTGGGCGTTTGGCTTTATTTTCGTGCTTTTCTATGAATTTATCTTACTATGGCAAATGCCTGTTGCATGGGTTACGTTCTGGAAATCAACGTGGGGAACGAGAGAAACACCACAAGATGTACTCGCAAAGGAAAAGAAACTGGAAAAACAAAAGCTAAGAAAATCCCGATTTTCGCTTAGAAAAATTAGAAAAATGGGTGATAGGGAATGAGTAAAAAAAATGTCGCGTTAAATTCAGATAAGAAAAATCGCCAAAAAAAAATACGCTCCATTATTCAATTAGTGATCGTCATGTTTTTAGCGGTAATGTTAATTCAAGTCATCTTCTTAACAGAAAAAAAGGTAGAAGAGACTGTACCATTGGATAATGATGAAGGATTCGTTTCTTTATCTTATTTTGGTGTGAGTAGAAACGACTCACCGAAATATGTATCAAAGAAGAATTTAGAAAAACAATTAGAATTACTTGCCTCTCAAGGCTATAAAACGATTTCACAACAAGATATTTTAGATTTTTATGCAAAGGGTAAGCCATTACCAGAAAAAGCGCTATTTTTATCTTTTGAGGATGGACGCACAGATTCGAGTATCTTTGCCCAAAATATACTGGAAGAGCTGAATTACAAAGCGACAATGTTTAGCTATGCCAATAAAATGGATACGCGTGACAACAAATTTTTAAAGCCAAAAGATTTGTTACTCATGCAAAAAAGTGGTTTTTGGGAGTTAGGTTCTAATGGCTATCGACTTACGTATATCAATATTTTTAATGATAAAGGACAATCTCTGGGTGTTATTGATGAAAATAATGTCCCAAATAAAACAACAATAGAATATTATAATCACTATTTAATGGACTTTATTCGAAATCAGTACATGATCCCAAGTGAAACGCGTAAAGAAATGGAAACGCGCATTGCGCAGGATTACAAGCTGATGCATGATATTTATGATGAAAAATTAGGTGGAGTGCCAAAAGCTTATGCAATCATGCATGCAAATGCGCTCTATAATAATATGGATCCATTAGTAGAAGCCGTGAATGATAAACAAATCAAAGATAAATTTAGCATGAATTTCAATTTAGAGTTGGGAGCTTTTAATGCTGCGGATGCAGATATTTATAATTTGTCCCGCTTACAAGTATCTCCGTATTGGTCAACGAATCATGTGATGATGAAAATCCGTCAAGCAAGTAAACAGAATGTAACTTTTGATGTAGGTGATCATCAATTAGCAGAACATTGGTCAGTGATGCATGGTGCAACTGAATTTAAAAATAATGAAATTATCGTAACATCTGCGCCATCTAGTGAAGGACGAATAATATTACAGGAAAATCTCCCTGAAAAGTATAATATGCGCTTCGCATTTAATGGCAATGTTGTGGGGCAGCAAGCGGTCTACGTAAATTACGATGAAAAAAATAATAGCTATATGCGTATTGCTTTAGTAGACAATGAAATTGTTATATCTGAAAAGCTACCAGGTGCAAAAGTTGTTGAAAAAGAACGTTACCCATTGGAGAAGATAAAATGGAATGAAGAAGAATATGCATTTAATAAAGCTACAGTCTATTCTTATCAAGATACGCAAAAAGGCACTAGAATTGATGAGGAAGAGTATCCAAGAAACCTAACACAAAAAAGAGTATTTAACATTACAGTAAATCAAGATAAAATAAGCATAGATGTAGATAAGGTTTTATCGAAGACCATTCACATAAATCCGCAAATTGAAGGCTCACAAATTGCTTTTGGGGCATTGTTCAGTAAGAAAGAAACTACACATGAACAATATGCGGATGATATTTATGACACTTTAATTGAAGATATTTTGATTAAAGATGACAACGATAATACACTTTTTACAAACCAATACACGAATTTCGATAAAGTAAAGTATAAAGTGACGACTTGGTTTAATAATGTTGTAGACTTCTTTATTGAAACCTTCTAATCGGGGTGAAACTAAATCCAAGTGAGAAATTTTTTTTGGTTTATCTGTATGGCCTTACTAATTATAACTGCATGTAGTAATAGCAAAGAGGTACCGGTAGAAGCAAATGAGGAGTTGAAAAATAAAAACAAACTCCAATTATCAATGTGGTTACCAGAGTGGCAAAAGAGTTCAGCAATCGAGGATACTAAAAACTCAAGACAGGGCTTAGAAGATATTCGGGTTTTCGGTGCTTATTTTAATAGTAACGATCAATTATTATTAACGGATAATGCTATTGAAATGTTGAGTCAGACGCATAAACAGTTTAATGACACACATCATGTTATTTTAACGTTAATCAACGATTATGTGACAGAAAACGCCGCTTCTGTACAGAAGGATAGTAAATTACTGCATAGATTGTTACAAGACTCTGCTACAAGGCAAAAACACATTGATAATATCATACAAATAATTGACCTTTATCAGATAAATGGGATTGAAATTGATTATGAAAAAGTAACGAACGAAGATATTCCCAACTATGTACTTTTTTTAGAGGAGCTCTATCAACAGCTATCTAAAAAGAATGTATCCTTACATGTTGTATTAGAACCACGCTTTCCATTTGACGTGAAGTTGCCAAATGGACCTAAATATACAGTGATGGCCTATAATGTTCACGGATATCATAGTGGCCCTGGAGCAAAGGCAACCTTTACATTTTTAGATGAATTGATGAAGAAAATTCAAAAGTCCAATCAAAACTTAGCAATTGCATTTGCAACAGGTGGGTTCGAATGGGTCGCACAAGGTCAAACGATTGCATTGACGGAGATAGAGGCAGAACAATTATTAGCCAAAACTAAAGCGGTCAAACAACGTGATGCAGGAAGTAGTGCTGTGTATTTTAATTTCTTAGATGAAAATAATATCAGGCATGAGGTTTGGTATGCGGACCAAGAAACACTGGAAAAATGGATTACCCATGTGCAAAAGAAAAGCTACAATGAGATTGTTTTATGGCGTGCAGGCGGTTTGAGTACAGAAACACTTAACTGGATTGCAGAGCAGCATCCAAATGATCCGAAATAACGGATAGGGTTATCAAAGTGACGGATAGAACCACAATATAGACAACTAGCAATTCCCCAAAAAAAATCGCCGTATAGGGCGATTTTTTTATTGGAATTGCGAAAGACGTGAAAAGAAGTTTTTGACGAAGTCTAAGAATATTTTTTCGGACGGTGCAATTTCGCGGTTAACGGGAGAGATGATGCCCACTGTTCTTGGTATAGTAGGAGATTCAATTGGCACTTTTATTGTAAAGCGGGCAGCAGAATCGTATAGTGAGCTTTCGGGAAGTAAGCTAACTCCTATACCGGCGGCCACAAGGCCTTTCAGTGCATCCAGGTCCTCTCCTTCTGAAATGATATTTGGTAAAAAGCCTGCAGCACGACATGCATCCATTGCGACTTTATGCAAAATATAACCATCTGGGAATAATACAAATAAATCATTACGTAAATCAGCTAGTTGGATACTTTCTTTTTTCGCTAATGGGTGGTTTGCTGGTAGTAAAGCTGCTATATTTTCTGAGAATAATATTGTTGATTGTATAGACTCATCTTTTGGTGGAAGCGGCCCTAAGAATGCTAAGTTTAACTCACGGTTTTTGACAGCATCTATTAAGAAACGATAAGAGCCTTGACGGAGCTGGAATTGTAAGTCAGGGTATTCACGCTTAAAGGCCGAAATAACGGTTGGTAGTACATAACTAGCCAAGCTTGTAGGAAAGCCGATTTTAATAGTACCTTTTGCTGGATCTAAATATTCTTCTACCTGCTTGGCCGCAAAATCAATTGCTTTTAAAGCAGTGATTGTATGTTCAAGAAAAGTTCTTCCAATCGGTGTCAATTTTACATTTCGTCCGATGCGTTCAAAAAGTGGCGTGCCTAATTCATCCTCTAAATTTGCAATTTGACGGCTAATTGCTGATTGTGCAACATGAAGATGTTCTGCGGCTTCTGAAATATGCTCACGCTCAGCCACTTCCACAAAATAACGTAATTGACGTAACTCCACTAGATATTCACCTCTATTTATCGAAAAATACGATTGTTTATATCTTAATTATATAATATTTAGTATTAAAAATGATTGTAAATATGTACATAAACTAAATAAAAGTTAAATAGATGTTTAGTGTTGCTTAGTTTTTCGTTACGCTCGGCGGTATTTTGTGTGAAACATCAGTACTATTTCTAGCAAAATAGATGGATGACAACGGATAAAATTTTTTTGAACTAGTACTCTATAATTTTTCTTCTTATTATTGATTCCATTCTAATGAAAAAGGATATAGTATAGATATTGTCGTTTATGCATAATTGTCACAAATCCGCTACATTTAGCGCTTCCTGCGAGGTTTCCACTATGTAGCTAGATGAAATCCATTCTCAATTAGTTATATTTTATTGAAAATGAAGCAAGTTGATTCTCATTGTCAGTATCCTTTAGCAATAAACTGAAAATGCTTTCAAAGTCTTTGTTTTGCAAGATTTCATTAGAGAAGCTGGAAAGTGATTGAAATGGTTTGCATAGAGAACGATTTTCAGTTAAGATTAGAATGATGATAATTAAGGAATGGTTCCCCATTCAATGAACACACTATGGAGGTAATTTCATGTCAACTTTAGTAATTAAAGATCTTCACGTTGAAATCGACGGGAAAGAGATTTTAAAAGGCGTAAACCTTACAATTAATACAAATGAAATCCATGCAATCATGGGACCAAATGGAACAGGTAAATCTACATTAGCTTCTGCTATTATGGGTCACCCTAAATACGAAGTAACTTCGGGTACCGTTGAACTTGATGGTGAAAACGTACTAGAAATGGAAGTAGATGAACGTGCACAAGCTGGTTTATTCCTAGCAATGCAATACCCATCTGAAATTGCTGGTGTCACAAATGCAGACTTCTTACGTTCAGCTATCAATGCTCGTCGTGAAGAAGGCGATGAAATTTCTCTAATGAAATTCATTCGTGAATTAGATAAAAACATGGCATACCTTGAAATGCATGAAGATATGGCACAACGTTACTTAAATGAAGGATTCTCAGGTGGAGAGAAAAAACGTAATGAAATTCTTCAATTAATGATGATTAAACCGAAATTTGCCATTTTAGATGAAATCGACTCTGGTCTTGATATTGATGCATTAAAAGTTGTATCTAAAGGTATTAACGCAATGCGCGGAGAAGGCTTTGGTTGTTTAATGATTACTCACTACCAACGATTACTGAACTACATTACGCCTGATCATGTACACGTAATGATGCAAGGTCGCGTTGTGAAATCTGGCGGCGAAGAATTAGCTCAACGTTTAGAGGCAGAAGGTTATGACTGGATTAAAAAAGAATTAGGAATCGAAGAAGAAACAGAAGAACAAGAAGCATAAGAAGGAGGACGAATTAGCATGACAGTGGAAATTAACTTGCCTGTAACTGTACAGGACGTGCGCTCGTTCTCTGAAGCTAATGGAGAACCAACTTGGTTTACAGAGCTTCGCGCGGCAGCACTAGACAAAGCAGCTGGTTTAGAAATGCCAAAACCAGATAAAACAAATATTACAAAATGGGATTTCATGAACTTCCCAACACATACAGTAGAAAGTGAAGGATTTGCTTCACTTGATGCACTTCCACAAGAAGCTAAAGGTTTAATTGACCTTGAAGCACAAGAAAACTTATATATTCAACGCAATAACACACCAGCATTCATTAAAACATCACAAGAGCTATCTGACAAAGGTGTTATCTTTACAGATATGTTAACTGCTGTACGTGAACATGGTGAACTTATTAAAAAATATTTCATGACCGAAGCAGTGAAGGTAGATGAGCATAAATTAACAGCGCTACACGCAGCACTTGTTAATGGAGGTGTGTTTGTCTATGTACCAAAAAATGTGATTATCGAACAACCGCTACAAGTGGTATTCTTAAATGATAATGCAGAAGCTTCACTTTATAACCATGTATTAGTGGTTGCTGAAGCAAATGCTGCTGTAACGTATGTAGAAACATACATTTCAACAGTTGCTGAAGCACAAGGTCAAGCTAACATTATTGCGGAAGTCATTGTTCAAGATAATGCACAAGTAACTTACGGTGCGGTTGATGTACTAGCAAAAGGTTATACTACTTATGTTAATCGTCGTGCACGTTTAGCACGTGACGGAAAAATTGACTGGGCACTTGGTTTAATGAATGATTCAGATACAATTTCTGAAAATATTACACACCTTATTGGTGATGGTTCTCACGCTGATACAAAAACAGTAGTAGTTGGTCGCGGAGAACAAAAACTTAACTTCACAACTGAAGTTCGTCACTGGGGTAAAAATTCAAATGGTCACATCTTAAAACATGGTGTGATGAAAGACGCAGCACAATCAATCTTTAACGGTATTGGCTACATTGAGCACGGTGCAACAAAAGCAGACGCGCAACAAGAATCACGCGTGTTAATGCTTTCTGAAAAAGCACGTGGCGATGCGAATCCAATTCTTTTAATCGATGAAGACGATGTAACAGCAGGACACGCAGCATCTGTTGGCCGAGTAGATCCACTACAACTGTACTATTTAATGAGTCGTGGTATCTCGAAAACAGAAGCAGAGCGCCTTGTTATCCATGGATTCCTTGCGCCAGTTGTTACGCAATTACCAATTGAGGGCGTTCAAAAGCAACTGACGGAGGTTATTGAAAGGAAAGTTCGCTAATGATGAATAAAGACATTAAAAGCTATTTCCCCATTTTAAATCAGGAAGTCAACGGACATAAGCTCGTTTACTTAGATAGTGCCGCAACGTCACAAAAGCCTATTCAAGTAATTGAAGCGATTAAGCATTATTATGAATTTGATAACTCTAATGTTCACCGTGGTGTGCATACATTAGGAAACCGTGCAACAGACAAATATGAAGGTGCACGTGACAAGGTTCGTAAGTTCATCAATGCTAAAACAACAGAAGAAATTATTTTTACTCGCGGTACAACAACTGCGTTAAATACAGTAGCATCTAGTTATGGTCGTGCCAATGTTGCTGAAGGTGATGAGATTGTTATCACTCACATGGAGCACCATTCTAACATTATTCCTTGGCAGCAACTTGCGAAAGAAAAAAATGCTATATTAAAATATATTGAACTTGAGGCAGATGGTACACTTAACTTAGATACGGTTCGTGCAACGGTTACACCGAAGACAAAAATAGTTTCAGTGTCAATGGCGTCAAATGTTCTTGGAACTATTAATCCTATTAAAGAAATTGCTAAAATTGCACATGAAAATGGTGCGGTAATGGTAGCAGATTGTGCCCAAGCAGCGCCACATATGAAAATCGATGTGCAAGATTTAAATGTAGATTTCTTAGGGTTTTCAGGACATAAAATGTGCGGACCGACTGGAATAGGTGTACTATATGGTAAAAAAGAGCACCTAGAAAAGATGGAGCCAATTGAATTTGGTGGCGAAATGATCGACTTTGTGGGACTTCAAGATTCGACGTGGAAGGAACTGCCGTGGAAGTTCGAAGGCGGTACACCGATAATTGCAGGTGCAATTGGTTTAGGTGCTGCAATTGATTTCTTAAATGAAATAGGGCTTGATAATATTGCAGAGCATGAACATAAACTTGCAGGCTATGCAATGGATCAGCTTGAAACAATTGAAGGACTTAAAATTTTCGGGCCGCGAGATCCCAAAAAGCGTTGTGGACTTGTCACATTTAACCTAGACGATGTACATCCACATGATGTAGCAACAGTGCTTGACATGAATGGTATTGCTGTTCGTGCAGGACACCATTGTGCACAGCCACTAATGAAATGTCTTCAACAAGTAGCAACAGCGCGTGCAAGCTTCTATCTGTATAATTCAGAGGAAGATATTGACCGTCTCGTTACAGGGTTGCGTTCTGCGAAGGAGTATTTTGGCGATGTCTTTTAATAATTTAGATCAATTATACCGTTCAGTCATTATGGATCACTATAAGAATCCTCGTAATAAAGGGTCTCTAGAAACCGATGCTGTAACGATTGATATGAACAATCCGACTTGTGGTGACCGAATTCATTTAACGCTTAAAGTGACTGACGGAGTGGTAGAAGATGCGAAGTTTGATGGTGAAGGCTGTTCAATTTCGATGTCTTCCGCATCCATGATGACACAAATTGTTAAAGGGAAAAAGGTAGAGGAAGCATTAGAGCTTGCTGACATTTTCTCTAAAATGATGATGGGCGAAGAATACAACGACAAATACGACCTTGAGGATGTTGAGGCACTACAAGGTGTTTCTCAATTCCCAGCACGTATTAAATGTGCAACATTGGCTTGGAAAGCAATGGAAAAAGGCGTAAAAGAATAAACGTGCTAAAATAAACTGCTTATGTATCCCCAAAAAGTGCTGTAGAGCCTAAAAGTGAAAGCAGCTTTTAGCTTTTACCCAGATGCTCGAGGGAATGATGGCAACACACTAGCATACAGTACAACATTAATTCGTGAACGGAGGAGAAATAATGGCTAAAAAAATGCCTGATATTGGCGATTACAAATACGGATTCCATGACAAGGACGTATCAATTTTCCGTTCAAAGCGTGGTTTAACTGAAGAAATCGTCCGTGAAATTTCAAATATGAAACAAGAGCCAAAGTGGATGCTTGAATATCGCTTGAAAGCACTTGAGACTTTCTATGCAAAACCAATGCCTCAATGGGGTGGCGAACTCGGCGATTTAGATTTTGATGAAATTACGTACTACGTAAAACCATCTGAAGCGACACAAAAATCTTGGGATGAAGTACCTGAAGAAATCAAAGCAACTTTTGATAAATTAGGTATTCCAGAAGCAGAACAAAAATACCTTGCGGGTGTATCCGCTCAATATGAATCTGAGGTAGTATATCACAACATGAAACAAGATCTTGAAGATCTAGGTATCGTGTTTAAAGATACAGACTCAGCACTTCGTGAAAACGAAGACATTTTCAAAAAATATTGGGGTACAGTGATTCCTTACTCTGACAATAAGTTCTCTGCTCTTAACTCAGCAGTATGGTCAGGTGGTTCATTCATCTATGTACCACCAGGTGTAAAAGTGGAAACACCGCTGCAAGCTTACTTCCGCATTAACTCTGAAAATATGGGTCAATTCGAACGTACGCTCATTATCGTAGACGAAGGCGCACATGTACACTACGTTGAAGGTTGTACAGCACCTGTTTATACAACGAACTCTTTACACTCAGCAGTAGTAGAAATTGTTGTACGTAAAGATGCATATTGCCGTTATACAACGATTCAAAACTGGGCGAACAACGTGTACAACTTAGTAACAAAACGTACAGTTGTTGAAGCGAACGGTACGATGGAATGGATCGACGGCAATATTGGGTCTAAATTAACAATGAAATACCCAGCATGTATCCTTAAAGGAGAAGGCGCTCGTGGTATGACGTTATCCATTGCTTTAGCTGGTAAAGGACAACACCAACATGCTGGAGCGAAAATGATTCATTTAGCGCCAAATACTTCTTCAACAATCGTATCTAAATCGATTGCAAAACAAGGTGGTAAAGTAACATATATGGGGCAAGTACGTTTCGGTCCTAAAGCAAGTGGTGCACGTGCAAACATTGAATGTGATACGTTAATCATGGATAACGAATCTACTTCAGATACAATTCCATACAACGAAATCTTAAATGATAATGTTTCTTTAGAGCATGAAGCGAAAGTTTCTAAAGTATCAGAAGAACAATTATTCTACTTAATGTCTCGTGGTATTTCTGAAGAAGAAGCGACAGAAATGATTGTTATGGGCTTCATCGAGCCATTCACAAAAGAGCTACCAATGGAGTACGCAGTAGAAATGAACCGTCTCATCAAGTTCGAGATGGAAGGCAGTATTGGTTAATACTTCTTTAAACAATTGGTATATAAGAGTTTTCAGTGACTTACAAATAGTCCTGAAAGCTCTTTTTTTTCACAAATTTATGAATTAATGTGTTTTTTATACAAGTCGAGTGTATTGCGCTCGATTTTATTTTGGTAAATAGATAATCGCCTTAAATAACAAACAATAAATTAGGCATCTTTAAAGGAAGCTAGCCCACTGACAAACTATCAATCGAGAAAAGGCAGGGCAGTTTAGAAAACAAAAAACTGCTTAACCATGTTTAATGATTAAGCAGTTGGACAATGTAACAAGTTGATTTTAGCATAGATAAGTTGGATAATTTCATCAACATTTGTTCGTTTTTATCAATATCAAGAGAATCCATGTTCTAAGTTTATTTGCGTAAAATCACCAATCACAATTTTTTTATCATAAAATGATTGACATCTATTTTAGCTGTAACTATAATAGTTACAGATGGAGGTGCTATATATAAAAATTAGTAGTCGTTTTACAATGGCTGTTCATATTTTATCCATTCTAAACAAAACCCATCAACTGTCTGTACCTCATAATTCATAGCGTCGTGTAATGGGGGAAGCTCATTTACGTAAAGCTTTGCAGCTAATTACATTATTAGAGGTTTATCGAGCTGTTGAAGTTGTTGAGAAAGAAAACCTATTTCATTGTCATGAACAACCGAATCCTAATTGTCCTATAGGAGCACATATTCAAACTGTTTTAGAACTAAATTTGGTTCAAGCAGGAGGCCATGGAGCAAGTTTTAGATAAAGTAGTGACATCTTTATTAAATGAAATTCATAACAAACCGTAATAAAGAATGCATTCAATTTAGAATGCATATTAATTTGACTCAGTTGTAACCGAATTAGTTACAACCGAGAGAGAAAGTGAGGGGTTTTAAAATGACGCTAAAGATTAAAGCCTATTCGGATTTTATTTGTCCCTTTTGTTTTTTAGGAAAAGGCCCGTTAGATGACATTGTAAAAGAAAAGGATGTAGAAATTGAGTGGATGCCATTTGAATTACGTCCTACTCCTTATCCAAAGATTGATCCGTGGAAAGAACCCGACAAATTAGGATCTTGGGATACCTTTATACTTCCTACTGCGAAAAAGCTTGGGATTGAAATGCGTTTGCCGCGTGTCTCCCCAACATTTAGCTTTTGAAGGATATCAATTCGCAAAACAACAAGGAAAAGGCAATGAATTTCATCATAGAGTCTTTACAGCATTTTTTCAGGAAGAACAAAATATTGAGGACATTGAAGTGTTAACACAATTGTCGAGCGAAGTAGGTCTCTCTAAAGATGATTTTAAAGAAGCATTACTATTAGGAATGTACCGTGAAGTCCATCAAGAGGCTTTAAAACATGCGTATGAAGAAGCAAACATTACTGCTGTACCGACGCTAATTATTGGTGATGAAATGATACAAGGATTAGCTAGTAAAGAAAGATTAGCACAAATCATTGATGAACAATTAAAAAAATAAACACATATTTGCAAACTGTTGAAAAAGATATAGCTACTAATTACCAAGCAGTATTAGCATATAAGCCAATCGGTAAAATCTTAATTAAAATTTGGAGGAATTTAAAAATGTCAGTAACTACAACAAATGTAAAAGAAGCAATTATCAACCGTCGTTCAATTCGTAAAGTGCAAAAAAACGAAATGATTACTAAAGAAAGAATCAATGATGTGTTAAAAACAGCTGTACATGCACCATCATCCTTTAATATGCAAAGTGCACGTGTCATTGTCGTGATGGATAAGGAGCATAACAAGTTCTGGGATATTGTCAAAGAAACATTACGCTTACGTGTTCCAGCAGAAAATTTTGCAGCAACTGTCGAAAGATTACAAGGATTTAAAGAGGGCGTAGGAACAATTCTATTCTTTGAAAATCAAGAAACAATAAAACAAATGCAAGAAAACGCACCATCCTATAAAGAACAATTCCCATATTGGTCTCATCAAGGAAGTGCCATGTTACAATACGCTACATGGTTGTCTTTATCCGCTGAAGGTATTGGCGCATCCATTCAACACTATAATCCAATTATCGATGAAGAAGTAAAACAAACATGGGATATTCCAAGTGAGTGGAGCTTAATCGCACAAATGCCATTCGGTGAACCCAATGAACAACCAGGCGAAAAGGCTTCCTTACCTTTCGAAGATATTGTGAAATTTTATTAATATAACCATCGTTTAATAATAATAGCAACGTAAAGGTACCCTATAAAGTAGACAATAAAAGTTTACTTTATAAGGTGCTTTTTATTATGCCTAGTGAAGTCTTTATTAAAAAAGTGCTATACGTCACTTCACATAAACACTTTGATTTCTCCAGATAAACTTCGACATATCTTCATATAAGCTTCAGATTGCTCCTATATAGTAAAGCTATCAAGGAGGTAATGTAAATGAATTTTATCAAACGTGCAGTTTTGAATGTCAAAGCAAGAATGGGGAAATCGCTTATTTTATTTGCTGTATTTTTAGTTGTTGCTAATTTAGTATTAGCCGGATTTGCCATACAAAATGTCTCAAAGACTGCAAATGATCTAGCTAGACAAAAGTTAGGCGTTGACGTGAGTCTTAGGTTGGACGAAGAAAAACTGATGCAAAATGTAGCGAAACAGCGAGAAGAAAATCCAGGTGGGAAAATAAAACATCCGGAGCTTTCTGCAGAAGAAGCAGATCAATTAGCAAAATTATCATACGTAGAAAATTATAATTATCTAAAAAGTGAGATGCTTGTTGCGGATGGTTACACACCCATTAATGCTGACAAAGGTGGAGAGGCAGTAGGAGGATCGGTAGGGGGCAATAATCATGGCAACATGAAAATGCCAGATACTTTCTTTCAAGGTGTGAGAAGTTCTGATTTATTGAAGGATTTTCAAGAGGGCACAAATAAAATTGTTGAGGGACGACCAATAACACCTGAAGATAAGAATAAAAAAGTAGTGCTGATTGAAGAACGATTAGCAGAACAAAACGAGTTTCAAGTTGGTGATAAGTTAAAGATCAAATCATCTGATGAAGTTTCGATAGTGGAATTGGAAATTGTAGGTATTTACAAAAATACTGGCATAACTAACTTTGAGGAATCATTACCACCAATGATGCATCCTTCAAATAGAGTGTATGCTAATTATGATTCAATGAAAGAATTTAATGAAAATGATAATGTCAATGATACAACAATTACCGAAGCAATTTACTTCTTAAAAGATCCCGAAAGTATTGAGGACTTTAAAGCAGAAGGGAAGAACACAACTATTGATTTTGATTTATTTAAATTAGATGCACATGATGCGTTGTATCAAAAAATGGTAGGCCCTATTGAGAATATAGCCTCCACTTCAAAGTGGATCGTATACTTAGTTTCCATTAGTGGATCCATCATTTTAGGTTTAATCATTATGTTGACAATAAAAGAAAGACGGAAAGAACTAGGGATTTTATTGGCAATTGGTGAGAAAAAAAGAAAATTAGTTGGGCAACTTTTAGTAGAAGTATTATGTGTAGCTGTATTAGCGTTTGGCATTTCGATAATTACAGGTGAAACAGTATCTCAAAAAATGGGGGACAGTTTATTGCAGAAAGAAGTTAGTGCTGCTGAAGAGCAACAACAAGAATCAAATAATCTAGGGTTCTCGTTTGGCATGATGAATGGCCAAGATAAAAACAAAGAGGTGGATCCTATTGATAATATTGATGTAAGTATATCATCCCAAGATGTCTTGAATTTAGGGGGATTAGGTCTATTAATTGCGATGTTCTCAACACTTCTTCCAGCACTATCGATTCTTCGATTAAATCCAAAAGAAATTTTATTAAAAGATGAATAGGAGAGACTAATGGACACTATTTTACAGTTTAGAAATCTACAATACCATTATCAAAGTAATAATAAGAAAAACACGCTTTTAGAGAATGTGAATTTTACGTTTGAAGCGGGGTGCTTTTATAGCATTTTAGGACCATCAGGTTCAGGAAAAACAACAGCACTTAGTTTAGCAAGTGGATTAGATAACCCTAAAGAAGGACATGTACTCTACAAAGGAAAAGATATACGAAAAATTGGACTAAATACTTATCGAAATAAATACGTTTCGATAATCTTTCAATCATATAATCTGATTACGTATATGACTGCTCTTCAAAATGTAGTCACGGCAATGGAAATTACAGGGGTTAATGTGAAAGATAAAAAGGGGAGAGCGCTAGAGTTATTAGGAAAAGTTGGCTTAACGGAAGTAGAAGCAAAACGAAAGGTATTACAATTAAGCGGTGGACAACAGCAGCGTGTAGCAATTGCTCGTGCATTATCTAGCGATGTAGATTTATTAATTGCTGATGAACCGACTGGGAATCTCGACGAAAAGACTTCTGTGGAAATTGTTGAGTTATTTAAAAATCTAGCCCATAACGAAAATAAATGCATCATTGTTGTCACGCATTCTCAGGAAGTAGCTAAACAATCAGATAAAGTAGTGTTTCTAGAAAAAAGAAATTTAGTGTGCAAAAGTTTGTAGGGAAAATTAATAATAAAACCTTTATCAAAACTCGTTTTGATAAAGGTTTTAAAATATACTAGCGGCCAACTAACCAATCGATATAAACAATTTTTGATAATCTAGAAAATTTAAAAAGGAGAGTTAACAATGTGGGGAAAACTAGCATTTTCCATTGGCTTAGTGTCTATGGGGATAGTAATTGGTTCTTTAACGAATTTGGTGAATTTAAATGGGAGTGAAGAATCTAATCTTAGCGAAACAAATATGCAGCAAGATAATAGGATACAAAATCCAGGAGAGATGAAACCTGAACAGTTTGAGGAGTATAGTCCAATTCCAGAAGAAATGAGGCCAGAGCAATGGGGAGAATATGACCTAAATCAAAAAATGATACCAGAACAGTGGGATGAGTATTCTTCAAATCAAAGAGAAATGTCACCAGAACAACGGGGAAATGACGCTCCAAACCAAGATGGCACTATTTCAGGAGCAGCGTCTCCTAACTGATCTATATAGATCAGTTTAATAAATTGTTGTCGAGCACCAACTATTAATAAAAAATAGTTCAGTCTGTAGACACACTCAAAAAATAGAGTTTGTTTACAGACTTATTTTCTTTTTAAATAGAAGTATTTATATGAACCCGTAGATTCCCGCTACGGTGGACGCTTTTCGCGGGCATGGTTTCAGTCTCCTCGTCGCTACGCTTGTGCGGGGCCTTCTCGCTCATGCTATTCTTCGCAGAAAGTTTTGATCTGAAGCGAAAAGCGAGTGCCATCAGCACACTCACCGCCTGCGCTCCAATCAACTAGTGTACTTAAGTGGTCTTGTGGAACGGCTTGATTATACGTATTTATGCCAAGTTGAGTGTGTTCATTCTTTAAGTTTGTTCGACCTCAACCGGACAACGCAGTTTGATTCTGAAGAGAGAGGAAAAAGCTGCGGGACTCCTGCAGAAGCAAGAACTAACTAGACCCCGCACGACACGAAAGTGAGGAGGAGGCTAGTTAGTACACAATACTTATTTTTTCTATGTTTTGTTGCGAGTCATTTATCAACAGTAATCCTTTCTTTAATGGACAAAGGGATGGTCATCGAAAATTGTATGCCTTGATCGGTATTATTCATAGAATAGGTGATAGCAAGGGAATCAAAAATTTGCCGTACAATATAGAGTCCGAGGCCACTTCCGCCAGTATTGCGGTTTCTTGATTTTTCGATTCGATAAAATGGTTCGAATATCTGTTGTATATCCTGTTCTTTAATTTTGACACCTGTATTGATAACTTGTATTTCGATAGTATTTTGATTTGGGTGCTCAGTTAACTCTATATAAACTGACTCTCCTTGTGGGGAATACATAATGGCATTATGAATAATGTTTTTTAAGGCTTTTTCTAATAAATCACAATCTGTACGTACTGAGAGGTGAGGAGCAATTTGTTTTATGATAGTAATATTTTTTTGAGAAGCAAAAAACCCGAGATCTTTTGTCAATGTATCAATCAATTCTAAAAGTTTTACTTCGCCCAATTTCAGTTTAAAGGTATCTTGTTCTAGTTTTGACATACTTAATATTTCGCGGACTAGCAGCTCCATTTCTTCAATAATTTTATGATTTTTTTCTAAATATTGGTCACGATTTTTATAAGGGCCAATATTATAAATCATCCCTTCTAAGTAACCCTTCATAACAGTGAGCGGTGTTTTTAGTTCATGGGCAACCGTTGCAAAAAATTCTCTGCGTTTTATTTCGATTTCTCGCTCTTTTTCAATATCACTTTTTAATTGTTCATTGGCCTTTTGTAAATCAAGCATGGTTTGTTGTAAATTTTTTGACATATCATTCAGGCTATTAGATAGTTCCCCTAATTCATCCGTGGAATGAAGTTGGATTTCTTTTGAAAAATCCAAGTTTGCCAGCTTTTGTGCGCCCTCATTAATATAGATAAGTGGTTTTGTTATGAACCTGGAATAAAAATAAGCACTTCCTAGACCAATTACAAAGACAATGATACTTATATAAGGAAGGAAACGTACTAAGACCTGTGATGCTTCACCAATAGGTTGAAAAGTTGCAAACACAACTAGCACTAAATTACCATCTTTGAATTGAATCGGCATGGTAGCATTATATGAATTACCAGTAATATCGGGATTCTTTACTGGAGACGTTTTAGCAATCACTTTTGATTGAGTACCACCCTGAACAAAGAAAGAAGGCGAATAAACAATTGTTTCTTCGTTATTTTGAAGGTAGATGAAGGCATTATTTTGTTTTGCGTATTCATCAAAGAGTGGGATAGCATCTCTAAATGTAAGATTCTTAGATTTAGAGATGATTTCTTCTATGCCTGATTGAAGCTGATTTGTTTTATATTGCTCATGAAATGTTGGAAGAAAGAAGTATAGAGTTAGATAAATCATGACAGCAAAAGCTAACAAGATGAGAGAGGTTATGATAAAGAGTTTATAGGTAATCCTCTTCATCCTCAGAAGTTTTAGTATACTATTCATCGATTTTATAACCAATACCCTTTACGGTTTTAATACAGGGAACATCTAATTTCTTCCGTATATTTTTTATATGCGTATCAATCATGCGTGTTTCACCAGAATAATCGTATCCCCAAACTTTTTCTACGATGATTTCTCTTGTGATTACTTTTTGCTTATTTTGAAGTAGCAGTTGCAAAATTTCAAACTCCTTTGTCGTTAATGGTATTTCAATATCATTAACATATACTTTATAGGCGTCACAATCGACACGTATTTCATTAAAATTTAATTGATTTCCAGTATTTTGATGACAACTTCTTCTCAAGACAGCCTCGACTCGCCTCATCAAAACATGAAAGGAAAAGGGCTTCGTTATATAATCATCGATTCCGACATCAAAGCCTTGCATTTGATCTTGCTCTTCCTCTAAGGCAGTTAGCATAATAATCGGTACATTTGACTGACTTCTAATCATTTTAGCTACTTCAAAGCCATTCAGGTTAGGCATCATTACATCTAATAGAATTAAATCAAAGGATTGCGCATTAAAGCGTTTCATCCCTTCTAAACCATCTGATGCCACTTCAATCGTATATTTTTGTGTCATTAAAAACTGTGTAATTAATTCTTGTATTTCTTGGTCATCTTCTACTACAAGAATTTGATAGTTCATCATTACATCACCTCATGAAGACATTATAACCTTGCAATCTGTAGTTTATGTGAAGATGTGTTATATATAGTAATAATATAAAGACTCCAGAATACATGTGACTAACGCTACTCAGCTTTAGTCGCATTTTTGCTGTACGGTCATTCGCAGTCAGAAAGTGTGTGCTATGATAATGTACATAGAGGAGGGAGTCACATGATTCGAGTTGGATTAACAGGCTGGGGCGATCATCCTTCACTGTATAGTGGAGTGACTGCCTCAAAGGAAAAACTATTCGATTACACGGGGCATTTTCTGACGGTAGAAGTAGATACTTCTTTTTATGCGATTCCGTCTATAGAAAATGTACGTAAATGGTGTGAAAATACACCAGAACATTTCTCTTTTGTTGTAAAAGCCTATCAGGGCATGACAGGGCATTTACGTGGAGACATTCCATTTGAATCGAAAAATGATATGTTTAATGCATTTATTGCATGTACGAATGAGTTTAAACGTCATGGTAAATTAGCGATGATTTTAGCACAGTTCCCACCATGGTTTGATTGTCAGGCTAAAAATGTACAATATTTATTGTATATTAGGCAGCAATTGAAGGACTTTGAGGTGGCAATTGAATTTCGTAATCAGACTTGGTACGCAGACAAAGTAGTGCAGCAAACAATAGACTTTTTACGAGAGCATCAGTTTATTCATACGATTTGTGATGAACCACAGGCTGGTGTAGGCTCAGTGCCATTTTATCCAGAAGCGACCGCCAATAAAGCGCTTGTACGCATACATGGGCGAAATATTCATGGCTGGCGCAATACAGGCAATACAGAAAATTGGCGCAAGGTTCGTTTTTTATACGATTATAATCAGGAAGAACTACAGCAACTGGGGCAAGATATTAAAAGCCTACAAGCACAGGTGCAGGAGCTGTTTGTGTTATTTAATAACAATTCTGGTCAACATGCTGCAAAAAATGCAAAACAATTACAAGAAATCTTAGCAATTAAGGATATTGGTTTGGCACCGAAACAATTAAATATGTTTGAAGGGGAACTATAATGGAATTTTTGCTTTTAGTTTTTATTGCCATACTTTCAGGGTTAATCGGCTCTCTTGTTGGGCTGGGTGGCGGTATTATATTAGTGCCAGCAACATTATTTATAGGGTTAAATCTAGGTATGATTCCGGAGTTAACACCGCAGAAAGTGGTTGGCTTATCTGTTGTGATGATGATATTCACAGGTCTTGCTTCAACACTGAGTTATATGAAATCCAAAACGGTTGATTATAAAAGTGGATTTATTTTTTTTATAGGTAGTATACCCGGTACCATGCTAGGCGCATGGGTCAACAAAGGCCTGGATTTGCCTTCCTTTAACTTATATTTTGGCATTCTTCTTATTATTTTGGCGACAATATTACTTGTACGTGACAAACTGAAACCAGTTCAATGGTTTGTGAAAAATGGCATGAAACAACAATTTACAGATGCATCTGGTAAAACATATGTTTACGGTTATCCAATTTGGTTTGCAGTGACAATCACATTTGCAATTGGCTTTGCCTCAGGATTATTTGGCATCGGTGGTGGCTCAATGATTGTACCGGCCATGATTATTTTATTTTTATTTCCACCACATGTGGCGGTGGCGACGTCAATGTTCATGGTGTTTTTATCGTCAATAGTTAGTTCAGCTAGTCATATTTATTTAGGACATGTCCCATGGCTGTATACGATACCTGTTATTCCAGGAGCATATATTGGTGCAAAACTTGGTGCAGCATTAAACAAAAGAATTAAATCAGATACGCTTGTGCTAGCACTTCGAATTATTTTATTATTATTAGGAATTCGCTCAATAATTGATGGGTTATTATAAAAAAGAGGTGGCTTGAATGCTTGAAAAAATTCATATTTTTCACACGAATGATTTGCACAGTCATTTTAAGTATTGGCCACGCATGCAAAGCTATGTGAAAGAAAAACGTGCACAGTTTGCGGCTATTGGAGAAACAAGCTATTTATTTGATGTCGGGGATCATTTAGATCGCTCAAACATATATACAGAGGCAACAATTGGACAGGGCAATATTCAATTATTAAACGAAGCTGGCTATGATGTTGTGACTATAGGAAACAATGAAGGCATTACATTGTCTCATGACGAGCTGTATCATTTATATGATGAGGCTACATTTGATGTCGTAGTTGCGAATGTCCATGCATCACTAGGGGATAACCCAACATGGATGAAGCCATATGTTGTATTAACGACCACACATGGCACAAAGATAGCAGTTATTGCAGCGACGGCAATGTTTGAAATCTATTATAAGGAACTAAATTGGCAGATGGATGAGGCACGAAGTACATTAATCCGTTTAACTCTTCAACTTCGCAAAGAAGCAGATATCGTTGTTTGTTTGTCTCATTTAGGTATTACTGAAGATGAGCTTTTAGCGGAAGAATGTCCCGACATCGATGTGATATTTGGTTCACACACACATCATGTATTTCCAAATGGCAAACTTGTGAATGGTGTACTGCTTACAGGTGGAGGGAAATATGGGCAATTTACTGGCTATCTTGTAGTCGAGTATGATAAAAAAACGAGGAAAATTGTTGAAAAAAAGGATACTTTAATTCATAATAAGGACTTGCCTGAGGTTGAAAACGAACAAGAAATACTGTTTTCATTCGAAGAAAAAGCTACAAGATTACTAGATAAACCTATTTTTAAAACTGAAAAATCTTATAATAAAGAATGGTTCCATTATTCGCAGTTATCTCATTTATTTGCACAGGCCATTTTAGAAAAAAGTGGTGCAGATGGTGCATTGTTTAATGCCGGTATTTTTCTAGATAGCCTTCCAAAAGGAATTGTTACAGCTCTTGATTTGCATAAAATTTTTCCGCATCCAATTAATTTATGTACTATTGAATTGTCGGTTTCAGAACTAAAAGAAATTTTAGTGCAATCGAAAAATGAAGAATGGCCTTATATTGAGCTAAAAGGTTTAGGCTTTAGGGGCGTTATTTTTGGTAAGATGCTACTTTACGGTTTTGCAATGAATGACGATCGACAAATACTTGTTAATGGTAAGATTGCAGATAGCGACCGTATTTATAAATTAGTAACACTTGATATGTTTACTTTTGGTTACTTTTATCCAAGCTTTAAATATGCTAAGAAAAAATATATTTTACCTGATTTTTTACGAAACATCATGTTAGATTATGGGCAAAGGTTCTTTAAGCAATAGATAAAAATAAGCTTTAAGAATGGATTGGGGAAGAAGTCATGCGATTAATTTCAATCGAAGTATTAAAAGAAGGAATGGTATTAGGAAGAACCATTTGGAATGAGGCGGGTCATCCACTTTTAAAGAAGGACGTTGTCATTAACGAACGTATTATTCAAAGACTTCAACAGTTGAATACGCATTATTTATATATTGACGACGAAATTTCAGAGGGAATTGAAGTAAAGGAAACCGTTCCTCCTGCTGTCCGAAATAAAACAATCTCGACCATTAAAGATTCTTTCCAATCATTAGATGGTTTAAATGCAGTTAATGCCTCTTATGTGCTTGATCAGCAATCAAAAGCGATTGTATCCATTGTGGATGAGCTACTGTCAGCTGTAACTGGTAATAATGAAATTTTAACAATTTTAACAGATGCTTATTTATTCGATGAATACTTGTACCAACACTCCTTTCAAGTAACACTTTATTCAATAGCCATTGCAAAAGAGCTAGGACATTCAGCAGAGGATTTGCGCTTAATTGGTATTGGCGCTTTACTGCATGATGTCGGAAAGCTTATGGTACCGAAGGACATCTTAACAAAACCAGGTCGCTTAACACATGAAGAGTTTGAAATCATGAAAATGCATACCAGATATGGTTTTGATTTGTTACGTAATTTACACTCTATTTCTTTGCTTGTTGCACATTGTGCCTTCCAACATCATGAACGAATTGATGGAAGTGGCTATCCACGTGGCTTAGTTGATTTTGAAATTCATCCATTTGCCAAAATTATCGGTGTAGCTGACGTTTTTGATGCGGTAACAACCAATCGTGTATATCGTGAAAAAATGCTCCCATCACAGGGATTAGCGATTGTAGAAGCGGGCTCCGGTACCATCTATGATGCACGTATTGTGAATGCGTTAAAAAAGGCAGTTGTACACTATCCAAATGGTGTAATTTTAAAATTGTCAGATGGAAGAAGAGGTATTGTATCCAAACAAAATACATTGAATGCCGCATTGCCTTGGATTCGTGTTTTTGAAGAAAATAATGTATTATTAACAGCTACATATGAGATTAATTTAGTGGACTACCCAACGATTACAATTTCAAGTATTGAAACGGACTATGTAGTACCATCGAAAGTTGAATAATTTTCTCCTCCTGTTCATACGTTATGGAACAGGAGGAGATTTTTTTGTTATTCCCTCGAAAAAGAATGAAATTAAGAACAAATAGTAACAAAGGTTTACCGCTAAATCGTTTAACCTTGCTAATTGTAAGTAGTATCGTATGCTTATTGCTATTTTTGTATTTTTTAAATGAACGTCTTATGCCCACCTACTTACAATATGCAGAAGTACAAACCAATAAAATAGCTTCCTATGTTGTAAGTAAAGCTATCAATTCACGTACTTCCAATGTATTAGACGTCAATGATATTATCGAAGATTTACCACCAGGAGCGTCTGAAATGGTGACGACAAAATTTAATACGGAAATTATTAATCGTGTCCGTGCAGAAACCTTGGAACTTGTAAAAATGTATTTAGAACAGGCTGAGCAAGGAGAGCTGGCACACTTGCCGGAATTAGAAAACGTAGAGTACGACATTAATAAAATTCAAGAAGGTGACGGCATTGTTTTCTTTGTACCGCTTGGGCAAGCTGCAAATATTCCATTGCTCGGAAATTTAGGACCTAAAATACCTATTCGTTTTCATGTAATTGGCAATGTGCATAGCAATGTTACATCAAGCATTCAAGAGTTTGGCATTAATAGTGCCTATGTGGAGGTAGGGATTCATATAGAGGTAAACGTGCAAATAATTGTTCCATTTGCAAGTAAATCTTCTACAGTGTCACAAGATATTCCAGTAGCAATGGGTTTGACAAGAGGACCAGTACCACATATTTATACAAATGGTAGCGAAGCGCCACAGCCATCACTTGAGGTACCTGTACCTTATGATTAGAAATGTTGCTTGAATAGTAAATGTTAGTTGTTGCCGTTCGTATATTATGTTACATTGACAACAGTGAAGGTAGATGATATTTAACAATATATAATTTTGATAGGGGCGAAATTTGTATGACATCTTGTAAACCTACAAGCAAGGAAAAAGAAGAATATTTAAGAAAACCAGACTGGCTAAAAATCAAACTAAACACGAACGATGAATATAAAGGGCTAAAAAAGCTCATGCGTGAAAAAAATCTACATACAGTATGCGAAGAAGCACGCTGTCCTAATATTCATGAGTGCTGGGGTGAACGCCGTACAGCTACAATGATGATATTAGGATCTGTTTGTACACGTGCTTGTCGTTTTTGTGCTGTAAAAACAGGTTTACCGAATGAGCTAGATTTAGCTGAACCAGAACGAGTAGCGGATTCTGTAGCAATCATGAACTTAAAGCATGTTGTTATTACGATGGTTGCTCGTGACGACTTAAAAGATGGCGGATCAGAGGTATTAGCTGAAACGGTACGTGCAATTCGTCGCAAAAGTCCTTTGACTTCTGTTGAAGTTTTACCATCTGACCTTGGCGGTATCAAGGAAAATCTCCAATTTTTAATGGATGCTAAACCTGATATTTTAAATCATAATATCGAAACTGTACGTCGTTTAACACCAAGAGTACGCGCGCGTGCGAAATATGAACGTTCGTTAGAATTTCTTCGATTAGCTAAAGAAATGCAACCAGACATTCCAACGAAGTCGTCGTTAATGATTGGTTTAGGAGAAACTCACGAAGAAATTTTAGAAGTTATGGATGACCTACGTGCAAATAATGTAGACATTATGACGATTGGCCAATATTTACAACCAACGAAAAAACATCTACCTGTAAAAAAATATTATTCACCAATAGAATTCGGTAAATTACGTAAAATTGCTATGGAAAAGGGCTTTAAGCATTGTGAAGCAGGACCGCTTGTACGTAGTAGCTATCATGCAGATGAGCAAGTGAATGCAGCGACAAAAGAACGCCAACTACAAGCAGATGTGTAAAGCTAAAAGCTAGAAAAGAAAGGTGGTGTCACTTTGATAATTATTGAAGGATATGAATACGAGCTTATCAATGATTTCCGAGAGGCTTTTCAAGAGGAAGCCTTTAAAGAACGGTACTCGGATATTTTAGCAAAATATGATTATATCGTAGGGGACTGGGGTTATAATCAGTTACGTTTAAAAGGTTTTTTTGATGATAAAAATCAAAAATCTACCTTTGATACAAAAATCAGTACGCTGCAAGATTACTTATATGAATATTGTAATTTTGGCTGTGCTTATTTCGTATTACGTAAATGCGGTAAAACGGTACAGCAACCTGAAATGGCAATAAACGAAGCAGCCGAAGTGGCAGAGCCTGTTGACAATCCACGAATAACAGAATAGCAATAATCATGACCTGATGCGGAAATTTGCATCAGGTTTTTTTAGTTTTATTAGGTTTTATAAAATTGGTAACAATATAAAAAGAATGAGTACTACGACAACATATTTTGGCGTAAAGGTGTGAGACTAATGAAAAAAGCTGTATTTTTAGATCGTGATGGTGTCATAAATGAAGTATTAACGAATAGAGTTAAATTTGTAAATAAACCGCAGGATCTCTATTTCTTGCCGTCTGTTCCACAAGCAATAAAAAAATTGAATGAGTTCTTTGATTTTGTATTTGTGGTGACCAATCAAGGTGGTGTTGGATTAGGATATATGAAGGAATCAAAACTTCAACAAATACATGTCCATATGATAAAAGAATTGGAAAAAAAGGGGGCCATTATTCATGAAGCTGTTTATTGTCCTCACAAACCTAAGGCAGGCTGTGGTTGCCGCAAGCCAAATAGCAAACTAATTGTTGATTTAGGAAAAAAATATGATATTGATTTAGCGAAATCCTATATGGTAGGGGATACGGATACAGACATAATAGCTGGCAAAAGAGCTGGCACGAAAGGTGTTTTTTTAGGAAAAAGTGACCCTCTGGCAGATGCGATTTTCCCTGACTTAATCAGTGCTGTCGATTGGATTATAGAGGATGCAACTGCATAACTAGCTCAATTGTAAATGTCTTTTCACAAGTATAAAACACATGAATGAGGTTAATTTATGTAGTGGAGGTGATTATTTTGGCTAAAGAAAAGCGAAAAAAAAGTGAATTAGATCGAGAAGAATATGGCTATGGCTATGATATTAGTGTAGATGATTTAGCAGTAATCGGACAAAATAACCAAGCAAAAAAACAAAATGATAATGAAAATAAAGACAAGCCGCACAATAAAGACAATCCTTCAATTATCAATCAATAATTCAGCGGACGGTAATAATGTCCATCTTTCTGTAAAGGACACTTAGCTGCACATTGATCGGTCAAGTTACGAGCGCTTCGAAGTGACAACATGTTGGTCATGTAGACGTGTACTGCTGTCGCTTCGTTGATGACCCAGCGCGAGGGGACTCAAGCCTTGCTGGGGCTTCTACTTTCACCACAAAATGTTGCGGCAGAATTCGTTAGCATACTAGAAGTATTTCTAGTATGCTATTTTGACTTTTGGATAGTATCCCTTTTTGAGTCAGAGGTGACTGCAATATAAAAAACACCCATGCAAGGGTGTTAGTTAAGTAATTCTCGTAAGTATTCACGTAGTTCGATTGTCTCTTCCTCGGAGCGATTGTATACGTGTTCGAGATAGCCGGGCTCTTCCACATCGTCTGGACCAATTATCGCGAAACGGCCAAATTGAATATCCATTACCAGTACTTTGCCAAAGAAACGGCTAGATTGTAAAATTGCTAAGTCGTAACGTAGCTTTTGGCCAGCAAAACTGACAAAGCGTGTTTTTGTATCTTCTACATCATCATATAAGAAAAAACGTTCCATCTTTTAATCTCCTTCCAGTCCTATAGATATGGTACTATAGAAGAGAAATGACTATCAACTTTAAATGATTTGAATGGGGGCTTTCCTTGTGTATTTTGTAGATCGTAATAAAATCACAAAAAATTTACAGTACTTAGATGGACTTTTAGCTATTTTGGAGTCAGAGGATAACTGGCAACAAAATGATATTAAAAAATTAGCAATTGAGCGTATTGGCCACAATGTGATGGAATCAATGATGGATGTTGGCAACTTAATGATTGATGGCTTCATTATGCGTGATCCAGGTAGCTATGAGGATATTATTGATATTTTAATCGATGAAAAAGTTGTAACTGCTGACATGGAAGCATCTTTAAAAGCGGTTGTTGGCTTACGTAAAATGCTTGTTCGCGAATTTATAAATGTAGATATTGCTGAAGTGGTGAATGTGTTAACAAACAATTTACCAACATTGAAGCAGTTCTCACCAGCTGTAAATAGTTACTTAACAAATGAATTAGGCCCTGTTTCAGCATTTTTACCAGAGGATCATCAATGAAAACTTACAAGGCATATTGCTTTGATTTAGACGGCACCGTATATCGTGGAAAGGAAGGCATTCCTTCAGCGATTACTTTTATACATGGATTACAAGAAACAGGAATTGAGCCATATTACGTGACGAATAATTCATCAAAAACGAGAGAACAATTGCAAGATGCTTTACGTGCAATTGGTGTGGATGCACCACTTCAACATATCTATTCAAGTGCTTTAGTAACTGCAAAATATATTTCCTTAAACTTTGCTGGCCAAAAAGTGGCGATGATGGGCTCGGATGGTATTCGCACGGCGCTATTTAATGAAGGAATAGAACTTGTAGACACCGACCCAGATGTCTTTGTAATGGGAATTGACCGGACACTTGATTATATGGCACTCGCTAAGGCCACAATTGCTGTACAAAATGGCGCTACATTTATAGCTACAAATCAAGACATTAAATTTCCAACAGAGTATGGTTTCTTACCTGGGAATGGTGCGTTTGCAAGGTTAGTAGGAGAAGTGGCAGATGTTGAGCCAACTTACATTGGTAAACCATCGCCCGCAATGCTTGAAGTGATAGCCGCCGAGCATGGCTTTACAAAGGATGAAATGGTAATGATTGGCGATAATTATGATACGGATATTATGTGTGGTATAAATTTCGGCTGTGACACCATTCATGTCAACACTGGTGTAACACCTACTAAAATTGTTCAGGATAAAGAACTTCAACCGACTTATTGTATGGAAGCATTAGTATAAATTATAAAAAAGGATGCTTATGTCGAATTTTTCGACATAACATCCTTTTTCTATGTTTAAAAGAATTGATTTTAGTAAATAAAATTACCATAATGGATTTTCTTCGATAAATTGATAAATGGCTTTTGTTAGCTCTTGCGGAGAATCAGCCTCTACTAATTCACCATTAACGATGGCGTAAAAGGATTCTGAGCACTTGGTGCAATAACTAAGACAGCCATATTCCAAAACGTCGATATTTGGGTCGCGTTCGAGTATTTCATAGGTTTCTTGTGAGCCATTTGCTAAATTACTTACACAAAATTCAACCATAGGATTCATACGTGTCACCTCACCATTGTAATGCTACTCGCTTTTGAAACGTTCGTCAACGATTGATTTTGTGAAAACTTTCACAAATTTGCATTCTTATATTGTGAAACATCTCACAATCGGTTATACTCGTTTGTGGATACTTTGTGAACAATTATTATTCGTGATATAAAAGGAGACTATTATGGGGAAATTAGTACTTTTAGGTGGCGGCTATGGCAATATGCGTGTCATGCTTCGTCTATTACCAAATAACTTACCTTTAGACACGGAAATCGTGCTAGTAGACCGAGCACCTTTCCATAGTTTAAAAACAGAATTTTATGCATTGGCAGCAGGGACATCGACAGACAAAGAAATTCGTGTAAGCTTCCCAGAGCATGAACGTTTAACGGCTGTATATGGAGAAGTCGTTGACATCAATCGTGCAGAAAAAGTAGTCCTACTAGAAGATGGGCAACGAATTGAATATGATGATTTAGTCATTGGACTAGGCTGTGAAGATAAATATCATGATGTACCAGGTGCAGAAGAGTACACTTATAGCATTCAAACAATGGCAAAATCACGTGCAACATTCCAAGCGCTTTGTGGTTTACCAGCAGGTTCTACAGTCGGTATTGTCGGTGCTGGTTTAAGTGGTATTGAGCTTGCTAGTGAGCTACGTGAAAGTCGAGCAGATTTAAAAGTGAAACTATTTGACCGCGGTCAACGTATTTTAAAGGACTTCCCAGAGAAGCTAAGTAAGTACGTAAAAGATTGGTTTATCAAGCATAATGTAGATGTAATCGCAAATTCTAATATTACGAAAGTGGAACCAGGTAAAATTTTCAATCATGAAGATGAAATTCCACTTGATGCAGTAGTTTGGACAGCTGGAGTACAGCCTGTGAAAATTGTACGTGATTTAGATGTTGAAAAGGATCGTCAAGGACGTCCAATCGTAACACAATACTTTAATGTGCTTGATGATGAGCATGTATATGTTGTAGGGGATTGTGCCTCTTCAGAGTTTTCTCCAAGTGCACAATTAGCTGAGGAACAAGCGGAACAAATCGTTAAAGTACTGCGTATGCGTTGGAAGGGCGAGCATTTACCAGAGAAAATGCCGGATATTAAATTAAAAGGATTCATGGGCTCTCTAGGTAAAAAACAAGGATTTGCTTATTTAGCAGATACAACTGTTACTGGACGTATCGCGCGATTGATGAAATCGGGATTATTATGGATGTATAAATATCAAAACGATTAATCACACAGTGGAAATACTGCCATTGGAAAAGGGATTGATTCAAAGGTTAACTTTGAACAATCCCTTTCAAATTGGTTAAACAGTTTCGTCTGGCGTGAAGCCTAAATCTTCGAGTGCAGTAAAGACGGGTTTTAATTGCACATAGCCTTCTCCTACGACTTCATTATTAATAAGGACAAGTGGATAGAAAAATTCATCTTCTTGGATACGCGTTGCGTAATCTTGGTCACGTTCATTCTCAATTGGGCCTTCTATATCGACATAGCGAATATCATATGCTTGGTTTGGATATTTACGATCAATCGCAGCTTGTAGCCATTCATATGTATCTTTAGAAGATGGAGCATTGACACAGCTTGCGCAAATGACAGCTGTACCATAAATTTCGATAATCGGTTTTGTGTATTCCATAGTATTTCTACTCCCCCGTGATTCAATATTGGATTTTTTCTGTTGCTAACATTATAATCATTATAAGGAAAGGAGTCGAGACAAATGGCAGAAGCAACAATTAACGACCAAGTTCAAGAAGTATTAGATAAATTACGTCCATTCTTACTACGTGACGGTGGAGACTGTGAATTAGTAGATGTAGAGGATGGCGTTGTAAAATTACGTTTATTAGGAGCCTGCGGTAGTTGCCCAAGTTCTACGATTACACTAAAAGCAGGTATTGAACGTGCATTATTAGAAGAAGTACCAGGTATCATTGAAGTAGAACAAGTATTCTAATGATGATTAAAAAGTTCTAGCCGATAAGGCTAGAACTTTTTAAGTTTATACTTGTCGCGCTTGTTCTTTTTCTTTACGAATAACGGCCCATTGCTCTTTAGCCATATCGATAACCTTTGCTTCGCCACCAGTGCTTTGCTTTTCGATAACTCTTGAAAAGAAGCGTGTCGCATTTTCTAAATCACCAATGCGTCGGGATAATTCTGCAATCATATACATAATACGTACATCGGACATTTGCGTAGAGCTATAATCCTCAGTAGAATAAGATTCCATATAATGGTCTCGGGAAATTTTCATAAAACGTTGCTCTTGCCCTTCATTTTTTAGCGAACGATACAGCCATGCAAGACGCAATGCAAGACCTGCTGTTGCAACGAATCTTTCTTTTTTTATGGTCCCGCAAAGAAAGGCTAGTTTATAAGCTTGAATTGCTTGGAATACGGTGCGTTCCCCTTTAAAATCATGATGTACCCATTTTTCGGTAATTTGACGACGAATATCATCTTGTACGCCAGGTGCGAAATATCTGGTAAAGTCTTCTGTAAACGAGAAGCCACAATGCTCACAGACCAATACATTGTAGTATAGGGCATTGACATTATCTGCATAAATCGGGTGGAAGTCAGTGTCGGTATGATCTACCTTTATGAATTTAGAGCGTACTTTTAATGTTGGAAATTCTTTCTTACAATTAAGACATTGGATTTTTTTTTCGTAATACGGTGAAATCTCCATAATTTATACCTCTTTCATCGACGTTATTATAACTATTATACCAATTCATTTGTTATGTACATGAATAAAAAATACTAATTAAGTGAATAAAAAGGGAATATTGCTAAAAATACACTTGAAGCTGAATGTTTGTCATACAATGGTCAAAATTGATATGATAATGGATAAGAAAGAAGGTGAAGGGATGACAAGTTTAAAGCAAGTAATAGAAGTGACTGAAGCGGCAGTCTTTCATATTAATGAAATGATGGAGCATAATGAAGAGCAAGGTTCTTTTTTACGCGTCGTTGTGAATGGTGGCGGATGTAGTGGCCTATCGTACGGTATGCATTTCGATAAAGAGAAAAAAGATGAGGATTTCGAAGATGTACAGCATGGTTTAACTATTCTTGTTACCCGCGAAGATGCGCCTATTTTAACGGGAACGAAAATTGACTATAAACAATCGCTTATGGGCGGCGGGTTCACCATCGATAATCCAAATGCTATCGCATCGTGTGGCTGTGGCACAAGCTTTAAAGCGGCAAAACGTGAAGGTACGCCTGAGGTTTGTGATTGATTGAATATTTTGGGAATATTGAATTAGGGTCGTAAAACAGTAGAAATTGGTGTGTAAACAATCCTGAAAATGTGTAAACACAACCCTAAAATGATGTATTTAGGATTGTAGTTACTAAGCCTTTTTGATTTGTATGTTGCGAAAACATATCAAATTGAGGAGGCTTTTTTTGTATGGTTTTAAAAAAGAAGAAATGAACAGCTATCGGTAAGGTGGCAATGGAGAAGGAATATCCAAAGATTTTTTCTAGCTCTATATTTTAGAAGAAAACAGTTCTTGAAAGATAAGAATCCCCGGCGAATGTCACGGATTTAGAAGAGGATTTTTTCGAGCGAGTTCGAAAAAATCCAGACACATTCTTTATATGCGCCTCAGCAGCAATTATGCTGAGGCGTAATTGTTACCATTATATGTTTTATTGGTCATTACAAACTTAAAATTTAGTAATAGATATTATGGAAATATATACAGTCAATAGGATAAATGGTAGAATAGTGAAAATATATAAGGGGGTAAATTGATTGAATATACTCAAGAAATGGTTTGTTGCAGTTTTTGTACTCGTGATGCTATTTAGCATACAGCACCAAGTAGCAGATGCGGCTGATTATCGAACAGTGAAGGTTGTAAGTGGCTCAACCTTGCTTGTGAGAGAGTCGCCGAATGATACAGCCAATTCCATTGGTAATCTAGCTAAGGATGAATTTGTAATAGAGTTTTCTTCTTCAAATGGTTGGTCTCACATTCAAGCAGGAGATGTAAAGGGATATGTTACTTCTTCTTTTTTAAGTATTCCACCTTCCACCATTAAAATCGCAAAATCTAAAAGTGGTCTTGTTGTGAAATCTGAGCCATCTCCTTCAGCGCCAACATTAGCTACATTAAAGTATAATATGATTGTGGAAGACTATGGATCAGTAGGGAATGGTTGGTCATTTGTGCAATATGGCAATGTGGTAGGCTATGTTAAATCCGATTTTATTGGGCAGGCTAAAACAACGACAAAGTACGTTAATACTGGTAGTGGGGTTATTGTTCGAAATATTGCTAGTCAATCTGGAGCTTCAGTAGGCTCATTAAGTAATGGTACACAGGTAACTGTACATGCTACATTAGTAGGTTGGTCTTATGTGACCGCTGGCGATATCAAAGGATACGTAGTAGATGCATTTTTATCCACAAAGAAACCTGTTGTGCCTTTCAATAATATTAACTTTAAATTGACTATTCGTGATGTAGAGAAAAATGAAAAATCAAAGTTAATACAAAAACTTCAAGATGGTAGAGAGACTTATTTAATCTATGAAACAACAAAATATGGCTATTCAGCAGAGTTGACATACATTTTTTTGGGTGGGCAATTAGAGTATATTAGCTATGATTTTCTTCCTGAACAAGATAGTTATCACACATGGGATCAAATGTCTACTTTACATGACCGACTACATAGACAAGGGGTTACAGAATTTGGTAATTACTATCAATTTACCTATACAAAATATAGCAGTTTACATTCAAACTGGGAAAAGAATGGCTACACAGCTTTGATCACTGTGAATGATGACAATCTTTATACATCAGCAAGATTAACGTATTATCGTAAATAAAATTTCGCTCTAAATGAACACTTTCTAACAAGTACATAGAGATTTGTGTGCACTGCTTGAATAGTTGGAAGGACTTTATACTTGATGAACTTGATTTGAAGACGTAGAGAGCAGAGCATTAAACCGTTTCATATTAAAGGGTACATGTAAGAGAGACAAAGAGTAGCTAATGAGGTCAGCGATACGATAAGCAACAACCTCGCTTCCAATATCTTGTTGATAAGAATTTATTGATGAACCAGATAATCCTATGAGGAGAATAAAGAATCTCAAAGAAGAAGAAAACGGTAGCAGGTACGCCATAGGTCTGGTTATATTGACTATGAAAAGAAGCCACGATGATTTCTTGAGAGAAACAGTCGTGGCTTCTTTATGTACCGTCAATAAATTGTTAATTAAGTTGTGTTAATACATATTCATAAATTTCATCTGATGGTTTATCGAGGGCAATGGAGAATTCGGAAAATATAATTTCTTGTAAAGATTGAAGTAATTTTTCTTCTTGATTTGGGAATTTTTTATCGTTTGCCTCATATTCTAACTTTTTACGAAGCAAAGTGTTTAAGAGGTTTGCTTGTTTTTGTCTATCGCCGGTTTTAATGATTTCTACATGGAATCTCATGCGATGAGTGTTTTGTTCAATCCACTCCACGCCGGGAGACGTAAACGAATGTAAAATTTCAATTGCTTCTTCTTTTTCAATAATATTTCTAAGCTGTTTTTTTGCATTGTTAGTAGGGGTACGAATTGTTAATTTTAAATCGTTGAATGGTTGTAAAACGTAATAAGTTTTTGTAATGTCGCTAAAGGTTTGTTCACAAATATCTTCAATTGAACAAAGTCCATGTGATGAATAAATGACTACATCGCCAACATTGTACATGTATATTCCCTCCATCAAACATTATTGTCAACTAAGTTGACTAAATTAATTGTAAGCAATTAAATGACTTTTGTCAACTTAGTTGACGAATGTGCTTTTTTTTTGTATAGTGATTACGAAAAATATGGAATGAAGGTGAACTAGTTGAAGGACGAATTGCAAAATCGAGATGTAATTGATTTGTTGAGCGAACGTCACGAAGTACTTCGACGACTTGCTGAAGATAAGTGGAATCATAATCATAATATTTATATCTCTAATTCAGAATGGTGTATTTTGGGGAGGATTTATAAGAATCAACCGACGATTTCGGAAGTAACGAAAGACGTTGATTTTTCTCGACAAGCCACGCATAAATTTATAAAAAGTTTAGAAGCAAAAGGCTTGGTGGAGGTTAGCAATGCCGAGCATAGTAAAAAACACAAAGTGATACGTATGACGGAATTTGGTGAAGTTTGCTATGAGAAAAATGAGCATTATAAATCGGAAATCGAACAGCAACTGGTCGACACAATTGGAGAAGAACAAGTGACAAACTTAAAAAATATACTAAACCTTAATTGGAGTATTGAGCATTTAGAAGCGAAACATCCAATTGCTTAGTCTTGCATTGTGTTTTGGTACCGCTCTCGAATGAAGTCTAACTATAAATTAGTGTGGGTAAGAAAAAGGTATACATAATAATGCGCTATTTTTAGTTGGTTGACATCATGCTGCTATAGAAAAATTTAAAAGTCTCTGTCGTTTTTACGGTAGAGGCTTTTTAGTGTGGAAAGGAGTATGAAACATTAAATATCTAATAATTCAAAATTAACGCTTCAAACACTAGAAAATGAAAAGTTATAATAAGGACATAGAGGTGAAGGATATGAAGAAAGATAGAGGAAAAGTTTGGCTAGGGGTAGCGGGGGTCACTGTTAATCAGCTTGGACAATGGCTTGTTGTTAAAAAAGCATATAGTGGTTTACATGGACGTTGGTCATTACCTGCTGGTTTTGTCAATGCAGGTGAAACAATTGATGAAGCAATTGTACGAGAAATAAAAGAAGAGACTGGGATCGACTGTTTAGTATCGGGCTTAATTGGTTTCCGAACAGGAGTCATCCGAAATGACATCAGTGATAATATGGCCATTTTTTATTGTAGGATGAGTGATGAGCAACAAGCATTATGTATTCAGGAAAATGAATTGCTAGAAGCGAAATGGCTGTATCCAAAAGAGCTTGCACAAGATGAAATGACTTCTGTGATGCTGAGGGAAATGGTGTTCAATCAATTTGAAAAACATCGACTGGACGCGATAGAGGGTATTAATCCAGGAGATGTATTTGGTTACTCATCCTATAAATTGTTCTTTAAAAAGTAAATGCGATAGCGGAGGGGACCTATGATGGAACTTTTTTTGTTTATGTTGGAGCGGGTAGGGCTGATTATCGTCTTTGCCTTTTTAATGTCAAGGTGGCGACTCTTCAGAGATATGCTATTCCAAGAACAAGGATTGAAAGAAAAAATATGGCTTGTCCTTATTTTCAGCGCATTGAGTGTCGTTAGCAGTTATACGGGTATCAAAATCGAAAGTGGTACAATTCATCCACTAAATCAGATGATACATAGTACTATAAATGCGGAAGAAGCCATTGCGAATACCAGACTAATTGGTGTTGCGATTGCTGGAATATTTGGAGGGCCCTTTGTTGGCGTCTGTGTGGGTATTATTGCTGGAGTTCATCGAATTACACTTGGCGGTTTTACTGCGATTGCCTGCGGTGTCTCAACAATATTAGCCGGATTCATCACAGGTGGTTTAAGTCAGCAGTTAAAAATCCGTCAAACTTTCTCCTATAAAAAAGCTGTTATGATAGGGATTTGCGCAGAAACCCTGCAAATGATTGTTATTTTAGCCATCGCAAGGCCATTTGAACAGGCATTACAATTAGTTTCGTTAATTGCGATGCCCATGATTATGATGAATGCTTTTGGAATTTTTATATTTTTTATGATTATTAAAACGTTTATTGACGAGGAAGAGCGTACAAAGGCATTACAAACACATCAAGCCTTTTCGATTGCACAACTTACAATTGAGCATTTTCGCAAAGGTTTAAATGAAGAATCGTGCCAAACGGTTGCAGAAATTATCAAAAGAGAGATAAAGGTCGATGCAGTCGCCATTACGGACACCAATGGAATTTTAGCGCATGTGGGTGTCGGTGAAGACCACCATTTAATACATCGTGAAATCATGACGTCGCTTACGAAGCGGGTTTTAGTAGAGGGGCATATTATTACAGCTACATCTGCAAAAGAAATCCATTGCCCACATCACGACTGTCCGTTAAATGCAGCAATCGTATTACCATTAAAAGTACAGCAACACACGGTAGGCACGTTAAAGCTCTATTTTATGAATGCAACTTCTTTAACAGGAGTTAAGAAGGAGCTAGCAGAAGGACTAAGTCGACTATTCTCATCACAGCTTGAATATGCTGAAATTGAAAGACAGAGGAAATTATTAAAGGATGCTGAAATTAAAGCACTTCAAGCACAAGTACATCCACACTTTTTCTTTAATAGCCTCAACACGATTTCAAGCTTAATTCGTACAGATGCAAATGAAGCGAGAGCATTACTGTTAAAACTTAGCACATTTTTCAGAAGTAATTTACAAGGAGCGCGTCAAATGCTCATCCCGTTAAAAAATGAAATTGACCATATTGAAGCTTATTTGGCGATTGAGCAGACCAGATTTCCTAATCGCTATAATGTGCAATTTCAAGTAGATGCGTCACTTTTCGATGTGCACATTCCCCCATTTACCTTACAGCCACTTGTTGAAAACGCAATTTACCATGCTTTTAAAAATCGCAAGGAAGGCAAAATTTTTGTGCAGGTACAACGAGTCGATAATAAACTCTTACTATTAACTGAGGATAATGGTTGTGGTATGAGAAAAGAGCAGGTTAAACAGCTAGGAAAAAGCATTATGCAATCTGAGCAAGGAACAGGTACTGCCTTGTGGAATATTTATCAGCGTATACATGAAATTTATGGAAAAGAAGCAGATTTTCAAATTTTAAGTACGTTAGACGTGGGGACGAAGATTAAAATTCAACTACCTTTAAAAGCTACAAGATGGGAGTAGACACATGTTAAATGTATTTATTGTAGATGATGAACCTTTAGCAAGAGCTGAATTACGTTATTTACTAGACCAAACCAAGCTAGTGCATATCACAGGAGAAGCCGATAATATAGAAGAATTATTAAAGAATTCTCAGTTTGGACAAATAGACTGTGTATTTTTAGATATTGAGCTAGGTGTTGAAAATGGTCTAGAGTTAGCAAAAAAACTTGAGCAAATCGTACATAAGCCTGAAATTATTTTTGCAACGGCCTATGACGAGTTTGCATTACAGGCATTTGAAGTGAACGCATTCGATTATATATTAAAGCCTTTTGAAGCAGAGCGTGTACAACATGCAATGGAAAGGTTAATGGCAAAAAGAAATGCCACCCAAGCCAAAACAATGGAAGCGTTAAAGTATTTGCAATTAGACAAGCTTGATAAGCTGACAGTGTATGTAAACGATCGAATTTTACTCATTAAAATACAGGAAATTTTGTATTGTACTTCTGAAGATAGTAAGACCATTATTGTCACTGACAACGGCAGTTATTTTGCCTCCGAATCATTAGTGGCGCTTGAGAAAAAGCTTGCTTTAAAAGGTTTTGTACGCGTGCATCGTGCGTTTATCGTCAATTTAGAGCATATTGTGGAGCTAGAGCCTTGGAGTAGTTCTAAATATAATTTGATTTTGCATAATAGGCATTCTATTCCAGTGAGTCGGCTATACATGAAGGATGTACGTAAGATTTTTGATTTAACAAAGTAGTTGCATTTCAACCGAAGAATATATCCTTTCAACTTTAATTTCTGACATTTCAGTGAATTTAACGAATATTTGTTTATTTCATTTGCTATGATGTGAAAAAAGTAAAAGGAGTGATTTGATGAATGCGATTACAATTGTAATTGGCTCCATTTGTGTACTGATGATTAGCTATCGTTTGTATGGCATATTCTTTACTAAGAAAGTATTAAAAATTACAGATGATACACCCACCCCAGCGCACACTATGGAGGATGGTAAAGACTATGTGCCGACGAATAAATGGGTAACATTTGGACATCATTTTGCGGCAATTGCTGCAGCAGGCCCGTTAGTAGGACCGATTTTAGCAGCACAGTTTGGTTATTTACCAGGACTACTTTGGTTATTGATTGGTGCAGTGATTGGTGGTGCAGTACATGATGCTGTTGTGTTATTTGCCTCTATGCGCCATGGTGGTAAATCATTATCTGAAGTAATGAAAGAGGAGTTAGGTCCTGTCGCAGGTTTTTGTACAGGACTGGCCATGCTATTTATTATTACGATTACAATGGCTGGGTTATCAATGGTTGTCCTTGGAGCGTTAGAACGCAATCCTTGGGGAACTTTTGCGGTAGGGATTACGATTCCGATAGCGATGCTAGTCGGTATCGCCTATCGAAAAACCGGAAATCTACTTGTCACGTCAACGGTTGGCTTTATATTGCTCATGATTGGTGTATTTATGGGCCCAATGATTCAAGGGACAGCCTTAGGTGATTTTTTAACATTTGATCGTGATATTTTAGCTATTATTCTACCTATCTATGCATTTTTTGCGGCGGCTTTACCTGTGTGGCTATTATTAGCGCCGCGTGATTATTTAAGTAGCTTTATGAAAATCGGCGTATTTATTGCTTTAATCATCGGTGTTTTCTTCGTAAATCCAATGATTCAATTCCCGCCAATTACAGAGTTTATCCATGGGGGTGGTCCTGTCATTGCAGGTCCAGTGTGGCCATTCGTCTCAATTACTATTGCTTGTGGCGCGATTTCGGGTTTCCATGCCTTCGTTGGTTCAGGGACAACACCCAAAATGATTAATCGTTGGGAAGATATTCGTATCGTTGGTTTTGGTGCGATGTTAGTAGAATCCTTAGTAGGAGTCATGGCATTAATTGCTGCAACAGCTCTTCATCCTGCAGATTATTTTGCTATAAATTCAGCACCAGCTGTCTTTGCAACATTAGGTATGGAAACAGTACATTTACAAACATTAGCGCAGAGCATAGGAATGGATTTAGAGGGGCGAACAGGTGGTGCAGTGACCCTTGCTGTTGGGATGACTGATATTTTTACAGGTATTCCTTGGTTCGCAGAAATGTCCTCTTTTTTCTATCAGTTTGTCATTATGTTTGAAGCGGTCTTTATTTTAACAGCCATTGATGCGGGGACACGTGTAGCACGTTACTTAATTCAAGATTTTGGTGGCAATGTTTATAAGCCGTTAAAACGTACAGATTGGATTCCTGGTACAATTGTCGCGAGTGCATTAGCATGCTTTATGTGGGGGTACTTATTGTATTCTGGGGATATTAGCTCCATTTGGGTTTTATTTGGTGTGTCAAATCAGTTAATGGCATCAATTGGTTTAGTATGTGGTGTAACAATAGTGTTAAAAGTGGCAGACAAGCGAATATATGCGCTAACATGCTTTATTCCATTAGCTTATTTATATGTCACTGTCAATGTAGCAGGTTATTGGATGATTAAGAACGTTTATTGGAATTCGGCAGCTGCTGGTTACAATGTGCTAAATGGTGTATTGTCAATCATTATGCTGATTCTAGGTTTAATAATTGTTATTACGGCCATCAAAAAGTGGGCAGAACTTTGGAAATCGCCAAGGTTCTTATTAACGCAAACTTCATCCTAATTATAGAATAAGGCTATTGAAAACTAGTTTTGTACTAGTTTTCAGTAGCCTTTTGTTGAGATGCATGGCCATAAGCTTACATTTTGGCGTTATGGATAAGCTTGTTTTATGTGAGCAAAAAACAGTGGAATAAAATTAAACATCTTATAATGCCCGAAATCTTCTTCCTCATTTTAAATATGACAAACAAGCGAAATCAAGGACTTGTTCATTGAAAGCATTGTTGTTATCAGGTAAACTAATGAGAGGAAAATGGAGGTTATACATAGATGGATGGTCCAGTTTCATTAGTACAGTTAATCATTTCAATTGTGTTATTTTTCGTCATGTTTTTTGGTATCGGATTCTTATTGAATATGTTACTGCGTATGACATGGTTAATGGCGGTTGTGTATCCAATTGTAGTTGTCTTTATTGTAGATGATGTAAGCTTTTTAGATTATATTTTCAAACCAGGTACGGCATTTCCAGCCCTTTTAGATAAATTGCAAGCACTACAAGTTGTAGATATTTCAATTTTAACAGGTGGATTTGCAGGTGCAATTGTCGCAGGGATTGTGATGATTTTTTTACGTAAAAATGGCTATCGCATGTTTTAACGTTATTTAATTGCGCAACCGAGCCCTAATTATGTCAAGGCAAAAACAAGAAAGGAGTTGACTCGAAAATTGAGTTAACTCCTTTTTCTTTATTGAATGAATTGATAGATGATGATGGCAATCAAAATACCAGTTAGTGCCCCGAAAAATACCTCACTACGCTTGTGTCCAAGTAATGTTTTTAACTCTTCCATTTTTTCTTGTCCATCCATTTGTGGCCATTCTTTAATATCTCGTATCAGTGTTTCAAAATCTTTGCGGAGTTGATTAAGGACTACAGCGTGTTGACCAGCTTGATAGCGAACACCGCTAGCGTCATACATGACGATAAATGAAAACATGGCGGCAACAGCAAAAACAGGAGAGTTGAGCCCAGCTTCGTAGGCAATAGAGGTTGTTAGCCCTGTGACGGATGCGGAGTGTGAACTAGGCATTCCCCCAGTTGACGTAAAAAGGCCCCATTTAATTTGTTTTGTCATTAAAAAATGAATAGGAATTTTTACAAATTGTGCAAAGAGAACACAAAAAAGGGCGACCAGTAAAGGGGTATTTTGAAGTATACTCACACACATCACAACCTTCGCTTAATAGTACATTTATTATAACATTCATTATTTTCTAAAAGAAGAAATAGCCAAATATTACGCTCTTTTTTGAAAGTTAGGTATAATGGAAATATTGAAATGGAGGAATTGATATGCATATTGTAAAAGAAGCAAAAACATTTGAAACGATTTCTACTGAAGTACTGGTTGTAGGGGTCACAAAACATCGTGAACAAATGCAGGATTGGACAAACTTTTCAACATTTTATGGAGCATCACTAGACACTTGGTTAAGTGTAGGAGACGTATCAACAGAGCTGAAAAAAATTACTAAATTACCATTCGTCAAGGAGCACACAAAGCTAAAACGAATTTTATTTGTTGGGTTAGACGAGCGTAAAAACTTAACAGAAAGCGATTTACGTACTGCATTTGGTTTAGTGGGTAAAGAGCTGCGCGCTTTAAAAGTAAAAGAATATTCTATCTGGCTTGAGTCTTTTACAACAGATACTATTTCTGTAACAGATGTTGCGTTTTTAGCTGGTGAAGGTACAGGACTTGGTTACTATGCAATTCCTCATTATAAAACAACTTCTAATGAAGTAGATCGTCGTATAGATGCAGTTCATCTTGTAACAGCAGCAGAAGATATAGATGTGGTTGTTGCTAGCTATGAAGTAGGTATTATTTATGCAGATGCTGTAAATGAAGCACGTAGTTTAATTAATCTACCGCCTAATTTATTAACAGCAATAGACCTAGCAAATTATGCAGAGTCACTAGCTGCTGAATATGATTTTGAGGTTGAAATTTTAGATAAAGCGCAATTAGAGGAGCTTGGTATGGGTGGTATTTTAAGCGTGAATCAAGGTTCAGTTGAAGAACCTCGTTTAATCACTTTAAAATATAAAGCAACCGATGATTTTGCTGATCCAATAGGTCTTGTTGGTAAAGGTGTTACATATGATACAGGTGGCTATTCTTTAAAACCAAAAGATTCAATGGTCGGGATGAAGGGTGATATGGGAGGTGCAGCTGCAGTCCTTGGTGCTATGAAAATTATTGGCGAATTACGCCCTAATAAAAACGTAGTAGCGGTGATTGGTTCTACTGACAACATGGTATCAGGTCTTGCCTTTAAACCAGATGACGTCATTACGATGTATAGTGGTAAAACGGTAGAGGTATTAAATACAGATGCAGAGGGACGTTTAGTACTTGCAGATGCTACTACCTATGCCAAACAGCAAGGTGCTACAGCATTGATTGATGTGGCAACATTAACGGGTGGTGTGATTACAGCGCTTGGTATGGATAAAACCGGTGCACTAGCTAATGATGATGAATTTTTTGCTGCTTTCATGGAAGCTGCTCAGGAAACAGATGAATTTGTATGGCGTATGCCGTTAACAGAAAGTGATAAAAAACGTATTCGTAAGTCAGATGTTGCAGATTTAAATAACTCACCAGGCCGTGACGGTCACATGATTTTCGGTGGAGGTTTTGTTGGTGAGTTTGTCGGTGATACACCTTGGATTCATTTAGACATTGCAGGAACATCAGATGCGGTGGCTACACATGATTTAGGACCAAAAGGTGGTACAGGTGTAATGGTACGTACATTGGCTAACTTTGTGCAACGTCTAGGAGAAGAAAAATAAGGTAGGCAATAAACACGTGGGTTATGTTCCCTCTTTACATAAGATAGAGTAAAAAGGGAGGTAGCATATGCGAAATTTCGGAGGATATCCAGGGGGCTTTGGGGGTTTCTTATTGCCGTTTGGTGCGCCATTTTTTGGAGGGTTTTTAGGAAGTTTAATTGGCTCACAATTTAATCAGTATCCTTACTATCCATATTATCCAAACTATCGTCCATATCCACCACGTCCACCATATTTTCGACCTGGTCCACCATTCCCACGTTATGGAAGGCCATATTAACTCAATATGACAGACGTAATAAGTAATCAACCAGTTATCGATAATGAATCGGTGACTGGTTGTTTTTTATGAAGGACAATTAGCAAGTACTAAATTAACTGTTGACAGAATATACTAAATTATTTATTATTCTTATTATATTACTAAGAATTAAATGCGAAGCTGACTAGCAAACTAGAGGCTCCTATTATTCACGGCATTGCTATGCCCATGGATGATATGGGCCTCTTTTCTTTCTCAACGAAGAATGCAGAAAAAGGAGGGGATTAAGTGGTAAAAGTTCATATTGTAGGAGCAGGACCTGGAGATGTTGACCTCATTACAGTAAAAGGACTACGTTGCATTGAAACAGCAGATATCATTTTGTATGACCGACTCATTAATAAGGAGTTGCTAACATATGCCAAAAAGGGTGCCAAACTGATTTTTTGTGGCAAGTTACCTAGTCGACATGCCATGATTCAAGAGCAAATCAATCGTGCACTAGTTAACTATGCCCAACAAGGCTTGAATGTAATCAGATTAAAGGGTGGTGACCCATTCGTTTTTGGAAGAGGTGCTGAGGAAGCAGAGGTGCTTGCACAGCATAACATACCGTTTGAAATTGTACCGGGTATCACCTCTGGTATTGCAGCACCAGCTTATGCAGGAATTCCTGTTACACATCGTGACTTAAGTTCAAGTTTTGCGATGGTTACTGGGCATATGCAAGAAGGTAAGGATGATAGCATTCAGTGGGAAAGCTTAGCAAAGGGTATTGATACGATTGCGATTTACATGGGGGTTGGTAATCTACCTTACATTCGTCAGCAATTGCTCAAATACGGCCGAGAAGAAAAAACACCCGTCGCACTTATTCAGTGGGGAACATTTGCGCAGCAAAAAACTGTAACAGGTACTTTGGCGAATATTGAAGAGGTAGTCAAAAAGGAAAACATTCAAAATCCTAGCATAATTGTTGTCGGGGAAGTGGTGACACTGCGTGAAAAAATTCAATGGTTGGAAAATGTTAAGCCAGAACCCCTAATAGAAGAAATATCTGTGTAAGGAAGTGTTTTCATGCAGGCAATTTTATATATTGCACATGGTAGTCGGGTTAAGGCTGGTGTGGAGCAAGCCGTTGCATTTCTTCAGCGAGTGCAACAGGAAATTGAACTACCGATTCAAGAAATTTGTTTTTTAGAATTAGCTGAACCAACAATTGCTGAAGGTATAGAGTGCTGTATCCAACGTGGAGCAACAGCCATTGCCATCATGCCAATTTTATTATTAGCCGCCCAGCATGCAAAGCACGATATTCCTCTAGAAATAGAACAAGCAAAAATACAATATCCTACTGTAAGGTTTACATACGGTAAGCCACTCGGTGTACACGAACTATTGATAGACACGTTACAAGCACGCATTTTAGATACTCACTACACTACTGATCAAGCAAATGTTTTACTCATAGGACGTGGTAGTAGTGATCCTGCAGTGAAGCTCGATTTAGCAAAAATCGCGACAAGATTGCGTGATAAATATGCATATGTAGCAGTAGATACGTGTTTTTTATATGGAACGGGTCCGACCTTTGAAGAGTGGTTACAGCAAAAGCAAGATAACGACAACCGTGTTTTTATTGTGCCTTATTTATTGTTTACAGGCATCTTACGTCAGAGTATTACAAAGCGTTTGGTGAGTTATGAGGAAAAGAACATTATTTTATGTGAAAGCCTTGGCTATGACGACAATGTAAAGAAAGCTTTAGTGGAACGTATTCATGAATTATTACAACTTTAAAATTTAAAGGAAGGTGTTTCGTAATGGTAGATAAGAGGACGGAAAATATAAATCTAGCATTAGATAATGTCCGACAAATTTTAAATACTGTGAACCACGGATCGATTACATTGATTGTACAAAATTCCTATGTGGTCCAAATTGAAAAGAAAGAAAAAATACGTCTTAGATAACTTTTAAAATAATACGCGAGGTGGCAAAGTTTGAAACTGCAAGTAATAAATAGTCCATTTAGTGAGGAGCAGGTAAAGCTATTAAATGAGCTTCTTCCTAAATTAACAGTAGAACAGAAAATCTGGTTAAATGGTTATTTAAGTGCATCACAAGCAGCCGTAAATGCAGTTGTAGAGGAAGCACCACTAACAGTAACACCAACTACTAAAGCAGTAACCGTTTTATATGGTTCACAAACAGGTAATAGTCAGGGTTTAGCTGAGAAATACGCAGCAATATTAAAAGAAAATGATGTGGAAGTAACCATCTCTTCCCTAGCGAGTTTTAAACCAAATAATTTAAAGAAAACAACGAATCTATTACTCGTTGTTAGTACACATGGCGAGGGAGAGCCACCAGATCAAGCGATTCAGTTTTATGATTTTCTGTATAGTAAGCGAGCACCAAAATTACAACATCTTCATTATTCAGTGCTGGCATTAGGGGATAGTTCCTATGAATATTTCTGTAAAACAGGTAAGGATTTTGATGAGCAGTTCGAGAAGTTAGGAGCAACACGTATCGCTCCACGTACAGATTGCGACTTAGATTATGATGAACCGGCTGCTCAATGGTTCACAGCTGTACAAGAGGCCTTACTTCGAAGTACAGCTACAGCAACTATAACTAACAATGGTGAAGTAGATGTAAAGGGAGCTAAATCTTCTTATTCTCGTAAAAATCCTTTTTATGCAGAAGTATTAGAAATTCTAAATCTTAATGGACGTGGTTCGAACAAAGAAACATATCATGTGGAGCTTGCTATTGAAGGAGCTGACTTTCATTTTGAACCTGGAGATAGTATTGGAATTCAGCCGGAGAATGATGAATCCTTAGTAGATGCTTTGTTGACAGCACTGCAATTAGAGGGGCAATCAAAAGTAACTGTATTGGAAGAATCATTAACCTTAAAAGAAGCATTACAGAAAAAGCTAGAAATTACAGTTTTATCGAAACCTTTATTACAAAAAATTGCTGCTTTTACAGTAAGTGAGGATTTTGATGCTTTACTTAAAGATGATACAGCATGGAAGAGCTATGTAAAAGGCCGTGATTTACTAGATATTGCCGAAGATTACGCACCGTTTTCATGGGATGCACAGCAATTTGTTTCGTTGTTACGCAAAATTCCTGCGCGCCTTTATTCAATTGCTAGCAGCCAGAAGGCAAATAGTGATGAGGTACATTTAACGATTGGCAAGGTTAGCTATGAAAACAATGGTCGAACACGACTTGGGGTATGTTCAGGCAGTATTGCTGAGCGAATTCAGGTTGGTGACCCATTGCCAATTTATGTTCATAAAAACCCGAATTTTAGATTGCCAGAGCAAGAGGAAACACCAATTATTATGATTGGTGCAGGCACAGGGATTGCCCCTTACCGTGCATTTTTAGAGGAACGCGAGGAATTAGGCTTAGAGGGTAAATCATGGCTATTCTTTGGCGATCAACATTTTGTAACCGATTTTCTGTACCAAACAGATTGGCAACGCTGGTTGGCTTCAGGGACATTAACAAAAATGAATGTAGCTTTTTCTCGTGATACGGATAAAAAAGTTTATGTTCAGCATAAAATCGAGGAAAATGCAGAGACCTTCTATAAGTGGCTTGAGCAAGGCGCTGTAATCTATGTGTGCGGCGATAAAAAATCAATGGCGTCGGATGTTGATCGGACAATACTTCACATTATTGAACAGCAAGGGCAAAAAACGGCTGAAGAAGCAAAAGCCTTTGTAAAAGAGTTAAAACAACAAAAACGCTATCAACGTGACGTTTATTAATCAAGGAGCGATAAGAATGACGAAAAAAATTGTATTGCCACCGCAACTCGGTACACCTAGTGATGTTGAACGTATTAAAACGGAAAGTAATTATTTACGTGGTTCGCTTGAACGGACAATGAATGATCCATTAAGTTCAGGAATTCCTGAAGATGATAATCGCCTGATGAAATTCCATGGTAGTTACTTACAAGATGACCGCGATCTGCGAAATGAACGGCAACGTCAAAAACTTGAGCCAGCCTATCAATTCATGGTGCGCGTCCGTGCCCCTGGAGGCGCAGCAACACCAGCACAGTGGCTTGTAATGGATGAAATGGCAAGGAAGTATGGTAATGGATCGTTGAAATTAACTACACGACAAGCATTCCAAGTGCACGGTATTTTGAAATGGAATGTCAAAAAATATATGCAGGAAATCAATGATGTACTCCTGGATTCTCTCGCTGCGTGTGGGGATGTCAATCGAAATGTCATGTGTAATGTCAATCCAAATCAATCAGCATTACATGAAGAAATTTACAATTGGTCCGCAAAACTTAGTGAGCATTTACTGCCAAGAACACGTGCGTATCATGAATTGTGGTTAGATGGTGAAAAGATAATTGATAGCCAGGACGAAGAGGTTGAGCCGATTTATGGAGCACAATACTTACCGCGTAAATTTAAAATCGGTATCGCTATCCCACCGAGTAACGATGTAGATGTTTACTCGCAAGATATTGGTTTAATCGCAATTGTTGAACAAGACAAACTAGTAGGCTTTAACGTAGCAGTCGGCGGAGGCATGGGGATGACGCATGGGGATCAGGAAACATATCCTCAACTTGCTCGTGTCATAGGATTTATCACGCCTGATAAGCTATTGGAAACAGCAGAGAAAATTATTACGATTCAACGTGATTATGGAAATCGTTCCGTGCGTAAAAACGCGCGCTTTAAATACACAATTGATGCCAGAGGACTTGAGTGGTTTACGACGGAATTACATCGTCGCCTTGGTTGGGAAATGCAACAGGCGCGCTCGTTTACCTTTGAACGTACAGGTGATGAATTCGGCTGGATTAAAGGGGCAGACGGCAACTGGCATTACACATTATTCATACAAAATGGACGCATTAAAGATTTTGAGGATTATCAGCTGTTAACAGGCTTACGCGAAATTGCAAAAGTGCATACAGGTGATTTCCGTTTAACGCCTAATCAGAATTTAATGATTGGTAATGTAGCACCACAGAAAAAGAAAAAAATTGCAGCCCTTATTGAGGAGTATCAGCTAACAGATGGCGCATACTACTCAGCGTTACGCCGCAATTCAATTGCCTGTGTTTCTTTACCAACTTGTGGTCTAGCGATGGCGGAGGCAGAACGTTATTTACCTGCACTCATTACGAAGATTGATACTATTATCGATGAAGCTGGTCTACATGACACAGAAATCGTCATACGTATGTCTGGCTGTCCTAATGGCTGCTCGCGTGCAGCAATGGGGGAAATAGGCTTTATCGGTAAAGGACCCGGAAAGTATAATATGTACCTAGGTGCAAGTTTTACTGGTAATCGTTTAAACAAGATTTATCGTGAAAATATCGGAGAAGAAGAAATTTTAGCAGAGCTTCGTCCAATACTTTTACATTATGCGAAAGAGCGTGTGCAAGGCGAGCATTTCGGTGATTTCGTTATTCGACTAGGCTATGTAGAAGCAGTATTTGACGGGCAACAATTCCATAATAGTTAAGATAAACATTAAAAGACTATGCAAAAAATATTATTTTTTTGCGTAGTCTTTTGTGTTTGCATGAGAATGAAACTAAGTTGAAATCCTTTTCGTAGTCTTCTGTATTTCGTAAGCGTGGAAAAAGGGAAACGTTGGCCACAGGAAAAGTACGGAAACCCAGCAGATGGGCGGCGAAAATCGTCATGTCTATGAGCGCTAGCTGCACAAATGCGGTGAGCTGGTAAGCAACGTAGCACACACCGATACAGCTTCGTTCATTCCCGTAATAAATGAAAAGGAACTTTCCCCTATGAAAAATAGTAAATTTAGATTTAGGTAGCCCCTTATTTATTAAATCGAGAAATCCTCTGGGATAAATACTTTTAATTCCTTTGGTTTTACAAATACTTCATCACCAACCTTGAGCTGAAGTGTATGGTATTGTTCTTTTGAAAGTTCCGCCTCTAAATATTCATCCACATCCTTACGCCGTAACTCAATCTGCACGATTGGCCCCAGTAAATGAATATGGCTTACTTTGGCAGGAACAGTCCCCGATACAGCTGTTTTTTCAATTTGAATATTGTGTGGACGGACGTATCCAACTGCATCCTCTTGCGTATGAGCATATGAGTCAGGGACAGCAATAGTAAATTCGCCATGTGTCAAGTGACCGTTATGTAAACGTCCCTTAAAAAGATTGACATTCCCTAAAAAATCATAGACGAATGGACTCTTTGGATGTGTGTATACTTCATCTGGACTACCGATTTGCTCGATTTGACCATTATTCATCACGACGATGCGATCAGCCACATCAAGCGCTTCTTCTTGGTCATGTGTCACAAAAATACTTGTAATGTGGAACTCATCATGAAGCTTTCGCAACCATCGCCGTAGCTCTTTACGCACCTTGGCATCGAGTGCGCCGAATGGCTCATCTAATAGCAATACCTTGGGCTCGACTGCAAGGGCTCTGGCAAGTGCTACACGCTGACGTTGTCCACCAGACAGCTGTGTTGGATAACGCTCTGCAAAATTTTCAAGCTTTACAAGTTGCAGTAGTTCCATTACTTTATCCTTTATCTTTTCCTTCGAAGGCCTTGTTTTCCGCGGACGTACCTTAAGTCCATAAGCAACATTATTAAACACTGTCATATGGCGAAATAGTGCGTAATGTTGGAACACAAATCCAACATTACGCTCCTTTGGATGGCGATTTGTAATGGTTTGACCGTCAAACAAAATGTCGCCGCCATCAGAGGCTTCAAGCCCTGCTATAACTCGCAGTAGTGAAGTTTTACCAGAGCCAGAAGGGCCAAGTAATGCGATTAGCTCTCCCGATTGAATATCGATGGATACATCCTTTAAAGCTTGAAAAGAACCGAATCTTTTAGAAACATTTTGAATTTGAATGCTCATGCAGGTAATTCCCCCATTAAACTGATTTTGATTTCCAAGCGACGATATCTTTGATAATGAGTGTTAAAATTGCAATCACACTCATGAGCGAAGCAACGGCAAAAGCTGCCGAGAATTGATATTCATTGTATAAAATTTCAATATGGAGCGGCATCGTATTCGTCATGCCACGAATATGGCCAGAGACAACGGAAACAGCGCCGAATTCTCCAATGGCACGTGCGTTACATAATATCAGGCCATAAAATAATCCCCATTTAATATTTGGTAGTGTGACATACCAAAATGTTTTAAAGCCATTTGCACCGAGTGAGATAGACGCTTCCTCTTCGGATGTTCCCTGTGCCTGCATGAGTGGAATGAGCTCTCTAGCAACAAAGGGTAAAGTTACAAAAATCGTAGCCAGCACAATACCGGGCAATGCGAAAACAATTTTGATGTCATTAGCAAAAAGCCAATCACCGAACAAACCTTGTGCTCCGAACAATAAAATAAAGACGAGGCCTGCAATAACAGGGGACACTGCGAACGGTAAATCAACAAGTGTCAGCAGAAGATTTTTCCCTTTAAAATTGAATTTTGTCAGTGCCCAAGCAGCCATTACACCAAAAATTGCATTTAAGGGAACCGCTATAGTGACAACGATTAAAGTCAGTTTGATAGCGGATAAAGCATCTGCATGCGTTATGGCCGCGAAATACACGGCCGCTCCTTTTTGAAAGGCAGTAATAAAAATTGACACGAGCGGCAACACGATAAAAAAAGCTAAAAAGGCTAATGCAATAAATGTCAAACTGTAGCGTATAAAACGTGGTTCTTGTAAGGCAGCAGACGTCGAAGCGACCGCATTTTTGGGAGGAGTGGCCTGCTCATTTGAGGTAGATTGTTCCATTAAAAAACCCTCCTAATGTACAAAGCGACGATTTGCCAGCCATTGTATCAGATTAATGGTGAATAATAGGACGAAGGAAGTGACAAGCATCACGACTGCAATAGAAGTAGCACCTGCATAATCATATTGTTCAAGCTTCGTCATAATGATTAATGGTGTAATTTCGGTTTTCATTGGCATATTTCCGGCGATAAACACAACCGATCCATATTCCCCTAAAGCACGTGCAAAGGCTAACGAAAAGCCTGTTAATATTGCAGGTAAAAGTTCTGGGAAAATAACTTTAATAAATGTTTGAAGACGTGTGGCGCCGAGACTTGCAGATGCTTCTTCAATTTCAGCACTAATATTTTGCAAAACTGGTTGCACAGTTCGTACAACGAATGGTAATCCGATAAATGTCAGGGCAATTATAATACCAAGTGGCGTAAAGGCAATTTTAAAATCAAAAATCCGCCCAATCCAACCATTTGGAGCATATAAAGAAGTTAAAGCAATCCCTGCAACTGCGGTAGGTAAGGCGAATGGTAAATCTACTAGTCCGTCAATAATACGTTTGAACGGAAAATGATAGCGCACAAGTACCCAAGCGATAATGGTGCCGAATAGTACATTGAGCAAGCCAGCAGCAAGCGCTGTGCCGAAGCTAAGTTTATAGGAGGCAACGGCACGTGGGTTGCTTACGATACTGGTAAACTCTGACCAACTTAAGGTCATCGTATGAATAAAAATCATTGCTAACGGCAGCAGTACAAGCAAACTAACATACAACATTGTGTACCCCAGCGAAAGATGGAAGCCGGGAATTATATGTGCTGGCTTCTTTTTTAATGTTAGGCTATTCATGAAATGCCTCCTTACTGTGGAACGTAAATTTCATCAAATGTTCCACCGTCTTTAAAATGTGTGTATTGTGCCTTTTCCCAACCGCCAAAGTCTTCAATCGAAATGAGTTCAAGAGTAGGGAATTGATCTTGATATTTGGCAAGTATGTCAGCATTACGTGGACGATAGTAATTTTTAGCTGCAATTTCTTGCCCAATATCACTATATAAATGTTTTAAATAAGCCTCGGCCACTTCACGCGTACCTTTTTTATCTACAATTTTATCGACAATCGCAACAGGGGGTTCTGCTAAAATACTTAAAGAGGGTGTAATAATGTCAAATTCATCCTTACCTAATTCATTCAATGATAAATAGGCTTCGTTCTCCCAAGCGATTAAAACATCGCCAATTTCACGTTCAACAAATGTAGTTGTTGAGCCACGTGCGCCGGAATCTAGGACCTCTACATTGCTATACAATGCCGTCATAAATTCTTTTATCTTCGCTTCATCCTTGTTATACAGCTTTGCTGCATATGCCCAAGCAGCTAAGTAATTCCAACGAGCACCACCTGATGTTTTAGGATTGGGTGTTATTACGGAGACATCGTCTTTTGTGAGGTCATTCCAATCTTGTATCGCCTTTGGATTCCCTTTGCGTACTAAAAAGACAATTGTCGAAGTATACGGTGTAGAGTTACTTTCAAATTCTGATTGCCAATCTTTGTTTAACAATTCACGCGTTTGAGCGATTTCATCAATATCATAGGCAAGAGCTAGCGTTACTACATCAGCTTCGAGACCGTCAATGACTGCACGCCCCTGTTTGCCAGAGCCGCCATGCGATTGTTGTATGGTAACATCCTGACCTGTTTCGGTTTTCCATTTAGCGATAAAATCATTGTTAAATTCTTGATAAAGTTCACGAGTTGGATCATAAGAAACATTTAATAGTTCAACAGATTTTTTTGTTTCCCCAGTGCTTGCATCTTCGTTGGAAGAACTCGTGTTGCATCCTGTTAAGGTCAGTGTTAATGCACCTAATAGTGCCAACGATTGAAAAATATGTTTTCTTTTCTTCATAAAAAACCTCTCCCTTTTTGTCAAAAAACGCAAAAGACCATCTATCTCACTTACAGTTGTAAGTCTTTGGATAGATGGCCTTCAGATTCTCTGATCAGCTTTTTATTTATTTGTTTGCAATCATAGTTCTACATTAAACATATATTTCCTATTAGTCAACAAGGAATTGAAATAAAAAAGATAATTTAGAAAAGTGTGCTAATTGCTGGTGTATTGAATAGTACTCGGCCTATTCATTGTTCAACTGTTGTTTCTTCAATAGTATCAAGACGCATGGCTTTATCTTTCATAATTGTATGATACATTATGAATTTCGGCTTTTTTAGGCATATAGGTTAATAAAGCGTGAAGGTGTATGTAGCAAAAGACAGCTATTATGAATAAAATAGTTCGTAAACATGATTCGTGACATATAATGTATAAGAGAAGAGCGAGAAAGATTAGGATGTAATTGAAAATAAGTTTATTTTTTTCAAAAAACCTAGTTGACTACTAGGTGAAATATAGTTTATATTAAAATATAATAAGTGTGATAGTTGTATGGGGTGTGAATGACCAGTACACAATTACCAATAAGAGCTGGCTAGTCAAACTAGAGGCGTTTTAACGTAGGCATGTAGTATTTTTGTGCCTATTGTTAGAACGCCTTTTTATGTTGATTTAGCGGGGCGTCCAAGCGCTAACTATATTAGCAATTCTTTGGCCCAATAAGTCGTCGTTGTGGATATACGGAAATTTTATGCATCGTACAGGCCAACGTACAATTCAAAAATTGTAAATTAGTTTCGTTGCATGAAGAGAAGTGAAAACAAGGCGACAAGTACGATTACGCAGAGACGTAGTTGATTTTTATGAGGGGGATTACATGTTAACGTATGAAACTTGGCAAGAGCCAACAATCGTCTTTGAACAGGATGAGACATATAAGGCTGCGCTTGAGGTTTTACGCTGGAGTTATGGAGAATATGGTGAAGAAATCGTCTATGCCTGTAGTTTTGGGATTGAGGGGATTGTTTTAATTGATCTTATCTCTAAAGTGAAGCCAACCGCAACCATTGTCTTTTTAGACACAGATGTTCATTTTAAGGAAACATATGAAACGATTGATCGGGTAAAGGAAAAATATCCACAGCTTAATATTATTTTAAAAAAATCAGCACTTACACTTGAGGAACAGGCAAACCAATTTGGTCATGAATTATGGAAAAAAAACCCAAATAAGTGTTGTGAAATTCGCAAAACGCTACCTTTAAATGAGGCGCTAGCAGGTGCAAAGGCATGGATATCAGGATTACGTCGTGAGCAATCCCCAACACGAATGAATACAAACTTTATTAATCGCGATGACAAATTTAAGTCCATTAAAATTTGCCCACTTATTCATTGGACCTGGAAGGATGTATGGCGTTACGTTTCAAAACATAATTTGCCATATAATCCATTGCATGATAAAGGTTATCCAAGCATTGGCTGTGAGCACTGTACACAACCAGCATTTAATATGGATGATCTGCGTTCAGGCAGGTGGCAAGGATCTGGCAAAACTGAGTGTGGGTTACACGAATAAGGGAGTGTTGCCATGCTAGAATATATTGCCATTGCCATTAGTTTATTTTTTGCTATGAATATTGGCGCAAGTGGTGCTGCTGCGTCAATGGGGGTTGCTTACGGTGCAGGTGCGATAACAAAGGCTTGGCAAGCGCTGTTGATTTGTGCAGTAGGTGTTTTTGCTGGAGCAGTGCTTGGCGGTGGTGAAGTTGTCAAGACGATAAGCGCAGGCATTATGCCGCAGGAGTATATTACCGTAAAGATTGTGATTATTATTTTAATCTCTGCAACGAGTTCTTTATTCCTTGCCAATCTGTTAGGTATTCCGTTATCGACCAGTGAAGTAACAGTGGGTGCTGTTGTAGGAGTAGGGATTGCCTACAAAGTGCTTTACGTTAAGTCTTTGCTAATCATCGTGTCCTTTTGGGTGCTTGTGCCTATCATCGCATTTATTGTGGCACTGTTCTTTGGAAAATTGCTGTATAAATTAAAAAACAGAGGGTGTTTAAAAAACCGACCAATACTAACAGTTTTGTTAGTGTTTGCGGGATTTTTTGAAGCCTTCTCAGCAGGAATGAATAATGTCGCCAATGCAGTTGGTCCACTTGTTGGTGCTGGTATGATGACTGTGACAAATGGCATTTGGCTTGGCGGGGCCTTTGTAGCACTCGGTGCAATGCTTCTCGGCAAGCGGGTACTAGAAACAAACGGAAAAAAAATTGTGCGTTTTGAAAAGGCAGAGGGCATTCTTATTTCAACTACAGGTGCAGTGCTAGTAGGTATAAGCTCTGTATTTGGGCTGCCAGTTCCCTTAACACAAGTTACATCCTCCTCTATTATTGGAATGGGGATGGCTAAAAACGGAAAGCAAATTTTCCATAAGCATATTGTAAAAAAAATTATTCGTATTTGGATTGTGTCACCTATCTTGTCATTGGCGATTTCTTATGGCCTTGTCCAACTTTTTATGGAGAAGGATTTATATGCCATTGTTTTAATGGGAAGTATAATTGTCGGAACGCTTGGTGCGATTAGTTTAGTACGTACAGTGCGTGAAGAGGAACGAGCAATATATAATGCAGGTGAAGGTATTTAATATAAAACAAAGTAATTTAATTAGTCTAGGAGGAAATTCACATGAGCTTACAACCACATGGCGGTACATTAGTGCAAGCCTATAATCCACAAAAGACAATTACACATATTAAGAAGGAAATTGACATCGATGTGATGGCATTGAGTGATTTAGAGCTTATTGCAATTGGTGGTTATAGTCCAATTGATGGTTTTTTAACAAAGGAAGATTATGAATCTGTTGTAGAAAATACTCGTCTAGCTTCTGGTATTGTTTGGAGTATTCCTATTACACTACCTGTTTCGAAAGAAACTTCTGCAAGCCTGCAAGTGGGGGATGAGGTGAAGTTAGTACATGCTGGTGAGGCTTATGGTGTCATAGTTATAGCTGATATTTATGAGCCAGATAAGCACAAAGAGGCGTTACTTGTTTATGGTACAAAGGATTTAGCGCATCCAGGTGTTAAAAAATTGCATGATCGTCCAAGTATTTATATTGGTGGTAAAGTCATACTTATAAAGCGACTTGAGAAAAAATTCCCAGCTTATTCATTCGATCCGCTTGAAACACGTCAGCTATTTGCAAAGAAGAACTGGCATACCATTGTCGGCTTCCAGACACGTAATCCTGTCCATCGGGCACATGAGTACATTCAAAAGGCGGCGTTGGAAACAATCGATGGTTTGTTTTTAAATCCATTAGTAGGTGAAACAAAGTCAGATGATGTATCTGCAGCCATTCGTATGGAAAGCTATGAGGTTTTACTAAAAAATTATTATCCAGAGCACCGTGTACAACTCGGAGTATTCCCAGCGGCAATGCGCTATGCAGGACCAAAGGAAGCTATTTTTCATGCATTGGTGCGTAAAAACTACGGCTGCACGCATTTTATTGTTGGACGTGACCATGCAGGGGTTGGTGATTACTATGGCACCTATGATGCACAAAAAATCTTTGAACAATTCACAGAATCTGAACTAGGGATTGTCCCATTAAAGTTCGAACACAGTTTTTATTGTAGTAAGTGTGAGGGCATGGCAACAACGAAAACTTGTCCACATGACAGCACCTCACATGTGATTCTATCGGGCACAAAGGTACGTGAAATGTTACGAAATGGCGAGGTACCCCCAAGTACATTTAGTCGAGCAGAGGTTGTTGAGGTGCTGATTAGAGGAATGCGTAAGGAGGTACTCAATTGACTTCAAATATCGTTTGGCATAAGTCTTCAATTTCAAAGCAGGAGCGTCGTCAACAAAACAAACACCAAAGCTTTATTTTATGGTTTACAGGTTTATCTGCTTCAGGAAAATCATCCGTCGCGAATGCTTTTGCACGCACCTTGTTTGAAAGAGGCAATCAAGCTTTCGTATTAGATGGTGATAATGTGCGTCATGGCTTAAATAATGATTTAGGCTTTGGAGAAGCAGATCGCAAAGAAAATATTCGACGTATCGGGGAAGTCTCTAAACTCTTTGTAGAGAGCGGTCAAATTGTTCTCACGGCCTTTATATCACCATACCGAGCAGATCGACAAATTGTTCGTGATTTAATGGGAGAGGGAGAATTTTTAGAGGTCTATGTAAAATGCTCAGTGGAGACATGTGAAAAACGTGATCCAAAAGGTCTTTATAAAAAAGCACGCAATGCGGAAATTCCAAACTTTACAGGTATTAGTGCACCGTATGAAGAACCACATCATCCAGAAGTGATGTTAGATACTGAGCAACATTCTATTGAGCAATGTGTAGAACAGTTAACTGCCATTTTAACAGACAAAGGCTATATCTAGAAACATAAAAAACGACAATCCATTGCATTACAACGGATTGTCGTTTTTATGTTGAAATATATAAATGTTAGTGGTTTATTTAATTCCTTGCTCCTTTTTCATGTTGTCGATTTCAGAGGCAAGGTCATCACGTACTGTTCCTTTCCAAGGCTTAACACCTGCAATATAAGAGGAACGGGTCATAATATGTCCACCAACAGGACCTGTGATGAATAGAAATAAAATGCCTAATAAAATACGGGGATTAAAGTGATCTTCAATAAGCCAAAAGTGAAAGAAGACGCCAATCAGCACACACATGACACCAAGTGTTGCACTTTTAGAAGCAGCATGGGCGCGAGTGTACAAATCAGGTAGACGAATTAGCCCAATGGCTGTCACAACAATAAATAGTACCCCGACAGAAATGAAAAAGATAACTAAACTATTAGCGAGAATTGTCACGTTTAATGATATCTCCCTTCTCTATAAATTTAGAGAAAGCAACAGTACCGATGAACGATAAAATCGCTAACAATAACACAATTTCCAAGAAGAAGCTTGTTTCAACCAATATGGAAAACAGTCCGATTAACGAAATTAGTGAGACACCAAGTGAATCCAGTGCTACAACACGGTCAGATGCAGAGGGTCCCTTAACCATACGATAAATCACTGCAATCATTGATAAGCAAATCACTACAATTGAGGCCATGATAAACGTCATCATGATTTACTCACCTCCAAAATGGCTTTTTCAAATGAATCCCGAATGGAAGCAATGGCATCATCGACATCACTAATATCAATTGCATGGACATACAATGTTTTTGCATCATCCGATACATGTACCACTACCGTCCCAGGTGTTAGTGTAATAAGACTTGATAATAAAGTAATTTCCCAGTCCTCGCGTAAAACCGTAGGGTAAGCAAAGAATGCAGGTTGCATATCCAATTTTGGCCTTAAAACAACTTGTAGTACTTGGATATTGGCTAATATTAATTCTTTTAGAAAGAGAATAGTGAGCTTGATGATTGCCCATATTCGGAAAACATATAGTCGCGATGAAAAAAATCTGCGCATGATGACTAGTAGGATAATACCGAGTATGAAGCCAACTAGAAAACCAGTTGCTGTGTAATTAGATGATAGGAACATCCAAACGAAGGCAAGAGCAAAATTTAATATGATTTGAAATGCCATAGCTCTAATCCTCCTTCATTACAGCATCTATATATATAGATGGATCATTTAATAATTTAGCAGCATCGTCCATAAATGGTGTCAGCCATTCTGTACCAACACCGTATGCTACTGTAATTAGCACTAACAGCACAGTAGGCACAAATAGTGTAGTATAGACTTTTTTATCGACAGTGCCCTTCGTTTCCTTTTCCTCACCCCAGAAGGCATAAAGGAAGATACGAATAACAGAAAGCAAGACAAGCAGAGAGGAAGCTAAAATGAAAATACTACTCCACATGCTACCAGCTTCAAAGCCCCCCTGGACGATTAACAATTTCCCGACGAAACCACTCAGTGGAGGTATCCCTGCTAAACCAAAAGCAGCGATTAAATAGAACCAGCCTAGTGCCGGATACTTCTTCATAAGACCACCCATTTTACGTAAGTCGGATGTGCCTGTAATGTAAATCACAATGCCAATTAGCATAAAGAGCGCCGCTTTTATCAACATGTCATGAATTAAATAAAACATCGCACCTTTAAGGGCAGTTTCATTCATTTGAGATACGCCGAATAAAATGACGCCTACGGCAATGACAATGTTGTAAATAATAATGAGCTTAACATCGAAATAAGCAAGTGCCCCAATACAGCCTGCAATAATAGTAGCAATTGCTAATGCCATTAGTAAATCATGTGTATACGATAAATCATAGACGAAAAACAACGTATAGGTACGCGTAATTGCGTATATTCCAACCTTCGTTAGCAATGCACCAAATAGAGTTAATACAGGAATTGGTGCTGCAGCATAGGATGTTGGGAGCCAGAAGTACAACGGGAAAATCGCCGCTTTAAGCCCAAATACCATTAAAAACAATACAGCAATGACTGTTACAATACCTGGTTGGTCAATTTCACCGATTTTCACCGCGATGTCTGCCATATTCAACGTACCAACAACGGAATATAGGAAGGCTACGGTAATCACAAATAATGCTGATGAAATAACATTAATTAAAATATACTTGATAGAGCCCATAAGCTGTTGCTTTTCGCCACCCAATACAATCAGTAAGTATGATGACATCAACAGTACTTCAAAGAAGACGAATAAGTTAAAAATATCACCTGTCGTAAAGGCGCCATTTACACCAGTTAAAATAAACATAATACCAGGATAGTAGAAGAAGCGTTCACGTTCTTTTGTGATTGAGCCAAAGCCATACCACACGACAAAAAGAGTAATCAGAAGAGTCGTTGTGACCAGTAATGCAGATACCATATCCGATACCATAGTAATGCCGTAAGGAACAGGCCAATCACCAAATGTGACCTTTTGTATCCCATCATTTTTTACTTTTATTAGTAGTGCAATCGCTGATACGAGAGCCAGTCCAATACCGAGTAACGCAAATGTACGTTGGTATTTTAAATTTTTTTGACCGAACATTAAAATCATGCCGAAGAAGAACGGGATGATGATCGGTAGCAGAAGGAAGTTATTCATCCTCATCACTTCCTCTCATTAAACTAATATCATCCGTTTCAAGCTCCTGATAGGAACGGTATGCAAGCACAAGGAAGAAGGCCGTTACGCCGAAGCTAATAACGATTGCTGTTAAGATGAGTGCTTGTGGTAACGGATCGGCAAATGTTTTTGCACCTTCTGTTAAAACAGGGGGTGCTTCTCCTCCAAGACCACCCATTGTTAAAATAAGCAAATGAGCCCCATGACTGAGTAGCCCCGTACCTATAATAATGCGCAATAAACTTTTAGATAAAATTAAATAAACTGCTGCCATGAACAAGAAGCCAATAACAAACGCCATAATTATTTCCATTATTCATCCTCCCCAATCGTTTGAATAATGGTCATCGTAACGCCGACAACAACCAAGTAAACGCCGCCATCAAAGAGCATTGCCGTGTGTAATGACTGTTTGCCAAGAAGCGGTAAATCGAAATAATCAAAGAAGTGAGTGAAAAACGGCTCTCCAAGAAACATTGGAAACGCTGCTGTTGAAAGTGCTAATAATAAGCCAGTTGCCGTTAAGTACGTATAATTAAAAGGTAATACAGTGCGTACTGTTTTTAAATCAAAGGCAAGTACCAATAATACAATGGCACTGGATGTTAAAAGTCCACCGACAAAGCCGCCTCCTGGTGTATAATGTCCAGCCATAAAAATATGAATGGAGAAGAAGAAAATAATGAAGAACACAATTTTTGCTGTGAATTGAAGAATCACATCATTTGTTTTCATGTGCTTTCTCCTTTCTATTCATGCGAAGCTTAATCATAGCTAAAATAGCCATACCTGCAATGCTTAATACTGTAATTTCAAACAACGTATCGAAACCACGATAGTCTACTAAAATAACGTTGACGATGTTCCCTCCACCTGCTAAAGAATAGACTGTTTCCTTGTAATATTTTGAAATGGACGGGATCAGCTTTTGCGAGTGAGCTGATAATGCTATCAACGTTACCATTACACCAACTGCGATTGATATGATTGCACGATTTAATTGAAAGCGCATACGTTCTTCACGTTTCCCAAGCTTTGGAAGATGATAAAACGCCAGTAGGAATAATGCGACAGAAATCGTTTCAATGACAAGCTGAGTTAACGCTAAATCAGGAGCATTAAAAATAACGAAGAATAATGCTACTGTATAGCCAACTGAACCGAGACCAATTATTGCGGTCAAGCGTGATTTTGCTAATATCGTTGTCGCAGTGCCGATAACTAAGACGATTATTAGAATAATTTGATAGGACCGAATTGGTGCTGCCCCTTCAAAGGAAATTGAAAAAGCATCTTTCACAAATAAAGTACCAAGCACGATTGCTACAATACCGCTAAACATATAAAGTAAGTAATGGCGCATTGAGCCGGTCATATAAAGACGGGAGATACGATATAAACCAACATCTAATCCTTGCATAATTTTGTCGTATGCATTATTAAATGTGAGTGAACGTGGGAATAAATTGTAAAGGCCCTGCCATTTCGGTAAGGCTACAAACAATAAAACGCCTATAATCACAATACCTATTGTCATAAACAATTCAGGTTGTAAGCCATGCCAAGCTGAGACATGGATATCGATAGCACTAGGTGAATCATATAAAAATGGCTGAATAGCTTGTACAGCCGGCTTTACAAAAGTGTCACCAATTAGATTAGGAATGAAGAATATAATGACAACGAATGCTGCTAAAATCATTGGTGAAATCAACATACCAATTGGTGCCTCATGTGGTTTACGCGGGAATTGTTCTGGTTTATATTGTCCAGCGAATGTTCTAAATACAAAGTAGAAACTATAGATAAATGTAAAAATACTTGCAATCCAAGCTACAATCGGGAAGAGTGCTCCCCAAGTATCAAAGCCGAACAATTCGAATTCATTAAGAGCAAGCATTGCTGATAAAAACATTTCTTTACTCAAGAAGCCATTGAATGGTGGCAAGCCTGCCATCGAAAAGCTTCCTATTGCTGCCACTGTAAAACTGAGTGGCATAATACTCATTAATCCACCGAGCTTCCGTATATCGCGGGTACCAGTTTCATGATCGATAATACCAGCAATCATGAATAAGCTACCTTTGAATGTTGCGTGGTTAATCAGGTGGAAAATGGCTGCGAAGGCTGCGAATTTAAACACTAAATCAGCTGCACCATTCACATGAAACGCCACTGCGCCTCCGCCCAGTAACGACATAATCAGTCCAAGTTGGCTGACAGTAGAGAACGCAAGAATCCCTTTTAAATCCGTTTGTTTCAAGGCAAAGAAAGAACCCCAGAATAACGTTAATAAACCTACGCCTGTTACAAGCCACACCCAAAGTTCTGAAACGGCAAAAATTGGTGTAAAGCGAGCAACTAAGTATAAACCAGCTTTGACCATTGTTGCGGAGTGTAGGTATGCACTAACTGGTGTTGGCGCTTCCATTGCATCTGGTAACCAAATGTAGAATGGGAACTGCGCAGATTTCGTAAATGCACCTAATAGCAATAATACTAACGACCATGTAAACAATGGATGCCCCACTAAATCTGGTGCAATGACAATGAGTTCACGAATTGAATACGTTCCACCCATTATAGAAAGAAGAATAAATCCCCCTAACATCATTAAACCGCCGCCAACTGTAATCATCATGGACTTCAGTGCACCGAAACGAGAAGCATCACGAGTGTACCAGTAGCCTATTAGTAGGAACGAAGATATCGACGTTAATTCCCAGAAGAAGTACAAAGTAATTAAATGGTCAGATTGCACAACCCCTAGCATGGCAGACATAAATAGTAATAAGTAAACATAAAAATTATGTAGTTTTTCTTTATGTTTATCTAAGTAGAAAATCGAGTAAAGCACAACAAGTGAACCGATCCCCGTGATAAGTAACGAGAACAGCAAACTAAGTCCGTCTAAATAAGAAACGACAGAAATATCAAGCGATGGAATCCAAGGAAGTTCAGCTTGGAATACTTCACCCTTTGCAACTTTTGCAATATAAGAGGCATAAATAATCACGAGAGTAGCAGGTACTGCAAGAACGAACCAGCCTGTATGAATATTTTTTATGCTCTTATATAAGAATGGTACTAATATCGCAGCAAGCATAGGGATGAAAATATAAAGTACTTGTAACAAAAAAATCCTCCTTTATGCAAGTAAGTATAGTAATTATAACGTACTTTCAAAGGTAATGCATATGCACCATTGGGATTTAGCTTGCGAGAACGGAAGAATTTTCGCTATATTATAAATAGGAAGTTATCAACTGAAAAAGAGGAAAAAAATTTTTTATGAGGAATCCTTATATCTATGGTTATTTACCATTAATTACAATTTCTTTATTTAGTTTAACATTTGGCATGTATGCAGTAGGAGAATCGCTGCGGATATTTCAGTCCATTGGGGTATATTCTGGCATGCGCGAATTTTTATCGGATTTTGAGCTGCGTATTTTATTACTAATTGTCTTTGCAATGATTTTTTTTATGATGTTTTCAGCATTAAAGCTAATCGGAGAGACAATTCATGAGCTCGGCATGTTATTTTTCTCAAAAGATAGTGAAGGCACGACGGTGAGCCAGGCACGGGGTGGCTACGTCATCCTATTTATTGGCGCCATGTGTTCCGCGTTTGCTATTCAATCGATTTATGTTTTAGTCGGTATATTTATCCTCACTGTCTTTGTTTATTTTATATACCTAATCTATAAAATGAGTCACTTTATATCAATGGGTGGAACGATGGGCTTACTAGTATTTGAGCTTCTTATGTGGACATTATTATTATCGCTAGTAGTTTATGTGATTTTGAAATTGTATAACGGTATCTTGGCCAGCTTACCGTTTGCTAAGTAATAAAGTATCTATTAAATATGTAACTATTAGAAAATTAAAGTTACATAGATGCTTTTTGCTGCTCAATTTCTAGAAGACAAAAAAGTATGCTAGGAGACCTCCCAGCATACTTTTTTTCTGTTGGTTCAACCCTTAATCTAGCAGTACATTAAAAAGTTGATGATGAATTTTGTAAGCTTCTAGCTTCTCCATGGACTGTGGTTTGTCGTAGCCAAGCCAGACAGCTGCTGTGTATTTACTGTTTAAGCCCGCAAGCCAGTAGTCACGATAGTCATTCGTGGTACCCGTTTTAGCGCCAATATAGTCACTAGTGCTATACACCCCTTGCCCTGTGCCATTTGCAACAACATCTGCTAACAATGCACGCATATACTTTACCGTTTTTGGAGACCAAATTTGATCGCGCTCGGTATTCCAACTATATAGCTCTGTTCCATCATTTGCGGTTACTTTACGAATGCTATGAGCAAGAACATAAGAGCCATCAATAAAGCTCGTATAGGCATCTGCTAGTTCTAAGGCAGTAACACCATAAGTTAGCCCTCCTAGTGAAGTTGCATAGTTATGATCCTCTGCAACGATCGAACGGAAGTGGAAACGATCTAGGTAACTAAACGAATTCTCAACACCTACTGTATTGTATAGACGAAGAGCCGAGGTATTGTAGCTGTGCCGGAATGCAGTACGAATTGGCACATCTCCGTATAAGTAGCCACCGTAATTTTGGGGACAAAATGAACCAACACAATAACGTCCACCATTGACGGTGGAATCGGGTGTGTGGGTTGTTGTTTCAAAAAAAGGCGCGTATACGGCCAATGGCTTAAAGGCAGATCCTGGTTGGCGCACACCTTGATAGGCACGATGATAATCATATTTTGCGTAGTTTTTACCAGCATAAATACTGACGACTTCTCGTGATGCATTATCAATGACTGTACCAGCTGCCTGTAATTGTCCTGTACCTAAAATTGCTGTCATGCGTTCCTCATCAAGAGCTTGTTTGTGAGGATCCAATGCGGTGTGAATTGTTAAACCATTTTGAAATAACGTCTTGAGACGATTATCTAGCTGGACTTGTATTTGTTTCTTTTCTTCCTCACTTTGCGTGTTAGTAAGACGATCAGCATAGCCTTCCTTCTCTGCAACAAGCCAACGTAGTTCCTGTAAAACATATGTGCTATACATTGGATAACTTTGAATTTTATGTTTAACATTCAAAGTAATTGTTTCTGCTTTATAGGCAGTGGCATCAGATAAGGTAATAGCACCGCTTGCTGCAAGGTTATCTAAAAGACGTTCCTGTCTCTCTTTTGTATGATGAAAGTTTTTCAAAGGGTTATAGAGTGATGGATTGTTTGGGATTGCTGAAATAAAAGCAATCTCGGCAACCGATAATTCTTGGAGTGGCTTTTGAAAATAATATGTTGCCGCTGCCCCAATACCATAAACCTGATTACTAAAATAGGATTCATTTAAGTACATCGTTAAAATGGTTTCTTTGTCAAATTCCTTTTCAAGCTCATAGGCATAAAAAAGCTCAGTCAATTTTCGCTCATACGTTTTTTCTTCCGATAAATAGCGCATGCGTACAAGTTGCTGTGTAATTGTACTACCACCCTGAGAAGTAGACTTTGCATTAGAATTGACTACTATGGCTCGAATGATGGCACTAAGGTCAAAGCCAATATGCTCATAAAAGTCTACGTCCTCACTGACGATAAAAATTTCCTGGGCAATTTGTGGAATCTCTTGTATTGTTAGTGGCTGTCGCCATTCGACATATTCTTCACTAAATGTTTGTCCATTCCGGTCAATAAGAATAACGGGAAGTTGCGCTTGTACTGCTGGTAAATGGATAGCATTTTCGATCTGTTCTTCATGTGCTTTAGCAGTACCCAATTCTGTCCGTATATTTGTGCTAATCCACCAAAGGAAGGGTAGACATAAAATAATAATAATAACACCAAAAGCCTTTTTCATGGATGCCTCCCGTCCTAAATAAGTCCTTCAACAGAATAACATAATTTGGATGGTTTCCAAATACGCGTTCGGACCTATTTCTACGCCAATAAACTATTACAATTCATTGTAGTGAATGCGTCTGCCCACTGTGAATAGAATTTATAACATTTTTCCTATGTGATGTTAAAAGTGCAAAAATCGTCAATACTTTGGTGAAGAAAACCTTTAGGAAGTGTGTTAGACTAATATGAGGTCAGAAATGATTTAATGTATGATCATTTCCGTTGAAACTGAAATTTTACTTTAAAGGAGAGACTCCCATGTTTCCACAATTAACAAAAGAAGTACAACCAGGCGAAGTACTAGTAGAAATGACGACAACTTTAGGTGCCATCAAAATTAAATTATTCCCAAAACAAGCACCTAAAACTGTTGAAAACTTCTTAGGCCATGCAAAATCAGGTTATTATAACGGCATTATTTTCCACCGTGTTATCCAAGACTTCATGATTCAAGGTGGCGACCCAACTGGAACAGGCATGGGCGGTGAATCAATTTGGGGTAACTCTTTCGAAGATGAATTCTCTGATGAATTATTTAACCTACGTGGTGCACTTTCAATGGCGAATGCTGGTCCAAACACAAACGGTTCTCAATTTTTTATCGTACAAATGAAGCACCTTCCAAGTGATATGCTACGCCAACTACAAGGCGCTGGCTTCCCAGAAGAAATTATCGAGGCCTATGCTCAAAATGGCGGTACACCTTGGTTAGACCATAAACACACTGTGTTCGGTCATGTTGTTGAAGGTATGGACATTATTGATAACATCGCGGATGTAGAAAAAGACGGCCGTGATAAGCCATTAGAAGATGTGAAAATTGAGTCAATTACAGTTTTTGAATAATAATTGTAAGGACGTGTAGAGAACATGGAACAATTAATGTATCAATTTTTATATTTCCCTGAAGATAAATCAGGCTATATTCCTGCAGCATTTGAATTTTTATTGATGCTCATTTTATGTACAGTGGTGTTTATAATTTTCCGTAAAATTTCTAAAAAGCAAGAAATCAAATCAAAAGAAATCGAAGCACGTATTTTAGCTGATAAAAAAGATAGTGGCAATCGCCAAAATATTTAATAAAAAAAGCACTCTCAATGTAGAGTGCTTTTTTTTAGAATAAATAGTAAAAAACCTGATTACCGTTTCAAGCGCTTCCTTTTGCAGACGGCTCCAATGCGGTAGTTCGCCGCAAAATTAGATCTTCCTGCACATGCTGTTCCTGATCGCGCCTGCCACTCCAATAGCTGCGATAAAGCACAGGGTCTACAAAGCGACAGCAGCACAGTCCTTCGTGACTAGCACCTGTGGCTTATACCTTGCTCATAGAAGCGAAGTGGATTTTTACTATAAAGGATATTGTTTGAGGGACTTTTTAGATAGCCCTTGTTCTATGGCTGATTTCGCTTGTATCGACGAAAATGATTTCTAAAAGTTGTGAAAATTGAATAACAAACGAGTACAAGTGATAAACCTATACCGCTGAGTGCGATGATAAGTGCAAGCCACTCAAAAGCCGTATAGCCAAAAATACTTTTCCAATTGACAGTGCTATCCCATTCTTCGATAACTAAGTTCATGCCGTAAATACCAGAAACGACAGTAAACACCGTTAAGATGAACAGTAATCTATTATTGCGATTATCAGAGCGATCCTCCAATGTCCGATATAAGCTTTCTAAAGTCGCTTTCGTCTCAATATAATGCTCATTAATCCGGAAAAATTTCCGCAGTGCTTGAGAGATTTCTTTTCCCTCTGTACGGACAACAACCTCATCAAAATAATAACGTGCCGAAAACTTAGTTATTAACTCAATGAGCTCATCCACCACAAGCTTGTCCTTACTCCAACTTATTTCACTATACTCAAAAGATACTTTTAGGAGCATCATTTTATAAAAGTAATGTATAAACAAATTATAATAATGTGTGCCCATAAATTCCTCAATGCTATGTTTTGATTCCTTAAAGGAAAGGTTAGAAATTGCTATTTGTGCCTGAGCTGAGGTGACAATATAGCTGTTTGGTGCCCAACGCGTATGCGTATGTTCTTTGACATAATCAGCAATGTAATGTGGATTTGTACTAGAAATAAAAGGGTTTCCATCAGGTTTTTTCCCATCAACTTGTCCTAGGCGAAACAAATGCTCATCTAAAATTTTTTCTCCTTCCTTACAGAGTAAAAATGCGGAAGAAAACATACGTTCATCCTCAAAAAATGGTAAACCGTCATATGTATCTGCCTGCTGATACGGTAGATAGGGAAGTAAATAGGGAACAAAATGTTTGAATAATAGATCACCAGTTGATGAAAAATGGCCAAAGGGAAAATGATGACTTGCGCCTTTTTCTTCCCAGAGCTTAGCCTCTAACACACGAAAATAATGTATAAAGTTTAATACATCACTAAAGTCATGTGCAGAATCCGTCATCTTTGTCCTCATTGTAATAATGCCATTACCGAATGGGCAAAGTGTAATATCGATGCTAACTATTTCATATGCAAAGGTATCTTCTCGATACTGTAATGAACCTTCGGCATGAAAAGCTTTTGAAAAACGGATAAAATCATGACGGTCTGAGTTATCAGGGAATAGTTTGTCTTCGATAAATGGATAGAAAAATTGAGCTAATTCTTCATGCGAAATCGAGATGGATTCTCCATAGAATGCATCTTCTAATGATTTGTTTTGCAGGGTGAAGAATGAAAAATTTTCTTTTGTTAGCTCATTACAAAGCTTGTCTCTACATTGCATATGGTAAGCAAAGGGGAATAAGAAAGTCATATAAGCACGTTCAATCGTTAATGGAGCTAACGATGCCATTTAATACACCTCACTTTTGTATAGAAACTCTTACCTTTTTAACTCGTTTCTAAACATAAGGAGGGTATCAGTGGACAAACATGAAATAATATCGGGGATGTCGACAGTCTTTTCTCGGCGACCCGCCGCAAAAGGGGGGTGCTTGGAAAGGAATCAATATAAAGTAAAAAGACCGTCGACAAACACAAAATTTCTTAGAGTTTGTCGACAGTCTTATTGGATATCTCAAGTACTTGAACTATCTTTAAAAGTGTCCTTAGTAATCCTTAGTAATCCTTATGAATAATGCGTACACTTGTGAGATTATAATAATGCGCGTTTAAAGCGGCTTACGCCATCTTTTACAGTTTCAAAAGAACAAGCAACATTCATACGAAGGAAACCACGACCTTCTTCCCCGTACTTTGTACCAGGTTCTAATGCAAGCTGACCAATTTCCAACAAACGTTGCATCATCACTTTCTCATCAATTGCCATGTCGCGGTAATCAATCCATAGTAAATATGTGCCCTGAGGTTTCGCAATACGAATGCCAGGTAATTGTGCTAACTCGGTAATCACATATTCCATATTTTTAGAAATATAAGTAAGTAATTCATCTAACCATGATGCACCTGCTGAGTATGCAGCTTGCATTGCGATAGGGGCGAAGCTATTTAGTGAGCCGTGACCACTAGCCATGTTGAGTGCTTCTAACTGCGCCCGTTTTTGCTTATCTGTGACAATCATATAAGCAATTTGAATGCCAGCTAGATTAAAAGTTTTTGTTGGTGCCATACATGTAATAATCCGATCGACTTCATCTCCTGCAACCTTTGCAAGAGGTATGTGTACTGCCCCATCTAACATTAAATCCGAGTGAATTTCATCAGAAATAATAAGAACATCATATTTTGTACATAGACGAACAATTTCTTTTAATGTAGCTTCATCCCATACATAGCCACCTGGATTATGAGGATTACATAATATGTAGGCTTTCACATCTTGGGCAAGTGCTTGTTCAAAGGCTACAAAATCATAGACAAATGTGCCGTTTTTCACCACTAAAGGGCAAGTAACAACTTCTCGGCCATTACTTTTAGGGATGTTAAAGAATGGCGGATAGACGGGTGTTGAAATAAGCACCTTATCTTCAGGGTGAGTAAGTGCTACTATAACATTTGCCAATGCAGAAACGACACCGTTATTGAATAAAATAGATTGTTTGTCAATGTGCCAACCATGGCGAGTTTCCTGCCAGTCTACTATTGATTGTAGTGCTTGCTCACTGACAAAGCTATAGCCAAAAATAGCGTTACTAGCTTGCTCTTGCAATGCCTGTGACACAGCTACAGGAGGCGCAAAATCCATATCAGCTACCCACATCGGTAATATTTCAGAAGCATCTTTTAACCCATATACTTTTTCCATTGCGTCCCATTTTACAGAGTTGGAATGGCGACGATTAATAGTATTATCGAAAATAGACAAGCAAATCACTCTTTTCTTTTTTATTTCCTATGGTATCATACGAGTATGATAAAAGGATAATAGGTGAGTATTTTGGAAAATATTAAAATGAATCAAGCAGCCGTGCATCTGCTAGAGGAATGGGATCCATTCCACTTAGGTCCAGACCATTATGATACGGAAACAGCTGATGTCGTAGCAGCACTGCAGGGGATTGATGACCCTTCAGTACTAGCAAAGGTTATTCAAGAAACATATGAACACTCGTTTGAACAATGGATTCCATTTGAAGATTGTGTATCCATTTCGTACAAACTCATTGCCATTAAATTTGAAGCTAAGTGTATTATTTAATATAAAAAGTCACCGCTATTTTAGGCGGAGACAATAATACTAATTTTAGATAATAATCCTCGCGCCTAGAACGGTGCGAGGATTATTTATTTATTAAAATAATGGAAGTATACCTTGAATGAAAATAAGCAATATCGCAATAGGTGATACATAGCGAATCAAAATATACCAAATGTTAAACATTAAACTCGATGAAGCAAGCTCCCGACGAGAAATATCTTTTGTATAGTAGTAGCCTGCAAAGATGGAGATAAGTAGAGCGCCAATTGGCATACCAACACTATTTGTCATAAAGTCAACAAAATCGAAGATAGAACGATCTAAAATTTGCACATCGGATAAGATACCAAATGACAAGGCACTTGGAATTCCGAAGATAAAAATAATGATCCCACCAATCCAAGCAATTTTTTTGCGTTTTTCAGGCTTGTCTCCAATCGCTATTGCAACAACAATTTCAAGCATTGAAATAGAAGAAGTGACTGTGGCAAATAGTAAAAGGATAAAGAAAATAGTTAAAAACAAGCCGCCAAGCGGTAATTGCTGAAAGACAGCTGGCAAGATGATAAATACCAGACCAGGCCCTTGATCGGGTGTATAGCCAAGTGCGAATACTGCAGGGAAAATCACAAGGCCTGCAAGTAGCGAAATGATGATATTCATTGAGGCGACATTTATCGCTGAATTACCAATTTTCTCAGTTTTTGAAAGGTAAGAAGCATAGGTGATCATGACCGCAATACCGACACTTAACGAGAAGAATGCTTGTCCGAGTGCCTTTAAAAATGTTTCGGCATTCAAGTAAGACCAGTCAGGGACGAACATGAATTTAACGCCTTCCATTGCACCGTCAAGTGTTAATGAGCGCACAACTAATACGATGAAGAAGATGAATAATAGTGGCATCATCCACGTACTAGCTTTTTCAATACCGCCTTTAATGCCCCCAGAAACAATCGCTATGGTTAATAGCAAGAATAAGCCTTGCACAAGCACCGCTTCAAAGGGGCTAGAGATAATACTGCCAAACAAATCAGCGTAGTTAGTATCATTGCCACCATTATTTAGTTGAAACGTTATTGAACGTCCTAAATAACTTAAAATCCAACCGCCAACAACGCTATAGAAAGATAAGATTAAACCAGCAATTATCATGCCGCCCCAACCTATCAAATACCATGGTTTTCCTGGCGCTTGCTCTTTGAATGATGTCACGGCATCCTTTTGTCCACGACGTCCAATCATAAATTCAGCAATTAACACCGGTAAACCGATAAAGAACGTACATAAGATGAATAGCAGAATAAACACACTTCCGCCATTTGTCCCCGCCATATAGGGGAATTTCCAGATTGCTCCAAGCCCGATGGCACTGCCAGCCGCTGCTAAGATAAATCCAATTTTAGATGTAAATTGATCTCTCGATGACACGAAAATAAAGCCTCCTTATACTAAAGTTTTATTTTACCGCAAAAATTTCATAACACAAGGCAAATATCAGAAAATTGACTATAAATTGAACTACTTTCTATGCTAAAAGGTTCAAGTAGCACAACAGGCTACACCAAAAAAGCGATACGACAATTCTAACGGGCTACCAGCCCCAGCAATCAGCATTTCTACCAACTTTCCCCTTATGGAAGCCAGATTCATATAAATATGTAACAATTAGGAGAAATACTTCGTTCCATACATACCAAGTAAATAAGGGGGGAGAACAGTGACTGAATTTGAATTAATTGAACAGGCACAGCAAGGCGATAAAGAAGCCTATATCGAACTTATTCGTATCCACCAGCGAACAGTTGAAAAATTTGCCTTTCAATGTGGTGTACATAACTGTGATTTGGCAGATGTTTCACAGGAGGTGTTTGTAAAGTTATATCGCTTTTTGCATCAATTTAAGCACGATCGTTTTACCACATGGCTCTATAAAATTACCCTAAATGCGACACGGGATTATTATCGAAAGGAGCAACGGGAGCAAGCAAAAGAGGAGTTGCTGAGCGCACTGCAACATATTCCTAGTGCTTCAGCGGAAAAGCATGTCCTAAATTTTGAGGAAGACAGACTATTACATAACGCCATTCAAACACTCGATGAAAAATATCGTTATCCGCTTGTATTATTCTACTTTCACGAACTAAAGTACGAGGAAATTGCTGAGGTGCTAGGCATTTCATTGTCAACAGTGAAAGTTCGTATTTTACGGGCAAAGGAAAAACTTAAAGAAGTTTTGTTAGAGGAAGGGAGTGTTGAAAATGGATGAGCAACAATTTGACAAACGTATGGCGCTCTTAAAAAAATCATACGACCGCATAGAACCCCAATTAGATCCAGTAGATGTAGTCGTGCAAATTGAAGCAGAGGAAGTCGCCTCAACTAAGGAAATAGTCTCCTTACCACAAAAGAACCCTAATAAATGGAAAAATCCAACTGTTTGGGTAGCGAGTATTGCAAGTGTGCTCATAGTTGGAGTATTAGCAACATCATATATAATCGGTCCACCTACCACTGTGCAAACAACAGAAATTGAACAGTCTATAAACTATGAAGAATGGCTAGTAGACTTTACAAAAAAGTACGAAGAAAAACGTGAGGAAATGCGGATTGAGCTTGATATGCCTGAGGAAGAGTTTAATAAGTTATCCACTGTGCAAATGGCAAGTAGTAGCTTAAATCATTTGAAGAGTAGAAAAGCAGAATTTTTAGAGAGTCAGATTATAAATGATGACTTCACTCAAAGTATGGAGTGGAGTGTAATGAATTATTTAATGACACCAAGTGAGATTTTTAAAATGTGGGAAGATAGTAGTGTAGGTAAACATTTACCCTTTAGTGATTCATTTGATTATTTTAAACTTTACGCAAATACAGCAAATGAGATTGCCAGTTATTATACGTCACGATTAACAGACTATAGCAAAATTTTAACGACCGATTCTAATCACTTCCCAAAAGAATTAAAACATTTGATATCAACCGCAAATAAGCAATATATTGAACTGCAAAGTGATGGTCAATTTCGACCGAATCCTTTATTTGGTGAGCATGCTTCTTCCTATAAGGACAATATTCATCCGGATATAGTTGGTTATTTTAAGCATTTAGCAACTGGCTCCTTGCTTGTAGGTGGTGACTTACGATTAACTGCAAGTGAAACAGCAGCTATTTTAGTAATGTACGAGCAAACACTGCTCGCAGATTCATTTACAGATTCTCCAGAGTATATGGTCTTGAAGGGAGAATATGAAAACACATGGCTAGCTTTATTGAAAGGTACAGAATCTTTTTCTACGCATACGCTAGATGGTCATATAACTGAAGAGTATAAAGCGTTTATCATGCGCGTTGCCGAGGGGGAATTTGGTATGGTGATGCAAGAAACAGCACAAACAATAGTGAATGAGCTGAAAACAGGGAAGTCATTAACGCTCTTTCAGCTTACGGCATACGATGTGTGGATGGGCGTACTAAAAAAACGTTATAATCCTGAAACCAATACACAATATGGCGCAACCGAAGTAGCATTAGATGAGTACTCGATACAGTTAGCACAGCAGATTTATAACACATATAAGCAAACAGGGGATATGACGGTGTTAAACTCATTGCAACCATTAAATGTAGTGAGCTTATATATTTATGCGTTATCACAACAGGATTATAAAGTAGCACAGCAACTGGTAATGGATGAAGTTGTGGGAACAGAAATACCGAAATTTAGTGACATGCTTATTTTTAGCGATCTGAGTGAGACAAAAGGAGCAACAATTACAATTAAAGCTACCGTGAAAGAGGAGGAACAGAGGATATTTGGACAAAGTATCCTTTTTAGAATTGATACAATGACAAATGATTTAGGGGAATCCCAATTCCGAATTGCAGCAATTAATTGATAAGACGAATTTTTGCTCCACTTATTTACCTATGTTATAATTTAACGTGATATATACGTAGCAAACATATAGAAAGTGGGCAAAGGTTATGGTAAAAAAATATGAATTAGGAGACGTGTTAACCGGAAAAGTTACAGGCATTCAACCGTACGGTGCATTTGTAGCGCTTGATGAAGAAACACAAGGGCTTGTGCATATTTCCGAAATTACGTACGGCTTTGTCAAAGACGTGAGTGAATTTTTATCGGTTGGGCAAGAAGTTGAAGTAAAGGTGCTTGAAATCGATGAAGCGGCCGAAAAAATTAGTTTATCGATCCGAGCTTTACAAGAACGCCCAGCAACGTTACGAAAAAAAGATGCACCACCACGTAAATCATTACAGGACCGCGTAGATGAGTCTGATGCTAATGGTTTTAACTCCCTAAAAGACAAATTACAGGACTGGATCGAACAGTCAGGACATTAAAGAAATGAGGATGCTTCTATGTGAAGTCATCCTCATTTTTTTTTTGAACATATCCAATTATGATTTAACAATGGGCAACAATAGTTAAACGAAGCTATTGTTTCTTGATTTTTCGTAAACGATATTGTAGGTTTTGTCGACTCATACCAAGCGCACCGGCTGCTTTTGTAATATTGCCCTCATATAAATTCAATACATTTTGCACATAATAGGATTCGGCTTCCCGTAAATAGGCATCAAGCGGCATGACATCATTTTGTTGCTGAAACATAAAATACTCTGGCTCTCGATCGGATGCGTCTTGTTGTTGTACTTTAAAACGGAAATGAAGCGGCAATAAATCATGGGTAACTGTTGTCTCAGTTGTCATGAACGACACAATTTCATCCAGTAATAATTCAAGTTCCTTCAAATTCCCGGGCCAATCATATTGTAAGAACAATGTTTGCACATCAGGTGCAAGCTCAAGCACGTTCGATGCGAAACGTTCGCGGTGTCTGCTAATATAATCATCAACAAACGGCAGAATATCTTCTTTTCGGTCTGTTAAATTGGGGATTGTAATAGCCATGGTCGCGAAAAAATAGTACAGCGATTTTGAAAGTTTCTTCTCTGCAATTAATGTAATCGGGTCACTGCCAACGCTACCAATCAACATGTATTTTGACTGAGGAAGGGACTGTAGTACCTCTAATAATTGTTCTTGTAAGTCGAGGCTTAAAAAATCAATGCGCTCAAAGAAAAATGTATATGCCTTGTCATGTTGTAAAAGCTCTTTCACTTTATCAAGAACTGACTGCGCAGAACGGCGACTAAATAGGGTTATAAATGCTTCAGGATCAGGCGACGCAGCATGGTGAATACCTTCTGCTACTAAATCCTTTCCAGTACCAGACTCCCCTATTAGTAATACGGGTAATTTAACGGCCGCTGCTTTTTTGGCATTTGCGATAACCTGCTTCATTGTGTCGGAAACAGCAGTAATCATATCAAATGTTAAAGGTTCATCGTAGCGACGCAGTGGCTGATACACTAATTTTTCGAGTGATGTAATATCACGTGCAAATTCGATGGCGCCAATGAGTTTGTTCTTCTGAAAAAGTGGAAAAGTATCATTAATCGTTGTGATTTCATGTCCATTTTTATTCCAGTAAGTTTGCTTTACGTTTATTTCTTTCATACCCGTTTGTAAAACACGCATTAAAGTACTTTCATGTTGACGAAAAGAAAACAGTTCAATAATTGAGCGATCTGCTAATTCATCAAAATGAAATCCCTCAATTTCTTTCATTTTTGTATTATAGATAATTGTTTTTCCAGTCACATCAATCGCATGAATACCAACGGATACATTAGTTGCAATAAAATCATAAAAAGGGAGTAAAGGTTCTGAATTTTTCATAAAATTTGCACCTCAAAAATTTTTTACTTGAAATATGCAACGAAATTTTGCATTATAATAAGTGTAAGAATATTCTATACGCAAAGAAAATTTGCGTCAATGTTTTTTGCACACTAACTTTAACATCTCACAAAGGGAGGATTTTAGTATGATTCCATACAAACATGAACCATTTACAGATTTTTCTCAAGAGGCAAACTACAATGCTTATCTAGAAGCATTAAATAAAGTAGAAGGTTATTTAGGGCAAGACTATCCACTAATTATTGGTGGAGAACGTATTACAACTGAAGATAAAATTGTTTCTTATAACCCTGCAAAGAAAACAGAAGTGATTGGTCGCGTATCTAAGGCCAACCAAGAATTAGCTGAAAAAGCAATGCAAGTAGCAGATGAAACATTTAAAACATGGAAAAAGGTAGATCCAGCAGTTCGTGCGGATGTTTTATTCAAAGCGGCAGCAATTATTCGTCGACGTAAACATGAATTCTCAGCACTATTAACAAAAGAAGCAGGTAAACCATGGAATGAAGCAGATGCTGATACAGCAGAAGCAATCGATTTCTTAGAATACTATGGTCGCCAAATGTTACGTATTAAAGATGGCCAACATGTTGAAAGCCGTCCAGGCGAATACAATCGCTATGACTATATTCCTTTAGGTATTGGTATTGTGATCTCACCTTGGAACTTCCCATTTGCAATTATGGCAGGTACAACAGTAGCGGCTCTAGTTACAGGGAATACAGTATTATTAAAACCAGCTTCAACAACTCCTGTTGTGGCATATAAATTTATCGAAGTATTAGAGCAAGCTGGTCTTCCAGCAGGTGCAGTAAACTATGTACCAGGTTCTGGTGCAGAAGTGGGTGATTACTTAGTAGATCATCCGAAAACACGCTTTATCAGTTTCACAGGATCTCGTGATGTAGGTTTACGCATTAACAAACGTGCTGCGACACATAACGATGGACAAATTTGGATTAAACGTGTAATCGCTGAAATGGGCGGTAAAGACACAATCGTAGTAGATAAAGAAGCAGATTTAGAGCTTGCTGCTCAATCAATTGTAAAATCAGCATTCGGCTTCTCTGGTCAAAAATGTTCAGCATGTTCTCGTGCAGTAATCGTAGAAGATGTTTACGACACTGTAGTTGATCGTGTTCAAGAGCTAACTAATGCATTAACAGTTGGTGATCCAACAGACTTCAGCAACTTTATGGCAACAGTTATTGACCAAGCAGCTTTCAATAAAATTACAGAGTATATCGAAATCGGTAAAAATGAAGGTCGCCTTGTTTCAGGTGGTACAGCAGATGATTCAGTTGGATACTTCGTTCAACCAACAGTGTTTGCAGACGTAGATCCTTCAGCACGCATCATGCGAGAAGAGATTTTTGGACCAGTCGTAGCCATTGCTAAAGCAAAAGATTTTGACGAAGCAATTGCAATTGCAAACGACACTGAATACGGTTTAACTGGTGCGGTTATTACAACTAACCGTATGAACTTAGAAAAAGCTCGTGAAGATTTCCATGTAGGTAACTTATACTTCAACCGTGGTTGTACAGGTGCTATCGTTGGCTACCAACCATTTGGTGGCTTCAACATGTCAGGTACTGACTCTAAAGCTGGTGGCCCTGACTACTTACAACTGCATATGCAAGCTAAAACAACTTCAGAAATGCTTTAATTTTTAACGCTATAAAAGAAAGTTTTCTAAAGGACTTCTATTGATGAGAAAGGCGGGCTTGTTAAAAGTCTTAGCCTGTCTCTCTTTTATAGAACTATTATCGTGAAGTATAAGGAGAGAATACTATATGACAAAATCGCAACTAGTTATTGAACAAACACAAAATTATGGTGCTGCAAACTATCATCCACTGCCAATCGTTATTGCAGAGGCTGAAGGTGCATGGGTAACAGATCCAGAAGGCAACAAATATTTAGATATGCTATCAGCTTACTCAGCTGTAAATCAGGGTCACAGACATCCGAAAATTATTGCTGCGTTAAAAGAACAGGCTGATAAAGTAACATTAACTTCTCGTGCTTTCTATAGTGAAAACCTAGGTGAGTGGTATGAGCTTGTTGGTAAATTAACAAATAAACAAATGGTATTACCGATGAATACGGGTGCAGAAGCAGTTGAAACTGCGTTTAAAGCGGCTCGTCGTTGGGCATACGATGTAAAAGGTGTAGAAGATGGCAAAGCAGAAATCATTGCCTGTAACGGAAACTTCCATGGTCGTACAATGCTTGCAGTATCATTATCATCTGATGAAGAATATCGTCGTGGTTTCGGACCAATGCTACCGAATGTGAAACTAGTAGATTATGGTAATTTAGAAGCGCTTAAAGCAGCGATTACACCAAATACAGCAGCATTCTTAATTGAACCAATTCAAGGAGAAGCTGGTATTGTCATTCCTTCAGAAGGTTTCTTAAAAGCTGCACGTGAGCTATGCCGTGAAAACAATGTGTTATTTATCGCTGATGAAATTCAAGCTGGTTTAGCACGTACAGGTAAAATGTTTGCTTGTGATTGGGAAGACGTTGAACCGGATATGTACATTTTAGGGAAAGCTTTAGGTGGCGGTGTATTCCCAATTTCTTGTGTGGCGGCAAACCGTGATATTTTAGGCGTATTCAACCCAGGTTCACATGGCTCTACTTTCGGTGGGAATCCTTTAGCGTGTGCAGTGTCAATTGCATCAATTAAAGTATTACTAGACGAAAAACTAGCAGAGCGTTCACATAACCTTGGCGAATATTTCAAAGGTAAGCTTCAAAATATTAATAACCCTGTTATTAAGGAAGTTCGTGGTCGTGGATTATTTATCGGAATGGAATTAACAGAAGCAGCTCGTCCATACTGTGAAAAGCTAAAAGAATTAGGTCTATTATGTAAAGAAACACATGATACAGTTATTCGTTTTGCGCCACCACTTGTTATTTCACAAGAAGATTTAGATTGGTCAATTGCTCAAATTGAAAAAGTATTTAAAGTTTAACAAAATGTTCACATTTTATTTCGGAAGTGTGTTACAATGATGCCGATATACTATCATTAATAAAAACAAAGAGGCGATTTAATATGTCTGAAAACTTAAATCTGTTCACATCAACTCAAGATGTCATTCAAGATGCTCTAAATAAACTTGGTTATGACGAAGCTATGTATGAATTATTAAAGGAACCACTTCGCATGCTTCAAGTACGTATTCCAGTGAAAATGGATGATGGTACAACAAAAGTATTTACTGGTTACCGTGCACAGCACAATGATGCTGTAGGCCCAACTAAAGGTGGCGTACGCTTCCACCCAGCAGTATCAGAGGAAGAAGTTAAAGCGCTTTCAATGTGGATGACATTGAAATGTGGGATTGTTGATTTACCGTATGGCGGTGGTAAAGGCGGTGTCATTTGTGACCCACGTCAAATGTCTATGGGTGAAATCGAACGCCTGAGCCGTGGTTATGTACGTGCTGTAAGTCAAATCGTAGGCCCAACTAAAGATATTCCGGCTCCAGATGTATTTACAAATGCACAAATTATGGCTTGGATGATGGATGAATACAGCCGTATGGACGAATTCAACTCACCAGGTTTCATCACAGGTAAACCACTTGTTCTTGGTGGTTCTCAAGGTCGTGACCGTGCAACTGCACAAGGTGTAACAATTGTTATTGAAGAAGCAGCGAAAAAACGTGATATTAACATTAAAGGTGCACGTGTTGTTATTCAGGGCTTCGGTAATGCAGGTAGTTTCCTTGCAAAATTCATGCATGATTTAGGTGCAAAAGTAATTGGTATTTCTGATGCTTATGGTGCTCTTCATGATCCTGAAGGTTTAGATATCGATTACCTATTAGATCGTCGTGATAGTTTCGGTACAGTAACAACTTTATTTGAGAACACAATTTCAAACAAAGAATTATTAGAGCTTGATTGTGATATTTTAGTGCCAGCTGCAATTGAAAACCAAATTACTGCTGACAATGCACATAACATTAAAGCAAACATCGTAGTAGAGGCAGCAAATGGTCCAACAACAGCTGAGGCAACGAGAATACTAACTGAACGTGGTATTTTACTGGTTCCAGACGTATTAGCATCTGCTGGTGGTGTGACCGTTTCTTACTTCGAATGGGTTCAAAATAACCAAGGTTATTACTGGACTGAAGAAGAAGTAGAAGAACGCCTTTACAAAAAAATGGTTGAAGCCTTCGATAATGTTTATACAACAGCGACAACGCGAAACATTAACATGCGCTTAGCTGCTTATATGGTAGGTGTTCGCCGTACTGCAGAAGCATCACGCTTCCGTGGATGGGTTTAATTAATAGATAATTACAAAACGAGTCATTCCTAATTAAAGGGATGACTCGTTTTTTTATTGTTATTTACTGAAAGCATGTTCAAACGCGTGGATAGAACCTCGGAAGTGATTGTGTAACGTACTATAAGCGTATACAGGAAAAATTAGCTGAAATCGGTGTAACTGTGGCGACATTTATAACGATTAATGTCCAGCGTATAGTTGGTTTTAAATCTTTGCTTTCCTTCTTATAAATATGAGAAAATCCAACTAGAAAGGGGCGATTTCCATGAATTCATTTACATTCTATAATCCAGTTAGATTACACTTTGGTGAAGAGGCGTTAGAAAAATTACCAAAAGAGTTAGCACAGTATGGTAGTAAGGTATTGGTAGTATATGGTGGAGGCAGCATAAAGAAAAATGGCGTATATGATGCTGTGATTGAAAAATTACAAGAAGCGGGTAAAACAATTTTTGAATTGAGCGGTGTTGAGCCGAATCCTCGAGTTGAGACAGCACGTCTCGGTATTGAGATATGCAAAAAAGAACATATCGATCTTGTGCTTGCTGTTGGTGGAGGTTCCGTTATTGATTGTTCAAAATTAATAGTGGCTGGTGCAAAATATGATGGTGATGCGTGGGATATTGTAAAGAGAAAGGTAATGGTAAAAGAGGCTTTACCATTAGGAACAGTATTAACGCTAGCTGCAACAGGTTCAGAAATGAATTCAGGCTCTGTTATTACGAACGCTGCTACCAAAGAAAAGTTAAGTTGGGGTAGTCCAGCAGCATTCCCGAATTTTTCAATTTTAAATCCAGCCTACACTGTATCAGTACCGAAAAATCATACAGTTTACGGAATGGTTGATATGATGTCACATGTATTCGAACAATATTTCCATAATGCTACGAATACGCCAATCACAGATGAAATGTGTGAGGGTGTTTTACGTACAGTAATTGCTACAGCTCCAAAACTACTGGAGGATTTAGAAAATGTTGCGTTACGAGAGACAATTCTATTAGCTGGAACAGTTGGTTTAAACGGCTTTTTATCGATGGGTTCTCGTGGCGATTGGGCATCACATGATATTGAGCATGCTGTATCAGCGATTTATGATATTCCACATGCGGGCGGTTTAGCGATTTTACAGCCACACTGGATGCGTTTAAGTGTGCCTATAAATCCTGAGCGCTTTGCTGGTATTGCAATACGTGTCTTTGGTGTTGATAAGACAGGTAAAACAACTGAAGAAGTTGCTTATGAAGGTATTGATCGTCTATCAGCATTTTGGACATCGTTAGGTGCACCAAGTCGCTTAGCAGATTATGATATTGATGATTCGAAATTTAATCAAATCGTTGAACATGCTATGCATAATGGACCTTTTGGTAACTTTAAAAAGTTACAGGAAGACGATGTACGTACAATTCTACAAAACTCCCTTTAATATTCAAACTGTGAGGCTGTGCAACTAGTCTCACAGTTTTTTTGTGGCAAAGGTTAAGAAAACAGGTGCTTTAAAACATTATTTGGTCGCCCTTCAAATGATGAATGAAGAAGATTCAATTGCTGAAGTACATGACCAATCAGAAGGATTCCTATGCTGGTAATTTTATTCTTGGGTGTCATCCAGATGACAGAGAGATTACCAACACTGAAGAATATGCCTTAGCAAATCGTGTGGCAACATAAAAATTCTCTAAAATAGTGATTCAACAACAAGGCGTGAAAAAATAAATCGCATTAAAAATGTTATTAACTTTTGTGGTTACAAATCATGTTTTTGTAAATAGTGAGGAAGTTTCTGATTACTTAAGTGCAATAAAAATCAAACGTGAACGGAGTGATTTAATACCCGTATAAAAAATAGCCAAGTGCCTGAAATAAGGCAATTGGCTATCGTTTTAATGTTTAGTAGTCGTGCTTGTTGGTTTATCTCCGACGTGTACCCAATTGAATAGACCATCATCTTCATCAAATAAAATGGCTACTTTTGATACGCCTTTTTGACTTAAAATAACTGCTGTTAAATGGTCGCGTACATCATCTAGGTAGGCAAGTGATAATTTAGCATCGGCTTCTGCAACTAGCTCGACATGCAAAAACTCACCTTCTTTAACAACCTCTAGACGTACAATGTCTTTAATATTTGGATCCTCCATCACGAGATGAGCGATATGATTAAGCATTTCCTCATCGGTTTCACCGATAACGCCACGAGCATTATCAAGAAATATCTTGCCCACTACATAGAACATCATACAGCCGATAATCATTGATACGAGGCCTTCAATTCTTGCCCACCCTGTAAAATGTGCAATTAAAATAGCCGCAAAAGCTAATACATTACCTGCTGTAGCTACTAAATCTTCCATAAACACTAATTTTGTTGCTGGTTTAGCACGATTCAAATAGGCGAATGCTTTCACAATAGAAGCCATACCAGCTTTTTCTTGTCCAGCCTCATGCAGTACTTCGACACCTGCTTTAGCAAGTACTGTGGCCTCCAACACAATCCCGATAAATAAAACTCCAAGTGCAATGAGCATTCCCTTTGACTCACCAGAAGGATGCATAAAATGGTGCCAGCCTTCTTTTACAGTTTCATAAGAAAGAATTGCTACAATAATAACGGCGAATAGACAAACCAGATTAACAATTCGACCAAATCCTCCTGGGAATTGCTTTGTTGGTGCTTTTTTCGAAAGAGCTGAACCGATATAAACGAATAATTGATTTGCTGCATCGCCAAGTGAGTGCATCATTTCTGCAAACATGGCAACATTCCCGGTGAGGGAAAAAGCAATACCTTTAATGATTCCTAAAAAGGCATTGACACATGCAGCCATGAGTGAAGGTTTATTACCTTCCTTTAATAGTTTCAATAAATCTGCCATAGAAGTTTCCTCCAACTAGTTTAAAATTTCCATTTCGATTTTTTCTACATAAGATAGCGCTCGCAATGAACGGTAAAACGACAGTAAGTTATCTGAGATAATTAATGACAATCGTAAATCTAATTCGTGTAAAACCGTCTCATTTCTTAGGGGAATATCTTTAATACGTATGTTTTCGATAATAATATTATTTTCCTTTAAAAACTGAAGAAAAGATTCCGCATGACAATCATCATCAATTTGAATTTTTAATGATATCTCTCTCATTCGGATGCGTTTTGGTCCGATTTTCATCAGGAATGGAGATAATACTTCAATACCAAAGACAATGATAATAACAGCTAATGTAGCATCCATATAGAAACCTGCGCCAACTGCTATTCCAATACCCGCAGCTCCCCATATCATCGCGGCGGTTGTTAAACCTGAAATACTATCGTTACCTCGTCTTAAAATAACCCCGGCTCCAAGAAAGCCGATGCCACTTACGACCTGTGCTGCTAAACGAAGTGGATCCATTGTGATATTAATATCTGCTCTTGGGGGTGTTGAGTATGCGGTCTCAATCGAAATAATTGTTAGTAGACAGCTGAACGTTGCAATAACTAAGCTCGTTTTCAATCCAACAGGCTTCTTTTTTAATTCCCTTTCGATACCGATTACTAAACTTAATGTGGCTGCAATAACTAATTTTATGCCAACCTCATATGTAATCATATTTTCTAATAGTGTTCCCATTCTCAACCCTCCACCGATATTTCGTATTGCTAAGAGATATGCAAGCTGTCATTATTATATGTACATTACTTTTTTGTATTGTACATCACAAAACTATTGATGTATAAGCAATTTTAAACAGGAGGTGGAATCCAATGGAACAACCAAAAATTCATCCATATCTCCCTATCTTTATCGGTGTTGTTTCGGTATCCTTATCCGCCATTTTTGTAAAGCTTGCGAACGCGGAAGCGGGTATCATTGCTTTTTATCGAATGTTGTTTTCGGTGATAATCATGGCACCCCTATTTTTTTGGAAATATACTGCTGAGTTAAAGCAACTATCGAAGCGGGATTGGTTGTTTTCTTCAATTGCGGGCGTATTTTTATCATTCCACTTTATATTGTGGTTTGAATCACTTAATTACACTTCTGTTGCAAGTTCCACTGTTTTGGTGACGCTACAGCCGATTTTCGCGTTTGTTGGTACATATTTTTTCTTTAAAGAGGAGATTACAGTAAAAACTATATTTGCAGGTGCGATAGCAATTATCGGAAGTGTATTGATTAGCTGGGGAGATTTTAAATTAAGTGGTACAGCATTTTATGGGGACATTCTGGCTCTTATCGCGTGTGCACTCATCACAGCCTACTTATTATTTGGACAAGATGTTCGTAAGAGGCTATCACTTGTTACATACACAATGATTGTTTATGTAGTAAGTACGATTACGTTGTTTTTATATGTAGTTATTAAAGGGGAGTCATTCGGTCCATACTCAACAATCGATTGGATATGGTTTATTTTATTAGCGATTGTACCAAATTTATTAGGGCATACATTATTTAATTGGTCTATTAAATACGTTAGTACAAATGTTATTTCAATAGCTATATTATTTGAACCGATTGGTGCGGCGGTATTAGCGATTTTTATTTTCCAAGAGTATTTAATAGCAACGCAAATCATTGGTGGATTAGTTGTTATCTTTGGTATAATCTTATTTGTGATAGATGATAAAAAGATTTTAAAGTATTTTTCAAAAAAAGCTTGATTTATAGTGAATGATATTATATATTATTACTTGTCCTTAACAAGAAGGATTGCTTGAGAAAAATATTTCGAAATAGTTGTTGACTTCTTGTTAAATACAAGTTATGATAATAAAGTCGCTAAAACAAAGCGGCAACAACATGAACCTTGAAAACTGAACAAGCAAAACGTAATCAATAACGTTTTTAGTAACTAACTTTCAGTTAGTGAACGAAACAAAATTTTGGACATCAAAATTGATGCCAGCAAAACAATTTGAGCTAATCAAATTTCTTTTATGGAGAGTTTGATCCTGGCTCAGGACGAACGCTGGCGGCGTGCCTAATACATGCAAGTCGAGCGAATGATGAGGAAGCTTGCTTCCTCTGATTTAGCGGCGGACGGGTGAGTAACACGTGGGCAACCTACCTTATAGTTTGGGATAACTCCGGGAAACCGGGGCTAATACCAAATAATCTCTTTTACTTCATGGTGAAAGACTAAAAGACGGTTTCGGCTGTCGCTATAGGATGGGCCCGCGGCGCATTAGCTAGTTGGTGAGGTAACGGCTCACCAAGGCAACGATGCGTAGCCGACCTGAGAGGGTGATCGGCCACACTGGGACTGAGACACGGCCCAGACT
>NZ_PYWI01000078.1 GCF_003049575.1 Lysinibacillus parviboronicapiens | reverse complement strand
TGAACTGCACCCCGTCAAGTAGACAGTGGAAATAATAAAAAATGTATTAAGCGGCTTGAGCCCTGAATTCTAAAGGACTCAAGCCGTTTAATCGTTTCTGGTAGCGATAATGATTATAAAAATGAATATAGTCATCAATCGCTTGTTTTAACTCTCCATATGAATCGTACTTATGTAAATGATACTTCTCACACTTCAGTGTGCCCCAAAATGATTCAATTGGTCCGTTATCAATACATCGACCAACACGCGACATACTTTGCGTCATATTGGCTGTGTCCACGATTCGCTTAAATTCCTTCGATGTATATTGAAAACCTCGATCACTATGTATTAATGGCTGCTCGCCTGATTGTAATGTTTGAATGGCTGATTTTATTGTTTTGAAAACAAGGGAATTATTATTCGAATGACCCAACACATAACTCACAATTGAACCATCATATAAATCGATAATTGCGCTTAAATAAGCTTTTTTACCGTTCCCATACTTAAACTCTGTAACATCTGTACACCATTTTTCATTTGGCTTTTTCGATGTAAATGCTCGATTTAATACGTTCTCCGCCACATGATGAGCTGGGGATTTACGATAAGGCTTGCGCTTTCTCCGAATAACAGACTTCAATCCACTAATCTGCATTAAACGATAAATACGCTTCTCGTTACATCGTTTGATTATTTTCTTTTCGCTGACGATTGATTGCCAATGTCGTACGACGATAGCCGTAAATACCATCTACTTGTTGGTAATGGAGATGAATGTCCTTTAAAATTGCTTTATTTTCAACTTCTCTGTTAGAGGGCTTGCGACTTAGCCACTTATAGTAAGCAGCACGTGAAACACCAGCGATTTCACATAGTAAAAGAATCGAAAGTTCTTCCTCTTGATGTAATTCTTGAATCGCTAAATAGCTTTGCTGTAAACGAATTTGGCTTAACGATGCCTCCTTTCGATTTCCTCTAACTTTTTTAAAAATAGATTTTCTGCACGTAAGCGTTCATTTTCACGCTCTATACGTTGAATTTCTAATTTCAATTTCTCCTCAACGGTTAATTCGACTTCATCTTTTGTGCGACCACGGCGATCACGTAATCCCTCTGCACCGTTCGTTTCAAATTTCTTCGTCCATTGATACACCTGTTGATACGAAACACCATAGGTGTGCGCTGCCAACTGATAATTTTTCTGGTGCTTCAAACAGTAGTTGACAATTTCATTACGCTCCTCAAAAGTTGTCTTTCTTCCTTCTGTCATAGCTTGACTCATTCCTTTACCTGAATCTTTTAATTCTCTATGACCAGTATACTTTTTTACCCACTTTTTTTAAACAGAGGTACTGCTGATCTCATATTTCGCTAACACCTCCATCTGTGAATAATTCTGTTGAATGTAGTCTTCCACAGCCGCTAATTTTAACTCTTTTGAATAGAATTTACATGAAGTCGCTTCTTGCAATCCTTCACGTCCACCTGCCTCATATTTCATTTTCCATCTATGGAAAGTTTGTTGATCTAATGAAAACCTTTCACACAATTCATTGATTGAATAGTGACCTTCTTCGTACAATTGAAGGATATGTAGTTTTAACTCGAGTGAATGTTTACTTCGCCCCATAAAAATGCTCCCCTTAG
>NZ_PYWI01000077.1 GCF_003049575.1 Lysinibacillus parviboronicapiens | reverse complement strand
TTGAGTTTGCCTACAGTCTTTTTTCTTTTACAATGAAATAAAGTAAAGCCGTTGATTTCCACTACGGGCGGACGCTTTCCGCGGGCGGGGTCGAGCTGCTTCCCTCGCTTCGCTCAGTCCAGGATCTCGACTTTCCCGCTTTTCCCGCAGGAGTCGCCGCCCTTCGTTCCAATCAACTTCTACATAAAGTACTCCATCTACATAGGGTGTTGAAAAGTAAATTTTTGAGGTGATAAACGATGATGACGAAGAATCAAACCAATGAACGTGAACAATTAGAAATGTTAACGATTGATCAATTAGTTCCCCAAGATCATTTAGTGCGAAAACTAGAGGCTGCTATTGATTTTTCATTTATCTATCCCTTAGTAGAAAATCTCTATTCACCTAATGGGCGTCCAAGTATTGATCCTGTCGTTCTCTTCAAAATGACGTTTATTCAATATGTTTTTGGAATTCGCTCCATGCGTCAAACGATCAAAGAAATTGAAACGAATATGGCGTATCGCTGGTTTTTAGGATTTGGTTTCCATACAGAAGTCCCGCATTTCTCTACCTTCGGTAAAAATTATGCCCGTCGCTTTCAAGACACCGATATATTTGAACAGATTTTCTATCGTATATTAAAAGAGATTATGCATCAAGGACTCCTCCATGCAGACCATTTATTTATCGATTCTACGCATGTGAAAGCGAGTGCGAATAAACGAAAGTATGATAAAAAGGTCGTGCGAAAAGAAACACGGGCTTATGAAGAGAAACTTCAATTAGAGTTAAATATTGATCGTGAGGAACACGGAAAAAAGCCCTTCCCCCCGGAGAAGTTTGAAAAAGAAGAATGGAAAGAAATAAAGGAAAGCACTACAGACCCTGAAAGTGGGTATTACGTGAAGGATGAACGTACGAAACAGTTTGCGTATTCCTTTCATGCAGCGACAGATGAAAAGGGCTTTGTATTGGGTGCCATTGTGACTCCGGGAAATGTGCACGATAGCCATGTATTGCAGCCACTTGTTCAAAGGGTCATTCAAAACGTTCAAAAACCAATCGCCGTTGCGGCAGATGCAGCCTATAAAACACCAGCGATTACGAACTTTTTATTAGAGAATCAAATGTTGCCTGTTCTTCCATATACACGTCCTAAAACCAAAGATGGATTCTTCCGAAAGCACGAGTATATATATGACGAGCACTATAATTGTTATCTTTGCCCACAAGGGCAGATATTGGAGTATGCGACAACGACGAGGGAAGGCTATCGGCAATATAAATCGAATCCTTTGATTTGTGCTAAGTGTCCAAGCCTTTCCCAATGTACAGAAAGTAAGAATCATCAAAAACTCATTCAACGCCATATTTGGGAGTCGTATGTGGAAGAAGCTGAACATTTACGCCATTCTTATGACATTAAACAAATCTATGCAAAGCGCAAAGAAACGATTGAGCGTGTCTTTGCAGATGCAAAGGAAAAGCATGGAATGCGATGGACAACCTTAAGAGGTCTTAAAAAATTGTCCATGCAGGCGATGCTTACTTTTGCTGCCATGAATTTAAAGAAACTGGCTACTTGGACGTGGCAGACAGCTTAAGAGAGCATCTATGCTCGAAGAGTATGTTGGATACGGCAGTAATTTACCAAATATTAAAAATGAA
>NZ_PYWI01000076.1 GCF_003049575.1 Lysinibacillus parviboronicapiens | reverse complement strand
GTTACAAACTGAAGAGGTACAAGCAGTGAAGTGGGCTTCTAAAGAGGAAATTTTAAAGCTAATAGAACTTAAAAAATTTATACCTTATTATGAAAGTATTATTGCGTTTCTTTTTGAAGGACGACATCATTATGGCTCTATTCGTCTTTAAATAGAACGTGCAAAGAATTAAACATATTAATTCAATAAAAAATCCCCAAATAGAGGTTTGTGAAGACAAAAAACCTCAAGAAATGCTGTGAAAACACCATTTCCTGGGGGTTATTTTGAATACTGTTAAAAGGGTTTTAGTTGAAAAACGATATTCAACAATCGGGCGCTTTTCTGAAATAAGGAAAGCGTCTTTCTTCATGAAAAGGGCCATTTAATGGAGTAAGACTCTCAACAAATAAAACCTGTTAATTTATGTGAGTTTGTGGAGAAGTTGTTTTTTTTAAACTAAAGGTGAAGATAGTTTTGTAAATGTAAAGGATATTGGGTTGTAATGTAGAACAAGTAAGGAATAAAATAATTTTTTGGAGGTAATGTATGATTAAAGATTTGTGGTTTTCTGTGCACCCGATTGATATTAATACATATGCAATTAGTGAATATGGTCATTGGGAGAAGGTACATTCATTTTTATTATTAGGTAATCAAAAAGCAGTTCTAATTGATACGGGTCTTGGAATTGATAATATAAAGAGAATTACTGACCAGTTGACTACCTTACCGATTGAAGTCATAACTACCCATGTCCACACTGATCATATAGGAAGTCATGGTGAATTTGAAAGAATATATGTTCATGAGGGAGATAAAGACTGGTTAGTGAATGGAATAAAAGGCTTATCAATTGAACAAATAAGAAAAGATATTAGTAGAGATATAACATTGCCTACTCCTAATACATTTAATCCTGATACATATCAACCATTTCAAGGGGAACCAACAGGGTTGTTAGTTGATGGCGATGTAATTGAATTGGGTAATAGAAATTTAATAATCTATCATACTCCTGGACATTCTCCAGGTCATATATCCGTTTTTGATGAAACAAACGGTTATTTGTTTACAGGGGATTTACTATATGATGAAACTCCTATATATGCTTTTTATCCTTCAACAAACCCTGTGGATTTAGTCAATTCTTTGGAAAAAGTTTCAGAGATACCAAACATTTCAATGGTTTACGGTTCACATAACACTTTAGGGCTTGAACCAAAAATTTTAGAAGAAGTAAAAATCGCAGTTAAGTTTTTGAGAGAAAATAAACTTACTAAATTTGGTACAGGAATCCATAAATTTAATGGTTTTAGTGTACAGTTTTAACATCTTATTGAACTAAAGCGTAGCGTTTTTTCAATAAGGTCTTTGAATTGTTCCTCTGCAAAAAAGAGGAAATGGAAAAAATGTTAATAATGTCTTTTAAAATTATCTTGAAATCGAGTTTTCCATTAAAGGGCGCGATTGTGGAACAACATAGCTGGAAAATGAACAAACTTTTTTGTAAAAATCTCATACATATCTAAAAAGAGTAACTCCATTTTGAACAATCTTTTTTCAAAAGGGAGTTTTTGAAGTTACTATTAGATAAGGATTGAGGGATATTTTTTAATCAACCTTTATTCCAAAGCTACAATAAGAACGGTCACTACTGCCTTTTCATTTGAATCACTTTTTATTGTGTATA
>NZ_PYWI01000075.1 GCF_003049575.1 Lysinibacillus parviboronicapiens | reverse complement strand
ATACCCAGGAGGATTAGCTCAGCTGGGAGAGCATCTGCCTTACAAGCAGAGGGTCGGCGGTTCGAGCCCGTCATCCTCCACCATATGCCGGTTTAGCTCAGCAGGTAGAGCAACTGACTTGTAATCAGTAGGTCGTGGGTTCGATTCCTATAGCCGGCACCATAGTTTTGAGCCATTAGCTCAGTTGGTAGAGCATCTGACTTTTAATCAGAGGGTCGAAGGTTCGAGTCCTTCATGGCTCACCATTTAAATTACCAACAAAATATGCGGGTGTGGCGGAATTGGCAGACGCACTAGACTTAGGATCTAGCGCCGCAAGGCGTGGGGGTTCGACTCCCTTCACCCGCACCATTTTTCAGAATTTCATAATTGCCAGGATAAATAAATCTTATGCACATGCGGAAGTAGTTCAGTGGTAGAACACCACCTTGCCAAGGTGGGGGTCGCGAGTTCGAACCTCGTCTTCCGCTCCAACATGTGCCGGGGTGGCGGAACTGGCAGACGCACAGGACTTAAAATCCTGCGGTAGGTGACTACCGTGCCGGTTCGATTCCGGCCCTCGGCACCATTTTTATTCTAGTAAATAGCGCCCGTAGCTCAATTGGATAGAGCGTCTGACTACGGATCAGAAGGTTGTGGGTTCGACTCCTGCCGGGCGCGCCATATATATTTCGGAATGTAGCTCAGCTTGGTAGAGCACTTGGTTTGGGACCAAGGGGTCGTAGGTTCGAATCCTGTCATTCCGACCATTATTTTGGGGCCTTAGCTCAGCTGGGAGAGCGCCTGCCTTGCACGCAGGAGGTCAGCGGTTCGATCCCGCTAGGCTCCACCATAAAATTATAACCAGTTATAAAGATCCTGGCGGCGTAGCTCAGCTGGCTAGAGCATTCGGTTCATACCCGAAAGGTCGTGGGTTCGACTCCCTCTGCCGCCATCTTAAAGGACCTTTAGCTCAGTTGGTTAGAGCAGACGGCTCATAACCGTCCGGTCGCAGGTTCGAGTCCTGCAAGGTCCACCATTTATATATTGTTACGGAGGTATACCCAAGTCTGGCTGAAGGGATCGGTCTTGAAAACCGACAGGCGGGTAACACCGCGCGGGGGTTCGAATCCCTCTACCTCCTCCAGTTTTAAATTTTATAAATGGTGTTCTAAAAAACTCGGTATAATTAACATTCATGTTGTCGCGGGGTGGAGCAGTGGTAGCTCGTCGGGCTCATAACCCGAAGGTCGTTGGTTCAAATCCGGCCCCCGCAACCAAATGGTCCCGTGGTGTAGCGGTTAACATGCCTGCCTGTCACGCAGGAGATCGCCGGTTCGATCCCGGTCGGGACCGCCATTTTTATAATAAGAGGTTCATGTAAGCAAAAAGATCGAAGAAGCAAACGAGTGCATGGAGAAGCGTACTTACAGTACGTGACTGAATAAACGAGAGTGGCTGATAAAGATATTTGCAGCTTAGCATGGAACGTATGGGTCAGTAGCTCAGTTGGTAGAGCATTAGATTGAAGCTCTAAGTGTCGGCGGTTCGATTCCGTCCTGACCCACCATACATGCGGGTGTAGTTTAATGGTAAAACCTCAGCCTTCCAAGCTGATGTCGTGAGTTCGATTCTCATCACCCGCTCCAAATGGGCCTATAGCTCAGCTGGTTAGAGCGCACGCCTGATAAGCGTGAGGTCGATGGTTCGAGTCCATTTAGGCCCACCATTATTCCGAAGTAGCTCAGTTGGTAGTAGCACCTGACTGTTAATCAGGTT
>NZ_PYWI01000074.1 GCF_003049575.1 Lysinibacillus parviboronicapiens | reverse complement strand
GTGTGCGCCCGGCATGCGTATGAACTATAGGGTGCAAGTCCCGAACCCCGAAGACAGAAGTAGAGGTTAGCCAAGAGCAAGGGTGTCCGTGGCGACGCGGAATCTGAAGGAAACTGGAGGCAAAACACCGGTCCGAGGAACACGAATCTCATAGAAGGCTAGGTATGATTGGATGAGTTTGCACTACAAAACAAAGTCCTTTCTGTCGAAGGTCATATCGAGTAAATGAGGCGGATAGATGGTGTGAAAGTGCATACGCTTACCCGGGGAGGTCTGATGGAAACGTGAAGTACCCTTCATAACCTACTTGGTGACAAGTAGCTGAACCATCAGAAGTCAGCAGAGGTCATAGTACGATGGGGTCTAGAACTAATCGGAAGGGCTGAACAACTAAGAGAGAATAGCCCTTGGCATTCCACCTTGAATGAATAAACACAGAAAACAGGGAAACCTCACGCTTAAAAAGTAATGGTGAAGTCCATGAGGGTATTTGCGGAGGGTGTAGTTCAGGTGGGCATAAGAAGACAAGCTATTCACGGAAAGGAACGAAATGGTGATGTTGAATCAAATTCTAGCACGTCCGAATATGATACAAGCATTAAAGCGAGTGGAAGCGAATAAAGGAAGCCAGGGAGTAGACATGATGCCCGTACAAACCTTACGTCAGCACATCCTCGAAAACTGGGAATCCATTAAAGCACAAATTCTAGCGGGAACCTATGAACCGCAACCAGTACTTCGTGTCGAAATCCCGAAACCAGACGGCGGTGTGCGTCTATTAGGAATCCCAACCGTGACAGATCGTTTGATTCAACAAGCTATATCGCAGATATTATCAAAGGAATATGACCAAACTTTCTCGGACAACAGTTATGGATTCCGTCCAAATCGGAGTGCTCATGACGCAGTCCGAAAAGCGAAGGGCTATATGAAGGAAGGATATCGTTGGGTTGTAGATATGGATTTAGAGAAATTCTTTGATAAGGTCAACCACGACCGATTAATGGCAACATTAGCGAAAAGAATTCATGATAAATCATTATTAAAACTTATCCGTAAATATCTCCAAGCTGGTGTCATGATAAATGGAGTTGTTTCGAGTACAGACGAAGGAACACCGCAAGGTGGACCATTAAGTCCACTCCTTTCGAATATCGTTTTAGATGAACTTGATAAAGAATTAGAGAAGCGTGGACACAAATTCGTTCGATACGCAGACGACTGCAATATTTATGTGAAAAGTAAACGTGCAGGGAAGCGTACAATGGCAAGTGTACAGCGATTTATTGAAAGGAAACTTCGGTTAAAAGTAAATGAAATGAAGTCAGCAGTTGACCGCCCATGGAACAGAAAGTTCCTGGGTTTTAGCTTCACGAAGAATAAAGAGCCAAAAGTTCGAATCGCGAAAACAAGCCTTGAACGAATGAAGAAGAAAATACGTGAAATTACCTCTAGAAAGAAGCCATTTTCAATGGAATACCGCATCGAGAAATTAAACCAATACCTAATTGGATGGTGCGGATATTTTGCGCTCGCAGACACACCTTCAATATTCAACAGATTAGACAGTTGGATTAAAAGGCGGTTGCGAATGTGTCTTTGGAAGAATTGGAAGAAACCCCGAATCAGAGTCAGAAATCTCATTCGTTTAAAAGTTCCATACGCAAAAGCGTACGAATGGGGTAATACCCGAAAAGGATACTGGCGCATCTCAAAAAGCCCCATATTACACAGAACCCTCGGCAATTCCTATTGGAATGGCCAAGGGCTGAAAAGTCTGCAAGTTCGTTACGAAACTTTGCGTTATTCATCTTAATTGAACCGCCGTATACGGAACCGTATGTACGGTGGTGTGAGAGGTCGGGAGTTAATCACTCCCTCCTACTCGATTAT
>NZ_PYWI01000073.1 GCF_003049575.1 Lysinibacillus parviboronicapiens | reverse complement strand
GTTATACGGGATCACTATGTCCCAACCAGCCTAATCATGTGTTAACAAGTAGAGGGCGAACAGTTTAGTTGTCGGGATCAAGTCCCACGGGAGCTTCCGTTCTACCCCGGCTACTATCAATCTATAAGAATAAAAAATAGTCAACCAGATTTCTCTGGCTGACCTTATAATACGAAAGGAGCAATTTATGAAAAAAGTGGCTTAGAAGTATATGGTAAAATTGAAATAAATAATGAAGGTGAAACAATGAGTAATTCTGTAAATTATAAAATGTGGACTGTTTGCATGATTCAAAAAGAAGACAAGGTGTTACTACTTGATAGACAACATGATCATTTCAAAGGGTTTATTCCACCTGGTGGAAAAGTTGAATTTCCTGAAAGTATTGTGGAAAGTGCAATTAGAGAAGTAAAAGAAGAAACGGGTTTAGAAGTTAGTAACCTTATTTTTAAAGGTCTCTATGAATATGTAAATCCAGTTGCTATGGATAGATATATGATTTTTAACTACATCACAAAAGATTTCAAAGGAGAATTACTTGAAGATGCACCAGAAGGAAAGGCAGTTTGGGTAAATATAAAGGAAGCAGATAACCTTCCGATGCAGGAATCTATTCGGAGAAGATTCCCTTTATTCTTTAAAGAAGGGACATTTGAAATACAAGTTGAATGGAATCATGCAGAAAATAAAGAGGGGAAAGTTTCCATAAAGAAGACTTAACTAACGGGTATGATTGTTCAATTGAACGTAGCTTTTCACTAATGTCCAGGTTAGTTCAATACATATAAAAGTGAAAAAATAAATAAAGGAGGAGTAAGGTGACACATTCTGGTATAGAAATTATTCAATACAATGAACAATGGGCAGAAACATTTCAATCAATAAAACAAGTTATTAGTAAATCTTTAGATGATTTAATTATTGGAATTGAACACGTCGGAAGCACCTCAATCCAAGGTCTTGGAGCGAAACAAATTTTAGATATAGATATTGTAATTGAAAGTTATGATGTTTTTCCAAAGGTAATCACGGGACTTGAACAGATAGGGTATTTTCACCAAGAAGAATGGAGTTTTGAAGGTAGAGAAACATTTGGTAGAAAGGATATATCTACACCGTGGGATGGAAAAGGGACGCAATGGATGGAGCACCACCTTTATGTTTGTAACAAAAATAGTGAAGAACTTGCAAAGCATTTAGCATTCAGAGATTATTTGCGAAATAACCCACAAGTCGTAATTGAATATGAAAATATGAAAAGGCATTTAGCAGATACAGTAAAAGACCGAAAATCCTATACATTAGGTAAAACAGAATTTATAAATAAGATATTAGAAAAAGTAATGGATTAAAATATAAATAATTTATTTTAAGGTTATTTTTGGGAGGAGATAAGCAATGAGGGCACCTTATCAAGTTTTGGTATTTCCCTATATAATCACTGACAATTCGATTGAATATGCAATTTTTAAGAGAAGTGATTATGGGTATTGGCAGGGATTAGCTGGTGGTGGAGAAGAGGGTGAGACTCCTATTGAATCAGCTAAACGAGAAGCATTTGAAGAGGCTGGTATTACAAGAGATTATCCATATATTGAATTAGATTCTATGTCTTCACTTCCAGTAGAAGATGTAGTTGGGAACTTCCTTTGGGGAGAAGACATTTATGTATTAAAAGAATTTTCTTTTGGTGTTAAAGTTCCTACAAAAGATATATCTTTATCAAAAGAGCACCTCAACTACAAATGGTTATGTTTTGAAGAGGCAGTAATGCTTTTGAAATGGGATAGCAATAAAACGGCGTTATGGGAATTGAACAAAAGGTTGTTAAATCGGAGTAACAACAAGCAAAAGTTTGTGAAAGAAAATATTTAATCTAACGAAGCAGCATTCCTGTTTGAAGGATGTTTGAGGTCTTGAAAGAAAAGGAGCCCTCTAGTATGATGCATGAGTGTCAACGACCATTGACCCATCATCAAACAAGGAGGACTCCTTTATGCATTTTAAATGGAATAATAAAATTAATCAAGTTACTGA
>NZ_PYWI01000072.1 GCF_003049575.1 Lysinibacillus parviboronicapiens | reverse complement strand
GATATCCTAGAGAGCCACTTAAATATTCTTGAACCACCATCAATTTAAATTCTTCATTATATTTAGTCATAAAAAATCACCCCAAAAGTTAGTTTTTTACTCTAACTTTTGGGGTGCAGTACATTCTCTAATAAGGAATGCGTCTATTTGCATTTAATGGCCATATTGTGGAATAAAAGTCTTTTATGCAATATTACCAAACGATGCTTTGGGTAGGTTTAAAGGAATTTATTGACCTCTTCTAGAAATACTTATATATCAGGAGGTAATATAGATGTCTACAAGAAAAGAAACACCAGAACAGGAAAGAGAGCGTTTATATCGCGAAGAACAAAAAAAGAATCCTGCTGGAAATTTCAATGACAATCTTAATCGCACGCTATTCTTGAAATAAAGTAAGCTTCTTTTTCATTTGAGAGACATATTATTTATATTACAGTGTGAAATTTATTATGGAAAAACGTATCGTAAAGGATGTTCAACCTTTAAATGACTTAATATAAACAATATATATTTGAGTAATTAGATAAAAAATCTCCTATAAAATTATTATAGGAGACTTATTTCTTATTTTTCACACCATTTTAGGTAAAAAGCAAAAAATGGATCTACAATGAATAATTTATTTTCTTGAAAATCAATTGAAGGTTCCCTAGTTGTTGAGGTCTTGGCAATATCGGTCATTTTACTTAAAACTTGTTGAACTTGTTGCTTGTTTGGCATTGAAGTTGCTTCTAATAATTCTTTCAATTTTTCTCTAACTATATCAGGAGTTATTGAATCTAAATGAGTAAGTTCAGATAATGCTAGCATAATGACATAATAAATGTCACCTTCACTTCCATTCTTAAGTTGCCTCATTTTTCTTTCTCTATCAGGACCACTAACTAACTTTTCATATAAAAATTTTGATGAAAATGTATCAATTAATTGGGAATAAAATGTTTCTAAGTTAAGAGCGTCGTTCATATGTATAAGGTCTACTTGTTTTTCAAAAATGTTATTCCATCTGCAATATCTGTAACAAAATTCTTGCATCAAGTGTGGACTTTTATAACTTTCATTAACAAAGCTATTTATAATACTCTCTGGGACTTGTAAATTTAATGCTGTAAATCCTTTGATAGATATTTCTTTTAATTCCTGAGGACTCCATTGACTTATACGAAATTGAAGGATTCGACCTTCAAGCTCGTGTTCAACTTTTATAGAGTCTTCATCTCTATGAGGTACTGAGCAAATAATTACTTTTAATCCAATTGATAATGGGTCTTTTAAAGAGCGAATTATTTCTGTTTGCAATTCTTTTGTACAGTAATGAAAATCATCTAAAACCAGGACACTTTTATTTTGAATTAAACCTTCTATAGCGAGGTCCAAAGGTCGAGCTTCAAATATGGTTTGTGAACGAGTAGCTTCACGAGTAGCATTTGCCTTTTGTTGCTTACCTTCAACTTTTGCTTTTAACCAATTGAAAAATCCAGCTTCTGTACCGACAGTTAATTCATTAGTGTCGGTTTTTGTTTTTTCACTTTCATTTTCATTAACCTGTGTATTTGCTAAGGATAACTTAGTAATTATTGTTGACCACAAATCATCTATATTTTTAAGTCCTCCACAGGGTACACTAACTAATTTATCTATGCGTATGACTTTTTTACATAAAGTTGATTTACCTATTTTTGTAGGGCCGGTAATGGAGAGTATTTTACCTTCTATTTCTAAATCAAGTACTAAATTTTCTTCAAGTCGATATTCAGAACGAGCATTATATGTAATACTAGGAACTCCACCAGCGGTAAAAACTTCTGAAATTTTCATTGTTAGTCTCCTATAAAAGTGATCAATTTGATATTAATGGAAATTTTGTATAATTGCTTTAAATATATCTTACTTGAGATATGAAATTAAAAACAGAGTAATTACATTAGTCACGGAGAACAGTATCATAAATAAATACCAAGGCGAATTATTATTAAAGTTTGAGGTTCATTCTTCAACAATCGGGCGCGATTCTTCAATATGAAGATCGCGTTTTTCAGTTTGAATAACCGTCTTTTATTGGAACTACTATCTATGCTGTTTTGGGAACCTATAATAATTTATTCAATCAAAAGTTGTATGTT
>NZ_PYWI01000071.1 GCF_003049575.1 Lysinibacillus parviboronicapiens | reverse complement strand
CTGCATCTGCATTTTCTTTGTTACGCTTCATCACAGAAATTTGCTCAGATACTTTATTACGTTCAGCTTTCAATTCTTCTGTTTTAGCGATTAACTCACGACGTTTCGCGTCTAAGCCATCAAAGTCATCTAAGTTTCCTAAATCCTCATTACGGGTTAACAACATTTCTTTAATTTCCGCGAAATTATCACGTACGCGTTTAATATCTAACATAAGTCATACCTCCATTGGTTTAATGACATTGCACATTAGTCTTGGTGTATTTGCATTGCAAGCTAAACTCGATTAGCTCCGTTTTGAATAAAAATAAACACAAAAAAGCCCTCATCCCATGAAAGGGACGAGAGCTACCCGCGTTGCCACCCTAATTGATTAGACATTTGCCTAATCCACTTATCTCATAACGGCATTTCAACCGGCAACAGCCTACTTTACTCACTTCGACTGCGCAACTCCAGGACGGATTCACAAGTGCTTTTATCAGCTTCCACCACCCGCTGACTCTCTAAAAAAAACGTGATTGCTACTACTTCCCATCATCGTGTTCAGTTATTTAAATTTTAACAATACTGTACTATATGAAAACAGATTTTGCAAGCTATACCATAGGATACAAAATATTCTAGAATTCTTGAATCTCCGGTTAATTCCGGATGAAATACACAACCCAATAAAATGACCATTTCGCGCTAATCCTTCCGAATCCTTAATACCTTTACAAGTTACTCCACAATATGGCCTGTTTGTTGAATATCATGGCTAATATTTTTAAATAACTTTATTTGACCTTATTAAAAATTAAACAACTTTATTATCTGTATACATTGGCACTCTTTTCGATACACTTACTATATTAAACTTCTCTTTTTTTTCAATTTTGAATTCCATGGATATTCCTCCTCTTATATCTATAAAGAATTAGTTAAAATTAATGTTCAGGATGTTAGGCGTTACTTCATATTAAATAAAAAAAGCTGCAGTGGAAATCACTGTAGCCTTGAGGTAGTGTGAGAACACTATAGACACTCTTATTTTGTCCAGATTTTAGTTTATGTATACATTAAATAGTGTGTAACAATAAAACGTAAGGGCCATTGGAATTAAATGATCATTTCGATGACTAGGAATTGCTCGATAATGAATTTAATTAGTGTGGCAGTTGAAATCTTGCAATACTTATTTAAAGTAGGTGCTACTGATATTGATGATATAATCTTGAATGGATTAGGTGGATTCCTTGGCATTGTTATTTATAAAATCCTATGCAAAATTTTTAAAGATAAAGTCAAATATGCTATTGGATTCATTTCAATTATAGCGGGAATCACTTTCTTGATTTTGAGTATTTGTTTTTCATCAGGTGTTTTCGGTATAAAAATTCGCATTCTTTAATATTCTTATACTCTTGCTTGATAGACCTTGCTCTGCAATCTTATTTGCACATTTGTGAATGAATACACTTAAATTAACTTGGTGCTTTCCATGAAGATCATTGAGTTGCATAGGTAGCTCTTTTTTCTTATTGTACTAACGGTGCAGTTTAGTTTAATAAGCACTTAGAAAATGAGACAGTACCGGTTTATTTTGGGTACTGTCTATTTTTCTTATTTCGTTTACTTTTTCAAACCATTTACATTGTATTGACTATTAATTGTTATGGTCTTTAGATACCAGCCACTTACTGTAAAGAGAGACCGTATGTAAATCTGGTTTTTATTCGTTATCTTTTGGGTTTAAAATGTGGAACGATTTGTGCAACGCTAGAGGGCGCATATCATGAACCGAAAATTCTGGGTGGGGGTTGTATCGGAGGAACATGTTAGAATAGGTGAACAAGAACAAGGTGGATTGGCACAACTTTGTCATGAGAAATATGCTTGAGGAAATTAATAAATAGGGTAATCCATAACGGTGGCGTACTTGAAGATCATTGAGCAGCTGCTTAGGCAGCTCTTTTTTCTAATTGTGCTAACGGTGCAGTTTAGTTGAATAGAGGGTTGATGTAAAGGAGGATAAAATGAATATATATTGTAAGAGTGCATTACATCAAATTAAAGTCGCTGTAACGACAATTGTTGAAATGATAGAAAAGTTAACAGAAAATGACTTGCAAAAAAGGCCTACGCCTAATAAGCAGTCCATAGGAGAGCTGTTAGAACATATTGCTATTATTTGTGAAGCGGATTCGCTTATTTCGGACGGGGCATCTCAAGACAAGATGAACAAATTTTATTCAAGTGTTTCATATAAAA
>NZ_PYWI01000070.1 GCF_003049575.1 Lysinibacillus parviboronicapiens | reverse complement strand
CTAACAATTGTCCCCGTGACACTAAATCCTATCACTGATGAATCTTCACCTATCATGCCAACAAAAAATACCCCTGGTCCGAGCTGTGTCATCAAAACAGCGAGTGCTGAAATTTCCTTCTTCAATGGCGTAGATGAGCACATCATCCTAACAATCATGAAGGAGTTGAACAAGTGATGAAGCATGATTTCACGAGCGTGCAAAACATCTATATCATTTGCGGCAAAACTGATATGCGTAAAGGCATTGACGGTCTCGCAACGCTCATTCAGGATTCTTTTGAACTCGATCTATACAGCGATTCCATTTTTTTATTTTCTGGTTGGAGCAGGGACCGCTATAAATGTTTATATTTTGATGGAGATGGCTTCGCCATGCTTTATAAACGATTAGATAATGGCAAGTTACAATGGCCAAAAGACGAAAATGAAGTGCGTAACCTTTCACAACAGGAGCTTCGCTGGCTGTTAGAAGGCTTATCACTTCAGCAACCAAAAGCGATTGCAAAATCAGCAAAAGGTGTCTTTTAAACTCACCTATCAAGATGGTATAATCATCCATAACTTATACTGAACGAAATGTGGTGAATAACTTGGATAACTCATCTTCTAACCAAAATGAACGATTCATTCAATTACTAGAGCAACAATTGGCTCATTCAAATCAGCAAAATAATGAATTAACAAAAAAGCTGGATCAATCGTTGAAACAAATTGAAGCGTTGACTGAACAAGTTCGCCAATTAACAAAGGCTTTATACGGTTCAAAATCAGAAAAATCAAAGTACCAAGCACCAGATGGACAAGGTTCTTTATTTGAAGACGATCCGTCTTTTAACAATTCTGAGCAGACAGAGGAACAAAGCACGCCAACTGTTACTTATACTGTTGTCCGTAAACTACATAAGAAAAAACGGAATGATTCTTTTCGTGATGGGATTGAAATAGAAGAAATTCACCATCATCCTGAAAACACGCAATGTGACTGTTGCCATGGTCAAATGACGGAAGCTGGTACAACACTTGCGCGTGAAGAAGCGAAATTCATTCCGGCAAAAATGATGCGCATCCAGCATATAGAGCATGCCTATGAGTGCAAGCACTGTAAAAAGGATGCCTCGGAAAAAGCACAAATGAAACGTGGGAAAGCACCGCAAGGTGCCTTTCAGCGAAGTATTGCAGGACCGACTGTTTTAGCAAAACTCATCTATGATAAGTTTATCCAGTACTTACCTCTTTACCGCCAGGTGAAGGAGTGGGAGCGTTATGGCTTGCTTACCAACGATAAAAACTTATCGAATTGGGTCATTCGTGCAGCAGAAGATTGGCTTCTACCGGTTTATGAACAGATGAAGCAGACATTAACAGCGAAATCTGTTCTACATGTGGACGAAACGTATGCGCAAATCATCAAACGTTCAGACGGAAAATCCGGTCAATCGAATGCCTACAATTGGGTGTTCCGAAGCGTGCCAAGCCAAGGACCAATCATCGTTCTTTTCCAAAGTGCTTTATCGAGAAGCCGTTCTGTATTAGAAGACTTTACAGCTGGTTTTAAAGGAACCATGATTTGTGATGGTTATTCTGCATACGGCAATCTACCTGATGTCACATTCGCCAACTGTTGGGCACATGTGCGACGTTATTGGCTGAAAGCCGATAGCAAAAACGGCAAAATTGGCGTGGATTATTGTGATCAACTGTATCACTTAGAACGTCAATTTAAGGATCTTTCACCAGGTAAACGCCGAAAAGCAAGGCAAAAACATTCAAAGCCGATTGTAGAAAAGTTTCTAAAATGGGTAGACGAATCACCTTTCTTCGGTAAAAATTTCTTAGCCAAAGCAGCGGAATACACATTAAATCGTATCCACGGATTAAAAGCGTTTCTGTACGACGGTAGGATTGAAATCGATAATAATCCAGCCGAAAATGCGATTCGTCCGAATGTGATTGGTCGTAAGAACTGGCTTTTCTCTATGAGTGAAGCTGGTGCTAAAGCCAATGCCATCTGCTTAAGTTTGGCTGAAACGGCAAAAGCAAACGGCATCGATTTTTATCAATACTTAGTGACATTAATGACAGAGCTGCCAAATTTACCGTTCCACCAGCGGCCAGAGATTTTAAATAATTACATGCCTTGGTCGAAAAATATTCAAGCGACATGTGCAAAATAGCCATCTATTTGAAATAATTTCAGATAGATGGCCATTCGTCGTGCGTACCGAAAAGGTGCGCTTATTTTTTTATTTCGGGCTTACA
>NZ_PYWI01000006.1 GCF_003049575.1 Lysinibacillus parviboronicapiens | reverse complement strand
TGTTTTGCCTCCAGTTTCCTTCAGATTCCGCGTCGCCACGGACACCCTTGCTCTTGGCTAACCTCTACTTCTGTCTTCGGGGTTCGGGACTTGCACCCTATAGTTCATACGCATGCCGGGCGCACACTAGAAAACCCGAGACAAGATTTTGTCTCGGGTTTTTACGTGCTAACATAGATAGATTCCAAATTAATAACACGTCATTAAAAAATTATAGCTCTTGTCGCAATGCTTGAATGACATCTATTTTCGTAGCCTTACGTGCTGGTCTGTAGCCTGAAATCATTGCTACACCAATACTGATAGCTGATGCAATAATAACAAGCTGCCACGGAATAAGTGAAAACGTAATGTCGTTCGTACCAAATGCTTCTTCCCCTGTTGCTGCTTTTAAAATTAATGGTAATACTGCATTTGCCGCGAAGCTGATGCCATACGAAATCACTACAGCCATCAATGTTCCAAAAATCCCGATAAACGTGCTTTCCATTAAGAACAAACGTTGAATAAGTTTTGGACTAGCGCCGATTGCCTTTAATACACCAATTTCACGTGTACGCTCCGTAACAGCCATCGTCATTGTATTGAAAATACCAATCGAAGCAATTAATACCGCAATCGTCCCAACAAATATCAACCCAATCTTCAATACAAGGAAAAATACGTCCATCTGCTCTAATTGTTCAGTTACAGAGAAAACACTATAGCCTTTGTCCTTTAGCTTTTCTAAAATCGGTTTTACGTTTTCCATACTGTCTGCAAAAATATTAAATTCAGAAGAGAACATTTCATCGTCTTTTACATCACCTGCTGCTGACATATTCGCTGCTAATACTGCTTGTTGTTCTGTATCCATATAAACCGAATTATCAATCATCCAATCATAAGAAGGTTTTTTAGTCACGCCGACAATAGTATATTTCATTTTTTCAGTCTCAGTCGCTTCAGAAGTATGAGACAATAAAGACATTTCGAGCTCTTTACCAATTAAAGAGTCTTTATATCCTTCCTCATTGCCGTCGTAATATGTTCCGTCTGCTTCTGCTTTTTTATTTTTTTCTTGAATCACATCACGTTCAGCTTCATTTAATAATGTTTGGGCGAAGTGATACCCCACAATGATTTCATTTGGCTTTGTCGGATACGTTCCTTCTGCAAGTTTGCCCGTTACTTTCTCAAAATCATGCATATCCGTTATAAATAAATTGGAGTTTGTATCACGATCCTTAAAAAATGAGTGTGCGCTCGCATTGACCATAACAGTTTCAAGTACCGTTTCAACATGCTCGAATGCTTTAATCTCAGCAATTTGCTCGTCTGTAAATTGCCCGTCACCATATACTTGAATTTTCGTAACCTTTTCATCTGATAGTATTTCATTGCGAATGGAATCTTGTAAGCCAAAACCTACGGAGGCTAATACAATCAAAAATGCACAACCCATTGTAGCAGCTAACACCGTCATAAAAACGCGTAATTTATTTTTCTTAATATGTTGTGTGACAAAGTCTAATTGGTCCTTAAATAGCATGTTACACCTCCTCCTTTACAAGCTCGCCATCATACATACGGAAACGTCGATGTGCAATTGTCGCTACTTCTTCATCGTGCGTAATAATGACAAAGGTTAAGCCATATTCACGGTTCAAGCTTTGTATGAGTAATAAAATATCCTGCTCTGTTTCCGAATCTAGACTCCCTGTCGGCTCATCTGCTAGCAAGATAGGTGGATTTGTAATCAAAGCTCTTGCGATACTCACACGCTGTTGCTGACCACCTGATAATTCATTTGGGTAATGGTCTGCTACCTCAGCTAGTCCGACCTTGCCCATTATTTTTTTTACTTTTTCTTTTCGTACGGCCTTGCCAGTACCCTGTAATTTCAATGGTAACTCGATATTTTCATACGCAGTTAAACCTGGCATCAGTTGAAAGTTTTGAAAGATAAATCCGAACTGTTGTAATCGAAATGCTGCACTCTCCGTTTCCGTAAGCTTCGCGGTTTCCTGTCCATTAACCTTTATGGAGCCTTGTTCTGATTTCATAAACCCTGCCAGAACTTGTAGCAAAGTTGATTTACCAGAGCCACTTTTGCCAACAATAGCAACAATCTCACCTTGCTTCACTTCGAAGTTTACGCCTTTTAAAACTGGCACACGTTTTTCCTTGCCCTTCTTACCTATTAAAAATGTATGTTGTAAATTCTCGACTTGAATCATTATCGTTTAACGCTCCTTCCTCACTCTTTCTCCATTGTAAAAAAAAATTCTTAATAATCGGGAAGGATAAAAATGAAGATATTCTTAAGAAAACAGGAACATTCATAATAAACAGACTGCATTTACAATACCTTTACAATTGAACCTCGAATAAGTGTGAAAAACTCTGAAACACACATCTTTTATCTGTACTAAACAGCTACATATTTTAAAATAAAACGTTATTTCACAGCCTTTTTTCTGTATCTATTAAAATGAACACAATAGAAATTGATCAAATATGTGAACAAATTGTATATTACGGGAATGTAAAGTTTTATGGAGATTAGATGAATTTTATGTAGATAAACTAAAGATTTTGTTATGATAGTAAAGTTTAAAGGTCGATTATTTTATATACATCCAGGAGGATTCGATTTACATGCTTAACTCAAAAAAACAAGACCCTTTCTTTGTTGCACTGCATAAAATTGCTGAGAATATGAGAGAGGCCGTACATTACGCAAATGATTTTCGGATTAACAGTGTAGCTGACTTGAAAGAGATTAGCATTACAATGAAAAATTACGAAACAGCTGGCGATAAACTCATTCATGAGCTCATCGTGATGCTAAACAAATCATTTATGACACCTATCGAACGCGAGGATATTTTAGAGTTTGCAATTCGTATGGATGATGTGTTAGATGGTACGGAGCATTGTATCGCTCACTTTGAAATGTTCTCATTGACAGAAGTTGACGAATCTATGCGTATTTTCCTAGGCTATATTTCTAAAAGTGCCGACGAAATTGTTAAAGCAACTGAAGAGTTAAAGAAAAAGAACCTTATTGGAATGCGCCCACATGCCATTTTAATTAAAGACTATGAGCGCGAATGTGATGAAGTGCAACGTACTTCTATTAAGCAATTGTTTTTAAATGAAAAAGATCCAATCCGAATTATTAAGTTTAAAGATATTTATGAACAACTAGAAGATATCGCTGATTATTGTCAAAACGTTGCCAACACAATGGAAACAATTATCATGCGTAACGCGTAATTAGGAGCTGGGCACTTACAATGGACACAATTATTATACTAACCGTACTGGTCGTCATCTTTGCCCTAACATTTGACTTTATCAATGGTTTCCATGATACAGCAAATGCTATCGCTACTTCGGTTTCCACTAGAGCATTACCACCACGTGTGGCAATTATTATGGCTGCTACGATGAACTTCATCGGTGCTATTACCTTCGTAGGTGTAGCAAAGGCTCTTACAAAAGACATTGTAGATCCGTTTGCTTTAAATGCCTTTCAAGGTGACACAACAGGGTCTGTCGTTATCTTAGCGGCGTTAATCTCGGCTATTATTTGGAATTTACTTACATGGTATTTTGGCATACCTTCAAGCTCTTCTCATACGTTAATCGGTTCAATTGCTGGTGCTGCTATTGCATCTGCCGGCTTCAATGTACTTAACTATGGTGGCTTTACAAAAATCATAACGGCATTAGTGCTTTCGCCACTCATTGCCATTTGCGCTGGTTTTCTTATGATGACACTGTTTAAATTACTGTTTAAAAACTTAAATTTGTACCGTACAAATAAAGGTTTTCGTACAATGCAAATTTTTACTGCCGCAATTCAATCGTTTACACACGGTACAAACGATGCACAAAAAGCGATGGGTATTATGACGATGGCGTTAATCGCAGGTGGCTTGCACACTGGTGACGAAATTCCCTTCTGGATTCGAGCTGCAGCTGCAACCGCTATGGGTCTTGGTACTTCTATTGGTGGTTATAAAATTATTAAAACAGTTGGCGGTAAAATCATGAAAATCCGTCCAGTTAACGGTGTGGCAGCAGACTTAGCTTCCGCAACAGTTATTTTCGGCGCTACTTTAATTCATTTACCAGTATCCACAACACACGTGATTTCCTCATCTATCATGGGTGTTGGTTCAGCACAACGAGTTCGCGGTGTTAACTGGGGCATGGCACGTAAAATTGTGACTACATGGATTATCACAATGCCAATTTCAGCTGTGATGGCAGCTATTATTTATTTCTGCTTATCACTATTCTTTTAATTTTATTGAATATGCGTCTAAACGCCTGCTCAATAAAATTAAAATCTCCATTGGATGTTTTAAGACTCCTGTTCCTTCATGGGCAGGAGTTTTTACTTACATCAAATAATACTCCCCTTAGATAAACATTTTTATGCCTGTCAGAGGGGAGCATATCAAATCTTACCAGATCTATTTAGGGTTATTATTGTTTATTTCGGATTCAGAACTTCATCAAGTTGTTTAAGATTTATAGAATTTGACCAGATATTTAAAATTATACGACCCAAAAGTAAAGAATTGTCTCAAAGATATCTGAGACAATTTCTATTGTTTTGATGTACTTACAGCTTGTGCTTTGCCTGCAAATTCAGAAAGTATAAGCTCTATTAATTTTCCATTGGCTTTATTCACGAAAACTCCACTTATAAATAAAAGAGACTCACCATTAGGTCAGTCTAAGTATTTTTCAAGAATTCTTCCTATGGAAAAAATAGTTAAAATAAAACTCATGATCCCGCCACTACTTATAGCCAGTAAAGCAAACATCATGTGTGGTACACCATATAAAGACCATAAACATAAAAAGACCAGGTAACTTCCAATGCAACCAATTAGACAAGCGATTAAGTACCCTACAATCCAAAAACGTGTTGAGCTTTTTATTTTTTGTCTTGTCTTAACTTCTAACACATTTTCCCTCCTTTCCAATCACAGGACAACTACCGAGAAATTTCTTAATGCTCCAATGTATCGTTCCAACTAATCTTTTCTGATTTTCACATCACACTTGAGGCCAACATTAGACCAATGCAATTGGCCTAGTGTTTTCATTTTTTTGTTTTCCTTACAGCTTCAATTGCTTCTTTTTTTGATCACGCGACAAAATGTGACACTTCCTTTACACTAGTTTAAAAAGGGGGATACATATTCAATATGAAAACTTTCTCAAAATTCATCACCGCTCATGCGAAGGCTATCGTTGCTATATGGCTTATTCTTTTCATTGTAATGGTAGTGTTTGCAATACAGCTTCCAAGTAAACTCCAAGGGGATGGTTTTTTTGTCGAAGCTGACCATACCTATGTAACAAATGAGCTAGCAAAAACATTTGATTTACCTACTGATACAGTTTTAGTGGTCTTTGATCCCGCAGAAGATAAAAAAATACAAGATACATTGCACAAGTTAGACGCGATTGAAGATATTCATTCTATTCAGTCACCATTAGAAGATGTTACTTTGCAAAAGGATGGCATTGCCTATGCGATGGTCCATTTTAACAATAATGTTGAGAATCTACCTGAAGTCGTAAAAGAAGTTCGTTCATTAATAGAGGATGAAGGAGTCAGTATAACTGGTGGCCCAGTTATTTCGGAGGATATTAATGCGGCTAGTCAAAAAGATTTAGCATCAGCTGAAGCCATTGGTCTTCCGATTGCTATTGTCGTGCTACTACTTGCTTTTGGGACTGTTGTAGCTGCAATACTGCCAATACTCATTGGTGTCGTTACCGTGGTCACAGCTTTTGGCATTCTGACTTTACTAAGTGGTAATGTTAATTTATCCATCTTCGTATTAAACATTGTTCCAATGTTAGGACTCGCATTAAGCATTGATTTTGCGTTACTATTTATCAATCGTTATCGCGAAGAACGAGGACATGCCAGCAATGCTCAAGCTATCCAAACAGCTATTCAAACTGCAGGCCGTTCAATTATATTTTCAGCCGTTTGTGTAATGATTGGGCTTGGTGCAATGATTGTCATTGACGTAGAAATTTTTCATAATATCGCACTCGGTGGCACAATCGTTGTGTTACTTGCAGTGATTTCCGGACTAACGTTATTACCAGCCACAATGATGTTATTAGGGGATCGTTTAAACAAATGGCGTATACTACGTGTGAAGCCAGGGGGGACGAATCGCTGGCGTGGCTTTGCAGGCTTCGTGATGAAACGTCCAGTAACTATCGTTATTGTGGCCTTACTTTTACTTGGGATTGGTATGATCCCACTAAAGGATATTCGATTGACAATCCCACAGGTAGATTCCTTGCCAACAAAATACGATGCACGTGCAGCATATGACAAGTTGGATGATACATTTGGTCTTGGCGACACTTCCACTTTATACTTACTTGCAGAGCGCAAGGAAGGCTGGAATGATGGCGAGGCGAGAAACATTATATACACGATGCAAGAAAAGCTACTCGATGATCCGCTTGTCGATAAAGTATCGACGATTTATACTACTGCCAATATAAAAACACCAGAGGAATTATCCGCATCGCTAGAAATTCCGCAAACAGCACAACAATTAACTGCAATCCTTAATACTTTTTCAAAGGATACACAATTGTTTATCCCTATTACATTAAATGTTGCTGGTTCATCAGCCGCTGCCCAAGATTTTGCTAGAACGTGGATGGATAAAGATTTAGGCGTTGATTTTGCACTTGGCGGACAAGCGAAATTTAACCAGGAAATTTTTGATGAAATAGCCAATAAAATCTTCTTAGCTGTATCGATAATTATCGTGTCAACTTTCTTTATCTTAATGCTCGCTTTCCGTTCTATTTTAATTCCAATCAAAGCGATTATTATGAATATTATTGGGTTATCTTCAGCATTCGGGATACTCGTGTATATTTTCCAATACGGTCATTTTGGATTAGAGGCCGCTTCTATCGTCCTTATTATTCCTGTAATCGTATTTTGTCTTGTATTTGGCTTGAGTATGGACTATGAAGTCTTTTTAATATCACGGATTCAAGAGGAGTATCTGAAGGGCTCAGATAATACCCGAGCAACAATTGATGGGCTGACATCTACTAGCCGTATTATTACTTCTGCTGCGCTCATTATGATTGTCATTACCGGTGCATTTGCTTTCACAGATGTTATGCCAGTGAAACAAATTGGGGTCGGAATTGCAATAGCAGTTGCCATAGATGCAACAATCATTCGTCTTATGCTAGTGCCAAGTCTCATGAAGCTATTTGGAGATTGGAATTGGTGGCTACCATTTGCTAAAAAAAATAAATAATAAGACTAAGTGAAGCATAAAAAAACCGAGGACTTAGATGTCCTCGGTTTTTTAATAACTTCTAGCTATAATCAATAGCACTTTTAGGCTTCAGTAAAATTAACTTCATACCATTCCCTTGCCGCTTCTACTTCAGGCATTGTTAATTGGTGACCGTAATTAAACCATTTCGTTATGACATTGGCTCCGGCAGCAGACAACAACGTCTCCAAGTCTTCAGATTCCTGCGCTGTACACATCGGATCATTCGTACCCGCAGCAATAAACACGGGAGTCAAAGGTAATACCGGCAAATCAATATCTCGTCTAGGTACCATAGGATGATGCAAGATTGCACCAGCTAATGTATCCTCATAATGGAATAGCAAGCTCGCTGCGATATTCGCACCATTTGAATAACCAATAGCTACTATTCGTTTACGATCAAAGCCATACTGTTCCGCAGCCTCAGCCAAAAAATCATGTAATTCTTGTGTACGGAAAATCAAATCCTCTATATCGAAAACACCTTCTGCTAGACGGCGGAAAAAGCGTGGCATTCCATTTTCCAGAACATTTCCACGGACACTTAAGATATTCGCTGTCTCATCAATTTCCTTTGCAAGGCCAATTAAGCTTTGCTCGTTACCACCTGTACCATGTAAAAGTAATAACGTTAGTTTTTTTTCGTCGGTTCCTTTATGAAAAACGTGCTGCATAAAACAGACCACCTCTCAATTATCTTGAATTCGAGATAATTGTAGCCTGTGGCAAAATTAAATTCAAGCTCTTTGACTTATTAATTTCTCGATTTTCACTATTTGGCTGTTCTTCATTGTTTTTGTAAAAATTGGTAATCGTAATAATTGAAAACAAACATGCAACTAAAACAACAACAATAACAATTCCCACTAATTTTTTCCCATTCATCGAAAGTTCCCCCGTCTTACTCAGTTCTTTTTACGAAAGCCCTCTTCCAGTAAATATTCCTTCGCTGCATCGTATGTGCCAAAGGCTTCCTCTAAATTTTCGCCATGATAAATATTCCAAGAACGTTGCTCAAAAGCAAGCTCTAATTTATCACCTTCACGATTGCTCCATAGTTCAATTGTAGGCTTTTCCTCTTCTTGCTCCTCGGCTAAATATTGAATGGCGTCTTCAATAATCTCTCGAAGCTGCTGCTCATCGTAATCGCGAATATTCACAAGACCTTTGTCATTTACTTCGTTTTCATAACGCAGTAAATCTCCTACAAAGACAAAGCCGTTGCCGTTTGGATGTAGTTTTTCTACAACAATCGTCTTTTCGTAAAGGCTATCGTTAAAATGATAATTGACACGCTTTAATGAAATTTCCTTCCTTTTTAGTTCCGGAAATGTTTCTATAACTGCTTGTTTTTGTTCAAATGTTAGCATATAAAAATGCTCCTTTTCTATCAATCTACCTTACAGTATAACTTATTTTAGCTGTTATATCGTACTATAAAAGTTATGGTCAACATATAGCTGTTTTTAAACATGGTGTTAACGTTTCCTTACTGCACGACTAGAAACTATATTACCATGGACATTAAATGTATTTGCTATTTCGTGCAATTTATATGCGCTTAAATACTAGAAACCCCAACATCCCATCCACTTCTACGTTTTAAAAAATAGTAGCACAAACCTTGTTATGGGCCTGCCCTACTATTAGTAAAGGTTTTTAGCGCTATTTAAACATCTCATTTTTAGCGAATTGAATAACTTGTGCAACATAGAGCTCTCGGTACGGTACAAATTGCGCTGTACTGACAGGTCGTACAACTCTACCTCGTTGTCCATCAGGAAAGTATTCATAGCCCTCGATATTAAGTGTTACGGTTTCTCCCAAGAAGAATGATTCTGCCTCATCAAGTCTCGCTCTTACGACACCTGACACTTCCTCATATTGCAACTCAAAAGACTCCCAATCATGTTCAAATGGATACAAGTAAACATGACAAAATTCATTGTCAATCATCTTTTCAGATACAATGCTACAAGACGTCATGCCCATCCTCACAACTTCTTGAATATTAATATCAAGCCCTAGCTCTTCCTTTACCTCGCGAATCCCTGCTTCAACTGTCTCAAGCGCTAATAGGTGTCCTGCCGCAGTGATATCAAGCAATCCAGGGTAATCTTTCTTTTGAGAGCTACGAATTTGAAAATAAATATAATCCTTATTTACAAGCCAGCAGTGAAACGTCTCATGCCATAAACCCTTTTCATGTACTTCTGCTCGCGTAGCTGTTCCAATTTCTTCGTACTGTTCATTAAAAACTTTAACGATTTCTTGCTCCATTTTATTTCGACCCCTATACAGACTTAGTAGCCTTTTTCTTTATCGCATTTCGTTCATCATAGATATTAGACACGATTACCTTCATTACCGCATAAAACGGTACGGCAATAATAATCCCGATAAATCCTGCAATATTTCCTGCCGCTAAAATAATTGTAATGACTGTTAATGGATGTATATCAAGCGATTTCCCCATCACATTTGGCGTAATAAAATTGCTATCGATTTGCTGTGCAACAAGCGTAACTACACATACCCAAACAACTAGCATGGGATCTTGTATAACTGCCACAACAACTGCTGGTGCCAATGCAATCCAAGGTCCAATAAACGGAATCATATTCATAAAGAAAGCAAAGATCACGAGTAGTAACGAATACTCTAAACCAATAATTAAAAACCCAACATACATAATTAAAGCCAATAAGAAACTAATTTGTAGTTGCCCTTGAATATAACTACGTAAAACATCGTCAATTTCACTTAACGTTTTTTTCACCCATTCACGACGTTCACCACTAAAATACTTATAAATCGAAGGCGCAAGTTTCTCATGATCCTTCAACATAAAAATGAAGAAGAATGGAATTAAGATTGCCAATAACGAAGCGGATACAATCGATTGTAAGAACGTAACAAGCCCTTTACTTGCCACTACGGCAATATCTTGCACAGAATTTGCCACATGATTAATAAAGGATGTTAATTGCGGGGGAAAATTTTCCTTGTTTCGTAATACATATTCCGATGCATCTTGAATGCTTGCTCCAATCATAGGCGCACTTTTCACAAGATTATTTACCTGTGTCGCAATCGGACTCCCAATAATCAAGCCAAAACCACCAACAAGTGCAATGAGGCCAACGACAATCGTCAGTATACTTGCCCACCTAGGCCATCTGCGCTTCTCTAAAAATCGCTGTATTGGCTCTGTCACATAAAATAAAACGCCACCTAATAACAACGGTATAAAAATAGTTTTTAGAATAATAGCGAGCGGTGAAAAAATCCAATGTATTTCTATAAAATATTTCGCAATTAATAGAGCTAGTAAAATTCCTACTCCAACCTGAAACCAGACTTTCCTCGTCACTCTAAGTCACTTCCTTTTATCACAGTTACTGAAAATACTACTTATATATTAACCATTTCGCAAGTATCCTAGTATTAACTTTTTCAGCAAATAATTCATATCGCCAAATAATATGTTTATACAGCAGATTTCCACTCCATCTAGATGATAACACTTATTCTTGCTACGCAAATACGATGCGCAGGAATTTTGCAGATTCCTTACTTTTTAATCATCAAAAACAGTATGAGCTATGACTGTCCTCGCTCCTGTCACTATGTATGAGACAAGCCCTTTTACTAGTTGACCATATTAGGTGTTCACAAAAAAATTCCGCTTTCTTTCCGCGGGGATTCGTAAGGCCCTACAGATGCTAAAGCATCTGCGGGTCTCACACGTTGTCCCGCAAGAATATCGCGAAATTCTTTCAAGATATATATTCAATCATTATTTGGGAGCACTGCATCCATTTAGGACATTCTCCAACCCAAACTATAATTTTGTATCGTCGACTGAATTTAAATAGTCTTCAATATCACCAATTACCGATTCCACACAGCCATCCTCAAATGGTGAGATCAATCCAGCTTCCTTCACAAGCTTAGTAAAGGACATTGAACCGCCTAAACCACATAAATGAATATAGTCTTTCCAAGCTGCAGCAAATTCTTCACGCGAGCGTTTCCAGAATTGGAATGCACAAATTTGCGCTAATGTGTAGTCAATATAATAGAATGGACTTGCATAAATATGTGCTTGACGCTGCCAGATACCTCCTACTTCTAGATAGCTATTGCCGTCATAATCGCGATGCGGTAAATAGGTTTCCTCAATTTTCTTCCATACTGCCTTACGCTCTGCTGGTGTCATCTCAGGATTTTCGTAAATAACATGCTGGAACTCATCAACGGCAACCCCATAAGGAAGGAATAAAAGACCACTGCTTAAATGTGTGAATTTGTATTTCTCTGTGTCTTCCTTGAAGAATAATTCCATCCATGGCCACGTAAAGAATTCCATACTCATAGAGTGAATTTCACAAGATTCAAATGTAGGCCATAAATATTCAGGAATGCCAATATTACGGCTTGAATACACCTGGAAGGCATGTCCAGCCTCATGTGTTAATACATCGATATCTCCAGATGTTCCATTGAAATTCGAGAAGATAAACGGTGCATGATAATTTTCAATAAATGTACAATAACCGCCACTTTCTTTGCCCTTCTTTGCCACTAAATCCATTAAATCATTATCAATCATAAAGTTGAAGAATTCACCTGTTTCGCTTGATAATTCTTCGTACATTTTCTTGCCATTGGCAACAATCCACTCTGGATCACCCTTCGGGGTAGCATTACCTGTTAAGAAATTTAAATTTTCATCATAGAATTTAAAATCAGAGATGCCGATACGTTTTGCTTGGCGTTCAAAAAGTTTAGTTGCAACGGGTACGATTAAATCACGCACCTGATCTCGGAATTTCTTTACCATATTCGCATCATAATCAATACGGTTCATGCGTATATAGCCAAGTTCAACATAATTTTTATAGCCAAGCTTCACAGCGATTTCGTGACGTACCTTTACTAGTTCATCATATAAGCGGTCAAATTCCGCTTCATGCTCTGCAAAAAATCCAAAACGTGCATCTGTTGCAGCTTTACGCATGGCACGATCAGTCGATTCAGCGTATGGACCAAGCTGTGCAAGTGTTAATGTTTCACCATTAAATTCAATTTGCGCTGAGGCAACTAGCTTATTATATTCAGAAACCAATTTATTTTCTTTTTGCATTAAATCGATGACATTCGGAGAAAAGCCCTTAATTTGGTAGGAAGCTAAATCGAATAGCTGTTGTCCCCACTTTTCTTCTAATTGTTCGCGTAATGGTGAAGCAACTAACGCTTTATAATATTCTGTAGTGACTTCTTCTAGCTCTGGGCCGACCTCGTCAAAATAATCGCGTTCCGCCTGATAAAATTCATCATTCGTATCAATGGACGCGCGAATATAAACTAAGTTTGCCATGGTCGCATAGTCTTTACTTAGCTTATTTAATTTCTCTATAAGATTACTTTGTTCCTCTACAGTTTGAGCATCTTTGAATTGCTTAATTAAAGCTAATTGTTGCTCTTTTAATGCCTCCACATTCGGACGTTGATATTCATAATCTTTAAACGTTGTCATAGAAGTCCCCTCTTTCTATCGTATACACGGTGATATTTCTATTATATGCCAAATACATCGGATTAAGAAACAAAATTTACCTTTAGTAGCCCAAAATATATGTTTTTAATAGCGCTGCTCTTTCCCGTATTCTTAGCTTAGTTTCAACAGATTTAGGTGTTTTTGCGACAACAACATCTACCTCAAAGCCTAAAGATTTTGCTAGATATTTCGCCCGTTGCAAATGAAAATCATTCGAAACGATCGTAATTTGCTTTGTCGCCTCTGGTAATAACTCCTTTGAAAATAGTAAATTTTCGTATGTTGATGTCGATTGATCTTCTACCAAAATACGTTCAGCGGGGATACCCCTTTGTACTAAATAATCGAGCATAACAGAGGCCTCTGTTCTGTCTTCATCAGATCCTTGTCCACCTGAAACAATCACCTTCACATGTGGATACTTCGTTAAATAGTCGATCGATTCCTCTAATCTATTTCTTAAAGCTAGTGAGGGAACTCCATTTGGTTTTACCTTGGCGCCAAGCACAATCATATATGTAGCTGTCCCATTTGCTAGTGGTTGTGCACCATGCTTTATGTCCTCTCCCAGCCATATATAAATCCCACCACTAATGCAGAATAGTAGAATCGCTATCCTTATTATCCACTTCTTCATATGCATCACCCCTTACTTCTATCAACGCGCTACGATGAAAAAGGATGCTTGTACAAAGTATTACTTCTGTACAAACATCCAATTCAGTTATCGTAATATAAAGCGCTTAATAGATTCTTGTAATGCCGCGATTTCATCAGTTAAGTCATTGGAGGATTCACTCACAAGTTGAATTGCTCGCTGTTGCTCGTCAACAGAGGCAGTTACTTCCTCTGATGTGCCCGCGTTTTTCTCACTGATATGGGCAATGCTTTCAATGGAATGCATGATTTCATCCTTCGAATGATTCAAATATTCTACGCCAGTTGCCATTTCCTCTATGGCCGAAATAATTTTTTCAACCGCTAACTCAATTTCCTTGAATGATGATTCTGTAATCGCCACCGAATCATTTTGTTCTTGAACAATGGAATTGGTTTTGTGCATTTCGCCTGTCACTAGATTTGTTTCACTTTCAATCCCCCGTAATGTTGTACGCACCAATTCTGTCGCTACAGATGTTTGATCCGCAAGTTTACGTACTTCCTCTGCAACTACGGCAAAACCCTTACCATGTTCACCGGCACGAGCCGCTTCAATCGATGCATTTAACGCCAAAAGGTTCGTCTGATCAGAAATTTCATTTATTGTTCCGACAATACCTTCAATTTCTCTTACCTTTACAATCAGGCTATCAAATACAGTTTGTACATTACTTATTAGTGCTGACGATTCCAATGATTTTTCCTTCAAACGATTTAAGTTTGCTAAACCATCCACATTGGATTGCTTCATCAGTTGTGATGAATTTAACATGGATGTGTTTTTATCATGTAAAACGACGATTTGCTGTGCAAAATCAAGAGCTGTGCGGTTCGTATCCTCAGCATCTGAGGCCTGCTGCACCGCGCCACTTGATACCTCATTAATTGCTTTTACGATTTCATCACCATATGCATTTGTTTCCTCTGCCACCGCTGTAAGGTTAGAAGAAGTTGCTTGTATTTCTACAATCGATTCTTCAACATCTGTAATTAATGTTTTTAATTGCTTAACCATTTCATTGAAGCCTTCATTTAATTGGCCAATTTCATCAGAACGTTGTAAATTTTCGATTTCGACAGTTAGATTTCCCTTTGCTACTTCACGAACACGTTTTGACAAGCGACCGATTGGTAAAGCTAAATGTCTAGAAACTAAGATAACAATGATACTTCCAATAATAACTGCCCCAAATAATGTAAGTCCAATCACTAATAATAATGAATACGCTTCTTTATTAAAATCTTGCATATATGTACCCGATGCAATAATCCAACCCCAATGAGGATCTTTTTCGGAGTAGATTATTTTATCAGCCAAAGTTGTTTGTCCCGGCAATTCAAACTCATATTGTGTAAAACCGCCGCCTTCAAGTGCTCTATCAGTGACTTCGCGTATGAAATACTTACCACTGCTATCCTGATCTTCCCAAAGATTGTCTCCCTCACGAGTAGGATGGGTTGTTAATGTTCCTTTATCATCTAAAACATAAATATAACCGTACTCACCTAAATCACCTGGGTAATTAATCGGCCGTTTTCCTTCACTGTCCTTTGGACCAAGAAATGCTTCACGTACTCTTTCTTGTGCAACTTCCAGAGGGATGTCGCCTTTTTCTACACTTTCATTCGCCAGTTCAATTAATTGCAAAGCAGATTCAACGCTATTTTGTATAACTTGCTCTCCAATACCCTCCATACCATCTTTTGCTTTCCCATAACTAACTACCCCTATAATTAAGCTTGGCACTATTAGTAGTGCTAATGAAATGATAATTAATTTCCCCTGTATTGAACGTAAAAATTTCATGCTTTACACCCCTTTTCTCTTCGTTCACAAAATGTATTAATCTATATTATGGTATGGTTTCAAAGTTAACACAATGGGTAAACCACAAATAATAGGCAAATTAGTTGCTTTATTGGCTAAATATGCTATTATGCGCATTTTTATATATTAGAAAAAAACTATCTTTCTACAGGGTTATGGTCTGTAGAAAAATAGTTTTTTGATGTTTATCATAATTTAAATGTATGAATGCCTACCGTTTACTTCATTATGAACATTTGAAAAAAACTTGCCCAAAATAGTAAGGTTAAAGTTTTAATTTTCTAAGTTGTTATGCCTTATTATTGACTATTCTACATTCAGCCTGCTCTGCTACGCTATAATCACTAACCAAACAATCAATGCTAGTAACGTAGCCAAAAGTGTCGGTACAGTTAGAATTATACCTATCTTTAAAAACTGCCCCCAACTTATTCTAATGCCTCGTTGTGCTAATATATGAAGCCATATTAATGTAGCAAGGGATCCAATGGGAGTCATTTTTGGCCCTAGATTAGTACCAATAACATTTGCATATATAAGCCCTTTTTTAATGGAACCCGTTGCACTTGTCTCGGCAATGGCTAATGCATCAATCATAACTGTAGGTAAATTATTCATTACTGCCGACAGTACTGCTGCTACAAAGCCCATCGTTATAGTTGCCACAACCAATCCCTGCTGAACGGCATGTTCTAGTAATCCAGCTAATAAACCTGTCATTCCCACATTTTTCAATCCATACACAACTACATACATGCCAATAGAGAAAAACACAATACTCCACGGTGCACCTTTTACAACTCGTTTCGTATCTATCTGTTGACTGCTTTGTGCTAGCCATAAAAAGATAGCTGCGACGCCACATAAAATAAAGGATACTGGAATTTTTAAAAACTCACTCGATAGGAAGCCGATTAGTAAAATTGCTATTACATACCAGGAGAAACGAAATAACTTTCTATCGCGGATGGCTGCTGCTGGTTGTTCTACTGCTTCCAACGAATAATGCTTTGGTATCGATTTGCGAAAATAAACATAAAGCACGATTACACTAGCTAGTAACGAAAAGAAATTTGGCACTATCATATGTATTGCATATTCCATGAAACCAATACCAAAATAATCTGCCGAAACAATATTTGTTAAATTGCTAATTACTAGGGGTAGCGATGTTGTATCTGCAATAAAACCACTTGCTATAATAAATGGAAAAACCATCTTCTCCGTCATATTCAGCTTACGCACCATCGCCAACACAATCGGCGTTAAAATGAGCGCTGCGCCGTCATTTGCAAATAAAGCTGATACGATTGCGCCTAGGCAGGCAATATAAATAAATAAGCGAACCCCACTACCTTTCGCAAGTCGTGCCATATGAAGTGCTGCCCATTCAAAAAAACCAATTTCATCTAAAATAAGTGAGATTATAATAATACCTATAAACGCTAATGTTGCATTCCATACAATGCCCGTTACCTCCATAACATCATGCCATGTAACGACACCCACGATAAGCGCAATTGCTGCTCCAATACATGCAGACCAACCAATTGATATTTTACGTGGCTGCACAATCACTAAAAATAATGTCCCTAAAAATATCACGACAGCTAAAAAAGTCTGCACAATTCTCCTCCCTAATTAAAAACCAGTAGCATTATCGCTACTGGTTTATCATATTTATTAAATGATTATTCGCTTAAATCTGCATTATGGTAGACATTTTGTACATCATCTAAATCTTCTAATGCATCAATTAATTTTTCAAATTTGGCTACATCATCACCAGTTAATGTAACTTCTGTTTGTGGTAACATGGAAAGCTCAGCTACTGTGAATTCTTCTACGCCTGCCTCTTTCAGTGCTTCTTGAGCAGCAAAGAATTGATCTGGCTCTGCATAAATAATGACTGTTTCGTCTTCCTCAAGAATGTCACGTGCATCTATATCTGCTTCCATTAAAATCTCAAGTACTTCGTCTGCTGACTTACCTTCTAACCCAATAACAGCTGTTGAATCGAACATATAAGCTACAGAACCACTTACACCCATGTTTCCGTTATTTTTACCGAAGGCTGCACGCACATCTGAAGCTGTACGATTAACATTGTTTGTTAAGGCATCCACGATTAGCATTGTACCGGCTGGGCCAAAACCTTCATAGCGTAATTCGTCGAAGTTTTCATCGCCCCCGCCTTTCGCTTTTTCAATAGCCTTTTCAATGATGTGTTTTGGGACACTATATGTTTTTGCACGTTCAAGGACAACTTTAAGGGCGCGGTTTGATTCAGGGTCTGGTTCGCCCGACTTTGCTGCTACATAAATTTCGCGACCGAATTTTGCATTTACACGGCTTGTGCTTTGGTCTTTAGACGCTTTCTTTTCTTTAATATTGTTCCACTTACGACCCATTGTTTCCACTCTCTTTCGAAAATAAAGTTTATAAAAATCATAGATGCGCATCGGCACATCTGTAAATGGTAATTAAATACTTATCGTATCTTTACTCTGCAAATAATAACACAATGATGCTTACAAAGCTAGATATACCAATGTTTAAGGTACTACTTTTTGAAACTTCAGTTACTAATTTTTTCATCATTCAGAGACTTCTTTTATGCTACATTACAATAAATAATAGCATTTTCACAATCTATTTTCTTGTATAATTTTTTCTAATAATGCCTGACATCCTTCTACCGCTAAATCATAGGTTTCTTGAAAATCTCCTGTATAGTAAGGGTCTGGTACGTCTTTTCGATGACTTGTTAAATCTAAAAAGCGGAAAATCTTTGGTGAATGTGGATTGCCTAACATTGAGTGGATATTTTGAATATTACTATCATCCATCCCTACAATATAATCAAATTGCTCGAAGTCTGTCTTTTGTAATTGACGTCCTTTCATCCCGCGTGTCGAAATTCCATACTCTTGAAGCTTATCTTGCGTACCTCGATGCGGTGGTTCACCTATATGCCACGCACTTGTCGCAGCAGAATCCACTTCAATGACCTCACTTACATGTTGTTTTTCTACTAAATCACGCATTACTGCTTCAACCATCGGCGAACGACATATATTACCCAAACAAACGAAAAGAACTCGAATCATTACAATGTCCCCCTATGACAAAACACTCAAAATCACATGATTTTGAGTGCTTACTTTTTACTTTTTCTCTGCTGCAATTCGCTTGTGTAACTCCTCTGTCAGCGTAAGTAGTTCATGCTCTAAATGGTGCATAAATTCCTCACGTCCGTCTTTACCCTTACCGGTTACATAAAATGGTTCACCATAAATTAGATAACCCTTACCACGCTTAAATACATCGCCAGCATTACGTGCACCAACGTAAGCGGCTGGGACGATTTGTGTTTTTGATAGCTGTGCAATCGTAATGGCACCTTGCTTTAAATCAGCACCTTCTGTATTGCGTGTCCCAGAGGGGAAAATCCCTACAATTTTCCCCTCTTTCAATAACTGCGAAGGAATTTTAATGACACTCGGTCCTGGATTATCACGATCAACTGGGAAGGCATTTAAATGCCCGATGAGCCAGCCAAGGCCTTTTATATCAAATAACTGCTTTTTTGCCATGAAATGAATTTCTCGGGGATACATCGAAACACCTAAGTTTAAAATATCAACATACCCTGTATGTGTACAGGCAATAATAAACCCACCATCCTTCGGTAGGTTCTGCTCCTCATACACACGAGCTTTTGAGCCCATTAACTTTAATATTATCTTGACGACGCTTGCTATGAATTTATACACTGTCTCATTCCTATCTTGTTAAATAGTTATCACTATTGTAATCGAAAAGACTAGTATACTGCAATTACCTATACACTAATTAGACCTTTCCCACTAACACATCAACATCAATCGTAATTTCACGTAGCGTAATACTTGTTCCTTCTGTCTTATGCCAACCCATCGGTGTCATTTCAAGGAGTGCAGGAACAAGCTCTGAAGCAAGTGGAACCTTATAAGTAACACGTTCAACCATCACTTCAGCAAAACTCTCCCTAAATCGTTCTACGGTTTGTTCATTGGAATACGTTTCCTTAGCTGAATCGGCATATAGCTGCGCGCGAAGCTCTTGTAAATAGCCACTTTGTGGTACAACCTTGATCACACATCCGCCAGGTACTAGTAGCCGCTTAAATTCCTCATAATTAGCTGGCGATAAAATATTTAATATGGCCTCAAAGCTAGTTTTTGCAAATGGACTCTTCGCTAAGTCACCGACACACCAAATTTGCTCTGGATAATGGCGAGCTGCAGCAAGGATACCTTCCTTTGCAATATCAATTCCAATGCCTATACCCTCTCTATGTGCCATTATGCGCGCTAAATGTGAGCCCTCACCACAGCCTGTATCCAGCACTGTTTTAGCAGCAGCCATTAGTTCTATAATTTTCCCTTCCAGTACATCGTACATACCACTATCAATAATAGCTTTGCGAGATTCAAAAAGATCCTTACTGTATTTTGACGCAGCACTATGTGTCAGCATATTAATATAGCCTTGCTTGGCAATATCGAAAGAATGATGCATTGAACACTCAAGTCGCCCTTGTTCATGCACCCGCATAGACTCTTTACAAATTGGACAAGCAAATAGCGTAATATTGTTGTTCATCAATACCGCTCCTGCAGCTCGTTTTGATAATGCGCTCATTTAATTCGCCTCCTTCTGCTCTGTTGGTGAAACGAGTGCAAAACGCTCCCATTTCCTACTTTTCCATCTAAAGTATACGATGATGGCACGCAACCATTCATCTGCTGAAATAGCTAGCCAAATTCCTACTAATCCCCAATCTAAAACGAATACGAACAAATAGCCAAGCGGTAGACTCATACAGACCATTGACAGGAAACCAATTTTCACAGGAAATCTTGCATCTCCTGAGGCACGTAGTGAATTAATAATAACAATATTCATTGTACGCCCAGTTTCAAGTAAAATACTCAACACTAAGACAGATGCCCCAATGGCAATAACTTCTGGATTATCTGTAAAAATGCCCATAAGTGGTGTACGGAAAAACGTCACTACTATCACCATTATTATCGTGAACGTAAATGCTGCACGTACACTCGACCACAGTTGATGATATGCCTCATCCTTCTGACCAGCACCGACATTGCGACCTATGATAATCGCTGTCCCTGTACCGATTGCAATAGCAAATAAGTACGTAAACATAGAAATATTCATAGCATATTGTCTTGCCGCAAGCGTTTCAGCTCCTAAGTATGTGGCATAGTAAAGGAAAATAATTTGGCAGAACTGATATAATACCTGCTCAAAAGCTGACGGTAAACCGATATTTAATATTTTCCGGACATATTCTTTTGAATAGGTGAAATAATATTCTAGTTTGACCCGCACTTCCATTACTTGATACAACAGCCATAAAAACGCAATTACTGCCAGTCCACGGCTGATAACAGAGGAAATAGCTGCCCCTTTTACGCCTAACTCTGGTAAACCTAAATTACCAAAAATAAAGCCATAATTTAATACAACATGAAGCACGTTCATGCCAAGGGAAACATACATCGTTTGCTTTGTCCAACCATGTACACGAATTACCGCTGCTAATGCATTGATAATTGCTTGAAGGAAAATAAAGCTACCGATAATAACTAAATAGCTTTGGGCATAAAGCAATACTTCACCCGTTAAATTCATCATAGACATTAATTTGCTTGCACCAAAGAAGAACACAACACTCATAATGAGCCCTACGCATAAATTCATGGTAACCGCCAATGCTGAAATCTTCGCTGCTTCGAAGTAACGCTTTGAGCCTAGATACTGCGAAACAACAATCGAAGCGCCATTTCCGACAACTTCAAGTATTAATATTGCAATATGAATATATTGATTAGCCGCACCAACCCCTGAAACAGCATTATCAGATAAAGCACTAAGCATAAATGTATCAGCTAGCCCCATTAACATAAATAAAAAAACTTCTAAAAAAATCGGCCACGTTAAATGAAATAAACTTAAATGTTCGGCCGCTTTTTTCACTCTAATCGTATGTGCCAATTACTTCCACTTCTCTCTCTACATTACATAAAAATCTATTGTATCTTATCATAGATTTGTCTGCTGTAAAGACTTATTCAGTGAGAAGGGTGACAAAATCTGTCGTCCTGTTCGTCAGTGGCCTAACTCACTAAAAAACCCGGCATCTCACAAAAGCAGAGCATAAAAAAAACCCTCTCACAGGGCTCATGTGAAAGGGTTCTTATTCATTTAAACAATTAGCCTGTAATTGTTCACGTTTGGCTTGAGTTAGACCAAACTCTTGCTCTAAAAATGCGGTTTTTGAGCCATAACGAACTTCCATTGCATCGAACGCTGCTTGTAAATAGTCTTCTCTGGCAGACATTAATGCATAGAACTGCTGTAATTCTCGATCATTAAAATCCTTTTGAATCGCCTGCGCCATTCGGTCTACCATCGGGCGTAAAAGTTCATTCGTATCTAAATAATCTTGCATAATAATCTCCTCAGGGACATCTAACGCTAATAAAATCAGTGCACCACCTATACCTGTTCGATCTTTCCCTACTGCACAATGATGAACAAGCCCTAAATTTTCCGGGTTTTGAATGGTAGCCATTAATTCTTTAAAAGAAGCATTATTAAAGGGCATTTGTGCATAAAAATCACAGAACATTTCTGGACTTACAACTTTGTAAAAACTTTGCCCGCCAGTATTCGTAGGCATTTCAAAAGCATGGTTCCCTTTTGCAGGGATTTGTATATATCTAGCATTTAGAAATGTCGGATTAGGATTATTTTGCGCTTCATGTTTGTCTCGATAATCAAAAATCGTTTTCACACCTAGTGTCTCAAAGCGTTCTTTATCCGCCATCGTCATTTTTCCAAGTGCTGCCGAACGATAGATTAAGCCTTTTTTGACAGTACGTCCATCCTTCGTCTGATAGCCACCCATATCACGGAAATTATAGACTGCTTCAAACGGAATAACCTTCATGTCAAACTGTGTCAACCACAACGCCTCCCTTATATTAGCAATCACCTTACTTTCTATTCTATAAAACAACTGAGGATAATACCAATTTTCACACCAGGGCTTTTCTGTACATAGCAATGCCTTTTCACCAAAAAGACATGCGATGTATAGCGCTATCTAAAATAAATCTTGCCTTCTTACCAGAGCGCATTTCCAGGGCACCTGAGCGCTTCTCCCTCTTTCCGAGCTAATTTCGGCAAGGTGTCATACCTAACAAAAAGCCGTCCTAATCTAATAGAACGGCTCTTAAAAGTCTTTAATTATTGAAACAGCTCAGGATAAACAGCTTTGGCTACTAACTCAACCGCTTCCCCAATACGTGGACCAGGACGAGTGGAAATATCAGCATCTACATAATATACTGCTTTGTTTTGAATCGCTGTAATCGTATTCCAACCATTACGGGCAATAATTTCTGCCGCAGGATCCTTAGCGTAATTCACAGTTGTTAGAATAACTTCAGGGTTTTTAGCAATGACGTCTTCCTCAGAAACCTTTACCCAACCCTTTTGGTCAGCAAATACATTGCTCACATTAGCAGCATTTAAAATTTCTTGTTGGAATGTACCTGCTGCTGTTGTATAAATGTCTGGCTTTGGACTAATCTCCAAGTAAACATTTTTTTGTTTTTCTACATCTTTTACTTTTGCTTGAACATTAGCTATTTTAGCCTTAATGTCTTTATTTAATTGCTCACCTTTATCCTCAACACCCATGACAGTCGCAATTTGTTCTATATCCCCATAAACATCTTTAAATGAGGCTGCTGACTGGATAACAAATACTTTTACACCTGCATCTTCAAGTCCTTTTAACGCGTCATCCTTGCCAGTAGTATAAGCAATCACTACATCTGGCTTTAATGCTAAAATGCGCTCGCTATTAAACGTCATAGAATCTGATACTCGTTCAATGTTTTGTGCTTCTGCTGGATATGTATCATAATCTGTTGCGCCTACGATTTTATCCCCAACACCTAATGCAAATAAAATTTCTGTATTGCTTGGCTGTAATGACACCACAGTTTTTGGTACAGCATCAAATGTCACTTCTACACCACGATCATCAGTCACTTTATAGCCTGTTGCTTCAGTTGATTTTTGTTTCTGAGATGTTTCCCCATTCTTCGCTTCATCAGTTGTACCGCAGCCCACTAGGACAAGTGCTAACATCAAAATTGATAGCCATTGGAAATTAAATAATTTCTTCACTTATCTCATTCTCCTTTTTTCTTTTTCATTGGGTATGATTTACTTATAAACGGAATTTCAGCAATTCCAGCTTGTTGATTCATGTATACAGCCATGACAAAAAACACATTCGCCAGTAATCCTAAATAATCGAAGAGAATAGCTGGTACTTCTCGCTCTTCAGACACTTTGTGCAAGACACGGTATGATTTTTTCGCTTCACTTCGACATAAATGAAGGGCAGCAGCAGCCTCCGTTCCTTGTGGTAAAACAAAGTTTTGAATCTCTTCCCTAACATGCTCAACGTAAAAATCATAACGATTACTTAACCATGCTAAATCTTCATCGGTAACTGCCAATTTGCCACGTACTGAACCATTGACATGATAAGCCATCGGCAAAATTGCCAGCAAATCGCCTGCTACAACCTCCACCGTTTCTTTCTTTACAGCCGCCAGGGCAACACCTACATGTGTTGTTAAACTATCTGTACGAATTTCATAATCAACCGTTGATACTTTTTCACGCATAAACGGATAACATGAATAACGCGCATCTTTTTTCAAAACTAAGACCCCCACTTTCTTTCGTGAAATTCTCCTTACTTACTGGATGAAGGTTAAAGTGCATAAAAAAAACGCCACTCCCGATTAATAGAGTAACGACGAAAATGCATAAATAGTGTCGCTTTGACACGACATTGCCTATGTATTTGCCGCATATCCTCCTAACTTCCGAAGAGTACTTATACGTTCAAATAAAGGTCGGTCTCCTGGCTTGTACAGTTCACTACCTAGATGTAGCGATGTCATAAATACCTTCCCATCTAATCTTAGACAGTGGCTTAAATTTATGATTTATGTACTTACAGTTGCGGAAACAGCTTCGGTTTTACACCGAATTCCCGATTATGCTATGGCCTAGCACCCTTATTCTGCAAGAATTATTCACTTGTAAAGCAGTTTATCATATATTGTGATGAAAAAGTAGTTGCGAAATTGCGGAAAACTCGGTCAAAAACATATAAAACCTAGCACTATTTCTACATAACGATTAGCTATTTGTAGTTCTCACCTGAAAATTCTAAATTCAATAATGACTATAAAATTCTTTCGATAGCTTGTTCAATATCAAGTTGAGAATCCGTTTGTTCGAAGCGCGCAGTTGTTTTACCATTACCATCTACTAAAAATTGTGTAAAGTTCCAGCGAATATTGCGACCATCTAAAAAGCTAGGTGCTATTTGGACTATCGTTTGAGCTAACATTTTCTCCTGTATATTTGCCTTTCCAAATTCACGAAAATTCACTTCATGCTTTAAATAATTGAATAATGGATGTGTAGTCTCACCATTTACTTGCACTAATTCAAAAATTGGAAATATCACACCATAATTTACTTTACATAGCTGTGTAGTTTCTTCACCATCTTCTGGATTTTGATTGTCAAATTGGTCACAAAGAAAACCTAACACAACGAAATTATCCTTGCCCTATTTTTCATACATTTTTTTGTAAATATTCAAACTGATATGTAAAACGACATTTGTTTGCTGTGTTGACAATAAGCATCGGCTTCCCACGATATGTTTCCATCGATAAAATTTCACCATTTGGCTTTTAAACCTCATTTTCATATTTTTCATGATTATGGCAATAAACTAAATTTTCTCCAACAAATGAATTTCAACATAAAAAACAGCCATTACGCTTGTTTATCGAATGGCTGTCTGATATTTCTTTTTATATTTTACGTTTTGTTCTTCATCAATTAATCTCTTTGCAATTTCTAATAGATTCCTGTCATTCGTGGCATCAAACAACTTTTTAAAGGATACAATAATATCGTAGCGGATCAGTGTCGGGTGTTTTTCGTCAATACACGTTTGGAATCTTTTTGCTAAATACGAAACAATTAAATCTCTTTGCACTTGTCCAGCAAGCCCAATTTGCCAGATTGCTTGTAGACTATGTCTTGCCGTTACAGTTTTATCATCATACGTTACTGCCCAAATTTTCAAAAAATCCTCTAGTACACGTTCTTCTGGATCACTTTTAGCCGCCAATGCGCATAAAAACTGTACTGCACGTGCACGTACATGTCCATCTTTATATGTAAGGGCTTGAACGAGATGCTCCCAGACTGAGTATGTCCAGTCAACTGGTTCTTGCATAATTTTTATCAATTCTTCATAAGACTCGAATTGGATTTCACGGTCATGCTCTGTTATATTACTAAAAAGTTGCAAAATCTCTTTTTCCATGATTCATCCCTACCTTTATTCTGTCAGAACGTTATAAAATTTTAAATTTTTTATGTTACACTTAACTTAGTTTATACAAAGAAGGAGAGTTTATGAATAAATCTATTACCCGAAAGTTGATTTTACGAACGCTTGTGATTATATGTCTAATAGTTGCGGCATATTTTATCATACCAGTCTCCGTGCCTATTATATTGGCGGGGATTACCGCTTTTTTCTTAGAACCAATTGTAATGTTTTTTAAACGAAAATGGAAAATGTCTCGGAAAATTGCAGTCGCCTTCATTTACATAATGAGCGTTATCTTTATTTCTATTATTTGTTACTTTACTATTACACAGCTCATGTCGCAAATTATAGTAGTTTCAAAGCAAGCCCCCTATTATATTTCTAAACTATCGGAAATGTGGTTAAACATGCAAGATAACATTTCTAAATATACGGAAGACTTCCCCGCTGAAGTGAGTGCTTCACTTCAAAGTACAACAATGGATTTCATTAAGAAAATTGAAGAATCTTTTCTAAACATCTTTAATTATACCAAAGTTACTGCATTCTTTTCAGAAATTCCAAGCCTCTTTATTAGTCTTCTCGTATATATGATTGCTCTATTTCTATTTATGCTAGATTTACCAAAATTAAAACAAGTTACTTACAAATATTTGAAGCCATCTACTGCGAAAAAAATGAAAATAATTTCTAATCGTTTAAAAGACGCATTTTTTGGTTTTATGAAGGCACATCTACTCGTGAGCTTTATTATTGGAGGTGTCACACTTGTTGGACTTCTCCTTATTCAGCCCAAATATGCTGTCACAATGACCTTAATCATTTGGCTAATTGACATCGTTCCATTTCTGGGATCAATTATTATTTTAGCACCTTGGGGGCTTTATCATTTATTAATGGGAAACACATCCATTTCTGTCCAATTATTCATCTTAGCAGTTATTCTACTCATAATTCGTCGAGTAGTCGAGCCCAAGTTGATGGGAGATCATATCGGATTATCTACCTTGCCAACATTAATAGCCATGTTTATCGGACTTCAGCTATTTGGTATCATTGGTTTACTCACTGGACCATTTTTTATTATTTTATTCATTGCTTTAAAAGAAACAGGTATTATCAAGTTGAATTTCAAAGTTTAACTAACTTATAAGAAAAGCGCACTCGCGGCCATATAGCTGCGACAAGCGCTGAAAAAGAATGTATAGCGCACATGCCACATAAAGTGGCTTTCGCCGCGTCATTAATTTATCGCTGCATGAATACCTAAAATTGAATAAGAAAATTTATATTTCTTTAACGTTTAAAAAAGGCCATCTCTGTAATTTGCTCTACAAAGATGACCTTTTTGCTATTTAAATCGTCTTATAAATAGTAGGATTATTGAATGCGACCGAAGCCTACTAAATATTGATTCCACCAATCAAGTGATTCAATGACAACACCTTTGTTTTGAGCATCAATCATCGTGTTGTTGCCTAGGTAAATACCAACATGTGCTACGCCTGAACCATAACTAAAGAATACTAAGTCACCTACACGCGCTTCACTTGCTGAAATGCGTTGTGTTGCTAGATATTGTTGAGATGCTGTACGTGGTAATGAAACTCCCGCTTGCTTGTATGACCATTGTACAAGACCAGAACAGTCAAAACCTGTTGAAGGATTGCTACCGCCCCATACATAACCACGGCCTAAAAATTGCTTAGCTGTTGAAATAGCATCGCCTGAAGAAGCTGTACCTGTACCTGAACCAACTACGATTGATTGTGGTTTCCCACCGCCATTACTAGTTGCTTGCATTACAGGTGTAGCAGATTGTAGTGCACGTAAACGAGCCGCTTCTTCTTCAGCTGCTTTACGCTCCGCCTCTAAGCGTTCCTCTTCTTGTTTAGTGGCAATCTGAGCCTTTAACGCAAGTGATTTTGCTTCGTTTTCAGCTTTTTTAACTTCCATTTCGCTTTCTTTTTGTTGAAGCGCTTGGAATTGCTTTTGTAATTCTTTTTGTTTTTCATCTAGAGTTGCTTTTTGTTCTTCTAATTTTGCTTTATCTGCCTCTTGTTGGTTAACCAATTCTTGGTCAGCGTCCATTAATGTTTTAACCGCTACGACACGATCCATTAAGTCTGCAAAGCTTTTTGCTTCAAGCACTACGCTTAAATAAACACCCACAGTGTTATCCTGCGCTTGGTATGCAGCCATACGTTCACTCAAAATAGCAGAACGTTGCTCGATACGCTTTTCTGTTTCCACGATACTAGCATCAACTTCTTTAATATCTGCCTGTACTTGATTAAATACTTTAACTTTTTCATCAATATCGTTTTGAAGACTTATTAATTCTGCCTCTAATTTTTTAACTTCTGCATCAATTTGAGCTTTTTTCTCAATCATTTGTTGAGAAGTTTCTTCTGCGTGCACTTCGGTTGGTTGTACTGTATTAAATAATAAGCCGCCAGCAAGTGCTAATGTTAGCACCATCGACTTACGCCATTTATTGCGCTTACCCACTAAACTTCATTTCCCTTCATCCATCAATTTCGCTCTCGGTGTTCTATGTAATCACTTGAACGATTTCTATATATATTCGAATTTTTTTATACTTTTATTAGCCTTTTAAAGTTTAGCATTAAAAGCATAACTTTTATACTATTTCTCGTCGTTTTAATAGTTTAGTAAAACTCGAAACATTTTTGTAATATTACCAACACTGCTCAATTACTCTACAATAACCGATAATACGCTACACTAATACTTATTTACCTCTTCACTCCACCAACCACTCATCATTATTTGTAATGGTTTTGTAATATACAAATTATATATTTCTCAGGAATTAAAAAAGGTAAGGGCATTTTTCCCCTACCTATTGTTTCATTGAACGTAAAGCTTGAATCGATAACCGTACTAACAGGATGGCACATAAGAATAAACCTAAGTACGCTGCTGTATTTAAGTATACGGCATAGGAATCATGTATAAATTGTGAGATAGCTAATAAAGCTACTGAAATTATGCCAAACGTAATCCCCACTAGTAACAGAACAAAACGTGAAAACAGTTGTGTAATAAAACGAGCATTATGTTCATCTGAAAAAATATCATGATGTAATATGATTTTTCCACTTTCCACACGTTGAATGAGTTGATCAACTCTTCTTGGCATCTTTCGTAACGTTGGAATTAGCATCGATAGTTCTTCTTGCAAACGTTCCTTTGTAGCCATTGGTTCTTTAAAAGGTTTTAAAAATGCTGCGCGCATATAGGCGGAAGAAAAATCCTTTGCTTCTGTGAAAATATCAAATTGCGGCTCAATAATTCGCAACGTACCATCCAACGTCACTAACGATCGAAGCGCTAGACCAACCGACGGATAAAATGCAAGGCCAAAATCACGGACAACGGTAAATAACGAATGAATCAATTCTTCGGTTGGAATACGATCGACATAAGAAATTTTTAACAAAATTTGATCTATTGCTTGCTCCATTCGTGCCCGTTCTACATGATTTGCATTCTCTACTAATAGCATTAAGCCGTCGTATAAGATGCTCGAATCATTTTGCTGAATGCCCATTAAAAATAGCTTTAAACCTTCTTGTTGGGTAGTTCCTAAACGTCCGACAGCCCCGAAGTCGAGCAAAATTGGTGCACCATCTGTCTCATCGATATAAATATTGCCAGGGTGCGGATCTGCGTGAAATATACCAGAAAAAAGCATTTGCTCAAAGAAAGAATACAGTATTGTCTGTGCAAACTGCCTACGATCTATTGATAGTCGTTTAAACTCTGATGCACCTTCTGCCACGCTTTTCCCTCGTACGTACTCCATGACAATAATATCTTCATCACTATATTGCGTATAAATTTTAGGAATGCGCACCTTATAATCACTTTTCGCAAGCGCATTCGTCACCTGCAATGTATTACGGACCTCAATGTCTAAATGAGTTTCCTCACGCAAACCATCCGCAAATCCACCAGCCAACTCTCGAAACCCCAATGATTCTGCCCACGTTGACTTGCTTGTAAGCCAGTTCGCAAATTCCTCTAATATATCCAGATCATCACGCATTATACCTTTCACTTCTGGACGGAGTAATTTCACCACAACTTCATCGTAATTTTTCAGTCGTGCATTATGTACTTGTCCAATAGATGCAGCCGCTAAAGGCTCCATATGAAAAGTAGTGAATACCTCATCTACAGGTTTAGGAAGGGCATGTTCCAATATCTTTGTTACTTGCTCAGGTTGCAACGGCCTCACACTTTGTTGGAGCCGCTCTAATTCATCTATGAATATGGGTGAAAACAACTCCTTGCGTGTAGATAATACTTGACCAAACTTGATGAATATCCCACCACACTGCTCTAATGTCTTTCTTAGTGCAATCGCAAGCTCCTTTTCATTTTCACGCTGTCTTGCATATTTAATTGTTTGTACAACACCATTAGTGACTGCAATTTTTAATACCTGGCGCAATCGCTTTTGTTGACGCCAGTAACTACGTAACCTTAACAGTATAGATTTCTGTCCGTGTCGTCGATCTCCACTAGCAATACCACTCGAATCAAAGAGTTCAAACACGAGGTAAAGTAGCATGGATATTAGGAGCATACTGCCTATCCAAATGAGCGTACTTACCTCTGTTATAGTTTGCACCATTGATTCCGATAAAAAATCTGTATGACGCAAGTATGAATACCAGTAAACAAAGGACGTCAGTGTCACACTAATCACAACTGATAACACTCTTCGTACAAAATTTATACTCGAACCTATTAAACGACCACTGACAAAGTAAATGATCCCCGAAACGACTATAATTTGAATAAGAAATTTAACAAAAATCAACAGTACCGCCCCCATTGTTTCTTCCTAATACTGCTAGTATAACAAATTCATGCATGTACTTTCTTTTACTAACCCCCTGTTGTAAATGAAGTTAATAGCTATTTTTACCATCCCATCAAATATTTCGTACAACCATTGTCAATATTAGAAGTCCTATTCGTTATTTTTTGGCTCTTTTTCAAAATATGTACTTGACTACACATGTCATTGCGGACGGTCGCTTTTTCGCGCCTGTGCTGAGCATCCTCATTGCTCGTACTTTGCTCTGCGACGAAAACAAAGCGACAGAAGCAGCATTCACCACCCTCGGTTCCTTGTACTTTATTTCAATATATAATTATTAAGCCAAGTTTACTGAAAAGAATAAATAATTATCATTGATTATATACCCGAGAAGGTATACAATTCATTTATATTAATGCTCTATAAGATTATAAGCCAAATAAATCGTTAATAATTCAACATTTAACATTCTCAATACCCTTATAAGTATATATTGGAAAAGGATGTGTATATATGAGTAAAAAGTTTTTAATAGTTGGTGGTGTCGCAGGTGGTGCCTCAACAGCTGCAAGAATTCGTCGCTTAGATGAGCAAGCCGAGGTTATTATGTTTGAAAAAGGACCCAATGTATCATTCTCCAATTGCTCTTTACCGTTTCATTTAAGCGGAATCGTTGAAAACAGTAGCAAATTGATTTTAATGACACCACAGACTTTTCAATCAAAATACAATATCGAAGCACGAGTTAGTCACGAAGTAGTTTCCATTAACCGCGATGCAAAAACCGTAACTGTAAAGAATTTAATAAACGACACTAGCTATGAAGAAAGCTACGATACGTTGGTGTTATCTCCTGGCGCAAGCCCCATCGTACCAAACTTAGAGGGAGTCGATTCTCCTCATGTATTCACTGTTCGTAATGTAGTAGATATCGAACGATTAAACAATTATGTTAAAAGTGATGATGTAGAAGATATTGCCGTGATTGGTGGTGGCTTTATCGGTGTAGAAGTGGCGGAAAATTTACGTCTTGCAGGTTTCAACGTCTCACTCGTTAAGCACGCGCAGCAGCTAATCACATGTATAATATGCCTCAACAGAACAAGGGAGTAATCGGATCTGCGAGCGTACAAATTTTTGATCTGACGTGCGCTGCTACGGGGTTAAATGAAAAAACAGCACTTGCGAATGGCTTCCAAGCAAAAAGTGTATATATTATAGCACCCGACAAAGTAGGCTTAATGCCAAATAGTAATCCGCTACATTTTAAACTTGTCTACGAGGTGCCAACAGGGAAAATTCTTGGTGCTCAGGCTATTGGAAAGGGCAATGCAGACAAACGAATCGACGTCATTGCGACAATGATTACAATGAACGGTACATTAGCAGACTTAAAAGAGCTTGAATTATCGTACTCTCCGATGTTTAGTACAGCGCGGGATGTGGTTAATCTAGCAGCACTAGTAGCACAGAATCAGTTATTCGGTCATTACCAGCAAGTTAACGTAGATGAGGTTCGAGGTCTAGTTGAACGTAAGGCATATATTTTGGATGTGCGCGAGAAAAACGAGTATGAGGCTGGACATTTAATTAATGCGATAAATATTCCATTAAGTGAGCTTCGTGAACGTATGAATGAAATTCCAAAGGACGTACCAATTTATGTACACTGCCGCTCGGGTCAGCGCAGTTATAATGCCGTTATGGCTCTGCAAAATAACGGCTACACCAATGTCTTTAATGTGGCAGGATCATTCCTAGGCATTTGCTTATACGAATACTTCAATGACATGACAACAAATCAAGAAAAAATTGTTACAGCATATAACTTCAAATAATATGAAAGGGATGCCGTCAAATCACAGCATCCCTTTTGGTTTAATTTGTAGAAAGTACTTGCTCCCAATCAATCGTATTGTTCTTTACTTGTTGTCGTTTCTCTTTGTCCATAATATCGTTCGGACGGCCACCTTTTGGCCAATCTTTATCATGATTTGCCCATTCTGGTCGATCCTGCGATAAAATATATGCCGCTAAATCAGAAGCATCTTGATCTGTTAAAGTACCACCCGCACCAATTGGCATGTTATTTTGAATGTAACCAGCCATTTTCGACATACGAGCCATTCCCGCACCATCATTAAAGGAATTTTCACCCCATAATGCTGGACCTGTATTTGCACCAGTACCCGAGCCATCTGCAGCATGACAAGCGATACAAGACTGTGCATATAGTTCCTCACCATTTGCTACATCCGGTATTGGTACACTCTTCATATTACTTGCACCAGCCCATTCACGTTCTGCCCCAATTGGAACACCTTCTGAAATATAGGCAAAGTACGCTACCATCGCTTCCAACTCGTCACTATTTATTTCGAATTTCTTACCATTCATACTTCGTATCATACAGCCATTAATGCGTTCTTCTATCGTTACAATACTTCCCGAACGACCAATGTATTGCGGATAATTTGCCATAACGCCTACCAAAGAAGAAACTTGTTCATCATAACCTGCTCCTGCATGACAACTTGTGCAAGATAATTGATTGCCAACGTATTCATCTGCGGCAACATGTGTATTATTCACAAGTTCATAGCCATACAAAATAGCTTCTTTCATAGGTCCATCTGGTACCTCTTCGATACTTGGTGGTGCGTAGACAACTTTCTGAGAAGCTGCTGTTGTCGGTACTTGCGTTTGTACCGTTGCATCTTCTGTCTCTCCATTTGCATCACCTAAGATTTTATCGCTGATGACCGCTCCCACAAAAAGTGAACCAGCTAATAATACCGTTCCTGCTATCCCCGTTACTATAGCTTTCATCTTCCATACCCCCCTCTGTATCTTTAATTTCACTTTAGCAAAATAATGTATTTTTAGATGTGATTTTTCTCACACCACTAAATATTTGAACCTTATATACAACAAAGTTGGATAAATATTGAAAATAATATTGTGCTATAACAGAAAAACCTAGACTTAATACCCCTTTATGTATATTTAATTTTATGCTAGAAAAAAACCGAGCACATCACTGTACTCGGTCACTTCCATTTTATTATAGTTTACAGTCTCCGTCAGCACATGCAAACTCACCATCCCCAGCCCACTTCAACGAAGACTTCACACCGACCATTTCAGCAGTTTGATGCAATGTACGTACAAATACTTCATTTGGCTCTGCACCTTTAATGCCATAACGATTTTCGAATACAAAGAATGGTACACTTTTCACACCAATTTGCTGTGCATCATAACGATCCATGTTCAATTCTTCTATAAAAGCTTCACTTGAAAAAAGCACTTCTTGTGCATCAACTACATTTAAACCTAAGTCTTCGATAACTGCTAGTAAAACAGCTTCATCATTTAAATCTTTACCTTCTATAAAATAAGCAGCCATCAAAGCTTCGTTATATGCCACTTCTTTACTAAATTGTTTTGTCCATTTTGCTAAGCGATGAGCCTTCTCTGTATGCGCAATTTTCATGTCATTATAATAATAAGCAAGCCCTACTTCCCTTGCTCGCTTTTCAATACCAACTGTCATTTGCTTCGCTTCTCCCATCGTCATCCCATGATCGGCCATTAAATATTCCAAAAAGTTCTGTCCTATCTCTTTTGGTGCCTTAGGATTTATTTGGAACGCTTTAAATTCTATTTCTACTTGTCCAGTATATCCAGCCTGTTCAATGGCACGTTGTAATTCCTTTTCCCCTATATAACAAAAAGGGCAGGAAAAATCGGAAAATATTTCAATTTTCATTGTATACCTCCTACAAAATATCCATCCAAATCTTTACTGCAGTTGCGAGTATAAGTACCGCCAAAATACCTTGCAATACCTTTGTATTCATATTTTTCCCTGCCTTCGCTCCTAATGGCGCAGCAATCAGACTAGCCACAATCATTATCGCTGCTGGATAATAATCAACTTGACCTGTCATTAACTTCCCTATTGTACCACCGATGGATGAAATAAAAGTAATCGCTAAACTTGTTGCAATGGTCATACGCGTTGGAATCCCTAATACAACAAGCATAATCGGCACGAGCAGGAAGCCACCTGCCGCTCCAACAATCCCTGAACCAATCCCCACGATGAACGCTAAAATTGATGCTAAAACTTTGTTAAAACTAACCTCATGCATTGGCTTATCATCAATGTGCTTTTTCGGGATAAACATCATTACCGCCGCAATTAGCGCTAATATACCATATACGACATTAACACCTGTTTCCGATAAAAACCGGGAACCATAACTACCGACAAAGCTCCCAACTAAAATAGCAGCCCCCATATAGACAATCAGAGACTTATTTAAATAGCCACCTTTACGGTAAGCCCACACGCCTGCAATTGAAGCAAAAAACACTTGTACGGCACTAATACCCGATACCTCATGTGCTGTAAACGCTGTAAAGCCAAGTAAAGGGGGTATATATAATAACATAGGATATTTAATAATCGAGCCACCAATCCCCAGCATTCCTGACACATAGGAACCTACAAAACCGATTACAAATATTGTCATGATCCATGTTATATCCATTCATTTTTCCTTCTTTCTTATCAATTACGTCTTTCGCGAAATAAACCCACCCTCGCCAGAAAATTCATTTAGCCGTAGACTTACATTCTCCATTGCTTCAGTAAACAGTAACTACAATACGAAGAAGAAAGGTGAGTGTCCAAGCTCGAACACTCACCAATCACATTACGCTTTTTGAATAAAGAATGTAATAACACCAGCATTTTCGGATTGACCAAGAATTGCGTGGCCCCCTACTTTAGTCCAAGCCGGGATATCCGCTAAAGCACCTTTATCCGTTACTTGCACTTCTAAAATTTCACCCGATACTAGAGTGTCCATAGCCTTTTTCGTTTTCACGATGGGCATTGGGCAAGATAAACCCTTTGCATCTAATTGTAAGTTTGAATTCATGTTAATCTCCTCTCATGTCCGAATTGTGTGCAAATTGTGTGCGTGCCAGGCACTATCTTACGGCACAGCGATTTGGTCCTATTTCCATCTCTGTTTGTTCATCTTGTGCTGGTGTGATTTTGCCCATATTCACTTGGCGAATTTCTTGGTAGGCATTTGGTTGCGGCGGTAAATTATCAGTTACAATACTTCGGAACGTTACCTCATCTTCAATATTTAAGCCATGGTTTTCAGCAAATAATTCACCTAGACGCTTGCCCACAGTGCCATCTTCATTTAACTCATCAATAATCATAAAATGAGCCGGTAACACAACTAAATCATCTGAAAGTTCGCGGTAACGTTTATAAAGTGTTTCACGTAAATCTTCAACCCAGTCTTCTGCAAGACCAGCTAAATCCGGACGTCCAATCGAATCGATAAACAAAATGTCCCCAGTTAACAAATATTTGCTATCTACAACAAATGATGTTGAACCGATTGTATGTCCTGGCGAATAAATGGCCCCTACATCAATGTTCGATGCACCAATTTGTACCGTAGTACCATTTACTAACGGCTCATAATCATATACAACTTCCTCCGCATCTTTTGGGGGTAGATAATACGTCGCACCAGTTGCAGCTGCTATATGACGGCCTCCTGAAATATGATCGGCGTGTAAATGCGTATCAAATACATGCTTAATTTTTACGTTTTTCTCACTTGCAAAATTTAAAAATACCTCTGTAAAACGAACTGCGTCAATAATTGCTGCCTCACCCTCAGAAATTACCATATAAGACAGACAGCCTTTTCCTAAACGCACGAATTGATAAAGCTCACCGCCACCTGTTAAATCCCCTACTTTAATCGGCTCTAAATATTCACTCCATGTTTTCATACCGCCGGCTAAATAAGCTGCTTTAAGACCAGCTTCCGCTAACATATCAGCTACCATCATTGACGAGCCCTCTTTCGCACAAACGACTAAGACCTCTTTGTCAGTTGGGATTTTCGCTAAAATACCTTCTACGCCATCTAGTAACTCATAATACGGAATATTAAGGTATTCGAACTTATGTCCATCAATTTTCCAATCCTCAAATGCATCCGCATTACGTACATCTAAAATAAATAACTCCTCATTATTAATTACTTTTTTCGCTACATCTGCAGCGCTCCATTGTTGTACTGACACTCAAAGTACCCCCTCAGGTATTATTTTGTCGATTTTTTTAGCGGAAAGGACAAATCTCTCCGCTTACTTTTATCTACTAAACATTAAAACGTTAATGATGGCGCTGCATCTTTAGCAAATTCCAGGAACGTTACTGCACCGCCAACCTCAATACCCGCAACGAAATCATCTGTTGTCAAACCCATTACATCCATCGTCATTTGACATGCAATAAACTTCACACCTAACTCTTGTGCCATTTCAACTAATTGCGGTATAGCAGGAACATTTGCTTTTGCAAAGCCTTCAGCAAAATGTTCAGTTCCAGCAGGCATAGATAGCGCATGCATACCTTGTTTGTGTATTAAATTTAACCCTTCGAATGTGAAAAAGATTGCAACCTCTTTGTCAGAAGCTGCCGCTGCTGTTGCGATATTGAACACTTTATACGCGTCGAAAAGACCACCATTACTTGCAATAATTGCTACTTTGTTTGACATATCAAATTCCTCCAATTAAATAGTTTTTATGAGTTCGCCCGTCCAGGCTGTCATACCTGGAAGTACGTTATAAACCTTTGCAAAACCATTTGCCACAAGCCTTTGCGCTACAAAATCGCTACGCTTTCCTGTACGACAAATCACATATATCTCTTGTTCCTTGTCAAGCTCAGAGATGCGCGCCTCAAGATCACCTAACGGAATAGACAGAGCACCATCAATATGACCGAAGGCGAACTCCACCTCTTCACGCACATCTAGGATAAGCCCATTTTTTCCAACCACTTCAACTAACTCAATTGTCGGTTCAAACGCTTTTTCAACTATTGTGTCATTTTCGCATTTACGAATATAATGCTTTAACACAGCATCTTCTTCCGTTGTACCAATGTATCGATGACCTACAGTTTCAGCCCAAGCAGCTATATCCGCCCTAGAACCTTTATCCGTTGCTAGCACTTCTAGAATCTGACCATCCACTAAATCTGCCATTGCCTTTTTTGTTTTTACGATAGGCATGGGGCACGAAAGCCCTTTAGCATCTAACTGAAAATCTGCCTTAATACTCATAACTTCCTCCTTATACCTATAAGGGTATTATTTTTAGTAAAAAAATATAGACAGAGGCTAATAAAATCGCTTACTGCACTTCGCCTTCCCAGGCAAGCATGCCACCAAGCATATTTGTGACATCAAAACCTCGATCTGCTAAATATTGTGTGGCCTGAGCACTCCGAGCACTTGAACGACAAACCATAATATACGGTTCATTTTTCTTTAACTCGTGTAATCGAAATTCCAATAAACCCAAAGGAATATGAATGATGCCCGGAATATGCCCAGACGCCACTTCATTTACTTCACGTACATCAATTAGTTTGATAGCTTGCCCTTGCTCTAATGCTTGTTGAACTTCTTTCGCCGCAATTTCTTTCACTCTATTGCCCTCCTAGTAAGCGTTCATGCCGCCACGGACATTTGTTACACGCTCGAATCCTTGTTTCTTTAGTTGTTTACACGCTTGACTACTACGCATACCACTTTGACATATGACTACAATTTCTTTGTCTTGTGGTAGTTTGTCAAAGCTGGAGCCAAGTGGGATATTTTTGAATTGCTGAATATTCCCTCGCTTGTATTCAGCTGGCGTTCGCACATCCACAAATACTTTATCCTTATCATCCAACATATTTTTTAATTGTGCTACTGATATTGACTGAACACCTTTCGTCGGCTTCATCCTCCATACTAAAAAAGCAATAACAATAGCAATGATAATCCATGTTTCCAAGTGATAATTCCTCCTAACCACATACTATAAAGGGTATATATTATTTACCTACTTTTCACGACTAAATCCATTGCTTCTTGAATAGCAGTATTCATTTTTTCTGAATCTCCTTCAGCGGTCGCTACACAATTCAACAAATTCTCGCTAACAATCACTCCAATAGTTCGATCAACTGCTGAACGTACGGCAGATAGCTGTGTAATAACATCTTTACAATGTTGCCCATGTTCCATCATCCGCAAAATCCCACGCAATTGACCTTCCATTCTCTTCACTCGGTTTGCTGTTTTTGCATTATACGCCATTCTTGTGCACGCCTCCTTCCAAATCAAAATCGCATCTTGCTTACACGATTCATAATATACCCCATTAGGTATATTGTCAAGCATATATAAGCTAGCCGTTAATTTGTGAGTTCTATCCGTCATTTCCTTACTTCTATCCGCCTCAGCTTCTAACACAGATCTTTAAAATAAAAAAACCTGTTACAAGCGTCAAAAACGCTCGTAACAGGGAAATCCTTATTATTTTGCTAATTGCATTGCTGGACCAAAGAATTCATAGTGAATTTTTTCGTCTGCTACGCCAATTTCATGTAAGTTTTTAATAACCGCTTCCATAAATCCAGTTGGGCCACATACATATACGTCCGTATTATTCGCTATGCTTTCAGCCAATAACTCTTTTGTAATGAGCTTGTCTTCATCAGAGTATAAAGCTGTATATGTTGCATTAGGAAGGGTATTTATTTTTTCTTGAATGTCATCACTAAATGCTATTACGTTCTCATTACGCGCACATTGAATAAAGTTCACTTCATTTGCCGCATCATCTTTTAGAGATTGAAGCATACTATTTAGTGGTGTAACGCCAATACCTCCACTTACGAATGTGATTGGTGTAGATGTTTCTTCTAGAACAAATAGACCTGCTGGAACACTTACGTCTACTAAATCACCCACTTGTAAAACGTCGTGAATAAAGTTTGATACTTTGCCATTTGGTGTATGATCACTTTCACGTTTTACAGATATACGATAACCCTGTTCTGCTGTTGCTTGTGAAAGTGTATATTGACGGTTCATTAAATATTCTTCCCCAGGTACTTTCACTCGGATACTAATGTATTGACCTGGCTCGTAAGCTGGTAGTGGTGAGCCATCCTCATTCACAAAATAAAGAGAAGTTACTAGGTCACTTTCAACTTCTTTTTTAGCTACTTTTAATGGTTTGAATAAACGCCATCCACCATTTACTTCTGATTTTTGATATAACTCTTCTTCAACTTGAATGAATATATCTGCAATCATGCCGTACGCTTCAGCCCATGCATTAATAATATCGTCTGTTGCTGCATCTCCAAGGACTTCTTTAATTGCTTTTAATAAGTGTTCCCCTACAATTGGGTAATGCTCAGGTAAAATACCTAAACTACGGTGTTTATGAGCAATTAACATAACTGCTGGTAAAATCGCCTGTAAATTTTCAATATGAACAGCTGCCGCATACACCGTGTTTGCTAATGCTGTTTGTTGACGCCCTTGTTCTTGGTTCGTGTGATTAAAAATATTTAATAATTCCGGATGAGCCTGAAACATATTTTTGTAAAACGTCTTTGTAATTGCCACACCATGAACTTCTAATACCGGAACTGTCGCTTTAATAATTTGTACTGTTTCTTGTTTTAACATATCGCATACCATCCTTTCGTGATTACAATATAACGCTTTCATTTTCTTAAAGCAATATATAAAATACATCTTTAACAAAATAGACATAATTAATGTATTTTAAATACATCTTTTCAACAAGCATTCGGATTACTATGGAATAGATGAAAATGCTATAATTATTTATGAACTTTAGAAAGTAGGGTGTTCTAATGCGATTAACTTTATACACAGATTACTCTCTTCGGACACTCATTTATCTAGGAGCGAAGGAAGACGGTCAACTATCAACTATTCAAGAAATTTCCGATGCCTATAATATATCAAAAAATCATTTAATGAAGGTGACACACCAGCTTGGGCAGCTTGGTTACATCGAAACAATCCGCGGACGCGGTGGCGGTATACGTCTAGCAATCGATCCAAAGACGTTAACAATCGGTGAAATCGTTCGTCATACAGAAGAAGATTTTCATTTGGTGGAATGCTTCGATAAAGAAAATAACCTCTGTAAAATAGCTCCTGAATGTCAGCTAAAGGGCGTCCTATATGAAGCATTACAAGCTTATTTAGCTGTACTAGATCGCTATTCACTCGATGATTTTTTACATTCTAAAGAAAAATTGATGGCTTTACTGCTAGGCAAATAGAAATACCCGCTCAACCAAAAGTTGGACGGGTATTTCTTTTTATGTTGCTGACTGTTATTAATATTAACTTACGGTTATTAGGACATCGTCGCACTATAGCCTTTGCCCTGTGGATTTTACTCGTCTTTTTCACAGCTTGAACTAGTATGCACGACAACATAAAAAATCGAGGAATGTTTCGCCTCGATCTCGATCTATAGCGCCTTTGAAAACATAATCATATCTAAGGCACGTATACCATTTTCATAGATTGGCTCTGCATAACTACTGAAAAAATCCTTTTCAATTGTTTCCATACGAAAACCAGACTTTTGATAAAAAGCAATATTATCAATGCTAGAATTGGCAGTCCCTACTATTACATTTTTATAACCTTGTGATTTACTAACAGTACTAATTTTTTGCAACGCTACCTTACCAATACCTCTACCTTGAAACTCTGGTTTAATAGCGATATTTTTTAATTCAATCGTTGTGGTTGACTGTGCAAGAAGCAAGGCAACTCCAGCCAATTTTTCACCGCATTTAATCTCATATAAATCACCATCATTCATATATTGGCGAACAGCTTCTTCACTTTCATCCGCAATTAATAACAGTGGCAAATAGCTTTCTCGCGATCCTTCTACTAACTCTAAAGAAGTACTGTAACGAACAAAATCCTCACGTTCAAAGACATTTAGAACACATGGTTGTTTTTCCTTTACCTCTAACCACTTGTGCTCATGTGGAAAATCTTGCTCTACACCTAAACGGATAAACGGTAACTTTTCTTGCGCCTTTTGTGAGCGAATATTGACCTTTCTCGCTCCTGCAAAAACACGCTTTAGCCCTAATTCATAAAACGCAATTTCTAGTATTGCTTTTTTGGCCTCTAGATTATAGCCCTTACCCCAAAATTCATAGCCAAGCCATGAACCAATATGACAGCTCTTTTTCGCATGATCTATAAACATCAATGCTGTCACACCAATAACTTGTCCTTCCTCATTCAATACAACACGAGGGACGGTCTTCCCCTCTTCTTCATCTATACATTCTCGTTTAATAAAATTAATGGTATCTTCTACTTTGCCAGCAGGTAACCCAAGTGCATCTCTCACCTGTGGCATTGAAGATAATGCATGCATCGCTTCTGCATATTTAATGTCGTGCTTCACTAAATTTACTGCCATACCTTATTCTCCTTTTACGTTATTACGCTTTTTTATACCAAACATGCATCGGATTTTTCTCATCATCCTCTACTGGTAAATGTATCATTTGAAATGCTCGTTCTGCTTCCGCTTTTTGTAAATCAGCATATACCTCACTTGAGCGGCCTAAACCAACAGCTAGTGCATCTGCTAGTGAATTGGCAAAATAGGCCTTATCTACGCCTGCCATGGCCATTGCGCCAAAGCACATGGGGCAGGGCGCACCACTTGCATACATTACCGTACCACGCAAATCTATAGTACCTAGTTTTTCCTGTGCACGTCGTAAAGCTAATAATTCTGCATGCCCTGTGCTATCTGGACGTAGGTGTAGTTCATTGACGCCTTCGCCAATGATTTCGCCATCTTTAACTAATATAGCTCCAAATGGTTGTCCACCCTGTGCAACGTTTGCAAGCGCCAGCCCTATAGCACGCTCCATCCACTTATTCATATATACTCCTCCTTATATTTAATTATACGTAAATTGCCATGATACACCGAAACGGTCCTCAATCCAGGCAAATTGTTTGGAAAAGCCATAATTGTCAAGTGGCATTAATGCTTTTCCACCCTCCAATACTTGTGCTGCAAGACTTCCGATTTCTTCTAGCGTCTCACATTCTACAAAAATGGATGTCGAGGGTGTAAACGTAAAATTGTGCGTAATGACACTATCATTCACCATAATTTTCAGACCTTTTAAATCGAGCACAGCCATTGCAACTTGCTGAGAATCTTCCATATAAGTCAGGCTCTCCACTGTTAAATCCGTAAACCATTGTTTATATTGCTCGATTGCATTGTTTGCCTGTCCTTGAAACATTAAAAATGTTGTAGCGCTTTTCATTTGGTCAACTCTCCTTCATATTTCAAAATCCACTCGTCTGGTGTCATCTTTGACACAAGCTCTCCAATCAAATCATATGGAATATTTTTAATACTCGTAAAACGAATACAACTTTTCCCCATATTCAGTTTTGTTGGTACACGCTTTGCATATTCATCTTGAAACCAAGAAAGCAATACCTTATCTGCATAAATGCCCATATGATATACAGCTATATGCCGCTTTTGAGCAGCTAGACTAATAAAGGGGAGTGGTGTATTTGGGGTTACGTGATAACCTTTCGGATATGTCGATAAAGGTACACCATAGCTTATCATGTCATAGTACATTGTTCGTTCAAAGCCATCTGGTAAATTACATTCCACTACCTCCACTAGCTTGGCCAAACTATCACGCCATTTTTCATCTACTTGTTCAATATAAGTACTCATACTTTACCCTCACTTTTTAACATAGACATCAAATTCATTAGCGCAAAACATTTAACGTTGTTGAGCAGTTTTGATACATCCTGAATGACTAAAATCAACATGGACTCACTGTTAGCTATTTTTACAATGTGGAAGTACGAGTCGATCAAAATATTCGCAACAGAAGTTTCATCATGGCTACACCAATTTATAGTGCAAACCCAACTTCATCATGGCACTACAACAGACAGCATCGTTAGCCCTTAGACAATACAATTTTACCTTTTAAAACTTCTTCAGGAGCTATGAACACTTTGCCATACAACATAAAAAGTAAATATCGGAGTAATCGCTATTACCCCATACATTATTGTTTTTTTCGCTCGTTTGTAGCAAGTTATGCTTTCTCTTCACTTTTGGCTTTTCGGTATAATTCCTTCGTCTTAAAGCCTTGTCTTGTAAGTTCCCGCATTTCATTCACACGGGCTACCTGTGTTTCTTCCTTTTTTGCACTATAAATATAGCGAGCCCAATCCTTTTGATACCCCGGTGTTAGCCCATCATAAAAGGCTAAATCATTCGTATTATCAGCAAGCTGTTTCCGCAATTGTGGAAGCATGCTTTCATAGTCACTCACACATTGACTATTTGCTGTCTTTTTCTTACCACGCGCCTTACTATCTCGCTTCATGCTTAAAATGGAAAACGTCTCATCGAGTGACATCAGACTTACAAATTTGATATCACTACCGACAATATATTTTTCTTCATCTACTTGAATCGCTGGGAAAATTTCATCACGATGAATAAACTGTTGATATTTTTTATTACCCTTTTTCGGATAAACGAAAAATAAATATCCCTGCTCGGCTAGCACATTAGCCTTGAGCGTACTGTCTAAATAAGTTACCATGTCATCCACAGAAAACACAAAGGAAATGATACGGTCATATGGGGCATCGCCTGAGTGTGAAATTCCCTCTAATATCATATCCTGCGGTTGATTTAAAATAGTAAGCGAGAGCCCATCCTTTAGTTTAAATTTCTTTTGCATGTCTTTCGCACCTCTTTCGATTTCATGTATCCTAAATTTATCACAAAAAAGGGAGGTGTCTCAAAAGATAGAAACACCTCACCTCAGTGACTAAAGCTGTACATCATACACAAAATTATAAATCACTATGAAAACATTACTATTTAATTTTTGAAGAATTTATTAAACCTTTTACAATCGGCAGTGCTGTTCCAATCAGCACAAATGGCAGGAACCACCAGCCTAATGTCTCCACTTTCTCTAAAGCTATGAGCACCATTACGCAGGAGATGAAGGCGAATAAAATTAAGCAAAAGTTCTTTACTTCATTTAATATTTTACGACTATTTAAATAAAACGCCTCCACGTTACTATCGTTTAAACGAGCAGGATAGTTATGCATATGTGGCGCTTTTTCAAGTAGCCCCATTAACACCCACAAAAATATCCCCATAAACGGTAGGATAAGTAATTCAATTTTAGACCCCCAGCGATTGACCTCTCCCGCACCATTAAAATGTGCTGGGATTTCATCAGGTATTTGTCCCCACATTATAACAATGTATAAAATAGACGCAACAAATACCCCACCACCAATATAGTCCCACATCTTTTCATATTTCGTCTTAGGTAATTTTAAAATCGGTCTATGCATCATCCCACATCCTTGTTTTATCCTTATTTGACTCTACGTTTCACACTCTTAATAAGTTTCATATCCACTTTATTCATTTTCCCTAAAATTCTATTTTTCTACAACTTACTTCTCTTATTTATATAATATTCAACATGAAAATACTCATAATACTTTGTAAATTGCATATAATCTGATATAAATGGTATATATACATATTTCATTTTTTTGTAACATTTCTACTAATCTACTAAGAAAGGATTTTTCAAACATGCGATTTACTATCTATAAGAAATTATTACTCGGTTTTTTAATTGTCATTTTCGTTTTAGTTGGCACAATAGGTTTAAACTTTAAACAGCTGAATTCAGTAAATAATACGTACCGTGAATTACTCGAAGAACAAACGACTAAATCTATTAGTATTCAAGAGCTCAGAGCTATCGCAAAGCAAGAGATTGTAAGTATGCGAGGCTATTTACTACTAGGAGATAAGCAAAATCTACAAAGTAATAAAGAATCCCGCGCTGAATTCAAACAAAAATCTGATGACTTAATGGCATCACTCGAGTCCCAAAAATCTATTGAATTATTAGAGGCCATTATTAAAAGTGAAGAAAATGTTCAGCAGTTCTCAGATCGCATGTTTTCTTTAAAAAACGATGGACAAACCGAACAATACGAAAAATTGGATAGCACACAGGGTCGCCTTATTATCAAACAATTCGATGAACGGGTGGAAAATCTTTCAAACTATCAACAAGAATTTGTAGAATCAAAAATTACTGCTACATCAAATGAAATTCAATCGATTAAGTTTCAGATGATTTTACTTGGGGCATTTGCCGTTGTCATTAGTCTGATAATTGCCATGGTAATGGGAAGCATTATTTCCCGACCAATCAATGGTATGGCAAAAGCTGCGAAGAAAATCGCAGAAGGTGATTTAACAGCTGAGCAAATCCGCATCAAGAATCGTGATGAGGTTGGCGATTTAGCCCTTGCCTTTAATCAAATGGCTCAAAATTTAAAGAACTTAATTACAAATGTGCGTCAAAATACAGTACAAGTTAGTGCTTCTGCTGCAGAGTTAACAGCGAGCGCTGACCAAACGATTCAAGCAACAGAGCAAATTACATCTTCCATTCAAGAAGTAGCGAGTGGCTCTGAAGCACAAGGGAAAAATGCTACTGAGAGCTCTGAAGCAATGAAAACAATGACGAAGGGTATCCAGCAATTAGCAGCAACGACTGCTGCTGTTTCTGAACTCGCAATGGAGACAAATACAGAGGCAAACAAAGGCAATGATTCCTTACAGCGCGTTATTACACAGATGGATACCATCAATACCGCCGTACTTGAATCTGCGACAGTTGTAAAAAATTTAGGGAGCCATTCGTTGGAAATTGGAAATATTATTAGCATTATCACCGACATCGCAGAACAGACCAACTTATTAGCATTGAACGCAGCAATCGAAGCAGCACGAGCTGGCGATCATGGTCGTGGGTTTGCAGTCGTGGCAGACGAAGTTAAAAAATTAGCTGAACAATCAAAAAAATCAGCTGAACAAATTGCAGGGCTCATCTCAGAGATCCAACAAGACACCAACCGTGCAGTCACAGTGATGGATACAGGAACACAAGAGGTACAAATTGGTATACAGGTTGTCAAAGAGGCAGAAGAAGGCTTTTCTAAAATCGTGGAACTCATTGAGCATGTATCTATGCAAATCCAAGAAGCAACTACTGTTTCCGAGGAGATGTCATCGAGTGCTGAACAAATATACGCATCATTCGATGAAATTGCTACAATCGCACAAATGTCTTCCGCTAACCTGCAAAATGTGGCTTCTTCCTCGGAGGAGCAATTAGCGACAATTGAAGAAGTGGCCGCTTCTGCAGCTACTCTCTCGACAATGGCTGAAGAATTACAAACGCAAGTTTCACGCTTTAAAGTGCAAAAGAAGAGGCCAGCATATAAGGATTTTTAAACTCTAAATAGTTTTTTGGAATCTTACCTACTTCAAAAAAAACCAAGTAAGCCTCAGTCGACACTTATGCAACGACTGAGGCTAAACTGGTTTACCTTTCTCTAAGAAATTTGCAGATTTTTTCTTGATGGAATCTCAGAGTACTTTTATTCAAAATAGTACTTTCCAATCTATACATATCTACATTAGCATTTATACTTTTTGCTTAATCTTTGTAGCATTGCAATAATTGCTACTTCTTCGCTAGCAACCTGTAAATTAGCATATTGCCGTACTTCATGCATGCCTACACATACACTTTCCTTTGCCTTTACAAACATTGCTTTATCATTTGCATCATTACCAAACGCGACAAAATCCCCTTCTAGAACACCTAACTTTATTAAGCCATTCCATTTATCAATACCACTAGGACTTATATCGACAATATTCTCTGACATATGCTCATATAACGAAATCGGTAGTTTTTCGAGCTCTGTCAATATTTCTTGTTGCTGTTCACCAGGAAATAATACAATTTTCACAATGTCCTTCAGTTCAGTAAATAATACTTTTTTTGCCAGCTTCAGTGGATCTAAATTTCGATAAATCGGATGATCTTCACTACCTGTGTACGCGTAATCCCAATCACCATCGATTAAATATGGGAGTTTAAATGCTGTAATAATTTTTGAGATAGCCTCCACGGTTTCTACTGAAAAAGCACTTACTTCAATGGTATCCCCATTGCTAGCGACAAATGCCCCATTTCCCCCAACCATCGGAAGTTTTCTCATCGACTCCGGTAATACGGGCAATAAATCACGAATTGGACGTGCTGAAGCAAAGATTACCTCATGGCCATCCGCCATACAATTCGCCAACGCAGTAGTTATACCTGGTGTCAACGGCTGTCCTTTAAAACAAATTGTGCCATCCAAATCAAATACGAATTTCATTGTTACACCTACTTTCTATGTATAAAATCTGGCTTTATTATCTCATAGAAAATTACTTTATTGGTAGTAATCAAGGGATATAAATTCATGCAAAAACATTATTATAATTTAAATTTCTTACTACTGTTTTGGTTAAACCCCATTAAAACAGAAAACAAAAAATTTTTAGAATATTGTTGACAGAATAACAATATCCAAGTATTATTGCTTTCAACAACACATTGTAGGCCTAGATTGGAAATAGTAGAAATGCCTGTGTACTTGTAGAGAGCCGGTGGTTGGTGTAAACCGGTAGGCACACATTTTGAACTCGTCCATGAGCTACTCCCTGAACTATAACTTCGTCAATGGACGTCGCTAAAGTAAGGGATGTCGGATTCCCCCGTTATAGGGATAAACAGTGATAGCTGTTGATAAGGGGACTTTTTCTGTAAAGAAAAGGTCAATTAGAGTGGTACCGCGAGCAAAAACTCGTCTCTATATTTTATATAGAGACGGGTTTTTTTATTTTTAAAGCAGAGAGGCACATTAATATCCGACTACCTCCGGGCATAGAGTGAAACTTCTATCAGTGGGAATTTCTTTATTCCCACTGATTGTTAGCTGAACCAATCGGGCTTTTACGGCCAGTTGATTGCCTTTGTATGACATCTTACGGACCGTTGATGCGGGATAGAGTGAAACTTCTATCAGTGGGGGTTTCTTTATTCCCACTGATTGTTAGCTGAACCAATCGGGCTTTTACGGTCAGTTGATTGCCTTTGTATGGCATCTTACGGACCGTTAATGCGGGATAGAGTAAAACTTCTATCAGTGGGGATTTCTTCATCTCATCGCCACTGACAGGTAGGAAAACCGGTGGAGGCAATCAAAATAACCTCTCAGATGTGGCATGCTCAGCTTAAAATATTTTAATTAAACAAAAGGAGTGTTTGAAAATGGGAAGAAAAATTTGGGTGTTTGATACAACTTTACGTGATGGCGAGCAAGTACCAGGAGCAAAACTGAACTTATACGAGAAAGTAGAGATTGCACAGCAACTCAAAAAATTAGGCGTCGATATTATCGAAGCTGGTTTCCCTGCTTCATCACAAGGTGACTTTGATGCCGTGAAAGCCGTGGCGCAAAAAGTCGGTAACACAAATGATATTATGATTACAGCTTTAGCGCGTGCCGTACAGGCAGATATAGATGCTGTTTATAATGCTGTAAAATACGCTGAAAATCCAATGATTCATATGGTGCTTGGCACTTCTGACATTCATGTTGAAAAGAAATTTAGTAAATCCAAAGAGCAAATTCTTCAAATTGGTATAGACGCTGTAAAATATGCAAAAACACTATTACCGCAAGTCCAATATTCAACAGAGGATGCATCTCGCTCTGATTTTGAATACCTGTGGAAAACGATAGAAGCGGTCATGAAGGCTGGCGCAACGATGATTAATGTGCCTGACACAGTTGGTTTTGCAGAGCCCGAGGAATTTGGAGCGATGATTTATAAACTAAATGACCGCATGAAAAATCTAAACGACAGTGTTCTGCTAAGTGTCCACTGTCACAATGACCTTGGTATGGCAACTGCTAATACACTTGCTGCCATTAAAAATGGGGCTGACAAAGTGGAATGTACAATTAACGGCATTGGTGAACGCGCTGGGAATGCCGCACTAGAAGAGGTAATAATGGCATTAAAAACACGCAGTACGGTCTACAATGCTCAAACACGCATCAACACAAAAGAGATTATGAATACATCACGCCTTGTATCAAGCTTTATGGGCTTAGATGTACAGGTAAACAAAGCAATTACTGGAGACAATGCATTTGCCCATTCATCAGGTATTCACCAAGATGGCCTGTTAAAATCTCGTGATGCCTACGAAATTGTGCATCCTGAAGACGTTGGGTTAGACGACATGGAGCTAGTTCTTACTGCACGTTCAGGTCGTCATGCTGTGAAAAATGCCCTTGAAAAACTTGGATTCTCAAATCTTTCTGCAGAGGAGTTTGAAGGAGTCTTTGAAGGCTTCTTAAAATTAGCCGATGCCAAGAAAGAAGTATATGACCATGATTTATATGTAATTGTTGAAAGCTATTATGAAAAGCACGATGCCAATCATGCCAATGCTACTCATTATAGCGATCAATTCTTTGATTTCGCAGATCTGCAAGTCGTCAGCAATGCCAGCTTCCCATCTGCAAGCGTGAAAATTCGTAAGGGTAGCGATGTATTGCAGGCGAGTGCAGTCGGTTCTGGTCCAATTGACGCATTGTATTCTGCCATCGCGGAAATTACAAAAATTGATGTGAAGCTAGTTGAGTACAATATTAATAGTGTGTCTCGTGGTAAAGAAGCACTTGGTAAAGTAAAAATCACCATTGAACACGAAGGTGAAAAGTATATCGCCAAGGCAGCGGATACAGATATTTTAAAAGCAAGTGCCCTTGCCTATATCAATGCTATTAACAGTATCGTTGTGGCAAAATTAACCCCTGTTATGAATTAGCTCTTGAAGAGTGAACCACTATTCACAAAGCTGAAAACATCATTAAACATAGAAAAGCAGTACGACGAGAAGGGTCATACTGCTTTTCTTATTTATTGACTGTCATTTACTAATTTTTGATATTCCTCTTCAATTAAACCAATATCAAGACGGTCAAACAGTGGTGTTACCTCTCTAATGTCAGTTGGCAGTTCCACTTGCTCATGCCACATTACTTCCTGTATGCCTAACACATCTCGAATTTTCCCAGCCGAAAACGGTAGAAATGGTTGCAGTAGCTGACTAAGATTGGCAATAATGTAGACGCATGTTGCAAGTGTTTTATTTCCTGCCTCCACGTCTTCGTTGACTTGCAACCACGGTTGTTGCTCATCAAAATAGCGATTTGCTGCGCGAACGTATTCAAAAATCGCCTCTAAAGCCTGCTTAAAATGCCCCGCTTCAATATCAATTGCGGCCTCACTAAACAAGTGAATGGTCTTCTTTCTTACAGCTCCATCCACCTCAGCCTGAGGGACTTGACTGTTAAAGGACTTTTCTAAAAATTTCAATGTACGATTGACAAAATTACCATATGCGCCAAGTAGCTCACCATTATGACTATAGATAAATTCGCGCCAAGAAAAATCAGTATCACGATTTTCTGGTGCATTCATTGTTAAAAAATAGCGGATTGAATCTGCATCATAGCGGCTTAATATATAAGGAACCCATACAGCCCAATTTTGACTGGTCGATAGTTTTCGTTTCTCTAATGTTAAATATTCATTCGAAACAATATGTGTTGGTAATGCCTTCGCCCCTATACCCATTAAAACAGCGGGCCAAATAACAGTATGGAATGGTATATTATCTTTGCCATGTATATAGTACGAGATTGTATCTTCATTCCATAAGTCCTCGATGGCCACATCGTGCTGTTGAGCCCATTCAATACTTGCAGTTAAATAACCAGCCACAGCTTCTATCCACACATAGATTTTCTTTCCTTCAAAACCAGGTACTGGTACGTTTACTCCATTCGGTAAATCCCTTGTTACTGCACGATCAGGTACACCTTCGGACAAATAACGCTCTGTTAAAGCTAACGCATTATCGCGCCAACGTTTCTCCAGCTTTGCCTCAGCTAAATAACTCTCAAGCCTTCCCTGAAATTGACTGAAGGTAAAATAAAAATGCTCTGTCTCTCGAATTACTGGCTCATTCCCACAAATTTTACAGCGCTTATCGATTAAATCAAGCGGATCTAAAATTTCCGAACAATTATCGCACTGATCTCCCCGCGCCTTCGCACCGCAATTTGGACAAGTTCCTTCTACAAAACGATCAGGCAAAAACTGCTTATCCGTGTCACAATATGCCTGCTCAATCTTCTTCTTATATAAATAATTATTGGTTAATAATTGTAGAAAAATTGTCTGCACGGATTCATGATGGTGCTTAGCATCGGTTCTTGTATACAGATCATAGGTAAACCCTAGCTCCTGAAAACATTGTGTAAATTCATCATGATATCTATTGGCAATAGCCTGTGTCGTGGTGTTTTCCTGCGTTGCCCGAATTGATATAGGCGTACCATTACAGTCACTACCAGAAACATATAAAACTTTCTCGCCTTTTTGTCGGTAATATCTAGCCAAAATATCACCAGGTAATAATGCAGCAATATGACCTAAATGCAAAGAGCCATTTGCATATGGCCAAGCGCCGCCAATAATAATTGTCATCCTAAGTTGCTCCCCTCAAAAATTGTGTATAAACTTCCCTTTGGCATATCTAGTGCATTGCTCTGACGCAAATAACATCTGACACGGCCGCAAAATAAAGATAAAAAAAACGCCCTAATCATTACTGATTAGGACGAGTATACCCGTGTTACCACCTATATTTACAAATAGCTCAAACTATTTGCCTCAATCAGTACATCCACATATAAGAGATACTGCTGCTGTTGTAACGAGTGCCCATCTCGTCGTAGCCTACTTGTGAAAGCTTTCGGTACGAAGCTCAAAGGTCATTTTCAAATGGGTTCATTTACCTCATTTCCACCAGCAGAGGCTCTCTATTAAATGCTTATCCAATTTACTTTTCCTTCTCAACGCTTTTCTATAGATTGGCACCATTTTACTCTTTTCCCTCATAATTTGCAATGCAAACATTTGAAGATAAAATGCTAGATGTCGATAAACCGACGAAATTTCTCGATAAATTTTAAAATGTTCGCGATAAATGCTAAAGGTTTTTAAAATCAGTTTAGTACAGTTGGCAGTTCCTTTAAATCATCTATGACCACATTTGCTTTTTGCAATTCACATTCCTGTGCAAAATCAAAGCGTATACCAACTGCGAGAAGGTAATTATCTTGTGCCGCTTGAATATCCGAAGCACGATCTCCAACAACTGCTCCGTGTTGAATGTTATTTTCTTCAATTACTTTACGAACCAAATGTGATTTATGACCACTTGAAATGGATTGAATACTATATGTGCCTTTAATAAAACGATCTAGCTGATAAGTTTCAACAATGGCTTGTAAATACTCGATTTGACCATTACTTACTATGTATAAATTATAGTCTTCGACCAAAGTCGCAAGAATTTGCTCTGCATTAGGATACAGTGCACCTTTACCATGCCGTATCTGTTCAATAAGTTTTGTATGGAACAGTGCATTACTTTCTTTACGAACCTCCAAAGAATGCTCAGGACATAATGTTTCCCATACAACTGGTAAAGGAACACCCATAATCTCACGATACGTTTCGATTGGTGTATCACCTTGCCACAAGCTCTTTGCTCGAAGCACATCAAAAGTCGCTGTAAGTGCTGGTTCCAAGATGAGATTCGTTTGAAATAAAGTACCATCCATATCAAAAATAATTGCTTTTTTCATAAAGTCACTCCTTCGTATTTACATAAATCTAACCATATAACGTTGTTATTTTAGGGAAGGTTCGTTTCTTATATTTCCACATTTTAATATAGTTGTCATCAATCTTTTGTACTTCGCAAATTCGTTATAAATCAAAAGCGTCTCTTAATGGTCAGAGACACTTATTTTTTATTATTCATCAAAAAACTCCATATGCTGTTTTTCATTTTTATAATACTCTAATCTATCTTGCAAAGTACCTGTATGAAATTCAAACTTATGACCATCTGGATCAGTAAAGTAAATGGATTTTTTATCTCGTACATCTCGCTGTCTTCCTTGCAAAATATTGACATCATAATTGACAAGCTTGTCATACGTTTTATCGAAATCACGTTCATGGATTGAAAATGCTATATGTGTATACGACTGATGAATTTCATTGCGCGGGATATCCTTCTCTACATTTAGGGCAAGCCATAGCCCGTGAAGATCAAAATAAGCTGTGTTTTTACCTTTCACTAATAATTTTGCATCAAAGATATGTTTATAAAATGCTATGGAATTATCTAAATTAGAAATTGAAAATAATAAATGATTGATATTTTGTATCTGCACCTGCTGTCACTCCTATATATTCATTCTAGCGGCTATGAACATACGCTATACGCCTATTTCTTATAGGCGTTTTAAAAAAATAAGAACACAGATATTTTCATTGATATCTATGTTCCTTCATGATTATTTCTTTTTACCTTTCTTCAAGCCCTTCGAAATTTGCTTCCATTTACGCTGCTCATTTAATTTTGCCTGAGTATTTGTTTTACGCTCCATAAATGCGAGTTCCTTTTGCAATTTAAAGTAGCTCCGTAGACGCGAATTTTCGAGTACTCCATCTATAATCGCTTGCTGAACTGCGCAATGCGGCTCCTCTTGGTGCGTACAATCTCGATAGCGACATGTTGCTGATAGTTCTTCAATATCTTTAAAACTTGAAGATAAACTATCTCCTTGATCCCATAATTGCAGCTCGCGCATTCCAGGCGTATCAATTAAACACCCGCCACTAGGTAATACGATTAACTCACGATGTGTCGTTGTATGGCGACCTTTTGCATCGTCCTCTCGAATACCCGAAACCTTCATAAGTTGCTCACCACAAAGTGCATTCGTTAATGTAGATTTACCAGCACCGGAAGAGCCAAGTATTGCACCTGTCACTCCCTCAGTAAAAAAGGCATGAATATCTGATAAGCCTTCACCTGATAAAGCACTAGTCACAACAACGTCTACACCAAACGCGACAGACTCGACCTCACGCAACATATTCTCAACATCGTCACATAAATCTGCCTTTGTCAGTACAATAATTGGCTTCGCACCTGAATCCCAGGCAGCGATTAAATAACGTTCTAAACGACGTATATTAAAATCTGCATTTAAGCTCATCACAAGAAGTACAATATCGACATTGGATGCTACAATTTGCTCCGTTATTTCTCGACCTGCAACCTTGCGCGAAAAGACAGACTTTCGTTCAAATAGTTTATGAATTATCGCTTTTTCCTCGCCTGCCATTTTCTCGACCAACACCCAATCCCCAACGGCTGGAAAATCTTCTCGTGCTAGCGAATTATAAGCTAAATGACCAGCAATCGTTGCTAACCATTCACCTTCTTCAGCCAGCACACGATAAGCGTGCTTATGCTCCAAAGTCACTCTTGCTGGAACACAATTAGCTAATTTTGACTCCTCGTTAAATGCAATCATTTGCTCTTCAAAATATGTTGAAAATCCTAAAGTTGTTAAATTCAATTTGTTTTCCTCCTGATATATGCATGTTATTTATTATTTACACTTCGGCCTATTTGTGCACAAAACATCTATGCATCAACCGAAGCTTTATTTTTCCAGTGTCTAAAAAACCTTACTAGCGCTGAAACAATAAAAAACCTTGTAACTGCAATTCAGCAGTTACAAGGTTTCACAGGCACGTTCAAGGGAAAGTACAAGTATGCTTATTTTTGTAGAAGTCTAACTAGCTACAAAACAAGGTCAACATGTAAATTTTAGGCGTGTGAAATTGAACAAACCGAATTGCAGTACGTTAAAAACAGATCTATTCATCATGTCACATCACCTACTTTCCAATTAATTGTTTCCAATATATCGAAATCTTTTGAAATTGTCAAATCCAAATTATCAAGCATGTAACCACTCCCCACATGCATACAATGACTAAGACCACTTTGCAAAGGAGATGTTGGATTGTCGAAAATCGTTTCCATCAGTACATATCAACCACCTTATACTTTATATCAGGCAAATGCTGAAGAGCTAACAAAGGAACTTTTTTATAAAAAAATCCCAAAATTAGAACGTTATTTAAAAGTATTTGACAGCGGTGGTATTGAGTCTCGCCATTTCTGTGTACCAGCTGAATGGCATCGTACTGAGCATACTTTTGAAGAACGGAACAACTTATATATTGAACTGGCAACAACATACAGTGTTGAAGTTATACAAGCCTGTTTACAAAATGAAGCTTTCTTAGAAACACCGATTTCTCCTGAGGAAATTGATGCGATTATTTTTGTTAGTAGTACGGGCATTTCAACACCAAGTATTGATGCCCGCGTTATGAATCAACTGTCCTTTTCAGACAGACTAAAGCGCATTCCACTTTGGGGTCTTGGTTGCGCTGGTGGAGCAGCGGGTGTCAGTCGAGCCTATGATTTTTGTCAGGCACATCCCCAAGCAAAAGTACTTGTTGTTTGTGTCGAACTTTGCAGCTTAACCTTTCAGCCAAATGATTTTTCAAAAAGTAATTTAATAGGTGCCTCTCTATTTGCCGATGGTGCCGCATGTATTCTCGTTTGTGGGGATGACGTTACAATACCTACAAAAAAGCCAACACCTTCTATACTTAATACTGGTTCTAAATGGATGCCAGATTCTGAAAATGTAATGGGCTGGAATATCAAAAACAACGGTCTACATGTCATTTTTCAGAAGAGTATTCCTTCTATTATTACGAAATGGCTTGGCCCATTCATCGAACAATTTTTAGTAGAACAACAGCTATACAGTGAACAACTCAATCATTTCATCGCTCATCCAGGTGGCAAAAAAGTATTGAAAGCCTACGAGGACACACTGTATCTTGCGGAACAAAAAACCGACATTTCTCGGGAAATATTACGTTGTCATGGGAATATGTCATCTCCTACCGTGTTGTATGTATTAGAGCAGTTTATGTTAAACGAAGGTCAAGTAGATGATGTTGGTTTGCTCGTCGCTCTCGGTCCCGGCTTCTGTGCGGAAGCTGTATTACTTAAATGGAGGGAGTAGCATGTTTTTTTATATTATCTTGATTCTTATCATTCTACAAAGATTGACAGAAGTCTCTATAGCAAAACGCAATGAAAAGTGGATGATTTCGCAAGGTGCGTATGAAGTGGGGATATCGCATTATCCCTATATGGTGGCCATGCATGTCAGTTTTTTTCTATTTTTAATTGTCGAAGTAAGCACGAATAATAGTGGACTCTCGCCCTTATTCCCATTATTTTTTTTATTATTTATTGCCGTGCAAGCATTACGAATCTGGTGCATCCATTCACTAGGGCCTTTTTGGAATACAAAAATTATTATTTTACCCGGTGCGGAAGTTGTACAAAAGGGGCCATATACATTTATGCGCCATCCTAATTATGCTGTTGTATGTTTGGAAATTCTATTACTACCAATTATGTTTCAAGCTTACTTTACAGCGTTTTGCTTCACACTATTAAATATTACAATGCTTTCCGTACGAATACCTATTGAGGAAAAGGCCTTGCGTGAAGCAACAAACTATAACAAGATATTTAAAAAGGAGCTACCTCAAAAGTAATTTGAGGTAGTTTTATATTGTAGGAGCCTATCTATAACCATTTCGATCAAAAGAAAGAGTAATGTGTCTCTGATATGGAATGGTACAACCTAATTAATTTCTCTAACTCCATTCCCAATTGAATGGATCTTTTAAATTCTCCCATGGTTCATTTAATTCTTTATCAGACAAGAGACAAGCGTCGAGCTCTTGTATAATTGCCTTTTTATCTAAATCAATACCGATAATGACGAGTTGTGTCAAACGATCACCATATAGCGCATCCCAATCCTTTAATACTTCCGGGCTTTGTAAAAAGACATCCTGCTGTTGTGCTTCAGGTAAAGCTGCCACCCAATAGGAAACAGGCTCGATTTTTGCGGAGGAGCCAGCCTGTGACAGTAATAATGCCACTTCCTGATGTTTTGCGCTCCAGATAATTCCTTTAGCACGGACAATAGATGCTGGCATATTGTCACACCATTCCACAAAGCGCAGTGGGTGAAATGGCTTTCTACGCTGATAGGTGAACGAAGTGATGCCATACTCCTCCGTCTCTGGTGTATGATTTTCATGCCCAAGCTCTAATTCTTTTAACCAACCAGCAGATTCAGATACACGTTCGAAGTTAAAACGTCCTGTATTTAAAATTTCTGCTGGCTCTATAACACCATTTTTTGTCCGAATTAATTTGGCTTCTGGTTGTAATGCACGTAGAATTCTTTCTAATCTTGCAAGCTCAACCTCTGACACTAAGTCACATTTGTTCAGGACAAGGACGTCGCAAAACTCAATTTGGTCAATCAGTAAATCCGCAACATCCCGCTCATCTAATTCACCTACTGCTTCCTTACGTGCTAACAGACTCTCTCCTGATTGAAAATCATGCCAGAAACGATTGGCATCAACTACAGTCACCATTGTATCGAGCCGACAAAACTTTGTGAGGTCAATATCAAGTTCCTCATCCAAATAGCTAAATGTTTGTGCAACTGGAATTGGCTCACTAATGCCTGTCGATTCGATCAAAATATAATCTATATTCCCAAGCCTTGCGAGACGCTCTACCTCTTGCAGTAAATCTTCACGTAATGTACAGCAAATACAGCCATTTGATAGCTCTACAAATTTTTCTTCAGTTCGTGAAATACCACTCCCATTCGCAATTAACTCAGCGTCAATATTGATTTCGCTCATATCATTGACAATCACTGCGACACGCAGATTTTGCTCATTTTGTAGGACATGGTTCATCATGGTAGTCTTCCCCGAACCTAAATAACCACTTAAAACTGTAACTGGAATTTTCTTTGTCATGTTCTTTAACCACTCCCAAATCGTAATCATTACTATTTATATTTTGTAATTAAAGCACAAAGAATGTTAATATGCAACATTCTTTATTTTTTATTGACAAAGAAAAGCAAAAATAATATCTTGTAAAGCGTAATTATTACTACTTGAAAGAAGGCATTGTTATGCGTGTGCAAGTTACACTAGCCTGTACTGAAACAGGAGATAGAAATTATATCACTACAAAAAACAAAAGAAATAACCCTGAACGATTAGAACTCAAAAAATATTCACCTCGTTTGAAAAAAGTTACCTTACACAGAGAAACAAAATAAAGTAAAACAGATTATGTGCCCATCGAAATCAGTTGCACCGTTACTTACGGGTAGTTAACTCACCTCATCACTCAACTACCCGCTCTTTGAAGGAAAAATTTTATAATTATATGCGTATAAAAGGACTATTGCAAAAGTGTCCATCATTACTTTTGCAACAGTCCAATCGTTGTATGAAAATTATAGTAATAGAATTTTCTCTAAGCATAATACATTTCCCAATTACATTGTTCTATTGACTTCTATTTCAATAGCAAGCTGATTCAACTTCTGTTCTAAGTCATCAAGAATACGCAATTTAGCATCTAACTGTCCTTCGAAACCTACAGATTGATCTAGTATCTTTTTTACTTGGGCATCTAAGTCAGAAAAAACTTGAGAATTTAGAATGTTTTTTCCACTTAAAAGGGAAGGGTTACTCTTTGAAAGAAGTTCAATATGATGATTTAATTCAGCTATTTCGTTCAAAAGTTTATCATTTTCTACTCTTTTTTCTTCTATCTCTTTTACTAAATAGTAATTGATATTATCGGACCCACTCAGTTCTCTACGAGTCGTTCCCAATTCTTCAACAATATTTTCCATTTGTTTGTTTGTTATTTCCGTAAAATCAATTAGCTTATTTTCTAGATTTTCGATAGCAGTTTTATAATCTGCCACCATGACTTCCTGCCTCTCCTTTTTAAATGACCTCAATTCGTCCTCTGCGGCTTTTAGCGCTCCCATTAATTGTTCATTTTCCATGCGCAAATCATTTTTATCCTTCAAGAGAGCCTCAATTGAAGAAACATGCTTCTTTCGTTGAATTTCTCTCATCTGAATATCTTCTTGATATTGCGTTACCTCTTTTTCTAATTCTCTCTTTAACTTGATGAGCTCCAGTGTAAGCTCTTTTTCTCGGTTTGTTAATTGGACATTCTCTCGTTCTAGCCGAAGTACTAGTGAATAATAATCGCTATCTCTAAGTCTTTCCACTTCATTCTTATACTTGGCTAATTCTGCTCTTAAAAAAATAATCATTTGTTGTAGCTGAATAGGGTCATTATTTCTAACGCTCTCATTATCCACATTGGTACCTCCTATCACGTAATTTCTCTAAGTAAATCAATGATCTCTTCAAATTGCTTTTGGTTAGTGTCCATGATGTCGTCAAGCTGTTTTAAGATCAATAATTCAAATTCTTCATTTGCTATTTCACTCTTACCACGGCTTTCTCCCGATAACAGATAGGCTAACAGTAAATTCAGTGTAGTTTTTTCTAGAAATGCAAAACTATTATCATTTACCTTTCCATTATCCAGTAATTTATTACGCTGTTCTTTCAAAAATTGGTGGATGATGTGTTCCATTACAACATCTTGCTCCTTGTCATCTAACTCACTCATTTTCATCCTCCTGTCCACGACTGATTCCATTGAGATTGATAGGATTTAAAACAGCAACCCCCTCTTTTAGCTGATCGCAATATGTAAACCCCATAATTGTTCCTGAATAAGATAAATTATGTGACCATTTAATCTGAAAATTTGAAAATGAAAGGGTTTCATTGGGCTCAAGAGATGTTTTTTCTAATGGCTTAAGCCAAAATTCTTCATTACTTGATTTATCATTTATTCGTTCCCAACTGGTCGGCCCTTTTAAATTTTGTTTGAAGTGTTCATACACATAGCGTCCTGAGAAGGAAAAAGGAGAATCTTCGGGTAATTTTATACACAAATATGGATTTGTGAGTGGCTGATTGCCAATGTTTCGAATGTGGAACGAACCCAAACATAAGCTCTCCTGTTCAGAATCATAAGAAATATTGAACGAAGAAGTGAAATAACTAATAATGTTTACCGTATCAGGAATAATGAGTCCCTCAACCATCTTTTTAATTTCATTGACGTATAATTCTGTTTGTTCTTTTATTTCATTAATTTTCTCTTCTACATTCGTTCTGCCAGTTTTCACAATTACGGCCTCCTTTTTTTGTATAGGATATTTAACCAAATACATTAAAGTACAACTATCGAGGCGCCTGCCCCTAGTTAATCCGCCAGCACTGCCCTAAACAGAAAAAAAAGAGAGGATTACCCTCTCTTCAAGATATGACTTTTTGTTATGCGTTAGCACTATTAACCGCCAGTTGGGAAAATAATAGAGCATTGCTTTGGACGTACTGCAGTTGGGCATGAGAATGGTAAATCTGCTCTTGGTTCGCAGAAAGTTGCTAAGAATTCTACAGTAACTGGGAAAGTAGATTGGATACTTTGACAAACAGCTACAGTAATTGTTAACGCAGAAAACGTGATTGTACCTGTTCCAGCTGTAAGTGTTCCAGTTGTACATACGAAGCAATCTAAATCCGTATATAAAATTTCTACATCTGTCCCTTTAGGTGCACATAATGTAACTTGCTCACAGCGTGAAACCGGGATTTCTGTGCTTGTGAAAACAGTACCAGTAGGTAAAGTAACAACAATCGTAAGAATGAAATTCTTTTGGATGTTTAAATGCTGTAGACAAACTGTTGATCCATCAATAGAGAATTGGCGATTCTCACGGTTCAAGATAACAATTGGATTTGTAGCTGCTGGAATTACTCTACATGTAACTGTTGCACCCGTCAAAATAGTCCCTGGTGTTACGCCTGGGAAAGTAATTGGTCCTGTAGGAGAAATATCAAATGACATTTCCTTTACAATCCAGTCATATACCTTATCGACATTTATACAAATTAGTTCCTGCGCCTGGGATGGCATAATATCTTGCATCCTTTTGACACCTCCATAAGTTTTTTATCTTTCGTTTGTAGCATATGTATTCTAGCTATAAGTGCATGGGCTAATAAATAGTTCTGCATGATATTTATTAAAAGTCACACATATCGTTATGCATCATGTTTACTTACAAAGGACTCCTTTTAAAGAGGAACTTAAATGTTGAAAAGGACCGGTGTATTTGTAACAGAAAGACAATATTTTTAATAAAATATTAAAGGACTGAAAGGGGTGAAATGCAATGGAAGACTCTAAATTGTACTCCACTCAAGAAATTGAAAAATTAAAACAGAAAATCAACTCCTACAGGGAAACATTAACTTCATTAAAAATGGGGACGTCAATTGAAGATTTTCTATTTATGAAAAACGAGTTTGATGGACTAAAAACGCAAATGGCACATTTGGAAGGGCTCACAGAAACATTAGATGATAAGCAAAATTCACACATCAGGGGATATGAGGATCAAATAAAGCTGCTATCGACACAAATTGAGTCCTTGAATCAAACCATTGACGAAATGAATCAAGAAATTTTTACAGTTTTAAACCGATTACTAACAATTGAAGTTAATGAAGCTCCAGCCACATTAGCTGCACCTACCATTGAAAAAAATTCTCCTACGACGACAAACACTTCACAAAGGCATCCTAGAATCACACAGACACCAGACCAATCCACTATTACATCAAAACAGCCATCTTATAAATTGCTCCAGAGTTTGGCAGGAAAAGCAACAACGATGCAATTAACTTTAAACAATGGAATACCTTCTACAGGAAATGACATACAGGGAAATAAGCCCGAAGAACGTCATTTTAATCAACAATACTTTCAATCGATAAATACGCACCCAAGCCAAATCTATAATGGCCTATACAGAAATACCACTGTAGAATCAACCTTCCATTTTAAAAAGGCTACTGACGCACAGGAAATACCCGTTAGTATTTACGATCCTAAAACTGTTTTGCCTGCTATTAACAACGAATCCATCGATAATAACGTCTTAAATTCTTCTATTGTTAATGAATCTGTCAATGATGTAGCATCTGAAAAAACACATGAACCTGACGACCATGTAAGTGCTCAGCAAGCTATTGAACCTGACGACCATGTGAGTGCTCAACAAGTTATTGAACCTGACGACCATGTGAGTGCTCAGCAAGCTATTGAACCTGACGACCATGTAAGTGCTCAGCAAGCTATTGAACCTGACGACCATGTAAGTGCTCAGCAAGCTATTGAACCTGACGACCATGTAAGTGCTCAGCAAGCTATTGAACCTGACGACCATGTGAGTGCTCAGCAAGCTATTGAACCTGACGACCATGTAAGTGCTCAGCAAGCTATTGAACCTGACGACTATGTCAATGCTCAACAGGTGAATGCTTCTAGCAATGATGCCATTGCTCAGCAAGTTCACGAACCGGGTCACCATAAAAATTTTGAAAAACTAAATGAACCTGTCTATTCCGATAATTCTTCTGCAACCGCAGCACATGATTTCAAAGTTTTTGAAGCTTCATCAGGGGAAGTCGATGAAATTCATCTACCACTTGAAGAGGTAAACAAGCAACCTGACCTTATAGCAGGGCCAACTGTAGAAGAAAATAAGGAAAATAAGAAAGAAAAGAATTCGTTTTTCAATTTCTTTAGAAAATGGAGTTAACTATAAGTTGTGGGGTATAGGGCATAAATACATGAGATCAACACTAATTTTTTAAACCGTCCAATATGTACAAAAGATACGTATTGGACCTTTTTATGGCTGTTTAAGGAACTAATCTAGTGATAGGAGCCTTCTTAAATAAAGCCTGTTTTCAAATATAGTAGCCACTATGAAGATATTTGCCCTCCCTCCCCATTCTTAAATGAATAGAATAATGAAGAAAGGGGGTGTAAAAAAATGTGTGCAAATAATTTTATGAATCATGGTGGTTGTGGTTGCTCATCTAGTTGTAATAATGAATGTAGTGCACTTGGACCTTTTGTAGCGATTGATGCTGCATGTATTCTTCCGCCTCAAGCAACTGGCTCTATCATTCCTTTCTCTTCTGGTATCACAACTGTTATTTTGGCATCATTAGCTACTGGTTTAATTACTGCACCTAGTTTAATTGGATTCGGTACTGCGATTCCTGGTCCAACAATTCTTGGTAATACTATTGACTTATCGGGTGTTGTAACAGAAGCTTTTTCAGTTCCACGACCTGGTAATATTACGGCTATTTCTGCTTCATTTACAGCAACACTTGGTGTTACGCTTGTCGGTACAACTACTGTAACTGCAACAGTTTACCGCGCTCCTGCTGGAAGCACTCTGTTCACAGCTACAAGTGCAACTGTAAACTTAGCACCAGCCTTTACTGGTATAATCGCTGTAGGTCAAACTGCATTCGCTTCTGCAACTGTACCACCAGTTCCAGTCGTGACAGGAGACCGCTTATTAATGGTTTTCTCAATTACAACTGCTGGTGTTACTGTTATCCAAACATTAACTGGAACAGCAAGCGCAGGTATTACTATTGAATAACAACTAGATAAATCCTACTACATTAATAATTGAAAAATCTTATACACAAAACTAATCCTATAAATGTAGTTTTGTATTTAAAAACAAAAAAATAGGCGACTTCTTTCACAAGAAGTCGCCTATTTAGTATTTCATACTATACTAGTTTGCTAAAGCAATGTGAATATGTGCAAGATGATGCTTTCCATGCCATGCATATAATGCAGTCGCTTTTTCAAGAGTCATCAATCCTGAATCTGGATGATTAAAGGCGCGTTGTAATTGTTCCTCTGTTAAGCTTGTCAGTAAATAAACCCAACGCTCATGCAAACTTTCAACCATTTTATAGGATGTCGCTACGGGCATTTCACAATCTGGTAGTTGTGCCCAATGTTCTTCATTGTAGGGCTTAATGGTCGGTGTATCTTCAGTTAGTGCTAGCTTAAAACGGATATAGCTATTCATATGACTATCCGCAATATGATGGACTAGCTGCGATACTGTCCAACCTTTCTCACGGTAGGATTTTGCTAATGATTGTTCACTTGCACCACTTAGTGCCTCTGCTAGTTGTCTTGGCAATAGACGAATATCCTCAATCCACACCCTTACTTGCTGTGCTGTTATGACTTCTGGAAATTGAAATATGCCAATTGGATATCGTAAATCGTTCATTTAGCTCTCCCTCGTTTCTATTTAATCAATATATTACCGTTTCATAAGTTTTTTGCCATAAACTTTTATTATCTTTACTAATTTTATTTAATCTGATGTTGTTGTCAATTTACTCATTAATTTCATAAATCAACGTATCGAATAATTTTTCATTCACATAAAGCAATATTGCCCATTCACCTGGCTTGGGAATTATAACTCCGGATGGCATATGTGCATCTGCTCCATTATTGGGGCCTCCTACTCCTATTGTCCAACCATCCACTAAAATTGGCTGTACTGTTGCAGACTCTTTATGAAAGCCGACGATCGTTAACTTTGTATCATAAATATTTTCAATGCCCCAAAGATGCCACATCCATTTATAGGTTGTTAAGCCAACACCAATGACACCCGATTTGTTTTCATTACCGATAATACCCCTATCCCCAAATTCAACTGCCTTCTTATCCCACTCAATGTTTTCAACATCTCTTAGTTGCACAAAATCAGGAATATCTTCTGGTAAAACGATTGTCTTTTCATTTTTGACACACCCAACAGCGACTAACAAGATGCCACATAAAATAAGAAATTGCTTCATGTCATCACTCCCAATCCCTCTTTCTTTATGAAACGATTGATTGGTACAAATTGTTACAGAGTGTTTACCCGATTTTTAATTGATCTAAAACAGTGCTCACAAGGGCTTGTAGCGGATGCGTAATGGCTATCGCCATTTCTTTTTCAAATTGCTGTGCAGCCGCAACCATAGATAGCTGTGCAACGGAGATTAACTGTGGTTGCCTTAAAGTTTCATGGAGAAAACGTAAGATTGCCTTATTATATGCTTCTTTTTGCCCCTGCATAATCAGCTCGAATGTATGATCTATCACTTTTGCCTCAACTTTTATAGACTTTTCTTGTTGCTTGGCAAACTGCTGAAGTCTTGCCATCGTGCCCTCTACAGTTGCAGGATTCGTAAAGAGGATCGTTTGATGTTGGTCGTTATTACAAATGGTTTCAAAATAAGGCTCATCAATTTTAATAATGGGAACTGATAGTGATAACTGTTCATCCTTCATAAGCGCAATGTAATTTGTACACGTTATTAAAATACCATCAACATCACAACCCGCTATCCACTGCAATTGCTCTTTGACCTTAGGAGACAACCCTTCAGCCCCCTGGCTCACTCGTTGCATAAGCCCAGGATCAACAAAATGTACAAGCTCTACCTCTTCAAAATTACAAAATGCTTGCTCAATGTAGTCAATATTCGAATAATGGGCATGCAAACAGGCTAATCTTTTCTTCAAGTTAAATCCCCCTAAGTGGAAAGTTCCTTTGCCATCGTCACAATTGGCATAGCGATGTTGTTGCAATTTTCCACAATTTCTTCTTTTGTAATAACATAGCCTAGTGAACAGTATAATTCAATATTTCTAGGTACGCTCACTCGAACTTTACATTCACATATTTTTTCCCTTGTGTACGTGCATATCTTTCAATTTCTACTATTAATGCTTTGGCTAATCCTTGACCCTGTTGTTCCGGAATAACAAAATAAGCGAAAGAAATACATCCCCCTCATCATTTTCTTTAAATCGCACCATTGCAACTAGCTGTTCCTTTATATAGCTAATAAATGCTTGTTCTCCCAAATTTAACGCCCGTTCAATAGAAGCCACCGTTTCACTTAATGCACTCGATGGCGGTGTTGCATGTTCATACTCTTTAAACGCCTGTAACATTACTTATGAATAATCGGAGCATCCTTTATATCTGCTAGTACTATGTCCATGATACGCACACCCTTTTGAGATTAAATATTCATTTTACCGTATATTTAAACATAATTAAACCGCATTATCAATAGATAATGCGGTCATTCTTGTTAATTTTTATTCACAAAACGTATTGCTCTACTCATGACAGTAGGCACGACTGATGCATGATTTTCATCCAATGCCTCATAAAAAGCGATATCCGTTATATTCTCTAGATCACCGACAATTTGTCGGGCATCATCTACCATAAATGTTTCCAGTTCACCGACGCCAATAAATAATCTTTCCGTGACAGCTGCTTGCTCTTTCACAAACTTTGCAGTGCAAGGTAATAATTCATGATCATTCCACCAAATCGATGGGCTGATTGCTATATAACGCTGGAAGCTTGTTCTTTCATGAAATAATTGCCACAGCACATAATAACCTGCTAATGAATGACCAAAAAGTGTTTGTTGGTGTACATCAACCTGGAATTGAGCCTGAATACTTGGCTTTAACTCCTCTGTTAAAAATCTGTGAAAGTCCGCTGCTCCACCATGCTTGTCATAGCCCTTCCCTTTAAATCTTGCTGGGTAGCTATATTCTTTTGCGGGTGCAGTAAAGTCATAAAAGCGTCGTTCTTGCATATCTTCTCCATGGCCAATTCCGACAACAATTGCCGGATTTACACCCGTCTTAAGTGCATTGCGACTCTGTAGGCGCACCGCTTCTTTTACTAAATGAAAATAAGATGAGCCATCTAACACATAATAGATAGGGAAGCCCTCTTCCGGTGCCTGTCCCTGTGGCACATGAATGTAAACTGTATATTTATAATCAGTGAACTTCGAGCTAATTTGATAGCTCGAATAATCCAGTGTTCCTTCTAATTTCTCAATGCTCATCTGTTGGCTCCTTCAATATGTCATAACCATAGCACACAGGAGTTTTTGTTGCTGGGTCTTCCATGATACGTGCATTAATATGAAATACCTTGCGCATCACATCCGCACATAAAATTTCGTTAGGCGTACCCATTTCGATAACAACACCCTGACGCATGGCTATTAAATGATCTGAATAACGTGCGGCATGATTGATGTCATGTAAAACCATTACAATTGTACAACCATGCTGTTCATTCAAGCTATTGACAATATCCAACACCTCTAATTGATGGGCCATATCTAAATAGGTCGTTGGCTCGTCTAGTAACAAAATACTTGTCTCTTGTGCTAATGCCATAGCTAACCACACACGCTGGCGTTGACCACCTGAAAGCTGAGCTAGCTCACGATTACGAAAATCAAGTGTATTCGTGACAGATAGTGACCACTCAATCATTTCTTCATCCTTCTTCGTTAAGCGATTGACATTGTTTCGATGTGGATAACGGCCATAGGCAACAAGTTCCTCAACTTTTAACTGTCCAGGTGCAACAGGCGTTTGCGATAAAATAGCAAGCTTTTTAGCAATATCCTTGGACGATAAATTTTGCATATTTTGCTCCTGTAAATAAACAGTCCCTTGCTGTTTCTTTAAAATCCGACCAATTGTTTTTAATAGTGTTGATTTACCACAACCATTCGGCCCAATGATTGTTGTTACTTTTCCTTCTTCAATCGATAAATTTAAGCCTTCAAACACACGAACCTGCTCATAGCCAGACGATAAATTTTCCATACGGAATGCAGTTTGCATGTTACTTCCTCCTATGCCTTTGATTTCACTAATAAATATAAGAAATACGGTATGCCGATAATGGATACGACAATACCAACCGCTAACTCAGATGGTGCAAATACCGTTTTTCCGATAAAGTCTGCGATAACAAGCAAGCATGCGCCAATTAGTGCACTCGCTGGCATTACATAGCGATGCTGAATACCGACAAGCTGTTTCGCTATATGAGGAGCCATTAAACCGATAAAGCCAATACTACCTGATACGGACACACACGCACTCACTAAGCCGACACTCGCTAATAACAGCTTGATTTTCTCTTTCTCCACCCCAATGCCTAAGCTCGTAATACTATCTTCTTCTAGCTGAAAATAATCCAGTAAATACGATTTTCTATAGACATAAAAACCTAGTATTATCAGCCATGGCAGCATTGCCGCAACAAAAATCCAGTTCGCATTATAAATAGAGCCAGCCAGCCAAACAGCAGCAGATTCATAATCCTGCGCATTCATTTTTAATGATAAAAACAATGATAATGCCCCAAAGCCACTGTTAATGGCTATACCTGTTAATATCAGTCGTTGCATATCTAAATGACCATTTTTAAGTGCAAACGAAAAAATGAGTGCAGCTGCCATCGCACCTCCGATAAAGCCGAACATAGGCATCATTAAAATGGATACCCATCTACTCATATCCGCTGTTACGAGATTTAGTTGGAAGAAAAACATGAAAATGACAACGGCTGCACCAGCCCCAGCATTAATACCTAAAATCCCAGGATCTGCTAAACCATTACGGGTAATGCCTTGTAATACTACCCCTGCCATCCCTAGTCCGATACCAACTAGTGCTGCGATAACGATACGAGGTAAGCGAAATTCAAAAATAACTAAATCAAATTTAGGGTTCGGTTCAATACGTAACAATGTTTTTACTACATCGATGACAGACATATCAAAGACACCATTTGTAATATGTAGATAACTAGCACCTACTATAAATAACATGAGTATAGAGATTGTTAAGACAAATACACGTGAGGTATTTTTACGCACGTTTTTCACCTCCGTGCTTACGAATTAAGTATAAGAAGAACGGAACACCAACTATTGCTGTTAAAACCCCGATTGGCGTTTCCATTGGGTAATTAACATAACGGCTGAGAACATCACAGAGCGCCAAGAAAAATGCACCGATTGCTGCTGCGCAAGGAATTATAAAGCGATAATCTACACCGACAAGGAAACGTGTAATATGGGGTATTACTAGCCCTACAAAGGCTATTTTTCCGACAAGCGCCACTGCCGTCCCTGTTAAGCACACAACAGCTAACATGCTAATAATTTTTACTGCTTTCGTTTTTTGACCGAGACCTAAGGCAATATCTTCACCTAATGAAGTTATGGTGATAGCTCTTGCTGATAATAAAGCTAGGACTAAACCAACGAGTCCAAATGGAATGGCTAGCAAAAGCATATCAATATCTACGGTATGTACCTTTGTGTTATACCAAACACTTACTGTTTGCGACACTTGGAAATACATCGCAATTGCTGTAGCTATACTGCTCAAAAATGTACCTATTACCGTTCCTATAATGGCAAGCCTTACTGGTGATAGTCCATTTCGAATGAGGGAGCCAAAGCCAAATACTATCCCAGCTCCCAATGCAGAACCAAGCATTGAAAGTAAAATCATTTGATAATTAGGAAGTCCTGGGAAGAATACGATTGCTAACGTGATGACAAATGCTGAACCATCATTAACACCCATCAGTGAGGGTGATGCTAAATAATTTCGTGTAATACCTTGCATAACTGCGCCAGCTACTGCCAAAAATGCACCCACTAGTAATACCGCCGCTATTCTAGGAATACGGCCTGTACGAATAATCTGGTGGTCGACATTCGAAGGGTCAAATGCTATTATTGCCTGCCACACCGCTAATGCACTAATATCTTTTGTACCGTACATAACTGAAATTAACGCCACAATTGTAATCAAGAATGGGGTAGCTGCTAATATAGCAAATGACACAATATTTGTTTTTTTCAACTTCCACACCTTTTTCTATTTGAACTCTCTCTTACAAAAGGCTGGTAATAGCCCGGTGACACCACCAAATCTACTACCAGCCTGTTTAAACTATTTAAGTAATTTTTCCGCTGCAACATCTAAGAATTTCACTTTAGACCAGGCAGTACCACCTTGAGCTAAAGGCTCAATCGCATTAACAAAAATCTGATTATTTTGTGATGCCTTTAAGCTGGCAAAGATCGGATTCTTTTGAAGTTCCTCTAATGCTTTCGGTGCATCCGTATTTTCAGATTGCTCAAATTGTAGGAAGATAGCATCCGGATTTACCTCTGCTAATGTTTCTAGCGACAGTTCAGCCTGAGCTTTTGCAGTATTCACAATCTCTGGTACTGGCGCTCCTAAATCTTCATATAACACTGGGTTTAAGTAAACTCCCGCAGGGTAGACATACATCACACCGCCACGTACACGAATAATTAACACAGACTTGTCTGCTAACTGCTCTTTTGATTTTACTTGTGAATCAGCCACTTTTGCTTCATAATCAGCAATGATTTTTTCTGCCTCACTCTCTTTTCCAGTAAGCTGTGCAAGTACTGTTAAGTTATCCTTCCAGTTTGTTGAAATATGTGAATAAGGAATCATTGTTTGGATTTTTTTCAGCTTCTCAGCCGTTTCTTCAGGGAATTTTGATGTTCCTATAATTACGTCTGGATCCAGAGATAGAATAGCCTCTGCATTCGGCTCCATTTTGTTACCTACCAGTTTAGCGTCTGCAAAATCCTTAGCAAGGTATGATGGGACTTCCCCAGCAATTTCAAGTACACCGACAGGCTTAATACCAAGCATTGCTGCGTCTTCCATAGACTCTAGGCTTGCCGCGACGATATTATTTACCTTCGCTGGTAATTCATATGTCTCCCCTAAATAGGTAATTTTCTGAGTTGTCGACTGTTCCGTAGTTTCTGTAGAACTCGATTCCGCAGCCGTGCTCGTTGCAACTGTAGACTCTTCCGCTTTCTCGCCACCACATGCAGCTAAAGATAAAGCTAAAAGTGCAGGTGCACACATTTTGAAATATTTATTCATGTTTAATCGCTCCTAATCATTTTCAACATCTATAACGATAATGATAATCATTTTCAATTATAAGTCAATAGTATGGATAGATTTAATTGATATTGATTATCATTTATGGATGCTATTTTAACAAAGAGAAAAATGGCTGTGAATGGACATATTTTTTTATCACATGGATTTTTGCCGATTTTCACTAAAAAAAGAGCTGTTTCTTTTATACAAGAAACAACTCACTTATACATATCTCGCTTCCTCATTCATCATTTTTCGATACATGGTTGGTGACAATCCAGTACATTTTTTAAACACCCGACTAAAGTAAAAGCAATCTAAATAACCTACACATTCTGCTATTTCCGCAATTGTACTATCGCAAGATTGCAACAAGTCCTTTGCTCTTCTTATACGGTATTCGGTTAAATAGCTACTTGGATTCATCCCTGTATGCTGTTCAAAGAGATCGGCAAATCGACGACGCTCCACAGCAAATTCCTGTGCGATTTTTGTGATTGAAAGTGGCTTTGCATGGTTTTCGTGTATATATTGTAAAACCTGCTCCATCATTTCACTGGTTGTATCTAAAACCTTCATTTTTGCCGACACTAGAATGGCTTCCACTAGATTCATAAATAACGTCTTGGATTTGAATGTTGCCATACTACCTGGCATTGAATAGCTTTCTAAAAGTTGCTGTACAAAGTTAATAATTTTTGTGTTGTCACCTGTATTTATCAAGAAATGCTGCTGGGTTAGTGGGAAGAGTGCGCCCACTTCTGGCGAAACGTGATAATGCACAACTGCATATTCCCACACCTTATCACCAATCACGTTGATTTCTATTGGCATTTGAGGGCCTGCATGTACTACCATTCCTGGCTCCATCGTATAAGTAGTGCCATTGAAACTAAAGTTAGCACGTCCAGCAAGAGGTATGACTAACCCACACTTTCCAGGAGCTGTTGTTCGGCCCGCATCCATTCTTCCTGCTTCTATTTTATTGGTAAAAACATCTAAAAAGGTCACAGATGCGTGCGCATAATAATCAATTATTTGGTTTACGGTAATTTCCATTCTACACCTTCACTTTAGGACCTTTTGAATCTGTAAAAAATGTTGCAGATCATGGTCCATCAAGCCTGAAAAATAACGATAAAGTGTCAGTTTTGATCCACCAATATGTAAACTTTGCTGCCATTGTTCATCTGTTAAATGATGTAGCGCATTCGTTAGGTGCTGTCTACCATTCACAAACTTCTCAATCGTTTCTTCTTTACTTTGTAAACGGCTGCTATGCGCTGCATGTGCGTTCATTTCCTTGACATTCGGTGACTTTGGCAGATTGTCCTCCGTAAATAAAAACGGAATACGTTTACTTACCAAAAATTCATCCCAAGGAATAAGATGTCCAATAACCTCAGCAACTGACCATTTCCCAAGAGCTATTGGTGTTCGCCACTGTTCTTCTGTAACATTCACCAAGTTCTTTACCCACACTATAGATTTTTCGTAATGTACCAGTACTTTCTTTTTATCTGGGTTCAAGCTCTTCCGCTCCTCTACTTCAGTCAAAAATCTGTAACTTCGGCCAGATTGATTTCCATTGTTTCTTCTGTATCCTTTGTTGATAAATCTTATACAGTCGCTCATCTTTTTGAAAGTATGGTGTAGGAGAAACAATTCCAGAGACTAAATGATTGATTCCATAGGGCGCAGTAATTTCGAGTAAATTATTATTTAACCTCACCCCAATTGCTGTTGGCGTTTCTGGAAAATGTGCGATTCCATCTGTAGAACATTGATAAGGGTTACTATTATTTATCAAATGCATCCTTGCTTGATTTTTCACAGACCAAGGCTCATTTGGTAAATATTTTCGCAATTGTTGTTCATACTGTTTTTCAATTGTCTCTGAGGTCGTCAATGTATCGAAATAAATGACATCAATATCGGCAATTGGGGTTCTATTGCTATATTCATGAAGAGTATCCCATACCTTAGAGCGCATAAATCCTGCACATATCCAACAATCAGGTAACTGTAATTTCTCCACAGTTTTTAAAATGTCCATCATCCAGGTATCTGCCCTTATTAATGCTGCTAAGCCACCCTCAGTTTTAAACACTCCATAAAATCAAACCTTTCAGCTAGAAAAGTAACTAGATGCTTTTCGATACTCTCTAATTTTCCATACGCACTATCACCTGCTAACTGCTTAAATGTTCGTGAACTAATTTCCATTCATTATTCACTTTAGTAAATACATTTGTTGCTCTTCCGCTACCAGATATAAAATTTTCATTATAATAACCTTCGTAGTGGTATGTATATATACAGGTAGCGGATGTTTCATCAACTGTAAGCCATTGAACATTCGTAGCACTATAAACCTCTTCCTTTATAAGATCCCATGCATGGTTGAAATAAGCTCCAATCTCTTCAAGGGATGTGCATGTTCTATCAGTAAACCAATAAACCGCTTCGGGATGTAATAATTCTTTAACGTTATTGAAATCATGTGTGTTCGTTGCTTCTATATAACAGTCTAACGCTTTTTTAAATGACAAAATCATCTCTCCTTTTTTATTCTTATTTTAGCTGATTTTAAATTTCATAGGAACACCTTTTCTCCATAGCTGAACCGAGAACTATTTTAATTGGGGGTACCTGGAGAGAACAAGAGAGAAAAAGACACTTACTCAATCAAATTATTTTAGATTCACAGCGAAAGAAGAAGATATGAAAGAAGGCGTGACAAATAAGTTATAATGATTATAAAAAAAGAGGTAGATACTAATGCTTGCTACTATTCAAAAGCAACCGAACAATTATGTCGTTACATTCACACGCTCCCTTCCCCATTCAATTGATGCTGTTTGGGCAGTACTGACGGAAAATGACAAGCTTCAGAAGTGGATGAGCAATTTAGAAGTGATTGATCTTCAAAAAAACGGCAAAATGCACTTTAATAGGAATGATGGTACAGATGCTTTTGAGGAAATCACCATTACAGATTATGCAAAACAACAAACGCTCGAATTTGATTGGGGAAAAGATTCCGTACGCTTTAAACTTTCTATGACTCGCGAAGGTTCAATATTGGTGTTGCAGGAAACGATCAGTGATCTAACGGATCATACGCCTAAAGATTTGGCAGGTTGGCATATCTGCTTAGAACTTCTGTGTGATTTACTAAATGGCATTGTTCACGATGAGTTTCCGATGGAGCAATGGCGAAAATGGTTTGCGGAGTATGAATTACTTATCGCACATGTAGAGAACAATTAAAATATCCCCGAGTAAAAAATATACTCGGGGATTTACTATTAACGGCTAAATGCTGTGGCAATGGCAAGTGCATTCATTGGTTCTTTGATTGAATCAAGCGTATAAACAAGCTTTTCATCTTGCCAGACTATTAAATTACCGGATTTATAAACATCTAAATGGACAAAGCCGTTTTGGTTTGGAATTGGTAACGTATGCGTTTCTAAATATTGAACTGCTTGTTTAGCTAACGCTACACCTGCTTGTGGATTATCCGTCCGAGTATGCGCTGCTAATGACCATCTCCCCTCATTCCAACCGGTCCATAACGAGCCAGCGCCAGCATCCTGATAGCCTGTAATATCAAATCCAAGATCAACTTGCTGCCCACCATTTTGACTGTAATCCTCAAAGGCAATTTGCTCACTTGCTTCGGCTACGCTGTCATATTGCGTTACAAGCAATTTTGCAATCACAGTCGCATCGGTTGAATTTTTGAGTTTTATATCATTAATTGGCATATACTTTTCGCTTTCAAAAAATACAATTTCCATCTCTTTATCTACAACCTTTGTTGTTGCAGTTAAAAATGTACCCTCTGTTAAAGGAAGCTCTTTTGGTAAGACAACTGCTAAATCAGTCTCTAGCTGTTCCTTTACATTTTTAAGAGCCTCTGCCTGGGTTACAGTGGATACCGTTTCTTGAGGTTTTGTTTCAGATGTGTCGTTTGGCTTATCATTTGGTTGATTTTCTTCTTGCTGGTTATTTTGTATTTTTGTATTGTCATCGTTGTCCGTAGTACATGCGCCCACTAAGCTTGCACTAATTAATAGTAGCGGTAACAATAATCTCTTTGTCATGTAAGACACCCCTCTTATAAGAGTTAGTATAATTATTTTTCCCCTAACTGATGATCTCTTAAACGTTAATTTAACAGTTCATTTATGCGTTTTGTAAGCGCATTAAATTTTCGATCGAGCGTTGCATAATCCTTATCCTGCGCTGTTAGGAAACTCAACTTGCCAAGTATTTCTTGTCTTTCATTTTCAAGCTTTAATCGAAGACTTTTTAAATCATCTACTGCTGCGGGAACGCTATCTTTCCACTTTTTGTAGATGTATTTATTGTCAATTATCCACTCACTATCTGTAGTTTTTTCAAGAAAATAACGGTCATGTGACACCACAAGTAATGTACCCTTATAGTGCGCTAATGTTTGCTCAAGCTGCTCTCGTGAAGGTAAATCTAGATGATTGGTCGGTTCATCTAAAATCAGAACATTCTTTTCCTCTAAAATATAGGCCATTAGTTTACACTTCACTCGTTCCCCCATACTCATATTACCAATCGGTGCCGTCCAATGGGTAGGTGTAAACCCTAAATGCTTCATTAAATTTTGGACTTTTCCTCGCTCTTCAAAGGTTTCTCGATAAAAGAATTTCTCAGGTGTTTGGTTGAGTGGTAAATCAAATACCTCTTGTGTTAAGTAGCCTATATTGGCAGCTGGCGACATCCAAATTTCACCTTCTGCCTTTTCTCGCGCTAATAGCACCTTTAACAAGGTTGTTTTCCCACTACCATTCGGTCCAATAATCGCAATCTTTTCACCATATTGAATCGTCAGGTTAACATCTTTAAACAATAGACGATTTTCAAAACACTTAGTTACATGTTTCAACTCTAAAAAACGTTTGCCAACACGTTGACTAGTTTTTAATACGAATTGTATTTCGTCATCCGGTTCAACGCGATTCACCTTTGCCTTTGCCAACTCTTTTTCAAGACGCTTCTTCTTGGATTTTACCTGTGCATCCATGCGCTTTGCTTTGACACGGTAATGTTCCTTAAAGCCCTCTTGCTTTGTAGACTGTGTATGCGCCTTCTGCGACCAAGACGTTAGCTCCTTCATCTGCGCTTCTATGCGCTCAATATTTTTTTGTTGCTTATCATAGGCACGTTGTTGTGCTAATCTTTGCTGTTCTCGCGCTGCCATATAGCTGGAGTAATGCCCGTTGTGTTCAATCAGTTTGCCCTCTTCAATTGACCAAATTTTTGTTACTACCTCGTCTAAAAAATAACGATCATGTGACACCACAACGATTGTACCGCCATAATTTTTCACTTTAGTAATTAGCATAGCTGTACTTTTTTCATCTAAATGGTTCGTCGGTTCATCTAATAATAAAAGCTGCGCATCCTGTGAAAAGCCCCTTGCCAATCGCATTTTAAGCTTCTCTCCACCACTTAACGCTGAAAATGCTATGTTAGGCACATGCCATTTAGCTAACAAATCTGCCTCATGGGGTATTACTTCCTGCGTATCAAATTCAGCTCGCTCCTGTTCAACATAGGCCATTTCCACAGACTGCAACCATCGTAGCTGCCCTGTTGTTGGTAATAACGAGCCTTGTATCAGTTGTAATAACGTAGATTTACCCGCTCCATTTCTGCCAATAATACCAATCACCTCACCTTGCTTCACTGAGGCTGTTACATTGTCAAAAATCTGAGTATCCATCACTTCATAACGTACATCTTGTAATTTTAAAAGTTCTTTCAATCAAACCATTCCTCTCTATTTGGAGGCACAAAAAAACCCTCCAATTTTTTTGGAAGGATTAGTCGCAAAAAACCGTACACAAATAAACTATACTTCATAGCTTATCATTGTTTATCCTGTACTTTAGCACGTTCAGATTCTTACTTTAACACACAAAAAATACGCGCAACATTAAAGGAAAGAATAGACATGCAAAGTACCTGGTTATAGGTTATTTTATGGAAAACGGGCAGACTAATCCTATGTTTTAATTCAATGAAATTCATTTTAAATTCCATGCCTAAAAATAAGATTAGTTAATCATCAGCCACCCATCGTCCCTTCATTTATAATTACAATAATTGTAACATTCGCTTCCTAAAAAAGAAACATTATTTAATCGGCAGCCAAATTTCAGCGTAATAGTGGTCACTTGAAGCATATTTCTCCATATTCTTTTATCCATATAAAAAGGGCTGTGTATTTTTATCTATACCTATACACAGCTCTTGACGTTTTTTATACTATCTAAAACATTCAAATGATCGAATGTTATTTCTTATAATAGTACGGAATTGCCACCCATATCTTCTACTCCAGCGGAACCCTGCAACAAATTCTCTCCCAACGGCCGTTGGGAAGAACCAAAAACTTCTTCCATTATTCAACCATATAAACGTAAATGTAAATAAGCAAGAACGTATACCACTAGAACCTACCCGCCAAGCAGGAATTGGTGGTGAAAATCCAGGGGGTGACCCCATTGGCATTTGTCCCACTGGCGTTCCAAAATTCGGTGGTCCAAACTGTGATGATTCGAAATAATCAGGGCTACCCCAACCAGGACGTCTAAAATCGTCTCCAAATTGATTATTTGGATTGAAATACAATACAAATCCCTCCTTTTACATATTTCAATATATGTACAGGGCGAAAGTCCGTTTGAGCAATAGCCTACCCCTCACTAGTCTAGAATTGCTGTATAATCAATCAAAGTCAAATTACTTAATAAAGGAGATCTAATGCGCAAAATATACATCATTATATTAACTGTCTTATTTATAAGTACCTGCTTACTGTTAAATAACAACGTCAACGAACTACCAAATCCATCCACAACTATTAAGGAAAAACTAGCAGCGGTTGAAGACTATAAATATTATTTGGATAAAGGAAATAATACAATTGGCCAAGAGATGCAGAAAATGGATTTGGTTATTGTCGAACCAATTGAAATGCAACAGCCCTATATCGAAGCGGCTCAAGAAAAAGGTACATTAATTTTTGGTTATATTAATGCGATGGAGGCAGACAAATGGAATGAGGCCTTCTATCAACAATTACAAGAAATCGATTTTTACAAAGATGAATATGGCGAGAAGATGTATTTTGCTGAGTGGGATTCTTATTTAATGGATATGACTTCCGCACATTACCAAAATCTCTTACTACAAGAGATTCAAAAACAAATCGTACATAAAGGCTTAGATGGCGTATTTTTAGATACAGTCGGCAATATAGATTCCTTTTTGCCTCCCAAAGAACAAGGGCAACAAAATCAAGCGATGCTTGCCTTCATCAAAAAAATTAAACAGCAATTTAATGGTTTGTCAGTTGCCCAAAACTGGGGCTTTCAGACACTAGCAGAATACACAGCACCCTATATCGACTTTATCATGTGGGAAAATTTCTCATATGATGTAGTTGGAGAGGACGACTGGTCACTAGATAAAATGAATAAATTGAAACAACTACGAGAAAAGTTCGGTACACAAGTCATGACTATCGGCTTTAACGAGGAAACGCAGAGTCGTGTGTTAGCAGAAAAGCATCACTTTAAATTCTTGTATAACCCTGCAGGTTCTTATTACAATAGTTGGGAAATCGATTAAATTGATAAAATGACCGCTGACAATCTACCTTTTACGTATCGTTTCCAGAGGTCTTTTTATAGGAGCTATCCACAGTTACCTTCGAATAATATTGTTCCGCTTAATTGTTTAATGAAAAATCCCATGGGTAAACTAATAAAGTACAACTTCAATCAATGGGGTCCCTGATCCCCACTCATTGTAAGTTAAACCAATCAGGCTTACGGTCAGTTAATCGCCCTTCTAATGTACGCGTTGTCATCTTTCAACAGGAGAAGGGCATCTTACTGACCGTTAATGCGGAAAAAAATTGTTCCTACATGAGGTGAATACATTGACCATTTCAAATATCACAGCAGAGAAAACACTTAAACATGAAAATCGTTATAAGTATGGGCAACGTAATCTTTGGACAGGCCTATTATTTGGTCTAGGTGTAATAGCCTTTATAGACGAGGTAATCTTCCATCAATTATTACATTGGCATCATTTTTACGATAAATCCACCGCTAATATTGGATTAGTGTCAGATGGTTTATTTCATGCCTTTAGTTTTTTTGCGACAATCGGGTCTGCTTTTTTACTTGCGGATTTGCATCGAAAACATGGATTTTGGGTGAAACGATGGTTAAGTGGAATATTCATAGGGGCAGGTGCTTTTCAACTATATGATGGTATTATTCAGCATAAACTGATGAAACTTCATCAAATTCGCTATAATGTCAACATTCTTCCTTATGATGTAGTTTGGAATGTACTAGCTGCTATTCTGATTTTAATTGGCATTGTCTTACTTCTACAAACAAAAAATTCAGTTAAACAATAAGGAGGTTCTTTGACCATTGCATGTACATGATAATCACACGCAAAGTATCTCTATCATTGCTCAGCTTATTTTAGCCGTACCATTTATTATCTCACTATTTATATATATATTTGCTGTATTTCTTTCAAACCGGCATAAGAAACAATGGCCCTTATATCGCTCCTTTTTATGGATTGTTGGACATCTATGTGCCATAGCAACCTTAATCGGCCCATTTGCTGAGCGTACTCATATTAGTTTTTCCGCCCATATGATTGGGCATCTATTACTAGGGATGCTGGCGCCTCTCCTAATGGCTCTGGCGGCACCTATGACCCTACTATTAAGATCCATTCCCGTGAAAATGGCTCGTTCCCTCTCGCTGTTACTGCGAAGAAAACCTTTTAACGTTCTTCGTGACCCTATTTTTGCATCTATTCTTAATGTAGGTGGACTATGGTTGCTGTATACTACACCACTTTTTACGATGATGCACGAAAGCACATTTTTATTTATTTTTATTCACATTCATATTTTTTTAGCAGGCTATTTGTTTACCATTGCATTTATTTATATAGATCCAACTCCACATCAATCATCCTATATTTATCGCTCTATTATTTTATTATTAGCGCTAGCAGCTCATTCCATTTTATCTAAACGTATATATGCTTATCCTCCTAGCAATGTTTCTATCGAGCAAGCAGAACTAGGTGCAATGATTATGTATTATGGTGGAGATGCTATCGAGATTGGGTTTGTTTTTTTGCTTTTTTACCAATGGTTTAAAAGTAGTCGCAAATCTATTCACCCGAAGGTTGTTGCACCTAGATAAAGAAATCCCTTCAGGTACTGCATTCATTTATGAAGACAAATAAGATTGCATTACACGCCAATCCGTTAGCTTTTCCTCAAAAGATTTAATATTTTTGCCAGGTATAGGACTTGTCGATGGCATTTTTAAATATTTTTTATCTGTCAATATCTCGAACCCAATATGCTTTTTAAATACTTGGAACGCCTTTGAACCATTAAAAAGTACAAGTTGAATATCAGGGTAACGCTCAAAAAGTGTGTTAAAATTATTTGGTTTTTCATTTCGTATTGCGGCATCTAAGCTTCCTTCACGCTCACAAGACTCTATTGTATCCCAAAGACCAATATGATTTTCCTGTAACAATTGAAGTCTCTCGGTGTAATTCTCTGGTATCTCTACTCCTAAGATTTCTCCGATAATTGGCCAAAAATGATTGCGTGGGTTGCCATAGTATTGTTGTTTCTCTAATGATTGCTTGCCCGGCATTGATCCGACAATAAGCACCTTTGTTGACGGATCAATTACTGGTGGTAAAACATTTTTTAGTTCATGTGTCATCAGAATCACTCCTTTCTTCTATTGTAGCGGAAAATCAGAACCTGCAACTATTTCCTGTGCTGATTTCAAATAGAGCTTACCTTTAGGGAAATTCTTTTTATAAGTTCGTACAATTTCATAGCCGATGCAATAACCAATCCATTTAGGTAGCTTGCCACCATATAAGAACTCAATATGATTTTGCACACCTTGTATATCTAAAACAGGTAAAAAATTGACCTGCCATATCTTCAATACCTCTTTTTTTGAGTAGTGCTTCAACCACGGAGCCAACCATTTGTCACCATACAGTTCTTCTACCGCACATTCTGCCAGCCCCTCTAAAATGAGAGAGTCCCTCAACGTCATTTCATCTAAAGTCTTATTGACATACTGCAGGCGACAAACATGATTATATTCATGAGCAAGTAATGCTTTCAGTTCCTCTTTTTCAAGACCCCTAGCTATAAATAGAAACACGGCATTAGGATAAGCAACACCATTTTTTCTTGTCTGTGATTGTTCCAGAGTTATCGGGAAAATATAGATAGGGACATCTGGGCCATTCCATTGCTTTTTTAGTCGCTCAAATTCCTTCTGCGCAATCTCCCAAACATGCTCTTTTTCTAATTCATCCACAGCTACTTCCTCATGTGCTTGAAATAGTCCGTTTTGCTGTAAATTATATTGAATTTCTTCAGGTGACAAATCTATAAAAACATCCTTTAAGGGATGACAAAGTAAGGTGCACTGTATCTCCTCCAAATTTTTTTCATTATGCCCTTTGCGTACATTATTGAAATTGTTAAGCCACTGATTTGTAGGTCTTACTGACATCTTCCCATCCTTTTTTCATAGCTTATGCCTTGGATAGACAATCGGCTAATGCTGAATGTGCACAGCCGCATATATTAACTTGTAATGAAGATAGAAAGGAGGGAAATTTGTGAATCCAGCTGATGCTTATAATCTTTGCTGTAAATATCATGGTAAACGCGTAAAAATTACTGATACATCTGGCAGAGTCCACGTGGGGGAAATAACAAGGGTAGACAGAAAACAGGTATGGATTCTACCTGATAGACGATATGGTGGCTATGGACTAGGTTTTTGGGGCTTTAGAGGTTCAGGATTTGGTTTTGGTATCGCACTAGGTACTATTTTTGGCATAGCACTAGCACCAATTTTATTTTTCTAAAAAGTGAAAATGGCAAATGGTTTTTACTGCTTCCATCGCATTTAAAATAAGCCATCTCAGACTATATATCGAGATGGCTCATTTTTTTATTTCACTGCCTCTTGTTGTTGCTTGCTTTCAATTAACTCAGATACGGTAACAAATGTATATCCTTCCTTCTTTAATGTTGGCAAAATTTCTTCAAGTGCTTTCAGCGTTTGTGTACGATTGCCACCACCGTCATGAAAAAGAATAACATCCCCTGGCTTTGTACCGTTCAGTACTTTTTTAACAATTTTACTCACACCTGGTTGTTTCCAATCCTGTGTATCCTGATGCCAAGACCACATCACTACTTTGTATCCATCCTTCACCGCAGCATTAATCATTTTGTCATTATAATTTCCACCTACAGGGCGAAACAGAACAGGATAGAAGCCCGTAATACTATAAATCATTTCGTTCGTCTGCCGCAGTTCCTCCTGTAAATCAGTTACTGAAATTTTAAAAGGATGCGTATACGTATGGTTGGCTAATTCATGTCCTTCCGTATAAGTGCGTAAAACAAGCTCAGGATATTTTTCCGCATTTCCTCCAACAACAAAAAAGGTCGCCTTTGCCTCATACTTGGCTAATAAATCTAACACTCCTGCTGTATACTTGGGATGCGGGCCGTCATCAAAGGTCAGGGCAACAATTTTATCTTTAGTGTTAATATCCCACACAACTTCCCCTGTCTCCTCATAATAGCTTCGACCTTTATCAGCAAAGGTTTTCAAGCCTGCATAAAATATCGAGAGGATTAAAAAGCCAGCCGTTAAAATCAATATGTGCTTACGCATCATAGCATCACCTCCCATGCACAATTTCACCTAACTACGTTAACTTACTATTTGCGTAATACCATGAATTATACTTCAGATTGACTGGCTGATTTCACCTACATCCCCTCAAAAACTACACCTATAAAATGGTTAGAAATGTTTTCATTTCAACACATTATGGCAGTTCATATACTGATCTTCATATAATATTCACAAATGGTTGCTTATTTTTGAACGATTTGTGAAAACAATCACATAACACTTTCTTTTTTAAAATATAGGTGTAAAATAGGTATTACAACTGATATATAACAACCGAGGATGAATATCATAAAATACCCGATTGTTATAGTACAAATTCCGTAGACAAAGGGGACTTTATAATGTGGGTTATTACAGTTTTTGAAAAAGATACTTTCCGTATGTTCGAGTACAGCACTAAAAACGAGGCTACAATTGCATTAGAAAAATTTAAGCAAACTGCAATGCTTTCCTATACAAAATAATTTAATGACAAAGCTACTCAAAGGAGTAGCTTTTTTTATTTTAATTCCTTTTCGTAAACCTTCTAAATCCTGCTACAGCTTTTATTTGTAAGCTCTCAGATTAAGAAAGGACAGTTCCGCACCTACAGTTGTTATGGATATTTAATAGGGATACCGAACGGCTGTTACATACTTTTTAAATTGAAATATCTTGAACACCTTTTTGTCTATTGCCATATGTATATAGAGAAAAGGGGTGAATTAAATGGTGACAATTGAACCTATTATGATTAAAGGGTATTTTTTCACAGCTGTAATTGTTCATTTACCAAAAACAACATTACTGACAATTTCAAATGATACAGGCTACATCATGTGTGGTGCATTAGATGTTGGTCTTTTAAATAGTCGTTTAGTGGACCGTAAAATTGTTGCTGGTCGAGCAGTTGGTGTTAAAACTATCGATGAGTTATTGACGGCTCCGCTTGAATCCGTTACCTATGAAGCGGAACAGCTTGGCATATTTGCAGGAATGACTGGGGTCGAAGCATTATTAAAAATGATTTAACCTAGTCAACAGCGGATATGACTAGAACCATTTATTACGTCAATCATAAAAATTGGATTTTATTCAGCTGGTGTTTTACATCGGCTGAATAAGCTAATCACTCTTACCTAATACTATAGAGTAAGGGAGTGATTATAATGAATACAGCTAAACACTTGAAGATACATTTAACTTTATTATTTATTGTTATTGGCGTTTTTATATGGTCTATTATCAAACCCGTTTCTTATTTGGATTGGTTGGCAGAGGTCAGCCCGGGTGTAATCGCAATTATTACGGTTACTGCCATCTACAACAAGTTCCGCTTCACAACACTTTCCTATTTTATTATCGCTCTTTTATCTATTTTGACATTCATTGGTGGGCATTATACTTATTCAGAAGTCCCTCTTTTTAACTGGTTAAAGGAGGAATTCCATTTACAACGTAATCACTACGATCGTTTTGGACATTTCCTTAAGGGACTAATGGCAATTGTGGTAAGAGAAATTTTATTACATAAAACGCAATTAGCCAAAGGTGCCTGGTTATCAGGCATTACCATTAGTATCATGCTTGCCATTGCAGCTTTATATGAAATTATAGAATGGCTTAGTACAAAAATTTCTAAGGGAGGACATGTTTCTAAGGACTTTTTAGGGATGCAAGGTGATAAATGGGATGCTCAATGGGACATGTTTTTAGCCCTAATCGGGACAATTTTGACACTACTCCTATTCACCAAATTACATGATAAATTATTAAAAAAGCAGTCAAGGTGAACCTGAAGATTACCGGCTAAACATAGTACCATTCCTATAACGAGCATAGCATAATGAGTATGAACAATTTGGAAGGTGGTATTCGATGTATTATGCAAATTTTAGTCCGCAATCAACACCTGCACTACGTATCATCACCGTATCGGGGAATGGCAAGGTCCTTGCTGCAGCTAGTTATGTCCAGCTTCAAATTGAGGTCAGCACACAAGGGGAAAATGTACAGGAAGCACAACAAGAAAATGCTAATATTATGAATCGTGTACTTCAATCCATCTTGGCACTTAATATCCCAAGAGAAAAAGTACAAACTGCGACATATAATATTGCACCTATCTATGATTTTGTAGACGCCAAACAGGTATTTAAAGGCTATGAGGTGTCAAATGCCATTACGGTTAAAATACCGGACACAAACCAGGTTGGGGCGGTCATTGATACGGCTGTGCAAAATGGTGCAAATCGTATCTCGTCCATTCAATTTAAAATTGACAATGTTGATGTATATTATCAACAGGCGCTCAGTTTAGCTCTTCAGAATGCCCAAATGAAAGCCAAAACAATTGCCGAAACGATGCAATTGCCTTTACATCCTCAGCCAATCGAAATTGTCGAAGAACATGAAAGTGGCCCTGTCCTATATAAAACGATGGCAATGGCAGAATCTTCGATTTCAACTCCTATTGAACAGGGTCAAATGACCGTTAGTGCAACTGTTAGAGTCAAATTTCCATATTAAATATTTTGCCAAAATATTGACTGAAACAAGGGCTTACTACATTTCATGTAGCAAGGCTCCTTGTTTGGAGCTACGCTTTTTCTTCATCCCAAATACGTTTTATTGTCACTTCATTGTGAATATTGCTTAATTGAAAAACATCCGGATTACGAAGGTTTTCCCATACCTGAAAATTAATATCACGTTGATAATGTTTTAACAGTAAAGATATTATATTCCCGTGGCTGACGATAATTGTATTTTCTGTCCCACTTGTAAAGGTTTCATTTACAACATGTACGATGCGATTCATTGCTTCTTGACTAGACTCTCCACCGTCATATTTTAATTCCATATCATAAAATGTAGCTTTTAGTTTTTCATACCAGTCAGGTAAGTCTCTTGTACTTAAAATACGCTCTGTGAGTCGCTCCTCTATTTCAATCTTTACATTCTTTCTTGTACTTAAAGGCTCTATAGATTGAATAGCACGTAAAAAAGGACTTGAAATTATTCGGTCTATTTTGACATTGTTGAAGAAATAAGCTAAAGACTTAGCCTGTTTTAAGCCATTTTCTGTTAGTTCACAATCTGAAGATTGCCCCTGAGCTGCACAATGTCTAATAATATAAATCACATGCAAACCTCCTTTTCGCTACTGGAAATAAGGGTATTCAACCTCATTATTATTAATTACTATATGTGCATTTTGTTGAGGTCTATGCTCGTTTAACTTTGCTAAAGATTGCCATTTGGACCTAAAGGTATTAACAATTTCTGCTTAAAAGCATTGTTATCATATGCATCTTCTATATTAACCAATAGCCGATTTCTTCCCCTGTCTATAGCGAATTGGGAGCCCCCAATGAGCTTATAACAAGTAAAAGGCTATATTTTTTCATTGCTTTTTCTCTCATTTCCAAAATAGTTAGTGCCTACAACCCCAATAATAATGACAATAGCTCCGATTAGATGATATAGATGGAATGTCTCTTGCAAAAAGATAACGCCAGCAACTATCGTAATGAGTGTGGCAAAATTACTAAAAACACTCATTTTTGATGCTTCTATTTTAGATAATGCATAGTTTGAAAGATAGGATGTACCGAGTGACGATAAAATACCTAAATATAAAATAGCTAGAACAAAATCAATATGCATAAAGGGTAGGAAGAATTGATTGATAGTACCGTTTACTACATGATTACCGACTGCTATTGCGTTAAACACAAGAAATCCACATAATGTCATAACATATGTTAATGTCACTAATGTGTATTGTTGTATTAACTTTCTAGCAAAGACGTTATATAACGATGTAGCGAGCGCAGATAGTAAAATGAAGCCACTGCCAATTATATTCGCGGTATTAGTGCTCTCTCCATTCATAAAGAGCATATATATAACACCAATGACCGATAAACTAATAAAAATAAGCTGTCTGCGTGTAGCTTTTTCCTTTAATAACGTACTGGCAAATACTACTGTAAAAATAGGAACAGTTGCATGAATAACACCCGCTTCTGAGGAAGATATACGGGCCAATCCAAACACCTGGAAAGTGAAAAAAGCGATTGGGTATAATAATGCCAAAGGTAAAATTTTCAATAAATCATATTTGTCGATTTTCATTTTTTCTCGCTTAAGCACAACTAAGATGCTGACCCCAATCATTGCAATCGTAAAACGATGTGCAAGTGAATCCATTGAACTTGCGACAGCTAGTGTCATTTTAACGAACATAAACGAAAGCCCAATAACGAATGCATAAATAATTGCTGCTGTATAGGCCTTTCTTTTTTCTGCCATATGATAAACTCCTTCTATATTCTTTCCGGCCGGTAAAGCTATCGTATTAAAAAATATACAATTGCACGATATCAAAAAAACACATCTGTACCGATACAGATGTGTAGGGAGGTTGAACATGCTTAAATATGACTTTATCTACAATCAATTAATACAACAAATTCAAACAGGTACCCTTTTGGCTGGTGCAAAGCTGCCCTCTATTAGAAATTTATCCCAACAATTTTCTTGTAGTAAAAGTACAGTACTAACAGCTTTAAAGAAACTAGAAAATCAACATTTGATCTATGCAATCCCTAAAAGCGGCTATTTTGTTGTGGATCATCAGCTACCACATGTACCATCAGCAAATGATTTTATAGATTTTGCGACATCATCTCCAACTTGGCATGCTTTTCCTTACAAAGATTTTCAGCACTGCATTAACAAAGCGATTGATACATATCAAGCGGACCTATTTCGTTATGGCACACCCAAAGGCTTACCATCATTAATTGTCGAGGCAAAAAAGTTATTAGAAACATATCAAATATTCACACATGAAGACAATATTTTCATTACTTCAGGTGTTCAGCAATCCCTATCCTTGCTCAGTATCATGCCTTTTCCAAATCAGCTCACAACCGTGCTAGTAGAACAGCCAAGTTATCATTTATACATGGATTATTTGAAAACCTATAGACTGCCAGTAATAGGTATTAAAAGAACGGCTCAAGGCATTGACTTAGATGAATTAGAACAAATTTTTAGTACTAATACTATTAAATTTTTTTATACAATGCCTCGTTTCCATAATCCACTCGGTTGTTCTTATAACAAAAAAGAAAAAGATAGTATTCTTAAACTTGCTGTTAAATATGATGTTTATATTGTGGAAGATGATTATTTGGCTGACTTTGAGCAAAATTCGAAAAGGGATTCATTATTTACTGAGGATCTGGAAGAGCGTGTAATTTACTTAAAAAGTTTTTCTAAAATTATGTTTCCAGGTTTACGTATTGGACTGGCAGTGCTGCCTCCTGCATTAATTAGCACTTTTCAGCAATATAAAAATACTACCGATATTGATAGCTCCATGATTTCACAAGCGGCCTTGGAGCTTTATTTGAAAAGTGGCATGTTCAATCGCTATCAATTAACCGTAGCTGAGGATTATAAGCAGCGTGCCAATACTCTTCAGCATTCCCTAAATAAGCATTTACCGATGTATAAAACAGCTACGGATAATTGCATGCACAGCCATATCATTTTACCAAAGCAAGTCAATTTGAAGTTATTAATTCAACAATTGACACAGCAGCATATTTTTTTGGATAGCATTGAACGCAATTATTTAGATGGATTTTACCGTGAACGGATTTTAAAACTAAATGTTTCGAATATGGAAGAACAAAAAATTGACATGGGCATAAAAGAAATTGCTCTCGCCCTTACAAACTCCAATAATTATTTTAGTTAATAGCCACTTACTTGCCACTGTAAATAGTAAGAATTTACGAACCATGTTCGACTCATGAACGCCTATTGTTAGGCATATGTTTAGACAGGAAAAAGTGAAACTTCAATCAGTGGGAGTTTTCATCATCCTTCGCTGATTGTTAGTTGAACCAATCGGTCCTTTACTGTCAGTTGTTCACCCATCTAGTTATCTCGTTCTCATCATTCAACTTGAGGTGGGCGTCTTACTACTGTTAGGGCAGGATAAAACGGTGTACAAGGAGGATATGATGCAAAAAGAAAAAATGCGCCTTCGAAGAATTCAACATCTTGCTTATGAAATCATGGATGAGATGAATGCAGGGAAAGAATTGACGCGTTTTGATACATTAATTCCAGTGGTCGATAATTTATCCCGCGCAATTGGGGATTTAACAGATTCTGTTGGCAATTATTCGTTAGATTATGTAGAGGAAAAAGTAAAAAATGCTCATTACTTGTTATTCCAGAAAGATAAAGTGGATGTCCATCAAGAAAGTGAAACTTCAATCAGTCACTGATTGTTAGTTGAACCAATCGGGCTTTTACGGTCAGTTGAGTACTTCGTACGTTTACTCATTGTTATCCCTCCTCTTGAGATGGGCATCTTACTGACCGTTCATGCGGGATAAAGTGAAACTTCAATCAGTCACTGATTGTTAGTTGAACCAATCGGGCTTTTACGTTCAATTGAGTACTTCGTACGTTTACTCATTGTTAGCCCTCCTCTTGAGATGGGCATCTTACTGACCGTTCATGCGGGATAAAGTGAAACTTCAATCAGTCACTGATTGTTAGTTGAACCAATCGGGCTTTTACGGTCAGTTGAGTACTTCGTACGTTTACTCATTGTTAGCCCTCCTCTTGAGATGGGTATCTTACTGACCGTTCCTGCGGGATAAAGTGAAACTTCAATCAGTCACTGATTGTTAGTTGAACCAATCGGGCTTTTACGGTCAGTTGAGTACTTCGTACGTTTACTCATTGTTATCCCTCCTCTTGAGATGGGCATCTTACTGACCGTTCCTGCGGGATAAAGTGAAACTTCAATCAGCCACTGATTGTTAGTTGAACCAATCGGGCTTTTACGGTCAGTTGAGTACTTCGTACGTTTACTCATTGTTAGCCCTCCTCTTGAGATGGGCATCTTACTGACCGTTCCTGCGGGATAAAGTGAAACTTCAATCCATGGGTTTTCTTCTTCCCCACAGATGGTTCGTTGGGCTAAGCGGGCTTTTACAGTATCATCTCAATAATTTATAGACGTGCACTAGTCAATTGGAACGCAGGCGGCGAGTGTAGCTGACGGCATTCGCCTTCGTTACAGAGCAATGCTTCCTGCAAAGAATAGCCTGAGCTAAAAAGCCCCGCACAAGCATAGCGACGTAGAAACTGAAGCCATGCCACGAAAAGCGTCCGCTGTAGCAGAAATCACGGGGTTCCTATATAAAAGAAAAAACTGTAAACAAACTCAATTTTTTGAGTTTATCTACAGTTCGAGGGTAAACATATTAATGATTACCCTCATCCATTTAATGCGTTTCAGGTTTAAATGTTTTACAATCTGTATCCTCACTATTGGAAGCCTGTTGACCTTTTTGACTAACTACATAAATAGCTTCTGCGGTACATTTGTTTCCAGAGTCCCAATACGTGCAGTTATTGACTTCACATAAAATCTGTTGTGCCATCGTATCACACCTCCTCTGTTGTTATCTTTTACAAATTAGAGGTAATCAATACTTCACCACAAAAGAAATTCCAAAGATAACCTTTTCCACACCTTATTCGCTAAAGTCTAGATTAAAAGGTTGTTTTGGTAGTTGTTCTTGCGTAAGCATATTTGTCGTTGGGACTTTATTATCCACTTCCTCAAATCGAAAGCCATCCGCCCATACCTTTCCCGCACCAATTAACAGTACACCGAAGTAAATGGATGCACTTTCTTCTGGTACATCTAAAACGATGGAATAATGATTCCACTCCGTTGTCCCTTGAATGGACCGATTATCCATATTATCAAATTGAATGGTATCTCCAGTGCCGTTATCAATACGAAGCCATGCTCCGCATTTTGTTACTTGTGCAGTCTTTAAATAACACGACATTTTTAGTCGCTTTCCTTCGTACGCATGTGCTTGAAAGCCTTGCATCATCGTCGCAAAGTGCTCTCTATTATTCGTAACTTCCTTAGCATACAAAACACCTGATTTAGTTCCTGCGTGAAATACCGCTTCATCCACTTGAAATCCATATAGCTCAGGGTTCGCTCCACTTAATAGCCAACCTTTAATTGGTTGTTGTGCGTTCATCGCTTGTTCCTCCTCCATCATACTTAATGATTGCATTAATTTGCGGTATTTCCCCGGTGGCAACTTATACACATCTTTGAAAGCTCTTGTGAATGCTTCCTGCGATTGAAACTGGAGCTCAAATGCGATCGTTAAAATGGATTCATCTGAGTACAACAAATAGGAGGCAGCCGTAGCTAATCGGCGTACTCGAATATACTCGCCAATTGTTAAGCCCGTTTCGAGTTTAAAAATACGGCTTAAGTGAAACCTCGAATAGCCAACAATTTTCGGAAGGCTCACTAACTGAATTTCCTCCGATAAATGCTCCTCAATATAGGCAATGGTCCTTTGTGTTGCACGACTATACTCCATATTGCTCACCTCACAAATTATCATAATCGATGATGTGAAAGAATTTTTGATAGTGCTTGCTAAATTCGTGCTTATTGTTGTTATTCCATCACTGTTGTTGCTGTTGCTTCTTTGACAAGAATAATGCCATCGTAGGCTTCTGATGGTGTCATTTTAATTGTATACAGCATCTTCGACAACTTATACCAAGGGCGGAAATCATCACCTATATTGCCCATTCTTTGTTCTTTCCTAAAAATATCCGATAATGCAGCCGATTCACTAGCTTTTTCAAAGTCTACATAGAAAATATTGTCCTTTACCTCACTAAATGCGTCCACTAATTCATTATGATGCTCTACTGTATAGTTTTTACGCTTACCTGATCCTGCGTTTTGTGCCTGAAACGTATTGTTAACAAAGTCAGTACCAATGGCAAAATACGCCTTTTCGTATAGCTCATTTAAGTACTGTCCCATTGATTTGTAACCTGCCATTGATGCGGATGTTTTCTCGATGTGACCGTTATGTGCCGACATAAGAACCTTATCATGACCCCGACTCGCTTCATATTCAACAATCCACTGCAAATTGTTTGCTAAATATTCATCCCGCAGGTCCATATAATCACTATCATTTAAAAACAATTGCGTTCGTTGTTTCATGATTTGTGCGTATTGTAAGGCAAAGACAAAGGCATCATTAGATGATTGATTGATATAGGATGCCTTATTCGACTGTAAATCTATCATAATAGCCTCAATGATGGCATTTAGCTCCTTCAATTCACTGTTAGATAACTCTCGCATTGTCTCATTCGTAACGTGAGCTAGCTGTGTTGCATATTGCTTTGCCATATCGTTGTTAACCACTTCATAATACTGTAAAATGCCTTGCTTACTGTAGTCATAACGTTGCATATCATTACCGTAAAAATATACTTTATCCTGTTCGTCTGCCGTCTTGTTATAGTCGTGCATCCACTGAACAAATTCAATCATTTGTTGCGTTTCATATATACGATAATCAAGAGCTCTCACAGCCTCTTCCGCTGTTCCAATACCATTCAAAATAAACTGATTGATTTGCTGTGCACCACCAAAATCGCCTTCTAAAACAAAGACACGGACATTTTCATTGTCCATTAATGCTTGTAATACATCCTTCTTTAATGTCTGAAATTCAATGTTTCCATGGGTTGCTTCACCAAATCCAATTACTTTTACATCATCCGGAATATCAATATCTTCAATTGCCGTAGCATATTGTGAAGCATCCTTAATTGCTTCACCGTTATCACATCCCGCTAAAAAAACTGATAGAAAAATAGCTGTAACTATAAAACTCTTTTTAGAAAATAGCATTTTAATCTCCTCTACAATATGAAAAAGTTATACTGCTTTTCGTTGGAAATACAAATAACCTCCAAGGAAAAATACAATGAATCCTCCCCCTACTACTGTTAATAATTGATCCCAAGGTACAAAGAATACATCCTCTGTATTTCCACCTATATACATCATTGAAAAGGGTTGCGCCCATGGATAGTAAGGTCCAAATCGTTCAGAATTTATTGCAAATATGGAAGGCAACGTAAAAATAACGTTTACAGCAAATGGTGCGGCAAAACTCTTAAACAGTATAGACATCCACAACTGCAATGCAACTAAAGGTAATGTAGCCACCCATCCGCCAAGGATACTCTTCCAAACAATCTCCATTGGAAAAGGATCTGTAAAACCTTTCATCATGCCCACTGCATAGATAGAACATAAATATAGCAGTTGCATTGCCATGACCAGCATCATAATTAATAAATATTTTGCTACGAATACTTTCCCTCTTGTTACGGGTAATGCTAAAAGTTGTTTCCAACCGCCCGATTGATGTTCATATCTACATATAACACTAGCGAAAACACCTGTAATCAACGGTAAAAATAATAAGGCATACGTTAAATTCATTGAAAATAAAGTGAGATACCACTCATTTATATGACTATCAACTTCAAGGTTTGAAGTTAATCCTATAAAAAGACCGATTATCGGCCCCGCCAAAATAATTGGCACCATTTTTGATTTTCGTAATTTATACCATTCAGCTTGCAGTAAAGCGCGCATTATTTCACGTCCCTTCTTGCAAAATCAATCATCCCAATAATGTACAAAATAATTCCTACAGCAAGACCGAACAGTACATTGATGATGGGCTCATCCCATTCATTCATTAATGACGGCCACTTCCAAATCATCCAATCTGGCAAAACGTACGCAGAATATGCAAAAATCACGCCAAAAATTCCTACTGTTATGGGAATTCCCTGGTTATGACTAACACTCGCAATCCAGAGCTGTAATGCCAATATCGGTAATGCTGCCAAGTATGGATAATAACTATACTTAGCTAGCTCCATATAGGGTACACTTTCACCCAAATCTAAAAACATGCCATAAGCACATGTAAATACCATTAATAGCGTGGAAGACAGCAGTAACAATGTTGCCAATACCGTAAATTTTGATAAATACACAGTTAATTTAGAGACAGGTAAGGCTATTAATTGCTTCCAGGCATTTGTCTCATTTTCGATGCTTGCTATAAAAGATGTTAAAATTGCGATTCCTAGTACAAGGGCAAGCGGTGTAAAAGAATGGACATTTAATAAATAGTAGCTCCAATCATCTTCGCTTTGCTGTAACAAATAGTCTTTCCTGACCCCGTAATTGACCATCTGAAGTGCAACAACACCAATAGGACCTAAAGCTGTTAAAAACCATAATCCTTTTCGTTTAATCTTCAAAAAATCAGCCGTCAACAGTTTTCCTATCATATCGCTTGTTCTCCTGTTGTCATTTGAAGGAAAATATCCTCTAAAGATCTTTTTTCCTCTTCAACTCGATAAATCGAAACCCCATCTTGCACAAGGATTTGCACGATTTTTGCCACTTTCTCATCCGAGCATTCATCCATTAAGATTTGCCCTTCTTTATATTCTGCCTTAATGCCATTCGCTACGAGGGAACGCCATGCTCGCTCGCTATTACTTACCTTGAATGAAACCTTTGGCTGTGCATAGGTGCGCATGGCTTCGATCGAATCTTGGAAAATTATTTTTCCCTTTGTGACGATGCCCACTGTTGTAGCCATTTGATCAATTTCTGACAGCAAATGACTTGAAATAATAATTGTCATCCCGTATTCCGAAGGCAGTCGTTTAATTAAATTCCGCATTTCAATAATGCCAGATGGATCAAGTCCATTTGTTGGTTCATCTAATATTAGTAGTTCTGGATTATGTAAAAGGGCCGCGGCAATACCTAAACGTTGTTTCATGCCGAGAGAAAACCCTTTTACTTTTTTATTTGCGGCATCCTTTAATCGAACAATTTCTAATACTTCATCGATACGCGATTTCGGAACACCTAATATTTTTCTTATAGCTTCTAAATTTTCATAGGCCGTTAAATGTGGATAATAGGATGGATTCTCTACCAATGAACCGACTTTCGCTAAAATATTAATTCTTTCTTTCGTTATATCCTTCTGAAAGATTTTAATTGTCCCGGATGATGGCCTCATCAATCCTAAAAGCATACGAATCGTCGTTGTTTTCCCTGCTCCATTCGGCCCTAAAAATCCATATATTTCACCTTTGCGTATTTTTAAATCCATACCTGCTACAGCTTGCTCTTTACCAAAACGTTTCGATAGATTTTCTGTTTGTACGATATATTCCATTTCCCTCACCTCTTTATTAAGCATAAAAAACGAAGTTTAAAAGCAGGTAAGGACAAAGGTTAAAATTTGTTTAAAAAAAGATTTGCCCAGTTATTTGGACAAATCTTTTTGTTTTTTTATTTTAATGATGGTGCCAGATTCACTTGACGTAATATCCCACTCTAGTTCCATGCCTTTCACCATGAGGTCCACAATGGATAAACCAATGCCGGCACCTTTTGCATTTGATTCATTTTTCATGCCTTTCCCGTAATCCTTAATGATAAATGCATCATAGTGTGCTGTTGATTCTGTTTTCACGCCAAGATATTTCCCACTATTCGCATGTCGTAGTACATTTTGAAAAATATTATCAAATACGCGACCTAACCAAAGCGGGTCGATCAGCCACATATTGTCGTCAAATGCTTGTAGTTCAATATCAATGTCAAAGCCTTCCTTTTCGAAAACGGGATACCATGTAGTCATTTGTTCTCGTGCAAATCGCACCACATTAATTTCCTTTGGTTCAAAAATATATGTACTAGCCATAAGCAGTGTATAAGACATTAAATTTTCAATTAGTCCGTCAATATTCACAATGGAAGTTTCCATTGCCTGAATCGCTTGTTTGCCTTCTTCTGATAAATTCTCTTTACTGATGGAGTAAGCTTGCGCACGTATTTTTGTTAAAGGCGTGCGTAAATCATGGGACAGGTTAGCGATTAGTTGCCGCCGTAGCTGTTCTTCCTTCCTCTCGCGATGTTTACTCTCCCTCAGTTCGACCACCATGTGATTAAAAGTTTGTTCGAGCTGTCCGATTTCATCTTTCTTTTTCACATGTATCTCAATAGGTAGTCCATCTACATCCCGAATTTCCATTGCATCCTGTAGTTTTAATAAGCGTTTTCGAATCCCTCTAAAGAACAAAAAGGATATGCAAATAAAAAATAAGACAATGACAATAACACCCAAAAATACCAAGGAACCATATTGTTCATAAATATTCCTCAGTGGTGGATTAAATACATCTCTAGGAATTTCTAAAACAATAAAACCATTTGTTTCATCCTCCCCTACAAAGGCAATAACCGTAAAGGGATTTCCTCCATAACGCTCTTTAATAAATTTTGTTGTAAAGGAAGGTGTCCATGTTGATGGTAGCTGCTCCTGTACATTTACTTTTGAGCGTAGTGTGCCATCCTCGCTTATCCAAAACATTGCTGCTTTCGGATATCGCTGCTTCCAACTTTCAAAATGTTGCGTAATTGTTTCATCCGTAAAATTTTGTATGTGCTTCGCTTCATCGTGCCATCTTTCCTCAACATTGCTTTCTTGGTTAACTTCATTTAAACTTTCATCCTGCCCGGTTTTAGTGATTTCTAACGCAAAAAGGGCAATAACAAAGTAAGCCACCTGAGTAATTGACATGGCAATCAGGATAATCAACATGTATTTAGCTAATAATGATCGCAGAAAAAAAAATGGTCGCAAAAATTTCATAATTTCACCCTGTAGCCAATTCCACGTATCGTTTCAATAATCATTGGCTTAGCGGGATTTATTTCTATTTTTTCTCTTAAGTATCGAATATGGACCATTAATGTTTTATCACCTTCTATGTAGCTTTCACCCCAAACGCCTTCATAGAGCTGTTCTTTCGTTAATATTTGATTTAAATGACGTATAAAAAATTGCAGTAAGTAAAACTGTTTACCTGTTAATTGAATCTCGTCATTAGTTTGTCGGTTGATAACACGCATCTCTTTCGTATGAATTTTTAGATGCTGAAGTTCTAGTACATCATCATTCTTTTGATATCTCCTCAGCAATACCTCAAGACGTGCGACAAGCTCGTCTGGATGAAATGGCTTTGTTAAATAATCATCTGCAAAATTCAGGCCCTCTATTTTATCCTCTACTGCTGTACGTGCTGACAGCATTAAAATCGGCAATTCCTTATTTTCCTTTTTTATTCTCTTGCCAATAGAAAATCCGTCTAATCCGGGCAGCATAACATCCAATACAACTATATCTGCGGCTACAATGTATTTCTCGAGCTCTTCTCCCGATTCTAGCCAAGTTACCTCGTAGCCTCTTTCTGTTAAATCTCTTGTCACCCACTGACCTATTTCTTTTTCATCTTCTATGTACAATATACGAAACAATTTATATCCTCCAAATATATGACTTCGGCTTAATAGAAATAAGTGTATCCTCGAAAATCCATATTTTGTATTATACATTTACAAAAACGCTAACTCAAATCATAATTCTATATATCCAAGAATTTTAAAAATGGCGTGTATTGAAAAATATTTTTCAATACACGCCGAAATATTCTAATTCTCGCTAATAATTAACATATCATTTTCATCAAATTCCCAGCTATCGCCATATGCAACTTCCCAATAATAGCCGTTAGGGTCTTGGAAATAACCACTATATCCACCCCAAAATACTGTTTCCGGCTTCTTGATGATTTTTGCACCAGCCCTTTCAGCTAATAAAAATACTTCATCAACTTCTTCTTTAGATTTCCCGTTATAAGCAAGGGTAATTCCTGCAAAGCCATGACCTAACTGCGGTGTGTTTTCTTCGTTAATATCTTTTACCAAGCGGTCAATTTGAAACAGTGAAATTTTTGTGCCTGCATTATTAAAGAAAATTACATCTGGGCTTGATTCATCTCCATATACAAATACTTCAAACCCAAGTCCATCACGATAAAATGTTAGTGACTCTACCATATCTTTAACACCTAACGTTATTAAATTTAAACGGTTCATGTCGTAATCCCCTTTTCTACAGTCTCTTTACTTAATTCTATTTCTACACGTAAATCCCCTTTATCTTTATCAACTGTTCCAAATTTAAAATACTCAAAGCGACACTTACTATTTTTTGTGTCTCCCACTTCTTTACCATAAAACTCTCTCAAGTTTGTATAAGAAACATCTAGAGAATGTGTATTGTTTGTTTAATTAATGTATCCTATAATTTATTTGAATCAAACGAGAATGATTATCATTCTAAATTAAAAATGTTTTCACAGTGTATCTGTACGAAAACTATAGGAGTGAATAGCTATGCGTAGAGGGCCATTTTTTTCGTTAGCACTTTTATTGTTGCTGACGTTCATTTTAGGAGCATGTAGTTCTAACGAACAAAAAGTTGAATCGCAAGAAAACACATCAGCAGCAGAGACTAGAATTGTAGAGGATGAGTTTGGTAAAGTCGAAATCCCTGCCCATCCACAGAGAGTCGCAGCCGTCTACTTAGAAGATTATTTAAGCGCTCTTGATATAAAGCCAGTCATCCAGTGGTATCATCCAATATGGGGTATACAAGAGTATTTAAATTTAGATGTACCTAAGTTCGATGTGACAGGAAGTATAGAGGCTCTATTGGAAGCAAAGCCAGATTTAATCATTGTGGACGGAGCAGTCGATTCAGAGAAATATGAAAAGTACTCAAAAATTGCACCAACTTATCGATTAAAAGAAGAAATTCTCCAAAATCCTCGAGAAATTGTAAAAACAATTGCAGATGTTTTAAACGTATCAGAAAAAGCGGATGAGGTTGTTAAACAGTATGAAGAGCGAGTGACTTTATTAAAAACTGAATTAGATGCCTCTGTCGGTGACGATACAGTAGCCGTTTTACGTTTAAACGTTGCAGATAAAACTTTAGCTTTACTTGGCATCGAAAATCGATTCATAGGGAATGTTTACAAAGAAGCAGGTTTAACACCACATCCTTTAGTGCGTGATATGAAGGAATTCCAAGAAGTTTTATCTGAAGAGGCTATTCCCAATTTGGATGCGGACCATATTATCATCTTCCCTTCTGATGGAACATGGGAATCGAAGGAAAATCAAGAGGCTGTTCAATGGCTTGATAGCACGCTATGGAAATCGGTACCCGCAGTAAAAAATGGTCATGTGTATATCGCAAGTAGAACATATTGGCAAACAGGAGCTATTACAGCAAACTTATTAAAATATGATGATCTTGAAAAATGGTTTGTTAAATAACTGAATCGTCTTGAAAAATGGAAAGCTCTCTAAGGGCTTTCTTTCTGTTGTTTTCAAAAAAAATATGGAAAGGATGAAGGATGCAATGGGAAAGCAACCGTTTATGTACGTATTACAAGAAATATTGTATTTTGCTCAATTCTCAGAAAGGCAATGGCAGACAAATAATAACAATGACTATACATTATTCATCATTAATAATGGCCATGGAAAACTAGTAGTAGCTGGGGAAACTATTAAACTTGCTGAAGGTAAATGCGTTATTATTTCTCCAGATAACATGACTGAAATTAGCATTGAAAGTGAGTGTTTTAGTTTCTATCAATTGTCGTTTACAACTATAAGTTTGGGTGATTCAAAGCAACCTAAAGTGCATGAAATCTTTTCAATTATAGGTGAACTACGTTGCCTTCCCGTTTCACAATGTAACAATCAACTAGAGATTATTTATCGCAACCGCTTAATGAATGATGAACTTTCGATATTTGAGCAGCATGTTCGATTTCAAGAATTTATGCTATTTATTCTTCAACAGAATCTCCCTAAATTGCACCAAAAAAATGACCGCCAATCTGTTGAACATTCCATTGACTATATCCACGAACACTATGAAAAGGATTGGACTGTCGAACAATTATCACATATTGCAGGTGTTCCTCGGTGGAATTATTCTCGTCTCTTTAAAGAAATCACTGGCCACATCCCTCTTCACTATTTAAACAATATTCGTATTGACCGTGCAAAACAATTACTTAGCACAACTAATGATCGGATATTTGAGATCAGTCAAACTGTTGGATTTAATAATGAATATTATTTTAACCGTCGCTTTAAAGAACATGTCGGTGTCTCTCCGGGACAATACCGTAAAAGTCACAGCAACAGCATTCGCATTTTTGCTCCTTTTTTAGAAGATTTTTTAGTTGCATTAGGCATTACACCCATTGCCCAATTTAGCCATGCAAAATGGGGGAAACAAGAATACTTGGGCTTACAAGAAGTGCCGGATATTGATGTAGCCGATGGTCACATGGAGCAAATTTTACAATATAAGCCAAATTTAATTATGTTAAATGCTGGTATAGAGCGCTGGGACACTTGCCACCATTTAAATCAGTTAGCGCCCATTTGTCATTTCTCGCATCCTGGTGAGGACTGGCGTTCAACACTCTATAAAATTGCAGACCTAACAGGCCGAACCGCCATCATGAAAGATGTCATTAGGCAATATGAGCACACTGTCCACGATGCCAGAACAATCTTAAGTAAATCTGTTTATGGACAAACCGTTGCCTTTCTTCGTATTTCAGCAAATGATATTAGTCTTTATGCTGGCCCAGAATGCGGCTACACAGGGCCCATTTTATATCGAGATTTAGGTTTGATGCCCCATCCGCTTGTCTGGAATATGCCCCACCACACAAGAAGATGCGCATTGACGAACGATCAACTTAGTAAACTTGATGCCTATCATCTATTCATAACATTTGATAAACAGCATTCTACTTTTGAAGGAGAGGAACGAAATATTTTAACCTCACCTATATGGCTTGCCCTTTCAGCGGTTAAAAATCATTGCGTCTATGAAGTGGATTTTTTAACGTGGATGAATTACGGCGTACTTTCCCACAGCAAAAAAATAGAAGATGTCTTACATGTTCTTGGGTAAGACATCTGAAAGGATACTTCTAAAGTCCATTTAGGGCTCCCTATTCATAAAGTACTGTTCAATTACGAGAAACCTCATCTACTCTTCAGGCTAATGGACTGGATATATCAATTAATTAGTCATTTCATGATTGGTTGTAGAAGAACTACTCCCTTTAACACCTAACGTCATTATCTTTCATAAGATAGGGTATCAGCTATTGGATAGGAGGAATTCCGTTGTATTACAATCCTTATCCGTATTTTGTCTATGCCAATCATTATCCCTCATGGGTAATGCCCAATTATCCTACGCCTAGTCCATTTCCTAGACATCTAGCAATGCCGACAAATCCGGCCAACAACAGCCCCTTTCCCCCTGTGGATACACATAAGTTGGTGGCATCTGCAAAACGGGTTCAGACTATTATACGTCAAGCCCAATTACTTACGGATAAAATTAATGAGTCACAGCAATTTGCTCATAATCTTATGAACGCCGCGCAACTTTCAAATAAAACAGAAGTCGATAAATTAATTGCATCAACAGGTATCACCATTAAATTCGACACTAAATATACACCTGATAATCTTCGAGTACTTTTTACTGAAAGCGATTGTTGCGGACTAACGTTGAATTTACATTGGTAGGCGTGTAAAATCCTGCTTTATTACTCATGTATTTTTATCGAATTCGGAAACTCCCTATGTAGTCCCAGCAATCTGCCTTAGCATGGTGCTAAGTGCAAATGGCGAATATCGCCTTTAAGATGAGCAAATTGACTTCAGTTGTTATGCATGAGAGCCCTCTTCTTCAAGGGGGCTCTCTATAATCTTGATGAATTTAGATTAATTGCAGTTTACGCAGTGCATAATCAATGCCACCCTCAGTGGATTTCTTCGTTACAAAGTCGGCACTATTTTTTAATGCTTCACTGCCATTTGCCATCGCAATACCATATCCAACTAGTTCTAACATATCCATATCATTGTCCCCATCACCAAAAGCAATGGCTTCATGAGAATTTAACTGGAAGTAATTTAACACAGCTTTAACAGCAATTGATTTTGACACATCCTCTTGCAAAACATTGACGATATTTGGATGCCACCTGTCAAATTTTAAATTAGGAAATTGTAGCGTGTACTGTTTCTCCATCAGTTCATCCACATATAAACACATTAAGTAGACCTCTTGATTCACAATATCTTCATTAATCGTTGGATAATCAATTAAAGATAGTGTTTCTTTCATTGCATTTAAAGTTGTTGGGTTATGTACACCGTTCATCGATAATTGTTCTGTAAAAAATGTAAGACTTTGCTTATTTTCATGTGCAAAATCTTTTACTGTTTGCACAATCTTTTTCGCAAGAGGAATTTTATGAATTACTTGATCTTGGTGCTTAACATATGCACCGTTAGCTGTAATAAACGTATCGATGCCTAAGGCTATTAATTCCTGACACATGGATAGCGGTCTGCCCGTAGCAGCTACTAGTCGAACCCCTTTGTTTTTTAATAACTGTAGAGCTGTCTTAGTACTTTTCACGATACTTCCATCCTCATAATTAATGAGCGTTCCATCAACATCAAAGAATATAATTTTACAGTTCATATTAGCTCCTTCATTGATTGCTTGATCCTATTTAGCAATTATTACTATATTGTACTTTTAAATTATAAAGAAAAACAACTTGCCCGTTTTTATACTAATTGCATTGATATTATCTAATTAGTATCAATGACAGGAATTTTTTTGTAAAACCTACAATAGTTAATTTAACCTACAACCAGCAATAAAAAAAGTCATAAAACAGCCAGCACTATCCACCAAAAAAAAGTTTTTCAAGTCAACTATGAATTGTAATTTGACAATCCATTTAACTTTATGTCAAACACACCGATAAATGCTATTACCAGTAGATTTTACGAAACTTCAAACTTACATAAAAATAACATAAATATGAACAAATATTGTGTAAATAATTCTAAAGGAGTATACCAATAAACATAGAATTGTTAATATAAGAGTAAATTAATTAAATCTATTGAACGAACATATACATTCTATAAATAGAACAAAAGAAATAACTATGCATTCGCAGTAAAGGAGTTGAATCATATGGCTTTTAACATTTACTACTATGAAAGTAATGTGGATTGCAAATTTTGCAAAAAACATTTTACTACATATAAGGTACGTCCAAACCGCTATAAAGTAATGGAGGAACGAACAGACTTCATGCCCATTTATGAAGATTTAAATCCGCTGTTTTACGAAGTAGCTGTTTGTCCACATTGTGGATATGCGTACCACAAATCTATGACGAGAACTTATGGTCCGTTCATGCTGCTAATTGATGAATTGTATATTAAAGAACTGCAAAAACCAATGAATATTTGTCAGGAACGGACAATTGATGACGCGATTGTAAGCTACAAATTAGCATACCTCGTATCGAGGGCATCTATGGAAGAGCCCCTTTTAATGGCCAATTTCGCGCTAAAAATAGCATGGCTTTACCGCTTAAAAAGCGAACAGGAATCAGAAATGCGCTATCTCTTTGCAGCTAGAGACTTTTACAGTAAGTCCTTTGCTTCCAACCAAGAGGGCGAGGAACGTATCCAATTCTTACATGCAGAACTGAGCTTACGTCTCGGTGATATTGCCGAAGCCAAAAAAGGATTCTCTCGCTTAATTTCTGACCGTAGTATATCCAACAAGTATCGCAAGCTAGCGCGTAATCGTTGGGAAAATTATAAATATGATGAGCATTCCATCAGCATGAATGAAAGTATAGGAGAAATCCTCAAATGAAGTAATGGAGGAGTGAAGTAGCATGCAGCTATTTGGCAAAAAAATAGATGCGAGAGAAGAAGATGTTTTTTCCGAATTACATCATTTCTTACTAAGAAAAAATAATCGCATTTTATCAAATGATGAAGTTGTTGCATTAACAGGTGTTTCATCCGAGTTGATTTATAAGTGGGTAAAAGCAGGTAAATTAAAAAAGTCAATATTCCCGAATCTCGGCGCGCCATGTGAGCGATGTGGGAATATAACTCAAGCAAAAATCTGTGTTAATTGTTCATCATCCATCGTTAGTACGTTAAATCAAGAGAAAAAAGATCAAGCATGGTTTAATCAAATTCAACGTAACAATCCACGAGTAGGCACATATCATTACAAGTAAGACAAAAACACACCTTCCAAAATGCGTACTGATTTTTCATGTACCCATCTCGAGGTGTTTTTTGTCCGCTCCATATTTTAAATATACACCGCCCCTAAGAAATATCAGGAATTTAAACTAAATTTAAACAAGTTCCACCAAATTTTTAACCTTAATTCATTATAATGGGACTCATCTAAGAAAGGGGCCGATGAATTTTGATTAAGCCGTATCAGCAAAACAACAAGAAAAAAATAGTTTTGCTTTCACTAAGCGTAGCCATTACTAGTTTACTAAGCTTCAGCAATGTTGCCAATGCCTCAGCTGCTGTCCCTGCCCTTACAGAGCACACGGCAGTGGAAAATAATAATGTAGATGTTAAGCAAGCTCGCACATCAAATGAAACACTACAAGAATGGAAAAGTTGGACCAATGACCATGCCTATAGTTTAACGTCCATTCAACCAGAAAAACTAGAAAAGCAGCACATTCCATCTAGTAATTTTGATGATTTAGCGATGTTAAAGCCATTATTACATGATAAACGCATTGTCTTTTTAGGTGAGAGCTCGCATGGAGTGGCTGAATTTAACCTTGCCAAAACCCGCATCATTCAATTTTTACATCAAGAAATGGACTACAACGTTCTTGCATTTGAAAGCGGTATGGGCAATGTCATGAATGCCCAAGGACAAATTGACAAGCAAGCCGCACAACAAACGATGAAGGATGCTATTTTTGGCGTGTGGTGGACAAAGGAAACACTACCGTTGTTTGACTATGCGAAAAAGACTCAACAAACAGATAAACCACTAGTGTTAGCAGGATTTGATATTCAGCAACAAGGAGCATTTACAAACGGCGACTGGTTAAAAAACAGTGACTTAGCTAAACAGTTCAGTAACGTAGAGGAGCAATTAGCGCAGTGGAGTTCAAGTAAGGATTTACAAGGCTACCAAAAAGCAAAGCCTAGTATCATTGATATCTACACACAGGTAAAATCACAAGTGAAGCTTAAGGAGGCAGAATTAAAATCAGCTTATCCGAATGAACCTCACATTGTAAAACTTATGGAGAGAACGTTAACAGATCGTATCCGTTTAGCAAATGAATATGTGGAACTTACAATTCAATCAAATATTGAAATCGAAAAAAATAACCCTGAGCCGTTTTTGAAAACAATGGAATGGCGTGATCAAGCAATGCTCGAAAACTTGCTTTGGTTATCAACAGAAATTTACCCGGCAGAAAAATTTATTGTTTGGGCTCATAATGATCATATTCGCAAAGCCCAATCTGAGGTCATGGGTTCTCCTTATCCGGTAAAATTAATGGGTGAACGCCTACCCGATATCTATAAAAAATATAGCTATGTGCTTGGTCTTTATATGGCTGGTGGAGAAACGGCAAACAATATGCGTGAACCTATGGAGGTCTTGCCACCAGTAAAAGGATCAGTTGAAGATATTCTTTCAACGACACATAAGCCTTACACATTCATAGATTTACGAAACCGTCAAAATGAACGTGGAAATTCGTGGATGTTTGAACCGCGTCTATCTTATAGTTGGGGAATTATGCAGGAAAGCCTTGTGCCACGCGATCAATACGATGGACTCCTTCTGATTGACAAGGTTAGTATGCCGAATTATCTAAAGTAGAAGGATTTGAAAATTCTATCCGTCTCTCCATCTATTTATTGAAAAAAGCAGGCTAAGGAAAGAATCCTTAGCCTTTTATGATTCTAAGTATCCATCGAAACATTATCCCAACCTTCATGACAATGACCTATCATCCAGAATAATCCTCTACGTCTTTCCATGACAATGCTTTCATTCATGCCAGCAGGAGTTTCTTGCCCTTGAATGCGCTATAAATGCGGCTCTTGTTTCGCAAGTTCTTTCAGCATCACTTTTAATTGCTCTACCATAGGAGCCGGTGCTTTCTTTGGCGAACCCACATCAAACGGAGGCATAGGATCGTATTCTAATAACAGTTGGACTGATTTACTAATATCTTCTCCACATTCCCACGCTACTAGCTGAAGAGCCATGTCGATACCAGAAGAAACACCAGCTGCCGTAACGATTTTACCTTGGCGAACTACCCTTTCTTCAGTTGGCATGGTACCAAGAGAGCTTAGAATATCGAAGGAGCCCCAATGACTGGTTGCCTTCGCTCCTTTTAGCAAACCTGCAGCACTCAGAATTAGAGAACCATTACACACGGAAGTCGTCCACTTAGTCGTTTCATGAATTTGCTGAATCCATTGCAATGTTTCTTCGTCATTCATTGGCACTTTAAAATTAGGTGGACGACAACCAGGAACAACCAGAATATCGGCTGATGATACTTCAGAAAAACTTAAATCTGCATGTAAGTATCCCATTTTAGAATCTAATGTTATTAAACCTTTATTTTTAGCAACAAACTCTACTTGCATGCCCTCTACAGTTGCGAATACTTCATACGGACCAATTGCATCTAACGCTGTGATTCCATCGTAAAGCATAATGACGACCTTCATATTAACCTCTCCTTTTGCTTCATTAATTATAAAGAATGAAAATTTCACCCCTTACACAAAATCGGACCGGACGGTTCGGTCCTTAACTAGCATTATAAAGGATAACTCCACATATTTCTATACAAAAAAGAACCAAAAATTTAACTCTGGTTCTTTTTTGTATAATGCTGTAATAGTATTTTCACTTGTTCAACACTATGGTGCATATGTTCATTATTTAAAGATAATCGGCTTGCCATCACCGCTCCCTCAATAGTCGAAAACAAAAAGGATGCTAAAGAATACGAATCCATCTCTTGCCGAAATTCCTTAGTGTGAATTCCCTCATCAATTATGCCTTGTATAAAAGACACAGTTCGATTGTAAGCTTCTGAGGCTTTCTCACGAAGCTCTGGAAAACCAAAATCTGATTCGATAGCCGTATTAAGGAGAGGGCAACCCCCTTCGATTGGTGGGTTATTAACAGCATCTTGGTAGATATGAAACATCGCTATTAATTTATCGGTCGCAGTAACTAAAAATTTCGTGGCTTCAAAATAATACTGCCAAATAAGGCTACCCGCATATTCAAATGAAGCAATTGCAATATCGTTCTTGTTTTCAAATCTTCTATATATAGCACCTTTAGGAAGTCCAGTGGCAGTCATAATATCTTGTATAGAAGTTTGACTATAACCCTTTTTATTAAATAAGGCTAAGGAAGTTTGAATAATAAGATCGCGTGTTTCATCTACCTTATTCATTTATATTCTCCTCCCCATGTAATGTAACAACTATTATAGCTAATAATGCAAAAACTTTAAATTAGTAACGATCTTTTTCTAACACATTTATCCTATAGTCTTCCCTATGGTTTTATATCTTTTACAAGTTCCATCATTATTTTCGTCACATACTCCTCTTCACGATTTTTAATAACTGCGTCGTAAATATATTCCTCATAAACGTACTGCCCTAGCATGTAACCCTTGTCTTGCATGACATTAAATAAACGTTCGTATGTTTCCCCAAGTGTAGTGGATGGTCCCACATGGTAGCCAATAATAAATTCTCCTTCAATGGCTTTAAAGTATGGGTGACCCTCCCGCGGTTGTGGTTGCTCCATATATAGAAAACAATAATTATCATAGTTACCGGCTAATACTTGCTCTCTTTTAGTAATACCGCCAATCGGATAGCCTGTATCTAATTGTGAACGATCTAACTCATCGATAAAATCAGAGACTGCCTTGACAAACTGTTCCTCTGTGGAGTCTTCAATATTTTTACTCAAATACAATGTTTCCTCAGGGAAATGTTCAATTGAAATGCTATCAAAATCAAGATATAAGGCTTCCGCTGTGGACTCAATTTTTACATCAATAATTGTTTCAATCATTTCAAGCTCTCGGCGTTTTTTTGTAACTATCTCCTTTTGCTGACGCATCAATTCTAAGAAATTCTCGGGTGATTTATCTGCCATATATTGCTGAATTTCCTTTAACGACATACCGAGTGCCTTTAATAATTCGATGACACTAAAGAAATCATATTGTGCAATGGAATAATAGCGATAGTCTTTATTGTCTTTCATGATTGGTGATAATAACCCTATTTGATCGTAGTAAATCAACGTTTGTTTATTAACTTTACATAGCTTAGCAAATTCCCCTGTTGTAAAAAACTTTATATTTTTATTGAGCATTTTAAGTTTCCTCCCTTGACTATATAGTTACTATATACCTTAAATTGTAGCTAATCACAATATAAATAGAAAGGTTTTGACATTATGTTCACGGAAATTCGTGACATCTCTACTTTAAACAAAGAAGAAATTTTAGCCTTACGCATCGCTGACTATCAGCAGAATTTTATTGAAACGACAATACAATGCTTGAACGAGGCTGAAAACGATCAACGTTTTATACCTGTTGGTCTGTATAAGGAAAACGTTGCGGTTGGATTTGCAATGTATGGCGTTTTTCAACACGAGGATGAGACGGAGCGTGTTTGGTTAGACCGCTACCTTATCGATGAACGTTATCAACATAAAGGATTGGGTAAGTATTTTCTACAGCAACTTATTCACTTTTTAACAAGGAAATATCATTGCCAAAAATTATATTTAAGTGTCTATGACGATAATAAAGTTGCCATTCAGCTATATAAAAAATTCGGATTCGTTTTCAATGGTGAACTAGATGAACAAGGTGAAAAAGTGATGGTAAAGGAGGTACACAATCATGACAACAATTAACCCTATTGAAACAAGACCTCTGAAGCCGTTGTTTTTATCATATTTATTTCCAGCTATGATTGGGATGTTGCTGATGTCGGTCAATATTTTAGTTGACGGTATTTTTGTTAGTCATGGTGTTGGTCCGACAGCTTTAGCAGGAGTAAATATCGCAGTGCCGATTTTTTCTATTTTGTTATCGATTTCTCTGTGGGTCGGTATGGGTGGCGCCACTTTGTTCTCGATTTCTCTTGGTGAGGGCAATAAAGTACGTGCACATCAGCTTTTCACATTATCATTTTTGACGATGCTTGCTGTAGTGGTAACATTGATTATGGTTCTTTTATTTAACTTAAAGGACATTGCCTATATATTTGGCGCAAGCGATGCTACCTATCCTTATGTAAAAGAGTACTTACATGTTATTTTGTTATTTGGTGTTTTTTATACGATTGAAAACTTATTGAGTATTTTTATCCGGAATGATGGCAATCCAAAGCTTGCGATGTTGGGCTTAATGACAACATCGATTTTAAATATAATCTTAAACTATCTCTTTATTTTTGTTTTAGGCTACGGTGTAACTGGCTGTGCATTAGCTACTGCGATTTCCACTATTTTAGGAATGTCGGTGCTATGTTTACATTTCTTCCGTGATCAATGTGAACTAAAATTCGTATCTAAATTTTTTAACTGGTCAGATTTAAAAAAGGTATTTGCGATTGGACTACCGAGCTTTATAGTGGAAGCCTCAATGGCTATCATGATTATTTTATACAATATAACATTTTTACACTATTTAGGCGCTAATGGCGTTACTGCCTACGCAATGGTTAACTATATTCATACAGTACTGTTAACCGTTTTCCTAGGCATCGGCATGGCACTACAGCCTCTAGTCAGCTACCATCACGGTGCCAGATTGATGAAGCGGTTAATAGTACTTTTGAAAATTGGCATTGCGACAGCTCTTATTTTCGGTTTAAGTACGACAGTTGTTGCCACGTTATTCCCTTCACAACTCATAGCTTTATTTGGTGACAGTACATTCGAAATTCGCAATATGGCCGTACAAGGCTTTGCCCATTTTGCAATTGGATATGTATTTCTCGGCATAAATATGGTGTTTGCGGAATTCTTCCAATCCATTGAAAAAATTCGTCTCGCCACTGCTATTATGTTACTGCGCAGTATTATTTTATTTATCCCATCTCTTGTATTATTGCCAAAATTATTCGGCGCGCAAGCTATTTGGTGGACATTCCCAGTCTCTGAAGGCATCACAGCATTCCTTATTTTCTTGTATATAAAGAAAAAGCGAAAGAAATTCCTTCTATATTAAATTCATGAAAAGCGAAAAAACGTTATCCCCCTTTCACAGTGTATTGTGTCGAAGGGGGATAATTTTATATCGTTATGTAATAGGTACGACCCATCGACCCTTATCTCATCAGAAATTACCCTAAAGCAAAAAGAGTACAAACGTTCTGTTTTATGATATGATAAGCGTAGAAAAATCTAAAAGGCGGGATGTACATGAATCGTAGCAGTTCGGTTAAATTACAGCACTTTGCTGAAAAATTTCTACATGATTTAGAGAACTTTGATCTTCCTCAACAGCAAATTCAATTTTCTGCACTCCCAAAAGAAATTCTTAATACAACGGATGGGCAATATCGTATTGTCATAACTCATGATGAACAAGCAGTAGGTTTTTTTCTTTTACATGCTACAGAGAGAGTGAAAGACTACTCTAGCAACCCAAAAGCACTCCTTTTAACAGCATTAACTGTAGATCACAAACATCAAGGTATGGGGTTTGCGAAGGAAGGCATGCTCGCTTTATCACATTTCATTAAGGATTTTTTTCCTAAATATAACGAAGTCGTTCTAGTTGTAAATAAAAAAAACATTCCTGCTCAAAATTTATATAAAAAAGTTGGATTTGTTGATACAGGAATACGAAAAACGGGTCAAATAGGTGAACAAATTCTAATGAGTCTGCTCATTACATAAATTAATGTTCTAAATTAAAGAATCTGCAAGACGCCTACGGCTTACCCGTGGAAATCGAGCAGATTCCTGTTATTTACTTGAGCAATGCAAGCATCACTTCCACAGAATTATCAACAAATGAACGCTCAGGACGAGATTTCATTATTACAGTTAGACCTATTAATGATACGAGTAAAGCCTGAGATAAAGCCTTTGCATTTGTCCCTTGCTCAAGTTCCCCCGATTGCATACCACGCTCAATTGCCTCTTGAAATATAACTGATAAGTACATTTGATGCTCCCGAGTAAGAATTTCAAACTTCTCATCATGAGGTGCAAGTTCGACCATTGTATTGATGGAAAAACATCCTCGACTGAAACCTTCTGTGTATTCCTCATCAACCAAGTCTTCAAAAAAAGTACGAAATGCCTGTTTTACAGATGGATTGTTTTGGAGTTTTGTTCGTATTTCAGATGCACGGGCCATCGTATATTTACGTAGCGCCGCTTCAAACAATTCTTTTTTGCCTCCAAAAGCTGAGTATATACTGGGGCGTTGAATACCCATTCTGGACGTTAAATCGCTTAATGAGGTGGCCTCATATCCCTTCTCCCAAAATAGTTGCATCGCTGCATCTAGTGCTTGTTCTTCGTCAAATTCTCGGTTTCGTCCCATCCTCAATACCTCACGTTACGCTTATTTATTTCTCATTCGTTCAATGGCACCAATGTAAGTGAATACATTTGCGTACCAAACAGTATAATATAATTTTATATTTTATTAATTCTTTTGTCAATCACGTGCTACACAAACCTAATAAAACATGACTATTTCGGGCGTTACATGCTCCATCAAAAATTAATTGACAGAGACAGTCTCTATAAGTTATATTTACTTGGCGTAATACCATACCGAACGGTAAAGTATTACACTTAGTAATTAAATCTATAGAAAAGGTGTGTACAAAATGAAGGAGGTTAAAGAAAAAGTAACATTTAATACCGGAATATCGCTATTACGGTCGCTTAACTCAGCTTCAGACCATCGTTCACCTATGCCACATTATGTGACCATATTGTTTGCAGTTGCGTGTGGTATGTCAGTTGCGAATATCTACTTCGCACAGCCTCTGCTTGATCAACTTTCTAGTGAGTTTGGGATTAACCATGCCACAATCGGCATTATTATTACCATTACACAAATCTTTTATGGTCTGGGATTACTGCTGCTGGTACCCCTCGGTGATTTACTGAATCAGCGCCGTTTGATCATTGGTCAAATGTCATTATCCATCATTGCTTTGGTTATAGTCGGAACTTCATCTACCACCACAGTCCTTTTTGCAGGGATGGCTTTGGTCGGACTGCTTGCGGTAGTAACTCAAACACTTGTGGCATTCGCGGCAACTATGGCTGTTCCTGCTGAACGCGGGCGTATCGTTGGCATTGTAACAAGCGGGATTGTCATCGGTATACTTCTGGCGCGTTCTATTGCAGGCGTACTAACAGATCTTGCGGGTTGGCGTTCCGTATATCTAGTATCTGCTATGCTACTGCTTGTTATAGTATGTATGTTTCTGAGGGTGTTGCCTAATGTTGAACGCAAGGTACAATCCCTGTCGTATTCCCAGTTGCTGAAGTCTGTGTTTATGTTGTTTAGGCAAGAGCGCATATTACGTATCCGCTCTGTTTTAGCCCTACTGATTTTTGCTGATTTCAGTATTTTGTGGACTTCACTTGTATTGCCCCTTAGTACACAGCCGTTATCTCTTTCGCACAGTGCGATTGGAGCTTTTGGTCTTGTAGGCGTAGCTGGTGCATTAGCTGCTGCACGTGCAGGAAGGCTAGCTGATCAAGGTCACGGTCAGAGAACAACTGGCACTGCTTTAATGCTATTGTTGATTTCATGGTTGTTCATTAGTTATACAGAGCATTCGTTATTCGCATTAGTTATAGGTATCGTTCTGCTTGACTTAGCAGTACAGGCCGTACACGTCACTAATCAAACTATGATTCTTCCATTGCGTACGGAGGCGCGTAGTCGTCTTACCGCTGGGTACATGGTGTTTTATGCTATTGGCAGTGCTAGCGGTTCACTTGCTTCGACCCAAATATACGCACATTTTGGCTGGGAAGGCGTATGCTTGCTCGGTGCCTCAGTTAGTGCTGTAGCCCTTCTATTTTGGGCAATGACTAGTCGCGCTCCTGCAATAAAATAAGCCACGTCCTATCATAGCCAGGTTCTTCTACACAATGAGCCTGAACATCACAAGAACTTGTTTTAGATAAAATAAAAAAACAAGATATGAAAACTTTTGCTTTCAAAGCAAGTTACGGAGAAAGCTAATGAAAAAAGGAGAGATATTTCGTGGAGATTGGTATTACTTCATTTGTAGAAACAAAGCCAGATGTAAAGACTGGTGAAGTGATTAGTCACGCACAGCGATTGCGTGAAGTTGTGGAAGAAATTGTCCTTGCTGATCAGGTGGGACTTGATGTGTTTGGCGTAGGTGAGCATCACAGGGAGGATTATGCAGCATCTTCCCCAGCAATTGTGCTGGCTGCTGCTGCACCCATGACTAAACATATTCGGCTGACTAGTGCCGTGACAGTGCTTTCTTCAGCTGATCCCGTACGGGTCTTTCAGGATTTTGCTATGCTGGATGGCATTTCAAATGGGCGTGCAGAGATTATGGCCGGCCGGGGTTCTTTTATCGAATCCTTTCCATTGTTTGGCTATGATTTGAATGACTATGATGAGTTGTTTGAAGAACATTTGGAATTACTGCTCAAAATAAGAGAGTCCGAAAAAGTAACCTGGGAAGGCCGACATCGACCAGCCATTAATAATTTAGGCATATATCCTCGGCCCATTCAGAATCCTTTACCAATATGGGTTGGCAGTGGAGGCAACCAGCAATCTGCTATTCGAGCTGGTTTGTTAGGATTACCACTGATGCTGGCGATTATCGGTGGGAATCCAATGCAGTTTGAATCACTAGTTAAGCTTTATAAGCAAGCAGCAGCGCACGCTGGTCACGACGTATCAAAGCTAAAGATTGGGTCGCATTCGATCGGATTTGTCGCCGATAATGCCGAACTTGCAGCAGAAACTTTTTTCCCTTCTACTCAAGCAGGCATGAATAAGCTTGGCAAGGAGCGAGGCTGGAGACATTATGACCGCTCTAGTTACGATGCCGCTCGAAGCTTCGATGGTGCTTTATATGTTGGCGATCCGGAGACTGTTGCCCAGAAAATTATTCACCTTCGTAAAAATGTTGGCATTACACGCTTTATGATGTATGTACCGTTAAGCTCTATGCCACATGCAGAAGTGATGAGAGCCATTGAGTTGTTAGGAACTGAGGTAGCACCCCGAGTAAGGAAGGAAATAGCCAAATGGGAAGCTGAAATAGGGGGCAATCAATAAAAAATAAACTTCTCAACGACTAATAATAATTTAATGAAGGAATTCTAAAATAAGAACTTAGATTACACTAGTAGACATTAAAGGGCTGGCCCAAAAGTAAAAACAATACACTTAGAAGTATCCTATTAGGCTATTTTTCTGATACAAAGGTAAAAGACCGCGTAAAAAGCAAGCGTATGAGAACCAACAAGGAGCTTTAGCAAGCGATGCAGCTCATACCTTGCCCGCGGATAGGTGAAGCGGACTTTTACCAAATAGGAACAAGGCGTAATTGTTTAGGCAGTCCTTTCGTTGATAGACACAGTGAGTAAAACTTTACGCAAAATAAATAGCTTATTTTACTTTTAAGCCCAACATTCTAGCAAAACCAATTGCTTGTTCAGAAGAAACCTCGCATCCATCTAAATCTTCTAAAGTTACACTTAGCCTTTCAAATGTTGAACTACTAATATCTATCCCTTTAAGAGATGTTCCAGAAAAATTCACTTCATTTATATCACATTGTTGGAATCCAACTTTCTTAAAATTGCATTCATAGTAATCAGCATTTTGTAATGAACAATTAGCAAACTGTACTTGTTTTAAACTACTATAACCGTACGAACTTAGATTCATAATACAGTTTTCAAAAAGTACATTGCCTAAAGTAGCATCTGACAGATTAATCCCTAACATTTTTGATTCTTTAAATTCGACTCTATGTATAATCCCTCCCATAAAATCGGCATTGGATAAATCACAATTTTCAAAAGTAACATCTGTTAACTCAATATTTCTAAATGTCACATCATTAAATAACACATTTTTAAAAGTAACTTGCGAAAATTCTATCTTATCTATATTTTCTCTTTCAATTGTGCAATTAGTAATTGTGCCATTAGTCAGATATGGCTCATCCATATCATGTATTTCTTGAAAGTTCGCAGCAGGTAAATGAAGAGAAAGTTTTGGTTTTTCAACTTTTATTTTTGACATATTATCACCTTACCTAACATTTTAAGGAACACTAGTTCTTATGCAATGATAACATATTAGATATTCCACTGCTATGCATTTCAATGATCACTATCTTTCCAAACTAGAAAAAGGACCTAAAACAGGCCCCTTCCCCTCACTATTTCTTGCAATACTTTTTTACTTATTTATATATTTGATGACTGCCATTTCTTTACCGAATTTATCCCCATTATCAATAAACCCTAAACTAGAATATAAACGATGGGCACCCTTATTTTCTGGGTGATAACCAACTACAATTTTCTTCGCATTCGGTAATTTAGCTACCTCCGAAATCATTAATTCAGTAGCTTTTTTACCAATTCCCTTCCCTTGGAAATGCTTATCAATCATAATTCTATATACCCAATAGCCACCAAGTTCCTCTGTTACAGAATTAAACATTAAAAACCCTACAATTTTTTCTTCAAAATAAATGGCATACGGTTTTAATGTCGGTTCAAACTTTGACTGCGCTATTGAAATAGCATTTGGTTCTATAAAAGCTGTTTGTTCTTTTGATAATTCTAGTACACAACATTCATACCAATTTTCTGCATTTACTTCTACAATTTTTACATTATTGTTATTCACAAATTTTCCCCTTTCGAATGTGAGGAAACGCTAATACTTTTGTTAATTAAACGTTATCCCCCAGTATTTAAAATGGATAAAAATAGTATTGTTTGTCATAATGACCTCCTCCTTTCAAAGTTTTCCTACATTGTAAATCGAATTTTCAGTCTTTATACATATTTCATATTTCTATAAAGTAATTTTCTACGTGTTAAACCTGCATCTTTTTGTTAAAGCTTCGCTTCCCTACATAGAAGAAGTAAATCCCTAATAAAGATATGAAAGCCATAAATAAAAACATGGTTGTCCCGCCATACGTAGATAACAAGATACCTCCGAACCAGGGACCCAAGAAATTGCCAAACTCCCCTAAACTTTGAGCTCCATAATAAGTACCTCTTAAATGCTGTGGTGTAATCTCATCTACTTGAGCATATTCAGCAGGAATGACCAGTATTTCACCTAAAGTAAATACAAACATCGAAATAATAAAGGCAATCCAAATAGTAGAAAAGGCAAATCCGATTTCTCCAACTGCAAATAGCATGCAGCCATAAGCAATTCTTTGAATTAAAGTAAAACGCTCTGACCATCTGGTTAACGGAATTTGCACTATAAGTACGGTAAATCCGTTGACACTCATTAATATCGCAAATAACTTTACTCCATCAATAATATTTGCCTGTAGGTATTGAGAGAGTGTTACTGACATTTGACCATGTACAGTCGTTAATAAGATGCCACCTATAATAAATAACATTAAGGGTACATCACTACGTAAGGTATGCCATAAGAGAGCCACATTCATGTTATCTTTCGATACAGCTCCATTGTTATGCTTAGAGTCCTTGATAGCTCTAAGCATAAAGTATAAAACAACTGCATAGATGACATAAATTGAAGATGTTAAGATAAATGCTATCGTACTGCCCCCAATTCCTAAAAAGGCACCTAACATAGGCCCTATCGCGTAACCAAGATTAGAAGCTAAATATCGATTAGCGAACATTTTATATCTTTTATTATCTGGTGTTAAATCGGCCATTAATGCCTTTGATACCGTTCCAAAGAAAGCTTGCGCAATTCCCCTGATTATACTAAAAATCAATAAAAAAATAATATTCGTGGTAGAAATAAAACCAATAAAAGCAATACTTAACCCTATCAAAGAGAGGATCATCAATTTCTTTCTTCCAATGAAATCTGACAGGACACCTCCAATCAATCCACAGGAAGTACCTGCTAAAGGACCTACACCTATGATAAACCCGATAGTAGCAAAATCTAAATTTGCAGACTGACTTAGAAAAATTGCTAAAAAAGGCATACTCATTGAGCTTGTTAAAGTAATTAAAACAGTTCCAAATACTAATATATGAACAATTGGATGAAATTCTTTTAAGTAACTCTTAATTTTGTCCATTAAATAATTTTTGCTCTCTTTCTACAGAATTTCCATTTTTATGGCCCAAATAAACTATGATTATTGATTGAAAGCTTTTGTGAGCTTATCTATCTTCTTTATCTTGTATTAAAATATATGCTGTTCAATTCTAGAAAAACTTTGTCTCCAATTCTTTTCTATTTCATCAAGAACTAAAGGTAAGTTTCTTTGTTTTAGTGCAGTTATAATCAGATTATGTTCCTCGTAAGAAAAATGAACATCCTCTACCTCATCAAAATAATATAATTCTACTCGTTTGAGCTTTTGCTTAATACCTTCCAGTATTCGTTTCAATTCCTCATTTGTAGAAACTTCTATATAAGTGGAGTGGAATTCATTATCACACTCTACCGCTACTAATTGATTTCTCTCTTCTATTGCTTTTTTAAGTTCAAGATTGATTTTCTCCATCCTTTGCAGATGCTCATCCCCAATTTTCTCAAAGGCCTGTTCCATAGCCAATCGATCTAGCGTCCAACCAATCGAATAGAGGTGTAATACTTCATGAGCATAAATAGGCGAAACAGTAGTTGAACGATTAGGCTTGGTCTGTACAAATCCTTCATCCTCCAACCGTAATAATGCTTCTCTAATAGGCGTACGACTCACACCTAATAATTCTGCTAATTCCTTGTCGCGCAATTGTTGCGCTGGTTTTAGGGTTCCATCTACGATCCAATCTCTTAAAACCGTGTAGGCTTCCTCACGCACAAAAGTACGCTTGAGTGTTTTCTTTACCTGTAATTGATCCAACATTTCCGACCCCCATAAACATTTTATACACATTCTAGTAATATGTAATATATCACATACTAAAGATATTTTCCTTATTTTTCATAAGAAAACAATGTTCTTCCATTAAAATCTTTCTTTAGAGTTTGGTAAATCTCCGATAACTACAACAATCCACGGAAACAATACGTTCCCATGGATTGGATGAGGTGTGTTACTATGCTTTTGCTGCCCAAATCTCTATTTCTATTTGAATTTCTGGTAAACCTAACTCCGAAATATAGCCAATCGTCATTGCTGGATAGTCATTGCCGAATAGTTTTTCCCATTCAGCATACAGGTATTCCCAATCAATTTTTTCAATTGCCCATATGTTCACTTTAATAATGTTATCAGCTGTTAAACCTTCCGAGTCCAATACTAACTTAATATTATGAAAAGTATTTGTGATTTGATCATTCATACTGTGTGGCATTAGACCCTTTTGATCTAATCCAATTTGACCCGATGTTACGTATAGCTCTGAATTTCTAGGGATTTTTGTAATATGTGTGTAGTTTCCTACTGGATCAGGCATTCCCTGTGGATTTTTTCTAATGATTTTAGTGTTTTTCATATTATTTACCTCGCCTCTTAATAGTTTCTACTGTATTTCCTTTTTCTCATTTTTGGGCACACTTCTCCCGTAAAAAATGATTCTAGAAAAAAACAGCAGTAGAGTACCCATATCCAAACGATAAAAGCTTCAGTGATTTTTTCTTCATGAATTGAATACCCCTTTCTATTAATAGGACAAGATTGTCATTTCTATATTTATTATACACTTGGATTCTCAAATTTTACAATATATTGTATTATTTGCGTCATTTCCTATAATTCAATAGGCAAATTAAGATTACACAATAAAATAAATAAAATGAAAGCATGCGCATAAGAGCGATGCTTCCATTTTAATTAGATTAGACGATCTTAGTCAATTGGCTTTTCCTTGTTATCTTGAACTGTAACTTTTTTCTGTAAATCTACCTCTGGTACAGACGTAACACCAAGAATATCAAGTAGGAACATGAACAGTGGAATCCCGATGATTAGCCCCCAGACACCTAGGAAATGTTCCGAGAAGAGGATCACGATAAAGGTATAGAAAATTGGAAGATTCGTCTTTGCCGACATCAGCTTCGGGTTTAAGAAATACGCCTCAAGTGCATGTAGCACCACAACGATGATTAGAATATAGACTATGTGCATTAATCCACCGATACTATAGGCAATAATACTGAGTGGAATCAATGAAATGATAACGCCTGCGACAGGGATTAATCCAAGTATGAAGAGCATGATTCCTAATGCAATCAAATGTGGGAAGCCCATGAAGTACAACGCAATAACAGATACAACACAGTTCACAGCTGCAATAACAAATTGTGCTTCGATGACCTTACCGAACGACCGCACGAATATTTTGCAGAAATACGTTAGTTCATCGTAAAGTGGACCAATCTTGCTATCCTTGAATTTCGCTGTAAACTCCGTAATGCGTTTTTTTTCGAGAAGAATAAACAAGCTTAAAATCAATGCGATGAACACATGCATGATAACTTTACCAATATTCGTGAGATTTGTAAGTGTGAGGTCCACACCTTGCTCTAAATATTTACCTAGCTCAATCTTCTCAAAAGTTGGAGCCAAATACCTCGCTATCTCATTATCATTCGGATTGAGGTTAAATGCTGCAATTAGATTAAACAATTGTGTAATTTGCTGACTTACGACTGGTAAATACTTATAGATAACGGCAACAATACCCGCTACAAGTAGAAGGTAAAGCGTAACAATCACAGCTTTCTCATTTATCGGTGCGATTCGTCTGAGCCTTTTCGTCACACTAGTAGAGAGTTCATTCATCAGATAGGTGATAATGAATGTAAGCAGAATAAGATTGATCATACTCCACATCAGATATAGTGCAACTGCGACCCCTATTAGAATAATAAAACGTTTAAATCCATTACTTCGAAAAAAATCAACCATGCATTCACACCCTTCAAAAAAACGGCTTCTCTGCCTTTACGGTTTGATTTGTTCATTTATCGTGAGATACATTAACATATATAATAGGAAAGTAGAAAATATATTTTGATATCTAAACAAATATTTTTTATGCTATACACTTTCAAAAAATGATAAATCATTGAGCTTAACAGCTAAAAAATCCATAATTAGAAGAATATTCACATAATCCAAAAGAATAAGTAAAAACAGACCTATTTTAACTATATAGCTAAAAACGCTGTTTGACAAAGGATTAATCGAAATGACGTTATTCTTCTTCGAATGTGAATGATATTTTATAAAAAATCTAATCAGCAAAGGATGATTCTATGAAAACCTCAAGAAATCCAAAGGACATTCACCCTCCAGTGGCTCCTTATGTCCACCAAATTGAAGTAACTGGACCAACTAGATGGCTGACATTATCTGGACAATTAGGGATGAGCGTAGATGGAACAGTACCTGAAGATACCTTAGAACAACTTGAAATCGCACTAGACAATATCCTAAAAAATCTTACATCTGCGAACATGGGGATTCAAGATTTGACCAAACTGGTTTTTTATTTTGTCGGAGAAAATGACGCTAATCGGAGACGACAGATCGTAAAGGATTTTCTTGGTGATCATCTACCGTGTACGACAATGATTTATGTAGTGGCATTAGCTGCACCATCCTTTAAAGTTGAAATCGATGCTTGGGCATGCAAGGACATCGAATAACATTTGCCAACGCATACCTTCGATAATTCCTTGACCAAGCATGATTAGAATAGAGATACCCCCAATTACAATTAACACAAACACCTACCAATAGAATTACTCACTTACTAGTGAAGGAGAGGTTGAATTGAATTCCTATGAGGTATCAACTTTAAAAAAAGGCCTTTTAATTTTGGATTTACTACGTGAAAAGCATGCGCTTACTTTAACTGAAATTATGGAAGAATTATCAATGAATAAGACTTCTGTTTTTCGCATGCTTTATACATTAGAAAAAATGAATTATGTTACGAAACATAATAAGTATTATCACTTAAATTCCCATATTTTTAGGAATGAACATTTATATTGGCATCATGATATCCAATGGGCTTCTCTCATAGCGCCCTATCACCTAGCAAGGCAAGAACAAATAACAACTTATATTGGTATTTTAGAAGATTGCGAAATGGTCATAAAAAATGTCATTAGGGAGCCTTTTGAGCAGCCTGCTTTTCATGCCATCGATTCTCGAACACCTATGCATTCAAGTGCCCTTGGCAAAGTAGTATTAGCTCACCTCTCACCTGACAGACAGCAAGCAATGTTAAATAATATGGAGCTTCATACATATACAACGGAAACTTTTTATGATTATGGATTATTGATTCCTCATTTACAGGTCATTAAAGCACAAGGATATGCGGTTGATAACGAGGAAACCAATTTAGGTAAATGCTGCATTGCCGTTCCAATTTATCTGAATAAAGAAGCAATCGGAGCAATTGCTTTCCATGGTACGACTGAACAAATTAAAAAAAACGCCATTCGTTCGTATGTAAAAAAATTAGTGGAGGCAAGTCAACAAATGACGGTAGAAATTAATTATCTATTAGACTAATATTTCCATTTACAAATTTCCTTCTGTTACAATTAAAATGCTTTTGTTTCTATATTTGAAACAATATGTAGGTGTGTTGGTAAAAAATTCTTTTTGCCCTATGCTGATAATAGAAAACACGAGGAGGTAGGATGATGAAATTTCATACGTTAAAGAAAACAGCGATCAATATTTCAGAAATTGGTCTTGGTACAAATGCTGTAGGTGGACATAACTTATTTGAAAACTTAAATGAACAAGATGGTAAGGAACTAGTCTCCACTGCACTTGATTTAGGAATAACTTTTATTGATACAGCAGACATTTACGGCAAAGGGCGTTCCGAGGAAATTGTCGGGGAAGTACTGAAAAATTATCGAAGAGACGATTTCGTGTTAGCGACAAAGGGTGCTAAACATTGGTTTGAAGATGGATCTGTCACAGTAGATAATAATCCTCAATATTTACGCCAAGCACTTGAGAATAGCTTGCAGCGCCTTCAAATGGATTATGTAGATCTTTATTACTTACACTTTCCAGATAACGATACGCCACTAGCTGAGTCTATTGGTGAATTATCACGTCTAAAAGAAGAAGGAAAAATCCGAGCAATAGGGATTTCCAATGTAACAGTAGATCAACTAAAAGAAGCCAATGGACATAATGATATTTCAGTTTTACAATCTCCTTACAATATGTTAAACCGTTCAGCAGAGCAAGATTTATTGCCTTACTGTATTCAACATGATATTTCATTTATTCCATACGGTCCACTCGCATATGGGCTACTTGGTGGTAAATATACAAAAGACTTCAGATTGGATGCAGGCGACTGGCGAATTTCAAATCCTTTATTCCATGGTGAGCTATTTGAACAAACATTAGCAAAAATAGAGGCATTAAAGGGAATTGCACAGAAACATCAAACAACATTATCAAATTTAGCGCTTGCTTGGTTATTAGCGCAAGAAGGTATTGATGCTGTTATTCCTGGAGGAAAACATAAAAGTCAAGTGGCTGCCAATGTAGAAGCAACTGATGTCCTTCTAACGAATGAAGATTTCGTGAATATAGCAAGAATTTTATAACAAAAAAAGCGGAAATGCTGTTAAATCAACATTTCCGCCTTTTATCTTGGAACACTGCACATCAACATGGCTTAATCATGGTCGCTCTAACGCAAAAATATCACCAATTTTTGCGTAATTTGAACCCGCTAGCCTACTAACCGCTTGTAGCTTCCTTGGATCAATGCGACCTTCATGATAAATCGCCTCATCTATATGAAATTGAACAACTTCTCCAATAAACAAATCACCCGTCTGTTCCTCACCATTCATCAAAGGAATCGTTTGTACTAGACGACACTCCATGCGGACCTTTGCCTCTTGAATACCTGGTATCTTGATACGCTGACTGTCAATAAGAGTAAATTGTGCTCTGTCGATTTCACTCTCAGTTACAGGCAAGGAAGCCGCAGTTTCATTCACCTGTTTTACATTATCCTCATCTACAATATGCACAACAAACTGTTGTTGATAATGAATATGACGAGCTGTATCTTTTAAGCGCCCATTTGGTCTTTGAATGGCTAAAGAAATCATCGGTGGGTTTGACGACACAATATTAAAATAACTGAAAGGTGCGCCATTGATAATCCCTTGCTCTGACTTCGTTGTAACAAAAGCAATAGGTCTCGGAATAATGCTACCAATTAATAATTTATAGTTTTCACGCTCTGTATTGTTCTTAGGATCAATCGATATCAAAACATTTGCCCCCTTTTTAATCAACTGAGCGAACGCTGATTGGGATCAATGTTCTTTCTAACCGTTCACGATGTTCCTCATACTGTGTTGGTAACATTAATTGACTCCCCATTGTCTCAGGTGTTTCGTCGTGCGCGAATCCTGGTGGATCTGTCGCAATTTCAAATAGAATTTCCCCGGGTTCACGGAAATAAATAGCATTAAAGTAATTACGGTCTTTTACTTCTGTTACATGTTGTCCATGACTCATTACTTGCTGTTGCCAATCTAAATGATCCTCATTATCTTGTGCTCTCCATGCAATATGATGTACTGTCCCTACGCCCATTTGACCGCGTTGGCCAGGAACTACTTTTAAATCCACGATATTCCCTATATCAGCACTGGATTGATAGCGCGTATACTCGCCTTCTGTCGCCACTTTTTCAAGCCCCATAACATCTGTTAGTATTTTTGCTGTTTCATCAGGATAACTTGAATAAAGTGTTGCACCACCAAATCCTTTAATGGCAACCTCAGGAGTTACTTCACCAAAAGTCCATTCATTTAATTCACCTTCTGCACGTGCAACGATTTCAATATGAAGTCCGTGTGGGTCATCCAGTTGTATCACTTGTTCACTAAAACGTTCAGTTTTTTTGAATGGAATAGCAAATTTCGCAAGACGATTAATCCAAAATGGAAGCGCTCCCTCTGGTACAACATAAGTAGTTACTCCAACTTGACCATCACCAATTCGTCCTTGATAAGCATTTGTCCAAGGAAAGAACGTAATGATGGTACCTGGTTTCCCACCTTTGTTACCAAAGTAAAGATGATAAGTACCTGGATCATCAAAATTTACCGTTTGTTTTACTAAACGTAAGCCTAGTACGCCTGCATAAAAATCAATATTCTCCTGTGGATGCCCCACAATGGCTGTGATATGGTGAATACCTGCTGTATGTTTGTTCATATTGACAACGCCCTTTCTTGACTAACTAATTTTTTTCTCTCGTATATTTTTTCCAATTTATTACAATGCCAAACTTCCATTGACTAGGTACTTGAAGCTCTTGACCTGCTTAAGTTATTATCTCGAATTAATTTATCTTGAATTCGAGATAATAATAACACGTTATTTTGAAATCCGTCAACATATCTGCAAGAAAAACATCTTATCTTCCCAAGTAAATAACTAGACAGGCTAAATATCACCGTCCCTGCCTATCAATTAGTTATGGAAATGGTGCAAATTTTTCATATCCATTTATGAATCTAAAAATTATGTACTAAAACGTAAATAACTCCCATTGCTGCCTTACGAGTAAAAAGCATGGATTGATAAAAAATTAATCAAAACATGCTTTAAGATTAGGTTTAGTTTTGTGAGAATCGTCAAACTTTGCGTTTTTCACGTTGAAAAATAAGTTCAATGTATTTAGACCCTCCATAAAATGAAAATGGGGGTGCAAAAATTTGAAGTAATTCCCATTCATCTTTACCATATTCATTAATAACTTCTGTATAATTTTCTTGAGGTTTCGCATAAAATCCCGGTAGGCCACTTAATTTAATCCGCTTAAATTTATACTCTTTCATTTCTGGTTGTTCCCTCCCGTTTTAGGAAACTAGCGATTTGGTAAAGCAATTAACATCATAAAATCAACAGTTAATGATTCCTCTCCTTAACTAACACTTACATAAGTTGACTCTTCTATTTCTGCTTCTCCATCTTTCAACTTAATAATGACATCAAATGCAGAGGTGATTAACTCTTCATCATGGGTAACCATAATACAAATACAATCCCTAAGAGTACTAATTACATTGTATAGTACCTTTACGTTTTCCTTATCTAGAGCTGAACTTGGTTCATCTAATAGTAATACTTGGGGATTACCAATAAGCGCTCTTGCAATAGATACCTTTTGACGTTGTCCCCCTGATAAATGATCGCCATTACAACCAACATCCAATTGAAGTCTTTCTTCAAGATTGTCAAATTTCAAATTCTTAAGTAAGGTTTGTATTTCAGTATCGTTATCTTTAAAAAACTGAATATTATTCCACAATGTATCTTTAAATAAAAAGTTATTTTGATCAACGTAACCTACTGATAAATAAGGTCCTTTCTGCTGTACATCATTAATCAATAATTCCCCTGAATATTGCTCGATTAACCCCGCAATTATTTTTAATATTGTAGATTTGCCTGATCCATTTTCTCCAACTAAAGCATATGATTTTCCTTTTTCAAAGCAAAGGTTCAATTCATTGAGTATTGGTTTATCATCATTCTTATAATAATAGGACACATTACGCAATTTTATAGTTGAAATCACGTCATTTTCGAGAGGCATATATTGTGCTACAGGAAGATCTGAAATGATTTGTATTTGCTTTCTAATAGGTTTGGTAGAATTAACTTTATTGAATTCTTGTGCTATGCTAATAGCTGGTTCGATCACATACATTATTAGTTGAATAAATGCAATGAGTGCTCCGATTGTAAGTAATTGCTGACTTACTAAATACCCTCCAAATAAGAAGATAACTAACATCACAACTATTGTTATACTACCAAACAATACATTTGCTAAAATAATCATATTTTGCAATTTCATATTTTTTAATTCTAAGTTTTTTACTACTTTATCTCCCCTAGAACTAAAATTATCTGCTTTCCTATATACCTTTAATATAGAAAAACCTGCTATCATCTCCTGAATGATGTTTACGTATTGTTCATTAGCAGAAATATGTTCTTCTTTTAATCGGATAATACGTTTAGAAAACAACACTGGTAATGTACTCACTAGCCCTATAATAACAACAAGGGCTAATGTCAGAATGGGTTGTAATATGATTAAAGTTATAATTGAACAGCTTAATAAAAGACCTTTATTAATCATGCTAAAAATAGAAGAGTAATAGTTTGCCTCCAATTGATTGAGATTTGAAAAATAGAGGGTGTTATATTCTTCTGTGTTGTATTTTTTAAATTCATCATACGATGTACTAATCATCGCTCGATGTAGGGAGTTTCTCAAATACATCATGTGATTTGCTATATATCTATTGCCCATTACTCCTGCAAAATAATGCAATACCATTTGCCCAACGCCAAATAATAAACATATTACGAATAAGGGTATTAATTTTTCAATTTCTAGTTCAATTAAACTGTCTGTAATATACATTAGTGCAATGGGAAATAAGACAGATACAACTGCTGCAAAAAACTGCAGTATTAATACAAAAATCAATTGAAGATTCCACCGAAGCATTTTCATACTTAATTCCTACTTAGTCTAAATTTCAACTGTCCTGAGACATAATGCAGTATAAAACTGCCAATTAGTATAAGAAATAGAGAGCCAAAAGTTGAATTACTTGCTGTAATCTCTAAATGAGTAGATTGATACTTCATACTTCTTTCTAAAATACCATCAATACGCGGTTGAATAAGTATCGTGACAGCGATACTGAACAGAAGGTTTGGTAATGCGAATAAAATAAAAGTGAAATACGGTTTCTTTTTTGGTAGATTAGCACACACTAAAAGAATAACGCTCAATATCATAGGGAGAAAAATAAGCATTAATAACTGAATTACATCTAGTTCTTCTTTTAATAAAAAGATTGCAAAAAAGGCAATTTGTACGAGCACCGTCAACAAGTAAAGAATTTTATTTTTCATGTTATATCCCTCCTAAATAGAAATCATATTATAAGAGAAGTGAAATACTATGGTATAAAATAGATTTCCAGTTCGAACATATATCATTCCCATTACTAACGCACCAGGGAATCTATATAATAAATTATCCATAACTGGCTCATTAATGTGTGTTAAAAATGCAAAACACAAACTACTCAACAAGATAATAAACCAAGGTTTAGTCGAAATTTTAGCCAATAAAAAACAAAGTGCTCCTCTTGCCCAAAACTCTTCTGTAAATGCCACAATGGCCATTTGAATACTGTTAACTACAAGGAAAGAAAAGGTTTGGCCGCTAACATACAAATAGCCTTCTACTAAAATCAAAGATACAACGCCAATCATTACCATTCTTAAATTTAGCGTCTTAATGCCAAAATCCCCAATTGATATACCATACATCTTCCTTAAGTAAAGATACGGAAGAAAACAAAAGCCAGATGCCATACTAAGAAAAACAATGGAAATATGCCATACGATAGAATCAGCATTAGGAAATGAAAAATATAGCACTAATCCACTTAGCGGTACTAAGATTAGGGGTAAAAATAGAACAAATAGTATATCAATAACGACATTAGAACGGTTTTTAGAAGTGGTTGTAAGACTCTCATACGGATGCAATTACAAGTCCCTCCTTTTAAAAAGGTGTATCCCAATTCTATTGCTGGCAATAGTCATTACTAAAATAAGTGTTACATATATTAAAAATACTTTGGTAAGTTCAAAGCTACTTGTAAAATTCATCTCAATTAATTCACCTAGATAGTACTCAAATGATATATATTTCAATCCTGGAAACTCCGCAATAAATGTAAATATAATGAATAGTAAGCAGAAGAGTATTGTAGCTGTATTAGACTTTAAAAATGTACTTAACATCATGCTAAAGGAAATCACAAACAGATATAGAAACGTTATACCTACGCCAATGTATAGTAAATTTAAAAATTCATCAGCTCTTAAAAATTGTTTTGTTGCAATATCTTCTCGATGTAATACAAAAACATAATAAAGTATTAAAGAGATAATAGAATAAAATATAATGATAGAAATAATGGCACTATACATGCTTATCAGTTTTGCTCGATAGATTTTTGCTCGATTTGGTATACGTTGTGTATATAAAAGTATGCTACGGTTCTCAATTTCCCCTCCTAATGATTTTGTTGCAAATAAAGCAGCAATTAAAAAGTAAATAAACAGCATTTTTCCAAATATAAGCATATTCACTACAAAGCTTCCTGCATATTCTTTTTCATCACTATTGAAAACTATAATTGAGGATTCGAAATATGCCCCTAAACTATAAAGTAAAGGAATTGCTATCATAGTGAAAAATGCTATGAGTTCTCTTCTTTTTATTATTTTCTTCCACTCTATTTTGTAAACTGTATGAAAGTTCACCATAATTTACTCCCCTTTGAACAGTTCCATTAAGGAAGATTCATTTACTTTAATGTCAATTATCGGTATTCCTTGTTGGACAATTTTAGTCATTACCTCATTTAACTGCTCTTTTTCTTTTACAACTATACAATCATCGATTCGTTGAGTATTTTCACTTTCGAAGGTCATTGAACTCTCGTCAATTTGCACAATATATCTCTTATTATCATCAAATACATCATCAAACACCTTTATACCGTCTTCGATGTATATAATTCGATCACATACATCCTTAACTTCGTTCAAGTTGTGATCTGAGAATATAATTGCTTTGCCTTCTTTCTTAGCTAAGTTAACTATTAAATCTTTTACCAATTTTCTACCTATAACATCTAACCCCACCAAAGGCTCATCTAAAATTAATACTCGTTTATCACGTAACAATGCTTGGGCTAACCCTAGTCGTTGTTTCATTCCAAATGAAAAATTTTTCACGTAATCATGTTTTCTATTTACTAAACCAACAAGACTTAATACTCTTTCAATTTCCTCTTTTATTTCCTTTGTATCGCTTAAGCCCTCTGCAAGTAATAATAGCTCTAAATTTTGAGAAGCATTTAAGTAATCTACAAAAGCACTTTCAATTAGAACACCAAATTCTGAAATTTCATCTTTATTCTCCATAAGGTTTTTACCTTTATAGAAGATTTCACCTGATGTTAAATGTATATTATTTGTTAAACAATTCATTAATGTAGTTTTACCTGAACCATTTTTACCAATTAACCCTATCACTTCCCCACTCCTAATATTAGTAGAGAAATTATCTAATGCCTTGGTTGTAGACGACTTATATATTTTTGTAACATTATTAAATTTTAGTAACATAGCTATCCCCTCACAATATGGGAATAGGACTGTCTAAAAAGTCATTCTACAATAACGTCTGTCTTCCTATTCTGGTGAAATATTAGAATAGGATACTTCAGCATATTGCCTTTACTTTTGGGACAGCCCCCATCCGCAAAAATTACCAGTCTTTACCGTAACTTACACAAACATAGAAACCAACGCTAACGCAGTTTGGCTTTGCTTCAGTTTTTTTAGTCGCGAATAACATATTTACATTCACCTCCTTTCAAGGAAGATCCCTAACTTTTAGTGAGCTATCGTTTCTTTCAGTCGCTTCACCGTTTCTCGATAAAAAGTCTTAATAAAAGGACAATATGAGTCTCTATCAGTTAGTGTTTTATTGTATAACCAACTTCTTCCTCTACAACCTCCACCACATAAATAACGATAGGAACAATCCTTGCAACCATTCACTTCTTCTACATTCAAGAAATTAAATACGTTATTTTCAGATTTTAATATGCTGCCTAATTCATCTTGTAAAATATTCCCCATTCGAAGTTCATTATCATGTAGCATATGGCAAGGATATATCGATCCATCAGCAGCAATGCTGACCATTTCCTTTCCTACTTCACAATTTCCTCGACAAGTTAAACAAACTTCGCCAGTTGGCATATCCATAATTGGAACATTTTCATCAAAAGTCAAAACCCTTTTAGAAAAATCAACAAGAGATTTATTATCAAAAATGTAATCCTTGAATTCTTCATCATGTGGATCAACAGTAAAAATACTAAATGAAAGTCGAACACCTAAATCATTTGCAAAGTTTATATACTCTTGCGCATATTTCAAATTCCTTTTATGAATAGTTGCAATTAGATTAATTGAAACTAAAGGTTTTAAGTACTCAATATTTGAAATAATTCGTTTCATAATTCCTTTATCTCTAATAAATTGAGTTTCTTCATTGTAGCCATCTATGGATATATTTAAGATATCTATATATTGAAGGGCATCTAAATGGCGCTCATAAAACATAGTTCCATTTGTAATAACACTTAAAAACTCAACGTTTGCCACTTCTTTTGTATAACGGCAAATATCAGCGATATCTTTTCTTATAAAAGGTTCTCCACCAGAAAATACAAGTTGTTCTACTCCATTTTTCTTTAACTCGTCTAATACTTTGCATACACTTTCATATGGTAGTACATCTCTTTTATTGCGATGCTCTACATAGGAATAACAACCAACACAATTTAAATTACAACGATCTGTTAAATGTAAATAAGCAGCTTTTAGTTTCGTATCCTGACGAGCTCCCTCAAAAAAGCCTAAGTCCTCCATATAATCTAAAATCTGTACCGTGTTTTCATTTAAATCATCTTCTGTTAATGTTAGATCATTTATTAGTTTTTGCACTAATGCATAGCCATCATCATCAAGCCCTATAATTGAGCCATTGGCGATGTTGCCAATCATTCTAATTCCTTCAATTTCAAATAGTCTCACACTCTTATCCACACAAAATTTATTCTTTAACATAAAAACACCACCAATTTCAGAATATTCGTTTTTCGTTAAGAACAATATAAATCACTTTTTAATTATAATCAATATTTTTTTAACGAAAATCGTTATATTTTTATTTATTTTCATAAATTGTTCAAAATTTACAGTTAATGATTAACGGTTAAAATAAAATGACTTTAGTAAAATACTAAAGTCAAAAAGAAGTATATATATGAACCCGTTGATTTGCGCTACGGCGGACGCTTTTCGCAGGCATGGCTTCAATCTCCTCGTTTTAAAAGAAAAAGACTTTAGTAAAATACTAAAGTCTTTTAGAATCTGCCATATCATTTATTTACTCAACGGAATCTTCAACATACTCTAAAATATCCCCTGGTTGGCATTTTAGTACTTTACAAATGGCATTTAACGTAGAAAAACGTATTGCCTTTACCTTTCCTGTTTTTAAATTAGATAAATTAACAATCGATATATCCACGGCTTCTGCAAGCTCACTTAATTGCATTTTTCTGTCAGCCAATACACGATCCAATCTTACAATAATAGCCATATCTTCACTTCCTATGCTGTTGCATCATACTCTTCTTGTAAAAAATATCCATGTCTGAATATTCTACCAATAGTCCAAACTATAAAACTACACAGTAATATGCTCCAATTTATATCGAAAAATCTATAAGAAATAGATTGTATCCATTCAATACTTTCTAAATGATTTTTATTTAAAAGCATATGTAATACAGTTAAAATTAAGTATGTTTGAACTGCATTACTTAAAAAACTTAAAATTAACAAACTATATGCTACTATCTCTATTCTTTTACTATTTCTAATAGTAAACACTTTTCCGTTAGACACGGATTTAACAAACTTCCACAATAACATAACAATTAAAAATATAATCGAAGTATAGATAATTAACAGTAAAATTAGTACGATCACTTCACCTTTATCGTACATAAAATTACTCATTATATCTTTATTTAAAAAGACCGTTATTCCATAAAGATTTAAAGAAATATCTATATTAGAATCTAAGACTAATTTGCCAATCGTGTCTCCAGAAATAGTTAAAGCTGCAACTAATAAACCTAAGAGCCCTAAGATAAATGATGTTATGATAACTAAAGCAGATATTAATAATATATTTAATATTTTTAACATCATTTTAATATTACGAATTGCTAATGATTGATCCATAACTTCTTACACTCCTTTATTGTTTTTCTTCGTTAAAAGCGTTGCCCTATATGTTCTTCCAATTGTTTCGTAAAATGTTACACCCCCCGCCTGCATTGCTAGTTACATCATCAAATACTACTTATTTCAACAACTCTAATTACCAACTTTTATCGGATATAGTATATATTATAAATGGATATTTTAATTTGGCATACCTATCATATTTAATCCATTAGATTGCTATTATTTGAATATAGCTAAATTGCTACTAGCATTGTGCATAGCATCCCACCCAGCAATCAACTATTTTTTTTGCTATATAGCCTCCTTCTTGGCTCGAAAATTATTAAAGGTATGTTATTATATTGTTAGTTTTTGTATTATTTTATTAAAACTTCTAGTATCTAATGCTTATATCATGGATTCATTTAGTTAAAACTAACAACATACTTACTCACACTTGTTGATTTATCACAAATGAACATTCCAACAGTATATAAAATGAATAGAACTTGATATAGTATGTACTTAAGAAAAAACCAATTATGTTATGGTGGTGTCATGTAGTGAAGAAATACGTTTTGGATATTTTAATGATTATGATCGGGTCGCTGCTTTTTGCGCTGGCAGTTAACTTATTTGTCATTCCGAATGATTTAGGTGAAGGTGGCGTAACAGGTTTAACAATCATCGCCTATTATCTGTTTGGTTGGTCACCAAGTATTGTGAGCTTCGTGCTAAACGCAGCTTTATTAGTGGTTGGATATAAATTTTTAAATAGGCAAACAACCATTTATACGATTATTGCCGTAACGTTCCATTCACTTTTTTTACATTTGACAGAAACATGGTCCATTTCTTCAAATGAAATCATTGTGAATTCCATTTTCGGTGGGGTATTTGCTGGAGTAGGCATTGGCTTAATTATCAGGGTTGGTGGAACAACAGCAGGTTCTACCATCTTAGCTAGAATCACGAACAAATATCTTGGCTGGAGTATTAGTTATGGTTTATTATTTTTTGATTTAATTGTTGCTTTCTCATCTTATTTTATTATCGGGACAGAGGCGTTGTTGCTAACTATTATTATGCTATATGTCGGAACAAAGGTAATGGAGTTTGTTATTGAAGGTGTGAATCCTAAAAAGGCAGTTACCATTATTTCCAAAAAACCAGAGGCCATTGCCGGCCAAGTGAGTGCGTTTATGAATCGAGGCGTGACGGTCCTATCAGGCCATGGCTATTATACGAAGGAACAAAAAGAAATTCTTTATATTGTCATTAGTAAACAGGAAGTTGTAAAGCTAAAGAAAATTGTAAAAGAAATAGATAAGGATGCCTTCATTGCCATTCACGATGTCAGAGATGTCTTTGGACATGGATTTATAGAATTATCTAAATCTTAAACTAATAGGACACAAAGCTGTCTGAAATACTAATTAGAGTTATCCTTTCTGTGTGAACATCCAATAGAAAAGAAATGATGAGGCTGGGACAAAACTTTAAATTTTAAGAAAGAGGAGCAAAGGTATTATTAAATTTTTGCTATCCAAAATGAAGAAAAATTTAGACATTCTTCCTTTTGGCATAAATAAAATTTACAAGAGAGCAATAGTTGATGGTAGCGAAGGTGGCGACTCCTGGGGGATTAGCGTGACGCCTGAGACTACAGGCTTAGGCCACGCCCCCGGAATGCGTCCGCCGTAGTGGACATCAACGTTCACAGCAAAAAAGTGTTAGATCGACATCGTCAATCTAACACTTTTTCTCTTTTGTCCCAGCCTCATTTAACAGAAAATAAAAAACGTCATTTTGAAACATCTTCATCAAAATGGCGTTTTTCTTGATTATCCATGTTCTACTAAGTTTCATTGTTGGCAAAAGGAACTCCTTTTATTGTTCTATACAATAGTATATCCTTCACTTGTCCTAACCTGTAAGGAACTTTCAATAATGTTATCCAACAGCTCAGTATAGGTGATTCCCGCTGCAAGAGCACTTTTTGGCAGTAAGCTATTTTTTGTCATACCCGGCAATGTATTGACCTCCATGACGTAAGGAAATCCATCCTTTATGAGCATATCAATTCTGGCATAAATCGTGCATTTCAAGACGCTATAGCAGGCCATTGCAGCCCCGGCGACCCGTTCATGTATTGCTGTTGGAAGTTCTACAACCTCTTCAATTGTAGCGGCATCATCATATTTTGCATGATAGTCAAAAAACGCGGCTGTATGACGAATCGAAATGATCGGTAACAGCTTTCCATCAACAATAGAACATGTAATCTCTTCGCCTGTTATATACTTTTCAATAATGATTTCACTATCCCATTTGAATACGTCTGCCACTGAGGATAGTAATGAATCTTTATCGTATACTATTTTTACTCCTACACTGGAACCGCCTGAATTCGGTTTTACCACCAATGGATAGCCCATATTATCTAATTTATCCATCTGAAGCTCATTCATATCCGAAATATGAAGCCAATCTGGTGTTTGAATTCCCTCATAGCGAATAATTTTTTTTGACATATTTTTATCCATACAAATACCGCTTGATAGCATGCCACTTCCGGTATATGGTACATCTAAGGTTTCAAGTACACCTTGAATTGAGCCATCTTCACCAAACTTGCCGTGAAGCGCTATCAAAGCAATATCAATATCTCTCACCTTGTCAATCAGCTCTATTTTGTCATTTAGTTTAATAGCGACAACTTCGTATTTATCCTTATCTAAATGGGTAATCATTTCTTCACCTGTCATGAGAGACACTTGCCTTTCTGAAGAAACACCTCCCATAATAACGCCAACTTTCATTTTTTCAACTCCCCACTTCATTTTTCAAAGTTTCACCAATGATTTTAATGCCTTGGACAATATCCTCTTCTTTTAACCGGGAAAATCCTAACCGAAATGTGTTACTTCCTCCTCCATCGCTGTAAAAAACATCTCCAGGATAAAATACAACACCCTTTTGATAGCACTTTTTTAAAAGTACACGAGCATTCATTCCTTCTTCTAATTCTATAAAGAGATGGAGACCGCCATCCCCTGTCATTCTTTTAAAAGGTATATATTGATTACATGCTTGTCGAGCAAGTTCATATTTTTTCTTATATACTGACCTAGCTTTTTTCAAGTATCTTTCGAAATAGCCATCATGCAAATATTGATAAAGCACAGCCTGATCCAGTGTAGATGTATGAATAGTACGTGCCCTTTTTACACTTTCTAAACAGTGGATTAGTTCTTTATCTGCTAAAATCCAACCAACACGTAAGCCCGGAAAGAGAATTTTGGAAAAGCTGCTAATATAAATAACCTGGTTACCAGGGCCAATAAAAGTCATTAACGGGGCTAGATGAGAGCCTGAATAACGTAATTCTTCATTAAAACCATCCTCTACAATAGGAATTTGATAGGTTGAAAATAGTTTAATAATTTCTGCTCTCTTTTCAGAGGAGGTAACAATTCCCGTTGGATTATGATAAGACGGGATGAGATAGGCAAAATCAAAAGTCCCTTGTGACAAGCTTTCCTCAACCTTCTCGATGTCAATGCCATCATCCATCATGTCGATTCCGTGAATATCAAATCCATGTAAGCGAAAAAGCTTTAAAGCGGCATGATGCGTAGGATTCTCGCAAAGAACACGTCCGGATTTTTTAGCTATCGAAGATAATAAAATATCCAAACCCTCTGTAAAGCCGTTCGTGATAAGAATATCCTTATTGGAAATATCTACACCCTTCAATTGCATATAGTGAAGAAGATATTCGATAAGGGGTTTGTAACCTTTTGCATAGCCGTAATTCAACACAATATCTCCCTCAATAGACATTCGAGTCAGAAAAGCCCTTTTAAAATTTTCGACATCAAAAAGCTTTTCTTCTGGTGCAATACTGTTGAATGAAATTATGCCTTTTTCCGACAAGACATCTTGCTTCATCAAGTCCAATTCGTCCGCTAGTAATGTCACTTCATTGAGCCTCTCTTTCCAATGAAATTCAATGGATGGCATTTTGGACGTTTCGACTTTCCCGATAAAATTTCCCCTTCCTTTAATTGCGTAGATTAGACCATATTGTTCTAAATCTGCGTAGGCCGTAAGAACAGTATTTCTACTGACTGATAATAATTTACTAAGTTCACGGGTTGAAGGTAGCTTCTGATGCTCCAACAGATGGCCTTTTTTAATCATCTCTTTTAAATAATCTCTTACTTGCATATAAACTGGACGATCATCCATAAGCTTAAAATCATTAAACACTCTCTGACCTCCTTACTATCATTTTTACATAACTATAGCTATCCCAAAAGGTCCACGCCATATGTATTTTTCTTTAGCAGCGGTTGCCCAAAATTTTAAGTACATTTAGTTTATTCCAATTGTATACTCATACACAAAACAGACAGTAGAATTTCTTGCTTTCTTATTGCAATTGCAGATATTATTAGCTTTTCTATATATGGTTAATTTTTCCGAAACCATTTATGTATTCAGCCGTATATAAGACAGACAGAAAAAACGAAAGGAGCGGTAAAATGGAGCAGCAAGAAATTTTGACGATTACGAATTTGACGAAGAACTATGGCAATAAGGAAATATTAAAAGGAATTGACTTGCACGTCTCAAGAGGCGAAATTATTGGCTATATCGGTCCAAACGGGGCAGGTAAAAGCACAACTGTTAAAATCATTTTGGGGATTGAAGGCGATTATGGTGGAGAAATTAAGCTCTTCGGTGAGCCTATCGAACAAGATCGTATTGAATATAAACGAAGAATTGGCTATGTACCTGAAATAGCTGATGTTTATGATAATTTAACAGGGTATGAGTATTTAACCTTCATCGGCCAGCTTTATGGCCAAACATTAGAGGTTGCTGCTGATAAATCAAAAACCTTAATGGAATTGTTTGGTGTTGGTGAAGCATATCATGCAAGAATTTCTTCTTATTCAAAAGGAATGCGACAAAAGCTGTTAATAATTGCTAGCCTTATACATAATCCAGATTTACTGTTTTTAGATGAACCAATCAATGGGTTAGACGCAAATAGTGTAATGATTTTTAAAGAGATTTTGACTCAATTGGCTGCCCAAGGAAAAACTATTTTCTATTCATCTCATATTATGGATGTTGTCGAAAAAATCAGTAGCCGCATCATCTTGCTGAACGATGGAAAAATCGCAGCAGATGGAACATTTGCCCAGCTACAAGCGGACAATACGATGGGAACTTTGGAAGGGATTTTCAATCAATTGACAGGCTTCCATGATCATAAAGAAATTGGTGAGCAATTTGTTTCAGTTGTACAAGGTGGCATGTAATGAACGATTTCAAAACCCTACAACTACTGGATAAATTTCAATTTATATTTGTGAAAATGGGCATCGATTATGACATCATGAGAAAAATTCTCCATATTAAACTAACAATGGACGAACGCAAGGTACCAACATTATTTAACCAAGCAGCAAATAAAAAAAAGCAAGACAAAAAATATGGCTATATCAAATCTTTGTGGATTTATACGTTATTCGGACTTGTGCTAATTCCTTTGATAGGCTTTGGCCAAAACTATCTTTTCCAGATGAGTATCGCTTATGCAATGATTATTTTTTTGATTATGACGTCGATGATTTCTGATTTTTCTTCAGTACTTTTGGATGTACGTGATAGAAGTATCCTCTCAACTAAGCCCATCGCTACTAAAACGGTGAATGCAGCCAAATTTATGCATATATTTATCTATTTGGCGTATTTAACTATAGCCTTAACGACCATTCCACTTTTAGTCGGCTTGTTTACACAAGGCATTATATTTTTTATTTTAACGGCATTCGAACTCGTTCTAATCAATATTTTCATTGTTGTTCTAACTGCCATTTTATATATTGTTATCTTGAGATTTTTTGATGGAGAAAAGCTGAAGGATCTCATCAATTATGTACAAATCGGTTTGTCATTGGTGTTGATGATTGGCTATCAAGTTCTTATTAGGTCCTTTGAATTTGTCAATTTTGATGTTGTCGTTGCGTTTCATTGGTGGAGTATTTTCCTAATTCCCATGTGGTTTGCCGCTCCTTATGAGCTACTGCTTAATGGTGATAACTCTTTATTTACAGTGCTATACTGTATTTTTGCTATTGTCATACCAATTGTGTCGATAGGACTTTATGTAAAGCTGGTGCCGACCTTTGAGCGCAATCTACAAAAATTATTAAACACAAGTAAGTCCAAAAAGGCCAAGAAAAATCAGCTGAAGGAGTTTTTATTAAAGTTCATTTGCCGAACAAATGAGGAAAGAGCTTTCTACCGCTTCGCATCCCTGATGATGAAGCAAGAGCGAGAGTTTAAATTGAAAGTATATCCTTCCTTAGGCTTTTCTTTTATTATCCCATTTATTTTTATGTTTACGATGAGGTCAGATGAGGTTGATTATTCTGTTAGCATGGGCTATTTGAATATATATTTTAGCATGCTTATTATTCCGTCTGCTGTGCTCATGCTAGGACATTCAGGAAAGTTTAAAGCAGCTTGGATATATAAAATCTTTCCTATCAAGGACTATACAGACTTACAAAAAGGCAGCTTAAAAGCATTTTTGATTAAATTGTATTTTCCTTTAAATATTGTTCTCAGCATAATCTTCTGCTTTATTTATGGCACAAGAATCATCCCGGATTTATTGTCAGTTTTCGCAGCAAGCTGTATGTACACTGTAATATGTTATATCGGTTTGGGCAGTAAAATTCCTTTCACAAAGCCCTATGATGAAATCGGCGATGCGCAAAGTTGGAAATCTTTACTATTATTCATTCCATTAGGTATGTTGGCAGGATTACACTATTTCATGGCCACTCTTCCTTATGGATCTATGATTTACTTAATCGCTCTATTCATCATTAATTTTGCACTTTGGAAAATCGTCTTTAAACGGTCAAAGTAAAATTCTATACACTTCTTCTTGTAAGATAAATAAAACGGCTTGAGCCCTTTATTCCATTGGGCTTAAGCCGTTTTTTAATCCAACATCAGTTCCTGGATTTAACAATTTATAATAATTTTTAAATTATTTTGCAACCTTTTTTGGCCCTTATCCGAGAATAGAGTGAAAGGTGGGAAGAGATGGAACTTGAAACAATATATATCACCTACATGAATGATATATATCGCTATTTATATTCACTTACCAAAAATCATACTTTAGCTGAGGATTTGCTTCAGGACGCATTTACAAAAGCGCATATCACCCTTCTTGGTCAAGAAATTCAAGACATCAAACCTTGGCTTTTTAAAGTAGCTTACTATACATATATCGACAGTACACGAAATTTAGTAGTTCGCGTTTATACACATCGCTTCATTAAATGGTGCATAATCACAACTACCCATTAATTTTTTATCTTTAAACTCTTCATACATAACCTGACCATTCAATATGTTAAGTACGTGTTTGTCAAATAGCTCACTCTTCTCATTTTGTAACTGCTCAATGTCAATTTTTCTAGAAATACGCATGCTACACCATTCCTCATCTTTATTGATTGAAAGTTTAACAAATGATTGGACAGGCATATTGCTACGTCTTTACAAAAATTCTAGCCTTTCATTTCATATATTATCTTATACTTTTTTCCTTGTGATGAAATCGGGTTTTGTTATATGAACACGAAAAGGTCTCAAATTAGAACATCTGCAAACTTCTTCTCTCTTACTCTCAAGCTACTTTTTAAACTGTATTTCCTCAACAAATGCACGGCTTCTTTATTCAATGCCTTTTGACAAAAGTAACAACCCTTTGATAACATTAAGTTGTTACTTACTAATTTTTAGGTATATTTGGCTCGTTTTATAAAATAGAGAAAGCAATAAGGAGGGGGATTTTATGAGATTCGATAGATTATCAAAGCTAGTTTTAGCATTTGCATTACTTTTACTATTAGCGGCCTGTGGTTCAGATGATACAAGCACCCAAAATAAAAAAGTCAATTTAGCTTATGTAGAATGGGATACAGAAATAGCGTCCACTAATGTAGTAGGACAAGTTCTAGAGGATTTAGGATATGATGTAACTCTAACACCACTTGATAATGGCATTATGTGGGAGGCTCTTGCCAATGGTGAAGTTGATGGCATGGTGTCAGCTTGGCTACCACAAACGCATGCTCCACAAGTTGAGAAGTACAAAGATAGAATAGTAGATTTAGGTGAAAATCTAACAGGGGCCAAAATTGGCCTAGTCGTCCCAAGTTATATGGATGTAGACTCTATCGAAGATTTAACAAATGAAGCTGGTAAAACCATAACAGGCATTGAGCCAGGTGCCAATATGACAGCTACTACAGAAAATGCGTATAAGATTTATCCTAACCTTGAAGGCTGGACTGTACTTACCTCATCTGCAGGAGCAATGACAGCAGCCCTTAAGCAAGCGATTGAGAATAATGAAGAAATCATCGTTACAGGTTGGTCTCCTCATTGGAAATTTAACGCATTTGATTTGAAATACTTAGATGATCCTAAAGGAATATATGGAGCAGAAGAATATATTGGGACATTTGCACGTAAAGGATTTAAAGAGGATAATCCGGGGGCATACAGTGTTCTCGATAACTTCCACTGGGCTGCAGAAGATATAGAAAGTGTTATGTATGATATTATGGAAGGCACTGATCCTAGGGATGCAGCAAAAAAATGGATCAAAGAAAATGAAGCTAAAGTTGCTGATTGGACAAAGGATATAAAATAATAAGTTGTTATACCGTGTATGAACTTCTATCATGAACATAGCTCAAAGAGCATGTGTGCAACGTAGCGGAAGGAAGTAGAGCATGAGCTTCAGCAGAGAGCGTCTGCTCGTGTGGCTCATGCCTTTCCCGCGTGAAAAGCGAAGCGGATTTTTACTAGATCGGAAGGTGGACTGTATTGTTTGAATTATTTTTGACAGCCTCTTTATCGCTCCTAGTAGTTTAAACAGAAAGTTATACTAGCGATCACTAAATCATGTATTACTTGGCATTAATAGGAGCTTCCTTGCCATAAAATATTTTCTTTGGATTTATAATGATGATTAAGACTGCTACTGCTAAATAAACAATTGCGTTATACATGATTAAATCCAATAAGTTTCCGTTTATAATGCCAATAAAAAAATTAAAAAATTGGTGGATGGTAATTGGAATAATTAAATTTTGATTTAAGTTATAAAATGTGGTCATGATAATTGTAGTGGCTAGGATTGCAAACATAAAGAATAGCATATATTTGATTAAATCAATGCCCACATATCCTGTAGTAAACCATATGGGTAGATGCCACATCCCCCACCAAAATCCGATGATAATCGAAGCTTTTAATGGCGAATGTTTCTTTTGGAGCTCCATTAGAGCGAAACCTCTCCACCCTATTTCTTCTCCTAGTGGCCCCGACAGAAGATTTTTCAAAAAGAAATAAATCAGCATTCCCCACGAAGATATCTTAAAAATTGTGTCTGCTTCACTGTTAGTAGCTACAAAAAACATTACCATCAAAAATATGAAGACTTGAATCATAATTACAGTAAGAATCACAGAAACTTTAAGTTTATTCTTGAATTTATCTTTTACAAATTGTATAAAACTCTGCCCAGGATAGATTTTCTTAAATAACACTGCAAAAGCAAAGGTTGAGGACCAAGCTGATATACAGAGCATTACATGAAAGACCCATTCAGGAAACCCTAACATTTTTATGACTCCTACAAGACAAAAAAGTGGAAAAAAAATGATATTGGTTAGCAGAATAAAACTTGCTACTGGTTTTTTTAGTTTCTTTTCATTATCCATGTATAATCCCCTCTTCAAACTAAGTATTTCGTAAACATCATACGCTCATATTTACGAATACATTCAGCTTAAACCTAGGGGTTACCCACAGGTCAATATATGTCTGTATTATTTTATAGGTACATACATTTCTAAGAATACACGTTCAAGTCCATCTTCATAAGTGGTAAGTAATAGATTTATATAAACTAGCCCTAACAGTTTATACCCATTTTCTATTGCTGCTTTTCTTAAACTAGCTTCCACGTTATGATCAGTATTTTTTCCACCAGTTGACCATCTTCCATCTTCAATAACGATATACATACATTTTGGATGAGATACAATTTCTCCTTCAATATCTTTATCAAAGTCTTCTACTTTTCTTACGATGATAAACTTATCTTCTAGCATACCTTCGTCATTGAATCTTATGACCCTTCTTAAAGAAGTTAGAGTAACTGCTTTTTTCAGACTGTCCGTGTTCTCTTTAAGCGTTTCATATTCTTCATATGCAGTGTAATGCTCTATTTCTCCTCTTATTTCTAAGGGTTTCATTTCTTTTACTGTGTATTTCCCTAAGAATTGTTTAATTTTTTCGCAATCTTCTTTTACAATCTGAAGCTTTTTTAAAATAAGCTTTTTATATTCTATTTCCTTTAATACCTCTTGCTCTTTCTCATCTACTAATGATTTTATCCCCTCTATACTCTTGCTTTTTCTTAATTCCTGGATTTTTTTTATTTCAATATCCATTTCTCTATAAAAATTTACTGTGGTTATGTCATATATATCAAAACGATTATATTTTCTATACCCATTCTCAATGTTTTGCTTAGGTTTTACTAATTCCTTTTCTTCATAAAATTTCAAAGTATCTCTAGATACACCTAAAAATTTAGCTACTTGTCCAATTGTGTACATACTATTCTCCTTTATCATTAACTACATATTGTTCATGATTTAGTACGGAAAAAATAATAATATCGGTTTTATTACAATAACTGAGTTAGATGAATTTATTTCATAGCCCCGAAGCGGTTCGGGGCACCCGCATATATATTTTACCTTTTAAATTTAAAGTCTATGAAAAGAATTGCCATAAAAATGAATTTTTTTGTTGTTATTGTACAACAGATATAATAAACGCCCATTATGTTATTAGATGAACCAACTACTTATTTGGACATGACTCATCAAATTGAAGTATTAGATTTTTTATTTGAATTAAATCGCTCTGACCAACGAACAATCGTTATGGTTCTACATGACTTAAATCTCGCTTGTCGCTATGCAGACCATTTAGTTGCAATCCATGACCAAACAGTGGCTGTACAAGGTCCTCCAGAGGATATTGTAACCGTAGAAATGGTTCAAGAAGTATTTGGTATGGCAGTAGCTGTATCGGAAGATCCTTTTTTTGGAACCCCATTATGTATCCCGAAAGGCAAAGGGAGGTATGTAAAGTGAATTTAGAGCCTTATGGCGTTGAAAAGCAACCCTCACCTCAAGGTATTCCTTTACATGACTTATTGAATAAAGATACTTTATTTCCAATCATTAAACAGTATGCAAGTCATTTAGATACTTCTTCTTTAGCTATAGCGGGTTCTTTATTTATTAAACGTTATGCAATTTTAGTGGCGGCTTCGAATCTGGATTATTATGGGCTGCAAAAGGAGAGAGTTGATTGGTGGTCTACAAATCATGTGCTTTAAATGAATTAAATGAAAATTTTAATGAATTTACTAGTATTGAAACGAATTGGTTAGGTAATGAACCAAATCCTTTTCAAACTTTTCTTCAGCGCAAAGAAAAATGGAGTGAAGTACCGGTTCAAAAAACATGCTGCCGATACTATCAAGTAAATACAAAAGAAGAAATTCCTTATTGTGGAAATTTCCTTTTAAGGAAAAACTAGAGAGAATAAAATTCTTATTGATAATAAAAGGGCTTAGGAATCATTCTTAAGCCCTTCTTTTCAAATAGATGTATTTATGGTGACGAGAAATATAAAAAATGGACGACATCAATTAGACATTGACCAAGCTGTCTATATGCAAAGTTTAAACCCTTAGCGAGCCACGGAAGCCTCTTGCAGCATAGTAAGAATCTGCTCCATTGTGGTACATAAAGACAGTGTCGTAGCGACAATCACAAAAGATGGCCCCGCCGAGATTTCTAATATTTGCAGGGGTTTGCACCCAGCTCGACGTTTTCATATCGAAATTTTCAAATTTCTGCAGCTCCCGGTATTGTTCTTCCGTTAAAAGTTCAATGCCCATGGCAATTGCCATATCTATAGCGTTATTTTCTGGTTTGTGTTTTTTCCTTGACTCCAGTGCTTCACGGTCGTAACAAACACTTCTACGACCTTTAGGGCTTTCCGCTGAACAATCATAAAAAATATATTCGCCCGTTTGTTCATCATGGCCGACAACATCCGGTTCACCCCCAGTTCCTTCCATTTCATTGAGCGACCACAGTTTTTCAGTATTAGCTTCAAGCTTAGCTTGCACTTCAGCCCATTCAAGACCTTTATGGCGGTTCATGTTTTTCTCAAAACGGGCTTTTAAAGTTCTGAGTAGCTCCTCACGTTGTTCTAGTGACAACTCCTTATTGCTCTCTGTCATATTCGTTCCCTCCTTATTGTTTTTACTCACAATGTTTTGATGACTTAACCCTCTATTAATTCCATAAAAATCCTATTTTCACTAAATAATTAACCTACTTATGATAGGTTTCTCAATTACTGCTCTAATTACGATTTTAAATCATATAAATATGACTGTACAAATTTGGCTTACTTATTATTTTCCAATTTATATAGCATGGATTATTTTTTAGTAACAGGGTATACAGCATACTTTAAATCGCGAATTATTTCTATTATATCATCACGAGTTTGCATGATTGTAACGTTTTCATTTGGGAAAATCGATATGGGACCACCGTCATATTCCATATCAACAAGTAAATTAAATCTTAGAAAAATCGAGAGTGGTATATGCACAGTATTCATTTCTTAAAGCTTGGACATGGTAAGCTCTTGGTAGGAGAATGCCCCTTACTGAACATAAAAAAGGACAAAAGGCATCGAGAATTTGCTTCTTGATGCCTTTTGTCGACAGTCTGAAACCTTACACAAAGGTTTTATTAAGACTCTATTTTTATTTAATTTCTTTCCATAAAGACAATGCGAAAATCCAATTTGGATCTCCATATCCTTGATAGCTTTGAACCGCTTCATATACTTTACCTTGGTGCTCTACTTTATCACCTTTTGTGTACGCCTTATTTGGGCTCCATTGCTCATAAGACGACCCTTGCTCTTTTGTAGTTACAGTGAAAATCGAACTTTTAATAGATTCATTTCCAGCTGCATCAACGGCAGTGACCGCATACTTATAAGTTGTATTTGATTGAAGATTCTTGTCCATAAAGGACGTAGTTTTCGATGTTCCAACTACAGTCATTTGTCCTACTGATGTCCCTCGATAGATAACATAATGGTCAACTGCTACATTATCCTCTGATGCACTCCACATTAAGTCTACACTTGAGGATGTTACGCCCATCGTGTGTAGTGCAGTTGGTTGCGTTGGTGCTTCTGTATCTGGCACTGCTTCCATTGTCTCTATAACAGTAGACTCGCTTTCTTTAGAAACATTTCCAGCTGCATCCACTGCCTTTACTGTATATGTATATTTTGTATTCGCTTGTAAATTTTTATCTGTGAATGTTGTTCCCAGTACCGTTCCAATTGCTTTACCATCACGGAATACTTGATATTCTTTTACACCTACATTGTCTGTAGAAGAATTCCATGTTAGCTCAGCACTATTAGAAGTAACTTTCGTTGCTTGTAATCCATTGGGTTGAGATGGAGCTTCCTTATCTACATCCACATTATTCACCAAATTAACATCAATGACATTGTAGAAAGCATTTGCAGTATTTGCTACATCCCAAACAGCTAAAATAACGTGGTAGCCACTACGATCAGTTGGTACGTTAATTGTATGCGTTAGATTAGCTGATGCTTCAGTACCATTATGTTCTACAGTTCCAATTAGCTCAAGATCAGCACGGGTTAATGGCTTATTAGAATCCCATCCCTTTTTCGTAATATAATAGTGCCATTTACTTGTTAAATGCGACTGAGTGTACTTCCAGGTAAAGGTATTTGATCCCCCTGTAATCGTATTCTTAAACCAGCGATTTGCGGTTTGTTGATCGAGGATGCCATCAAACTGACCTCCTGCAGAGGCAATTTTACCATCAACTGGTCCACCTTGTGGAAATCCTTTTTTGGCCTCTAAGCTCTGTGGCTCATACATAACCCTTCCACAACTCAAGTTAAGCGCGCCATAACTTTGGCTACATAAAGCAGCACGGCTAGCTGGTTTCTCAACAAATCCATGGGCAGATGCATTGGGTGCCATTGAAACCCCCACGATTCCAGCTGCTAATAGGGCAGCAGTTATTCCCTTTTTACTTAATTTTGTGAATGTAGTGTTCATATAAGTAGTCTCCTCACCTTTTTGTAGTATGAAATTATAATTACACTAGTATGATAGCTATGAATATAAAATTAAGCAAACTATGTATTAATATGGTAATAGCTGTATTAAATGACTATGTTTATTCGCGAAAGATGTCAATAAATAAGTCTAAACATAACAATTATCTTATCATTAGGTGATTTACTATTTAAAAGAGTATAGATTTTTATGAATTGTTCATAAAACGTTCAAGTTACATTTGTTAACAAAGTAATAGAGTTAGTTCACATTTTAAAAATTAAAAAACACTCTTTTGAGTGCTTCTGACTGTAGACAAAAAAATCACTTGCTTCACTTTTATACTTTGAATATAACCATTCAAAGTCATTCAATTTCTATCTCTCCGTTTACCGAAAAATAAAACATAACCTCTTACGGCTATAAGACCCACACATTTTGAACAAAGGTTAATCAAAATATGTGGGTTTGTCTTTAAGCATATTTACAGTAGTTTTAATATGATATGGCTACCGTTTAAAAGAATAGTCTCTCGATAAATTACTAACTTTTTTATATCCTAGACGAACCAATCAAGTAGTACTTCTTTCATAATATCGTTCGATGACCCACTACCCAAGTTTGAAACCCACCATTTTAAGATAACAAAGCTTCTATACGTATTCTCTCGCTTATTTATCCCTGCTTCTCTCGAAAGTTTCATGCAATGGGCGTTGTAATAACTGGTACGCCTGCTTTTTATTGACCAAGTATTACTCTTAAAATCATATAATTCGTCATCTTTATACTTTAAACATATTCGTTTTTTCTTGTAAGTCTTCTGCCATTTTAGAAAGTGCCGAAGTAGATGCAGAAATTTCCTGCATAGAGGCTAATTGTTCTTCCGTAGCCGCTGAAATATTTTGTGTCCCTTCTGCGGAGCTTTGGGCGATTCCATTAATTTGTTCCATGGATTTGGACATTTGATCTGCACCTGCTACCATCTGCTCTACAGAAGTAGACACTTCATGAATTTGAACTGATACCTCGTTAATGGCATGTTGAATTTTCTCAAATGATTCACCTGCGCTGTTCACATTATTAATACCCGTTTTCACTTCATTCGTAGTGAACTGCATGGAGTCTACCGCTTTATTCGTTTCGCCTTGAATTCTTATAATTAGCTCAGAAATTCTCAGCGCCGATGCAGATGATTCTTCTGCCAATTTTCGCACTTCTTCCGAAACGACCGCAAAACCTTTCCCATGTTCGCCTGCTCTTGCTGCTTCTATCGCTGCATTTAACGCAAGTAGGTTTGTTTGGGTAGCAATACTTGTTATAACTTCAACGATATCTCCAATCTCAGCTGAACGCTCACCTAAACCACTAATAACATCACTTAGACTACCAATAGATGTTTGAATCGAGTTCATTTGTAGAACTGCATTTTGTATAATATCATTTCCATCTACAGAAAGTTGTTTTGCTTGTGTAGCAGCCCCTGAAACGTTCGTAGAATTTCTAGCTATTGTTTGGACATCTTGTACCATATGATTAACAACGTCTAATGTTTCTTCAATCGTTCGAACTTGATCGTCGGAGCCGTTTGCCACCTCTACTGTAACAGAGGCAATATGTTCACTTGCCTCACTCGTTTGTTCCGCACTTGCCGAAAGCTCAACCGAAAATGCTGCCATCTGTTCGGATGATTGTTTCACCTGACCAATTAGATCTCGTAATTGAGCAATCATGTGGCTGAAAGTGGACGTTAAGACCCCTAGTTCATCCTTTGAACCATACGCTACACTAAAATTAAATTCTCCAGCTTCGGCTCGTTGGACAGCAATTTTTAACTTTTCAATTGGAGAAATTAGATATTTTCGTACACCGATAAAACCGATTGCCACAAACAAAATTCCTAATACAATTGATATAATTAGAGAATTTGTGATCCCTTTACTTGCCTCGGCCTTACTTTCCATATTCAAAGTACTTGCATTTTTTTGATTCAATTCTGTCAGCTCTAAACCTTTTGAAATAATTTCGTTAAGCACAGGCTCGGCACTTGAATTAAAGAGGTTTATTGCTTCCTCATTCTTATTAGCAAGACTTAACTGAAAGACTTGCTCCATTCTTTCTTTAAAATTTGGATATAGCTGAATCAATTCACTTATTATTTTATCCTCATCCGATTGCATTTTGGCTGCTTCAAGTATTTTAAGATACTTTTCATTATCTTTAAACGCATCAGTTACTTCATTTTTAATTTGAGTAATAGTTGTTTCATCTGTAAAAAGAAAAGAACGATACATATCTGAAACAATAATCCGATTATTAAGTCTATAATCTGACAAAATAATACTTGGTTCTAGACGATTTTTAAAAATATTCTCTGTATTATTCTCCAATTTTTTCATAGTGATATATCCACTTACTTGGATAAGAGTAATCGTTAAAATTGCTATAGACATTAATAGGACTAACTTCTTAAATATGGATAGATTACGAAGCAAGGTTAATACTCTCCCTTTCAAATTCAATTATTTGTGCACTTTTGATGAAAGACAATAATTTCTACTTTATCAAAGGTGCGAGTATACATATTTATTTACTTCTTAACAACAGCCCCATTCACTCACAATAACATGCTACTTTTCATACTATTTACAACATCCTATCACTTCCTATTTTATGTAAATTACTGATTCATCAAATTTATATCGACAACTCTTTAATAATGTTTAATGTAAAATAGTACTAAAGTTACTTGTTAATTGCATAAAATATAAATTAAGGAATTTTGTCGTCACTTTTCATAAGATCAAAAATATAATGCTATAATTTTCTAATACCTTATGAAACCTCGAAACCAGCCACATGCCGAACTGAAATAACAGTCAACATCCAAACGCTGTATAGATTCTAATAATTATCTTTAGATGGCGTTTCTCCTATATATAAACCGAATAAGGTACTATATTTTGTTTGATAATATCATGAGAAATTTGTATTCGGGAGAATTCACCTAGGTAAGTAGTAGTATTTGTGGACTATAAAATTAATGAGGAGTTATTATACTAAAACAATGTTTAGTATTTTTTATGCTATTTAAATTTGTGTAAATATATTTTCCACATTCCTACGTCTCTGAATCAAAGTTTTAAGCAATTGAAAGAGTCTAGGAGTCTATACATGGCTTTGCACCTTACTTTCTTCTCTCCCATGTAAATAAATAGGTTTACTGCTGTAGAGTTACAGTTAATAAAAACCTCTTTTTTCATATGTTTTTTACATTACGATTCAGTTGTGTGCAGGCAAAAGTAAAGCCTTACAAAGAATGAAGTTGAATTTCGCAGTAGGATCATACGCTGCATTAACTTTAATAAAAAGAGTATGCCCTAAAATACCTTTTAAATTAAGGTTTTGTTAGCGATAAGTGTTGAGTCGTTAAATTCAAAAAGACCAGTCAATATCTACTGACTAGTCAAAAATGGAAAGTGAAGATTTAACGAAATAACACTTCTGTAAATATCATAATCATCCAGTTTATCGCTAACTTTTTTTCTTTACTGGCATCCAAATTTCGCTATATACATTTTCCGATGTACCATTGTGCTTTGTAAAAGAAATTCCGGGTATATCTACTACTTCATAATCTGAAGAAGGCAACCATACAGAATAAATTTTTGCCGTAGTTTCTTGAATTGTAGCAGGAAATGGTCCTTGATTAGGGAAAATTGCCCACAAACTCTCTTCTATAGAAATTTGCTCTAAATCATCAAATGGATTTTCTTTTGTAGTTGCAAAACCAATCATATGCGTTAAGCATCCTTTTCCTTCCAAGAACCCATCGTCAAAATCATAAGATACATTCAAGACTTGATGAGGATATAAATCAGCTAGTTGATGCATTTCATTTCTTTGTTGTTCGGTAATTGACTGGGCTAGTTCTAAGATAGTATTATTTACCCCTTCGAATTGAATTGGCACCCTTTTTGATACACCTACTATATTAAACTTCTCTTTTTTTTCAATTTTGAATTCCATGGATATTCCTCCTCTTATATCAATAAAGAATGAAAATTTAGGAAATGATTTTTGAATTTTGTTTTTACTTACTTCTGATGGTAAAAAACCACTCCATTCACGAAAGGCTCTTGAAAATCCTTCTATAGATTGATAACCATATTTATAGGCAATATCGGTTACCTTTGCTCCATTTATTAATTCAACATTCGCAACTGATAATCTCCTATTCTTGATATACTCATTCAATGACATACCAGCCATATAGGAAAACATTCTTTTAAAATGATAATCAGATACACCTACAATTTTAGATATATCTTTGCCAGAGATTTCTTCCGTTAAATGTGTTTCGATGTAATCCATTAAATTATTGAATTCTTGTAACATTCATTTCCCTCCTTTACAAATACATCTTATCGTTAAAATTTATAATTTTCTCGATATTTTTGATACGGAAATTATCGGAGCAGAAAGTACAAAAGAAAAAAGTTGGATTATGTATGTCGCAGTTGGTAACCCATAAAAAAGGGGGGCTTTGCCCCTTCAATCGCTATTTTTTTATCAAACTTTATTTCAAATAATCAATCTTTTTTCTAAAACTACAATGTGAATTACATTTAGTGTTGTCATAAAATTATAAGTATTTTAAAGCGATTTATAAGATCTTGGTGTCACTTTTTATAATAACACCTCTTACAATTACACGTCTTAATATACACTGTCATAAACTGTATCGTCTTTTAAAATTGGTTATAGTTTGATTACGAGAAGTGTAATCAGCAAAATTTGAGGAAGAAATAACTTTAGCGGTTTACTAAATCTTTTAAAGTCTTATCGTATAATCGATAAATAACTGAAATAATTCCTTCATCATTTCACCAACAAATTCAACTACTTGTTCCTCTTCAACGTGTTTCATATTCTTAACTTCTTTTATCGAAGCAATTTTACAAGCACAATTGCTTTCTCACAGCATATCAACCCACTTTTTTCGAATTTAAAATTTATCCATTTTTCCTGTTCTTATAAAATCTGTTTTTTATAAAACTATACCACTTCTATTCAAATTTAGTATTTTCGAATAATTTAAACACCATACCCTATCTCCTAGAACATCGCTTGATATAAGCATTTTTTGCAAGTTTAAGAAAATAATAAAGAACAAAATTAATATATTTTAAAAAATAATATTGACAACTATTTAGGGTGGTATGTAGAATAGGACGAGTGATTATGAGAATCATTATCAACTAAGGTGCAGAGCCTTATTTTTTTTATTATCAATTGAGAATGACTCTCATTTCATTAAACATATGTTGTTAGTTAGGATGATTAACGAATGGAAGCAAGCGCGAAGAGTATGGAACAACAAGAAACGAATATGAAAAAGATTAAGAGCAGACCGCTTATTGCTTCGATTATTTTAATAGCAGGTACGACTTTATTAGCTTTAAGTATGGGAATGTCCATTTCATTTGGGGCAGCGGATGTTAGCTTAAAGACTGTCTGGCAAGCTGTTTTTCAATTCGATGATTCACTTACATATCATAGTGTCATTTGGGAACTTCGTATTCCAAGAGCAATTGGAGGAGTAGTCGCTGGTGCATTTCTAGCGGTATCCGGAACAATTATGCAAGGGATGACACGAAATCCTCTCGCCTCTCCATCTTTAATGGGGATTACGGATGGTGCGGTATTCGGAATTGCCATTACTTATGCATTTTTCCCTAATTCCCCATACACAATGTTTGTTATCGCTTCATTTATGGGTGCAGCATTTGGTGCAAGTATTGTATATGGTGTGGGTGCGTCCTCACCAGGAGGGCTGACCCCCGTGAAGTTAGCGTTAGCTGGTGCAGCAATCAGTGCTTTACTTGGGGCCATCTCATCTAGTATCGCACTTTATTTTAATCTTGCTCAAGAAGTGAGCATGTGGAATGCAGGAGGCGTTTCAAGTGTGAAATGGGTAAGTATTGAGATGCTGCTACCAATTGGACTACTTTGTCTTGTTATAGCAATTATCATGTCGAGATACATTACCATCTTAAGTTTCGGAGAAGAAATTGCGATTGGGCTTGGACAAAATACAACTTTAATTAAATTTATTGGAACCGTACTTGTGCTTGTTTTAACAGGCTCAGCTGTCTCTATGGCAGGTTCTGTCGGATTTGTTGGACTTGTTATCCCACATATGACACGTTTTCTCGTTGGATCTGATTATAGATGGGTTATTCCATGTTCAGCGGTATTAGGTGGATTGTTAATTGAATGTGCAGATATGTTATCTCGCGTTATCAATCCTCCATTTGAAACGCCAATTGGTGCAATTACAGCTTTAATCGGGGTTCCATTCTTCCTTTACTTAGCTCGTAAAGAGGGGAGAGGGAAAATATGAGGCAAGGTATCTTAACAAAAAAGAATATGTCAGTATTAGCCATTTTAGTTTGCTTAATTGTGTTTATATTCCTAATTAGCTTAAATACAGGAACGTATAAAATACCGCCAATTGATGTATTGAAATCGTTAATTGGGCTAGGCGCCGAAGAGCAATCTGTCATCTTATTCGAGTTTCGTATGCCTCGAATGGTTATCGCTATTTTAGTTGGTTCAGCGCTAGCGATATCAGGGGCAATCATGCAAGGTTTATCTCGAAATCCACTTGCTGACCCTGGAATTATCGGTATTAATGCTGGTGCTGGATTGACGGTTGTTATTTTCGTCTACTTCTTCTTCGGAAAAGTTGGGACCGGTACGTTAATATCAGTATTCATTCTTCCGTTTTTTGCTTTAGTGGGTGCTTTATTGGCAGCGGTTATTATTTATACACTAGCTTGGAAAAACGGTGTTTCATCAACTCGTTTAATTCTTGTTGGTATTGCAGTTGCAGCAGGATTTGGTGCTGTCAGTTTAATTTTTTCAATGAAAATGACGTCTAATGATTTTCGTTTTGCAACCATTTGGTTAGCAGGGAGTTTATGGGGAACAGATTGGAAATTCGTATTAAGTGCACTTCCATGGATGCTCATATTTTTACCAATTGCATTTCGCAAAGCACATGTATTGAATGTAATGAATTTAGGAGATGCAGCAGCGGTAGGCCTTGGTGTAAATGTGGAGAAGGAAAGACGTAAATTATTATTTATTGCCGTTTGCTTGGCTGGTGCATCGGTAGCTGTTGCTGGTGGTATTGGATTTATCGGTTTAATGGCACCCCATCTGGCAAGACGCCTTGTTGGAGGAAAACATCAAATTATGTTACCAACAGCAGCATTAATTGGTACTTTGCTATTACTATTTGCAGATTTAATTTCAAGAAGTGTACTAACAACTTCAGAAATACCAGTCGGTTTCGTTATTTCTATTATTGGTGCACCATATTTTATTTATTTACTTATGAGGACAAAATAAAAGGAGTCTTTTTAGATGGTAACATTAGCAGTTGATTCGGTATCCGTTGGCTATAATGAAGGATTAATTATAGATGCATTATCAGTGGAGATCCCCGAAGGAAAGATTACAACGATTATTGGACCAAATGGTTGTGGGAAATCTACCTTGTTAAAAACAGCGTCTCGTATTTTAAAGGCAAAACGAGGGACTGTTTATCTTGATGGAAAAGCAATTGAGAAACAGTCCACAAAAGAAATTGCAAAGAAAATGGCAATTTTACCCCAGACTGCAGAATTGCCGACTGGTCTTACTGTGTTTGAGCTTGTTTCATATGGTCGTTTTCCACACCAAAATGGATTTGGCACGCTGAAAGAAGAAGATTATCGCTATATTCATTGGGCACTTGAAGTGACAGGGATGACAGAGTTTGCAAAGCGTCCAGCAGAAGCTTTATCAGGTGGTCAACGTCAACGAGTATGGATTGCGATGGCACTTGCTCAAGGAACGGACTTACTTGTATTAGACGAGCCGACAACTTACTTAGATATGGCTCACCAGTTAGAAATATTAAAATTATTGAAGAAGTTAAATCAGGAAGAAGGCCGTACAATCGTTATGGTCATTCATGATTTAAATCATGCCTCTCGTTTTTCTGATCATATGGTTGCTTTAAAAGCTGGCAAACTGATTCACCAAGGAACGCCAGACGAAGTAATGACAAGTGAGACACTTCGGAATGTATTTGAAATTGAGGCACTAATTGTTTCATGTCCTGTAAACAGTAAACCGATCTGTTTAACTTACGATTTAACGATGATTCATAATTAATCACAGAAAAAACCATATGGGGAGGAGCTTCCTCTCAGCAACTATGCCTCTGCATAATTGCAATCTCACCACCTATAGAGGTAGGTGACTTCTGTACCCGTCACTACGCTTTCGGTACAAAAATATTTACTGAAAGAAGTTAAATAGATAGAGAGGGAGCCTTCTAATGGGCGTTGAGCTTCTCATTTTAGCCTGAGATGTTGAACACCCATTAGAATGAAATGGGTCACATACAATTTATCCGGGAGGAACAAAAATATGAAGAAATTTAAACTATCGTTACTAGCAATGGTATTAGTTGTTACATCTATACTATTTGCAGCTTGTTCTTCAGATAAGAAAGAACAAACAGAAAAAGCAGACGCACAAGCTGAAGAGCGTACTGTTGTGCATGCTAAAGGGGAAATTAAAATCCCTGCAAACCCAAAGAAAATTGCTGACCTTAGTGGTTCGACAGAAGAATTATTAATCTTTGGAATGAAACCAATCATTACTGCAAATACATCTCAAGAAGAAATTGATCCACATATTGCAGATAAATTAAAGGATGTTAAACCTGTTGGCTCTGCTTGGGGTGACAACATTAACATCGAAGCAGTGGCTGCTGCAAAGCCAGATTTAATTCTTATAAATAATCGTCAAGAAAAAATTTATGATCAACTATCTAAAATTGCACCTACCGTTATGTTAGAGACACCATTAGATCAATGGCGTCCGAAGTTTGAAGAATTAGGTAAAATCTTCGATAAAGAAAAGGAAACAGAAGAATGGTTCAAAAAGTATGATGACAAAGCAAGCAAGTTACACGATAAAATTGTTGCTAAAACTGGTGATGCGACGTTCATGAAAATGGCTGCATATCCAAATGCATTCCGTGTATACGGTGACTATGGTTACGGTAGCGTAATCTTCAAAGATTTAAAATTACCAGCTGTCCCAGGTACACCAATGGATGAACCATTAGTACAAGTACAAAAAGAAGCTTTAATTGACTACAATCCAGATTACCTATTCGTATTTACAACAGGTGACGGTTCTGAACGCTTAAAAGAATTCCAAGAAGAAACAATTTGGAAAAACATGAATGCTGTTAAGAACAACCACGTATTTATCATTAACAATGATGCAGTAAATAAAGGATACTTCCCTCTTGGTAAAGAAATGATTTTAGACGAAATTGCTGATTTTGTTTTAGAGAAATAATAAAAGCAAGAATCACCTTCGTGATATCGAAGGTGATTCCGACTGTGAACAACCCCAAAAATAGGGTTTGTTTACAGTCCTTTTTCTTTTAAAGATAGAAGTATCTATATGAAGCCGTTACTTTCCGCTACGGCGGACGCTTTTCGCGGGCATGGCTTCAGTCTCCTCGTCGCTACACTCCTGCGGGGCCTTCAACTCATGGTATTCTCGCAACCATCTCAGCTAACAAAATAATTTATGTACCTTTTTGTCCATATGAAAATGAAGGCATCAGTCCGGCAAAGTCGCCTGCCAAACTAGCAAGCGGCTTAAACTTATCGATAGCTATTTTATAGTTTCCTGCATAGATTGCTTCATCTATTTGGACACATTCAACTTTTCCAAGCACTAGATAATCTCCACCGACAGGAATAATCTGGTCTAACTTAAGTTCTATTGAGATTGGCGCTTCTAGCACTGCCGGCACATTCAAAACTTTACCATTCTGGACAGTCACTCCTGCAAGCTCAAACTCATTTTTTTCTGGCTCTACGCTAGCCGATGAACGATACATCGCTTCCCCAAGCTGCTCAGGTACCATATTAATTATATATTCCTTTACTTCACGAATGTTCGTTAACGTATCCTTAATGCTTCCCATTCGTTCATGAACGCCCGGTCCTATTGAGATCAAAAGTGTTGGTGGATTTCGAGAAGCTACAGTAAAAAAGCTGAATGGCGCTAAATTTAAATTGCCATCCTTACTTTTTGATGAAACCCATGCAATCGGTCTTGGTATTACAGAGCCAATTAACAATTTATACATCTCATGCTCGCTCAAATCAATTGTATTAAATATGAGTTTCTGTTCTTTAGACATCTATTCATTCTCCTTCAACTATATTTGATTAAGTAATATGTCGATTCTATAATAGAATTATTATAGACTTCTGAAATACTCATAATTCCATCCCAAATTATAAACTCGAATACAAATAAAACTAGTATGCACTTTTTTGTTAGGTACCTACTTAAAGGAGAGTGAAGTTATTGTCAGAATTAAGTAATAATTTGATGAGACACAACAAACAAAGACCCTTTGACTTCACATTATCGTTAATCGGTGGCAAGTGGAAAATGAAAATAATGTATGAATTATCTTCCGATACGATTTTACGTTATGGAGAGTTAAAGCGGAAAATTCCAGCTATCACTCACAAAATGTTAAGTTCTCAGTTAAGAGAACTAGAGAACTCTGGAATTGTTCACAGAAAAGAATACCCACAAATCCCTCCAAAAGTGGAATACTCCTTATCACCAAAAGGAAAGAGTTTAATGCCAATATTAGAGGAAATGTGCAAATGGGGCGTGGCAAATCAAATATGAACTTATGAGGGGTAAAAAGTGCTATGTGGATCTAAGTCAAGATTCCGGACACACAAAAGGTGCTGGGTTTGGTCTATTCCTTCTTTGATCTGGCCAAGCTGTTGTAGCTTTGGAATAAAGATTGATTAAAAAATATCCCTCAATCCTTATCTAATAGCAACTTCAACAACTCCATTTTGAAAAAAGATTGATCAAAATGGAGTTACTCTTTTTAGATAAGTATGAGATTTTCACAAAAAAGTTTGATCATTTTCCAGCTATGTTGTTTCACAATTGCGCCCGATTGTGGAAGATCGTTTTTCAACTAAAACCCTTTTAACAGTATTCAAAATAACCCCCAGGAAATGGTGTTTTCACAGCATTTCTTGAGGTTTTTTGTCTTCACAAACCTCTATTTGGGGATTTTTTATTGAATGAATATGTTTAATTCTTTGCACGTTCTATTTAAAGACGAATAGAGCCATAATAATGTCGTCCTTCAAAAAGAAACGCAATAATACTTTCATAATAAGGTATAAATTTTTTAAGTTCTATTAGCTTTAAAATTTCCTCTTTAGAAGCCCACTTCACTGCTTGTACCTCTTCAGTTTGTAACGTCAATTCATTCAAATTTAAGTCATATTCAATGAGATAATAATCATCAAAGCCACGTTCAAAATTTATAGTAAATTGTGGACGTACTTTTTCAAAGTTATAATGAATTCCTAACTCCTCTAATAACTCTCTGGAAGCAGCTTGTTGACTTGTATCGCCTGCAATAGCACTACCACCACAAGTAATATCCCAAAGATTCGACCATCCTTTCTTAAAGGGCTGACGTTGCTGAATAAGCATTTCTCCTTTTGAATTAAATATACAAATGTGTACTACTAAATGAAACTCGTCTGATGCCATTTCATCTCCACGAGTTATTTGTTTCGCTATTTTATTACGATGTTTATCATATAAATCCCACTTTTCCATTGTTAAACTCCTTATGAATATTTATTGTAACTAGCCTTTTATTATACTGTAAAACAAGTAAATAAAAGTGAGTTCTAGGGGAAATTTAACTTCCATTTGGTAACATCCCTTAAAAGATTGTTATTCAACAATATGGCCCTTTCCATGAATAAAGACGCTTTCCCTATTACGGAAAAGCGCCCGATTGTTGAAGAAGAAAATTAAACATTAATAAGGCACTGATAAGTAAGCGTTGTTTATTTCATGTGTTTCTTTTTCCAATCTACCAACGTCATCATTTTTTCGTTATCAGGAAGTTCCATATCTAATGGTGTTATTAGTTCTAATGAATTGCCATCA
>NZ_PYWI01000069.1 GCF_003049575.1 Lysinibacillus parviboronicapiens | reverse complement strand
CTCTTTCTAGTTCACTTTGCATGAGGACTTTTTCAGGTGTTTCTTCCTCAAATATTTCCTGTACGTTGAATTTCAATAATATATCTCTTCGTCTAGATTTCTTACGGGACAAATCATAATATTGATTTACTGCTACTCTAAATAGCCAACTTTGTATATTATCAATCTGGACTGAGTCTATGTATTGTAAAAACTTATACGCAGTATCTTGGATAATATCTTCTGCATCCTCCTTTGAAGCACCCATTTTTATTAGGCAAGAGTAAACAAATTTTAGTATCTCATTTAATTTTTTCCCCATCATGGAATCATTCATTTCAAACCTCCCACCTTTAAAACGTTTCAATACTAAAAAGGTTAACAAAAAATATAAATTTAGGTTACTTATTTCTCTTTAACGTATATTTCTTTAGTTGAGAAATAAAAAAAGAACTTGGTAAGAAAGTTTTCGCTTCTCGCCAAATTCATTTAAAAATATAAATTAGAAAATATATTGATTACATTTAATCAATCTTCGACAGCCAATGGCTATTTATAGTAGATCAACCTGTTGCTTTGAAATAAAGTTTGATCAAAAAAATCTCACAAACCAGCATTTTACAATAAATATAAAGTATCCAGTTTTAAAAAAGATTGATCAAAATGGATTCTTTAACAGCAGATATTAGTTTCGTTTTTTAAAAAGTTTGATCATTTCGTAATGGTGTTGCTCACCAATCGCGCCCGATTGTTGAACAACATCCCTAAGTTTTTGGAATTAATGATAACTTATGTTTTAAATCATATTTCACTCTTAGATATAGTCAAGCCACGAATGACCAGTTGGAAATTGCCTTTTCAAAGTCATTTTTAACCAATCCCTTTGTTCAGGCAGTAAATATGGAAGCATAATTTGTAAATCTTTAAAATCTTTTTCTCTAACCTTTGAGCTACCACCTTTATAAAGGAGTTGAATCTCGGGTCTCAGGTAAGGTATCTCATCATTTGTTCTTAAAAATATATCCTCTAATCTTCTTCGAATAGATTTTTCTCTCCTGTAAATCCAGGATTGTTGCTCTGTCTCTACTAACATAATTTGAAAAGCCCATGGAGAACTACTGCTTTTTGTAACCCAGATATCATTTGTGGTTTTTAAAAACTCGCCTTCTTGCCAAGGAACAAGTTTCCCATTCTCTGCTTTGTATAACATCCAATCATCTGACAAATGATTATAGGCAGTCAATTGTTCCTCTCGAAGTATTATTACATCAATATCATCATGTGCCCTTGACTGTTTGCCTAAATGTAAATCTAAAGCCCATCCCCCTGCAATACCCCATTTAATCGGAATAATAGAAAAGAGCTTATTAATTTCTGTTATGGTGATTGATTCCCAATTATCTATATCTGTCCGCAAATAAATATCCTCCCGTAGCGTAAAAATAAAATTTGAATAAAAGTATCCTGTAAACTTTGATTTTCGTTATAAAACCCACCGTTTTAAAATTAACGGTGGGTTTCTATTGATTAAATAGTGTGTTTTTTCTTAAAAAGTTGAAAAAATTTTTCAAGAAAATTATCCTATATATTCCCTAAATGATTCGTATCATTTATAAAATGAATTACCTTTTCCTTATCAGTAAGTTCAATTAAACTAATTCCTGTATCTCCAATTTTAAAATAATAATCCATGTTGATTGGCATTTGGTAAAAAGCACGTAATATATTATTAATTACCCCACCATGAGCAACAATCGCTATGCGCTCATATGTATTTCCTGTCACAATCTTAGAAAATATCGTTTCAATTCTCATTCGAAATTCTATGAATGTCTCTCCATTTTCAAAACTTTCATGAAAAAATTTTGGCTCAGGATACTTTTTCGCTTCTTCAAAGGATAATCCAGCTTGTACACCATTATTAAACTCCATTAATTCTTCTTCCAATTGCACTGGGCATCCAATAGTTTCTCCTAATATTTCAGCAGTTTCACGTGCTCTTTTTAACGTACTTGCCCATATAAAATCTGGTGGGAAATCATTATTTACTTTTTGTGATAAACTTCCCACTTGCTTTCTACCTCTTTCCGTTAATTCAAAATCAGCTCTTCCTTCATGTACGTTTAAAATATCTGCTTCAGATTCTCCGTGGCGAATTAATAGTATTTGCATCCCTTTTCCCCCTTATATCTTTTAAATCCAAAAAATATAAAACTAAACTCCCTCTATAAACATTGATGTATCAACGGTTTCCACCACTTCGTGATGAAGAAAAAATATTTTTCCACTTGATTTATAAACAGTATTTTTAATTTATAGTTATAATTTACAATCTGAGTGTACGCTTCGCTAAAACTAATGGAAATCATTAGCTTTTTTATCCACTATGTGATGCACAATGGATCTCTGCGATACTTATGACGAC
>NZ_PYWI01000068.1 GCF_003049575.1 Lysinibacillus parviboronicapiens | reverse complement strand
GAGATGCGTTGATCCTAGCAAGGGTCAGCGCTTATTTCCATTTTAGTTATAGGAGAAGCCCTTGAAGTTTAAGGGTTTACTGAAGTGAATAGCTATATGTTTGGTGAGCTAATAGATATCTTCAACAATTGGGCGCGATTCTGTAATAAGGATCAGCGCTCGTTTTTATTAAAGGGCAGATACTTGAATGAGCGTCTCTCAGTTTTTAGAAATATATTTTCTTTAAGATTGAATCAAACTTAACTAAATAAAAGTTTATTTACTAGGAAAGATATCTCCAACACTATGTGTTTTTACGCTACAAGAATTTTTAGTATAAAAGTCAATTTCACATTAAGAAGTTGACTTTTTTAATTGTCTTGGTTCAATGAATATCTTCATTTGATAAATTAACAAAAAGTCTCAAAGGACCTCACTTTGGTACTATGATAGATTAAATTAAAGAATTTTATTGTAAATGTGAGAAAAAAACTTTTTCAATACGTTGTATAGAGTGTAAAGGCTTTTACAAAAAAATAAGGGGAATTGCTAAATGACGTCAAATGATACAAATTTAATACAGCGATTAAAGCGACAAGAAGAAGATGCTTTGGAATTTATAGTTGATAAATATTTGCCATTAATCAAGGGGATTACATATAAAATTCTCACTCCCCTTGAAAACAAAGGTGTCATAGAAGAATGTATCAATGATATTTTTCTTTCTATCTGGAATAATTCGGGGAAATTTCATGGAGATTCAGATGATTTCAAGAAATGGATTTGCGCAATTGCTAAGTTTAAATCTATTGATTATTACAGAAAGGTGACTAAGAAAGTAGAAATCACCTCCAATGATATAGATTTGAATGTAGAAAAATCGGCAGAAGATAAACTTATTATGCAAGAAGACAGAACTGAATTAATCAAGTTAATCAATCATTTAGAGCCTATTGAACGAGATATTTTCATCATGAAGTTCTTCTTGGGGTTAAATACTGAGGAAATTTCATTAAAACTTGGTTTGACCAAATCCTCAGTAGATAATCGGATTTATAGAGGAAAAAAGAGACTGAATCAAAAAGCTACCAACCTTAAGTTAAAGGAGAATGGAATATGAAGGACATTTATGAATTACTAAACGATATCAACATAGACGAAAATGAATTTGAAGAAATGGAAGTTAGTGAACTTGAAAAAGCTAAAGTAAAGAATACACTGAAAAAGTCTATTAATAAAAAGAGAAAAATGAAGAGTTGGAAAAAGAATGTTGTGGTAGCATCCATTTTAGTCGGCTTATCAGCTACAACCTTTGGATTAACATTTCCAGCTTACGCTAAAAACATCCCTGTGATTGAAGATATTTTTCGATTTTTCGATAATGGAAGAACTGAAAGCTCAATAGACAGTAATGATGTTAAAGATGAAGAAAAAGGATTGTATTATAACTATAAGCAATTCTCGAACGAAATCAATCTTACGAAGGAAAGTAACGGTATCAAAATAACCGTAAATGATGCTGTCTTTGATGGGAAAACAGTAACATTAACCTATTCAATAGAAAGTGAACAAGATTTAGGTGAGCACGCAGGAACTACTTTACCAAAAATAGAAGGGATGAATGCACTGGGAGGAACAGATAGAACTACAAAAATAGATACAAATAAATATGTAGGCATACTAACGGTTAGTAATCTGGAGGATAAAACATTAGATATTGCTAACATCAAATGGAATATTGACAGTATTCAGAACCCCGATAATCACACAGAGATAAAAGGAGATTGGAATTTTGATTTTAGTCTAAATGCTGTTGATAGCACAATGCAATTAAGTGACAGTAGTTCAGAACGAAATGGTGTAAAAGTAAATATAGAAAAAATATCCGTCAACCCAATGTCCTTTATTGTTTATTATGACCAAATTGTTTCAGAAAATATAAGCAACAAATGGGATGGGGTAAATGTTGAATTAGAGATTAAAGATGATTTAGGGAATGTCTACTCAGGTAAAGGCAATGGAGGAAAAGGTACAGATTCTTATAATATGAGTTTAAGTAAAACTTTTGAAATATTAGACGAGAATGCAACGAAACTCATTGTATCTCCTCATATCACCTTAAGAGATTACAGTTCCGATAATTATAGTTCTGTAGAAGTATCGAAAGATGGAGTTGAAAGGGTAATCACACTACCAGAGAAGTCAGGTAAGGGAAAAGAAGAATTTGTATTAGAAGATATCGTTATTGAATTAAAGAAATAACGTAAAATACTGAAAGGATTGTCTTTTTTAAATAGGACAGTTCTTTTAGTTTTATTCAGCAATCGGGCGCTTTCCGGTAGTGACCCCTTAAAGTTAGAGTTTTATTATGCAGCTAATTGGCTGGCATGTTTTCGGTAATTTACCGGACTCATGCCGGCCAGTTTTTGTTTAATACGAACATTATTATAATAATTGATATAC
>NZ_PYWI01000067.1 GCF_003049575.1 Lysinibacillus parviboronicapiens | reverse complement strand
AGGCACGCCGCCAGCGTTCGTCCTGAGCCAGGATCAAACTCTCCATAAAAGAAATTTGATTAGCTCAAATTGTTTTGCTGGCATCAATTTTGATGTCCAAAATTTTGTTTCGTTCACTAACTGAAAGATAGTTACTAAAAACGTTATTGATTACGTTTTGCTTGTTCAGTTTTCAAGGTTCATTTACCTTAACTCTTTCGTTAAGAGTTAACTTTTATATAATAACATGTTTTTAAGATAATGTCAAACAGTTATTTTACTTTTATATTTTCGTAGTTGCATGTCGTAACAGCAACTTTTATATAATAACATCTACATTGTTGCACGTCAATAGTTTATATCATTTTTTTATAATGATAATAGTTTTTCATATTCTGAACCTCGGCCAAGTCTTTAGAAACTGGATAGTACGATTTCTTCCTATCTCTAGTAAGGTTTCCTTTGTCTCTTCATTTAAATCAAATTGAGTAGCACTATAATCATCTACAGGAATAAAAATAATATCCCTTTCGTGTCTTCTAGAAATATATCTTTCATCATGTGCTCCCTTCATTGTAGCAAATAGCGCTTCAAATAAATTTAAACCATTTTTTATTTCTTGTGGGCATTGTTCTTCGCTACGGCGACTTAGTTTAAGACCTATTATCGGCCGCACTTTACGCCCATTGCCATCATCAAATATCCATAAAGGAAAGTTACTTAATACCCCTCCATCAACAATAACAGATTCACCCTTTCCGGTCTTTAAAGTAACTGGTTCAAAGAAGAAAGGGATTCCACAACTCATACGTAAAGCACATGCAACTGAAAAATTTTCTGCATCGATATGATATTTGTGCAAATCATCTGGTAATACAATCATTCTACCATTGGTTAAATCTGATGCCACTAACTTCAATGAATCTTTAGGCAAATCGCCAAAGGTATAAACACCTTTAGCCGCTAATTTTTGAAAGAACCATTTTTCTAAGGCTTTTCCTTTATATAAACCTAAATGATTATATACATTAACCCATTTCATAAATGGAAGTGGTAGAAATGTTTTTCGAGGATCTAATAGTGAAGGCACATCTAATTCTTCTAGCATTCTTTCAATCTCTTTTCCACTATATCCAGCAGCAATAAATGCTGCTAATATGGCCCCTGCACTTGTTCCGGCTACTCTCTTAAAACGGAAATTTTGATCTTCTAATACTTGATAAGCCCCAACCAATGCAAAACCCTTTAAACCTCCGCCCGAAAAAACGCCATCAATCCACAAAATTCCCTCTCCTTTTTCAAGTAATCTTTACATTATAAGAATTATGTAATGGAATTAGAACTTAAAACGGAGATTGATGTCAAATTAACGATAGTTTCTACTTTTCTAGAATTTATGATAATCAAAAAAATTTCAGCACGGTTAAGTACACTTTCCAATCCTATTTACTTATTAATTGATAAAGATTAACTCTATTTTAAATTATGCAGTTACCTTTTAGGTTTAAACATTTTATTTACTTTAAACACCTTACATTTCCATAAAGTTCAAGCTCTCGTGCTTAGCTAGTTGTGGTAATGCTTTTGTTTCCAATTCGATTGATCTATAGATTCAACTGTTGTAACTACTTTTCTCAAACTACAATTTATATAAATACCTTTCGTAATTGTTTCACAGATCACACATTTCTACAAAATTCCTATAAATGACCCTAATTGTAATAACTTAATTTTGATTTACTAAATGAACATTCTACTAAGTCAGGTCCCTTATATAAAACAACAACAACGTGCACTATCACTAATACAAATTAGCCGATATACTAGAATTCCCTCAAAATTTAAATTAAATTTTTTCGGATTAATTGATTCTACTTTTCTATATCAAATTAATAGAAACAATTGCTGTACAATACTATAAAGTGCATTGACCCCTTATTAGTCATTGTAGAAAAATATATATTTACACATATACATTTAAACCAAGTTCTTCAAACAGGAATGTAAAATAAAACAAGAAGAATCTATACAATTATAGTTTCTCCTTGTTTTAAAATAGCCTTTTATGTTTTTTACAACAAAAAAACAGCCAGCACTCAGCTGACTGTTTTGTGTGCCTAGCGATGTCCTACTCTCACAGGGGGAAGCCCCCAACTACCATCGGCGCTAAAGAGCTTAACTTCCGTGTTCGGTATGGGAACGGGTGTGACCTCTTTGCCATCATCACTAGACTATTATTAGCTTTCAATATACGTCGTCTTTCTTTGTCAGCTTCATTCGTTCAGTCAGTCACGTACTTAGGTACGCTCCTTCCTTCTCTCAATTGCTTCCTTGAACTACTCGTATCTTGAAACCCTCTTTTAGAAAGATGTTGTTCTTTCAAAACTGGATAAACGGTGCATTGAATGTTTCAAACATTTTGGTTAAGTCCTCGATCGATTAGTATTCGTCAGCTCCATGTGTCACCACACTTCCACCTCGAACCTATCTACCTCA
>NZ_PYWI01000066.1 GCF_003049575.1 Lysinibacillus parviboronicapiens | reverse complement strand
CTACGATTTAAAACGTGAGGAAGGAAAGCCATATAAAGTAGCCATTATTGCTTGTGCTAATAAGCTTTTACACTGGATTTATGCGATTTTAAAAACGAAAACACCATTCCAAGAAACTATTTAGTAACAGCATTTTCAAATAAAACAAAAACCTCTCACACTGAACGAGGAGGGTTATTTGTCTTGCGCATTTTTAGTATAACATGAAGTGTTTTTCGATTAAAAATGTTTTTCTTGACATTCTATTAGCTGGTTTAGTTTAAGAAGAACAGAGACGCTTATTAAACAAATGCGCCCGATTGTTGAACACAAGTTAAACAACACTGTTGAACTAACCTCAGTTAGCACAACAAGAAACGAGATGCTGCCGCTGCAACATCTTGTTTAACTCTTGGAAAACTTTCACCATTTACTAATAATCAAATACAAAAAAACCACCCATCATGGAGTGGTATTTTTCTGAGTTATTTAGCTGGAGAAAATACAAAATCTATTGGTTTTCGTCTGTTTGATTATTTTGGTTATCATTTTGATTTTGATCTTGTTGTTCAGAAGGTTCTTCAGTTGGGTCTGGCTCCTGTTCATCATTAGCTGTACCACATCCGAACAATAATCCTGTAGAAAGTATTGCAGTAAACGTACCTATTATTAATTTTTTCATATATTCACCTCATTCAAGGAAATTTTATTCTCCTTTATTATTGTCCAAATTATTTTTCGCATACGATATTTTTAAGTACCAGAAAAGTGAATTTACACCCATAAACTTCTATTCAAAAGTTTCATGGTCAACATGGAATATTTTGCGAGTCTAAATAAGACTTACAATGTAAATACTTAATTATGTATTACCAATCGTTATAAAGTTCCCTATCGAACTTTCACAAGTCTCCCTCAAAGGCATAACGATTGGTCCTTTTTAATTTATGTAATAAACTATAGACCAAAACAATATTTGTTCAGGTCTATAGAAGAAGAATTGGACTTATACCTTATTGTTTTGATGAATTACCAGTTAAATTATTTGCTACAGCTTGTAATGGTTGAGTCATTTGTTGTGAAGATTGATTTGTTTGCTGTTGAGGTTGCTTGGTCTGTTGTGGCAAATTTCAATATTATTAATGTTGGAGATAGATAAAATTTAAATGAGGGCATCAAAATGAACAAACTAGAACAAACAACCCAAGAATTACTGGAAGCTGGTTATACAATTGAGGAAATTAAAGCAGCATTTGAGGAAGTCATTGAAAAAGCTAAAGATGATGGGACAGATAACTAATTACAGTTGTCTGTTTTTTTATCTATAACCTGCCCCGTTAGCTTAAGAAGAAAAAGATAAAAGAGGATAGATAGAGCTAATTTTTTTAAGCTCTTCTATCCTTTTAATTTCTATACATATATTGTGTGACATTATATAAGGATTCACTATTTAAAATAGTTTTAGCTTATATCTTGACTTTTAATAAAAATTAGAGTAGCTTGCTCAATTTTAGATTTGTTTGATGGTCTTCCTCTAAAAGAAAAGTCGTCAAAAACCGAAACGCCATTTCGTAAAACAACGCCTTCACAATCTAAATTGCTGTATGTGATTGGATTGAACGTCCGACATCCTGTAACTCAGGAAACTTAGCAGTAACGTTGTTTCCATGACGTGTATCTAAAGATGGTAAAGTAGTTATCAATCCTTATTTCAATCTATCGAGTTAGCTATTTCTAACAAAATATCTGCTGCTTTATCAGATACTTTTTTATCAAGGCTTAGAGTATATTGAAACCCATTTTTATCAAACACAAGAATGTTAAAACCTGACACAGCAGTACTAAAAATCGCATCATTACCGTCATTCATTTTCAAAACCTGATCTATCTTTTTTTCATCAAACTTAATCTTACTATCAAGTGGCCTCACATGAATTTGATAGTGATTTTTTCCTGAATTTTGATTTAAGTATTTGATTTCTAGGTAATTATTTTCTGAACCTTCTAAATCTGTAAACCTACCAAAATTATGAGTAAATGAAATTGGTGGAATTTGAAGTGGTAATGCGATATCTCGGTTAAAATGCTGTTCACTTTGTTTAAGAGCCTTATTAACTTCCATATAACCTCCATCTAAATAGTTTTTTTCAAATCGATAATTCTTGGCATAAGAGGACGTGGTCATAAAAACAAAGAAAAGAACGAAAGAAAGCAGAATAAGTCTAATCTTTTTCACAAAAAAACACTCCTTTTTTCAAATAATTTCATTTTTCGAGAATATTTGGAGGATTATTGAAAAATTAGTCGAATCTATATTTATACCATCTATTTAGGAGGGAAAATATGAAAAAGAAGAGTATATTCAATTCAGTAATCTTAGTAGTATTAGCAATTTTTTGTTTTTCGATTGAACTACCACAAGCGAATGCAGCCTTTACATGTGGAACCACTCCTCGTTGTGCACAAACAACTCTGACCTATGGTGGAGCTCAATATGCTTCTAGTGGTTCGATTTATCTAGCCGCAGGAGAAAGTGTGTATTTTGATTGGGAAAATGACAGCCCTGGCAAAATGCAGGTTGTTTTCTATGTTACTAAAGATGGAAAACAAGTCGGTTCTGCTAAATTTGCAGCTGCCTTAGGGAACGACTATGATTATTTTTCAGTAAAAGAAAGTGGTAATTATTATCTAACTGCAGCATGTGAAGGTGGAAATGATAATCGATGCCAAGGTGGAGGTACCATTAGAAAGTGGTAGCCCTAAAAATATAGTCAAATTCAATAATACTCCGTACTACATTCTAAGTATGCGGGGTATTATTTATGTGTATTATTTTTTCACACGTGTTGATTAACCAAGATTATACAGTCGTTGAATGATTTATGTCCCAATGAAACATCAGGATTTCTTTCACCTTGATTCACCATTCCGGAGGCAGGGCAGCACAAAGAAACAGGCGTGTGAAACCTGCGAATGATAGAGGTTTTGTGTTATTTACCATAATCAAGTGCCTTTAAATGTTTAGAAGCGATGAATGATTCACCGGAACAAGACCGTTACTTGTACCCTCGCTGCGTATTGCATCTATTTATATAATAGAAAAAAATATTTGAATATGTGATTACTTATAGTTCTTTAACCTTAATTGAATTGACTAGAAAATTATACAAATACTATGGTTTGGATAGAGAGAGAAGACTATTCAATCAAAATATAGAATTTAAATACAAATTTAAGGGTGCGATTAAACTTAAGTTACTGCTAAAAATAACTTTTGGTACATAGAAATAACCAGGTATCTTAGTGTTGCTTTGAAATAAAGTTTGATCAAAAAAATCCTACAAACCAGCATTTTACAATAAATATAAAGAATCCAGTTTGATCAAAATGGATTCTTTATCAGCAGATATTAGTTTCGTTTTTAAAAAAGTTCGATTATTTCGTAATGGTGTTGCTCAACAATCTGGCCCTTTCCATGAATAAAGACGCTTTCCTTATTAGGAAAAGCGCCCGATTGCGGTATAGTTAAGCAATATTTTCACCAAAACTTTAAGTAATGAACAAGCGTGTTAATTCCTAAAACTTTACAGCCATAATTGCAATTATAACTATAATACTTAATACTACCCCAGTAGCCTTTTTACCGGAATTAGCCATGTTATCACCCTTCCTTAAATCATTCATCAAACGATAAATTTACTGGCTCGTCCAGCAGTTCACCATGCACCTCTAAATTAGTTGTTGGAATACTTTCATTCACTTCTTCAAAAGTGAATTGATCTGCCCATACAGTTCCTTGTCCAGACAGAATGATACCAAACGAAATAACAGCACTTTGGGTTGGAACATCTAAAATAATAGAATAATGGTTCCAGTTTGTTGTTCCTTTAATGGGGCGATTACTCATATTATCAAATTGAAGAACATCTTCCATTGTGTCGTCTACTCGCATCCACATCCCAGCGAACTTATCTACCTCTTCCGTACGGATGAAACAAGAGAGTCTAATGCGCTTTCCAACAAACTGATTAGCCTTAAATGTTTGCATCATGGTAGCGAATTCAGTTGAATCTAACACTGTTTTGGATTTTAAATAACCTGATGCTTTCCCCTGATGAACAACTTCATGGTCAATTCCCATTTCGTAATTAAATGGATTTGATCCACTTAAAAACCAACCTTTCACCTTTGTATCCATATTTGTTTCCTCCTTAATTTTATTCACGTCTGACATCATTCTGCGATATTTGCCAGGTGGTAGCTTATAAATCTCTTTAAATGCTCTTGTAAATGATTCTTGTGATTCAAACTGATAATATAAAGCGATATCAAGAATGCGTTCACTTGTGTAAAGCAAGGCGGAAGAAGCATTAGCCAATCTTCTTAACCGAATATATTCAGTTACCGTCATGCCAACCGTGGATTGGAATATTCGATGAAAGTGATACTTTGAAAAATTTGATTGTGCTGCAATATTTTCCAAATTAAGTGGTTCATGTAGGTTTTCTTCCACATACAAAATAATTTTCTTAATTATAATTTCATGGTTATACAACGAAGGCACCTCCTTTAAATATGATATCAAGGTTCTTCATTCGTTTTTTGATATATCTTGCGAAGTAATCGCTCCATCCTAAAAATCATTAAAAAGAGGTTGATGTAATATCAACCTCTTTTTATATCTGCTGTAGGTTTAAAATAAAGTTTGATCAAAAACACCTCTTAAATCCACATCTTACGTTAAATTAATAGAACCCGTTTTGAAAAAAGTTTGATCAAAACGGATTCTTCCTCTGTGAAGTATTGTTTAATTTTTATAAAAAAGTTTATTTCAATATCAATAGTGAATTTCTGGTTAAAAACAAAAGCTCGAATTTTGATCAAAATACGTACCTTCTATGTTTATTGCTATTTATCTTTTAATAAAGATTGATTATTTCAGAGAGCAAATCTTCATCTTACGACCCTTTTTGTTTAAGTTTAATACTTTCAAATCTCTTTCTTAACAAAACTTAAACACTCTGAGGAGGGGCATAAAAAAACTCCTTCTTATTCAAGGAAAGCGCCCAAATGTTGAAGATATCTATTAGCTCACCAAACATATAGCTATTCACTTCAGTAAACCCTTAAACTTCAAGGGCTTCTCCTATAACTAAAATGGAAATAAGCGCTGACCCTTGCTAGGATCAACGCATCTC
>NZ_PYWI01000065.1 GCF_003049575.1 Lysinibacillus parviboronicapiens | reverse complement strand
GTAAGCGCAAATGACGCTAAGAGACATGGGAGGGTACGTCGTCATAAGTATCGCAGAGATCCATTGTGCATCACATAGTGGATAAAAAAGCTAATGATTTCCATTAGTTTTAGCGAAGCGTACACTCGGATTGTAAATTATAACTATAAATTAAAAATACTGTTCATAAATCAAGTGGAAAAATATTTTTTCTTCATCACGAAATGGTGGAAACCGTTGATACATCAATATTTATAGAGGGAGGATAGTTAAAGAACATTTAGGGTACGTTACTTCTAAAAGGAGTAATCTAAATGAAAAAACCATTCTTAATTAGTTCGTTTGTGTTTATATTTTTGTTCAGTTTTTCTATGTTATTAGGAAGTCCTGTTTATTCACAAACTACACCTTCAGATAAAAATGAATATTTACATCCTGCAAATAAGAAAAAAGTTATTGATGAAACTGTAGATGAATTTTACCAGGCATTAAGAGACCTAAAGTATCCTATACATCAGGAGGTTTATCAAAGATATAAGCAGAAGCCAAAGCAACAGAAAAGGCATTTGGATACTGTTCTTTTTAAAGAAATGCCTGATGCATCTGTAAATATTAGAAAAAAATTATTGTTCAATGAGGTAGAAAGATTAAATTATATAACTTTTGATGGAAATATTCTTCGTACCTACCCTGATATAGATATTAACTACCATCAGACCGTTAGCCCCGATAGGCAAGTTTATTTCTTTTATTCCTTTAAAGACACAGAAAAAGAATTTAGAGGTAATTATGCTATTTATGATGTTGAAACAAAAGAAATGGTAGCAGGTGGAAGTACTTATATGCCAAAGCTCAATCTTACAATGAACACTTATGATAATGAAAGATAAATTTAGGTAAAATACCAAAAGGGTTGTGTTCGTCTTGTTGAACTAACGGTAGCGTTCGTATTATATAGTTCAGCCAGAACTTTCTGGTTGAACTTTTTTTTAGATTTAATCTATCAGTAGCCAGGGTCGAACATACGGGGGCGTGGGACATTGATCCCGTCAACTAAACTGTGTTCCTTTAATGCATGAGAGTATTGTGAGTATCTATTCGAAAATTAAAATAAGATTGACAATTACTGATTACAAACGTAATATTTGTATATGGATCACATTTGTAATACAGGGAGGTGAGTTTTATATTATGAAAGAATTACCTAAGATATCCGAAGCTGAATTGGAAGTTATGAAAGTACTTTGGTCAAAATCCCCGCAAACAGCAAATGAAGTAATTAAAGTATTAGAGTCAACAACGGATTGGAAACCGAAGACGGTTCGAACGCTTATTAATCGATTAGTCCAAAAAGAAGCTATTTCTTATCATAAAGACACAGGGAGTGTGTATGCATATTATCCTTTAGTGTCACAAGAATGTTATCTACAAGTAGAAACAAAATCTTTACTTAAACGTTTCTATGGCGCAGCATTTAAACCTCTTCTTGTGAACTTCTTAAAAGAAGAAAAGTTGTCTTCAGAAGATATTAACGAACTCAAACGTATTCTGGATGAGAAGACTGAGGAAAATCAGAGGAAGGAAAGCTAATAATGTTGGATATGTTTATAAACATCTATCTACCTCACTTTTTTAATTGGTTGATAGAAACCTCAATTATGGCAAGTATTCTAGTTGTTCTAATCTTATGTGTAAAAATTTTGTTTAGAAATCAGTTAAAACCACGATGGCAATATCTGCTTTGGATGATATTAATTGTAAGACTTTTATTGCCATGGTCTTTGAATAGTACCTACAGTATCTATTCTATCTTTTCATACAGTAATGGGACTGCTGTTACAACTGTTTCTTCTTCAAAAGAACATATGAAAGAATTGACAAATATAGACTATTCAAAGTTAGTTACTAAAGAAGATTCCTTTGCAACTGGTTCAACCCGAGTAGCTGAGGAAAATAAGAAACAAAGTCACAATAATGCAAACCAAAATGATGAGACTTTTTCTTTTTATACAATCTTTATATACATTTGGCTTACTGGGGTTATCATTTTGGGCTTTACTACTATCATTATAAATAGACGTTTACTTCATTTCATAAAAAAACAGCCTATGATTACAGATCAGAGGATTGTCACAATCTTTGAGAATTGTAAAAAATCTATGTCTGTTCAACAGGATATCCCACTTTTTTTTGCTGGAAAGATCCCAAGTCCAACTGTGGTCGGATTTATTCGGCCAAAGGTGTTATTGTCAAGTGTACACAAGGAAGTACTAAATGAGCAACAGCTGCGATACATTTTTCATCACGAATTAGCCCACATCAAACGAAGAGATGTTGGGGTGAATTGGCTTATGTATGGTTTACTCATTCTAAATTGGTTTAATCCTATTCTTTGGTATGCCTACTCATGTATGAGAGAAGATCAGGAATTAGCCTGTGATTCATTAGCTCTTACATATATAAATTCAGAGGAGCAACTTGCATACGGTCATACTATTATTAGCCTTTTAGAACACTACTCAAATTTTTATCAAATACCAAGTTTAGCAAACTTAAGTAGGAATAAAAAAACTTTGAAAAGGAGGATACTTATGATAAAAAAATTCAAAAACTCTTATCGTTGGTCTGTATTTGGCGTTGCTACTTTAATCGCTGTCTCATCTATATCTTTAGTAAATGCACGTGTAGATAAACCGACTAACCCGATGAATGAAAATACGGAATTAAATGAAGAAAAAGGGAAAACAGAGGTGGTCCAATTAAGTGTCAAAAATAGCGAACCAACAAACGGTCCACTTACAGAAGTAGGTCAGTGGCAAATTATAGGTCTTGGTTATAAATCTACATTAGTTAATATAAAAAATGTAGACAAAACTTATGATATGGGTGCAATTAAATTTACTATTGAATCCATCAATTTCGTACAATTGACAAATTTACCTGAGTTTACTGTAAAACAAATCAAAGAGAAACATGGTAAAGATCTCAATGATGAATTAAATTTAATTGAAATATCTTATAAAGTTGAAAATACAACCGATAAAGATATAGTTTTCTACCCTGTTGATACACTTACAATTAATAATAAAATTCAAATTAAATCGAAGGATTATGTGCATCAAACATCTGATTCGCAAACCTTTATAAATAAAGTAGTCGATAAGAGGATTTATCTTATTCCCACTTTAGAGGTTCCATTTAGTGAAATTAATACGATAAATATTATTACGAGTGATGTATTGAACAAGGAAAACTCTGCAATTTCAAACCCGAGTAAAAACATAAGAATTAATTTATAATATAAAGAATATATATTGAAACAGCTAGCTAAATTGAACTGTCCTCCAATTGACAATACAATGTTTGTGCAGGATTGTACTTAAATGAACGGGGTTCTTTACTTGAAGACCATTGAACTGTTTGGACAGCTCTTTTTTTATTGTACTAACGGTGCAGGTTTGTTGAAAAAGAAAGATAATATTATTAATGCCATATGCTTTTACAATAACAAAAGGATTTTTTTGTGTTAGACACTATATTGACAACTCAAACTATTTATTGTTATCCTTTAAAAAGCAGCTATGAATTAAATGAAATTTCGTATAACTCCAATGATATGGTTTGGAGGTCTCTACCAGGAACCGTAATTCCTGATTACGAAGAAAGTACAAATCTTGTACTTCTTCGTAGTCAGGAATTTTTTATTTCTGTACTTAATTAAAAAATTAAAATCGAGTCAGGGGGACCAATAATGAAAATGAAAAATATAACCGTATTTTGTGGTTCAAGTGAGGGTAAAAATGCCTCTTATTTAAAAGCAGCTAAAGAACTGGGAAGAGAGTTAGCTTCACAAGACAGAACATTAATTTACGGAGGCGCTCAAGTAGGTTGTATGGGGGCTATAGCTAATTCAACATTAGAAAATAAAGGGAATGTAATAGGAGTTATTCCTCGAAAATTACAAGACGTTGAAATTGCACACGAAGGACTTACAGAACTACATGTTGTAGCTACTATGCACGAAAGGAAAGCAAAAATGGCAACTTTATCGGACGGTTTCATTGCTCTTCCTGGAGGTGCAGGGACTTTAGAGGAGTGGTTTGAAGTTTTTACTTGGGCACAACTAAGTTATCATCAAAAACCATGTGGATTATTAAATGTTCATGGATTTTATGATCCTCTATTGTCCATGATAGATCATACAATTCAAGAAGGGTTTATGAAAGAAACATACAGGGATATGATAATTGTAGATACCGACCCAAAGAAGCTGTTAGAAAAAATGGACGCTTATAAGTACTCTTATCAGGTGAAATGGCAATAAGCCAATTATAAATAGGTTTGTCTTATTATTTTTAATCTTCTTTAATGAAAATCACTCTTTATACTTCTATAAGAATAGCATAGAGGAGGAATGAAATTTGAATATTTCAGTTTATTGTGGTGCAAGTCTAGGTAACAAGGATTTATACGAAGAGGCAGCAAGAACACTTGGAAAATGGATTGCCGAAAATGGTCATACTCTAGTATATGGCGGAGGAAAAGCAGGTCTAATGGGCTTGATTGCAGATGAAGTTTTATTACATAACGGTAAAGTAATCGGTATTATTCCAACATTTTTAATGGACCGAGAGCTAAGTCATCCTAATTTAACTCGTTTAGAAGTTGTTCATTCCATGTCTGAACGTAAAAATAAGATGATTGAATTAGGGAACTGCTATATTGCACTACCTGGGGGACCTGGAACTCTAGAAGAAATCTCTGAGGTAATTTCATGGGCAAGAATTGGACAACACCACAATCCATGTATTTTATTCAATGTAGGTGGCTACTATGATAAATTAAAAGATTTTTATAATGATATGGTAACAAACGGTTTTTTAACTGAAGCAGATAAAAAAGCAATGAAGTTTTCTAACTCATTCATAGAAATCGAACAATATATTGCAAATTATACACCACCAATGGTACGAACATATTAATTTTAGAGATGGGTCTGTCTCATAAGTCGCTTTTTGACTAAAATCATATGAAATGGAAAAGGCAGAAACGCTGTAAAATCAACGTTTTTGCCTTTCGCTGTTTATTCATTTTTGCTTAAAAATTCTTTTTTTGGACAGCCCCTTTTCTAAAATATTATTGCTACTCAACTAACGGGCAGGTTAGTTCAATAAGTGGCAAAGGGATAGAGGTATGTTTACTTGATTCATGGGGGCATTTAATATGGCTTGGTCAGGAGTTTGATAATGTAAATGAAAAGCTTGTAGAACTGATCTTCCTCAATCGGGCGCGTTTATTTAGGAACGCGTCTTTTTCTTTTGAAGGGTCATATTGTTGAGTAACACCTTTAAAAGATTCTAGATATTTTATGTTAAAATTAGATAAGATGATGAAGAAATGCACTTAAACTAAACCAGCTAATAGAATGTCAAGAAAAACATTTTTAATCGAAAAACACTTCATGTTATACTAAAAATGCGCAAGACAAATAACCCTCCTCGTTCAGTGTGGAAGGTTTTTGTTTTATTTGAAAATGCTGTTACTAAATAGTTTCTTGGAATGGTGTTTTCGTTTTTAAAATCGCATAAATCCAGTGTAAAAGCTTATTAGCACAAGCAATAATGGCTACTTTATATGGCTTTCCTTCCTCACGTTTTAAATCGTAG
>NZ_PYWI01000064.1 GCF_003049575.1 Lysinibacillus parviboronicapiens | reverse complement strand
TGATTACAAGTCAGTTGCTCTACCTGCTGAGCTAAACCGGCATATGGTGGAGGATGACGGGCTCGAACCGCCGACCCTCTGCTTGTAAGGCAGATGCTCTCCCAGCTGAGCTAATCCTCCTGGGTATAATGCCTAGCGACGTCCTACTCTCACAGGGGGAAGCCCCCAACTACCATCGGCGCTAAAGAGCTTAACTTCCGTGTTCGGTATGGGAACGGGTGTGACCTCTTTGCCATCATCACTAGACTCTACTTCATCTTTAACATACTATGTATTACTTATATCTTAAAGTTCTTTGTGTTTTGAAGTTATTTACCTGTCCTTCAAGACAAGAATTATTGTATAACGTTTTCCTACATTGTGCAACACTTTTTTATAAAAAAAAGAAATTATTACTTTTTAAAGATATTTTTGTCATGTAAGAGAATTTATCACTCTGCTAATCATTATAACAATTGTTTTTTCAAAAGAAAACATTTTTATTTACATCAAAAAAATGTTTTGTAGTTGCTATGTTAAATATTTACTCTATTAGTAATCAATAATGCCTCGACATTATTGCGTCCGGAATCGGCTTTGTGCTTGCACAAAGAACTCCTTTTCGATTTCCGTGACATCCGCCGGAGGCTTTAACTTATTTCAGCGGATGTTTGTACACCCGCTGAAAAGCAACTTAAATCCGCATTCATCTCACCACCTATAGAGGTGGGAGACTTCTGCTGAAAGAAGTTAAATACAGTAGAACTCAGGCCTTAACGATACGTCTTGTTAGAATGCCTGAGTATTTTATTATTTTTTGTAGGTACTACATTGCTCATACATTTTAATTTTTTATCCTATACGTTATTTAGCATTATTATTCTAAATATTAGTAAGGGCTGCTAATAATTGGTCAATTTCTTTAAATGTAGTTTTTGGACCAAAGGATATTCTGAAAAATTGGCGAGCTTCTTCCATAGTATAGCCCATCGATAAAATTGCTTTCGTGCCAGACTCGCTATGAATATCACATGCACTACCTGTAGATATGCATATACCCGCTTCATTTAATCTTAATAAAACATATTGTCCTTCTACTTTATCCATCACAATACCACATATATTTGGTAGTTGCTCCCCACATTCGATCATACGACATGTAGTTGGTAAATTTTCTTGTAAATAAAGACGTAATGCCTCATAATCTTGTAGCTTGTAATGAAAATCTTCTATTGCAGTTGCAAATGCTACGATAGCTGGCGTATCCAGTGTTCCCCCTCTTAAGCCGCGCTCATGAGTAACACCTGGTGTTAATGCAGGTACACAAATTTTGGGATTAATATAAACAGCCCCACAGCCTTTTGGTCCAGCAATTTTATGTGCTGAAACTGTCATAGCATCCACCTGTTGTGCAAAAGTAACTTTACAAAATGATTGTACGCAATCTACATGAAAATATATATCAGATTCCTTAGCCAAAGCTGCAATTTCATCTATAGGTTGAATTGCCCCTATTTCTGAATTAACATGTTGGATAGTTATAAGCGCTGTATCATCTCTTAACACTTCGCGTAATTGCTCTACATGAATACTACCACTTCGTTGTAAGGGTAATTTTGTCACAACAAATCCCATTTTCTCAAGTGTATTTAATGCCGCATGAACTGAAGTATGTTCTGCTTGTGAAGAAATAATATGTTTTCCTTTCTTTGAAGCCAAAGCAAGTGATACAATCGCCAGCAAATTCCCCTCAGTTCCACTCCCTGTAAAAATTATGCCATCACTTTTAACGTTTAGGGCAGTGGCTACTATTGCTCTTGCCTGTTCAACAAAATAATGTGCTTGTCCTCCTAAGTCATGTAAACTCGCACTGTTTCCATAATAACGTTCCGCTACTTCACAATAAGCCTTGAGCGCTGAGGCAGACATTGGTGATGTTGCTGCGTAATCCATATAAATCATCGTATTCTCATCCTCTCAATTTACTTAGGGTCTTGTTTTCTTTTATATTTTATGTAAAGATATGTGTCAAGACAACTGTAAAGAAGGTATAGCTATGGATGTAAAGATAGATGTACTCATTATTGGCAGCGGTATTGCAGCACTTCAAGCCGCTAGACTACTCGGACAGCAGTTACAAGTACAGATTGTTACGAAATCTTCTGTTGATATGAGCAGTTCTTATCGTGCACAAGGTGGTATTGCGGCCGTCACTAAACCAGAAGATAATACGGCTTATCATATTGCAGATACCTTGACTGCTGGCGAAGACCATCATGAAAAGAAACATGTTGAAGCGCTTATTAATGATGGTACAAAAATTATACAGCAGTTCCTAATGGATGACCTGCCCATCGATCGAGAGGCATCTGGTGCACCAGCTCTCGGGTTAGAAGGCGCACATAGTCATCATCGCATTTTACATGCTGGTGGGGATCGTACAGGGCAAGTATTTATTGATTACTTGCTCAAACAACTTCCTTCGAACGTCGTTATTAATTGTTATGAAATGGCTTATGAACTTCTACTAAATACGGACGGTGCTTGTATCGGCGTACTTACACAAGGAACACATGGTACAAAGCGATATTTTGCTCATCACGTAATTATTGCTTCAGGCGGCGCTGGAGCCCTTTATCCAAGTAGCACTAATTATGCGATTAACACCGGGCACTTGCATTCCGTGCGGGCGCAGCAATCAGTGATATGGAGTTTATGCAATTTCATCCAAGCCTACTATGGTGCAACGGCGAAGCAAAAGGACTTGTCTCAGAAGCAGTTCGAGGAGCTGGTGGGATTTTTGTCGATGCACAGCGCCGACCAATCATGAAAGGTGTACATCCACAACTTGATTTAGCACCGCGTCATATTACAGCCTATACTTTGTTTAAAAAACGAGTTACCGGACACGAAACATATATTGATATTTCTGCCATTCAGCAATTTGAAAAAAAATTTCCTACGATAGCGAAACTTTGCGCTGACAATGGTGTGGATATACAGCATGGCTTAATTCCTGTTGCGCCAGGTAGCCATTTCTTAATGGGTGGTATTATCGCTGATGACATCGGAAGAACATCGATTCCAAATCTCTATGCTGTTGGTGAAGTCGCTTGTACGGGCGTTCATGGTGCAAATCGTTTAGCGAGTAACTCCTTGCTAGAAGGTATTGCCTTTGGACAAAAGATGGCACATACCATCTTACAAACAGGCTGCAAGCAATACAATTTCACTGTCATTCACAAAGCTCATCAGCAAGCTATACCTTCACTATTAGCAAAAGAACATTTACAGCAAACTATGATGCATGCGCTAGGTATTATACGCAATCCTCAAGATATGCAGCAATTCGCAAAACAATTGCCACCATTGCAAACCCTTCAACATGTTGAGATAAGTGGACTGGGTCAACAGGAACTTGAACTTTATATGATGCATATTGTCGCTTCATTGATGGTAAATGCTGCACTGACACGAAAAGAAACGCGAGGAGCTCATATTCGTAGTGACAAACCAAATAAAGATAGACTATGGGCTCAACGCTGGATTATTTTTGAACATGGACAGATGAAAGTGAGGAATACATTATATGAATATCATCAAACTAGAGGAAATGCTCAAGCAATTTTATAACGAAGACATTGGGGATGGCGATTTATCAAGCGAACTTATCTTTACAGCTGATCAAAAAGGGACTTTTTCCTTTTATGCGAAAGATAGTGGTATTTTCTGTGGAGCACTTATCATCGAGCACGGTTTTCTACTACTGGATTCCTCGATGGATATCATTTTGCATAAAAAAGATGGTGATGCAGTAAATACAGGTGATTTACTCGCTATTGTCAAAGGACCTCTACAAAAATTATTAATTGGTGAGCGTGTCATTTTGAATCTCATTCAGCGTATGTCTGCCATCGCTACAGCTACCAACTTAGCTGTTCGTGAAACAGCAGGGACAGGAGCAAAAATTTGCGATACCCGTAAAACGATACCTGGATTACGTATGCTCGATAAATATGCAGTACGGGTAGGTGGAGCCTTTAATCATCGCAGTGGATTATACGATGCAATTATGCTAAAGGATAACCATATTGCTTTTGCAGGGAGCATTTCAAAAGCTGTGCAAGCTGCTCGTAGCAAAGTTGGTCATACGGTAAAAATTGAAGTAGAAATTGAAACAAAAGATCAATTGGAAGAAGCCATTGCATCAGGTGCTGATATTATTATGTTTGATAATCGAACGCCAGAAGAAATACAGGCATGGCTCCCAGCCGTTCCTGCACATATCGCTACGGAGGCATCCGGTGGGATTTCGCTAGATAATCTACATGCCTATGCAGAATCTGGTATCCAATGGATTTCACTTGGCGCACTAACTCATTCGGTAAAAGCGTTTGATATTAGCGCACTTGTACAAATGAAAGGAGATCATCCACTTGTCAATAACTAGTTTATTACAACAAGCTACCCTACTCCCAGAGCATTATCGAACACTATCAAGAACTGACATGGAATCTCGCATTCTAGCTATTAAAAAGAAACTGGGTCGTCAGCTTTTTATTCCTGGCCATCATTATCAAAAAGACGAAGTGATTCAATTTGCTGATGCTACAGGAGATTCTTTACAGCTCGCGCAATTATCTGCTGCAAATAAGGAAGCCAAGCATATCGTTTTCTGTGGGGTACATTTTATGGCTGAAACAGCCGATATGTTAACCACTGAGAAACAGCATGTCTACTTGCCAGATATGCGAGCAGGCTGCTCAATGGCAGACATGGCAGACATTTATCAAACAGAACAAGCATGGTCCATCTTACAGCAACTTTTCGGTGATACGATTATACCGTTAACATATGTCAATTCGACTGCGGCAATAAAAGCATTTACAGGACATTATGGAGGCGCATGTGTAACATCCTCCAACGCAAAGGAAATGGTAAAATGGGCATTTAGTCAAAAGCAACGTATTTTATTTCTACCCGATCAGCATTTAGGTAGAAATACCGCTTATGATTTGGGCGTACCTCTTGAAAATATGGCTGTTTGGAATCCACATACCAATACCCTTGAGACAGAACAGTCGCCAGAAAACATTCAAGTAATTTTATGGAAAGGACATTGTTCCGTCCACGAAGGCTTTACCGTGCAACATACAGAAATGGTTCGTCAGGCACATCCAAATATGCGCATTATCGTGCATCCGGAATGTAGCCGTGAAGTTGTTGCGGCAGCGGATGATGCAGGCTCAACGAAATACATTATTGATACTATTAATAATGCCCCTAGCGGTTCTGCATGGGCAATCGGCACAGAAATGAATCTAGTTAATCGTATGATGTTACACCATTCAGATAAACAGATTATCTCGTTGAATAAGAATTTTTGTCCTTGTCTTACAATGAATCGAATTGATCTCCCACATCTGCTGTGGTCACTTGAAAGTATTGAACAGGGAAAGCCACATAATCGCATTCAAGTGGACCCCCATATTGCAAAAGAAGCCCGTAGTTCACTCGAAAGAATGCTAGCACGAGGATAATAAAAAAATCGTCTACTATCTTTAGTTAGACGATTTTTTATTTCTAAAAAGACAACACTGTTTGGAATCTAATAAATATATTTTTTGTAAGTAATTTTGGAACACTTGACTTCCACCAATAAACAGTACTTGCACTTCGGCATAGAGCTCAGTTGCAGTTACTTTACCTCGCCAAGCTTCTCCTACTTTTTCCAATACTATAATTCTTTGAAGCTTCTTTTATATTTTTCTTCATAAAAAAAGCACAGCAGATGTTTTACATCTACTGTGCTTTAGTATGACCCCTACGGGATTCGAACCCGTGTTACCGCCGTGAAAGGGCGGTGTCTTAACCGCTTGACCAAGGGGCCAATGGCGGAGAAGGAGGGATTTGAACCCTCGCGCCGGTTACCCGACCTACAC
>NZ_PYWI01000063.1 GCF_003049575.1 Lysinibacillus parviboronicapiens | reverse complement strand
TTATACGGGATCACTATGTCCCAACCAGCCTAATCATGTGTTAACAAGTAGAGGGCGAACAGTTTAGTTGTCGGGATCAAGTCCCACGGGAGCTTCCGTTCTACCCCGGCTACTATCAATCTATAAACTGAATAAAAAATAGTCAACCAGATTTCTCTGGCTGACCTTATAATACGAACGAGGGCTTTAGTGGAATAAGGAGATTTAAACACCTAGCTTCATTCACACTCTCATTCTGTCTGACGAAGGCTTTGTTTTATCGCAGACTAAAGGAAATTGAGCAAGGTGTTTAGAATTAACTTATAATAAATATTTTGTAATTGTAAAGGGAGAATATAATGTACTCTATAGGTAAATTTTCTGAAATATGTAATATTCCCGTTAAAACATTACGCTATTATAGCGACATTGGATTACTAAAACCTTCTTACATAGATCCTGTAACAAACTATCGGTATTATGACTATGACAAAATTCAAACCATGAAAAAAATTATGCTTCTAAAAAGCTGTCAATTTTCTTTAGCTACAATTAAGGAATTTATTAACAGCTCTGAACAAATACAATTGAAAAGTATATTAGCATATAAAATTGATGACCTTGAGGAACAAAAAGAACAAATCTCCAAACAAATAGAAGAATTGAACCGATTAAAAATGCAAATAGACAAAGAAGTTCCTATAATCCCAGGGCCTTTTCTATCCGATTGCTATATTGAAAACCGAGAGGGAATCCTAGTCTACACCATTCGTGAGAAAATAAAGGTCCAATTTATTGATGAGTTGGTTAAAAATTCATTTGATCGAGTTTACGCTTTTAATCTAATGATTACAGGGAAACTAATGGCTATCTTTCATGAAAGAGAATCGAGTCAAAAAGAGGCAGACATAGAGCTGCTTCTTCCAGTAGAAGATACGAATAAAATAGACGGCTGTAGGATTTTATCCAGTGGGATATACGCATGTATTACTGTTAAAGGCCCCTATTCGGAGTTGGATGAAGGATATAAAAAATTGAAAAGTTGGATCTTCGAACAAAATCTAACTCAGATAGAGAAAGAGGTCGAAATTTATGAAGAAGGTCTTGTACCTGCCAATTTTAATATTAGAGAATTAAGACCAGATTTAAACAGACACCCATCAGAGTTCGTTACCAAAATATGTATGCCAGTAATTAAGAAGTAAAGTTAACTTATAATTTTATATAAAAACAGGGTAAACTCTCCACCTACTGGAGGGTTTATTCTTTTTATATACTAATAAAAGGAGGGAATTACAATGTATCATCCGAGATTAAAAGGAGATGCTTACGAGGCAGGAAAGCATTATGCAGAAATTCTTTATAAAAATGGATTTCGGTTTCCGAACGTATCTGAAGAAAAATTAAAATTTGGAGAGGCATGCAAACATATTCTTACAGAATTTGATCCTAATATTGTGAAAGAAATACAAGGATTTGCAGAAGGCTGCCATTCTTCTTTTGAAGAAGTAAGTTCTTTTCTTTTAAGTATAGGAGTATTTGAATTGGCCGGTCAATGTAGTATTTTCTCAGCTTTTAACGGAAGAGAAATTATTATTGGTCGTAATTATGATATGCTCTTTAATCTGAAGAATTTTACAGAGTCCTCACTAGTTTGTTATGGAGGCAAAAATAAATATGTAGGTCATTCAGATTGTTTTATTGGAAAAGTTGATGGTATAAATCAACATGGTTTATTTGTAGGAATTACATCAGTTCCTCATGAGGGAATCAAGCCAGGATTGAATTTTTATTTTGCTGTTAAATATATTTTAGAAAATTGTTGTACTGTGGGAGAAGGAATAGAAGTTTTAAAAAGATTTCCAAGTTCGGTAGCTAATAACTACTTGTTAGCAGATCCCTTAGGGAATATGGCTGTTGTAGAAGTTACCCCTAATGACTATCAAGTACGCCTTCCTACCAATAATTATATTCATTGTACCAATCACCATGAAAGTACATCAGTATCTGAAAACTGGAATTGGAGCAAATCAAAAGAGCGTTTTGAAACATTAGATATACGTCTTAAAGAAAACGTCAATAAAATGACTCTTTCCATTGCACAATCAATTATGTCAGAAACCAAGGGACATGTTTGTTTAAATTTAAAAGAATATAATTTTGGTACGCTCTTCTCTGTTATAGCCAACTTAAATACATTAGATATACTTAGAGCCGAAGGTCAACCAAACAAAGCAAAATATAAATCAGATAGACGATTGACAGATGCTGTTTTAAAATAAACCCCTCTTGTAAAATAATGACATTAATCAAAAATTCGAACTGGAGAGAGACAAATATGAATTCAATTCAAGCTTCTTTTTCTTATCTTGAAGGCAACAGTTATGAAATTGGTAGACGGCAAGGAGAGGAAATAAAAAAGAATCCTAATGCAATGAATGTAATTTTATCATCTGATTCAATAGATGAAACAAAATTTAAGGATACGAAAAGACTAATTGACCAATACTGTCCTGGTTTAAATGAAGAGCTACAGGGATTTGCAGATTCATTAAATGTAAAGCCTAGTTATCTTAACTTTTTTGATGAAACTTTGCTACAACCAGGGGGATGTAGTTTAGGCGCTGTATTGCCATCTAAAACAAGTGATGGTAAAACCTATGTCCTTAGAAATTACGATTTGTCACCAGCTATATCTGATATGAGACTCTGTACAACCAAGGTAAAAGGGAAATACAGTCATACCGGGTTCTCTGTTTCTTACTTTGGCCGAAGTGAAGGTTTAAATGAAGAGGGATTCTGTGTAGCTTTTGCCTCATGTGGTATTCCAGTTGGAAAACATCCGGGAATGAAAAAGCCCATCATAAAAGGACTGCAGTTTATGGTAATAGTAAGAGCTTTACTTGAAAATTGCAAAGATGTTGCGGAAGGAATTACTTATTTAGAGAATATGCCTATTGGAACAAATATGAATTTGCTCCTGGCAGATGCCGAAGGTAATGTAGCTTTAGTAGAAACTTATGATGGAGAAAAGGTTGTAGAAAGAGGCAAAAAAAAATCAAGATTTTTTATTGCGACCAATCACGCTTTAATGCCAGAAATAATTAAGTTAGAAAACAGAAAATTAGAACAATCTGAAATACGTTATAATTTTTTGAAAAATAACTTAGAAAGTAATAATTTTATTACAAAGAATGAATTACAACAACTAATGTTAAAAGAATATCCTAATGGTGTAACAGTGCACAATTTTGAAGAAAATTTCGGAACTGTCCATTCTATCCTATTTAATCTTAATGATAAACAATTAGATATTTCTTTTGGTTCCCCTATAAATAATAAAATCTATAAATTAATAGTAGGAGAAACCTTGCCTTTTAATGAATTAGAAGTTTTCATTGAGAACACTAACTATGGGCCAAACTTTTGGAAGTTAAACAAATAATACTTCAAATATCAGAAGGAGTGGACAAATCTAGGTATTCTCCTATAAGCAATCTACGTGCGTTTAGAAAAAAGAGTGAGATAAATATAGGAATTGGGATTAGTAATTTAAAAAGTTTGACAGTACCACTTAAAGAAGACTCAGGTTCTTATTGTACTAACGGGTGCGTTAATTAAAGACCATTGAGTTGCTAAGGCAGCTCTTTTTTCTTTATTAACTAACGCAGTCGTTAAATGTAGGAAAGACATATCAAGAAGTAATTGCTGCCTGGTATGAAGAAGAGGATCGTAAGAAAGACCCTTCATACATCACAACAATTAGTTCCCAATTTGAATATAATCAATTTACGCGGGATTACTTTACTGATCCTGAAAACAAAGGGAAAAAGCGAGAAGATGTTATTGTTGCTTGGAAGGAGATAAAGAAATTACCAGGAGAAAATAAGTATATATCGAAAAGTAATTCTTGATCCCTTCTTCTTCAACTATAGGTGCAGATTAGTTTAACAAGAAGGGATTCCCTGATTGGTTTGGATGTAAGCATAGAATGTTTTATAAAATTTTTCACGATTTGAAATTATTCAAATCGTACATTTTCTGAGATTTCTTTAATTTTGTCCCAATCTAAAATTTGAATTTCTTTCTCTTCTCGTTTGATAATCCCTTTCTCTGTCCAGTCCTTTAGTATTCTATTTAGATGTCTTTTTGTAGTACCAATCAATGAGGCAACATCATCTAAAGAATTTGTTTTTATATATTGATTTACATGTGAAGGGGATTCAACTGAACATAAATAAGCAGCTAGACGTACACTTACTGGTGAGAGTGCATTTACTTTTGATGAAATGGTGCAAGTTAAAAGCTTATAGGCTAGCTCTTTCAACAATAGTTGATTAAATTTACTATCAAATTTTAAATTTGTTTCATACACTTCTAAAGGAATAAATAATACTTCACATGGCTCTACTGCAATACAGTTTGATACAACTAAGCAATCTGCAAAGATTTCGATATCGCCCATAATTGCTGGTTGTTGACAGTAGCGTAATAGTAATTCTTTTCCTGTCACTTCTAAGCTAGACACCATATATCTTCCTGAAAGTAAAAAATATATGCCATCTATCTTGTCACCTGCTTTTAAAATAAATTCATTAGGTTGAAAAGTACGTACAAAAAGGGACGATATTAGCTCTTTTGCTAAAGTGTAGTGATAAATAGATCGAAATAGATTTTGACTCATTTTTCCCTCCGGGACATCTGTCCTTTATTGTTTGTTTTTATTTATTTTAATATAGTTATAGTCAATTAATAAAGAGGTAGGGATTCAAATGAACTTTGTATTCGATTTAGATGGAACACTTTGTTTTGATGGTAAGAGTATTGATAGAGAAATTATTGATGCACTTCAAGAATTAAAGTTAGCAGGGCATCAAGTGATTTTTGCCTCAGCTAGGCCGATTCGAGATTTAGTACCTGTTATACCAAAAAGCTTTCATGAAGGTCTATTGGTTGGAGGAAATGGTACATTTACTTATGATCATGGGCAAATTCAAGTGATACATTTTGAACAACAAATTTTAGACAAACTCATTAAACTCATTTATCAACATCAATTAAAATATTTAGCAGATGGTCAGTGGAATTACGCCTTTACAGGTAATGTTGCACATCCTATTTATCGAAATATCGATAAAACTAATTCAACGAACATTTCGTTGGAACAATTACTGCCAGTCTGCAAATTAGTTTTATTCCAACCAAATAAGGAAGTATTAGAAGCTCTTCAAGCAATTCCTGTCACAGTCACACACTATAAAACTGAGCATGCCATCGATATAAGCCCTCTCGGTATTAATAAAGTTAGAGGACTTCATATGTTGAACATTCAACAGTTTATTGCTTTTGGGAACGATAGTAACGATCAATGCTTGTTTGAACATGCAGTACATAGCGTATGCGTCGGGAATAATGACGTGAAACGTTATGCGAAAGAAAACATTGAACGAGCAGATGTAGCAGGAAAAATTCGAGCATTAATTGGAAAGTGTTGTGTAGATGAAGGAGATACATCTAAGCTTATTAAAAATTAATAACGCTTTCAATAAGGTTAAAACTTTTGTAGATACAGTTAGCTAAAAACTTCGAAGTAACAAGGGTAATAGGGATACTTGTAGTTAATAGATATAAGCAGCTAAAGGCTTTCGGTTATCTAGAATAAAAGTTTGTTATTCAACTCCCATGAAAGAACGTAATAATCTTTCATTTTCTGTGGTGTAGTGTTGATTGTACGCGACATGGATGGCTAACGGGCGCGATTGTTGAACAACACCGGTAGAAAATAATCAAACTTTTTTATAAAACCAAAACTTAAATATGCTACATAAGAATCCATTTTGATCAATCTTTTTTCAAAATGGATTTTTTTAATTTGCCGTAAAATGCAGATTCATTGGTTATTTTTAATCAAACTTTATTTCAAAGCTACACTATACAAACATTTGATAACAGGATTTTTTAGTAGATTGGATGCTCGTTGATAAAGACCGTCCTTCAATATCAAATAAAAAAATGGTAGAACCAGTTTATGACAATATGAATTATAGAAATATGGAATGATGACAATTGTTATTATAAATAGTGTCACTATTTTCTTATAAAATGCCTTAGAATACTGAGGAAAATATGACAGTATTAAATATAATTCACAATAAGCTATTGTAGTTTTATAAAAAAGATTGATCATTTAAAACAAAGTTCGATTATTTAAAACAAAAATTGATCATTTATAATAAAGTTTGATTAAAAATCCTGTGTTGATATGCAGGATTTTTTTTGTTCAACAAACGGGCCATTTAATTGAATAACACTTCTAAATTAAAAATAAGATTTTATGTTAAGCTTGATGTGAGTTGTGAAACAATGTACTTAAGCTAACGGAGCAGCATTCCTGTTTGAAGGATGTTTGAGGTCTTGAAAGAAAAGGAGCCCTCTAGTATGATGCATGAGTGTCAACGACCATTGACCCATCATCAAACAAGGAGGACTCCTTTATGCATTTT
>NZ_PYWI01000062.1 GCF_003049575.1 Lysinibacillus parviboronicapiens | reverse complement strand
AGATGTGTATAAGAGACAGGCCATTACCGTTGCCATTGCCGTTGCCATTGCCATTGCCATTGCCATTGCCATTACCGTTGCCATTGCCATTGCCGTTGCCATTACCATTGCCTGGTTTTACAACCAACACATCAAATGTTAGTGTGTGCTCACCATACGTTACCGTAATCATCGTATTACCTTGACCTTTTCCTTTTACAGCCCCTGCATTTACAGTAGCTATTTTATCATTCGCTACTTCGTAGGTTGCAAGCTTTGTAACATCTTTTTCTGTTGTTTTCCCATCAAAAGTAGTTACTTCAGTAATCTTAACTGTAACTTCCTTACCTATACTAGTTTCAACCTGAGCTTGGTCAATTTCTAGTGTTACTATTGGTACTTCTACAACAGGTGCTTTAACTGTAACATTTACAGCAACTTTATTAGCACCATATGAAATAGTAATGGTAGTCGTGCCCTCACCTACTGCAGTTACGAATCCATTTACTACTGTTGCAATATTTTCATCTGCAACAACATAAGTAGCTTTTGGAGTTACGTCTTCCTCTGTTGCCTCACCTTCTGCAGGCGTTGACGTTTCTGTCACCATAATTTGTGCAGTTTCTCCAGCTGTTAGGTCTAGCTTAGTTGGATTTACAGAAAGTGTTACTACTGGTTCTACTACTTCTTTTTCATATATCTTCGCTTCATCAACATTTCCGGCAGCGTCTTTAATTATTACTGATACAGCATTTGTTTCTGCTGTTACTGGGAATGTGAAGCTACCGTCTTGATTTAATTCAAAAGCAACTGGAGCTTGTACTTCGCCATTTACCGTCGAAACATATGAAGCTTTTAATTTATCATTTAAATTGTAATCTAAACCGTATAAATATAACTCTTCATTGTAGTCGATATACTTATCTGTTACTTGTCCTGTAGCGACACCTTTAGCTACTGAACCAGTAATTTCTGGTTTAGTCGTTTTCACGATAATTGGTCCAACATAATCGGAAGCTACTCCTGATGCTGCAAGACCAGTGAAGTCAATTGTATACAGACCATCTGGAATCTTTGTGGCAGGTGCTGTTCCCCATGGTTTGTACTGCCCACCAATATTCAGCGTATAAGAGCCTTTTCCTAGCGCAGTACCTGCATGTAGATAACCAATGTAGCCATCTCCGTATTCTCCACCTTCAGGATTCATAATATCCCAAAGCTCGATATAGTTAGTTGTTACATCTCCAGTTAATGTGAATGAAAGTACAGCTGAGTCTTTTACTCCATCTCCGTTAAAGGATAGGTCTGTTTCTGTAATCTTAAAATCTTTAATTTCAGTTGCTGCCGCTCCGCCAAAGTCAGCTGCGAATGGCAATGAAATTTCTGTAGATCCTCCATTGATGGAAATATACCCTAGTATTTCAGAGCCGTTTGGTGCCGTAGCTTGTGAAGCAGTTAATGTAATATTTAAAAGTTGCTCACCATCAATATTAAATGTCGGCTGATCTACTGTAACAGTTGCATCACCAAATGTTTTTGTTACATCAATTGATACGTTATAATTGCCGCCGTTCCCTTTCATATCTTTTACTAAAACTTGTTTCGTTACAGAAATATCTCGGTCTTTAAGTGATTGTGGACCGAAAGTAACTGTACCTTTCAAGTTTTCTGTAACTGCACCAGTTCCATCTAAAATTGCGCTATCAAGTGCATAGGCAAGAATTTCTGGATGAGCTGCTGCATAAGCATCTACACGCCCTGCACCTTGAGAAAACACATCGTATTTTGTTTTATCTATAACCTTTGCTGTATTAGAAAGCGCCACTTTTACATCGAACGCATTCCAACCAGGATTTGCTTGTTTAATTAATGCAGCAATACCTGCAATATGCGGTGTTGCCATAGAAGTTCCTGTTTTACGACCATATGCTTCCCCATAATCTGCATCAGGGAAATCTTTTTTATACTTTGGAATCGTTGACATAATGTTTGTTCCAGGTGCACTTACATCTGGTTTAATATCAAAGTTTGGTGTAGATGGTCCACGTGAACTTGAATCGTTTACATCATCTCCCAGTGTCTTTGTGGAAGCAAATTTACTAAAGCTTACTTTTCCGGCTCCGCCTGCTAATGCAGCGCGAATTGTATTGCCATCCGTTTGGGACATATCAAATGTTGGCAGAAAATCAAATGAATCACCAAGGAATGTGCCTGAAATGTTCGGTGCATTCGTTCCACCAGCAAAGTTATGAATAATTGTTGCGACTGCTCCATTTGCCTTTGCATTCGCAATTTTATCAACAAATGCATTACTGCCACGAGAAATCAATGCCACTTTACCTTCTACATCAATTCCTTCAAAGTCTTTTACTTCTCCGTTTCCAGGAACAGCAACTAGGTCAAATTCTCCTTGTAGCTGTGTTGCTAAATCTTTCCCAAAAGTCGTTCCCATTAATGGAAGCTGTTTTGTTAAGTTGTAGTTGCCAACTGTAACATTCACTTCCCCGTTATACATTGTTTCAGGATTTGTTGTGTTACCAACAGCAATTCCTAAACGAGCAGTTGCAGGCGTGCCCATTGTTTCGCGATTTGGACCTTCATTTCCTGTCGCAACTACTCCGATTGTTCCAGCCATCATGGCATTATTAATAGCAAATGAACCAGCATCCGTTTCAGAGTTAGCTCCCCCGCCAAGTGAAAGGTTGATAACGTCCATTTTTTCTTTTACAGCAGTTTCAATTGCTTTAACAATACCAGATGTAGCTCCACTTCCGTATGCCCCAAGAACACGGTAAGCATAAAGGTCTACTTCGGGAGCAATTCCTTTAATACCGAATTCGTTAGCTCCGATTGCTGCAATTGTTCCAGCAACATGTGTACCGTGAGAAGTATAGAACGCGCTTCCCTTTTCATTAAATTCAGGTGTCCCGGCTGGACGCTCCGAAGGCAATGTTTCCGATGCATCGTCATCTGCCCGAGGCTTCGTGTAAGTTGCTGAATTCGGAATGAAGTTTTTTCCACCTTTATAAACTCCAGCAAACTCAGGGTGATCTACATCAATACCAGTATCTAATACTGCTACTTTTATTCCTTGTCCTTCAAGTCCTTCCTTCCAAAGCTGTTCGATGCCAAGGAAAGAATTACTTGTATTCATTTGAGCTTCTAATGGATCTTCCTTCATAAGTTCCGATGATTTCATCGTATTATCTTCTGATGCGTAAACAATTGCATCAGGTTCTATTAATGTAATTCCTTCTACTGTTAGCAGTTTCGGGAGATCATTTGCTTTCACTGTTGCCGCAAAACCGTTTAAAACAGTATCAAATGTGTATCCTTGAGTCATCTGAACATTTTTAGCAGCTAGCTCTTCTTTAACTTCAGCTTGTTGTTCTTTTACATTTGAACGAACTTCATTTGCTTGGGCTTTAGAGAATTCTTCGCCTTTGATTTGGCTCATTCCTTGCTCTAGTGCCACAGGCTTTTCAGATAAATGAACGATGACTGCAACCTGTTGATTGCCTGATATATTTTGTAAGCTTTCGTGGAGAGTTGGACCATCTTTAGACAAGCTTAGCTGTTCAGCAATAGCCGCCTTTAGTTGAATTATACTTTCGCTTTGACTATCCTGCTTGAATGGTTTCGATTCTTCAGCACTAGCACTCGACAATGGAACCAATAGAGAAAGCACCATAACGAAAACTAGAATACTACTTAAGAACTTCATAAACTTAAAATTTTTCAAATCCCATTTCCTCCTCTTCCTTTAATTGTCACACTTTTCAGTTTAATGTGATATTTCCAATTTATCACAATGGAACTAATCCGAATACCGAAATATTTAAATATTCTAAAATTTGTTAATTAGTATCAGTTTATCAAACATAGATTAAATCTATCTTCCTAGTAATGTAATAAAAAAGTAGAACTTTCAAATGAGAAATGACTTACAGTAATTCAATAATTTTTTCATTTAATCCTATCAAGGCAGCAATTGTAGGTACAGTCGGTGGAGTAGTTGCTTATAGAAAATTAGGAGGGCAGTAAGAGGAGTGATTGGAAGGAAATCGGTTTAGTATGTGATCCGGGAAATTAAAATAACTGGCGATTACTTTTAAAAAACCGCCAGCTAATAGGTTGTGGTGAACCGTATAATAAGAAAGGTTTAAGGAGTGAAATAAATAATATTTGTATCACGTATTTTAGATTGTGCAGAGGTTAGGTTTTCTTTTGTAGTACGCACATTATTTAAAATATGTTCTAATGCATTTTGATAAGCACCATATTTTGAACATTCTTTTGGTACATACAGACTGACATTATCAATGTAGGGAAGTGATTTTCCAGCAATGGATCATTTAATCGCTTCGTAATGAATGCTTGTAATCAAAAAACCTAGTATGCGAAATTTAAATTGAATGCGCATACTTTTTTATAAGAAAAGGAATTTAACAATATTGCGCGAATTGATGGATATAAGTAAAAAATAAGAAATCAAAGAAACATGTATAAATTGTAAGAGGAAAAGTGAGGTTCAACAATGATTCAATTCCAAAAAGAAAATATTACTGTTTTTCAAAGTGCATTATATGTGACTACATCGGCAATAATTCAAACGAATAACGCTGTAATTATGACAGATCCTAATTGGTTACCTACTGAAGTTGAAGAAATAAAGGACTATATAAATAAAATAATAGGTGATAAACAGCTTTATATCATTTATACACATAGTGATTTTGACCATATTATTGGGTCTGGTGCCTTTCCAGAAGCTAAGGTAATCGCATCTAAAGAGTTTGATGAAAATCCAGACAAAGAAGAAAGTATAGAAAGAATTAAAAATTTTGACCAGAAATATTATTTAAACAGAAGCTATATGCCTATATATCCAACAGTAGATATTGTTGTTTCAGAGGATGGGCAAAAATTAGATTTAGATTCGTTAACCATGACATTTTATAAAGCACCTGGTCATACAAATGATGGTTTATTTACAGTTATTGAACCTTATGGTCTTTTTCTTTCAGGGGATTACCTGTCGGAAATTGAATTTCCGTTTATTTTCAGCAGTTATAAAGACTATGTAAATACTATCAATAAAGCTGAAAATATTTTGCTTAATCATCAAATAACAACGCTCATACCTGGACATGGTACGACAACACAAATTCAACAGGAAATTGAAAGGCGGCTAAATTGTTCGAAGTATTATTTGAATCAATTACTCCGTGATAATGGAGAGCTAGTAAGCTATTTAAGTCGAGAATATCCATTTTTTGAAGGTATGAAAGGAATTCATACTGCCAATAAGGAAATGGCAAATCAAGCCTACGTGCTTTAGAGCAGGCATCATAATAAAACGTTAAAAACGGCTTAAGCACTATATTGTAATAGCTTAAGCCGTTAATTTTTCTTGTCGATTTGCGTGCAAGTGTAGACTAAACAGTGACATGCTATACAGAATATGAAACATTAGGCTTTCCTTTGTTGATTTTGCACTGTAATCCAACAAAGGAAATAACTATTCAATTAACTAACACCAGACGATGACTTCATACGGTGTGGTTTGTGCAGGAATACTTCTGGTAGTAGGACCATAGACAACAATTAAGTTTCGATTTGCAGGATTTTTTGAAAAAGGCTGCCCGTTTTTAAGTAAAATAGGGGTGTAGGGAGAGAGATTTAATTGCAATTGACCATCACTACTCACCAATTGACTATTAAAAAAGTCTACTTTTACAAATTGATTATTATTTTCCTTTACAACAATAAGTGCTCGATATTGCGGAGGGTATATCATTGGTACAGGTGCATCTCCATCATAATAGCCAGTAATCCAATCACCCCGAGCTACAATTTCTTGGTTTACAAAGTAAGTAGAAGGTGAGACCACAAAATTAACGATGCCACCAGTACCATCTTCTACCGTCATGAGTTTATAACAACCCTCCCCTTCCCCATTTTGCCCGACTGAAAAATCGTTTATCTGTGTAACCAATCCACGAAAAGATTTAAAATTTACCATAGCCATTCCTTTCTCGATAACATCTCAATCAATGATCGGTGAGATAAATCATTTATTTATGAAAAGAAAACCAATAATATTCGTACAGTGTCCCTTTAATTTATGTAACATCTCCAATATGGGTGACAGATGAAATACAAAGAAATGAATATATGTTGCATAAATCATCATATATAGGAGGGAAGCTAGCGAATAATTAAGGTCTAAATAATAGAAAATAATTGCCCCGTATGCTCCCTTAGAAAAATGCATCGTATCTTTTGCAGGGATTCCCTACTTTTTATCATCTTTTAAATAGATTACAACTGTTATATAATAGAGGCGATTCTAATGTATGAAAAATTGTAATACACAAAGAGATTGTTATAATTGAGACAGAAAAGGTATGTGACTAGTTACGCCTTTGCTTGCTACAACACCTAAGCAGGAGCGCCAACAACCTTTCTGCGAATATTAGGTATAAGGATGGTAGAAATGAGTAATAGACAAATTAAATCAGACGTCATCTTAATTGGTGCCGGAATCATGAGTGCGACTTTGGGAACAATGCTCAAAGAATTAGCACCAGATTGGAATATTACTGTGTTTGAGAAACTTGCAAACGCTGGAGAAGAAAGCTCGAACGAATGGAATAATGCGGGAACAGGGCATGCAGCATTGTGTGAGCTTAACTACACTTCTGAAAAACCAGATGGCTCTATTGATATTAGCAAAGCCATCAACGTGAATGAAC
>NZ_PYWI01000061.1 GCF_003049575.1 Lysinibacillus parviboronicapiens | reverse complement strand
ATTCATTTTTATAATCATTATCGCTACCAGAAACGATTAAACGGCTTGAGTCCTTTAGAATTCAGGGCTCAAGCCGCTTAATACATTTTTTATTATTTCCACTGTCTACTTGACGGGGTGCAGTTCACAGTAAATGAGTGCCTAGTCACTTGTCATTTTAGTAGTAGATAAGCAAAACTGCTTATTATAACTGTAATTTCATGTTTACTGTTCTTATACTAAATCCCAATTTTTCATAAAGCTTAATAGCATTATTCCCTACGTAAGCACTAAGTCTGACTTCAGAATATCCTTCCTGTCTCAAGTGTTCAATGGCAACATTCATTAACCCCTTTGAAATACCTCTACCTCTAAATTTTTCTTTTACAAATAGCTCATAAATAAACCCGTTTAATTGGTCTGTAAACTGGTCTTTATTTGCCCCGATCAGGATCCATCCCATTAACTCATTATTCTCTGTTGCTATCAAATAATAGCACCCTTTTTCTAGAAGGGGTTCTATAAGGTTTAATACTTTTTCATTTGTTGCTCTTACTCCGCCCAGTGTACCATCAAATAAAGCTTGTGGTGAAAGAGCTATAATTTCTTCTAGCTCTGAGTTGTTCGGCTTCCTAATTTCCATTTATAATACCTCCATCTTAGACTATTACACCATTTTACCAATCAATCATTAAAATACCATACATCCTCTCCAATAAAACTTTATACCTTCAATAATCTAAGTATAAAGAATCAATTAAAAACCAAAAATGTGTGCTAAATATCTATTTCAGCTCCAAAAAAAATATGGTAAATTAATATCTGCTAATAAGGATTTTTATCTTAAGAAGAGGAAGAAAGTCTTTGAATTTATTAGAGAAAAAAACCGCCAAATTACATAATAATCAATATAGTATAGAAGAAATTAATACTGCTTATGAAAATGCCTTTAAAAAAACTAAACTATGTTTATCTGAAAGGATTAATTGCATGATTATTACTATTGAAGAAGTTCAAATATCCGAAGCAATAAATGCTGTTCGGAAAACAATTGAATTAGTAGGAAATATTAAATTTATTGAGCATAGGTATGCGAATGAATGCTATGGCTATGAAACAGCATTTAACGGAATAAATGGAAGCATAATAGTTAAAGGCGGATTTTCTTCAGGTTATCAAGGAGAAGGTCCACAGGGGTTAAAAAAGATACTTGCAGAACTTGGATTTAATGAAGCACTCATTGAACAGAATGTTAATAGTGTTGGAAGGAGATTCACATTAATTAAATAAACAAAAAAGCTCAGGCTCAAAGGCAATTGATTTGAGCTTTTTTGACTTATAGATTACTAAATAGTTTCTAGTGTTAGCAATAAATTCGAGTACACAGAATGTAAATGCTGCTCCATCACCTAGGTACTCAATACCTGAAAAAGAGCCTCCAATTTGGACGCTCAACTTTCTAACAATCTTTAGTTCAGTTAATAATGTTTATTTAAAAATTTTTTTATGACAATATTTATTCTTGTTAAATGCTCTTCGGTTGGAAAATGGCCCATATTGAAAGAATGAAAAACAGCCAAATTCGGTATTACTTCTTTTTAACTTTTTCTTCAGGGAAAAATATATCTTGTTCTCCGGCAATAACTAACGTTGGTGATTGATAATTTTTCAATTCTTTTCTATCTGTTAATTTAGGCATTGCTCGCTCTAATTTTACATAATGAAAAATATCCCCGATAATTGACTTATCAATTTCCTTCATACAATTAGTTGACATTACATTAGTAATTTTTTTAAGATGTTTTTCTGACAAAGTACTTTTATACAGTAGCATTGGAATTAAGATTTTTTTAATCATCTCCATTTTGGAGCCAAGTTTTAATCCAGCTGGTGAGACTAATACGGAACAATCAATCCTTTCGGGAAAAAAAGCAGCCAATCTTAAAATAATTCCAGCTCCATAGGACGGACCAATAAAACCACATCTATTAATTTTAAAATAATCCATTAGCTCTGCTATCCAACAGGCCAAGCTATCATCCTTTGCAGAGACTCTGTTTTGAGCGCTATAACCTGGATGGCCAATAGTATCAGGTGCATACACTCGATATTGTTCAAATAAAGGCTTAAACCACGATAGTGTCATCGGATTAAGGCAATTACCACCTTGCAGTATAAACAATGGTTTTCCTTCTGTTGGCCCAGCTACAAGCACATGTGTTTCTCCAAAGGTTGTCTTCACATAAACACGTTCTATATCAAATTCAAAAGATTTTAAGTATTTTTCATAATGCTTCGAAATTCGCAGTCTACCTTCTTCACTTTTATAAATTGAATTACTCATGTTATCCCCCTTGATATATCTTACAACATCCTACAGATAACGAAAAACGCCTCATACTGCTAGTGCAATAAGAATGTTATTTACGAAAAAAACATACCATATGCTTGTACGTTTAAATTCACGATCAACTCGTAGCTGGGCATATGAAAAACTTAAATTGAAAGTGGACAACCTCTAAAAACTGTGTTAATGCCCCATTAGAAGTACCTGTTGCGGCTTCCTCATCAATTCCTAGAGTGGGCAAAAGTTTCTACTCTCTACTATTCCTTTTTGTGTATCAAGCGTAAATGCATGGAATCCTCCTACTTTATTAATCTAATATTCGGAGGAGACCTATAAAATGCGTTTGAACTAAAGTTAAATAATACATACATTGGGGGTTGCGCTGTAGATAAAGTTTGCGGTTTGAATGGAAACATATAAATTTTGAGGGAAATGACCATGTAGGCAGGATTTTAAACATGATTATGTATGTAAGAAAGAAAATGGCGAACATTGTATTCCAAGTGTCATCAAATATAATACTAGAAAAATTAGTGAAAAATTAAACATTAGTTTTAACTATCACTCCTTGCGCTACACACATGCAACAACATTACTAGAGAAAGGTACGCCTGTTAAACCGTACAAAAAAGATTAGGACATAGTCGAGCTGCCGTAACAGAAGATCGCTATGTCCACCTCACTGAGAAAATGGCTAGAGATGCTGCGAACATCTTTGATTCATTTGCTCAAGATATATAAAAATTACTAACGTATTTTTTTATGGTGGGGAATTGGTGGGGAACCCCACCATTTAACCCTTATTTTAAACTTAATACGTCACAAAGCCTTATCATTACTGAGTTACTTCGTATCATCCATTTTCAGAACAGCCATGAATGCTTCCTAATTCATAAACGTATTTTGTTAAGGTTTATTGTATCTTTTTAACTTCTAAAAACCCTCTTAAACCATGAATTTATAAGGTTCCTTAAACTCGTTTTGCATTAAATCAAATCTTTTCAAAACATAATGATTTTTTAACCTTCCGTAAGCAAAATGTAGGCAACAATCACTTCATTGACTTGTTATCATAATAAGATGTTATCAGATTTTGTTATTTTATTTAACATATAACTCCTCTCTCACTTATGACTATTTGAACTATTGCCCATTCATAAAGTTTTACAATCGGCTCATCACTTTCCCCATTAACTTTTAGAATACCGAATTTTCCTTCTAATCCATGTAAAATCATATTATCTTTAGTAAAAGTCGGGCTTGTTTTCCAATCAGCTTTTACATCTTCTAAACACCCTGACAAGATTAAACCCACAATAAAGAAAAGCTAATCATTTTCCTCAATGTCGTTTCCCACTCCTAAAACTGCCACAATATTTTAAGAAAGATCCATTACTAGTCTGCCAATATTTTACCACAATACGCTGATTGCATTAATGATGATGCTTAGGGTGCTTGCACGTTGAAGTTTGTCTTGTAAATCTCTTTCACGGAGCTCGCCTCTTTTTCCAAAGAATAAGGCTCGTGCAAGACCGTTCATCGCCTCACCTTTATTTAATCCTGACGACCGGGTAAAATATCTTTATTTCGTTGAATAAGAAATCTGATATACTATTGATTATTGATATACTGTGTTGTACGATGTATATTAGGAGGTACAATACATGAATGTAGAAGATTGGAAATCACAGATTAAGCGAGGAACACTCGATTTTTGTATTCTATTGCTAATAAAGCAGCGTCCGTATTATGGCTATGAAATCATAAGTAAGTTAGAGCAGTATCCTATTGTTGCTGCAAAAGAAAACACAATTTATCCTCTGCTTAGAAGATTATTGAAAGAAGAATATATTTCTGCATTTTGGCAAGAAAGTAAAGAGGGCTTGCCACCGAGAAAATATTATTCCATTACAGAAAAAGGAAACGAATACTTAAACGCTATGTCCCTAGAATGGGATAATTTATTAACAGCTATATCAGAAATTAAGGGAGGGTTAAATAATGGATAAAATTACGAATGATTATCTTGTAAAAATTGAAAAGTATTTGAAATCTATGTCTGCTTCCGAGCGTCTTGACATTGTAAAAGAAATCAAAAGTGTAATGCTTGAATTGCAAAATAATGGTGTATCTTCTGAGCAAATCATCGAACGGTTAGGAAACCCAAAAGAATTAGCGAAAGCATACTTAGGTGAAGCCATTTCAAAGAACAGTAAATTTAGTTGGCGTAAATTCGGCGCTGTATTTGTATTTTGTAGCAGCTTTGCAGGCGTCAGCGGTATGCTTCTTTTGCCTTTTATCAGTACTCTTTCCATTGCTTTAATGATTAGTGGAGTTATTACACCAATAGGCGGAATCATTAAATTTGTCGGGTATCTTATGGGATATGATATTGCCGGAATAACAATCCAAATGGGAGCATTTACACCAAGCCCAATGCAGTTCTTGCCAATTTCTATTGTGATTGGTGTGTTGATGTTTTGGTTGGGGAAAGTGTTATGGAAACTTACAATTAAATATATACACGTAATTAGCCATAAAAAGAAAACATTGTAAAAGAAACACAGAGGCGATAAATTCCATAACTTCCCAGAATATAGCCTCCTTATTCCTTATACCCTATTATAGAAACTATTTTGAACGTAAGTAATTCGTAAGGAAAAGGATGTGAAAAAAAGAGGAATTTACCGCTGGTTGGGACAGAGTAGCGTTGGTAAAACAACAATTATGAAGATGCTTACAAACTTAATGATGACGTTTTGTCATTGGTGGAGATGATTGTTGCGTGATTAACATGGAACAACAAGCAAACACCTATACAATATTAATAGAGGAGAGGAATGCCTTATGAAAATACGTAGTCAAATTACATTTGTAAGTCTGGCCCTTTTAATAGCTGGAAGTTCCCCGCTATACGTAAAAGCAGAGCCCACTCAAAATGTATCTAGTTCGTTACAAACAAGCACTCAAAAAGATCATAATTCCGTCAAGAAAGCAATGCATGATACATTGCAACTTGGATTCCCGGGGATACTTGTTAAAACTTATGAGGATGAAAAAACGTGGGGTTATGCCGCTGGGGTAGCGAATATGAGCACCAAGAAACCAATGGAAACAGATTTTCGCTTTCGCATTGGCAGCGTAACAAAGACGTTCACCGCAACGGTTGTACTTCAATTAACTGAAGAAAACCGATTGAATTTAGACGACTCCATCGAAAAATGGTTGCCTGGTGCCATTCAAGGAAACGGATATAATGGTAAACAGATTACCATCAGGCAGATATTGAACCATACAAGTGGTATCGCTGAATACTCAAGGTCAAAAGACGCTGATTTTATCGATCCAAAAAAATCGTATACGGCTGAAGAACTAGTGAAGATGGGGATTTCTCTGCCACCAGACTTTGCCCCAGGAAAGGGATGGTATTATTCAAACACAGGATACGTATTACTGGGTATTCTTATTGAAAAAGTAACCGGAAACAGCTATGCGGAAGAGATTGAAAATCGGATTATTGAACCGCTTGAATTGTCGGATACTTTCCTACCTGGCAATTCAAGCGTTATCCCAGGCACCAAGCATGCTAGGGGATATTCCCAACCAGACGAAGCAAGTGAGATAAAAGACGTTACTTATTATAACCCAAGTGCAGGTAGCTCGGCTGGAGATATGATTTCTTCTGCTGACGACTTAAATAAATTCTTCTCTTCTTTGCTCGGTGGCAAATTACTGAAGGAACAGCAACTAAAACAAATGCTTACTACAGTTCCTACAGGAAAAGCAGGAATCGATGGATATGGTCTTGGAATCTTTGAAACTAAGCTTCCAAACGGGGTATCAATATGGGGACACACAGGTGGCATTCTAGGGTTTTCTACTATTGCTGGAGGTACACTTGGAGGCAAGCATACGATGGTCGTCAGTTTGAACAGTTTGGGTAGAGATAACAGTCCTAATCCTTTTACAAATATTTTACTTGCTGAATTTAACAAGTAGACAAAAAAGAAAGACGGAAAAAACAAAAAAATTAAAAATATACCTTTCTGGTCCAAAAGTCCAAACTTATTTTTATACGTAAGTTTGGGGGTAGATGAGCTTAGAGAATCAGGGAACGATGAAAAATTTGCAAACGATCAAGAGTATATTGAATTGTAAATTGAACATGCAAGAGAAGAAGATTCAGTGTTTATTGAAGTGTCAGAATCTGAATTTGGTGTAACTGTATTAAATGAAATAGCCCAGGCTCAAAATTAGTTAAGCGCCTGGTCATTTTGGGCCTATACAGAATTTATTTAATCCGCATATGTTATATCTATTATGACAAAGAAAGGCGGATTAAATGGATCCACGCTTAGCACAATTACTTCAAAAGGTAAGTTTATATGGTACTTTAGCTAAATACTATGAACATATCGATCCAGAAAGACATATGTATTTTTACAATAAGCATTTTATGTATGAAACCCAATTAGTTCAACTTTATTGGCAACTACACAGAGAAAATCCTAATTTATAAAAGAGTCATTTAATTCAAAGTCCAAGAGTTAACGAATAAACCAAAAAAGACCAGGTACTCAACTTAAAAATGAACTGCACCCCGTCAAGTAGACAGTGGAAATAATAAAAAATGTATTAAGCGGCTTGAGCCCTGAATTCTAAAGGACTCAAGCCGTTTAATCGTTTCTGGTAGCGATAATGATTATAAAAATGAAT
>NZ_PYWI01000060.1 GCF_003049575.1 Lysinibacillus parviboronicapiens | reverse complement strand
CTCTTTCTAGTTCACTTTGCATGAGGACTTTTTCAGGTGTTTCTTCCTCAAATATTTCCTGTACGTTGAATTTCAATAATATATCTCTTCGTCTAGATTTCTTACGGGACAAATCATAATATTGATTAACTGCGACTCTAAAAAGCCAACTTTGGATATTATCAAACTGGACAGAATCTATGTATTGTAAAAACTTATACGCAGTATCTTGGATAATATCTTCTGCATCTTCCTTTGAAGCCCCCATTTTTATTAAATACGCATAAACAAATTTCAGTATCTCATTTAGTTTTTTGACCATTATGGCATCATTCATATCAACCCTCCCACCTTTAAAACGTTTCAATACTAAAAAGGTTAACAAAAAATTACAACTTTAATTTCTTTCTCTATAACGTATATTTCTTTAGTTGAGACATAAAAAAAGAACTTGGCAAGAAAGTTTTTGCTTCTCGCCAAATTCATTAAAAAATATATTGATTACATTTAATCAATCTTCGACAGCCAATGGCTATTTATAGTAGATCAACCCTTTGTTTTACCATCATTTGTGATACGGTTCACCTGGTTAATATAAAACTGTTTATAATATAGTTAATAAATGGACCTTAAATGAATACAGACGCATTTCTAAAAGAAAAGCGCCTGTTAGTTGAATAAGAATCCGTTCCACAACTCTCAAGTTATGACACTTATCAAGTACAAAAGGACCTTTCCATAAAGTTGGAAGGTCTTGGTTATAAATATTATACTCGTTTATATAAACTTAATACATAAAAGCATTTTTCTTTTATTTCAAATGCATAATAAAAGCCACACCTTGTTAGCTATGACTTTGTAGTGTTGACGTCTCCGCTATTGTTAATGCCGGTTTTTTTACCTGTAAATATAACTTGTGAAATTACTATATCTATAATATAGTAATAATACTATTTTATTAAAGGGTGAACTTTTTGTTACTGTAGAATTCTAATCTAAATCAACGTTATAGCTTAATAATTTTGTTTAACAAAACCACCTTATATGGGTGTTATTTGTTGTGCAAAAAAAGCAAGATTAGAATTAGTGAGCTTAGTATAAACATTTAGCGCGACTAATTTTATTCGCGCTTTTTCTATTCGTTGATTTAGACAATTTTAATTTTTTACTTATTAAAATTGAGAGGACGAATCTACAATGCAAAAACAATTACAACAAATTACAGTTGATATGCAGCTTGAAGAACATTATCATACATTAGAAAAAGCTCTACTTACTTTATATTTCCATAATAATTGTACAACTAAATCTTTAGCTTATATGACAGACTTACCAATACCTATTGTTTCAGCAATGAAGAAAGAATTTGCCAAACAAGGTTGGGGTAAACATAGCTTAACGAAAAAGGGCCAGCTAGCCGTTTCGCAATATTTCCAACTCTCAGGTGCCGATGCCGAACTCTATCTACAATTAACGACAGATGATGCATTTCGAATAGAATGGATTACACAAAATATAAGCGAATTAAGCACTATTTATGATGCTAGACCTAAAGCTGACGTGGCAATTGATCAAGCAAAATGTACAGTTGAGACAGCTTTAAAACGTGCATTACTCGCACTAGACTATACGATGCTACTCAATAAGCGCATTTTGTGTTTAGGTGATGATGATTTCATTAGTATTGCATTAGCATTTTTAATAAAGAAAATCGCTCCACACTCTGCAACTAAAATTATTGTATTAGATATTGATAGACGAGTTTTAAGTACCATTAGCAAAATAGCTAAAGACTATGAGCTTCCGATTACAACAGATTATTATAATGTTCAGGTGCCTTTGCCCGAAACATACGCTGCCCAGTTTGATTGCGTATATACAGATACACCGTATACCTTGATTGGCGCACAGCTCTTTTTATCACGTGCAATTAATGCACTAAAGCCAGAAGCAATGCGGCATGTGTTTTTTTCCTATGCCAAACGTAGCTATCAAAAGCAATGGGAGCTACAGCAAAGCTTATATGCTATGGGCTTTGTGATTAATAATATTCATTACGACATAAACAACTATGAAGGTGCGCAGATTTTAGGTGCTACAAGTCAGTTATTCGTATTACAAACAACAAAGCAAATGAATCCTTATATTCCTAATCAGCGTAAATTTACGCGACCAATTTACACAGGAGAGATTGAGAAGAAATCTGTTGTTTATCAGTGTAATCATTGTAAGAACTCACTTACAGTAGGCACTGGCAACGAATACACTACGATTACACAGCTTCAATCCAGTAGTTGTCCGAATTGCAAAAATAACAAGTTTTCACAAATTAAGCGAACAGTAAAAAAAACACAATCCCAGCATACATTAGGGCATCATATATTATTAGAGTTGCATGATTGCAATGGTGCATTGCTCAATGACGTACAACAAATTAAAAAGATTATGTGTCAGGCTGCCCATAAAGCAAAAGCAACAATTGTGACCGAACATTTCCATCATTTTTCACCTTACGGGGTTAGTGGTGTAGTCATTATTCAAGAATCACATTTAACGATTCATACGTGGCCAGAGTACGGCTATGCGGCAATAGATGTTTTCACTTGTAACAGTAAATTAACGCTACAAGAGGCTGTACAATATATTACTGAGCAATTTAATGCGGGAAATGCCACACAGCATTACGTACATCGAGGTAAATAGATAATGGGTAATATAAACCCATAAAACGCAAAAAGAAAAAGAAGTTGTTTCTCTTTTTCTTATTTGCATTTTAAATAATTTACGTGTAACAACTCATTTGAGGAGTGGTAGTTTAAAACTTTCTATAATAACTACGGCATACGTGACTTTTACTCTAATACTGTTATATCAAGGTTTATATAGCATCTTAGCCAAATTGGTTAAGATGCTTTTTTCATCCTCAAAAAGTCGCTGGGGTTAAATTAGGATTAAAATTCTTTGCAATGAAAATAAATAAACACAAACGTCGACTGCTCTAATTGAACAATCGTGCCGCTTAGTTTAAGAAGTACAGCGACGCTTATTAAACAACTGCATAATGTCTACGTATTGTTATAAACTAAATCAACGAAAAAAGGTTTGTCTGAATATTATTGGGCTTTCTTTAAAAGAGTTGTATTTTTAAGTGGCTTTATCTTCAACTCAATATTGGCTTTGATCGTTTATTCGGATTGAAAATCTAATTATGAAACTATCTTCTACTTTCTTCGTATATTAACTAAGTCAACTAATTCTCGAGGTGATAATAATGTACGAATACCATTTCGTTAAAGTGGAACTAAATGCTTGGGGTAGTAAACCAAAAGAAGATTATCAAAATATAATTCACCAATACGCATCTGACGGATGGAGATTTGTTCAAATTTTTGCTCCTTCAACTAAAGGATATGGTTCCGCAGCCTATTTTGAATTAATTTTCGAGAGACCCCTTAATTAGATTTGAGGGGTATTTCTATTTTTGGGAACATAATGTAGAATTCTGTTTACTTAAACTCATCAGCTTTTTATCACTGAACAGTTTTGTTCTAATGTGCCTCATTTTTTGCATTACTTTTTATTAGACATTAATAATCTAATCTATTTTTACAGCAAATGCTCATTCCTTTTGTGATTTCTTATTGAACAAACCTGCCTCGTTAATTTAAGTATTCTTCACAATACCACCTAAATATTAAAATAAATATCCAATTTTATTTAAAACTTTTATTCCGTTAAATGGCCCAATTGTTGAACAAAGGTCAAACAGCACTATTCAACTATCCTGCTTAGTTAGTTTAAGTACATTTCTTCACAATCTTCATAGTGATATTAACATAAATATCCAACAAGAAAAATCATCTCTCAACTAAGACTAGAGGGGAGATGATTTTAATCATTCTTTATTTAAAATTATCGAACTTTGCTATAAATTATCAATCTTAATTAAAAGGCTATTTTAAATTTACACCCGTGTTGGTTTAGATTAACCGTAGCAAGCTTCTAGAGCATTTTAACTAGCCTGTGAGGGTTTTGGTAGTGGAACAGAGGGATTTATTTTTCACACAGGCTATCTAATTGTTGCTACAGAGCATCTGTGGAGCTATAGGAGTGGTTAAGGAAAGAATAACCAAAGGACTTGCATACATGAAATTTAATCATAAACACAAGTCCTATCCTTATTAACCTAAAGCACCCCGTTTGTATGATAAGGTCAGCCAGAGAAATCTGGTTGAAAATTTTTTATTCAATTTATAAATTGATAGTAGCTGGGGTCGAACGGAAGCACCCGTGGGACTTTTCCATGCTTGATTTAGCTAAAGGGCACTATTTTAGAGATTGGTAGTCTTTTCAATTCCCGTAATCAACTACATATAGAAGGGTAATACAGCTTTTGCTTTCTTGTCATCTGAAACTCCTCAATTATTTCCATTAGTAATATTTTTGATGACTAATCAAAGTCCAATTTTGTTTCATAACGCTAACCAAATCAATATGAGATGGAGAATACACAAAAAATATAATAGAAGATACGTTCGCCAATGAATATGTCTCACTAAATATGTTATTGTCATAAAAATGGGAAAAAATCCAATATATTTAGTTACCTTAATATCAGTATAATTCAATGAATTAAAATGAATCGAAATTTCCGCTGGGACGAACCAGAGCGCAACTAGTGCTAGAATAAAAGCACAAATAATCATATATTGTTGCATGTTATTATTAAAAAACGATTGGTTAAAATAGTCTTTTATCTTTCTTTTAGTCATTTACCAACACCTGTTCTACTTCTTTTTCACTTTTTGAATAAAAAAGATAAGTCATTCATTTTAGTCTTCTTCTATTGAAGAGTGAAGACTTATTTCAGGATATTTATTTGCTTTATCCCAGATAAGGCCACTTTTTTTTTCCAATAGGAATTCATCGAAAAAGGCTAAGCTAAGTTCGTTAATAATTTTGTGCACTTTTCTAATGTCCTCGCCTTTATTACACAGTAAAGGTGAGAATAAGTGGAAATCTGTATAGCTCATATGAGATGTGTTGGGAATAACCATTGTAAATCCTTTACCCTTTGAGGCGTTTTCCCGTCTTTCCTGACTTTCTTTCCAAAACGCTTCGTAGGAAGATCGGGATTTCCCACTAAGTGAAATGGCGGCATCTAAGGAAGTGTCAAAAATGGATTTATCGATACTTTTTACTGCATTCATTTGCATATAAGGTTTTGAGAATCCAACTGTTGGGATGGGTTCCCCATATAAGACTCCATCCATGTTCAATGCTACTTTAATACGTACATCTTTTAACAACATTTGAGCAGCAGCAGCACCACCATAAGAGTGACCGAACATTCCTATTTTATCCATATTTAATTTACCACTAAGAAAGTCCATACCTTTATCACTGTTCCATTCTTCTAATATATCTAAGACAAACGATACGTCTTCTGTCCAAATTTCCATGTGCTGATCAAGACCTTCAAAGCCTGATAAATTATTTGGTTCCAACAAAACCTCTTCACCATTTGGAAATACTGTAGCTGCAGCATCGTAAACATGATCAATCCCAACGACAATATAGCCATGGCTTACTAATTTCTCTATTTGAAATGTATTTTGATTCCTAAAACCTGTCATTCCATGAGAAAAAATAAGTATAGGAAAATTGTTTTTATCACTGGAAATCGCTAAATTTTCTTTAGCATGAGCTTTAACAAGATTTAGATGACTTAATGTCCAAGCTGGGAAAGAGAGTGCGCGTTCAATTCCAGCTGTTATGGCCCCCACTTCTTTAATATACCGCTCAGGTTGAAGTGAATTTTCTTCTTTACTTGGATACCAAATTTGAATCATTAGTTCTCTATGTTTACCTTTATCTGAAGAACGCACTTCTTTCCGATTCATATCGATAATGTGATAAGATTTGGTACCTATAAAGTATTCCCCTGTTGGTTTTTCAAATGAAAAGATAGGAAAAAGAACTGGTAATCCTACCATAACAACAATGTAGACAATTGAAAAAGCAGTTATCCCCCACCTCCAATGTTTTTTCTTGCTCTTGAAAATAGGAAAAAGCGCAATTGTTAAAGTTAAAAATAATGGTACGATATACCCCAGAAGCATTTGCCAACGATATCCTTCAAAGATTATTTGCAGAGTCACAATTAGATAAAGAATAGTTAGGCCAATAATAATCTTAATAATCGAGTTTTGCTTTTCTTTATTGCAAAAAAAATGCTTAAGAATAAAGCGATAGAAAGGAAAGTAACTAAAATTTCTAAAACTCTCAAAATAAACTCCCCTTTATTCATTGTAGGTTCATGGGGGCATTCAATTTCCCCCTACTAATTCACTTCCAAAAAGTCACCTTCACCCTTGCTTCATTAAAGCCTCCGTTTTCATAAGTGGAGTGGCAACAGATTTGGACAACTTTTTTAAGGTGGTTAGATGGCTCTCTTAAAGCATAAGGGGCGCACAAGTTGCTTGACATGGAGCCTCTATGGGCATGATTCGTTGCGCCAAGTAGCCAGCTAAAATAGGGCTGGCTTAGCCAAACGAGGCTATCATGCCCATTGCTCCATATAAAGCTCTTCTTCGTTAAAGGACTTAGTTATTGCTCCTTATCCTTTATAAAAAATGTCCAACTAAGTGTAGCCTATCCATAAGTATATTTTTTATTTATAAAGCGAATGTAATAATACAGTTGTTTGTAACCTTTAAGAACTTCTTCGTTAGTAAGATATTTCTCGATATATATATTTTCTTCGCTAATTGTTACGTTTTCTGTTTCAGAAATATTCTTAATAGAATCTTCAACTATTTGTTGAACCATCGTATCTTCAATTTTTGTATTCTTTGGTAAACCTATTAAACACCAAACTTTAATTTTCCCTTCATCTTTAAAGCCTTCTAACATTATTTCTATTGTATCCCTCTCAAGTACCGTTTGTTCTGTAATTGATACTATTATTTTATTTTTTAATTCATATAAGAATTTTGATACCTCATCATCATATTCCTGGTTTTTAGAAGGATCTCTTTCTTCTTGCTTAATTTCTATTTCTTGAACTTCCTGTTCTTTTTTCTGCTCTCCAGTACATCCAACCAACAAGATTGAACTAAATACAATTCCTGAACTTATATTTTTTTTCAAAACTTTCAAAACTTCTAATTCCTTCTCAGACAACTAAGTAAAGTTGCACATAGATGTTGTGAATTATTTTTATCCGATTTAACAGCATGATAGTAAGCTCTATTTAAAGAGGCTTTTATTACTATCTGCTTTTGTCTACACGAAATAAACTTTGGTATATTTTTTTGGACTTGAGTACAATCGTATCTTAACTAACAAACCTTGCTTTGTCAACAGATTAGAGAAATTCAGAGAATGATTTTAATGAAGTTGTTGAATTAAATTCGGATGCGTTTGGTGATACGTCTTAACCGGATAGATCAATCAAAACAATGTTTAGTTGTTAGAAATCAAACAGGAAAGATCATTGGTTTTGGACTATCAATATTTGAACCAATAAATCTAATATTAGGACCTATTGTAGCACCAGATCCTCAAACAGCAGCTATCATAATAGATGGGTTAGCTCTTAAACATAACGGAAAGTTAAGGATTGATGTGTCATCCGATAATAACGAATTAATGTTTTTCTTGCAGAAAAGTGGATTTGTAAAAGTTAATGAACGCCTACTTGAAACCTTCTACTGTCATTCTTGAACTAAACTGCATCGTTAGTTCAATAGTAAAGTTCTATTCAAACAATGGAACTTTTGGGTCTATTCCATAACAATGAATAAGCATAGAGTGTAATTGCCCTCTGTGATGATAAATGTGAGCTACATCTCTAACAACCATTCATATCGTGAGTATGTAACACCCCAATAAGAAGTAACTTCCTCTTGAAGTTCGACTTCTGTGAAATTCATAAATTTATCTTCTAAAAATTGATGATTTTTTATCAATGCTT
>NZ_PYWI01000005.1 GCF_003049575.1 Lysinibacillus parviboronicapiens | reverse complement strand
TGTAATTTAAATTCATTCGAATAGGTGCAATTTTTTCTTGGCATACAAAAATCCCCTTTAAGTAAAATGTTATCTACAGCGTACTGTAGTTTTTTTAACATTGTCTACTTAAAGGGGATAATATCAGGGTAAGTTTTTTTCTTTCCATCAACTTTTTCTCCTCTTTCGCACGTCTAGTAGTTGTATACAATGAAATGATTAAATACGCCACAGTGTAATTTCGTCCAGATTTTTACTTGAGCTTGCCAACACTCTCAAAAAATCTGTGACAAATCCGCCGAAAGCATGAACTTGTTTCAGATGGCGCATTACTACCACTGAATCGATAGCTTATGGTATTCATTTCAACACTCTATATAGAGTGGAACTTCAGCTGAATTAAGTTATAAAGGAGCTTCTTTAGACATGAAAACAAGAAATGCATTTCAACATGAAGAGGTGTTTGTCCAGTTTATTCGTGAACAGAAAGAGCGTTTTTATTTGCTCGCGTATAGCTACACAAAGAATGAACAGGATGCCCTCGATGTTGTACAAGACAGTATTCAAAAAGCTATGCTTTCTCTCGACCGCTTAGAAAATGTGGATTATATGAAAAGCTGGTTTTACAAAATTGTTGTTCGTACGGCAATTGATTTTTTACGCAAGCATAAACGCTTACAAGTGACAGACGATGACACCATGCAATATTTAACACCTGCTCAAGAGGATGTCTACGAAGACGTAGACTTGGAGCATGCCTTAGAAGAATTGCCTCAGATGTATCGTGAAGTTGTTATTTTGCACTATTTTGAAGATTTAAAGCTCGCAGATGTTGCCAACATACTTGACATTAAATTGAGTACAGCCAAATCGCGGCTTTATAAAGCGTTAAAACTACTAAAAATACAATTGCAAGATGTGAAGGGAGTAACATCACATGGATAAAAAATTAAAAGAATTAGAAAAACACTATAATAACGTACCGATACCGAAGGAGCTAGATTTCATCGTGGAGAATGCATTAAAACAAGGGAAAAAAAAGAAAAAGAATCGAACACCACAATGGTTACTTGGCTCTGCGGCTGCCGCTATGCTGTTTACAGCTAGTTTAAATGTTAGCCCTGCAATGGCACGTACACTTGCTGACATACCTGTTGTCGGTAGTGTTGTAAAAGTTTTAACGTGGACAGAATATGAAGTTGCCGAAGACACATACGATGCGAACATTAAAGTACCTTCTATTGAAAATTTAGAAAATAAAGATCTTGCCAATACATTAAATGAAAAATACCGTTCAGAAGGTAAAGCACTTTATAATGAATTTATAGCAGATGTTGGAGATTTAAAAGCAAGTGGTGGCGGTCATTTAGGCGTAGATAGCGGCTATGAAATTAAAACGGATAACGATGAGATTTTATCGATTGGTCGATATACCGTTAATACAGTTGCTTCTTCTTCAACTGTTATGCATTACGACACGATTGATATACAAAATGAAATTTTAATCACATTACCAATGCTCTTTAAAGATGATAGTTATATCAATGTGATTAGTGAAAACATCAAGGAGCAAATGCGTGCAGAAAGCGCAAGTGAGGCAGACAAAGTGTATTGGATCAAAGATGCTGGTATTGCTGATGAGGAACTTTTTGACGAATTTACGAGCATAAAAGCACAGCAAGAATTCTATATTTCTGAAAAGGGAAAACTCATGATTTCCTTTGATAAATACGAGGTCGCACCTGGCTATATGGGTGTTGTTGAATTTGAAATACCAACAGATGTCTTGCAAGATAAACTTGTTAGCAATAAGTATATACATTAATAGAAAGCACTATCTCAATTTACATGAGATAGTGCCTTTTTCATTACTTATAATCCTTCAACTTTTTGTCTAAGCTATATTGTATCAATATATGTTAGAGGGTTTTCATATGAAAAACGTAGGATCAATTAGTATATTACATGTTATCTTCCTATCAATGACAGTTATTGGCTTAAAAAATCATGTAACCATTCTCCCCCCACTGTTAGATGTTGCAGGAAGAGATGGTTGGTTATCGGTGATTATTGCGGCTTTCATTATATTCTTTTGGCTATTTTTATTAGTTTATATTCAAAAAAAGACGAAGCAAGATCCTCTAAAAGATTGGCTAGAGCAAAAGATTGGGAAAGTTAGCGCTAGAATTATTATTTATTTTACTGTGGGTTTTTTAGTCATCATGACAGCCTTTACGATGGTCGAAACATTGCAATGGATAAATACCACTTTCTTACCACAAACACCAGTCATTCTATTGTTATTTATTTATACAATCCTCTGTATACTACTCGTTACTACAAGCATACAAACTATTGTTATTTTAAATGTGTTTGTGTTATTTGGCGTAGTAGTCTTAGGATTTTTTGTTGCCTTTACAAATATGCAAGTGAAAGACTACTCATTACTACGGCCATTTTTCGAACACGGTTTTCAACCTATTGTCAAAGGCTTGATCTACCCCGCATCCGGATTTGTGGAGCTAATAATGCTGTTGTTTCTACAGCATCAAATTAAAGGACGTATCCGTTGGTATCATTTTACCATCATACTTATTATTTTAATGGGGCTGACAATGGGGCCATTAATTGGAGCCATTACTGAATTCGGACCTAGTGAAGCTGCAAAGCAACGGTATCCGGCCTATGAGGAATGGGGACTTGTGACAATCGGACGCTATATCGAACATCTTGATTTTTTCTCTATTTACCAATGGCTAACAGGTACATTTATACGCGTCAGCTTCATTTTATACATTGTAGCAGATTTGTTAAAAATGACCGGTGATCCAAAGCGCATATGGAAATTTCTCGCTCCACCCTTCTTCTTCCTGTGTTTACCGCTTATGATGTTGAATGAAAACATATTTTTAAAGGTTAAAGGGAATTATATACTGACAACTACTTTTATTTTCTTTTTACTTTTATCAATTTTATTTGTAATTGTTGCTTTCATATCAGATAAGGCATCTAAGAAGGTTAAACCACATAAACAAGAAATGGAAAGCGGTGAATCATAATGCCCCAGGTGGAGAAGGCTATAGATTTAAACACCTTGAAACAATTATTCCAAAAATCTGCTGATATTGATTTTCAAGAATATACATTTTCGCACCATAAAGTGCAGTTCATTACTTGTAATGCGATGATCGATCAGCAATTACTCAATGAAGTCATTATTCAACGTGTGCAATATTTTTTCAATAAATTAGCTGATGAGTCGATTGCCGAGAGCGTCATTACACAATTGCACATTCCAAATTTAAAGCAAGTAACGGATAAAGCAGAGGCCATTTCACTTGTTTACACAGGGTATCTACTGCTTTTCTTTGAAGAAGAATCACTTTTATATGCTAGTAATATTGCAAAAAAACCAAATCGAAATCCCGAAGAGACAAGATTGGAAGTTCTGGTCAAAGGTCCTAGGGATAACTTTATTGAAGATATTTCGGTAAATATCGCACTATTACGCAAGCGTCTCCCTACTAATTCTTTATGTGTGGAAAAAATGGATTTAGGCGCACGCTCAAAGACAACGGTCGCCATTCTGTACTTTGATGATATTGTGGACTTCAACATTTTACATGGCATTAAGAAGCAATTAGCAGCGGTAGATACTGACATTGTATTTAGTGGCGATTTATTGATGGAACGAATCAATAAAAACTCAAAATTATTCCCGAAATTCGATTATACCGGACGGCCAGATTATGCGATTCAAGCATTAGTGAGAGGACGTTTCATCATTTTCGTAGACGGTGTAGCGTATGCCATGATTACACCGGTTAATTTATTTTTACTGTTAAAGTCTGCAGAAGATAATGAGTATCCCGTAATTTTCAGTTCTCTTGAACGTGTCTTACGGATTGTTGGTATCTTAATCGGCTTGCTTTTACCAGCTTTCTGGTTAGCTTTAACGACTTTTCACCAGAACCAGTTACCACTACAGCTATTAGCAACGGTCGTACAAGCAAAAACAGGCCTTCCACTACCTTCATCACTTGAGATGCTCATTATGCTACTAATGTTTGAACTGTTTCGGGAAGCAGGCTTACGACTCCCCTCTGTTATTGGTGGCACAATTAGCGTCGTTGGTGGATTAATTATTGGTGATGCAGCCATACGGGCAGGTGTGACGAGCCCAGAAATGATTGTGATTATTGCTGTTTCTACAATTGCATCATTTACGCTTGTTAATCAGTCGCTTGTCACCACCATCAGTATACTAAGAGTCATCTTTATACTGTTGAGTGCCTTCTTAGGTTTATTTGGATTCTTCATTTCAATTTATTTTACACTGCTATACCTATGTAATACACGAATATTCGGTTACTCTTACATGAACCTTGCTGGAGATTTAGATTGGGCAACCATCAAAAAATCCATCTTTCGGGTATCACCAAAAGGCTATGTAGAGCGTCCTAAGCCACTTGCGCCACAAGATAACACTCGTACTTCTAAAAGCGGAGATAAAAAATGAGAAAAAAGTTTTTCTTACTTTTATTACTTGTCGTTACATTACTTTCTGGTTGTTGGGATGTGTCCGAGCCTCAAAGAATGTATTATATTCATGGAGTCGGTATTGATTTCAAGGATGATGAATATGAAATATTCATGCAAATTATCGACTTTTCAAACGTTGCTAAATCTGAGCAACCGAATCCAAATCCAACACAGGCTGAGATAGGACGTGCGAAAGGTAAAACGATGGAGGAAGCTCTTTTTAAATTATATCGTTCCATCGATCAAAAAGTATTTTGGGGACATATGACCTACCTTATTTTATCGGAGGAGGCCATGAAAAGTGAGCATGCTGTACCAATTATCGATAGCTTTTTACGTCATCGGGAAACAAGATATCAAATTTGGGCTTATTGCACACAGGAATCCATTGAAGAAATTCTCTTAATAACACCTATCATAGATAAATCGCTAACAGCATCCAAACTAAGTAACCCACTCAATTCAGATGCCCAAGAATCATTTGTTGAACCGGTTAATTTACGAAAGTTAATCATAGGGTTGAATGAACCAAGCCATGAAGTGAGTATCCCATTAGTGACCATAAATAAAAATTGGCAAACTGCAGACCAGTCTTCCGAGGAAACTGCCTTGACAGGTGTTGGCATACTTTCAAAAGATGGTTTTAAAGGCTTTATTAAGGATGATGCTGCGAGAGGTATGCAATGGATGAATAATAAAACAAAAAGAGGACAATTAACCTTTAAATTAGATGGTGAAGAAAGAGATTATTTAACGACAACATTGAAAAAAATTGGTGTAGACATTCATCCAATTGTCAAGAACGATCAGGTGACGTTTGAGATAGACCTCAAATACGATGTAACCGTTAATGGCTTTAAAGGTAAAATATCAGTGGACCAAATCAGAAAGAAAACAATACAAGAAGTCAAAAAGGAAATAAAAGCAACCTATGAGGAAGCATTGAAAAAAAATACTGATATTTACAATCTTTCTGAAGCACTCTATCGCGAAGATGTGAAAACATGGAAAAAATTACAGAAAGATAGGAAAATCAATTTAACATCTGATACGATTAGCAAAATTGATGTCCATGTAAATAAAGTGAATCCTGGACGAAAAACATTTGACGAAACGATCAATGAATGATTGCAACTAGAAAACAAGGGGCTATCTACCAAACCCCTTGTTTTTGGTGAGTCGTTGTAGCTGACTTTTGCTTCCCTTTCCACAGACTGTCCAGTAGTAGTCACTTCTTTTAATCTTGTGGGTCTGGTTTGTTGAGCAGGAGTGACGCAAAATCTGTTCTTTATCAGGCAAGGTTTTATTACGTCATATCAACAAATTCCTGCATGGTTTGTTGTCCTTGCACTTTTCGAAACTGGATATGGTGAAGCTTAGCAAAAATGCCGTTTTGCGCAACAAGTTCATCATAAGTACCATCCTCTTCAATCCCATTTGGTGTCACAACAAGAACACGGTCAGCATTACGAATGGTAGCAAGACGATGCGCAATAATTAGCGTTGTCCGATTAGCTGCAAGTTCTGTTAAAGACTGCTGAATAATCATTTCGGTTTCTGTGTCCAACGCTGAAGTTGCTTCATCCAAAATTAATATTGGCGGATTTTTCAAAAACATACGGGCTATTGCCAGGCGTTGCTTCTGACCGCCCGATAATTTTAAACCACGCTCGCCGATTTGTGTATTATAGCCATCTGGAAGCTCTGCAATAAAGGTCTGTAAATGCGCTTTTTTTGCAGCTTCTTGAATTTCTTCTTCACTTGCATCTAATCGACCATAGGCAATATTTTCACGAATAGTACCTGTAAATAAAAAGACATCCTGCTGCACGATGCCAATTTGTGCACGCAATGAGGCTTGTGTCATATTACGCACATCCATACCATCAATTGTAATCGCCCCACTAGTGACATCATAAAATCTCGGAATAAGAGAACAAATCGTCGTTTTCCCTGCTCCTGATGGACCAACAAAAGCAATCGTTTGTCCAGCACGAACGTCAAATGAAATATCATTTAAAACAGATTTTGACGTGTCGTAATTAAAATGTACATCTTTAAATGCTATATCACCACATAAATGTGTGACTGCCTGTGCGCCTTCTCGATCTTGCACTTCAGGTTCCTGTTCCACAAGCTCACGGAAACGTTTAAAACCTGCCATACCTTTCGGGTAAAGCTCTAGTAATGCACTAATTTTGTCAATTGGTTTGATGAGAACATTTGTATACAAGACAAAACTTACTAGCTCTCCGTAAGATAATTTACCATTAAAGCTTAACCAAGCCCCGACAACAAGGACTACCAAAGTTAATAAACGCGTCATCATATAAATACTTGAGTGTGTCCCTGACATAATTTTATAAGCATATAATTTTGCTGAGCGGAATAGCCCATTTTGTTCTTTAAAGCGCTCCATCTCAAATGCTTCATTTGTAAATGATTTTACAACGCGTATACCAGACACACTATCTTCCACACGACCATTGACATCGGCAATCTTACCGTACATCGTTTTCCATGCTTTGTTCATTTTCACATTACTGAAAGTAACAAGCCAAGTTAAAAATGGCACCATGATGGCTGCAATCAGTGCAAGTGTCGGATTCACATTGAACATAATAGCGAAAGCTCCAAGGAACGTCATGACTGCAATAAACAAATCTTCCGGCCCGTGGTGGGCAAACTCGCCAATATCAAATAAATCGTTGGTAATACGACTCATAATATGACCTGTTTTGGTATTATCGAAGAAACGGAATGACTGACGTTGCACATGGTTAAATAATTCTTGGCGCATATCCGTTTCAATATTAATCCCGAGTTTATGCCCAAGATAGTTAACGATAAAGTTTAAGGCTGTGCTCAGTGCATACACCAGCAATAATAATACACTGACGTTGACAATTGTGCCCCAATTGCCTGTTGGCAGTAGATCGTCTATAAACCACTGAACAGCTAAAGGAAAAGCCAGTTCTAAAATGGCCACAATAATCGCGCTCGAAAAGTCGATGACAAACAATCGTTTATGTGGTTTGTAATATGAGAAAAATTTTTTATACATGTATGTCTCCTCTCTAAGTTGTAAAAAATTTCACTTATCATTTAATAGTATCATTTGTTAGAACTGTTCGGAAAAATATTTTCAATTTATTGCTATATTTTCTTTTGCTTTTCACCGCACACATGATATAATTCTTTGTAAGAGAACTGAATAGCTTTTGACAATTTTGTCAAGGGGGAGTAGCTAGCAGATGTGAGCGATACATCTGGTTTCACATTCGTCATTACATGGCACTTGCCATCGGGTGTGATAGCAAAACCATCTACGCTTTTGTATAGATGGTTTCTGTACCGACAGCTTTAGCAACAATTACAAAGATGTTTGTCTAAGAGACAGATGTTATTTGTACCGAAAGCATCGTCACAGGTACGAAATATTTATCTGGAAAAATGTCAGATAATTGCTTAGCAAGACCTTTGCCTATTTTTTAGGCATGGGTCTTTTTCTTTTGCCTAAAAAATAAAAAATTGGTAGAAAGCAATATATTCTATTCTTTTCCAATCATAAAGGAGGAAACAAATTTGGAAGCAATATTATTAGAATACGCATGGGTACTTGTCGTATTAATCGTTCTTGAAGGCTTGTTAGCTGCAGATAATGCGGTCGTAATGGCAGTAATGGTAAAGCATTTACCTAAACCTCAACAACAAAAGGCATTATTATATGGTTTAGTTGGTGCCTTTGTTTTCCGTTTTGCGGCATTATTCCTAATTACTGTACTTGTTAACTTTTGGCAAATTCAAGCAATCGGAGCTGCTTACTTATTATTCATGTCCATTAAGCATATTTATGATTCTCGGAAAGCCTCTCAGGAAACCGAAGAAATTAAGGAACCGAAAAAACAATCTGGCTTCTGGATGACTGTTGTTAAAGTCGAACTTGCTGATATTGCCTTTGCTGTCGATTCTATTCTAGCAGCAGTTGCGATTGCGGTTACACTACCACATTTAGGTAATTTTGATATTGGTGGTATTAATGCTGGGCAGTTCGGTGTCATGTTCTTAGGCGGTATTATCGGAGTTATTATGATGCGATTTGCTGCACGTTGGTTCGTTCGCGTCCTTGATAAATTCCCATCACTTGAAACAGCAGCCTTCTTAATCGTTGGTTGGGTTGGTGTGAAGCTAGCTGTACTAACATTAGCGCATGAAAAACTAGGTGTGATTCCACACGAATTTCCACACTCAACGCTTTGGAAGGTCACTTTCTGGGTTGTACTAGTTGCTATTGCTTTAGGTGGTTACTTAGTAGGTATCAAAAACCAAAAGAAAAATGCATAATTATATAGTGAAAACATTCGCCTCGACAAATCGTCTTGGCGAATGTTTTTCTATATGCATCATTGACAAAGCTAATGTACGTTCAGAATCTTTTCTTACCATCATTCGTATACATACTATGACGTTATTTTACAAAAGAAAGGACCATGCAAAATGGCGTATGCCAATCGAAATCAAAAGTTAAATAAAATACTCAAACACTTTACCTTTATGTGGGTATTGACTGTAGTAGGTATGCTTGTTGCGACTCAATTGCCCCCTGCAATGGTAATGCCTTTATCAATTATTTGTATTATCCTACTTATTATTACCTGCTTTGTTCGAAGCATGAAGCTCGCTCATTCGATTATGTATTCTATCCCCTTTTTAATGGGTATTTTACTTTTTTGGACAACACAATTCTACATTGGGCAACTAGGGCAACAATTCGTTTTACTTGTTTTTGGCGCAACCGTTGTCATCTTCATAGCACTGGCACTCATTGGCATGCTGATGAATAAAGATATTTCAAATTGGGGAAGCTATTTATTCACTGTGTTGATGGTGGTACTTGTATTTTCCATTATTTTTATATTCGTCCCTGTCAGTAATATGGTTGGGCTTATCATCGCTGCAATCACTGTACTACTATTCAGTATCTATACGGTGTATGACTTTAACCAAATTCGGCATAATCATGTGTCAGACGAGGCAGTCATTGGTATGGCATTAAATCTTTATCTGGATTTTATCAATTTATTTACCAATCTGTTAGAACTTATTTGGCGCTTAAAAAATCAGTTTGACTAAATATTCTAATTGAGAACCAATATCAATTGTTTTTTGCAGTGATTACGATGAAAAACAATTTTTTTGTACGACAGCCTATATTCACTATATACTAGAAGAGTAAGTAGAAGGTATTTACTACTAAGGGAGGAAAACTTTTATGTTATCTGAAAAACTACACAAAGCACTGAATGATCAAATGAACTTTGAATTTTACTCTGCACATGCCTATTTGGCAATGGCAGCATACTGTACGGATGAGGCCTATGACGGTTTTGCCAATTTCTTTTTAGTACAGGCTGAAGAAGAACGCTTCCATGCCATGAAATTTTATAATTTTTTAAGTGATATGGGCTACCGTGCAACTATCTATGGTTTTGAAAGTCCAGATAATAATTTTGATTCTCTTTTAAATACTTTTAAATCTGCGCTGAAGCATGAAAAAGAGGTCACGCGTCGCATTTACAACCTCTCTGATATTGCATTAGACGAGCGTGAACACGCAACAATGGCATTTTTAAGATGGTTTATTGACGAGCAAGTAGAAGAAGAATCTACTTTCGATACATTAATTCATAAAATTGAACGTATCGAAAACGATTCAAATGCGATTTTCATGTTAGATGGCGAATTAGCAACACGTACCTTTACACCTGCAACTGAAGCCTAGTAACTAAGCACTAAAGTATCTTTTACTTTTCTTCAAACCTAAAAGGCTTACCACAGCGATTATGCTTATGGTAAGCCTTGTCATTTACGGCAATCTAGATATGATAACACTTGCCTTTTATTGAATTGCTGATTAGCAAGGCATTCACGCCTTGCGTCGTACAATTTACGCTCTTCGCTCATACGGCTTCACCGCTTCACTCGCTTTGAAATTATAAACAGGTTTAATGATTTTTAAAATATCAACTGTATCTTCGATAACTGAAGTTATTTCACTCATCGGCTTATAGGCCATTGGAGCTTCATCTAGTGTCTCTTCGTTTACAGAAGTTGTCCATATTCCCTGCATCGTTTCTTTAAAATCATCCATATTCAGCGCTTGTTTTGCGACACGACGAGAGTACATACGTCCAGCTCCATGTGGCGCAGAACAATTCCACTCAACATTCCCTTTCCCCATACAAATAAGTGAGCCATCTCGCATATTCATTGGAATAACAAGTTTTTCTCCTGCATCGGCACGCACCGCTCCCTTTCGTAGCGTCATTGTATCCGTATCTATATAATTATGAATCGTGTCAAACGTTTCTGTAAAATCCCAAGCCATGTGTTTAGCAATTGTCTCGGCAATTGTCCAACGATTCATGCGTGCGTATTGCTGGGCAATTTTCATATCATGTATATAATCATTAAAATACTCGCCTTCTAAATAGGCTAGCTCTTTTGATACTTTCGGATTTTGCTCTTTATAAGCCTGAATCATCGCTTGAATTTCCTGTGCACGCCCCTGATTTTTGAAGTCATTAATTTTTTCTGTTAAATCCTCACGACGTAACGTTTCATAGGCACGTTTTTGATGCCAATTAGCAATCTTTGCCCCAACATAACGAGAACCTGTATGGATTAATAAATAATGAGTATCCAGATCATCCTTTGCAAGTTCGATGAAATGATTACCACCACCGAACGTACCAAGGGATAAATTCGTGTAATCATCCTTTAAGCCACTTGCGATGAATTGTTTTCCCTCAAATTCAGCAAAACTACGTGCAGGTACTACTTCTTGATGAATCTCTTGTCCGCTCGGAACAAATTCTCGAATCGTCGCATCGAGCTTTGCAAAATCGATCTTTGACTCCTTAATTTCTGCGACAAAAACACCACAACCAACGTCTACCCCCACCAGATTAGGTACGACACGGTCTTTTAGTTGGATTGTTGTGCCAATGACACAACCTTTGCCTGCATGATAATCGGGCATAATACGTACCTTTGTCCCAGCCATAAAAGCTTGATTTGTTAATGCCTGTATTTGGTCAATGGCTGTTTGAAGCGGCGTCTGTGCGTAAATCTTCGCATCCGTGTAGTGTCCTTTAATATGAATCATCACATTCCCTCCTTATCTACTATACGTTTAAACACCATATTTTGTTTCATGTATTAAATATGCTATGTAAAGTTTTGATAAAGAATGGGCTCACTCCACAGCTTTCTTACGCCAATAATGCCTTTAAAGATTTCTTTTTCCAAACAACATGATGATAAGTAGCTTGCACAAGTAGATTGACCATAAACGCTACAGGATACGCAATCCAAATTCCTGTAATACCAAGTTCGGTATAATGCGACAAGAAATAGGCAGTCGGTACCTCAATTAGCCAAATACTCGCAATCATAAAGACAGTTGGCCACAAAACCGTGCCTGTTGCGCGCATGGTTGCAGACAAAGCTTGCATATGACCAAACAGTACATAACCCCAAAACGAAATAAATACAAGACTTTTTGCCATTTCAATAGCTACATCATTTGTTAAAAATATTTTTAATATAGGTTCAGCAAAGAGATAAACAATTACTATGAGTCCGCCACCAAGTAGATAATTTAACTTAACCCCAAGTTTTGTTATCTGTTGGATAGTAGCAGTTTTTCCAGCGCCAATGGCTTGGGCAACAAATACGGAAATCGCAATGGAAATACTCATTGCCGGAATTTGTATATAGCTTACAAGTTGATTGACAATACCGTACGCTGCAGTAGCATTGGAACCATAATCGTTGACAAATGTAATGACAGCTATTTCCGACATAGCGATTGCCACCATATTAATACTTGTAGGAATGGCTAATGTCAAAAGTTTTTTTACTATCGGACCTTTAAAATAGAGATTTCGCAAAATTGTACGATCAGGTTTTAACACATGCTTTGTTGTGTATAAGTACGCTATAAGGAATACAAAGGTTATGAAGTTGGCGAATACAGCAGCATATGCGGCACCATTTAACCCGAACGCAGGTAATCCTAGCCATCCAAACATAAGAAGCGGCAACAATGTGATATTTAAAACCGTATTCAAAACTAATGCGTACAAGGGCGTTTTGGAATCTCCAACCCCCCTCAGAAAAGTGGTATATGTCATATACATAAAAGTAATGGGTAACGACACAAACAAAATTCTAGCGTACTCTATACTTTCTTGTAGTATATTCTCGGGTGTTCCCATCCATCTCAAAATATTAGCTGTAAACATGCTACCAAGTATGGCAACAAAGGCTGAAGCAAGCATTGTAAAGGCTAGCGTTACGCCAACTACTTCTTTCATTTTGGATATCTTGCCCCCACCATACGTTTGCCCAATCAGAATTGAGCTTCCTGAGCCAATGCCAACGGCAAAGGATATAAGAAAAAATAATATTGGAAAAAATGCCGAAATGGCTGCGAGTGCATCAACGCCTAGTGTTTGACCAACAACAATAATCCCAAAGACCTGACCCAATGATTGTAAAACACTGGCGAAAATGACAGGAATCAAAAAAGCAATCATTGGATTAGCTTTCAACCTATCTAAACTTCCATTATTTCTCTTCATTTTCATAACCTCCTAATACATATTGAATTTCTATAATTTTAGAAAAACAATTCTTTTTTAATCCATTCAGTGAATTAGTAGAGCCCACTAATAAAGCTCGGTTCAAGCTCTTACCAAAATGGGGTGCTCAACTTCTTAAACGCTTCGACTAAAAATAAGAAAGACTAAACACAAACAAAATATTATAATGTTTGTTTATTTACAAACATAATAATACAACGTTTATATTCAGTCAATGACATATTTTTAAAAATGCAATTTAACGTATCCGTGGAATCTGTGCTTTTCACAGCACAGATAAATACGTCCTGTGGAGATAACTGTTAAGAGTGATTCAAAAAAGGAGAATTTTATGAGGAAACCATCTGAAGAGTAGCGTTAGCTATGAAAAAATAGGTTTTTAGAAAATTTAGGCAACGAAGAAACTGGATGAATACTACTGACGTTGCGCATAACTACAACGCAACAACGAAGAAGAACAGCATAAAACAAAAAAATGTCCTAAAAGAAAAATCATACTTTTAGGACATCTTTTTATTCATGGATTATCATTCATTATTATATTGTATATCCAATTTTCGAGGTATTTCTGGTATATCGTTTGAGATGACATCTGTTTCCGTTAAAGCTAAGATATGTAACAGATATTTTTCTTTTGCCTCAAAAGGTATTTCTTTGTTTTCCATTTTATTATTCATTTGACTTCGAGCAAGTAAGCCGTTCTTCGATAAATCAATGGCCATGATGTTGTTGATTGTTTCTGTAAGCATTTCTTGATCCTTAGCACGTAGTGGAAGTTTGTCATCCATTAAAAACGGCTGTATTGTCTCTTTTATATAACCCTGTGCTTCAATTAAACATGAAAATTCATTTAATTTGTCAGCATATAATTTTAACTGACGCTTTTCTTTAGCACGTTGATTATTGAGCTCTTGTACTTTTTGCTCTATACGCGCCAAACGCTTTTTTGCTAAATCCATCAAATAGCTTTGTATCGAATAGATTGCCTGAAGCATTGATGCTTCCGCTTCCTGTACCTTATCAAATTGTGCAATGCACACCACTTGCTGTTCATTTAACTTATTGACACGCTCCTTAAAAAATTCATTTTGTGTATGATGGCCAAAAATAGCTTTCATCAGCCCTTTTCCATGAATTTTTTTATGCTGTGCATCCAACCGTTCATATTCACGCATGTATTCACTATGCATATTTCGATATTCACGTAACATTTGTTGATAGTTAATAGCCTTTTCCGTAAAGTTTTCTACTATGTCATCTTGTAAATAATCATTTTGCGAGATAGTTTGCAACAGTTGATACAGTGTTTGAGCTTTTTTAAAGACATTTGCAACCTGTTCATACTCTTGTTCATATTCTTGTACAATTGCTAAATCACGTTGGTAACGTGAAAATTCATATTGTGTATCGCCGGCGTATTTTTCAATGTTTTCTACAGCAGATTGGAATGGATCACGTTGTGGAATAACCGTCAGTTCGAAGCGGAATCGCTCCAGCCATTGCAAGAAGCGAATTAAAATGGCGTACGTTTTCTTATCACTATTTACAGCAATACGATGAATTTGTGCAATCAGATTATCGTATTGGCTCTTTTGCCATAACTCTTCATTTTGAGTTTGTTTTGCTTCAAGAGCATCCGTGGCAGAAACTGCGATGAAATCACTCATTAATTGTCCGATACGTTCTTTCTCAGCCAACACAAATGCCTCGGAGTTATCATTTGTGTCAATGCCATTAATCACACAAAGAGGTTCGACCCCTTTATTTTTTAATGTATCAATTAATAAGACCTCTGCATCGATAGCCTTTGAGCCCGAACGTAAAACCCAAAAAATTTCGTCGACCCGGTTGATAAGTGACTCGGAGAAGTAGGCCATTTCTCCACTTCCTGCTTCTAATGAAACAGAATCAATAATTGTGACAGATTTCAATAAATCATTCTTCAGATAGACTTCTAAATAATCTAGATGCTCGCGTAAAATTTGTGATGCAAATGTATCTCCGGTTGTGAGTAACTCTAATTTACTCATATCAAATACCGCCACCACGCCATCTAAGAAATACGCCTTTACTTCCTCTTGCTCGCCGTATCGCAAAAATGTATTAACGCCTGTAGGATTTTTATCATTTACAGGTAAAACAGAGCGACCAAGAAGACCATTCACAAGTGTTGTTTTCCCGACACGCTCCTTGCCAACAATTAGTAGCATTGTTTGGTTGTTAGCATCTTGGATGATTCGGTTTAAGTGTTTAGCCGTATCTTTTACATATGTATTTTGTACAATAATGCCATGCAGTTGACGCAAACGATCTACAAGCTGTGGCAAAATATTATTCGCTGAGGCTGTATATTCAAGTGGAATATTGTCAAAATTCGTCATCCCCAAAACCTCTTTTCCTATATATCTATAGTTCCATTATAAATGAAACTAATATAATTCCTATACATTGTACTAGGGAGAGATAACAAAAAAGGATATTGTACTTATTTGCAGTTGTCACAAATAGTAATTATTACTTATGATATATGACCGTCTTCCTCAATAACTATTCCCTATCCAGATATAAAGAAATAATATTAATAATATAATTTTGGTAATGCAATCACACTCGTATCTAACTATGCAGGGAGCTGTACAAAGCCTTATCTTAAAAACTTGTTAGATCGGGACTAATACTCTTTATTCTTCACAGCCACTCATGCGTGCATAGACGGCTCCAAGAGTTGGCATGCCACCTTGTGCGCCAAATTTTTCAATTGATAAGGACGCTGCTATATTCGCAAAATATACTGCCTCATCCAACGATTGACCCTCTACCAATGCATGTGCTAATGCACCATTAAACGTATCTCCAGCACCTGTAGTATCCACCACTTTTGTCATATAGCCTGGGATATGAATAGGATATTCCCCATCAAAAAAACGCGCACCATCACTACCCAGTGTGATGATTAACTTATTTGGATATCTTTTCAGTACCTCGTCAAAGTCATCACCAAATAACAATAAACATTCTGATTCATTTGGCGTCATATACGTAATTTCCTCCATCCATCGCATGTCAAAATTCGCCGCTGGTGCGGGATTAAACAATACTGGCACATTCGCTTCTTTACATAATTTTAATGCATAATCCGTCGTCTCTTTCGGAATTTCAAGTTGCATGATTACCATCTGACTTTGCTGAATGACCTCCTTTGCAGCCTCTATGTGTACGGGACTCAATTCATAATTTGCACCTGGTACCACAATGATACGATTATCGTCATTGTATAATAGAATATTGGCAATGCCAGTGGGTACTGAAGCTGTTGTTATTGTGTCTGTATGAATATGCTCTTGTTGTAAAACGTTACGTAAAGTATCACCAAAGCTATCTGTACCCACACACCCTATCATATTTACCTGACTTCCTAATCGCGCCGCCGCAACTGCCTGATTAGCCCCTTTGCCACCTGGGATTGTTTGAAATTGTTCTCCAAGCACTGTTTCACCCTGCTTTGGAAAAACATCCATTTTTACTGCTAAATCCATATTTAAACTACCAATAACAGTGATCATATTTCTACCTCTTTCCTCGAAAGTTTGTAAGCATCTTGATAAGCAACGGTCTAAAAATACTTACGTTGTTCAACCAGTAAGCCAAAGTATAATAAACATATGATTATTTAAATGTAAATTTATTTTTTTCTAGAGTGATTGCTTCATCTGAAGTTTTTATAATAATATCAAAATGCTGGCTGTATGGCTGCATAAAGACCTCATACTGAATACGACGTTCTTCGTGTGACTGCCTTAAATAATTAATATCCATTCCCCTTTCAACAATATCACGACTCGATCTTCTCATAAATTCTGTTTCACCATCGGTATAGAAATAAATTTTCAAATCAAATAAAGCTGGATTCACAAATGCAACACTCATCCCTTCTACAATCGATACGCTTTTTTGTGACGAAAGTAACTCGCTTTTCATATAATGTGTATCGATTGTATATAGATTTAAACCATCTCTAAGCATCCGAATATCTCTTTCTAAAGAAGGTAAATGATGCGCGGATGGATGGCAAGCTGTCATTTTATAACGATGATTTTCATTTTGGTATGTATAGTCGATTATTGCTTGATTTCTTATGTTTGAACTAACAATATAAGGATCTGTATTCATGTAATTCACTTGTTGTTGATTTAGTTGGTCTACGAGCCTATTGGCAAATGTTGTTTTCCCAGCTGCACCAAGTCCTGAAATGCCAATAACTATCCGTTCATCCATTGTTTTGAGCCAAGTTGTTATTTCTTGTAATAATGTATCCATTTCTCTCCTCCTTTACGTATATAATAAGCTTATTTTTATGAATTGAGTACTAAAAAAAGCGCACAATCTTTATAGATTGTACACTTTCTAACAAAGAAAGAAGCCATCTCAAATGTTTCCTGAGACGACTCCCTTTGCTATTAGTACGCTACACGTTGTGCTTCATATGCAGCAATTTGTGCTTCATATTTAATAGTTAGAGCAATTTCATCCCAGCCATTCAATAACGTTTCTTTATAATAAGAATCGATGTTAAAGCTATAAACCTGACCATCTTCGCCTGTTACTGTTTGTGCTGCGAGATTTACTGCCATGCTATAAGGTTTTGCTAAACCTTTTGCTAATATTTCATCACACTGTGCTTCTGTTAGTTTGATAGGCAATATGCCATTTTTGAAGCAGTTATTATGAAAAATATCTGCAAATGATGGTGCAATGACTACATTAAATCCATAGTCTAAGATGGCCCATGGTGCATGTTCACGAGAAGAACCACAGCCAAAGTTATCTTGCGCCACTAATATTTTAGAGTCTTTAAATTGTGGTTGATTTAATACGAAGTCTTTGTTTTCATTTCCTTGTGCATCGAAGCGCCAGTGGTAAAATAAAAACTGACCAAAACCTGTGCGCTCAATCCGCTTTAAAAACTCTTTTGAAATAATTTGGTCTGTATCTACATTTTTACGATCTAGTGGTGTAATGACACTAGTTACGATATTAATTGGTTCCATTTTCAATCATCCTTTCCGTGTGAATGGCCCTTACACCGTTTCCTTTACGAATTCGCGTACATCCACGAAATGACCCGCAATCGCTGCAGCCGCTGCCATCTGTGGTGATACTAAATGTGTTCTCGCACCTGTACCTTGACGTCCTTCGAAGTTACGGTTTGATGTTGATGCACAGCGTTCACCGGCAGGTACAACATCATCATTCATGGCTAAGCACATTGAACAGCCTGATTCACGCCATTCAAAACCAGCTTCTGTAAAGATTTTATCTAATCCTTCCGCCTCTGCTTGCTTTTTCGTTGAATGAGATCCCGGTACAACGATGGCTGTTACATTTCCATGTACTTTTCGTCCTTGAATGATACTTGCTGCTGCACGTAAATCACTTAAACGTGAGTTTGTGCATGAACCAATAAATACGTGTTGGATATCGATTGAAGTTAGTGGTTGCCCTTCTTCTAAGCCCATATAAGCAAGTGCTTTGCGAAGTGCAGCCTGATCCGACTCATCCTGATAATCTGCTTGCATTGGCACATTTTTAGAAACACCTGAGCCCATCGAAGGGTTTGTTCCCCACGTGATAATTGGCTCGATTTCTTCAGCTTTGATAATGCGCACTTCATCATACGTTGCGTCGACATCAGATGCTAGACTTAACCAGTAAGTGGATGCTTCTTCAAATTTCTCGCCCTGTGGTGCATAGCGACGACCTCGAATGTAGTCAACGGTAATTTGGTCAGGCGACACAAGGCCTGCCTTTGCCCCTGCTTCAATGGACATGTTACAAATTGTCATACGTTCTTCCATTGATAGTTTGTGGATTGCCTCTCCAGTGAACTCCACAATATAGCCTGTGCCAACGCCGATGCCAAATTTAGAGATAATCGCTAAAATAATATCTTTTGCAGCAACGCCCACAGGTAGCTCTCCTTCTACACGAATTTCCATCGTTTTCGGCTTGTTTTGCCACAATGTTTGTGTAGACATTACATGTTCTACCTCTGATGTACCAATACCGAATGCGATGGCACCAAAAGCACCATGAGTAGAAGTATGGGAATCACCGCAAACAATTGTTTTACCAGGCTGTGTTAACCCTAGCTCTGGTCCAATGACGTGTACAATCCCTTGGTCGGGGTGCCCCATACCTGCAAGCTCAATACCAAATTCAGCAGCATTTTTTGCTAATGTCTCAATTTGGTTGCGTGCAATCGGATCATTGATAGTTGGTAAATTTTTTGTAGGTACATTGTGATCCATCGTTGCAAAGCTTAAATCAGGACGACGCACTTTACGACCGTTCATGCGTAGACCTTCGAAAGCTTGCGGAGAAGTTACTTCATGAATTAAATGAAGATCAATATATAACAGGTCCGGTTTGCCCTCTTCCTGATAAACAACATGTTTATCCCAAATCTTTTCAATTATATTTTTGCCCATTGTCTTCACCTATTTCTTAAATGTATGTTGTCATAATACTTTCTGATACAAAGCTAGTATCAATCTCATTAATCACCTTATCTGTCCATTCATTGGTAGATAACGTGCGACCACCGTCACGTGCAAGGTCCGCAGTGAAATATCCATCATCAAATACAGCACTTACTGCTCGTTCGATTTCTGCTGCTTCCTCTATTAGACCAAATGAGTATTGTAGCATCATAGCCACAGAAAGAATTGTTGCGGCTGGGTTTGCTACGCCTTGGCCAGCAATCTCAGGTGCTGAACCATGAACAGGTTCGTATAGTCCAAAATTATCACCACGGATGGAAGCTGATGGTAATACGCCAAGTGAACCTGTAATAACGGAAGCTTCATCACTTAAAATATCTCCAAACATATTTTCAGTGACAACAACATCATAGTGACCTGGATTTGTAATCAATTTCATAGCCACAGAATCCACTAAGTTATGCTCTACTTGCACATCCGGATATTCTTTTTTCTTCGCTTCTACAACTTCACGCCATAAGCGACTTGTTTCAAGTACGTTTGCTTTATCGACAGAGCATAATTTGCCTCCACGTAAACGTGCTAATTCAAAGGCATTTTCAACAATACGTTCAACTTCTGCTGTTGAATAAACTGTTGTATCAATTGCGCCATTTTCAGTACGCATACGTGGTTCCCCGAAGTATACGCCGCCTGTTAGTTCACGTACGATCATTAAATCTACGTTTTCGGCTACTTCACGTTTCAATGGTGAAGCATCTAGTAAACTCGGGAACGCCTTTACTGGACGTAAATTTGCGAATAAATCAAAGTACTTGCGAATACGTAATAATCCTTTTTCAGGGCGTAACTCAGGTGGGTTATTATCCCATTTTGGACCACCTACAGCCCCAAGCAAAATGGCATCACTTCCTTCACACATTTCAATTGTTTCATCTGGTAGTGGGTTATTGTGTTGGTCGATGGCAGCGCCTCCGATTGTTGCATAGCCTAAATGGAATGTATGGTTGAAACGCTTGCCAATTACTTGTAATACACGTACAGCAGAAGCCACAACCTCTGGTCCAATTCCGTCACCAGGAAGTACTGTAATTTTTTTCTCCATCGTAAAAACACCTTTCTTTATATAGTGTAAGTGCCTATCAAGGTTACGCTATTTTAGTAAAGACTCTCACCTACTTTTTGCAGATGAGAGACCTTTTTGTTTTGTAAAACAAGTACAATTAAATCACTTGTAGTGCACGAAGGCTTACTTGAATTAAATGACGGTTAATGGCATTTAAATAAGCTTTCGCAGATGCTTCTAACACATCTTGTGATGAGTTTCGACCAGTCGTTGAAACACCATCGTAACGAATATTAATAACAGCTTCACCCAGTGCATCACGGCCCTTACCGACAGATTTCACACGGTAGTCGATCACATTAATGGCTCCTGGAACGAGCTGTTCAAGCGTATTGAAAATAGCTTCCACTGAACCAGATCCAGTAGCCACAACATTTTTCACATTACCTTCTGGCGTAACAACTGTTGCTGTCGCAGTTGGAATATTTTCTGTTCCATATTGTACTTGAACCATTTTCAATTCAAATAAAGGCACATCCTCAATTTGCACTTGTTGCTCTGTCAGAAGTGTTAGTAAATCTTCTTCTGTAATCTCTTTTTTGCGATCTGCAAGCTTTTTAAATTCAGCAAATGCTTTATTTAGCTTGTCATCTGAAAGATTAAAGCCCATTGTTTCCGCACGGTCACGGAAGGCAGCACGTCCTGAATGTTTGCCGAGAACAAGAGGGACTTCCCCCTCACCAATAAGTGCTGGTGAAATAATTTCGTACGTTTCAGGATTTTTTAGCACGCCATCTTGGTGAATACCTGATTCGTGGGCAAATGCATTTTTCCCAACAATTGCTTTATTCGGTTGAATAACCACATTTGTTAATTTGCTTACTAATTGAGAGGTACGTTTAATCTCTTGTAAATGAATGCCCGTTTCCACAGGATATATATCTTTCCGAATATGAAGGGCAACCGCGATTTCTTCCAGTGCAACGTTGCCAGCCCGCTCACCGATACCATTAATCGTACCTTCTACTTGCGTAGCACCATTTTCGATGGCAGCGATGGTATTAGCAGTCGCCATGCCTAAATCGTCATGGCAGTGTGCAGAAAATTTAACATTTTCAGCGCCTTTCACATTCTCGAGCAGGAATTTAAACAATGCTCCATATTCCTGAGGAGATGCATAGCCAACTGTGTCAGGCACGTTGATTGTAGTGGCACCGGCCGCAACGACTTTATTCATAATACGAACTAAAAATTCACGATCTGAACGGAATGCATCTTCTGCAGACCATTGTACAAGTGGGAAGAATTTTTTGGCATATTTCACAGCTTCCACTGCTTGCTCCACCACTTGATGTGGTGATTTCTTTAACTTGTACTCCATATGAATGGGCGATGTTGCTAAAAAAATATGAATATGTGGTTGCTCTGCTAGCTTAATCGCTTCCCATGTTGTATCAATATCTTTTTGCACACAGCGTGCTAGTCCTGTCACGATGGAATTTTTGACAGTACCTGCAATACGGTTAACTGCATCGAAATCACCAGGTGATGAAGCAGGAAAACCTGCTTCAATAATTGTGACCCCTAAACGTTCGAGTTGCTTGGCAATTTCAATCTTCTCAGCGGTATTTAAGTTAATACCAGCAGATTGCTCGCCGTCGCGAAGTGTTGTATCAAAAATATCAATTTTTCGCACTAACGCTCACTTCTCTCACTACTTTTTCTTTTCCTTCGTTGATGAATGGCATCATAGCACGTAGCTTAGTACCAACTTCTTCGATTTGGTGGTTGGCACCAGCTTCTTTGAATTTCGTGTAGTCAGGACGACCGTTTTCATTTTCTTGAATCCAACGACGCGCGAATGTACCATCTTGAATGTCAGTTAATACATCTTTCATACGCGCTTTTACTGAATCGTCGATGATGCGTGGACCTGCAACATAGTCACCCCACTCAGCTGTATCGGATACAGAATAACGCATTGTAGCCATACCACCTTCGAACATTAGGTCAACAATTAGTTTTAATTCGTGTAATGTCTCGAAGTAAGCAAGTTCTGGTTGGTAGCCAGCTTCTACTAGTGTTTCAAAACCAGCTTTTACTAATTGTGTTGCTCCACCACAAAGAACTGCTTGCTCACCGAATAAATCAGTTTCAGTTTCCTCTTTGAATGTTGTTTCAAGTAAACCACCGCGAGAAGCGCCGATACCTTTACCATAAGCAAGTGCTAAATCTTTTGCTTGACCAGTTGCATCTTGATGGATTGCAAATAGACCTGGTACGCCAGCACCTTGTTGGAATTGACGACGAACTAAGTGGCCTGGACCCTTCGGTGCAACTAAGAATACGTCTACATCAGCTGGTGGTGTAATTTGGCCGAAATGAATATTGAAACCATGCGCAAACATCAGTGCTTTACCAGCTTCTAGGTATGGTGCGATTTCAGCTTCATAAACTGCTTTTTGACGCTCATCTGGCAGTAAGATTTGGATAACATCCGCTTCTTGTGCAGCCTCAGCTACAGTTTTTACGTCTACTCCATCAGCTTTTGCTGCATCGAAAGAACCGCCTGGACGAACACCTACTACTACATCGAAACCTGATTCTTTAAGATTTAGTGCATGTGCATGACCTTGTGAACCGTAACCGATGATAGCGATTTTTTTACCTTTTAATACGTCCTCGTTGATGTTTTGTTCATAGTACATTGTAGTCATTGTTTGTTTCCTCCTAAGTTTGGGTTTGTTTTTTGGTCCAGCTTTAGACATGTGCCACTTATCTGTGGAAACACACATCCAAAACTTTCATTTTATATGCAAACTATTTTAAAATAGAGAGCTGCGTATGCGTAATTTTTTGTGTTTCACGAACCGATGCTGTGGCACCCGTACGTGTTAACTCTTTAATGCCATATGGGCGAATTAACTCGATGAAAGCATCAATTTTTTCAGGATGCCCTACCACTTGATAGGTAACAACGTTTTTCGCTGTATCAATTATTTGTGGTCGGAACGGCTCAACAATCGAGTTCATTTCAAGTCGTAAATTTGGTGGTGAAATAACCTTCACAAGTGCAAGCTCACGAAGCACGATGGCTTTATCTGTAATGTCATTAACCTTTAACACGTCAATTTGCTTCGATAATTGCTTGACAAGTTGTTCAATTTTGCTTTCGTCTTCTACATGTACAACAAATGTCATTTTTGAGAAGTTTGGCTGTTCAGTATGACCAACTGTAATCGATTCAATATTGAATTGACGTTTCATAAGTAAGCCCGTTACACGATTTAGTACACCGCTTTGGTTAATCACCGTTACTGTAATTACTCGTTTCACTTCTTTTTCACCCCAATCATTTCATGTAAGCCTTTGCCTGGTGCAACCATTGGATAGACGCACTCAAGCTGTTTTACGCGACAATCGATTAATGCTGGCTCATCAGAAAGAAGAGCTTCACGGAAGATACTTTCTGCTTCGTCAATTGTGTTAATAAGATAGCCTTTAATGCCATATGCATCCGCTAACTTCACAAAATCCGGTTGAATCGGCATAAGTGAAGATGAATAACGTTCCTCATAGAAGGTTTCTTGCCACTGACGTACCATCCCTAGGCAACTGTTATTTAAAATCACAATTTTTACTGGTAAGTTGAATTCTTTTAATAGCGAGAGTTCTTGCGCAGTCATTTGGAAACCTGCATCTCCTACAATTGCAACAACTTTTTTGTCTGGCTTCGCAAATTGGGCGCCAATTGCAGCTGGGAAGCCGAAGCCCATCGTACCTAGTCCACCAGACGTTACCCATCCATGATCATTGTTTAAGCGATAATATTGAGCAGCCCACATTTGGTGCTGACCAACGTCTGTTGTAACAATCGCTTCACCTTCCGTAATTCGATGCACAAGCTCTAGTGCTTCTTGCGGTAACACTTCTGTATCACTTGCTGCTTTGGAATACCAAAGTGGATTTTCGTTGGCATGATTTTCTAATAAGTTCAACCAATCAGCTGTATCTGGTCCTTCAAAATCTTTTTTCAATAATGATTTTAATGCTTCCTTGGCATCAGCTACGATTGGAATATCTGTCGGAACGTTTTTGCCAATTTCAGCAGGGTCGATATCGATGTGGATAATCGTTGCATTTGGCGCAAATGTTGCTAAGTTACCCGTTAAACGATCATCAAAACGCGCACCAATATTTAGGAGTAAATCCGATTTTGTAATAGCAATATTAGCCGTCGCTGTACCATGCATGCCTGCCATACCGATAAATAATTCATGCTCCCCGTGGAATGATCCAAGACCCAGTAATGTATTGGTTACCGGGATACGATATTTTTCAGCAAAAGTCGTTAATTCTTCACGGGCATCAGCAAAAAGTACACCTGCCCCAGCTAAGATAACCGGCTTCTTTGCTAAAGAAATTGCTTGAATTGCCTTTTGAACTTGCAAATAATTCGGTTTGTAAGTTGGTTGGTAGCCAGGTAAATAAATTTCTTCCGGTGCTTTAGGTGGGTTTTCCACATCAAATAGCATTTGAGAGACATTTTTCGGGAAGTCAACAACTACCGGACCTTTCCGTCCTGTATTCGCAATATGGAATGCTTCTTGGACGATACGTGGAATGTCATTTACATCTTGCACTTGATAGTTGTGTTTGGTAATTGGTGTCGTAATCCCCATAATGTCAGCTTCTTGAAAGGCATCGGTACCAATAACTGAAGTGGCCACTTGACCTGTGAAAATAACAAGTGGAATGGAATCAATCATCGCATCGGCAATACCAGTTACCAAGTTCGTGGCTCCAGGTCCACTTGTGGCAATCACAACACCTGGTTTATTGGATACACGCGCATACCCTTCTGCTGCATGAATTGCGCCTTGTTCATGTCTTGTTAAAATATGGCGAATTGGATTTTTGTACATCGCATCATAAATTTGAAGTACTGCACCACCAGGATAGCCAAAAATAATCTCGACACCCTGATCATGCAACGACTGTACTAAAACGTCTGCACCATCTTTCGGTTGAAAAGTTTTTTTAGCTTCAGCTTCTGCTTCTGCTGTTGTTACTAATTCTTCTTTTTCATTGATAGAAACATTCGCACTCATCAAAATAAGCCTCCTTCAAGTAGTTAAAATAGCGAAAAACTATTTTAATATCGTGAAAAATAATAAAAAGCCCTTTTCTCCACACGCAAAGAACTACCTTACGTAGGGATGAAAAAGACTTTTCATGGTACCACCCTTGTTTATAGCAATAAAATTGCTACCTCGCGAATAAAAGAAAGCATTTATGAACCCATGCAAGTAAACTTACATCCAATACGGTGTCATAAACCATTTATTCATTAATAACGAGCACTTCGATTATGCCCGGAGCTATCTAATGGCGAACACGCGTTTAATAGCTCACTCCGAGGGGATGTCGGATTTAGTTGTATCGCCGGCTTCCAGCACGACCGGCTCTCTGGTAGATACAAGGCTCTAAACCCTTTAACCTCATCAACGTTTTTACATATATATTTTTAAATCTTCATGACGCCACCTGTCGAGGCGCTTGTGACTAATTTCGAATATCTTGCTAACCAGCCACGTTTGATTTTTGGTTCAAATACTGGCAATTTTTCAAGACGTTCAGCTAATACTTCCTCTGAAACTTCTAAGTTAATCGTGCGATTTGGTAGATCAATTGTAATGATGTCACCATTCTCCACTAAAGCGATTGGACCGCCCTCTGCTGCTTCTGGTGAAATATGACCAATTGAAATACCGCGAGATGCACCTGAGAAACGTCCGTCGGTAATCAATGCAACCTTAGTTCCTAAACCACGACCTTGAATAGCAGACGTTGGTGCAAGCATTTCAGGCATCCCCGGGCCACCTTTAGGTCCTTCATAGCGAATGACGACTACATGGCCTTCCTTTACTGTGCCGTTATCAATATTTTCTTGCGCTGCCTCTTGTGAATCAAAAACAATTGCTTCACCCTTAAACACTTTAATAGAAGGATCTACAGCACCTACTTTGATTACAGAACCATTTGGTGCGATATTACCGAATAATACCGATAAACCACCAACTGGGCTATACGGGTTATCTTTTGTACGAATAACTTGATCATTAGTAATGTGATAATCCTTTACAAGTTCACCCATCGTTACACCTGCAACAGTTGGACGATTTGGATGAATTGCGCCAGGAATGGATACTAATTCGTTTATAATGGCACTCACGCCACCAGCTTTATTAATATCATCCATTGAAATATCCGAAGCAGGCATAATTTTCGCTAAATATGGTACACGCTCTGCAACTTTATTAATATCTTCGATGTTATAGTCTATTTCTGCTTCATTTGCGATTGCTAATGTATGAAGCACAGTGTTTGTAGAACCGCCCATCGCCATATCAAGTGCAAATGCATCATCGATTGCTTCTTTTGTAATGATGTCACGTGGCTTAATGTCTTCTTCAATCATACGGACTAATTGTTTTGCAGCTTCTTTAATAAGCTTATGACGCTCATCAGATGTTGCTACGATTGTACCGTTACCTGGAAGCGCTACGCCTAGCATTTCCATCAAGCAGTTCATGGAATTTGCAGTAAACATTCCTGAACATGATCCGCATGTTGGACACGCATTGTTTTCAATATCTAACAGCTCTTCTGATGTCATTTTGCCTGATTTGTGAGCTCCTACACCTTCAAACACAGATGTTAGAGAAAGTTGTTTTCCTGTAGCAGATGTACCAGCCTCCATTGGACCGCCTGATACAAAAATCGACGGTACGTTTGTACGAACTGCTGCCATTAACATTCCTGGTGTGATTTTGTCACAGTTTGGAATGTAGAATACGCCATCAAACCAGTGTGCATTAATAACTGTCTCAGCAGAATCTGCGATTATTTCACGACTCGGTAAGGAATAACGCATACCAATATGTCCCATTGCAATTCCATCATCTACACCAATCGTATTAAATTCGAACGGAATTCCGCCCGCTTCGATTATGGCTTCTTTGACAACATCAGCAAATGTACGTAAATGAACGTGACCTGGAATAATGTCGATATAAGAGTTACAAACCCCAATAAATGGTTTGCCTAAATCTTTTGCTTTTACTTTGCCTGTTGCATATAAAAGACTTCGATGTGGCGCACGATCTACGCCTACTTTAATCATGTCACTTCTCATTTTAAACGCCCCTCATTTATTGCTATCCATTGCTATGTTCGTTGCTATATACAAAATGTTCTGTCTATTTTGTTTTTGTGTGTAAGTTAATTGCAGTAAATGCAACTAACTACTGTAACGAACGTATTAAATTGTTGTTATCATAGTACGAATAAGAGGGCCACGTCAACAGTATTTTTTGAATTGTTTAAACAATTCAAATACTCCATAAAATTTGAAATCGTTTTCATGCTGATTAAGCATCACTTTTATCTCGCTTTGATAAATATTTTGACATTTCGTTCAAATTTAAATTTTTTTATAATAAACAATATTTACATAGTTTAAATTTGAAAAACGTTCTAATATTTTTGCTATTTTCTTAGACTATCTTGCTACTCAGCGCGTAAAATTTCTAATTTCAATTAAATACCAAATTTTACAAAACGAATAATTTTTTTAGATAACCTGTGAAAAAAACATCATCTGGATCGTACAGGGCTCGGACTTCTAAGAACTTATCAATAGCTGGATACAAGCCATGCACATGTTCAGCTGTTAAATGACTTTGTTTTCCCCAATGCGGTCTACCTTTATATTTTTGCATCAATGTATGCACCCATTTAAAATAAGGCTCTTCTGACATTCCTTTATACATGTGGAATGCGATAAAAGCCGATTCTTGCCCTTGTGTTGGACTTAAATATCCCGCTTCACCCGCAGTTGTGCGACATTCTAATGGAAAATGGAAGTTTAGATGACCTTTTTTAAATGTCTCATGAATTTCTTCCATACATGCTTCAAATTGTGTTAAGGGAATGGCGTATTCACTTTCTTGGAACTTTACACTACGTGGCGAAGGATAAATTTCATAGCTTATCCCAACTTTTTCACCCTCAATAACATTTGCTGCAGCCAATCTACTCATCGCACCACTTAATGATGGCTTCCATTTGCACAGCTCTGAAATAGCAAAGAACGCACCATTTTCAACTATTTGAAGCTTTAATGTTTCCACACGCTTACTCCATTCACTTTGATAGACAGGTGCCATGGCATTCATACGCTTTACCTGAATCGTTTCACTACTAGGGAAATAAAACCACTCCACATGCCGATGCTGGCGAATATCCTCACGATATGTCGCAAGTCCTTTCGTGAATGTCTCCCGTGTTCCGACATAATGTAAGCTATAAAGAGGCATCACTTGCATCGTTACTTTTACAAGTACACCCAGCATCCCTAGTGATACGTGAATTGCCTCAGATAATGCATCTGTTCCCCTTAGGTGCTCTCTGTAAGTACCAGTGCCATCTACAAAGCCCCATGCCGTTACAGTGGACGATAAAGAACCTAGCGTAACACCTGTTCCGTGTGTACCAGTAGATATCGCACCGGCAATTGTTTGCTCTTGAATATCGCCCATATTCATTAATGCAAAGCCATGTTTTGCAAGCAGTGGTCCCATTTCATATAAATAAGTTCCAGCCCAAAATGTTGCCTCTTGCTTTTCTGAGTTGACAGCTATTAGACCGCGCATGTTATGTAAAGAAAGTGCAATATGCTCCGGCATCGCAACAGCGCTAAAAGAATGAGCCGCCCCTGTTACACGTATTGTTTTTGTCGTATCTCGCGCATGACTTACCACGTTTACCACCTCTTCGATAGAACGAGGTAAATACATCTCGCTTGGGTAAGAAATGATATTGCCAGCCCAATTCGTCCACTTTTCACCATTTTTCCATTTGCCTACAGAAAACATTGTCCTTCCCCCCTATATGTTGCATAAGTTCCTATATACTTGTCCTCTCTTATGACATGCAATACTAAGAATCGTTCACAAAGCTCACCTGCTTTCGCATGTCGAAAATACATGGTGTCCCCTATATTTACTGTTTTTCCTTTTATCTTTACTGGTGTTTGAACTTCTCCTGCACCTTCTAAGTTTAGAAATGAAAAATAGTTTGGTTCATAAAACGTTGGCAAGCGGTCCGCAGCAATTGCACCAGAAGCCGTATACCCACCACCATGACAGACCACAATATTTTTTTGAGGTTTTCGAGTTACTCTCAGCGCAAACCCTGCTGCCTTTGAGAGCTGTAAATGTGTAAACTGATCGAAAAGTGCTGGTGCATAAAATGCTGAACCAACCGTAATTTCCGTCACTTCTTTTTGTTGAGCAGTATATGTCATACTGCCTGAACCACCACCATTCACAAAACACAGATGAGGAAAATAGGCTTTTATATGAGCAATTGCTAGTCTACGAAACTGGGTTACTTGCTTTTTCGCTTGCTTCTGCATGGCTTCTATTATTTTTCCTTTCACAGCATTAGTCGGTCGATTACCGACTCCAGCTATTTGAGCTTCATAGCCCATAGCGCCAACAACGTCAATATACGATAGATTTTTTATAAATTGTAAAAATGGGGTGATGGACTCCAACGAATGAAGGGATGACCGTTTCGTACCAAAATAAAGGACCTTAAAATCATTCGACAAATTGATATCAATACAAATCGGCACACGTACATCAAGCTCTGCACCTAGTTTCTCCAAAAACGCAACATGTTCTTGTTTATCCACCATAAACGTGACAGTCTTGCCCTCTTTCACGAACTGTAACAATTGACGAACAGCTAATTCCTCCATTACTGGATAGCCAAGCAATAAATCATCAAATTGGTGTTCTAGTAAAAAAATCGTTTCTGCCGCTGTAAATGTCATAAAACCTCCAATATTTGAGAGGTTGTGTTGTATATAACGTAGCACCTCTAATGAACGAATCGATTTAGTCGCAATACGAATTTTTTTCTGTCCACATGCTTGCTGCACAGTCGCTATATTGTCATCCAGTGCATCTAAGTCCAGCCAGGCAAATGGACATTCTAGGCGATGAAACACACGTTCAAATCTCCTTGTCATCCTATCACTCCTTTATATGTTCTATGTATTTGATTTTCACAAGAAAAATTCCTTTTTAATGAAAAATTGTCTAAAAGGCTTACCATACATAGCATTTGTTGCGCACCATTAAACATTCAAATGCATTCTATTGCTATCCATGATTTAAAACATTGAAAATAAAAAAGTTTAGTCAGGACAACAAAAAACAACCGTGGACTACGACGAAATTGCCTTCACGGTTGTTTTAGTATTGGACGAGCATTGAACTCACCTTTCTATTATATTTTTACGAGACTACGAGACAAATAAAAATTCTACTGCTAAGTTTAGCATTACAAGCATATGCAAAGATGCGATTAGAAGTCCTTGACGATCTAAACGTTTCATAACAGCCATATTCATACATATCACCTCGCCTTTTTTCACATTATACTCGCACACAATTCAATTTTCAAACTATTCTTAATATTAAAATATAACTATTTTTCTGACAAACCAATCCAAATATGGCATGATAAAAGTAAATTTACACCAAAAGGAGTGTGTGGAAATTGAAAAAAGCGCTACTTGTAATCGATTATACGCATGATTTTGTAGCAACGGATGGAAAACTAACGTGTGGAGAACCTGGGCAAGCTTTAGACGAAAAAATTTCCGCATTAATTGAACAATTTATTGATGAAAATGAATTCGTTGTTTTTGCGAATGATTTACATGAAGTAAACGATCCTTATCATCCTGAAACTAAACTTTTCCCTCCACATAATATTCGCGGCACGAATGGACGCAATTTATATGGTCAAGTTGGTAAAGTCTATCAAATGCATAAAGAGCAAGTACTTTGGCTCGATAAAACTCGTTATAGTGCCTTTGCTGGTACAAATTTAGCGATTTTATTAAAACAACGTGGCATTGAAGAAATTCATTTAGTGGGTGTTTGTACAGATATTTGTATTTTGCACACAGCTGTTGATGCTTATAATCTTGGTATTTCGACTGTTATTTATGCACAAGGCGTTGCAAGTTTTGATGCGGCAGGTCACGACTGGGCACTGCGTCATTTTGAGCAGACATTAGGTGTAAAAGTCATTAAATAATATAATCCTGAAGGCCATTAACCTTAATTATTTTCGTGAATGAAGAGGAACTAAAATCAAAAAAGTAGCCTATTTATGTTTATTATTCTCCAGAAAGGATATAACTAAGTAATCGCCATTTTATATCTTAAATTTTGAGGAGATGAATAATTATGATAAGTTTCATTTGGTTTTTAATCATCGGAGGAATATTAGGTTGGTTAGCTGGCGTCATTTTAGGTAAAGATGTACCAGGCGGCATCATTGGTAATATTATTGCAGGGATTGTCGGTTCTTGGATTGGTAGTATGGTTCTTGGTAACTGGGGTTGGAAAGTCAGTGATTTTTACGTATTTCCAGCATTAATTGGGGCGATTGTTCTTATCTTTATCGTAAGCATTATTTTAAAAACTATGCGTAAAGCAACGTAATTATGCAAAATAAAGAGCTACCCTTTTTATTTTATTAATAATGAACAGAAAATTAAGACTGAATCCAATATTGGATTCAGTCTTTGTTTTGCTCAAGGGAACTGCCTTTATTATTTCATGAGATGTGTAAACTCCTGTTCATTGCTAGACATATGTTCAGCTAAAGCAAGAGCAGCATTTTTTACGGATGACATAACCATAGTATCGGCTATGAATTTTAAAAAGTGGGCGATGCTAGAGCTAGGCACCCGTTTTTATAGTTGTCACTCTGTATCAATATCTAAAGGTTTAACAACAGCCTCTTCATCTGTCTTATCTTCATGATTAGGTTTTACTCTTTTAATAAAGAAAGCAAGAATAAGTGCTATAACCGCAATCAATGTAGAAATGAAAAAGGTAAAATTAATACCATGTAACATCGCTTCATTCATAATTTGTTGTTGTAATTCAGCTGTAGCCTGTGCTGAAGGTTGAGCTGCATTTGCACCCATATTGGCCATTGCGTCAGCAGCTAATTCCTCTGCTTTTACGGTCGTTCGGTTGTTCATTACGGTAATCAACAACGCGGAACCAATAGCACCAGATACTTGTTGCAGTGTATTGTTCATAGCTGTACCGTGTGGATTATTTATCGCTGGTAGCTGATTCAAACCATTTGTCATTACTGGCATCATGACCATTGACATCCCAAACATACGAAAAGTATACAGCAGCACAAGGGTAGAATAAGCCGTATTCATACCAATTTTGCTAAAGTAATAAGAGGTTACAACGGTAATGGTCAACCCACTCACCGCCAAAATTCTTGCCCCATACTTATCAAAGAGTTTCCCTGTAATGGGCGACATGATCCCCATAACAATCGCTCCCGGAAGCATTAATAAGCCCGATTCCATTGGTGAAATCCCACGAATGGTTTGTACATAGATGGGCATTAAAATCATCGCCGAAAACATGGCGACCGCAATCACGATTGAAATGGCCGATGACAAGGCAAACATTGGATACTTGTAGATACGGAACTCAAGCATGGGATCATCCATCCGTAATTGACGCACTATAAAGCTAATTAAAGCAAGTGCACCAATAATAATCGTACCGTACACGAGTGGGCTATCCCAACCTTTTTCCCCTGCAGAACTAAAGCCATACAACAAACCACCAAATCCTATGCTTGATAAAACGAGAGACATGAAATCAAGCTTAATAGCACGTTGTGGTGTGACATCTTTTAATTTAAAGACTGCAAAAATTAAGGTTACAACGGCAATTGGCAGGACAAGATCAAATAACATTCTCCAACTATAATGCTCAATCAACCATCCAGAAAGAGTCGGTCCAATCGCTGGAGCTGTAATCATCACAAGACCAAACATACCCATTGCTGTCCCTCTTTTTTCGACTGGAAAAGCGGTAAGCATGACATTCATTAATAATGGCATCATAATCGCGGAGCCTGAAGCTTGAATCATTCGTGCCCCTAATAACACACCAAAGGCAGGTGCAATACTGGCCAGGAGTGTTCCCAATGTAAACAATAACATTGCTGTAATAAATAATTTTTTATCAGTAAAGCGCTGAATGAAGAATGCACTCGCGGGTATTAAAATACCGTTAATAAGCATATAACCTGTCGAAAGCCATTGAACCGTAGTTGCATTCACATCGAATTCTTCCATAATAGATGGAAGGGCAACATTTAGTAATGTTTCATTCAATATTGCAACAAAGGCCCCGATAAATAAAATGGCAATCATGCCATATGGTGGTTTTTTTTGCATAGCATTGGTTTTCTCAGACATATAATCAGTCCTACTTTCTATGTTAAAATAAGTGCATTGTTGTAAGGCACCAACCTTGCCGCTGTCAACTGCGCCCAAAACAATGAGAAGCTCCCTCAATCATGACGGATGACTCCGATTTTTGCTTCTGTTGAATGGTTGCTACAATTTGTACAAATTGTTTGTCATGTCGGTACCTTTGCTCAGTACCTGCTGTAAAATCTCGTTTCCAATGCTAAGACTCGTTTTCGTTCCTGCGCTGGGTAGCTCCTTCCTCCAATCTGTTAAAGCTCTCCTGAATGATTTCCATTTCTCTTTTCACTTGTTTTTGCTCCTGTTGAAATACGGCATTCATAGTAAACACTCCTTAAAAAAATAAATATAAGAGTTGACTAACGAATAGATTGTATCGTATAATTAAAGTAGGGATAATACGCGAAATTATAATTATACAATATCTATCTAATAAATTTACCACAAAACATTATTTTTTTCAACGCCTATTTAAGTCGCGTGACAAAAGTTTTTTAAAAAAATTACTAAAGAATAATTACTTTTACACCTTTCATCTTTAGGATAGGGATACATATTAATAGGACCCATAAATAACAACGAATTATATCATAAGCCATATCCCTTAGGCACAAGTAGTTGGCTCAAGTCATGTCGAAAAGCTAGGCAATTCCATTTAACAAAACAAAGACTGAATCCAAAATTGGATTCAGTCTTATTTTCTTCATTAAATATTGACTTTTAATGCTCCGTATTTATAAGAACGGCGGCTTTTAACTCATCATGGTAGTTATTATATAATTTATAATAATGCAAAACGTTTTCAACATACTCGTCACTATGATTATAGTTAAACACGGCACGCTTTACGTCCCCTTTAGCTGCACCGTACTTCGATAAATAATTGGCTGCACTGTACACCGCATCTTCAATATCATATGGGTCTGCTACCCCATCTCCATTCGCATCTACCCCATACCCACCATATTTTTGGATGGCAGCAGGGTTCATTAGTTCAGACTTAGCAATTTCGCCTTTGCCTAACCCAGAGCATGTTGGATGTTTCCAACCTACAAAGGTACAAGGCATAAACTGCATATGCCCTTCTGCCCCAGCTGGAGAAACAAGGGATTTCATAGAGGAGAAGCGCGTTTCGATGCGATGATGTGCCGCCAACAATGTCCATGGCACACCATATTTCTCCTCTGCAGCAATATAGATGGGAATATATTGCTCAGGTATTTTTATATCAAAATTTTGTTGAATTTCTTCTATCGCCTTCTGCTGTGCAAGCTTTTCAAAAATCGGTAATGTTTGTAGTTCTTTCCACGCAAAAAAAGCGAGAACATACACTGTTATTGCAATGGGTACTAATAATGCAATCATCCCCATTTTCACAGCCGGTGATAGCAATGGTTTTTTCTGTTTTTTTTTCGCCATATGTCACACCTAATCATTCGTTATCTTCTTCTATATTACCAAATTTACCGTTTATATGTAGACATTTTTTAGCCATTTTGTTTTCCCTATGAATATAGTTGAATTTATAGTGCAAAATATAGTAAAATACAATTTGATTGTTGTTAATTGGATAAATATAGGAGGAAATATTTTATGTGGAAAGACTTTAAGGAATTTGCTATGAAAGGCAATATTGTCGATTTAGCAGTGGCTGTTGTTATCGGTGGGGCCTTCGGTAAAATTGTTACCTCCTTAGTAGAAAATATCATTATGCCATTAGTTGGTGTATTAACAGGTGGCATTGATTTAACGAAGAGCTTTGTTTATGGCTCAGGTGAGGCACAAATTCAATTAGGTGTGTTTTTACAGTCTATTATTGACTTTTTAATTATTGCATTTGCGATTTTTATAGCCTTAAGAATCATGACGAAGCTTTCCAATAAAAAAGAAGAGGCTATTGTAGAAGAACCAGTTCCTGCGCTGGATGCAAAAGAAGAGCTTCTAAAAGAAATACGCGATTTATTAAAAAAAGAACAAATGTAAAATAGAAAGCAATTGCTTAGTTACAAGCAATTGCTTTTTATTTTTATCTTATTGTCCCAACGTTCCTTCCCTGTCTGTGTCTTGTAGAAAATACAACCCCTACTATTCCGACAAGATTTTAACACAATAATCTATCAAATTTTCTGAAATCATCTTGTCCTACCGAAGTTTACATGGTAAATTGATAACAATTATAGAGAATACTATATACATAATCAAATTATCCAATAAGAACCTAGGTCCATTGGTGATACGCGGACCTTTTCTATTATTATGATAAGGAAAAGAGTGACGACATGACAAACAACAGAAGTATTGAAACAAAGCTAGTACAATTAGGGAATTTAAGTGATCCAACAACAGGTGCTGTGAGTCCTCCAATTCATTTATCGACAGCTTACAAACATACAGGTATCGGTGAATCTACAGGTTTTGACTATGCACGTACAAAAAATCCAACGCGTGCCATTTTAGAAGCAGGGATAGCGGATTTAGAGGGAGGCGACATGGGCTTTGCCTGTAGCTCAGGCATGGCGGCCATCCAACTCGTACTTTCTCTATTCAAACCTGGTGAGGAATTAATAGTACCTGATGATTTATATGGTGGTACATATCGTCTTTTTAACTTCTTCAAAGAAACATACAATATTAAACCTGTTTATTCCAAATTTGACTCTGTTGAGCAGGTAGAAGCATTGATAAATGACCATACACGTGCCATTTTCATTGAAACACCAACAAACCCGCTTATGCAGGAATTTGATTTGAAAGTGTATGCGGAGCTTGCACATAAGCATGGAGCTTGGTTAATTGTCGATAACACTTTTTACACACCCTATTTCCAACGACCAATTGAATTAGGGGCAGATATAGTACTACATTCAGCAACTAAATATATCGGTGGCCATAATGATGTGCTAGCTGGCCTAGTTGTAGCAAAAGGTGCTGAGTTATCTGAACGTATAGGCTTTATTCATAATGGTAGCGGAATGGTGCTGGGTGCAATGGATTCCTGGTTACTAATTCGTGGTCTAAAAACTATGCACCTTCGCTTAAAACAACATGACACAAACGCCAAAGCCATTGCAGCTTATTTAGAGGAAGAAGAACTAGTGACCGATGTGCTTTATACGGGGAAAGGGGGTATGTTGTCATTCCGTCTGCAAAAGGCTGAATGGATTGATGTATTCCTACGCAATATTAAATTAATTACCTTTGCGGAAAGCCTTGGCGGTGTAGAAAGTTTTATTACATACCCAGCAACTCAAACACATGCAGATATACCGTATGAAGAGCGTGTTGAACGTGGTGTTTGTGACCGTTTACTCCGTTTCTCAGTTGGCATTGAAGAAGCCGAGGACTTAATTGCGGATTTGAAGCAAGTATTTGAAATCCTTAGAAAAGAGGCTTGAGCATGACACAACATATCGAAACAGCACTTATCCATGCAGGTGTGCGTGATGGTTATGAAAATAAAAAAGGTGCTGTTAATGTACCACTGTATGTATCCTCAACATTTCACCAAGAAAGTATCGATGCGTTCGGTGAATTCGATTACGCTCGTTCTGGTAATCCTACACGTGATGCTTTAGAAAAAGCTGTCGCAGAGCTTGAGGGTGGCGTTCGTGCACATGCCTTTGCCTCTGGTATTGCAGCAGTTTCTGCAGCGTTAATGTTACTATCACAAGGCGATCACATCGTTATAACCGAGGATGTTTATGGAGGAACGTACCGCTTCGTGTCAAAAGTGTTGCCGCGTTTCGGCATTTCACATTCCTTTGTTGATTTTACGGATTTAGCTGCGGTGGAGGCAGCAATTACACCTACGACAAAGTTATTGTATATGGAAACACCTTCCAACCCAACACTTGGTATAACAGATATTCGGGGTGTAGTAGCTCTGGCGAAACAACATAAATGTTTAACATTTTTAGATAATACATTTATGACTCCTTTGCACCAGCGACCACTAGATTTAGGTGTAGACGTTGTCATTCACAGTGCCACGAAGTTTTTATCGGGACACTCGGATATTATTGCTGGATTAACTGTCACTGCTGACGAACAGTTAGGCAACGACTTATACTTTATTCAAAATTCATTTGGTAATATTTTAGGTGTACAGGATTCCTTTACTTTACTTCAAAATATGAAAACAACGGATGTACGCTTTAGTCGTTCTAGTGAATCTGCACAGAAAATTGCATTATTTTTAGATGCTAATCCACTAGTTGAACAAGTATATTATCCAGGGCTTGCATCGCATCCTGGCTATGCTATTCATCAGAGCCAGTGTACAAGTGCAGGTGCTGTATTATCGTTCCGCCTACCGAATTATGAAGCAGCTAAGGCACTAGTAGAGGCCATGAAAATTCCTGTTTTCGCTGTATCCCTCGGGGGTGTTGAATCCATTCTTTCCTATCCAGCGAAAATGAGTCATGCCGCAATGGAAACTGATGAACGTGCAAAACGTGGCATAACAGACGGCCTTTTACGTTTTTCAGTGGGTTTAGAACATGTTGATGATCTAATCGCAGACTTCTCACAAGCATTAGAAATTGCTGCAAAGGCATAAAAATTACCGCATCTCTCGCTGAGATGCGGTGTTAATTTGTTGCTAGGTAAATAAAAATTGATTAGCTTGAGGAATCCTGCAACCAATTGTCAATCGTCTCATTAAAAAATGCCGGACTTGCTAATGCAAAACCGTGACCGATATCAGCAACGAGCATCCCGACACAATTACTGTTGCTATTCAGTAAGTCCATAACGGATTTTTTCATCATTGATTTTTCTTTTTCACCCACAATAACTAACATATGAGTCTCTACATGTTTAAAGTTCTCAGGAATGGCAAACGACAAATTTTCTTCCAGAACACGTGTTAATGTATGTTGTCGCATTTGGCGACTCTCTTCATAATATTGATTGAATTTTTCTGCAGGTATGTAAAGTGTCTTCGCTTGAATTTTTGAAAATGCCCTGATTGCGATTAGTGGTGAAGTTAGTTTGACAGTTGGCCCAATCCATTTTTTCATCAATGACATTGGCCTTACTAAAGCACTATTAATTACTGCATAATCTACCAAGTTAGGTCTCATGCTTAATAATTGCACGAGAATTTGAGCACCTAGTGAAAAGCCAATAACAATTATTTTTCGTTCCTCAGCAACTTTTTCAATTAGCTGGATCATCTTTTCTGCGGTGTTTTCTATTGAAAAGTATGTATCTTTGTAATTCTTGCCATGGCCTGGTAAGTCAGGTACAACACAATGATAGTGTGGAGCAAAGTGCTGAATTTGTTGTTCCCACATCCACCCACTGACTCCTCCTCCATGTAAAAACAGCATGAGTGGAGCAGATCTGTCACCATATTCTTTAAAATAAACAGCCATAGTTTCTCCCCCTATTTATGTTGTGCAACTTACTTCTAACACAAAAAACCCCCTATTTAATGTGCTTCAACCATATTAAAAGAGGGATATATAAATCTATTAATTTTTCACCCTTGCTAATACACGATATAGATAATCTCCATGCCCCTGCGCAAGTATCACATCATGCTCATCCTCTATCCAGTAAAACGTCAATTCCAGGTCTGCTTCATTCACACCTGTTGGACAATGTTGCCAACTATCACGCTGCTCATTCGTCGTTAAGTGATAAAAATAGCGTTTTTGTAAAGCGCCTGAATAGTGATTGTAATAGTCCTGTGCAATTAATTCCTTAACCGCTAAATACGTCAAACCAGTTTCTTCAAACATTTCTCGAGCTACTGCCTCAAGTGGTGTTTCCCTTTCTTCTACAGTGCCGTTAGGAATTTGAATACCCGCTCCATTCATATTTTGCTCAAATACTAGCACTTGCAACCGTCCCTCACGCTCTCTCGTAATATAGCCATACGCCTTTTCCAAAACTTGCATGAGATCATCCCCTTCCACATGGTTGTATGTTACAATCAATATAAAATTTGGAACTGTAGGTGAAAAGTATTGACATTAATTATACGACAGATGCGAGAGGAAGACATCTTTTTTGTGCAAGAAATTGCCAAGAGTAGCTGGCATGATACATATGAAGGAATTATTCCAAAAAAGGTACAAGAGCGTTTTTTACAAATTGCTTATAGTAAAGAAAGTTTATTAAAACGACGCCAAAAAAGCTCCTTTTTAGTCGCTGTACTTGACGAGTCATTAGTCGGCTTTGCAAACTTTTCAAAAACGAACAACGGACAGGCTGAGCTTTTCGCTATTTACCTTGTTCCAAATATGCAACATAAAGGTATCGGTACAGCTCTGCTGGAAAACGGTATTCAACAGTTAGAGAATCCAACCACGCTCACAGTGTGTGTAGAAAAAGAAAATACAATTGCTATGCGCTTTTATCAAGCAAAGGGCTTTCAATTTGTAGAGGAATTTGATGATTTGTTTGATGGTCATGTCTTAAAGACCATTCGCATGGCATTATTATTCCCTCGATAAACCTATTTTTCATTTCACTTTATCGATGGAATTTCTATGTGCTTTGCTTGAATAACTAGAGCTGTTAATCCGGTGTCACTTCCTGACGCATGCCCTTGCCCAGTTTGCCAGAGGACGCCTTCACCATTTCTTAATAATATTTTCTTACGATCTTCGCCACTTACCCATCCTTCGCCCTGAATTACTACAAATAATTGCGCCACTGGTGCTTCATGATGTCCGATAACACCACCAGGCTCTATGTAAACCAAACCAATATTGGTTGGCTCTACTGTTTTCATTATTTTAGTATAGAAAGCAGCAACCGAGTTATAATTGTCGATTGTCTTGCCATCATCCATCGTAAATTTATAAATTTCCATATGAAACTCGCCCAATTTATATTTCGCTCATCTAATTTTAGTTTATCAAAAATTATCAATAACTACTGTAATTTTACTTATTTAGTAATAATTTTATTTTTAACACCAGAAATTTTTAGACAAATTAAAAAAGCCCGGAAATAATATTTCCGGACTCGATACCACTTAATTCTCTAGCATGATTAAAACTGTCGGGCTTTCGCTTCACTTCTCAAGATACGGTTATGCAGAGTAATCTCCGTTTCACCATTTACTTGAGACTTCGAATGCTTAATCCTTGTCCAGTTGCGGTGGATTTTTTGAGATTTGGGGTCTAAATGTTCAGGCCTACTCATTTTACATCCTCCTCATCATTATAGATTTCATAAGTGAAATCTGTATTATAATGACCACATTCTATAATTATTATACATACATTTATTTACAAAATAGCTAATCCCGGCAAGGTCTCTATCGATTTAAACTGCCTTTCATCACCAATTCTCATCGTTTTAGAGCATCTTTTTTTGATTCACTAACAGATGCTTACAAGCGTAAAAGGCATGCACATTCTTTTTTATTGGTTTACTTTTTTTGCAAGAGAATATTAACAATCGTTTCAAGTTGAAGTTCTAAATAGTATGGATCTTCCATTACAAATTCGTCGTCAAATTCACCATACATATAAACATTACCCTTTTTAACGGTTGAAGCACTTTTATCATCACGTCATCCATATAAACATAATGTATGATTGACTCCGCCATTTTCTCTTCGTCGTTTTTTACACACTACAAAATAGTACGCAATGTTTGTCATAGCGTACATCTTGTCTTTTGCCTGTAGACGCTCTAAAAAGTCTAATTTATTTTTTAAGACCTCGATGCCCGCAAACATCCCTTCAAATTATATGCTCGGTAAAGTTACCAGCTCTATCACAAACTCTCAGCTGATTTCGACCACTTTCTTTTGCCACATAAAGTGCTTGATCCGCTTTATCAATCAGTTCATAAAACGTTGCTATTTCCCTAGCTATAGTATATTCAGCAATGCCAATACTCACTGTAATTTTAATCAATTGGTCAGCCATCTTATATGGATGCTCTTCAACGTTTATTCTGATACTTTCTGCTATTTTTACAGCGCTTTCCAATGTGGTTATTGGCAATAAAATGACAAATTCTTCTCCACCATATCTTGTTACAATATCTATACTTCGCATGGATTCTGCTATTCGTTTTGCAACATGCTTTAACACCTCATCACCAATAAGATGTCCATATGAATCATTTACCTTTTTGAAAAAATCGATATCAATAGCTATACAGGAACAGGGATTTTGCGCTTCTACACATTCCTGAAAAACATGCTCGCCTTGCTCAATTAGATAACGACGATTATATAACTTCGTCAGCTGGCAGGTGATAGAAAGTTCCCTCAATAAAATGGTGTCTGCCTTCACTTTAGCGCTCATTTCATTGAACGACGAACAAAGCTCCTGAAACTCTTTGGCATAAGGTGCCATCTGATGTTCATTAATTTTATAATCGTAGTGTCCTTGTTCCACCTTGCCTACTCCTTTAAGCAATTGCTGAATCGGCTCCTCGATACTTTTATTGATAAGTAACATGATTTTAATAGTGAAAAATGTGCCTAATAAAATACAGATTGCTAACAGGGCCAATCTTTTTAGCAATGGCAAATACGCTTCCAACACTGCGACTTCTGAAATAATGTACCATTTTCCTTGATTGATAGGCTTGCTTTTAGCCAGCACCCATTCGCCCTTTTTATCTTTATAGATAGTGAGTGATTGTGTCGAATGATGCTGAGCTGCCGTAAGAATATGCTCATCGATCATAAAATTTTGCTTAAACACATCATGCTTCGTTTCATTTGGAGATCTTTTGTTATTATTGGATGCGAGTTCGGTAAGTAATGTGCCATCTTGATTCACGATATAGGCATGCCCTAAAAAGCCAACTCTTGATTCTTGTAACAGCTCGTCGATTGTATGTAAATTGACGGTTCCAAAAACAACACCATTAAATTGCTGTTGCTCATCTAAAATAGGTGAAGCGAACGCAATAATGGGCTGATTTGTTACTTTACTAATAAGAATATCCGTTATATATTGCTGTTTCGTTTCCTTAGCGACTTGAAAGTACTTACGATCATTTACATTAACACCTACACCATTTCTACGATACTCGGTAACTGTATCGAACTGTACAATACCTTCCCTATTGACAAAGATTAAATCAGCAAACTCTGTTTGTTCTTTAAAATCTTGAAAATAACTCTGAGATTTTTCAAAATTGGTACCTCTAACAAAATCTAAATTAGCCATTGTATGTACATCTCTTGATCGCTCCATTAACCAGCTTTCAAAAAAATAGGTTTGTGCGTCTAAGTAATTTGCCATCTCTTCATTCTGATGTTTTATGGTTTGCTGATATTCGATAAAAAGCGTAGGAATAAAAATAAATAGACTAATGATGAAAGAAATAACAATATGCCCTCTGCGAAGTTGACTTTTTATCGTATTCTGCTGTTGAAGCTTCCCTAAAATTTTCAAGCTTTTCCCTCCACAAAATACTAAACATATCTTCCTAAATTGTTCGGAATTTTTATTCTTCACATTAAAAATACCACAACCTAATGATTGTGGCAGTGAGAAAGTTAATAATTCGTCATTTTTATTACAGTAAAATTTGCAGGATTGTCATAAATATAGCTGTTACTAAAGGTACTATTTTTAATAACGTAAATCCGACTGAAGATGTGCAGATTCGCTCTAAAAGTCTTTCATAGGAGAAGCAAAATATTGAATGAAGCGATTTTAACAGAGTGTATGACTGCTTTTGTCTTTTTTGCAATAGCGCTCTTGGCAACTAGATTTACTTTAAAAAGCATGCTTAGACAATGCACCGTGAGCATGCTTGTTGGTTTTGTTATTTTGAAATTCCCGCTACTCATTCACAATAAATTTATGAATGGCAGGTAATAAGTCTTGATGTAGTGGCAAAGTGGGATTTGCATATGTCGCTAAATTGCCTTCACGATCTGCTGGTGCAGTTTTCAAAACATGATTCATACCTTCGATATATAAAAGTTCGGCATCTTTTCTTCCGGTTTTTAATGCTTCAGCATCTGTCGCTTTCACTTGTATATCGGTGGTTCCTTGAATAATTAATACGCGGCTAGTCAATTTTTGTAGCACGCTAGCTGGATGATACTTTAACCAAGAAATCATATATGGTTGTACAGAAGGTCTAAACAATGCTTGTAGTTCTGGAGAAACATTTTCTACTAACTGACCTTTTTTTAACGCACGAAGGATATTCGTTGTTTCCTCCGTTAATGCTGGCGTTAACTGACCTGCTAATTGCTCAACTAATATTTCATCAATTGGTCTACCTGCACCTGCAATTGATATGAAAGAATCCACATTTGCTTTTTGGGCAGCGAGCATGCCGATTAGCGAGCCCTCACTATGCCCAATAATATGAACGCTGGAATAGGCTTTATCTGCTAAAAGAGTTTGAATAACTTGAACAGCATCATCTACAAATTGATCGATTGACACATCCTCTTCCTTTGTCAACAGGGATTGATTATCACCAACACCACGCTTATCAAATCGGACAGTGGCAACACCTTTGTTTACTAATTCTTCGGCAAGCATTTTTAAACTATTATTTTTACCAGCAATCACTGAATTACCATCCTTATCGGTCGGACCAGAACCTGCTATAATTAGCGCCACTGGTGATGGTTCCTTAGTGCTCTTTTGAAGCGCCACGGTTAAATCACCCTTTGTGACAGGAACAGTGATTGTCTCGTAGGATACTGGCTGTTCTTCGTAAGGTTTTAATAAAAGCGTGTACTTGCCACCGTTTTGGTTAAAAGTAGCTTCGATTTGCTGTCCTTTTAATGTACCTACAATTTCAATAGCTGAGCCATTTAAATTAATAGCGGCTTTTACTTGATCGCCATTATACTTCACACTGTTAATTGGATAATTTTTCAAACCTTGCGCGGGTACCGATAATGTCCCACCTTCTTGTTGTAAGTCCACTACAATTGATAGCGTGCCGTTTGGAATTTCAATATCGCCTGCCCATTTTCCTAACAGCTGTTCATTCATATCATTGTTCTCCTTTGTTTTATCGACCTGTGTTTCCTTGTCCTTTTGCGTACAGGCTGCTAATAACAACGCTACGAAACACACGACTAAAAGTTTTTTCATACCATTTCCTCCCTTACTTATATAAAAATAATTAAAAATATAGGTAACAATATAAGAAGTATAATGACAAAACTCCATTTATTCCCAAAATTAACTGTCCAGCCAACACCAAATTTCTTCTGTATAAGTAACGCTGGATCATCTTTATTTATGTAAAAAATACCCCACTTCCAGTATCGATCATCCCCTGGGACAGATTCATTTGTATGGATCGTCTCAAAACGCTCGTTACTTTTACTGATTCTCCAAATTAAGAGCAGTAGCCCACCAAATGTTAATATCATGAAACCGATAAAAAGAGGGAAGAAATAAGAAGCTGTTTCATTTTGCAAAATGATGGAAGAATATTGTAAAACGACAAATAAAATCGTCATACCTAAATTAATTGCAGTTAAATACCAACTCCCATATTTTCGCTGATGAAGTTCTCGCTCAGCAGATGCTTTCTTTTCCTGTGCACTCAATTGTATTTTGGCACTTTTCATACCTACCCCTAAAATTAAATACGTCAGTTGAATGCCAAGCAAAAGTAATGGTAGCTCTATAACTGATATCCTCGTTTTTTCTGTCCAACGCTAATCGTTACTTTGTATCTCTAATCCACCGTCTCGAATACCTTTTTGCGTGTTGACGAGCATAGGAAGATAGGCTTCTGGCATCCCTGCGCCTCTCATAATGTCGGTATAAGTTGCATCATCGACTTGTTGTACAAGGATTTCTTCCCCTAATACATCTCCAAGAGCAGCTACTAATTCCACTTGAGTCATTGGCTTACCGGAAAGTTCGTAAATGGTATTCTCGTGTCCATGCCCAATCAATACATTTGTTGCTGCCTCCGCTAAATCCTGTCGAAGTACCAGCCTACTTTTCCCGTTCCTGCGGATGTTACCCAAGGTGCTCCTGCTATCGCGCCTTGTATGCCTCCAATTTCATTTTCAACATACCAATTGTTACGTAAAAATGAGTAAGGAATACCTGTTTTCAAAATAGCTTCTTCTCTAGCTCTATGTGATGAAGCAAGGAAAAATTTGCCGTCACTTGCATTTGTTATACTAGTATAAGCAATAAATTTTACTTGAGCACGCACGGCAGCAGCTAAGGCATTCGTATGATGTCTCATCACTGTTTCATTATCCCCGAATGTAGAAGTAATGAAAAGCCTGATCAATCCCTGAAAAAGCAGCATCTAATGTTTTCGGTTGATCAAAATCTCCGTGTCGAACTTCCACGCCGCGAGCTCGCAATCCCTCTGCTTTCTCTCGATTTCGAACACTTACAGCCAACTCACTGGCTGGTTCAGTTTTTAATAGTGTTTCTACAACCTTTGCCCCTAATTGTCCTGTGGCACCTGTAACTAATATTTTCATTTCCTTGTCCCCCAATTAATTTTTTATATGGCATTATGAAGCTTAGGTATAAACTAAATCCATAGTCACAAAAAAAGTACCATTGCGAAAGAGAGGAAATTCAAACAATGGCTCGATTTAAATTTCAAGGTGAACCACCTCATGAAGAACAAGAAGAAGTATGCTCTTTGACACTTACTCAAAATGTAATCGCTGGAAGATGGAAAATTATTATTTTATGGTATCTAAGTCGGCGAACAAGAAGATTTAACGAACTTCAAAGGTTGTTACCAGGCATTTCAAAAGGCATATTAACAAGACAATTGAGAGAATTGGAAGAAGACGGAATGGTTCACAGAGAAGTGTATAAAGAAGTTTCTCCGAAAGTAGGATACTCACTAACATTACTAGGGAAAAACTTTATACCTGTATTAGACATTATGGGCGAGTGGGGTAAAAACTATATGGAGAAAAAACAAAAGGAATAAAAAGTTATAGTAGAGCCTTGTCGTATGTATGTTATAAGGTATTTATTCATACATCTTAGTCAATTAAATGATCCGATTATTGAGTAGCATACCTTACCCTCTTTTAGTAAATGAATTAACTTTTTGTCACTTTACAATTTTGGCATAAAAAAAGACCCAGAATCATTCTGGGTCCGAGGACACTTATTGCCTCTAATTATTGTTACTGTTTGGCTTCTGCTCCAGACCTCAAGATATAGCAATACAGAGTAAACTCTGTATTACCAATTCATTGAGTTTTTTGAAGCTCCACCTTATACAGTTGTGGCGGACTTTCCTGAGATTCTTTGTCTACTGGTGTATGACTACTCATTCTGCATCCTCCTCATCATAATAGATGAATAAGTGTAACCTTTAACAGTATGGGCTGTAGTTCATAAAGCTATACATAGAATGGTTAAATTTAATGGTACTCTCATAAAATTTCCGCGAGTTATCGCTGTGTTATTTGCGAAAATCGCTATGAGAAACAACATGAAGTTCTTTGACTCGTGCTATTAGTTTACCTTGAGCTGCTTTTCTTGAAAAACTTGCTGAGCCATCTTTAATGCATTTTGCACACGTGGAAAGCCAATGTATGGCACTAATTGCAGCAGTGCTTCCACAATCTCTGTCGGTGTTAAACCTGCATGCAAGCCTCTTTTAATATGTGTTTTTGTTTATGGTTCAGCACCTTGTGTAACAACCGCTGTAATCACGACAAGCGCGCGACTTTTGGCCTCGAGTCCTGGTCGTGAATAGACATCACCATAAGCAAACTCAATAATCATCTTGCGTAAATCTGGCGCTATATCAGCGAGTGTATCTGAATCTACCAAGCGAGTTGCTTCTTCTTCTGTGATATATTGTTTAATCGTTGCTAACCCCTTTGTAAAACGTTCCCCCATTTATTATCCCTCCCAAATTTTATATACAAAAACCCCAATTCCGCGTCTCCAGAATGGGGGATTGTCCTTCACATATGTAAGGTGCTCTTTTTCGTTTCACCCTCTGGCTCCTGCGAAAAAGGAAATGGTTTGTTCATAGTGTCTCACTGGACAGCTTTAATGAAGTTCTATGCAAAAGTCACGAGGACATGCACGCAAATTTAAGAATTGTGTGTAAATTGTGTGTGTGCCAGGCACTCTTTGGCTTTTTCGATTTGGATTTTTACTTGATCAAAGCCTGTACCACCTAATGAATGACGACGACGAACAGCCGCTTCTGGTGCCAGCACATCATAAATATCTGCCTCGATAAGCTCACTTTCTTTTTTCATATCTTCAATTGGTAAATCCAATAAATAGATATCCTTTTGAATACAAGTGAAGACTAGTTTGCCAGTTACTTCATGTGCTTCACGGAAAGGCATTCCTTTTGTTGCAAGGTAGTCTGCAAGTTCCGTGGCATTGGAGAAGTCAGAGTGCACTGCCTTGTGCAGACGCTCTGTATTGACAGTCATCGTGCGTACCATTCCTTCAAAGATTTTCAGTGAGCCAAGAATTGTGTGCACGGTATCGAACATACCTTCTTTGTCTTCCTGCATATCTTTGTTGTACGTTAACGGTGTACCTTTTAGCACAGTTAATAAGCCCATTAAGTTACCGTATACACGGCCCGTCTTTCCGCGAATTAACTCTGCCATATCAGGATTTTTCTTTTGTGGCATAATGGAAGAGCCAGTTGAAAACGCATCGTCTAGCTCAATAAACTTAAATTCATCTGTTGACCAAAGGATAATCTCCTCAGCAAAACGCGATAAATGTGCCATTAGTAATGAAGAATTGCTTAAAAATTCAACAATGAAATCACGGTCGCTTACCGCATCCATTGAGTTTGCATACACTTGAGAAAAGCCAAGTAGCTCCGCAGTTTTTAAACGGTCTATTGGGAAAGTTGTCCCTGCCATCGCTCCAGCGCCTAAAGGCAGAATATCAATGCGTTTTACAGACTCCGTAAAGCGTTGTTTATCGCGTTCAAGCATCCAAAAGTACGCCATTAAATGATGGGCAAACGAAATTGGTTGTGCACGCTGTAAGTGTGTGTAACCAGGAGCAATTGTTTCCACATGCTCTTGCGCCTTTTCTAGTAACGTTTTTTGGAATGTCTCGATTAAGCCGACAGCTTCCTGCACACGTTTTTTCAAGAAAATATGCATATCCGTTGCCACTTGGTCGTTACGGCTACGACCTGTATGAAGTTTCCCACCAACAGGGCCAATTAAATCGATCAGCATTTTCTCTAAGTTTAAATGGATATCCTCGTTCGCAACGCTAAATTCAAGCTCACCTGCAATTGCTTTCTCCTGCAGTTGTGCAAGGCCGCCAAGAATGCTCTCAACGTCAGTTGCTGGTAAAATTCCAGTTTCCCCAAGCATTGTAACATGAGCGACACTACCTTCCAGGTCTTCCATTACAAGTTGTTGGTCAAAGCCGATAGATGCGCCGAACTCATCAACCCATGCTTCTGCTGATTTTTGGAATCGTCCGCCCCAAAGTTTTGTCATAACAGCTCACCTTTTCCTTTAGTACTTATCGAAAAGGTGCAGTACAGCGCATATGCTACACTACACCTAGATTTTCGTTGTTTCTAGCTCCAGTGCCTAACCCTCACATCATGATTTGCTTCCTTAAGCGAAAGTGATACCACGTTACTTTTCGCTTCGAGCGCGCAAGCAGTGTTACGGAGATAAACAGAATGCTTCGTTTTTTTAACTATTTTTTATTGACCGAAGAGTTAACCACTGTTGGCAAGCCCCATAATTCGATGAAACCTACTGCTGAAGCATGGTTGAAGGCATCTTCTTTTGAGTAAGTTGCCAGTTTTTCATTGTATAAAGAATTTGGCGATTTACGTCCTTCAACAATTGCATGACCTTTGTAAAGTTTCACGCGCACCGTACCATTTACATATTGTTGTGATTCTTTTAAGAATGCTTCAAGTGCATCACGTAATGGAGAGAACCATAAACCATCATAGATTAATTCAGATAATTTTTTCTCAATTATAGGTTTAAAATGCGCTAATTCTTTTACAAGTGTTAAATCCTCAAGCTCTTTATGAGCAGTTAACAGTACTTTGGCACCTGGAATTTCGTATACTTCACGAGATTTAATACCTACCAAACGGTTTTCGACGTGATCGATACGACCAACACCGTGTGCGCCAGCAACTGCATTTAATTCTTGAATTAAATCAGCTAGTTTCATTTCTTTGCCGTTTAAAGCAACAGGTTTACCAGCTACGAATTCGATTTCTACATATTGTGCTTCATTGGGTGCTTGTTCTACAGAAACTGTTAAACCGTAAGCTTCTTCTGGTGGTGCAACCCAAGGATCTTCCATTACGCCTGCTTCGTTTGCACGGCCCCATAGATTTTGGTCGATTGAAAACGGTGAGTCAAGTGTAGCAGGAATCGGTACATTGTGTTTCGCTGCGTATTCGATTTCCTCGTCACGGCTCCAGCCCCATTCACGAACAGGTGCTAAAACTTCTAAATCTGGGTTCAATGCTTTAATTGACACTTCGAAACGAACTTGGTCATTGCCTTTACCTGTGCAACCGTGAGCCACTGCGTCCGCGCCTACTTGGTTGGCGATTTCCACTAATTTTTTAGAAATAAGTGGTCGGGAAAGAGCTGATACTAATGGATATTTTTGTTCATACCAAGTATGAGCTTGTAAAGAAACCAGTGCGTAATTTTCTGCGAATTCGTCCTTTGCATCCACCATGTATGATTCAACTGCACCTACTTGAAGTGCTTTGTTTTTAATGAATTCTAGGTCTTTTCCTTCACCAACATCGAGACAAACTGCAATAACGTCCCAACCTTGCTCTTTTAACCACGGAATTGCTACTGAAGTATCAAGACCGCCCGAGTATGCTAATACTACTTTTTTATTTGTCATGAAAAAATGCGCCTCCAATTGCTCTATAGGATATGTATGTTTATACATTCACTTAAAAGTTTATACACGAATAGTAACATGTTATAAAAATAAAAACAAGTGTATTTTTATAAAAAAATAGACTTTTATGTTTAATCGTAAAAGTCAGTTAATACAAGATTTTAGCCACTATTGGAACAGTAAAAATTTTTACTCGTAAATACGATTAATTCCTGACAAGGCTAATGTATACAATATAAAAAAATGATCTACTAACGAAAAAGAGAAGCCGTCTCAAAAATCAATTGAAACGACTCCTCTAGTAAGGAAGGCATCATCTAAGCTGTTATAGTTATTTCTTATTAAAAAATGGCTTACCCAAAAATTCAATTGTGGCTGGTGCTAAAGCATACAGTTTACTCGATAAACCCATAATACGTGGTAAATTCACTTCTCTTACAGGACGTTCAATGGTTTTTAGCGTCGCATGTGCAACTTCTTCAGGTGTTAATAGAAACCTACCTAAAGACTCTCGATAACCACTTTCGTCACTTACCTTATCTAAAAAAGGTGTGTCAATCGGGCCAGGATGAATCGCAGTAACCTTGACATTAAATGGTGCCAGTTCCATACGTAAGCCGTTTGTAAAGCCGACGATCGCGTGCTTTGTTGCTGCGTAAACACTAGCCTTTGGTGTTGCTACTTTTCCTGCCTGGGAACCAATGAAAATAAGCTGGCCCCGTCCACGTTCTATCATAGAAGCCGCTAAACGTTTTGCTAAGTAAATCGGTACACTGACATTGAGCTCGACCATTTCAGTGATAGCTTCATCAGATAATGCGGGTGCAATGCCAAACTTACCGACCCCTGCAGATAGAATCGCAACATCAATCGGGGGTAGCTGTGCACAAACTTCGTTAATTGCTGCAAGTGTTGTTAAGTCAGCTTGGATAACGTTAGCGCCTAATCGTTCTAGTGCTTTTAAGGCTACTGCATTGCGTCCTGTAGCATAGACCAAGTGGCCTTGTGCAACTAATAATTCTGTAATTTTCAATCCTACACCACTAGTCGCACCAGTAACAAAGATTGTCTTTTTATTCATTTTCATGTATAACCTACTTTCGTTTAAACAGATAGACACCTTCATCATTTTTCTTAGACGTCACAAGGTTAATTGCCTCTAAGTAGTCTAAATGACCAAGCGTTTTAGAAAGCGTTAGACCAAGCATACGCTGAAAAATCGATGGATATAATCGTTGTGTCATTTGTACCACTGTTAACTGATCATCATCAAGCAACTCAAAGACCTTCATCGATTGCAGATGTTGGCGTTCAAGTCGCTTATCGATTAAATCCGGAATATTTTGTAAATCTGCGCCATGCCCTGTATACATGGTTTTGACGGGTAATTGGCGCAAAATTTCAAGTGATGCATTATATTGCAGTAACGATTTCGTGCGCCCTATTGAACGATCTAATGGTGGTTCAATTAATGGATTAGGTGTAATCTTTTCAAGCAGTAGGTCTCCCCCAATAACATTATGTGTTTTTTCATCCCAAAAAATAAAATGACTTTGCGCATGTCCTAATGTTTCAAACGCCTGTAATCCAGGATGTCCCGGTACTTCATCACCGTCATTTAAAATTTGTGTCAACGGTCGTTCACCTACAAGCTCTAATTCACGACGTACATGGACACTCTGTTGAATATACTCATGAGGTACTCCATGTTCAAACAAACGCTCACTATAAAACTGTTCATGATAACGTAAAAACTCTTCGTCATGACGTAGCCATTTATCGTTATAGGCATGCCCTAAAATTTCTGCATGCGGAAATGCATCCACCCAGCCTGCATGATCTGGGTGATGATGGGTTAACACAACCTGTTCAATATCTTGCAACTGAAAACCAGCTGCCCGAACCCCCCACTTCAGAGCATCGTATGCTTCCATTGTTTTTGGACCAACATCAAAAATCGTCAGTGCATCCCCTTTGACAACAAATGCATTAACATCTCCTACTTCATAGGGTGTTGGTATTTCGATTTTGTGAATAGACAAAGCTGTTTCCCCCTTACTGCTACTAATGAATACTGATTCATTTTATTTTACAAGTTTTTCTTTCTTTCGTCACCCATCTGTTGACAGGCTGACGTATTATCAATATAATTTTGAATAATCTAATTATTTATGTGCGTTGAAGAAGCCAAGTACGTCGTGGTGAAAGGTGTTCTAGAGAATGTTACATTTGCTGCAAGTAACATCACCCGCTCCCATTACTGAACCTACTTCTGAGCAGTTATGACAACATAACCGTCCCCCTTGCGATAAAAGGGCTAAGAGTTGTGCCAAAATTGGCAAACAAAGGTGGTACCGCGGAAACGACAGCGTTTTCGTCCTTCTATGTGAGGACGAGAGCGCTTTTTATTTTGAACTGGAGGTTTTTCTTATGAAAAAAATATTATTTATTGGTGCAGGCTCTATGGCTGAAGCATTAATGCAAGGCTGGATAAAGCAGAAAGTATTCACAGCGCAAGAAATATACGTCACCAATCGCTCAGATAAAGAACGGCTACAATTTTTACACAACACATACAACGTGAACTATAGGATGAATGATGACATTTATATGCAAGCTGATTTAATCATATTAGCGATGAAACCAAAGGATGCAATTGCAGCCATGCTAGAGCTAAAACCTAAAATTTCCGCCCACACTGCTGTCCTGTCCATCTTAGCTGGGATTGCCATAAACACTATAACAGAAAATTTAGGATTGCGCCCAGTAGCACGTGTCATGCCCAATACTTCTGCAACCATTGGGATGTCAGCAAGTGGCATAGCATTTAATGATCGCATTACAGCCGAACACCGTACTATGTTCCTACAATTATTAGAGGCCGTTGGGTCAGTCATCGAGGTCGAAGAAGATCAGCTACATGCGGTTACTGCGCTTTCTGGAAGTGGTCCTGCTTATATTTATTACCTAATGGAAGCTTTTGAACGTGTTGGGACAGAAGTGGGTCTGACAAAAGATACTGTACGACTTCTTATGACGCAAACACTTGCTGGTACTGCTGAAATGCTAAAACAATCCCTAGATGAACCCAATGTACTCCGTAAAAAAGTAACAAGCCCAGGCGGTACAACTGATGCCGGCATTAAAGCGCTCGAACAATACAAATTTAATGAAGCCATTACTGCATGCATCAAAGAAGCAGAAGCACGATCTCGTTCACTTGCAAAAAGCAAATAATCTGTGCAAAATAGAGTTAACAACTAGGAATTAGGGGGCTTTGCTTTGACTAAATTATTCAAACCATATCAATTACAAAATATTTCATTAAAAAATCGCATTGTCATGGCGCCGATGTGTATGTATTCTGCCCAGGACGATGGCTTCGTGACGCCATTCCATGTTGTGCATTACGCAACACGCGCAGCCGGTCAAGTAGGTTTAATCGTTGTGGAGGCTACTGGTGTAGTACCTGAAGGGCGCATCTCCAACAAAGACCTTGGTATTTGGGATGATACACATATTGCTGGCTTAACACAGCTAGTAGACGGCATGAAAGCATACGGAGCAAAAACAGCGATTCAACTTGCACATGCTGGGCGTAAAGCAACAGTCGATGGAGAAATATTTGCACCTTCTGCCGTTGCGTTTAGTGATGCTTATAAGACACCAACTGAAATGACCCTAGAAGATATCCAAAAAGTTATTGAAGCCTTCAAACAAGCAGCTATTCGGGCTAGTAAAGCTGGTTTTGATGCACTTGAGATTCATGGAGCGCACGGCTATTTAATTAGTGAGTTTTTATCGCCAGCAGTAAATAAACGTACCGATAACTACGGTGGCTCACAGGAGAATCGCTATCGTTTACTGCGCCAAGTCATCGATGCTGTTCGTAGTGTTTGGAATGGTCCGCTGCTCGTTCGTGTTTCAGCTGAAGACTATGCAGAAGATGGCACTACAATGGAAGATTTTATTGTATTCAGTCGTTGGATGAAATCACAGGGTGTCGATTTAGTCGATGTCTCTACAGGTGGCGTCGTACAGGCTGACATCCATGTCTTTCCTGGTTATCAAGTGCCACATGCTGAAAGCATTAAGCAAGGCGCTGATATGCCAACAAGTACAGTTGGTCTTATAACAACCGCTATTCAAGCAGAGGAAATTTTACAAAATAATCGTGCTGATTTGATTTTTTTAGGTCGTGTGCTATTACGTGAACCCTATTGGCCACTACATGCTGCAAAGGAATTAGGCGAAGAAGTGACACCACCCGTGCAATATATTAGAGGTTGGTAATTAAGTACCCTCTTTACAGATCATTAACAAAGTAAAGAGACTGTGATTTATGAATTACATGTCACAGTCTCTTTTAATAAGAACAACCTAGGTTGACATTCACAACCATTCTCCTAACAAACGTATTGATGAACTCTGCCAGTCATTTTCTTCGATTTTCGTAAATACACTCTAGTACCTTTTCTATCATCCATCGTCATCACTACCCGCTATAATGTGCTCTCAAAGAGGATTTAGCTTAATTTCCTCATCTATTGCTTGCACTAATGTCTCAGCATCATCCGCCGTAATTACCTCACCATTCACAATCGCGAAAATACCCTGCTCACAAATTTCACAATGAGACGTACAGCCTGATTCTTCAATTTCAATATCTGGTCGCTCCATTAATACATCATAGGCATCTGCGGCACCAAGTGATAAGTTCGTTATGCAAAACTCCACTCTATTTTTCAATTGTTGCGGCTCTTTATTTTTCTTAAAAAAGAAAACACCATATCATTTACACTCCCTTTGACGTTTGCTTCCACACGATTAAATAAATTGTGCAAATAAATTATATCAATAAAGACGAATATTATTAAAGAAATTATAGTAATTGTTCATATCACATTGGTATTCCACTACAGGCAGAGGCTTTCCGCAGGCAAGCACCGATCCGCTTGCTTCGTTACGCTCAGTCCAGGGTCACAGTTCGCTTGCTTTTCCCGCCAAAGCCGCCTTACGCTCCTACCAAAAATGTTCGCCATTCTCTCAGTATTCATTTTAATTCGAAATTTTAATGCAAGCTACTAAATTTACTAAATTGTTTAACAATAATACACTTAAGACTAGAGAGTTCATTTTAAAACAAAGGGGAGAAACTATGATGCTAGCTAAACTAAGCCAACAGTTCCGTACTTTCGCAAAAAATGAATGTGAAAACTCAAGTCCACTTTACGGGCATTTGGCCTATACAATTGCAGATGACGAAGAAATATTGACAATTGCACGTTATGTACCTCAAGGGCAACCTGTCCCTAATTTATTGTTGGCAGCTGTACACTACTTGCTAGCAACAAATGAAGACGAATTAGCGGGCTTCTATCCGTCCTTTACAACAACATCGAAACTGACAGATCATGTATATCCCGTTTTTAAAAAGTTCGTACTTTCTCACTTAGATGAATTGAAGGTTATCATGCAGGCAAAGCTTGTGCAAACAAATGAAATTCGTCGCTGTGCGTACCTTTATCCAATGATGACAGAAATTTATGCAAAACATCAAAAGCCGCTCGCTTTTCTAGAAATTGGTGCAAGTGCTGGCTTGCAGCTGGGCATGGATCAATATAACTATACTTATAATCGAAAATTATCTGTAATAAATTCAGCTAGTGACCTAGTGTTAACCTCGGACAATCAAGGTGAAGAATTACCACATTCCATTAGTAATTCAATTGTTGTTGGTCAGCGCATTGGCATTGATTTACATCCAATTGATGTCCATAATGAGGAAGAACTTCGTTGGCTACAAGCTTTAATTTGGCCTGAACATCATGAACGGCGTTCCATATTAAATAAAGCAATCCCTATTTTAAAAGGACTTGATATACAACTTTTAAGAGGCGATGCCATTAACGTCATAAAAGAGATTAGTAGTACAATTGATCAACAAGCCATTTTGGTTGTCTACCATACACATGTTGCAAATCAAATACCTATTGCGTTACGACGTGAATTGATAGAATGCTTACAAGAAATAAGCAAGGAAAGACCACTTTATCATTGTTATAATAATTTGTTTGATTACCAACTGCATCAAGACTTTATTCATCAAACAGAAATAACAACAGTTCGCACAATGGCTCAACCGGACGGTCATGCACGGTGGTTTACGTGGGCAAACAATTAATATAAAACAACGCTGCATGTGGATTTTCCTCATGCAGCGTTGTTTTATATTAAAATCTATTAGAAATACTTTCACCTCTAAAAGCCATACTCCGCATCTTTTTTTGCACGAATTTCTGCGAAAGCATCGGCTACCATAACTGTATCCTCCACTAAACGCTGTAAGCGGAAAAGAACATCATCGTTGATAATTTCTTTACGGAGAAAATCTTTTTCTTCTATAAATACATAGGTCGGTACGATATGTGCTTTCATATATGCAAGAATCGGTTTTAATTGTTGTTCAACCATTAGATAATGCTTAGATGTACCCGCAGTAACGACTGTACTCACAGTTTTATCTTTGAAGGCATTTACAGGTAGTAAGTCAAATATATTTTTTAACGTTGCAGGAATTGATGCTTGAAATGTCGGTGTGCCAATGATTAATGCATCTGCTGCCATAATTGTTTCGGTCACATATTTTGTATCGCCCTCACTCAAAATAGTTTCGACCATCACTAAATGCCATATTGTAGTCAGCGAGATCCAATAACGTTACTTCATGCTCGGGGTATTTTTCATGTAATGTATCAACCACTTTACTAATTGCTGTTTTTGTTTTAGAGCCGACAATTGAACCGGCTAGTGCGACGATTTTCATGTTGTGTTCTCCTTATGTTGTTGTATATTTTTTAATCGCTGGTAATATATCATTGCCTATGATTTCAATGTTTTTCATTATTTTGTCGTATGGAACGCCACCAAAATCAATTTGTGCCATAAATCGTTGCATACCATAAAGTTCATATTGATAAAGTAATTTTTCGATAATTTCTTCTTTACTACCAACCATCAGCGCATCACGAGTATCGGGTGCTTGCGCAAATTGCTGCTTTGGATAGCCACCGCCACGAATTGCCTGGAAGCCACCATTAATATGTGGGTACATACCTTGTAAGGCTTCTTTTGTTGTGTCAGCTACATAAAATAAGCTTGTTGTAGCAATTGGTAATTCTTGTGCATCAAAACCACTTCGTTCTGCCGCCTCACGATAGGCATCAACAGATGGTTTAAAGTTCACGGCTGGCCCTCCTAATGTTGTTAACATCATCGGGATACCCATATAGCCTGCTTTAATGGCACTGGCAGGTGGTCCCCCCACCGCACGCCAAATTGGCAGGGAGCCATCTTTCGGTTGTGGCAAAATTTGAGCATTGTGAAGAGGTGCACGGTATTGCCCTTCCCAAGTGATAAGCTCTTCGTCATTAATCTTTTTTAGTAGTTCCAACTTTTCCTCAAAAATTTCCTCATAGTCCTGTAAATCGACGCCAAGTAAGTGGTATGCACCAACGCGAGAACCTCGCCCCGCAACAATTTCCGCACGTCCATCTGAAATTAAATCAATCGTCGCAAAATCCTCATATACCCGTACAGGGTCAGAGACACTCAGCACCGTTGCAGAGCTTGCTATTTTAATTTTTTTCGTTGCTTGTGCAATCGCTCCTAAAACGACCGTATGTGCCTGTGTTGTAAAATACGATTGGTGACTTTCACCAACGCCAAATACATCAATGCCTGCCTGCTCTGCTAATTGACTTGCTTCGATTAGCTCTTGAAGACGTTGCTGTGCAGAAATTCGTTCACCCGTTAATGGATTTGGAATATGGTCCCCTAACGAATAAAGTCCAAATTCAATCCCTTTTGATTGGTCTATACGATATTTTTCCATTATTGTTCTCTCCTTTAATCTAATGGTTCTAAAATTGCTTCAATTTCAGCTCGTTTTTCCTCTAAAAATGGCGGCAAATCAAGCTCTTTGCCAAGATCTTCTACAGGAGAATCTACGGTAAACCCTGGACCGTCTGTTGCCATTTCAAATAGAATGTTATTACGATCTCTAAAATAAAGACTTTGGAAATAATAGCGGTCTACAACGCCTGTACTTTCTAAACCGCGCGCTTTAATTAAGGCATCCCATTCTTGAAGTTCTTCCACTGTTGCTACACGTAAAGCTAGGTGGTGAATACTTCCTCGACCAGGTTTTTCACTTGGTCCCTCCAGTTCTTTAACGACAATCTCGCCAAGTGTTTCCCCTGCAATAGATTGCAGGCGAGCTTCTTTTTCATTTTCAGTGACAACTGTATAATGAAATAGTTCTTGTAGTAAAGTCACTGTACGACTTAAATAACGTACTGTCATTTCTACTGTCCCCATCCCTAAAATGCGATGCTCCACAGGGATATCACTTTCCCATGTTTGCCATTCGGCCGGTATTTGTTGATTGTGGTGATTTAAAAGCACCATTCGCAAGCCTTCATGATCTTCAAAAAACAGTGCATCTTTGCCTGCATAGGTCATAATCTCACTATGTTCTACTGCTAAAAGCTCAAAGCGTTTTTTCCAAAATACAAGGCTGTCATAACTTGGAACTAAAAGGCCAATGCGCGTAATGGCATTTGTTCCACGCACTGTACGTCCAGCAACAGGCATTTCAAAAAAGGATAACTCAGTTCCAGCAGCTCCTGTTAAATCTCCATAAAATAAGTGATACATTGATGGTGAATCCTGATTCACTGTTTTTTTCACTCGACGTAAGCCCAGAACTTTTGTATAAAAATCGTTATTTTGTTTCCCATTTTTTGTTAGCATTGATATATGATGATGTCCACTTAATTTGTGCATTTTTGTGTCCTCCCTTTTTTCACTTGACTAAGCAAGTGATTGTCTAAAAAAAAATCACGCTTGTGGCAATTTCTTTACTCGGCTATGCTTTTCTATTTTCGACATAAGTGTATATAATGATTTCAGTTCTTCTTCTGTTAATACATCTTCAAAAAATGAGGATTGAAAGTGGAGCTGGCTTGGTGTCGCCGCATCTATCATCTGCTCACCTTTTTGCGTTAACGAAATCGTTTTTGTCTTCCAATTTTGCTTGCGCTCAATTAAACCATCCTTTTCAAGACGGGCAAGCATACGAGAAATGCCTCCTTGTGTAACCGTAACTTTCTCAGCTAACGCTGATTGTGTTAACGGTGCATATGTCTTGATTTGTATTAACACATCAAATTGTGCGGTCGTTAAATCAAAGCGCTTTAAAAAGTCATTGGATAGCTGATTACTTTGATTTGTAAAGCGCATCATACGCAACCATGTAAGTGAGCCCAATGTATGTTTTCGCATCACTTTGTCCTCCCTTCATTTGTACTGTATCATCACTTTACCACGCAAGTGATAAACAAGCAAGAAAAATATCTCGAATTAGAGATATTTTTAGTTTAGAGAATTCCATGCGGGGTTATTGGGTGTAAATTTCCATTAAAAGCAAATGAAATTCTTCCCGTTTCCTCAGACACGACCATGATCAGTGCATCACTTCGTTCACTTAATCCTATCGCTGCTCGGTGTCTTGTGCCGAGTTTTTTTTCACCAGTATAAATATCTGAAAGAGGAAGAACATTTGCTGCAGACACAATTTTATTGTGACTTACTAATACGGCTCCATCATGTAGTGGATTTCCTGGGAAAAAAATAGATTCTAATAATGAATGCGTTAAGTCTGCGCCAATATGAATACCTGGTTTTAAAAAGGAATCCAGTGCATCTTCTCGTTGAATCACAATGAGCCCACCATGTCTTCTCTTAGACATATTTTGTACGCAATTTGATAGCTCTGGGTATTTTTCAGTAAACGGAGACAAATAACAATTTAAATAGAATGTCGCAGCCTGCATTTCAATCGTAATAAATTTCTCTTTGATTTTTTCAAAATCACTAAGAAGACAATTCGCTTCTGTATCCATTGCCTCTATACTTTGCTGCAAGGACATAATGACTTGACTAAGTTCATCTTTTACCGTTTGTTTCATTGGTGAAAAATCACAATTTGATTGATTCACAAAAAACACGCCTCTTTTCTAATATAATGATGGATCACCTCTTGTTATATTTAGTCTCTCTATCTGGATTTTTTTTATTCGCTTTGGAGGCATTTCACCAACCCCTTCCTTTATTTTCAAAATAATAAGGCGACTACCTGTTCATATGTGAACAAGAAGTCGCCTATTTTTGGGTCAATAAGATATAAATTGTGCACAAATTTCAGCTATTAAACCATAGCCTGGCGCAAAATAACTGCCAAAGGATTTTTCTATAACATTTTATTTGACACGATCCATTTCATAATTAAATGCTTGAACGATTATTCTTGGACTATAAAGAATGACAATACTAGCCCACAAATACTTAATAAAGCGGCTGTAATAAAGGCAATCTGGATTCCTTGTAACATCGCTACCTCTAGTACATCCTGCTCTCTAAATGTTATGACGGTACTCATTACAGTAACAAGCAAAGTTATTAGGCTAATAAAAAAACACACGCCATTCGGAGATACCTATGACGTGTGTTGAATACATTTGGATGTTACATATGGCCGGCACGAATTTTCTTGACAATACTATATGTAGTAAAAGCAGCTGCTGGTGCAAGGACTACAATGAAGATTAGCCATACTTTCAAGCTTTCTGTTGACTTCAGTATTTCATAGTTTGTCGTAACATAAATAATAAGTCCGCCTAATAGTAAATAGCTCAGCACGTTTGGAAAAATAACAAGTAAACGTAATACAGCTGGTGGCATTTTTTGTTGATCCATACAACCACACCCCTTTTACTTAATTATACGTAAATCATCTATTAAACGCACTATATTTCTCATAGAGTACCGACCAACTATCTCCTACTTCCACTTGTCTACATAAATATAGTAGTTGACACCTTTGTAACTTTTGTTTACAATTTTCATAATTTGATACGCAAACTCACACTAACTTGTGAGTGGCGAAATTTTGTAGAGTTTTAACTCTGTTTCATTCGCCCGTCGTCTACTAATAGACGGCGGGGTTTTTTATTTTTTTGGAGGGGTTTTTTTGAATAAATTAAAGTTTTCATTAATCGTTTTATTAGGTGCCTGTAGCTATGGGATTCTTTCTTCCATTCTTAAAATTGGTTTTTTAAATGGATTTTCTTTTCCTGCACTTTTAGGTGGACAATATGTATTTGGCTGGTTTGGATTATTATTACTCGTTATGTTCTTCTCTCGCTATAAAGTAACCCTAAAAAATGTATTCTCTTTATTGGCTGTTGGGATAACAATGAGTTTAACCAGTATTTTTTATGGGCTTTCTGTAAAAGAATTACCTGCATCTATTGCTATTGTTCTATTATTTCAATTCACTTGGATGGGCGTGCTTATTGAAGCAATTGCTAACAAAACTTTTCCAAGTCGAGAAAAGTTATTATCCATCCTCATCTTATTTATAGGAACGATATTTGCTGGAGGTATATTTGATGGAATAGGACAAGAATTATCTATAAAAGGAATCACCTTTGGGTTATTAGCAGCTATAACTTTTTCAAATTATATATATTTGCAAGTGGGCGTGTTTCTACTGATGTTCCAATCTACTCAAAAAGCTTTCTTATGACAACGAGTGCTACACTCTTCGTTTGCTTAATATTTCCACCGACATATTTGATTGATGGTACATTGCAGGCAGGATTATGGAAATATGCTTTAATCCTTGGCTTCTTTGGTGTAGTTGTACCAGTCATTTGTTTTTCCATCGGTGTACCAAAGGTAGGGACAGGTCTTGGAACAATTTTAGGAGCTGTCGAACTCCCAACAGCAGTTATCGCTTCTATTACACTTGTTCATGAAGTGGTATCCCCTTTACAGTGGATTGGAATTGTTTGTATTTTATTCGGAATTTTCATACCTCAAATTCTAAAAGTACGAAAAGAGAAAAAACAAAGCAGTTTTCCTGAAGAAACAATTGAGTTTTAAGTAGAATTTTTGGTGAGCGCTAACCATAATAAAGCAACACGTCAAAAAAAATTTAAATGCAGAAATCGGATTTCAATTTAATCGCTTAAATGTTGAGTCTAACTCTTTAGCATACAACTAATGGTTGACTACAAATTATAAACGGACAATCAACTGTAAGGTAAGTTCCATTCCAAATAAAATAGGTATAGATACGGTAAAATCCCGAACCTATACCTATAAAAAAGTGTTTTTCACTCACTCGACTTATAAAAGTGATACTACAATTTTAGCAAAATAAAATATATTAAAGTAACTCATCATTACTCCAAGTGAACACCATCTGATCGGAAGTTAGGACAGTTTGCGGAAAAATTTCTTGGGCTTGTGCTAGGAACATTGGTAAATCATGCGGTAAAAATCGGGCACTTAAATGATTGAGGAGTAAAAATTTTGCACCTGCACGTTTAGCAACCATAGCTGCTTCCACATTTGTGGAGTGTCCATAATTTGCTGCTAACTCCGTCGTCCCACCATCAAACGTTGCTTCGTGAATCACAATATCTGCCTGCTGTGCTAGCGTTATCGCCTCTTCACAATATTTTGTATCGCCTAAAATGGTTAGCGTAAAGCCTTTCTTAGGAGGTGCTACAACATCAGTAGCTTTAATAATTATACCATTTTCAAGCTCAATATTGTGCCCCCTCTTTAACTGTCCAAGCAGTGGACCCTTTGGAACGCCTAAAGCTTGGACTTTCTCCATAAGCAATTCTCCTGGTAATTCCTTTTGTTCAATGCGGTACCCAAAACATGGTACAACATGACGTAATTCACCGGCTCGTACAGTAAAGTGTGCGTCCTCGTAAATGACACCTTCCTGTACTTCTACAAATTGTAGTGGATACGTTAAATGTGTTTTTGACAATGCAAATGTCTGCTCCACCCATTGTTGTAGTCCTGCTGGTCCAAAAATCGTTAATGGTTCATCGCCGCCTTGAAAGGAACGAGAGCTAAGAAATCCTGGCAGACCAAAAATATGATCACCATGTAAATGCGTGATGAAAATTTTCGTTACTTTACGTGGCTTTAAGGATGAATGTAATATTTGATGTTGTGTCGCTTCTCCGCAATCAAAAAGCCACATCTCACCGATTTCATCTAGAAGCTTTACCATTAGAGCACTCGTATTGCGCTCTTTCGAAGGCATGCCTGCGCCTGTCCCTAAAAAATGTAGTTGCACATATGCCACCTCAATTCTTTTTCTGTCGTTCTATTGTACCTTATTGCAGAAAATAAGAAAAACCTTTGGGGACAAGCTTTCTCCAAAGGTTTTTCCATTATCCCGCATGAACGGTCAGTAAGACGACCATCTCAATTTGATAGATGAGAACGAGTCAACTTGGTGGGCTATCAACTGACCGTAAAAACCCATTGGTTCAACTAACAATCCGTGGGGGATATAGACCCTCACGGATTGAAGTTTCACTTTATTTCGGTTGCCAAGACACAAGTGCAGCATGGAAATCATGACGGTAGTAATAACGACCATCCTTTTGTTCTATAAACGGTGCCAGCGATTCCTCGATATGTGCTCTGTTAAAATCAGTGTTTAATATTTTTTTACTTTGTGTTGTGATAAGTTGTTCATACGTCTCATATTCATATACGCGTTTCAGCGGTATTATGTTGCACTCTGCATAAATATCCATTTCATATAGCAAATTCAAAAATTCAATATAATCTCTTCGTGGGAACTTGATATCATAACCATATTTAGCATGCAATAGTTCATAATGCGGTTGAATCGGACCTGTCGTCATCCCAATTATCGCACGCTTTTTAGCAAGACGATTCATATGTTTTAATGCCGATTTAATTTCATACATGCGGTAAAAACAATTCACGCCAACAACAATATCATGTGCTGGAATGTCATTTTCACCAAGCTCTTCCCATTTCGCATGGACATAAGAAACATGTTTTTCATGCGGTAAGCAACTTTGTAAATAGGCGAGAATACTTTGTGAACTGTCGACACATGTCAGCTCATGAACATATTCAGCAAGTGGAAATGTATAATTACCCCACCCAGGCCCGATTTCAAGAACTGAATGTTCCGGTTGAATACTTCTTTTAATTTCTTCAAAAATCCGTGCAGCATAAGGGTCTGTTTGTCCCCTTTTTTTACGTGCGACTGATTGTGACCAAAACTGTTCCTCTAAATGATCATTCACCATTCGTTCAGGCATTTGCCCTTGCCAATCCTTCATGCCTTCTTGCCATAGTGCCTCATAATCAATGGCTAACGGCCCTTTTCGTGTCATATGCTTACCTCTATATTCAAAATATCGTATATTTTTTCCATATCTAAATTAGCATGTACATGAGCAGCAAGCATATTGTAGGCATCTTCTCTGCGTTCTGCATCACTTTTTACATCACTTGGTAGCACTGCAAGCCCTTTTTTCATCCGTATGTCGTTGACAAGCTGTCGTGTAAAGCTACGATTATGGAATAATCCGTGGAAATATGTGCCGATAACTTGCTCATCCACCGACACTGCACCGTCCACACGGCCATCATTTAACTGCAAAAATGGTGATACCTCATTACGCAAAATTTTTGTACGCCCAAGGTGAATCTCATAGCCTGTGAACGTATCATTTCCGCGAGTTCCTGTCATTTGTACAGTCTTTTTATCGCCTACAAAAACTGTTTCCATTGGTAGTAGCCCTAAGCCTTGTGCTGCATCACCGTTCCCTTCTACAGCATCAGGATCAAGTAATGTTTCACCAAGCATTTGGAAGCCACCACAAATACCAATAATTTTTGTACCACGTGCTCGTAAGTTGGCAATGGCTTGCTCAAAGCCTTGTGCTTTTAACCAAGCTAAATCATCCATCGTACTTTTTGTACCTGGTAGTATTAGTAAATCAGGAGTGCCAAGCTCTGCAACATTTGCAATTAATCGCACACCCACCTCTGGTTCATCGAAAAACGGATCTACATCAGTAAAATTCGAAATTCGAGGCAAACGAATCATGGCGATATCCACCAAAAACTCGCCTGGTTTTGGTTTTTTAAAGCGTAATGAAGATAATGCAAGTGAGTCCTCTGCCTCAATATTGACATCTACGTAGGGTACTACGCCTAATACAGGAATGCCTGTCTCACGTTCCACCCATTCAATACCATCATCAAGTAACTCCCGCAACCCTCTGAATTTATTAATAATTAACCCTTTCACGCGTGCACGTTCGGCATCATCGAGCAATGCTAATGTGCCAATAATTGACGCAAACACACCACCACGATCAATATCTGCAACTAAAATAACTGCAGCATCAGCTAAGTGGGCCATACGCATATTCGCAATATCGCGATCCTTTAAATTGATTTCTGCTGGGCTGCCTGCGCCTTCGAGCACAATCACATCATATGTATTTTGTAATGTTCGTACAGATTTTTCAACGATGGGCATCGCCTCCTGCACAAATTTATTACGGTAACTTTTCGCGTCCATGTTCAAAAAATGCTTGCCATGTACAATGACCTCAGACACCATATCCTGCTTTGGCTTTAATAAAATCGGGTTCATATCTGTGGTAGCAATAACACGCGCTGCTTCTGCTTGTACACCTTGTGCACGGCCAATTTCACCGCCATCCTCCGTTACAAATGAATTAAGCGCCATATTTTGTGACTTAAAGGGTACTACCTTTAGCCCCGCATCAGAAAAAATACGGCATAAGGCTGTACAAATCATACTTTTTCCAACGTCCGAAGCAGTTCCTTGAATCATAATTGATTTTGCTGGCACACTCTTTCCTCCCATCACTTATCCAGAAGGTTCATTTATTCAGGCAGTATCTAAAACACCGTCTGAATAAAACACAATCCTCCTATTTATCGGAACATCTCTAGAGCTGACAAATTTCTATGGACATCTAAATTAAAATTCAAGTCCCTTTACTGCTGGGATGCCCTCTTCATAATAATGCTTTGTCGCATCAATTGTTGATACTAAATCCGCCATTGCAAGGAGCGCTGGATTGGCACTACGCCCTGTTACCACAAGGTGCATCGTTGAAGGACGCTGTTGAATCGCCTCAATGACTTCAGCTAATGGCAGCACATCATCAATCGGAAATTTAGTAATAGCCAAAGCATTGTTTAGCTCATCAAGAACTAGTAAATCAATGCCCTCATCTTGCAATGCTGCCTTTGTTTTTTGCCAAGCCTTCGCAAGAGCTACGCGATGCTCCTCTGGTGTTTTAGTCCAAGTAAAACCTATACCCATTTGCTCCATTTCCACGCCAAGCTTTCGAAGGGCAATTTGCTCGCCATATGTGCGCTCTGGTGATTTAATGAATTGCAGATATCTCACATTTAAACCTCGACCAACTGCACGTAACGTCACACCAAGTGAAGCTGTCGTTTTCCCTTTGCCTTCACCTGTATAGACTAAAAATAAGCCTTTTCTAGCCATGCTTCATGCCTCCTTTAAAGCCACGTTGTTTTTTCCGTAAATGGCGTACGCTTCTTGTCTTTCAGCGCCTGTTCTTCTGGATAGCCAATGAAAATTGTCCCTACTACCTTTTGATGTTCACTCGCACCGATAAATGAATGCATACGTGCATCATGGACAAGTCCAACGCCTCTTGTACGCCATACAAATCCTAGGCCTTGTTCTTCAGCTGCTAACCACATGGACATAATGGCACTGCAAACTGCAAAGACATTGTCTTGTGTTGCATCTGCATCACCTTCTACAATGTCAGCTGTCACAACAATTGCGATCGGGGTTGTTTGAACAACCTTTATGGAGCTTTCCACTAGGTTTGGCTTTGTTGGAAAGCGTTCCTGTAAATAAGCGTTTGCCATTTCTTCATAACGCTTCATGGCTTCACCTTGTAAGATATAAAAATGCCAAGGCTCACGCATACGGTCATTAGGCGCAAATGTAGCAGCTTGCAAAATTTGTTCAATTTTCTCTTTTTCAACAGGCTGTGTTGTATAATTTCGAATTGCTCGTCGATTTTTTAACGCTTCGATGACTGTCATGATTGTTCCTCCTTAATGCTAATACTCTCCGACTCGTCTTGTTGTTACTTCATTTTTTACCAGCATAATCAATGACTTGCCGGAGTTTTTTTTCTATAGGTCAATGGCATAGGAGCCACTGACACACATGCAAAGCTGTCATTCATGCACATGCTTGTGCAGAATCATGTTAAAGAAAATCCTTGCTCTTCAAACCATTGAATTTTGTCGCGAACAGTGACAACATCCCCAACAACAATCATGGAAGGATTATGATAGCCCTCGCGTTCAATGATGTCAGCAATGTCATCTAGTTGACCTGTAATTGTGCGTTGTTTATCAGTTGTTCCCCACTCAATAACGGCTACTGGTGTTGTTGCTTTACGCCCATTGTCGATTAATTTCCTTGAGATGTAGGCAATATTGCCAACACTCATATAAAATGCCACCGTATCAATACCTGTTGCCAGTGCTGGCCAATTTAAAAAGTCTTGGCCTTTTTCCTCACGTCCGTGTCCTGTCACAAGCGCAAAGCTTGTAGCAAAATCGCGGTGTGTGACAGGGATGCCTGCGTATGCTGGAGCTGCAATACCTGCCGTAATGCCAGGCACGATTTCATAAGATATGCCATGGTTTTTTAAGATTTCGGCTTCCTCTGCACCGCGTCCAAAAACGAATGGATCGCCTCCTTTTAAGCGTGTGACAATTTTGCCCTCTTGTGCTCGTTCAACAAGTAGTGCATTGATTTCATCTTGAATAAGATGATGCTTACCAGGCAATTTACCACAGTACACAAGTTCAGCATCTGGCTTTGCAAATTCCAACAATTTCGGGTTCACAAGACGATCGTATGCAATGACATCCGCCTGTTGAATACATTCAAGTCCATACACCGTAATAAGTTTTGGATCTCCTGGACCAGCTCCTACTAAATACACTATTCCGTCCTTCATCGCGATTCTCCCGTCAATAATTGTTGTAAATAAGCTTCACGTCTATCAATCTCTCCACTACGTGTCCATTCTAGTAGGCTTGGCTCAAGCAATGCTTGCAGTGCAACACGTCGTTTATCGCCTTTTTCAAACTTAGCAGTAACCATTAAACGTGCCTGCTGTAAAAAACAAACATAGTCTTCATAGACTGCGTCAAATTGCTCGGCTAAATCTTCTTTAATTTTACGGGCTAAAGAGGGGCTTGCCCCCGACGTTGACACGGTCAATACTAGTGGACCACGGCGCACAGTAGCCGGTGTAATAAAATCACTCTCGCCTTGAGCATCTGCCCGATTTATTAGTTGCCAATGCTGGGCCGCTTCCTGTACTGCTTCATTGACTTTAGTATCATTTGTTGCCGCAATGATGAGCGATGCATCATCTAAATCACGTGCTTCAAATGCCTTTTCACGCCATGTAATTTGCCCCGCCTGAGCAAGTGGAAGTAGTGTATCATGCAATGTTGGGCTAACAACAACTATACTTGCTTTAGCTGGTAGCAGGGACGCTACCTTCTGTGTTGCAACATGTCCGCCTCCAACAATCACTACCGTTTTATATTCGATATTTATATGAATTGGGAAATAATTAGTCAAGATTTTTCACCTTCTTACAAGCTGCCAACCAGTTATCGACAAGCTTTGGATTGGATACAAAATGAAAATGCGTATAGCCAGCAACTAAATTGCCCGCCTGATAACCCTCTTGTTTTTTGCCAAAGCGCCCTTTTGTCTCGTAGGCTGGCGTTTCATGTACACCGCTATACTTTGAATAGTGGAATTCATGTCCCTTCGCCTCTTCATCCTCACCGATTAAAAAGTTTGCTTGCGTGCCAGAAATTTCACGGTAGCCCAGCGCGGCAAGCTTTGTTTGCATGGCTACTTCACCAGGAATAATACCTAGCATGTCGTAGCGTTGGCCAGTGCTATTGGTAATAGCTTCTGTCAAATACATAAAACCACCACATTCAGCTAAGGTTGGTAAACCCTTGTTAACAACCTCAGTTATGGACTTCTTTGCGATAGCATTGCCTGCAAGTATTTCGGCAAATTCCTCTGGGAAGCCCCCACCGATATATAGACCGTCAGCCTCAGGTGGTACAGGCTCATTGGCTAACGGGGAGAAAAATTGTAACGTGGCCCCTTTTGCTCGAAGAAGGGCTAGATTTTCTTCGTAATAAAAGTTGAATGCAGCATCCTTTGCAATCGCAATATGAATATGTTGATCTTCCTGTTGGTCAAATAAATCACCCGTTTCCGCTAATACAGGTGCCTTTGTTAAATCAAGTAATTGCTCTAAATCTATCGTTTCTGCCATTAGAGCGCCTAGCTTGTCAAAAAACGAATCAAGCTCCCCTCGCTCTATAGCAGGAATTAACCCTAAATGGCGACTGGGAATATCAATGTCTGCTTCACGTTTTAAATAACCAATGACAGGAATACCACACTCCTGCTCAATTGCTGCTTTGGCAATCTCGTAGTGACCGACACTCCCTACTTGGTTCGCAATGACGCCAACGATATTTGGTTTGTCAGAAAGCAACTGGAAGCCTTTCACAACTGCAGCCACACTTCGCGCCATACTTGCGCAATTGACAATTAAAATGACCGGACTTTCTGTAATAACACTAATATCAGCGGCAGATCCGGCATCAGATAATGGACTTTTGCCATCATAGAATCCCATAACGCCTTCGATAATCGAAACATCTGCATCCATACTTGCACGTGCCACAATATCACGCACAGCATTCTGTGAAAACATCCAACTATCTATATTGCGCGACACACGACCAGTCACAGCTGTATGATAGCTTGGGTCTATATAATCAGGACCACATTTAAAGCCCTGTACAATGTTCCCCTTTTCCTGCAATGCCTTCATCAGACCAATTGTAAACGTCGTTTTACCAACACCACTACCAGTTCCGGCAAGTACAAAGCGATTCGTTTGCATAGGCGCCCTCCTTAAAATGTTAATCTCGCTACAGAAATCGTCGCGTTCCCTGCTTTTTTCTTTGGTAGCACGAGCGATTCCACCTGTGCATAGCGCATAGCAGCCGGCTCACTCACACCATATGCACCTGTATATTTAAATACCGTGTCTGACGGTGACGGAAAATTAATTTCATTTAATTGTGCTGGCGTATACGTGACAAACTCCCAGTCATATTTCTTTGTGACATCAAGGAAGCACTGCTCGTCTTTCTTTAAATCAATCGTGCAGAGTGCTTTGACACTTTTTTTCGATAATTTTAATTGTGCAAGTGTTTCATCAATGACATGTTCGATTTCTTCAAGAGAAGTAGCACGATTGCAGCCCATACCAAGCACCACCGATTTGGGACGATAAATCACGCCATTCTCAAGGAGCACTTCTTCCACTGGTTCAATGATGCGGTCCGTAATCAACAATGTTGCATGTGGTTTCGCCTCTATCGCCGCTTCTGTCGATGGATATATTTTGATTTGCTCTGGCATAGGACTATCACGCATCCACCAATCACGTTCACCAATTTCTTGTACAATTGCGACATGTTCCTCATTAACAACAGAGGCACTTACTGGCGTAAGCTTGTCTGCACTATCCCATACCCAACCAAAACGTGCGCCAAATAAATCAACAGGGATTGTTTTTTGTACATCTGAAGCCGTTGTAATAATTGGGTTTGCACCAAGAGCAGCTGCAACTTCATGAGTAAGCTCATTGGCACCACCTAAATGACCTGAAAGCACACTAATCACATTTTCCCCACGATCATCAATGACAACAACACCAGGGTCTGTCTTCTTATCCTGTAAAATTGGCGCAATCATGCGCACAACCGCACCAAGTGAAATGATTAAAATCAAGCCTTTATATTGTTTAAATAATGTAGGTAATAGCAAGCGCACTGTACCAGTGAAAAGCTGAATATGCTTTTTTGCTTCGTCGCCTTGCTCAAATTTACTCATATAATATAAATCACTTGCTGCAAAGGTTTGTTGCAGTCTACGCCCAATTTGTACACCATGTTTTGTAATTGCCACAACTGCATACGGATTGCGTTGATCAACTTCTGGTAAAACGCCCTCTTGCAATTCAATCACTGGTCTTCACACCTTTGCGGAAACCATGTGTAAAGGTAGCATCATATAATTTCGAACGGTACTCATCTTTATCATGAATGTTTGGATCTAATGCCCAGCCCGCTAAAATCATTGCATGTTTACGAATGCCGTTTACACGCATTGCCTCATCAAGTTCAACTAATGTCGTGCGCACAATTTTTTGGTCTGGCCAAGAAGCCCGTTGAATCACCGCCACCGGTGTATCATCAGCCCAGCCGGCATTTTGCAATTCTTTAACGATTTTCTTGGTTAATGTCGCACTCAGGAATAGTGCAATTGTACAATGATGGCTCGCTAAATCGCGTAGTTTTTCAAACTCAGGCACGGGTGTACGGCCTTCAGCACGAGTTAAAATAAGTGTTTGTGTTAAATCAGGGATAGTAAGTTCTGCCCCGATGGCCGCCGCAGCTGCAAATACTGAGCTAACCCCAGGAATAACCTCGTAGCCAATGCCCTCTTTTTTCAATAATGCGACTTGTTCCATAATGGCACCGTACATGGCTGGGTCACCAGTGTGCATGCGTGCTACAACTTTGCCCGCATTGACACGATCTACCATCACTGCCACCATTTCCTCTAAATGCATACCAGCAGTACGAATAACCTCAGCATCAGGTTTTGCTTTTGCAATTAGGTCTTCATTTACTAAGGAATCTGTATACATGACAACATCTGCTGTTTGTAATATATGTAAACCCTTCACCGTGATTAAATCTGGATCCCCAGGACCAGCACCAACAATAAAAATTTTCTTCATTATTTACGCACCACCATTAATGTTAAATATTCTAAATCGACGCCGTCTAATTCTTGCACATCCCAAATAATTTCCTCATCGGACGTGACCTTTGTTACAACTGATGCCTTATCAAGTAAATCTAAATCGCGCAGTACTTTAAGCATTAAATCAATAACTTTTGCGACTTTAATGAAAACTACCGCATCATGACTTTCAATTGCTTCACGCATCGCGTCATAATTATCATATGCTGGAATAATCGCTACACGATCATCACCATCTGCAAGGGCAATACCTAGTCGTGACGCGGAGCCGTTGAATGAAGAAATTCCAGGTACTGTACGAATTTCTACCTCTGGATGCATATCCTGCATAAGCTTCATCATATGGATGAACGTACTATATAATAATGGGTCGCCCTCTGTCACAAACGCGACGTCCTTCCCCTCTTGCAGCTTACCATATACAAGCTCCACCGATTTTGTCCATTCACGCTCTAACACAGCCTCATCCTTTGTCATTGGAAACACAAGACCAAGCATATCTTTCTCTTCTGGGTTAATGTACACATCTACGATACGATGCGCATAACTTTTACTGCCCTTCAATTTTTTCGGATAGGCAATAACTGGCGACTCCTGAATAACACGGAATGCCTTTACTGTAATTAACTCTGGATCGCCAGGGCCTACGCCTAAGCCATATAAAATACCAAGATTACTCATGATTTTCTTCCTTTCGATGTGCCGAAATAATATATATCGGATTTAATGGGACAAAACGGGTCATATCCAAAATAGGTTTACTACGTGCAAGTTGGGCCTGCAAAATTTCGACTGCAAAACCACAAGCTTTAAACGCTTCAACCGCTTTATATAAATTTTCTATCGTTGCTGCATTTAAGACAATGCGACCCTGCGGTTTCAACCGTGTACAGCACAACTGTAGGAGTTCCACCATTTCGCCTCCTGTGCCGCCGATAAAAATCGCATCCGGATTTGGGAAATTTTCAAGCCCTGCTGGTGCTTTACTATGAATAGCGGTAATATCTACACGGAATTTTTGCTGGTTTTGCATGCAGTTTTCTAAATCAGGTGCATTTTTTTCCACTGCAAAAATTTGTCCCTCTGGTGACAATTTACCGGCCTCAATAGCCATTGAACCGGTACAGGTTCCGACGTCCCAAATGATACTATCTTTTTGGAGTTGCATTGCCTGTAAACTTAACACACGAATTTCCTTCTTGGTAATAAGCCCTTTATCTGGCTTACGCTGTGAAAATTCTTCATCATCAATGCCTAGTGGATAGCGTTTTGGTGCAGATGTTTGCTGTAAAATGACAACATTCAGTGGTGAAAATATAACGGTTTCTAATTCGTCTAGCGAATACCAACCATATTTTTCATCATTGCCTTGTAAATTTTCTGCGACAAAGGCGCGATATTCTGTCATACCAAAATGCTTTAGATAACGTGCCAGTGCATTTGGATTATTTTCAGCGTCTGTGAGTAGCGCTATTTTCTTTTTACCATCAATGCGCTGTGCTAAGCCCTTTATTGGTCGTCCATGAATACTTGTTACATAGGCATCCTGCCAACTCTCACCCATTTTCGAAAATGCTAATTGCAACGAGCTCATATATGGATAAACCTCGATGTCTAAATTTTTCGCTAAATAACCACCGATACCATAAAATAATGGATCACCTGATGCTAAAATAACTGTGCTTCGTGTCTCTGCTGCTAAGCGTTCAACAAGCACTGAAAGACCACCTTTAATGACAACTTTTTCTCCTGTAAAGCTTGGGAAAAAATCAAGGACACGTTCACCGCCAACAAGTACCTCACAGTTTTCAATCCACTGCATGTACTGTGGCAATAAGCTTTCTTGTCCGTTATCCCCGATCCCAATTAATTTCATCGATCGATGCAATGTCATCAGCCCTTCCTAATAATTGTCCCTGCATCGAATAAATCGATGTGGCGAGCGTCAAGCCGCCCCGTGTATGATGTATGGATGAATAACAGCATGCCGCACATAAATGATCAAAAAAGGCCTGATAGCCCTTATCTGCCATAATTTCTCCGACCTGTGAAGCCGTATTAGCTTCCCTTACTGCGCTCACTGTGTCTTCATCTGCACCAACATCGACTGCCAATTGCGCTAAAAAATTAAAATCAATGGCTGCACTCTTTGAATGTACCATCATGACACCCTGTGCCACCTTTGAAAATTTGCCCATCATCCCTACGAGCGATACTTGCTTTATGCCGAGTCGTTTACAGTGTTTTAACGTAAAGCCGACAAAATCACCCATCTCAATAAATGCCTCCTCTGGCAATTCAGGATATTGGGCCATGGCATACTTTTCACTGCGTCCACCTGTTGTCACCACTACATGCTCACATCCAGCTGCTTTTGCAACACTGATGGCTTGAACAATACTTGCCATATAGGCTGAACTCGAAAAAGGCACGACGGTTCCCCTTGTGCCTAAAATGGAAATACCACCGATAATGCCGAGCCTTCCATTTAATGTTTTTTTAGCAATTTCTTCACCTGCTGGTACGGAAATAATGACATTAACGCCACGATCAATATGAAACTCGTCAAGTACGCTCTGTACGGTATTATGTATCATCTTGCGTGGCACTGGATTAATAGCCGCTTCTCCGACAGCAACGGGTAAGCCGGGCTTTGTCACCCGCCCGACGCCTATTCCTCCGTCTAAATGAATACCTGGTGTGTCGGCCCAGCTTACTGTGCCAATGATGAGCGCTTTATGTGTTGCATCTGGATCATCACCAGCATCCTTAATCGTTTCACAGCTTACTGCATTGCAAGCAAATGTACATTTTTCAATTGTAAATGTTGCATCTCGTCCTATCGGCAAATGAATGGTACTCGTTTCCTGTTCTTCATTTGTAATTAGTGCTAGTAATGCAGCCTTTGTAACAGCAGTTGCACAGGCTCCCGTTGTATAACCGTGACGCATGTCCTTGGGATCCTTTTTTGGCTTCCGCTCCATTATTTTTTTGCCTGTTCGTCCGCTAAAATAGAAATGGCATTCAATGCGGCAACCGTCACTGTACTACCGCCTTTACGGCCAACATTTGTAATATATGGAATACCCTCTAGCTTTAATAGCTCCTCTTTTGACTCAGCCGCTGAAACGAAGCCAACTGGCATACCGATAATTAGATCCGGTTTTGCTAAACCTTCTTTAATTAAGCGAATTAACTCTAGTAATGCTGTCGGTGCATTACCAATGGCATATATACCGCCTTCGTGTAGTTTTGTAGCCTTTTGCATCGAAATAATGGCACGTGTTGTATTTTGTTTTTTGGCTTCAACTGAAACATCTTCATCTGCAATATAGCAGTGTAAATCCCCGCCATGCTTTTGGAAACGTTTTTTCCCTGAACCACTTTCAATCATTTGGACATCAGCAATAACATGACGTCCTGCTAAGATAGACTTAACCCCAGCTTCTAATGCGCCTGGTGTGATGATGACACTACGGCCTAACTCAAAGTCAGCAGATGCATGAATAATACGACGTACAACTTTCCACTCATCTTCTGTGAAGTTATGGTCGCCCATTTCCTCTGCAATAATTGCGAAACTGTAATCATAAATTTTATCTGGGTCTACTGTTAAAGGTTTGAAATCTGTTTTAAAATCCATGTGAATTGCCTCCTAAAGTGTGTTGTGAACAGCCCGTAGTATATCCTCGAATGTGGAATACTGTTGGCCGTATTGTATATTTGGTCGAGCAATTAAAATCGTTTCTATGCCACAAGCAAGTGCGGCTTCAAGCTTTTCATCAACAGAACCAACTTTGCCGCTTTCTTTCGTAATCATCAATGTGACATCATATTGACGGAAAAGGGCTTCGTTTAATTCTTTTGAAAACGGTCCTTGAATGGCCACTATATCTCTTTGCGCCACACCAAGTGCCTCACATTTTTCCATATTATCGAGACGAGGAAGCATACGTGCAATAACACGTGTATTTTCCAGTCCTTGCAATACTTTGGTGAACGTCGCTAGCGTCTTACTGCCTGTTGTCAACATAATGACACCGCGTTTTGCTGCTGCTAGTTGTGCAGCTTGCTCATAATCTTTCACAACCGTTATGAGAGGATGTGCGTAATGCTCATGGGCACGTTCATAGCGAATATAAGGTACACCTGCTTTTTCAGCTGCTACCATCGCATTTTTAGAAGCCTCTTCAGCAAATGGGTGTGAGGCATCTACAACAAGTTGATAGCCCTTTTCCAGTAAAATTGTCGCCATTTCTTCAGCCGTCAAGCGACCGACTAAATGTGGAAGACCAGCTTCTGTAAGGCTCGAAGCTGCTGAATCAGTGACAACGGTTGCAGTCACTTGATGACCCGCAGACTGCAATTCCAGCGCTAGATTCCTTGCATCACTAGTGCCTGCTAACATGAAAATCATTTCACTGACTCCTCTTCATGGTGATGGTGGTGGTCATGGTCGTGTTGGTGGCCATGGTCGTGATCATGGTCATGATGGTGATGATGATGCGCATGACCATGCACCGCAGCATAAGCACGGTAATTTTCTAAATCTTGCATACCAGTAGAAGTACCATTCACCGCTTGCTCTATACGTTCTAACAGCACATTTTGTAGACGCTCATGATAGCCAAAATAATTGGCAATTTCTATATCACAGTCAGGATATTTGTCATTAAATTGTTGGCACATGCCCTGCATTCGTTCCATCAGAATGCCTGTAAATAAAAAGTACGGTAACATAATAATTTTTTTCGCACCAAGCTTGACGCATCGCTCAATGCCTGCGTCCACGCGTGGATCTGTTACGCCCATAAAAGCACTTTCCACGATTGGTACCGGTAGCTTTTCCCAAAGCAAACGAGTAATTTTATAAAAATCACCGTTGGCATAAGGATCACTACCGCCACGCGCAATTAACAGCACTGCCGTATCTTTATGCTCCTCTTGTGCATTGAACCCAATCTCTTCAAGGCGGTCTTCTAGAATGGCAAAAATTTCATCGTGAATGCCAATCGTTTGCGCATATGTGAAAGTGATGTTTGGGTAATGCTCGCGTGCATGCTCAATTTCTGCTGGAATATGCATCTTTGAATGTCCAGCATGCAGTAAAATAATTGGTATAACATGCACTTCCGTTGCACCTTTTTGTATGCAATTCGTAATGCCCTCTTCAATGTTTGGCGAAGCAAATTCCAGAAAACAAGTTTCAACTAAAAAGCTGTCATCAATCCGAGGAGTCATTTGCTCAATAAATGTGCGTACCTCATCATTTCCTGCTGCTAAACGGCTACCATGGCCGACAAATAAAATAGCTTTCATCTCTTTTCTCCTCACTAGTCGCCGCACGGAGCTGGCTCTACTTTTATTTTTGAAGACATATCTTGATACGTAAAATGCAATATTTTTTTCACACGTTTGAAGTATTTAAACAAGCGTTCATTTGGATGCGCATTGGCTTTGTACTCTTCAAGAATGTCTGTTATAAGTGGAACAAGTTGTTCTGGCTCTAACCCTTCTACCACAGGCTGTGCCGCATGCGCTGTACGCCCAACTGGTTTAGCACCGATAAAGACATCAAATTTACTTTTACGATAGACAATACCAATATCATCAAACACTGCACGGTAGCATGCCATACCACAGCCGTTAAAGCCGATATTTAGCGTTTTCGGTAATGCTAAGCCACCTAGTTTTGCTTGAATTTCCTCGGCATATGGAATAGAGTCTGCTTTCTCTCCATAACAGAAATCACATGCTTTTAATGACAGTACATCGCCGATTGGAGCTAACAAAAAGCCCACTTCACGTAGTTTTGCTGAAATTTTATCGGGTTCAGATGTTGGAATTTTCAAATGAATTTGATGGTCCGGTGTATACTCCATCGTTCCTTCTTCCCCAACAACTTCAGCTAAAGCCGTCATTTGTTGCGGCGTGAAAAACTTATTAGCCACCCCAGGACTAACGGCAAGTTCAAAAATGGATTCAATCTTTTGTTGGACAAGTTTAGATGTGACATGCCCAGCACTTGTCCCTTTTACCATTGCAAGTGCAGTTGCAGCCATTTCAAGAGATGATTTATTTAGCGTTGACACAGGTGTAATCGCTAAACTGGGCTTGCTACGTCCTGCATTCGGGTCTGCCGCAAAATCAGCACGCGCTGTTCCCGTTTGTTGATTCATCGCCCACGGTTCATTTTCTTCTTTCAGACGTTGATGTGGACGTAGTGGCTGTTTTTCATCTCCAAGCGTATATTTTCGTTGATAGCCACGCGGTGTAATCATTTTATTGTCATAGAAAAATGTAGATGAATTTCCGATAATAACAGTTGTGAGCATCCCGATATCATGCTCAAGCATCTCCGCTAGTGTGGTCATCGTAATCTCCTGGCGATCACGATAGGCGCTTTTTACGAGCCCCACCGGTGTATCGGGAGATCGATATTCTAGTAAAATACGTTGTGCTTCGACGATTTGGCGTGTACGACGACCACTTTTCGGGTTGTAAAGTGCAATCACAAAATCCGCCATTGCTGCTGCTTCCACCCGTTTAGCGATTAAATTCCATGGTGTTAAATGGTCACTTAAACTAATTGTGCAAGAATCATGCATAATCGGCGCACCTAGTAAACTGGCACACGAATTAATCGCAGAAATACCAGGCACAATCTCCACTTCAACACCAGTTGCTTCGGTCCAGCCAAGCTCTATCAATACCTCATAGACGAGCCCCGCCATCCCGTACACGCCTGAGTCACCACTGGAAATGACAGACACGATATTACCTGCCTCTGCCTGACGCACAGCTTCCTGCGCCCTCGAAACTTCTTCGGTCATTCCTGTACTAACAATCGACTTGGCAGTCACTAAATCTTGTATGAGCTCCACATACGTTTTATAGCCGATGATAAAGTCACTCTGTTGCAGTGCTTCTACAGCTCTTGTTGTTATATGTTTAAAATCCCCGGGGCCAAAGCCCACAACAAAAATCTTACCTTTTTGCGCCATTTTGTTCCCCCTCTTTCACCTTTTCAATGCCTTTAATAGCTGTTGTTTGTGGTGTACGCTGTAACGTACCTTCACGCAGTGTGAACACATGTTCACTATGTAAAGACTCATGATGTAAGTCTTGCACGAGCGCCTTCGCATGCTCTGTCGTTGGCACACGATACCAGTTTCCTTGTGGATAGGCGATGACAACACAAGCATCCTTACACCTGCCGTTGCAGCGTGTTCTTGTCGTATGTATTTCCTTATCAAGTGCTTGTACCTGTATTTCATTACGTATTGCTTGGGTAATTTCTTCGCCATCTTTATGCATACAGCTACTGCCATTGCAAATAAAAAGATGCGTTTTCATTCCGTCTAAGTTCCAAGTTGTCATTGTCTTGCTCCCCTCATTTGCGACTAGGAAAAAGAAAAGACCTTCACTCTAAACGAAGAGTAAAGGTCTTGTAGAAGCCAAATAAAAACGAATAAATATAAGTACTCGCTCTCGCTTCAACTTCTCCCTCCGAAAAGTTTGTATGCCATCAACTAAGCAGGTTTCCTGACTTAAGCTTCTTTTTACTTTCGCGCCTTCCCAAGTGATACTAGTGGCATTTGCGATTTCATCAGCTATTACAGTAGCGGGGGCTGTATCGGATTCACACCGATTTCCCTATTATCTCGAATTATCTCGAGCACTTATAGATGTATCTATATGAAATTTTAATTGTCTAAAAACGTAATAGAAAACTGTTTCTATCATAGCTTATTATTTATAAATTTCAACAATTCTTTTTTAATTTGTGAAATTTTTAGTAAAATTTCAACAAATATTTCATGCAAAAATGTGGTGTTACTCTATGATTTATCAGAATTTTCTAGAATGAAGCTCAATTAAAAATATTTTTTATAAAAAGAGATAGCATATTTATGGAAAATCATGTTACACTTTGTCGTGAAATCTCACAACTTCATCTTTTTTCGGTGCGAAGTGTAGTCATTTTGCTTAAAAGGGAAGCCGGTTCAAGTCCGGCGCGGTCCCGCCACTGTACTAGGGAGTTTTATAGATTATGTCACTGTCCAAAGGATGGGAAGGCCTATAAAATGTTGAACTAAAGCCAGGAGACCTGCCGAAAAATACGTGATCGTTTCAACCTACGAGGATAGGTGTGCGGCTTGGCAGATGATAATTTCTATTTGCTTTTTCAGCTATGCACTTTTCCTACATCGGAAAAGTGCTTTTTTATTGCGCACGCTACATTCTAAATTTTATTTTAAGGAGGAGCTATTTTGAAATTTTCTTGTTGGAAGCTTAGTTATTTCTTACTAGCATTTTTACTCGTGCCAAATCGAGCATTTGCCATGCACATCATGGAAGGATTTCTGCCGATTGAATGGGCGATTTTCTGGTGGATCGTAGCCATGCCATTTATTATTTTAGGATTACGTTCAATTCGTAAAACAATCGATGAAAATCCCGAAACAAAAATGATACTCGGTCTTTCAGGTGCTTTTGCATTCGTCTTATCTGCACTTAAAATCCCCTCTGTAACAGGAAGTTGTTCACATCCAACTGGAGTTGGCTTAGGAACTGTATTATTCGGTCCATTGGCAATGAGCGTAATTGGAACAATCGTCTTATTATTCCAATCTTTACTGTTAGCGCATGGCGGCATTACGACATTGGGTGCAAATGCCTTTTCGATGGCTATAGTAGGACCTTTTATCGCGTACTTTGTTTTTAAAGGTTCTCAAAAGATTGGCCTATCGTTCTCACTTGCCGTATTTTTTGCAGCAATGCTTGGTGACTTAGGTACATATGTTGTGACTTCTGTCCAACTTGCACTGGCCTTCCCTTCAGAAGTTGGAGGCTTTATGGTTTCATTCACAAAATTTTCTGGTATTTTTGCATTGACACAAATTCCACTTGCCATTAGCGAAGGGATTTTAACAGTCATCGTCATGAATTTCTTAAAAAAATATAATGTCAGTGAATTAAAAGCTTTACGTGTTTTCTCAGCAAAGGAGGCACATTGACATGAAAAAAAATTTACTACTCTTAGCTATTGTTGTGCTATTGGCAATCATTCCGCTGTTCGTACAAAAAGGAGCAGAGTTCGGTGGAGCTGACGGTGAGGCTGAAGTCGCAATTGGTGAAATTAACGCTCAGTACCAGCCATGGTTTGAAAGTTTTTGGGAGCCACCAAGTGGTGAAATTGAGAGCCTATTATTCGTGCTTCAAGCCGCAATTGGTGCTGGTTTTATCGGCTATTTTATCGGCTATATGCGTGGCAAACACAAAGAAGGTTAAGCGATGTTACTCATTGATAAGTATGCTTGCATGAACAAACTAGCGTCTGTTCATCCGCTAGAAAAAATGACGTTTTCTCTTGGTCTTCTACTGCTGTCGCTTATCATGAGGGATGAACTTATTTCACTCATTACATTTATTGTGATGAGTGCTTTTATCATTTTAGGTGCAAGAATTCCCTTTACGTATTATGCAAAGTTATTACTGTTACCAGGTTTTTTTCTGTTGACTAGCTTAGTGTCGATAATATTGTCTATTGCGCCATCAGCAAGTGTTATACCTTCACATATCTGGGCACTACAGCTGAAAACATGGACTATTTTTATAGGTACTGCAAGTTTGATGACAGCACAAGAACTTTTTTTCATCGTACTTGGCAGTATTAGCTGTTTGTATTTTTTAATTCTTACGACATCGGTACAATCTATTTGCCATATTCTACGACAATGGCGGCTTCCCGTTCTATTTGTCGAGCTAGTAGAATTAACATATCGTTTTATTTTTATTTTTTTAGACAGTATGCAAAAAATTCATCTTGCCCAGCAGGCTCGATTAGGTTTCCGCTCCCCTATGCAATGGTTACGTTCAATTTCAATGCTGATTGCAGCGTTATTTGCAGAGATGTTTCAACGAAGTCGTGAGCTTAACAATGCCATGCAAGCACGCGGTGGTGAAACCGTCTATTGGCAAGAGAATTTTACCTCTAGCAGGAAAAACTGGCTAGGTATTGCTGTTATTATTATATTCCTCATCATTTATGGAGGGCTTTGCAGATGACAACAGGCTTATATTTTGAATTAAAACAATTATCCTACGCCTACGCAGATGGAACCTATGCTTTAACAGATATTACACTCCAAATTCCAAAAGGCAAAAAAATCGCTTTACTTGGTCATAATGGTGCAGGAAAATCAACATTATTTCAGCATCTAAATGGCATTTTAAAACCAACCACTGGTAGTATAGCATTTTGTGGCAAAGAACTTTATTATGGCAGGAAAGCTTTAAAGGCATTACGGCAACAGGTTGGGATTGTGTTTCAAGATGCAGATAATCAGCTTTTTTCTGGAACAGTGATGCAGGATATTGCATTTGGGCCGCTTAATCTTGGTTGGTCTGCAGAAAAAGTTGAAGAAAAAATAGCATGGGCCGTAGCGCAAACTGAAATTGCAACACTACTTGATAAGCCCATTCACTTTTTGAGTGTAGGGCAGAAAAAACGTGTGGCGATGGCAGGTGTTTTAGCAATGGAACCATCCGTATTATTATTAGATGAGCCAACGGCAGGACTTGATAATTATTATGCTGCACAAGTTTTACAATACTTAGCCAAATTAGAAGATGGTGAAAGAACCATTTTACTAGCAACCCATGACCTTTCACTCGCTTATGAATGGGCAGATCAAATAATCGTAATGGAAGCTGGGAAAATTATTTATAATGGCGATCCAGTAGCCTTGTTTTATCAGGAGGATTTACTTGATCGGGCCCATCTTGGGCGGCCATGGGTTTTTGAAATGGCGTTAGCCTTACAACATAAAAAACTATTTGACAAAAACATATCAATACCTCGCTCGAAGGAAGATTTACAAAGACTTATTGAACAGCTTTAAAATAATATTTTAGAAAAATAGCTTTTCTTGCTCTATTGTTGTGTACTTTTCACTTGTGGTCGAATCGATTGCACAAATCTTGTAGAAGGTTAATCTCTTACTGTACGTTTTTGTTACTAGCAGTTCCATGAAGTCTGAGGGACAGTGATTCAGTATCTCGCTGTAGATAGAGACTCTTTTTTTGGTTGCAGGAGGTGTTCGACCTTCCTCCCTTTCTACTATTATTCATATGCTGATGCATTATTTATCATAGATGAAAAAACAAACAATAGAAATCGAAAATCTTGGAAAAATATTTACTTATATCCTTATATTATGAAACTTTTCTATCTTCCAATCGTAATATAGTTGTGACTTACATTAAAACACTTAAAGGAGAAAACAATTGAAAAACTGGATTAAAAAATCAATGGCTGTAGTATCGTCTGCAGCACTAATGGTTCCCGCTGCCTCTGCCTTTGCAGAAGCGCCACAAAACACAGCGAAGGTCGCTAGCAATCAGGAACAAGCGTTAAAGCAATTCAACAATCAAAAGGAATGGATCAGTCAGGATACAATTATTATCAAGCATTCAGGTCTTGCTAAGAATGTTCATAAAAAAATTGGCTCAAAAGTGATCCGCTCTATCCCTTCATTAGGCTACGATGTTATCCAACTTAGCAAGGGAGTAACATTAGAAAAAGCAGTTTCGTATTATGCAAAGCAACAAGGGGTTAAAAATGTATCTCCTAGCTACGTCTATCATGCCTTTGGTACAGGAGAAGATCCAAAGAAAAAGGATATGTATCATTTAAATCTGCTTCAAATTGATAAGGCGCTAGAATTAGCAGGCGATCATGAGGTGAAGGTAGCAGTTATCGATTCTGGTGTGGATTTTAAACATCCAGATTTAAAATCTCAAGTGCTTCCACCCTATAATGCAGCAGCACCTGCCAATACTACTTATGCTGGTGACCATGGTACACATGTAGCTGGAATTATTGGCGCAGCAAAAGATAATGCGATCGGTGGACATGGGGTTAATCCAAAAGCCAAGCTTCTTCCAATTGATGTATTCAACGGAAAAGACGGAGCCAATGATTTCGTCATTGCACAAGGAATCCTTTACGCCATTGAGCAAGGCGCTGATGTTATTAATATGAGCCTTGGCGGCTACGGAGAATCTCCATTAATGAAGGAAGCTATTCAGCAAGCGAATGAAAAGGGAATTACCGTTGTAGCTGCGGCTGGCAATGAATCGACAGATAATTACTCCTTCCCTGCTTCTTTCGAAGGCGTTATTAGTGTAGGTTCTACGAATGATAGAAATAAACTATCAAGCTATTCAAATTACGGTCCATCTGTTGATGTGGTAGCTCCAGGTGAAGAAGTATACAGTACTGTTCATGATGAGAAAAAAGGATCATCCTTTGTAAAATTTAGCGGGACATCAATGGCCTCTCCCGTTGTTGCAGGTGTGGCGTCCCTACTAAAATCAAAATACCCAAATTTAAAGCCCCATGAAATTGAAGCTATTCTGGAAATGACCGCAAAGGATTTAGGCGAGAAAGGCTATGATCTTACATATGGCCATGGTCTTGTCGATCCTGTAAAAGCATTACAGTTTGATTTAAAAAATCTACCTAAACAGTATTTAGAATCAAAAGATGAGCGAATGAAAAACGCAAAAGAACTTAAAAAGACTGTACTGAATACAGAAAAAGGTGAATTCAAGCAGCCTGATGAAAAAAAATGGTACAAGGTTGATTTAGAAACAAATGAATATGCTCAACTAACATTAAAAGGTGCAAACAAATTCGACTATGCATTTGATTTATACTTCTACCCTAAAGGACATAAAGATGAAGTACAACCAATCAACGTCAATGATGTCCGTGTCGGAAAGCAAGAAGGATATCTATTTAAAGCAGATCAAGAAGGAACCCTTCTTGTTGGCGTAAAAGATCATAATGGCAGCTATAGTTTAAAGGGCGAATCTAACTACGTCTTTACAGCTCAAACAACAAAGGAATTACCAATTGATTCATTAGATATGAACAATATGGAGAATATTAAACAATTCCCATTCACTACAGCAGGGAAAAACTATACCCTACTTTCTACAGATCAACAAAGTGACCAAGATTATTTTACATTTACAGTAAAAGAACCAACAACACTAAAATTTGATTTATCGGGTATCCCAGGTATTACAGCATCCATGGAACTTTATTTAAAAGAAGACGTAAGTAATGTACCGACAGAGGAACTAAATGATGAGGAATCAGCAGGGGCTTATCCAATTCAAACAGCCTACAGCATGGATAAAGGAGAGGGAGTAAGCCTTATCGTCGATGCTATGCCTGATGAAGAGTATGTACTAAGCGTTTCAAATGACAGCAGTAACGATTTTTCACTAGACATGTTCTTTAGTGGGGGCTTTGAAGTGCAAGAGATTATAAGTGAGTCAATGATTCCTTACACATTAAAAGGAGAAGTCATTACCTTGCCTGAAGATGAAGACGGACTTCCACTAAAAGAGGAAATACTAGAAGAAGACGTACAAAATGATCTTTTACCTGTAACTCCATATGAAGCTAAAAAAAATAATCAGATAAATGATTTAATGAATATGTTCATGAATCCAGGTGGTATGGGTGGTCTAGAAGATGTGGATGTCATTATGGAGAAAGCGATTCGTTTTGATATTGGCGTAGACCAAAAAGCATACTTCCAAACAGAAAATGATGAAGATTACTTCTTGTTTAAAGCAAAAGAAGATGCCGTATATGGTTTCCATATTAATAAAGGCATGAACCAAGCACCAACCGGAACTATATTTGAGTATGATGAGGAAACAAATGAATTATTACCCGTTTCTTCTTTAACAAATGATTTGGGATTAATCGGATTACTTCTTGGAACAACAACTGATGAAAATGAAGCCAAAACTATTGCCTTGAAAAAGGACAAAACGTATGTTGTAAGTGTAGCCAATTATGGTGACCGTTCTTCTGAACCATATACACTAAAAACAAGTAAAATGGCAGATATTCCAACAGATAATAATACAGATAATAATACACCAATAAATGCTCAAACGATTCAACCTGGTAGCACTTATAAAGATCATCTCATTTATAAAGATGATACTGATTTCTACTATTATAAACAACGAGGCAAAGATGAAGTCATGAGTCTTCTTGTTTCTTCCGTACCATTTACGAATGAACAGCTAAATCAATTACCTAAAGAGCTTCAAAAAGAATTGAAATTTTCAGGTTCTATTATTGAAGACACCAATGGTAATATGGAAATCGATCCAAAGGAAATGGAAACAGAAATTCCATTTGGGCAAGGTGAAAACATAATTGAATTACTACTCGGTATTTCTGGCACAACAGATGTGAATACTTCATTTAAAGCGAAAAAGGATCGCGGTTATTTTATTATTGTGAATGGAGCGAATCTTGGGCAAGTATCGCTGCAACCATATACTTTAACTATGTTTGATCATAATAGAGTAGATGAAGATGCAGATTCCGAGTTAGTCAATGGCATACCAACAAAGCCAACTCACCTTACAAAAAAAGACGGTAAATGGGTAGCAACTCAATACCTTAATGCAGGTGTTCCATTTGGTGACAAAGACTATTTTGAATTTACCAACGACAGCAAGCGCGATGTGTTCTTCTCTCTACAAACTGAAAAAGCACTCGATGGCGTCATCCGTATTATTGATGCAAAAGGAAAAACAGTAGAAACCTTAGATCTTTATGGAGCTGAAGATCCTGAAGTAGGTACAGTCGAACTAGACAAAGGAACCTACTATGTTGAAGTAAGTGAAGTAGATGGCAAAGCTAGTACACAACCCTATACACTTGAAATAAAATAAGCTATAACTATTTGGACTAAAATATAAACTTGGTAGAAGGACCGAAATTTCGATAGAAGTTAGTATTGTAGAAGCACTCTTTTAGATTCTCCTTTACTTCTAAGTTACTATGAAATGTCCACGATATTTTCCATCACAATTAGTAAGTGAAGAATTGTCCCCTAGATGTAAAAAATCTAGGGGATTTTTTAAGCTCTTCAAGCCTAGCATCCTGGATTCACGCTTATAGAAAGCAAATGACACTGATTCCATAGTCTTTACACTAAAATAGGCTAAGATTTCTGCCTCATCATTCCACATAAAGTTTACACACACTCGACCAGTATACCTAGCCAAGAATATGTTCGTGTTCCAAACCCAAGATTTGCTGCCTGTTTCCCCTCCCTTTCCATGTCACCCCGAACACCCTAGCGCTTGGCTAACCACTACGCACTATTCGTGGTACCGCACTTGCTCCCTATCCCCATTACCATGCTGAGCACAAAAAAAGCATCTTCATCCGAGATGGACGAGATACTTTTTTTAACTGAAATATTTCACATAGTTACTATATTGATCCTGCATCATGTCAAGCTTTTCATATAGCTTACGTGCATTTACATTATCTGTTGCCGTTTGCAACGTCACATAACGAGCATGCTGCTGCTCACAACATTGAAATACCTTTTTCATCAATGCCTTGCCCACCCCTTGGCCTCTAGCATCTTCCGTTACATAGATATCATTTAAAATATACGCACACTGTAAAGCAATAGAAGAAAATGTCGGATATAATTGTGCAAAGCCAATTGTTTTACCATTTTCCACTGCTATAAAAATTACTGATTCTTTTAAGGCCATTCGAAGTTGTAAAAATGCTTTCGCACTGCTTTTATCTGACTCAATCCCATAAAATTGGCGATATTCATCAAAAAGCACTGTAAGCTCCTCTAGTTCATGCATTGTTGCTTGAAGTATTTCCATGCCATTCTCCCCTTGTGTCTACCCATCATTGTCTAAAATTATGAAGCTAGTTTTCATTATAAAGGAAATAATGGCATAAAGGAAAGAATAATTCTCAATTTCTAGCAAATATACACTTTTTCATGGTTACTCTTTTAAATAATCGGCAACCTTCTGTACAATATGCTTCCAGTTTAACTCTGCTCTAGCGAATGCTTGAAGGTGCGCGCATGTTTCTGCCAGTAAGGCGTCCTGCTTCGTTACTTGCTGTAATGTCCGTCCCACACTTTCCCAATCATGCGTTGGATGGATTGTACCAAAGCGTTGATGATGGGTAATATCAGCAGCGCCATCAACATCCGTCGTAACGATATAACACCCATTCTTCGCTGCCTCAGCAAATACATGTGCATAACATTCTACTAACGATGTGAGGCAAAAAATTTTAGCTTGCCTATACTCATCCTCTAACTGAACTTTATCATAAATGGGTCCTAATACCGTTACTTTGGAAGCGAACGGGCTCCCTTCTAAAAGTGTGTGTAACTCCTTGCTAAAGTCCTCAGACATTGGACCAACTAAACGATATTCCCAATCGGTGAGCTCAGCGGCTAAAAATGCTTTGACAGCAAGTAGAATTTGTTTTTCAGGAGCATCTAATCGACCAACTGTTAATATTCTATTTTTTTTCTCGCTAAAAGAAACTGGGTCAGTGGGGAAAAATTCATAAAAACCGTTTGGTATATGTTTAATGTCTAGATTCAAAAATTGTTGAATAGACTTTTGAATGGATTCACTTTCAGATGTAAGGACATCACAAAGTTGTAGCAATTCCGTGAAATAAGGGTAAGTCTTTAATCGACTTAACCAAAATCGATTCACATCCAGCTTCATATAGATTTTACCGTTTGGGTTGAATTTTTTATAGGTCTTTAGTATGGATAAATACGATGGATATGGTCCAATTGCAAATGCGATATCAATCTCTTGTGCATGTTCGATTAAGTAGGCATTCATATTGGCAACATAATCAGCTTCGAAAGGAATATGATGGAAAGTTACCGTAGGAAAGCTTTGTTTGAGTAAAGTTTCATTCATTTCAGTTGTTAAAATGGTGACATCATAACCTAAGTATTCGCCTAGTAATATAGGAACAAGACAAAGGTCTTTAAACATATGTGCGTCAGATAGCTTATACGATTCCACACTACAAATAAATGCTATTTTTTTTGACATTGTATCCCCCTTTAAAAAACTATATATATAACATATGCCGCCTCCGAAAATAAGGTGCGTAATTTGGTATTTATCGGTATATCCCCTGCTTCGTATAAATATAGTTAGGCTGTTAAAGATCGCTTTATATGATATTCTCCCTTCAAAATTGCCTCATTTTTGCCTTACATCTATAATTTCAAATCTCTTATTTCAAAATAAACAATAGCCTACCGAACAAATCATTCTATGCATATTGTAAAAAGAAAGTCTTTGTGTTGTTTATTACCATTAAGGTGGTTATAACTTCGCCCTAAAAACAGAGGCCATTAAAGCCTTTAAATGCCTAAAGAATTGAGGGTTCTTACTCATGAATATTAGTTTTTTAACTCCTGCTTACAATAGTGAAGCATGGATATTAACAATGCTCGATAGTATACCTAAAGAATATGCCTACGAAATTATCGTTTGTGATGATGGATCAACCGACAAGACGTTAGCAATTTTACAAGAATATCAAAAAAACTGTCCTTCGTTAAAAATATTAATCAACCACACTAATATAGGTGCTAGTGATTCCTATAATCGATGCATCGCAGAAGCAACGGGCGATTATATAGCCATCATTGATAGTGATGATCATTATTTACCGGCCATTACAGATGTTTTGATACAAGTGGACGGTCAATTTGATATTTATTACTACAACATGTTAACAAAAGCAGGTTATACATTTATTAAAAACGAAACGAATCGTTATTCATTACCTGGACAGTTTAAAATTATCCGCAGAAGTTTCATAGGTGATGCAAAGTTTACGAAAAGAAAAGATATTGCGGGAGATTGGGACTTTAATTGCGCATTAATGATCAAAAATCCTACATGCAAATACACAGATCTATTAGCATATTGGTACAACTTCCCAAGAGAAAATTCTGAATACGATTTACATTTAAGAGGTTTGAAATAGGCGTAGGCTTAGTAATAAGGAGGTGTAAAATACAATACGATGTTTAAAGATAAAATATTATTAATAACTGGAGGCACTGGTTCATTTGGCAATGCCGTCTTACAACGGTTCTTAAATACAGATATTAAGGAAATTCGAATTTTCTCAAGAGATGAAAAAAAGCAAGAAGATATGCGTATTTTATATCAGAATAACAAAATCAAGTTTTATATTGGGGATGTTCGTGACATCCAAAGCCTTCACAATGCCATGTATAATGTAGATTTTGTATTCCATGCAGCTGCCCTTAAGCAAGTTCCCTCCTGCGAGTTTTTCCCACTTGAAGCTGTCAAAACAAATATTCTTGGCACTGAAAATGTATTGACTGCAGCTATTCAAGCAGGCGTTCGCAAAATCATTTGTCTTTCTACTGATAAAGCCGCCTACCCTGTCAATGCAATGGGCATTTCGAAAGCAATGATGGAGAAAACATTCATCGCCAAATCAAGGATGGTTCACGCCGATAAAACTTTAATTTGCGGAACGAGATATGGTAATGTTATGGCTTCTCGCGGCTCTGTCATTCCCTTATTCATGGAACAAATTAAGACTGGGAAACCACTAACTATTACTGATCCAACAATGACGCGTTTTATGATGAGCTTGGATGAAGCAGTTGAGTTAGTATTATATGCCTTCTTACATGCGGATAACGGGGACATCATGGTACAAAAATCTCCCTCAGCATACATTGAGGATTTAGCACAAGCACTGCTGGAAATTTTCCAAGCTCAAAATAACATTCAAATTATCGGTACACGCCATGGAGAAAAGAAATATGAGGTACTATTAACAAAGGAAGAAGCGGCTAAAGCGATTGACGTTGGTAATTTTTACAAAATCCCAGCAGACAATCGCGATTTAAATTATGGTAAATACCTTGATGAGGGCTCTCCTAAAATCACTTTAACAGATGAATATAACTCAAATAATACAAAAATCCTTTCCATACAAGAAATAAAGGAAAAATTATTAAAGCTCTCGCGCATTCAAGAAGAACTACATAACTGGACGGGAGGAAAACCTTGAAATTTTTAGTTCTTGGTGCAACGGGGATGGCGGGGCATACCATTTCCTTATTTTTAAGTATGCGGGGGCATGAAGTCACAACCTATTCAAGATCAGCCTTTCCCTATGGAAAAAGCATAACTGGTGATATTACAGATTCTACTTTTTTACAACAACTACTGCTAGATAACTATGATGTTATTATTAATTGCATTGGCGTTTTAAATGAAGCGTGTGATGATAACCGTGCAAAAGCTGTCTATCTAAATAGCTTTTTACCACATGCCATTACTGCTTTCCTAAAAAAAACGCAGACAAGGCTATTTCATATGAGTACAGATTGTGTGTTTTCAGGAAAAGCAGCACCTTATAGTGAAAACAGTATCCGAGACGGTGAAACCTTTTATGACCGCACAAAGGGATTAGGGGAAATTGACAGTCCTCGGCATTTAACATTCCGAAACTCCATCATCGGTCCTGATTTGAAAGAACATGGTATTGGACTATTTAATTGGTTTATGAAACAAAATGGTCCCATTAACGGTTATACAGGTGCCATTTGGACGGGTGTCACAACCCTGACATTAGCTAAAGCAATGGAAAGAGCAGCAATGGAAGGAACAACTGGTCTTTACCATCTCGTAAATCCAGTAAGTATCAATAAGTTCGATTTACTACAATTATTCAATAAACACTTTAAAGATAATCAGATTACCATTAACCCCTCGTCATTAGTAAATTTAGATAAAACTTTAATCAATACACGAAATGATTTTTCATATAAAGTACCTAGCTACGAAGAAATGATTATAGAAATGAAGGACTGGATATACGCACATAAAAAACTATATCCCCATTATTTTAAATGAATAAAAAAGTCGAATCCTCTTTTAGGTTCGACTTTTTTGGTGTCACTTTTTTGGCGCCAGGCACCTTCCATAATTTGTCATTAAAGTTTGCCTATGAAACCTTTCCTTGACTCGAACTGAATTTTTCTATCACAATCTTCGCAGGAAAATTTCCCCTGCATATTTTGTTTGTATAGTTTATATTTCCTTGTCCCTTCTATAACCTCGAAAATTTCCTTACAAAAAATACAGCGAAGCGAATAGGTAATCATAATGCTTCCTCCTCTACTTGTAATCGGAATTTTTTGGAATACAGTACAAAGTATAATGCAACTGCACATAAAATACTTAGAATACCGAAAGCAACTGCAGTCATTTGAAGCGTAAACCATTGTGCAAATAGACCTAATAATAATGTAAAGATTATTTGTAAACTACTTTGAAAAATGTTTGCGATACTGCCAAAGCGCCCCATCAATTCAGGTGGTACACTGTGCTGATAAAACGTTTCATACCCCGTATTACAAAATGCCATGAAAAAACCTAGTAAAGCAATACTGACAAACGCCAATACGCTTGTTGTTGAAGCATAAAAAGCAGTATAAAATAGCATGGTCATAAATAAGCCAAAAGCCATATATGAACGAGTAGACCATTTTTTTGCAAAGCTTGCTGCAACCATCCCACCTAATATAGCCCCAGCTCCGGCAATACTTACAAAGGCACCATATAAACTATCGGATAAAGCTAAGTCTTGCTTGATAAATGTTGCTTCTTGGGAATCCAGCGCAAAGGCAATCATTAATGCACATTGGAATAGTAAATAAATCGCGATAAATATTTGATGTTGGCGGATGAAAGCTACTACTGCCTGATAGTCACTTTTTAACACACGCCAGGTAATACGTTGCCGTAAAGTTTCATGAGCATCATCTACATCGGGTAATAAGTATATAAATATGGCACAAACAAAAAATGTAACGCTATTGAACCAAATCGTAATCGTTGTATTAAAAAGCATAATGAGGAGACCAGCTAGTGCTGGACCAAGTAAAAACGAACCTGAATTAAATGTGCCCAGAACTGCATTGAATCTTTGTCTATCTTCAGATGGAACAAGTTTTGTAATGTAATAGGTGCTACTTGGCCCAAAAAAACTACTCGCAATATTCGCTAGAAATAACAATGTATAGATTAGCCAAATAGATTCCATAAATGGCATACAAAAAACGACGATCCCTCGAATAATATCAGTTGTCATCATTAACTTACGTTTATTCATACGATCGATGAAAGAACCTGCAACCAAATTTGTTAAAACTCTCGCTAAAGGTCCAACAATAAAAATTCCGGCCATTGCTGCTGGTGATTGTGTCAAATGCCAAACAAATAAATTTAGCGCTACAAGGTAAATCCAATTTCCTAAATTGGAAAAACCTAAGCCACCAATTAACAAACTATATTTTCGAATGATTTTCATGAAGTTGTTCCCCCCTATCCTAATAACGAACTCATCATCATTTGAACCTTTGCACTTGCAGATATGCCAATCGACAATCATCTTGTTTAAGTCTTTTTTCGGTTAATGAACTGACCAAGAGTTACCTTTATTATATGTTATCAAAATATTCCATTTATTGTGTATTTTTACGTAAAAAATTGAATAAAGGAAATTTACATCACATCCACAATAAAACCACTATTTTAGTCATTCTGGTGTTAGATTGTAAACTATTGATTTCCGTTACAAGCTGATACTTTCCACGCTAGCACTTGCCTGCTTTTCCCACTAGAGTGAGCACCCTTTCCACCAATCAATTGAATCTATCCATAGATTTTGTATCTATGGAAGAACAAACACCATTTCCACTGTAAAATCCAGTTTTTCTCATTCGTTTTTTAATTCCCTGTTCTTTGACCAAAAATTAAAGGGACAAACATATTATTTATGTTCATCCCAAAAATCCTTGCTAAAACTCGTATTCGTATGGTGTTTCCCTGCTGGCTTAGCTATATCTGAACCACGAATAATGGCGCCTTTTCCAAACTTCTGCTCAATTTGATCAACCAGTTTAATAATGGGCTCCTCTTTGACATGTTCTTCAAAGTTAAAGAATGTTAACTGCTGTGTCGTTTCTTTAATATCACTGACATTCGATACAGTAACACCTAGTAATCTAACCGGCTCTTCATGCCAATGTTTATTAAATAAATTCCATGCTTGCTCAACAATATCCTCTTTAGCATTAATCGCATTATTCATGGACTTACTTCGTGTATACGTCTCCCAATCAGCAGTCCGAATCATAACACTTACGGTAACGCCTGCAAGTTTTTTTGCCTTTAATCTTCCAGCAACCTTCTCAGAAAGCATCGAAATTATTTCATATAATTCATCTCTGTCCGTCACGTCATGTGACAACGTTGTTGAGTTCCCTACACTTTTCGTATCATATATGGCTTCTGGGTCCACAGGTCTGTCATCTTGGCCATTCGCCTTTTGCTTCATACGTGGACCATTGATGCCAAAATTTTGCTTTAATACATATTCATCAGCAACCGCGAGTTCCCCAATTGTTTGAATATCTAACTTTTTCAGCTTCTCTGCTGTACGTTTGCCAATTCCATGCATCTCAATTACAGGCATCGGCCACAATATTGCTGGCACGTCTCGCTTTCGAAGTACCGTAATACCCATCGGCTTTTTCATATCACTTGCCATTTTCGCCAAGAATTTATTTGGTGCAATGCCTATTGAACAAGGCAGTTGAAGCTCGGTCCAAATTCTCTCTTGCAGATCTTGGACATGTTGCAATACATTTTGCCCCTCGATAATAGGTAGCTGCAAGTACCCTTCATCAATTGAAACTGGCTGGAGAATTTCACTATATTCCTTTAATAAATTGAAAAAAGACTTCGAAGCTGTCCGATAACGATCAAAATTTGGAGGTCGTACGATGAGCTCAGGGCATTTTCGCCGTGCTTCTCCAACATTCATCGTTGTATAAACACCTCTAGCCCTTGCTTCGTAGCTACACGTAATAATTATACCTCTACGTTCTTTAGGATTGCCCGCGATTGCGACTGGCTTTCCTTTTAAAGAGGTATCATAAATTTGTTCAACAGAAGCATAAAAGCAATTAAGGTCAATATGTAAAATAATTCTTCCTTTGCTCATATGTCATCACCCCATTAACTCAGCTACAGTTTTTTAAAATGTGAATACGAAAACAGTTGTATTCATAATTTCATTTCGTATAATTCCCCATCACTTACCCTGTGTTGAAATGTTAACGCGAATATGGCCCAACCGTCTTCGTGAGAATAACTATACTTAGTTTCATTATACTAATCTTGAGGAACTAGTGTGTAAATAAAGATTAATGCCATATGAACTTCAATATTTTTCAAATGACTCCACCCTTAATACGCCTTGAGTAATTAAAAGAAGGATATTGGCTAGGAATACTACTCCCACTCAATATCCCAACTTCTTTAAATTTTTTATGACTACATTTAGTGAGAAATTAAGTTTCAAAGACTGCCAATCTCAGCTTCTGCAGTAGTTCCTCTATTACGCATGTGAAATTATCAGCTACTACTTTTAGACATTAACAGCCTCGAATTCAAGTAAAGGTTAGTGTTTTTTCATAAAATAAAGACAGTTTCTATTTATAGAGAGACCCGCCAAAAGAATGCTGTTCAGCAAACACGGTGTTGTATCCCCCATCCATTTATCATGAACCAAACATATTCGGTTTTACTTCTTTAGGTATAGGATTTTTATAAGCATGATTTGTTTGCTTGGCATGCTCTCGTTTCGCCTCGACAATGAGTTGTTCATTTTGTAGGAGGTCAATGGCTGTTAAAGCCATTACCTTACCAGCATAAAGCATACCCTTATGGCCCAATGCCGTTTTCCCTTGTGATACAAGTTGCCATGTATGAAGAGGCGTACCTAATACGAAGCAAGTTGTAAAGAATTGCGCTGTCGGCACTACCCAGCTCACATCAGCTACATCCGTAGAACCCGCCATCGATAAATTGGATTTTGTGTACGGCACAATTTTCTCATAAAAAGGCGTATCTACATTTTCTAAAGCTAATTCCTCTGCATATCCTCCTGCAAGTAGCTTAATCTCCTCTTTCGCACTTTGCATTTCATGTGGCGAGATAGAGTGATGCATATCTACCGCATAAGCCATTTCTTCATTTGTATAGTGAGGCAAGCCAACTTTTTGCAATTTCTCATAGATAATTTTATTTATCGTATCATTCGGTAAATAATTCGAACACGCTTTATCAAACTTGATGGTCACATTCGTTTCCGTCATGAGCGAGGCACCTTGCGCAATCTTTACGATGCGTTGGTAAATTCCGTCTACTTCCTTAATATTTTTTGCTCTAATTAAATACAAGACTTTTGCATGCGATTGCACCACATTTGGAGACATCCCGCCGGTATCCGTCACAGCATAGTGCACTCGGGCTGTAGTGGTAATATGTTCACGTAAATAATTCACACCAACATTCATTAATTCTACTGCATCTAAAGCACTTCTTCCTAGATGAGGGGAATTGGCAGCATGCGCAGCAACACCTTCAAACTCAAAATATACTTGATAGTTGGCTAAAGAAGAAAAACTAAACACGCTTGTAAACGAATTTGGATGCCAAGTTAAAGCGATATCAACATCGTCAAAAACACCTTCACGCACCATGAACGTTTTACCAGAGCCGCCTTCTTCCGCAGGACAACCATAATAGCGTATTGTCCCAGTCAATTCACCCGCTACAATTAAATCCTTTAATACAGCAACCGCCGCTACACCAGCTGTACCAAGCAGGTTATGTCCGCATCCATGGCCGTTCCCGCCCTCAACAGTAGCCTCACGTATTGGTGATGACGACTTTTGATTGAGCCTTGGGAGTGCGTCATACTCGCCTAATATGCCAATCACAGGGCCTGCTGTACCATAGCTTGCTATGAATGCAGTCGGTAACCCAGCAATCCCTACTTCTACTTCAAAACCAATACTTTTCAAATAGGACGTCAATACATGTACAGACTCATACTCTTCAAACCGCGTTTCCGCAATGTCCCATATTCGATCAGCTAAATCTATGATGTCTTGCTTATATTGCTTTAATAAATGATCTATCTTTTCTTTCATACCATTCATGTTTCGTTAGCCTCCTCATAAATTTGGAAAACCGTATTTAACCAAATTTCAATGGCAGTTAGCATGTCATCTTCTGCTATATCAAAACATTCATGATGATGTCCAGCAGCTAACGTTGTGCCAATAATGGAATAACATGCCTGACCACCCTGTTCCTGCACTTTTTTCATTAAAAAGGTTGCATCCTCAGAACCCGCTTTGAACTCATTAAAATCGATGACTTGTTGAATGCTGGTCTTGCTTGCCGCTTTTGCTAAAATTCCTGCTAGTTCTCTATTAGAAGGAATGTTGATGGCATACCCTACTTTTTCAAGTGTTGCCTCTACCCCATACATCGTTGCAGCCCCTTGTATAATTTGTTCCACTTTTTGTTCGTAAAAAGCATTTATTTCTGATGTTTCTGCTCTAATTTCAAACTGTGCCTCCGCGTACGACGGGATAATATTACGGCCAGTACCTGCCAGAAGTTTTCCGACGTTTACGCGTGAAACCCCATCACTATGAGGGGGTAAGCTATGAAGTGCAAGCGTCGCCTGTGCACTTGCTAATAGCGCATTTTTCCCACGCTCAGGAAATGCCCCTGAATGGGCTGCCACTCCATGAAACTTTACATCATATTTGGTAGATGCTAAAAATCCATCAGTTCCTGCTACGAATGTTCCTTTTGGGATTCCTGTACCAATGTGTAGCGCCATAAAAAAATCCACATCATCTAGATGCGATGACTCTGCGATCACACTTCCGCCACGTGCTCCTTCTTCTGCTGGCTGGAATATAATTTTTATCTTGCCTTTTAACATTTCTTTTCTTTCCATTAATTGTTGTGCAAGACCCAAGCCTATTGCCGCATGACTATCATGACCACAAGCATGCATTGCTCCTTCATGTTTTGATCGAAAACCAAGTTGAGAAGGGACATGACTGTTTGCTGCAGACTCCAAAATTGGCAAGGCGTCAATATCTACACGAAATGCAATAGTAGGGCCAGGTTTTCCAGTATCCAATGTAGCTACAACACCTGTAAATCCGCCCTTCATTTTTTCTAGCCAGTATATTGGAGCCCCCTCTCTTTTGGCCAAATCATAGGAAGCATCCAAAACTTGCTGCTCTGGCACGCCTAAACGCTCAGAAGTAATGACCTCTTTACCTGCTTTCACATCATAATTCCAGTCATCTAAGTAACTGGCAATGAGTGACGCTGTTCTAAACTCCAGCCATCCCACTTCAGGATATTGATGAAAATCACGTCTCCATGAAATGACTGTATTTAAATAATTTTTATCTATTTTAATGGATGTCATATAAAATTCTCTCCTAATCTAGTAAGAAATTTACTCCCGGTCCGATTGGGACATTGAAGAATACAAATACGAGCATTAATACTATCCACGCAATTAGGAAAACAAGTGTGTATGGAATCATCAGGGACATCAATGTACCAATACCTGCTCGCTTATTGTAAACCTGTACAAATCCTAAAATAATCGCGAAATACGTATTAAGCGGTGTTACCATATTCGTTGATGATTCACCAATACGATATGCTAGTTGGATGAACGCTGGATGATAACCGAGCACCATAAATGTTGGAACAAAAATTGGTGCAACTAACGACCACAAAGCAGATCCACTAATAATAAACAAGCTTAACAACGCAACTAATAACACGAATAATACAATGGAGAAGACATTTGTTAAATTAATCATCGTTAAGAAATCGGCTAGATGAACAGCCATCCAAGTCGCAATATTTGTCCAGTTGAAGTAACCTATGAATTGTGCAATCATAAAGATTAATACAATATAGCTAGATAAATCTTTTATCGCTAATGTCATAATTTCAGGAACATCTGCCGTTTTTGTAATCTTCTTCACCGATATACCATATGTGATACCTGTTACTAAAAAAAACATAAATAAAATCGGTACAATACCAGATAAGAATGGTGAGCGTAAAATTGTCCCATCGTCATTTAATAACGGTGAATTCGGCATTAAGATTAACACCAAAATAATGATGATATATAGCAATGCAACTATACCTGTATTGCGTAATGCGCGGTTTTCTAGTGTTGTTAATGCTGTTGACTCTGCTTTTTTCTCGCCAGTGTAAGCGCCTAAGCGAGGTTCCACAAACTTGTCGGTTACAAGCGCACCAAGGAAAGCTAATAAAAATGTTGAAGCACTCATGAAGAACCAGTTGTCTAAAGGCGATACGATTATATCAGGTATGATTCCCTTTGCAATCTCAGTAGTTATCCCTGATAGTAAAGCATCCGTACCTGCTATTAAAATATTTGCTGTAAATCCAATCCCTGCACCGGCTAGACCTGCTGCCAAACCAGCTAATGGATGGCGACCTAAAGATAAGAAGACGAGAGCCGCTAATGGTGGAATGACTACAAAAGCTGCATCTGAAGCGATATTACCTAAAATACCAATGAACACGACCATGAATGTCACAATCTTTTTTGGCGTTTTTGTAATAGCTTTTGTCATTAAAGCTGAGAATAACCCCACTTTCTCAGACAAACCAATCCCTAACATCATTGTCAATACTAAGCCGAGCGGCGCAAAACCAGTGAAATTCGTTAACGTGTTTGCTAATATATAGCGGAGTCCGTCCTTGGATAACAAGTTTTGCACAACTACCTCTTCCCCCGTATTAGGATGTGTGACAGCAACTTGCATTGTACCCAAAATAGCTGAAACAGCAACTAAAACTACAGTTAAATAAAAAAACAACATAAATGGATGAGGCAGTCTATTACCCACTTTTTCAATAACATCTAGAAATTTATTAAAAAATCCATTATTGTTCATGTCAAAATCTGATTGTGTTTTCATCCAAATCCCCCTTATGATTGCATTACGGACATATTATTGCAATGTCTTAAAATAAGGTTAATATAAACTGAAAATTAACACAATAGGGAAAATAGGAGGAATTTTAAGAATGTTTCATATTTGTATATTTTCTACGAAGTATTCGTTTACGTGGATGGAGAAAGTTCATCAATTAAATTTAGCCGATATTTCTTATCATTTTTTTATTTATGAGTCCTTAGGAGAGTTAGAGAATCTCTTCATAAAACACGCCCAACAGTACGATGGCGTTGTGTTTAGTGGTCAAATTCCTTATTTACATATTCACCGAACATTGCCTGTGGAGGCGACATCCTTACCGACTACTTTTTTCGATATTTCTCAGCGAGATTTTTATTATAAAATTGCGGAAGTGCAATACAAAGATCCTCAATTTTCGTTTAAAGACTCCATTATTGACTTTATTTACGAAGAAAATAGTTATTTAGATCTAAAAAATTGGTTGCCCGAAGAGGATTTTCCGTATATTTTAAGTAATACAATTGAGATTTTTGGACATGAACAAGCTTATGAGGTAGTCAGCAAACGGCATTTAGCACTCTGGAAAGACAATAAGGTGCGCTATTCTTTTACTCGGTTAACGAATTTATATAAACATTTAGAGGCTGACAATATTACCCCCATTCTCGTCGTTCCTTCTGAAAAAAGTATGCTGTCAACACTTCATAAGTTGATGAAGGAAATTGAGGTATTGCAGTTAACAAATAGTCAGGTTGTCACGGGGCATGTCATTTTCTTTAGCGCTCAAAATGATGTGAATGAGATTGAATACCGTCAAATTGCCCTTTACAAGGCGATTCTAGATTATAAACGCCAGCAAGGCATTTCCATTATCACCTTTAAAAGTGCGATTCACTATGAAATTATCACGAATTATATGGATTTGATGAAAATCACCAATCATCTCGAATCCTGTACATTGTCTGATTTTCTTCATAAAGAACTACCCTTTAAAGTAAAAATTGGCTGGGGTATCGGCAAAACATTAGACGAGTCACGTTTGCAGGCTGAAAAAGCTGCCTCATTTTGCCACGGCAATCAGACAGAAAGTTTTGTGCTAACGAAAGAAAGCCAACTAATTGGACCATTGAATGGTCAAAGTCAGCCCCTCCCTATCCATCACGATGCGCAACTAGATGAGATAGCAACAGAAACAAACCTCTCTGTGTTTCAGTTGCAAAAAATTAAAAATGTTCTACAAAAGCTTAAAACAGATACTATTACAGCAGAAGATTTAGCGGCACATTTATCTATATCTACTCGGACTGCTAGCCGTATTCTCAAACGTCTAGAAGAATCAGGTTATGCAACTATCCTGCAAAACTTAGTGGCCAAAGCCAAAGGACGACCGCCAAAATTATTTAAACTTGAATTATAACGGATTGATAAAAATCTAACTCGTCTCTTTATATAGTCCGTTGCTATGTTTATACGAACAGTCGCAAACCTCAAGTAAACTCCCCATTGGTAGACCACATTCTATCAATTGGGGTAGTTGTTTTTGATTTGACGCAAACCTTTCTTTATTATTCTCCATGTTACTTAAAGGCTGTCCTATACAGAGGTGTTTATCGTAAACAAGATAGATTTTTATTATTCTGATTATTGATTAAATTCTGTATTCGGTATATGATTTACTATGTTATTAAATAATACATAGAGGTGTAGGATGAAAGCTTTAGAACGTTTTAGTGAGTTTGTTAGCAAAACATTTGCTATGTGGGTGCTTCTTTTTGCAGCACTTGCCTTTTTTGTGCCAAGCGGTTTTTCTTGGATTGCAGCGTATATCACGATATTACTAGGTATTGTTATGTTTGGTATGGGATTAACAATAACGGTTGCAGACTTTAAAGAAGTATTAACGAGACCGAAAGATGTGGCGGTTGGTATAGTTGGTCAATTTCTAATTATGCCTAGTTTAGCCTTTTTATTGATAAAAATATTTAACCTTCCACCAGAAATTGCTATTGGTGTTATTTTGGTAGGTTGTTGCCCAGGGGGGACATCTTCAAACGTTATGACATTCCTTTCCAAAGGTGATGTAGCATTATCTGTGACCATTACATCGATTACAACTTTATTAGCCCCATTCGTGACACCTGGACTTATTTATTTATTTGCAAGTGAGTACATTGATATTGCACCTAGTGCACTCTTTATGTCGATTGTCAAAGTAATTATTATTCCGATTGCATTAGGCTTCATTGTACAAAAGCTCTTTAACAAGCAAGCCAAAGCAAGTGTAAAAGTGATGCCGCTTGTTTCTGTAGTAGCCATCGTTGCGATTGTGGCTGCTGTGGTTGCGGGCAATCAACAAAAAATTGCTGAAACTGGTTTAATTATCTTCGCTGTGGTTGTTTTACACAATTGTTTAGGATACTTAATTGGGTATTTATTTGGAAAGATGTTCGGTATGAACTTAGCGAAAAAGAAAGCTATTGCCATTGAAGTAGGCATGCAAAATTCTGGCCTAGGTGCGTCTTTAGCCGTTGCACATTTCTCTCCATTAGCTGCAGTACCAAGTGCCATTTTCAGTGTTTGGCACAATATATCAGGTCCTATATTAGCTACCATTTTTAGTCGTATAAACGATAAGAATACGTGAATTAAGACTTAGCATAAACTTTATATGGATTACTCACGGAAAAACTAATAAACTATGGTGCTTAGACGTTTGTTTTAGCGAGTTGACGGGGAATCCCTCATCACGATCCGTCTGAGTGCTTTTTTTGTATATCGACAACAAACTTCCATACATGCTTGTCAATTCTTTCAGTAACACTCTTTCATCGACCAAAAGAAAAAGTATTTGCGTCCAACATAATGTTAGTCACAAATACTTAGATGAAATGTTTTAAAAAAACGAGAATATAAAAAAATATATTTGTTGTTCTCAGAATACAGGCTTTAATACTCTTGCAGATGGGTTTCAAGGTAATTCTTTTACAATCCCTACATATGAGGCACCTTAAATTCTAATGTAGTTTGCGCAAAATTGATAACTTCTTGTTCAAAGTTTACTCGTAGCCCTCTTCATTAGCACTATCAATTCAGTAAAATTAATACACAAGGCCGAAAACAGTAACAGTTAACATGAAGTAGACTTATCAAACATTTACAATAACAATAAGGTATAACGTATGGTTTCCATGTTAGTGCAATACATATTTCACAAACTTAGTGTGGGCGCGATTCAATCGACAAACGCATAGTCCCCATCACTTTCGAGTAAGTCCTTTAATATTGATAAAGCTTGCTCAAGCTGCGCACTATTTTCAGGCGCTGTTACTGCTAAGCGAACCGCATTTACCGGCTTGGCATTTCCAACAGCAAAGCGTTCCGCCGCATAAACTTGTACGCCTGCCTTTGATGCAAGCAATTCAAACTGCACACCTGTAAATTTATTTGGTAGTATAAGCCATCTAAATATACATGCCTCATCCCCTAAGACTGTGTAACCATATAAGTACTGATTGACAAGAGCATTTTGTTGCTTCGCATACAAACGATGTTTCTCTAATATCGTTTGTGCCACGCCATCTTGAATCAGCCGTGCTGTAAGTTCCACCATAACAGGTGAGACAGAAATATTAATATTATAAAGCGTCTCTATAATTTTCTTTCTCAGGCTAGTAGGTGTGACGATAAAGGAAAGTCTTAAGCCAGGAGAAATGGCCTTTGATACACTAGCAATATAAATCACCTTATTCGGTGCATAGGAAGCTATCGGTGCAAGGGGTTGTTCTTTCAGCAAACTATAGATAGCATCCTCGATTACAAGTAAACCTGTTTGCCTTGCTATTTCAGCAATCATTTTCCTGGCTTCGATAGACATCGTATGTGTTGTTGGATTATGAAAATCTGGAATAACATAAAGACCCTTAATATGTTCATTTTTGCAAGCGTATAATAGCCCCTCTTTTGTCATTTCTCCATTTCTTTGTTGAATAGCTACAAGTTGGATACCAAGCATATTGGCCGCTGTTTTTATCCCTGCATATGTAATAGGGTCTGTGCCAATTCGGTCCCCTGGTTGAAATAATGCAGCTAATGTCCCTACTATTGCATTTTGACCTCCTGCTGCAAGTAATACAGGTTGATCTGTTTGAAAGCCGATCTTTTCTAACAGTTTCGTTGCTGCCTCTGTTTGCCATGCATTTCCTTCTGGTCGCCCATACTGAAATAACTTGCTGAAATTAGGATCGTTCAACATTTTTTTCATGTAGCGTGTAATTTCCTCATTTGCATGGTTTTCAGGCAATACTGAACCCATTTCAATAATATGCGCCGAATTACTTGTTGGTAATAAAATTTTATTCGTAGCTGCATCTGAGGAAACGAACGTACCGCTCCCAATTGAGGCATAAATAAGCCCCTTCTGCCCGCAAAGTTTGAACGCTCGTGTAATCGTGCTTAAGTTAACATCTAAAAAATCGGCTAACTCTCGTTGTGGCGGTAGCTTTGTCCCAGGCGATAATTTTCCATCTTTAATATCTTGCTCCAATTGCTCAGCGATTGCTATATATAATGGCGCTGTAATATTGCTGATATCTGGCTTCCAGCTCATAGGATATTCTTCAAATGAATTTACTGGCATTATTCAAGCCCCTCCTATCTCGACGTGCATTTGCATACAATATATAATTGTCTTGCATACAATCATAATATTGTATGCAAATGATTACAATGATATAATTTTTAAAAAATCAGAAAAAAGGACCGATAAATTATGCAATATTCAGAAAGAATCTTAAAAACACCATCTTCATTTATCCGAAACATTTTGAAAGTAACCGATGCAGTGGATGTCATTTCCTTTGCAGGCGGGCTTCCAAACCCAATCTCTTTCCCAGTCGATGCTTTACAAGCATCTGTTGACCATGCTATTAGAGAAAATGGTAGCAAACTATTCCAATATTCATCTACACAAGGCTATGCACCACTGCGTGAATATATTGCTGCCAAATACAAACGTCTGCACGGATTAGATATCAATGCTGATGATGTATTTATAACAACAGGTTCACAGCAAGCACTTGAACTAATTGGGAAAGTACTTATTAATAAAGGTGACGGGATTGTCATTGAGGAACCTGGCTACTTGGGTGCTATTCAAGCGTTCACATTAAGTGAACCAACTTTCTATGGTGTAACTCTTGAAAATGATGGTCTTAACTTAGAAGAATTAGAGAATGCTTTACAACAACCAAATGTAAAGTTCATCTACACTGTACCAAACTTTCAAAATCCAACTGGACTTACGTATTCAAAGGAAAAACGTCAGCAAATTTATGACATTGTTTCAAAATATGATGTAGCATTAATCGAGGATGATCCATATGGAGAATTACGCTTCCAAGGTGAGCCACTACCTTACATTGGTGCTGGTAAATTAGAAAATAGTATTTTATTAGGTTCTTTCTCTAAAACGGTCACACCGGGTATGCGCCTCGGCTTCATCATTACGAAGAACAAACAGTTGATGCGACATATTGAGACAGCGAAGCAAGCAACTGACCTACACACAAATATTTTCTCACAATATGTCATTTATGATTACTTAGCAAACAATGACTATACAGAACATGTAAAAAAAATTATCGCTTTATATAAAAACCAATCAGATGCCATGCTAGATGCAATACAGGAGTTCTTCCCTGCACATGTTGAGTACACACGACCAGATGGTGGGATGTTCATTTGGGCTACAATGAATAACGGCGCTTCATCATTAGACGTGTTCCATAAAGCGATGGAACAAAAAGTTGCCTTTGTTCCTGGCGACCCATTCTACACTTCTAAAACAGATGTGAACACAATGCGTCTAAACTATACAAACGCTACTCCTGAAGTCATCCGAGAAGGGATTAAACGATTAGGCAGTATTTTATAGCAAACTAGTAAAAATCCGTATGAGCGTTCTCCATGACGACACTCATACGGGTTTTACTTATGGAATCTTTTTTTATTGAAAGACAATTTGTCCTGCTTAGGTTCCAAAGGTCATCATCTTTTCATGATGTGCCATTAGCTTGGATAATAAATTGTCATACTTAATTTAGTTAACGTTTCCCCTGAATTAAAATACGTGTGCGGTCTATCCGCTTTAAATCGAATGGCATCACCCTTTTTTAAGCAATATTCGCTGTCATTCACACAAATAGTTAGTTCACCCTCAAAAACCGTAATAAATTCCTCAGTACCCTCACGATGAGCATCAGCTTTTAATTTTCCATCCTTATCAATTTCAACCGTGTACATTTCAAAGCGGCAATCATCTTGAAATGGAAAATAAGGATAGACTCTATATTTTCCATTGTCCTCAGGCAATACTTGGACTTCATCTCTTAGAATAACCTTTGTATCAGGTTGTGGATTATTTATGAGTGTCGTAAAGGAGATTTTTAGCCCATTCGCTATTTTCCATATAGTTGTAAGAGTTGGACTTGACTCCCCTCTTTCAATTTGCCCTATCATCGTTTTACTTACGCCACTTAATTGGGAGACTTTTTCTAAACTTAATTTTTCTTTCTCTCTAATCGCTTTTAAATTTCTGGCAAGAATTAGATGAATTTCTTCCATAAACTCACTCCTATAATTCTGTACAATATAACGGTCAATATGTATAATAAAAAGACCTACGTTATATTGTTCGTTTCGTACATTATAACATACATTATTTAAGGAGGGCTAAATATGCCAGTATTGTCATTTTTGTTATTTGTTTTTATCACTAGTTTTACCCCAGGTCCAAACAATTTCATGGCACTTGCTTTTGCAAATAAACTCGGTCTAAAAAAAACCATTCCATTTTGTCTAGGCGTGGGCATAGGATTTTTTGTCATTACCTTACTATGTAGTGTTTTTAATATAGCGCTAACAAATGTTATGCCAATTATTGAACTTCCTTTAACAATTCTGGGCGTAGGCTATATCTTGCTTATAAAATCCTGACAAGTAAAGCCAATGACAGCGAAAATATTGAAAGTACGAACAATCTATTTTTAATGGGTATGCTGTTACAGTTTGTAAATCCGAAGGGAATTTTTTTTGGTATCACAGTAGTTGCTTCGTTTATTCTTCCGTATCATAACTCTTACGTTAGCTATTTCCTTTTTTCCTTATTTTTAGGAATGGTCGGTATTATGAGTACATACAGCTGGGGTCTATTTGGTTGTGCATTTCAAAAGTTTTTGTTGCAATATAGACGGCAATTTAATATCGTCATGGCCATCTTATTAGTGTATAGTGCTTTTTCAATTGTGGTGCACTAGTATTAATATGGTACACATCTAATTTTTTAAAATTAAAAAAAATCTGCAAGTTTTCCGATGGAGAGTAAGCCAAGCAACACGCAAGTCCTGACAATGTTTGCTGCTCACCGCGGAAATCTAGCAGATACTAGTATTTAGCATATAATATTTACCACTTTCAAATCATGAACATCTAATCATGAATTATTTTGTATAAGTTAAAACAGCATTTTTCTTAAATTTAGCTAAAGCTTTTGTCGCCTCAACTTTATCTGTGTATTCAAAAATGCGAATATCCTTTTTCTCAAAAACGGTAATAACCCACATTGTTAAATCTCCCTTCTAATTTGTTTTGTAATATAACTATCACCTAAAAATGTGATATTTCTATTAATCTTTCTTATAAAAACCTCTTGCTTAATTCCTATTCTACGCCGATTTTTCCAAAAAGAAATAGGTATGTGAAACCCTTCACAAACTGTTCATATTCAAAACGCTTTCATTGAACAAATTGTGAAAAATAGATTTTTTTAGGCATAACGTGCGTATATTTCGTCACCAGAACTATGGCTCTTCCTATCCGTCACTTTGTAGATTCTATCCATCACTTTTAGTGTCCTATCCGTCATTTCCACGTTTCTATCCGTCAGCTATAATAAAAACCGCATGTCCCCTTTTCACGACGCACATACGGTTTTTCCATGTTGATGATACTAAGGCTGGTTATATTGCTCAGCAGAATACTTCTTCTTGCTTTTGTGTTAACTCGATTTCAAATCCTAAATCTTCGAGCATATGATAATCACTATTCGCTTCTTGCCCATCAGTAGTTAAGTAATCCCCAACAAAAATGCTATTTGCAGCATACATTCCCAATGGCTGAAGCGATCTAAGATTAACCTCACGTCCCCCAGAAATACGAATTTCTTTTGTTGGATTTATATAACGGAATAATGCTAATACTTTTAAACAATAGCGAGGGTTTAATTCCTTTGTGCCTTCCAGTTTCGTACCATCGATAGCGTTTAAAAAATTGACAGGTATCGAATCTGCATCTAATTGATGAAGTGCACGTGCAATATCCACGACATCCTTCTTCGTTTCCTTCATGCCAATAATTGCACCCGAGCAGGGAGAAATCCCATGTTTCTTAGCAATTTCTACTGTATTGACACGATCCTCATACGTATGGGAAGTTGTGATGTATGAATGGTGGCGTTCTGAAGTATTTAAGTTATGATTGTAACGATCTACCCCCGCTTCTTTTAATTGTTGTGCCTGTTCCTCTTTTAATAAGCCTAGGCAGGCACAAACTTTTAAGCCATATTTTTCTTTAATTTCTTCTACCGCTTCACTGACTACATTGACATCTTTACGCGTTGGCCCTCGTCCACTCGCGACGATGCAATATGTACCAATTTTATTTTCAAATGCTCGTTTCGCTCCTGCTAAAATTTCATCTTTTGTAATGAAGGGATATTTATCAATCGGTGCAGTTGATTTAGATGACTGCGAGCAATAACCACAATCTTCTGGGCAATAACCACTTTTGGCATTCATAATCATATTTAATTTCACTTTTTTCCCATAATAATATTTACGAATAGCAAAGGCTCCGTCCATAATCTTTAATAGGTCGTCATCATCACTATATAAAATAGCCAATGCCTCCTCATTGCTAATCATCTTTCCCGCAATGACTTCTTCTGCTAGCTGTAACCAATTCACTAAACATTCTCCTTTTCTACTTGTTCTATTAATAGCTTTATTCACTAGAGATGATGGGCCACAAATGATGAGTCAAGCATGCCTTCCTGTCAGGATTGACATGGGAGCCGAATGCCCTTTGATTGAGTAGCCCTTAAATCTTCCTATCCTCTCGAAATTTTGCCTGAAATAGGCTATGAGACAACGGCATACGTTTACTGTAGTAATAGCAGGAACCCTTACACTGAGGCATAATTGATTGACCTTGCTGAATGAAATACTTTATACAGTCGTTCCGCTAAAATTGCCGAAGCAATTGCTAAGCAAAAGTCTGCAACAATGCTATTCAAAAAACCAACTAAGAAAATATGGGACCAGCTCGTTTTCATGTGTAGCCAGAAGTTCAATGATACATATAAATAAGGTACTGCCACCGCATAAATAATGATGAGTCCTACGATATTTGCGCCGATAAAATGCTTTTTCGTCGGCACTTGTACTCTTTCTATCATGAAGCCAATGACAAGCGCAGCAAGGGCAAAGCCGATTAAGTAACCAAACGTCGGCTGCAACACATAGGTGATGCCTCCTCCTTGTGTAAAAACGGGTAAACCAACTAAACCAATTCCGATGTAGACTAACTGACTTTGAAACCCATTACGACTACCGAGCAAACATCCGGCCAAAAAGACAAAGACAATTTGCAAGGTAAACGGCACTACTGGTAGTGGCACTTTCATAAATGCTCCGATGGCAGTTAAACCAGCAAACATCGCAATCATCACGAGTGATAGTGTTGATGGTCGTGGTTGCATCCCTTACCCCTCCCATTCCGCAAAAAATTGCAAAATTGTTTCTTTCGCTGTATCAATCATGAAAGTCATTTCTTCATCTGTTATGATATATGGCGGCATGAAGTACAATACATTCCCAAGTGGACGAATAAGTAAGCCCTTTGCTAAAGCTCTTTTATAAATCTGATAGCCAATCCGTTCTTCACTTGGTAACGCTTGCTTCGTCACAGCATTCGCTACAAGTTCAATTGCCCCGACGAGCCCTACCTGACGATATTCTCCCACATATGGCAACTGATTAAAGGCTGCTCTTGCAAGCTTATCCATGCGCTCTCCTTTTTCTTGCACAATGTCGATATAATGTTCCTCCTCAAACATTGTCAATACTTCTAATGCAACGCGGCATGCCAATGTATTGCCAGTATAGCTGTGAGAGTGTAAAAAGGCTTTCATTGTCCCATAATCATCATAAAAAGCGTTATATACTTTGTTCGAAGTTACGACAGCAGAAAGTGGCAAATAACCACCAGTAAGTCCCTTTGATAAGCACATAAAATCAGGGGTAATTGCTGCTTGCTCGCAGGCGAACATCGTCCCTGTACGACCAAAACCAACAGCAATTTCATCGGCAATTAAATGTACATCATACTGTGTACATAACTCCCGTAATTGCTTCAAATATATCGGTGGATACATTTTCATGCCTGCTGCCGCTTGAATCAGTGGTTCAATAATGACTGCGGAAATTTCTGTATGGTGTATGGCGAGTTCTTTTGCGACAAAGCTAATACATTGGGCTTGGCATGAGACCGGCTGCTCTTTAAACGGACAACGATAGCAATCAGGCCCCTGTGCACGCACTGTATCCAGTAAAAGAGGCTGATACACCTCGTTATATAGATCTACCCCACCTACGGATAAAGCACCAAGTGTTTCACCATGATAAGCATCCGTTAATGCTAGAAAGCGTTTTTTGGATGTTTTTCCCGTTTGCATATGATATTGGAAGCTCATTTTCAATGCGATTTCTATTGCTGATGAGCCATTATCTGCAAAAAATACTTTATTTAAACCTTCTGGCGTTAAAGCTACTAACTTCTCTGCTAACTTAATAGCCGGTTCATGAGAAAAATTCGCAAAGATTGCATGCTCTAATGTAAACGCTTGATCACTTAAAGCTTGACTAATACGTGGGTTGGCATGTCCAAATAAATTAACCCACCAAGAAGACACTGCATCCAAATAACGCTGATCTTTTTCATCGTAAAGCCAAACACCTTGTCCTTTTTTAATTACAATGGGTGGGAATTGTTCATAATCTTTCATTTGTGAGCATGGGTGCCATACATGTTGCAAATCGCTTGTTTGTAATTCAGTTAATGCCTGTGTCATTTTGTATACAGCCTTTCGAACAATGATGTGTCTGTAATGCTATAATCAACAATCTCCGAAATATTTTGAAGCTGTGAAATGATTGCGAATGGTAAAGCATGATGGAGTAATATCGTCTCTACATTATTTTGCTCCATTCGGCTACCTGTGTCACCATTAAATACAATGCCAAGTACTTCAATATCACGTGTCCGCAAAGATTCTAAAGTCAAAAGCGTATGATTTATTGTTCCCAGTGTTGTGCGTGTTACGACTACAACTGGTAGTTTACTTTGAACAATTACATCAAGGAGTGTCGTCTTTTCGATTGTATCTAGCGGGACAAAAAGACCTCCTGCACCTTCACAAATAACGACATCGTAAGATTGCTGTAACAACTGCATTTGCTTTAATAAGTGATGAATATTTATTTGCTGCCCCTCCAGTTGTGCCGCAAAATGAGGTGATGCTGGCTCTTTAAACGAATAGCCATTCACATTCTCTAGATCAAGCATTTGCATCGAATACTTTTCATACATTGCTGTATCCTGGTAATAACCTTCACTATCCTTATACACTTCACCAGTTTGTACAGGTTTGTAGGGTGTAACTCGAAGACCCTGCTGCTGTAATTGCCGCATCAATAATGTGGTCACACATGTCTTCCCTACTTCCGTATCTGTTCCAACAACCCAAAAATGTTGCAACGTTAACCTCCCCCTCTTTTGAGTTAACTAACTACACAAATTAAGTTAACACATTTATTTTCGTTTTGTAAATGCTCTTTCATTTTTTCTACAAAAACACTTCACTTCTTTACAAAATATAGCGAATTTCGCGAGAACTACAATTTTCTTCAAGCACGAGAACCTTTCTACGTATTTCTCGGCTCTAACAGCGATTCTTACCATGCTATCAGTATAAATCCATCTTCTATTAGCAGATTTATTAACTATAATGCGGAAAATGAAAGGGTTTTGAAGTTGTTCTGTAGTATTTAAATACATGGGGGTGGCTGAATGTTTGGAATATTTAAGGAATCTGAAAAGATCATCGATACATATGAGCATGTTGGTTTTATTCTTAAATCATTGCTTACTTATGAACTTAAGGACTTACCGATGCGTTACGAATTTTGGTACCGTATAGCCATTTGCCAAGAGGAATTTAAAATATTACAGGCTGAACATCGAATGAAAAGCTCCATGCACAGTGCTATTGGACGTTTTCATCAAACACAGTATGAGGCAACAAGACATAAGTGTACAAAGCTCGCACGTCTTGCAGATATATATAAATATTTTTGTATGGAAGATGAGCGAAAATCCTTAAATCATCGACTTCATTTTTACAAAGAAACAATCGCTGAGATATATGACCATGTCCAAAAAAAAGAGCTCTATACTTATTGCGATTCGGTACAACAGCAATTTTGGGAGGCAGTAAGTGAAGACATACTAAATGCAATAGCCCACCTAGATTAACTAGGCGGGCTACAGTATTTCTTTATGCTTTTATGATTTTATCTATTTCCTTTTCAATTAGACAATATAGTCGTTTCTTATCCATCGCCACAAAACCCATCAAGACATGCAAGGCAAGTCCATCGATAAAAGCGTGTAAATGATCGATTTCATCTTGCACAACTATCTCCTCTTTGAGTAAATTTTCCTGCTGTAAATAAGCAAAAACCTTATGAATTCCTCGCAAAATACTGTCTTCTGTAGGTTCTCCACTTCGTAGTTTATAAGACACGAATTCAAGCCACACTTGCATTTCGACAATATGCTGTTCGGATATTGGTACAAGTTCCAATAATATCCCAACAATTAATTGCTTGATAGGTAAGGGCTTCTGTAAATGTTTTGCTATACGTTCGTTTACTTGCTGTTCCACTAGTTCCATCGCAAAGATAATTAATGCTTCCTGTGTATTGAAATAATAGCGGACAGCCCCTAACGACAGCTTCGCCTCCTTTGCAATTGAACGTACTGTTGCACCCTTTAAACCATCTCATGCGATGACTTTCCATGTGGCTTTTGCAATACTTGCTTTTCTTTCTTCATGGTTTACTACCTTTGGCATATCTATTCATTTAAGTCCCATACAATCTCAAGGCTTGTAAATATAGGTGCAATCAAAGCTATTGATAGTTTCTAGAAACAAATTTGCAAAAAACGAATAGTGGATGTCGTGTCATTTCGATGTTTAGCCCCTTTACCTTTGAGAGCATTTTAAACGTCACTAGTCACCGTTAAACCTTGTGATTTGTCATTAAAAATTTCTTGCGATAAACGTGCGGTGGGTATCCAGTATATTCCTTAAAGCGATCAATATAATAACTAACCGTACTAAATCCTGTACTGGAGGCAATAGTCGTTACGGATTGCTCACTATCACGTAACAGCTCCATACTTTTACGAAGTCTATAATGTAAAATATATGTGAACGGTGTTATTCCCACTATTTTCTTAAAAAAGCGACTACATTCAGCTCGACTTAAAAAAACATGTGCGGCTAAATCGTCAAGCGTTATCTTCTCCTGATAATGATTATGTAAATAATCTAACATTTCCTTTGCACGCTCATGCTGCACTATCACCGATGGACTCATTAGCTCCTCTGTTAGCAAAGATTGGGTCAACATTGTTTCCCAAATTAATAACAGTTCTCTCCATACTTTCATCTCAAAAAATAGTTCTCGTTCTTTCAACAGCAGTGCTACACCTTCAACCGCCTGTGCTAACGCGCCAGATAGCCTTACAAATGGTAGGCTGTTAGTCGTAATATAGGGGTCAACATATTTTATAGCCATAATACGCCCCTCTTGTCCCCCTAATAGCATAGGATCAACATTGACGCAGTAAATCTTTGCTTGCTCTATTTCATAAGGTCTTGCTTCATGTAAACAAGAAGCATTAACAAAGACACCATCTCCCTGTTCAAGCACAAATACTTCAGCTCCAACACGATATTGCACACTACCTTCTTTGACGTAAACAAATTGAATTTCCTTATGCCAATGTAAAGGTAAAAAATCCAGACGATCTAGTCGCAGTATAGTTTCATACAACGCCACAGGAAACGCCTTCGTACCATGCAACGTTAATTCTTGTAAGTCCTTTGCTACTTTAATATGTGTTAATGCCACTTTCTCCACCTCAATATATTGATATTTTTAGCCATATAATTCGATATTTCATGCCATTAATAACCTTTATAATTGCTCTATATTGATAGTTTAGGAGATGTTATTAGATGAATCAACAAGCACCACTGCCGAAAAATCGAACACTGGGTTTTATCCTTGTCATTCTTGGCGCAAGCTTTTGGGGAATTGGCGGTACCGTCGCTCAAAAACTCTTCCAGCAGGAAAATATTGAAGTGGGCTGGCTCGTTTCCAGTCGCCTTCTTTTAGCAGGCATTTTATTAATTAGCATTTATAAAATTACACATCGGAAAGAATCCATTTTTGTGATTTGGGGCACAAAGTATAATACTTTTAGACAAATATTATTTAGCTTACTTGGCATGCTAGCTGTGCAATATACCTATATGATGTCCATTGCTTTAGGTAACTCTGCTGTAGCGACATTACTGCAATATTTAGCACCTCTTTTTATCATGGCCTATTATTTCATCACGAAACACAGCCAATTGACAAAACAGGATGGTATAGCTGTGTCACTCACACTTATTGGAACATTTCTATTACTAACTAATGGTTCACTCTCTACACTTTCAGTTCCAATAACGGCGGTGTTCTGGGGTGTTTTATCTGGGCTTTCGGCCGCCTTTTATACATTATATGCTGTACCGCTTTTACAACAGTTTCATTCATTGCTTGTCGTAGGCTGGTCAATGCTTATTGGTGGTGTGGTCATGAGTGTATTTTATCAACCATGGCACATCAATATTGCAAATTGGGCACTTTCAACTACGCTTTATTTTGTCTTTATCGTAATTTTCGGGACAATGCTAGCATTTTGGTTTTATATTGAAAGCCTACAGTATTTATCGCCTAAGGAAACAAGTTTACTTGGTAGTCTTGAACCTTTAACAGCTGTTGTCACAAGTGTACTTTGGCTACAAATCCCCTTTGGTGGTGGCCAAACCATCGGGACGTTACTCATTTTAAGTATGATTTTATATCTCACGGTATTTCAGAAAAAACGCATGAAATCGTGACAAAAATGCCTATATACATCGGATTATACAGAATTCAGATAATTCAAATAACAAATAGTTATAAATTCCTATAACAGCAATATAAAGCTAAGAATTTATACATAAAAATTACATAATTCATATATCTTTTTTCCTTGTTTGTCCATTATACTGAATTTATCATCATATGAAGGAGGAAATAATATGGTTAAAAAAGTGATTTTCTTCGAGGTGCAAGGTGGTAATGACAAAGGACCAGATGGTTACCGAAAAGATACAATGCCAATGGTTAATGCGCTGAAACAACGAGGACAAGATGCTGAAGTAATTTTTTTTGATGTAACAAAACAGGGAGAAATTTTTAACTATGTAAAAGACCATGGCATCGCCTACGTATCACGCATCAATCCTGGAAATTTAAAGCATGAGGCAGAATATTTTACGATGCTACGTGAGTTGTGCGCAATGGGTGTGATTGGTATGCCTCATCCTGATGCAATGATCGGCTATGGTTCTAAAGATGTCTTATCAAAGTTAGTTTCAACAAATCTTGTACCCGATGATACGTTTGCTTATTACACGATGGAAGCATTTAAAGCCCAATTTCCTACTTCGCTTGCCAATACTGAACGCGTGTTAAAGCAAAATCGAGGTTCTACAGGAGAAGGCATCTGGCGGGTGAAATTAGTCAACCCACTCGCAAAAGGAGTTACTGAAGTGCCCCTAGATGCAGAGATTAAATGTACAGAAGCTAAAGATAATCACGTAGAATATTGGAAACTAGGTGAATTCATGACGTTTTGTGAACAGTATATTACTGGTGCAAACGGCATGTTAATTGATATGCGTTTCCTCCCTCGTATTACAGAAGGCGAAATCCGCTTATTTATGTTGCGTGATAAACCAGTACATGTGGTACATAAAAAGCCAGCTGATGCTGAGGATGCCTTTAGTGCGACGCTATTTTCAGGTGCCCAATATCGCTATGATGCACCTGAAGATTGGGAAGAACTTGTCCAAAACTTTTTAATACAATTACCCCTAGTGACAAGCTTACTTGGCAACTATGATCTGCCACTAATTTGGACAGCTGATTTCATGCTAGATACAAATGGAGCTGGTGAAGACTGCTACATTTTAGGTGAAATGAACTGCTCTTGTGTAGGTTTCACATCTGAACTCACATTAGCCCATCAAGTGGCTGAAGAAATTCTAGCCTGTATTGCAGAGCAAACACAAATTTTAACATAAATATAAAACTTGCGACAAAAGGTATTGAGAAGTGCTTCTCTCCATACCTTTTGTCTTTTTCCAGGTGGTAACTCCAGCGGAAAAGCGTGGGCTAGGTGCGACCCGGCGAGCTCACAGACCGACCTTGGCAATTTCTATATTTATAGTAAAACAAAAAAGACTGTCGACAAACTTGAAATTTCCAGTTTGTTGACAGTCTGCAAGTACAACATTCTGTCGCACTTTTTTACATATACACTTTTATTCCCTGAATAAATTCATAAATAAAATAACCTGCAAAGCCGATCAATAATACACCTGATACCATTGTCAGCGTTTTGATCATCTTACGGCTCATCGCCCTACGCGTCACGGAAACAATCGTCATTAGACCGATATCATGCAGTAAAATACCACTCAGCACACCTGCAGCAATTACTAAAAAACTAGTCGACTCCGTCTGATCATATGACTTGGCTAGCACGACACCAAAAACATTAACCCAAAAAACTAGATTGCCTGGTGATACTGCTACAAGTAAGCCATTTCGATAGGATTTAAAAAAAGACTTCGTCACCTTTTCACCAGCCAATGTAATATCATGGTCTGCATTTTTAATAGAATCGAGTCCTAATAACAATAAAAATCCTGCCCCAATAATCCACATTGGCAATTGAATCATTGGCATTGCTAAAATGGAAGCAAGGCCCATATACAAAGCGAAAATTAATGCAATGTCGATTGTCATGCCACCAAGCCCTACAGCCCAACCGTGCACAAAACCATTTTTTAATCCTTGCTTTGTCATTTCTACCGTAATGGCACCTACTGGCATGGCAATTGCTAGCCCTACCATGACATACGCTACATACAAACTCACAGAAACACTTCTTTCATGCAATAAAATAAGTTTCATACGTCCGTTTATATGACAATTCTAGCATAAAAATACGGAAACATCTTGAATTTTTTATATTTATTCAAAAAAATGAGTTCACTGAGATAGTGAGCATTGCTACTCTAACAAATTATAGTAGATACTGTGTATTAACAAAAACAGGTCATACCATAAAGGCACCTATAAACGATTGAAACCGATGGCGGCAAAAGCAGGACAACAGCACTGAGCGTAGTTAGGGTTTGCTTGGGTCAGCATTAGTGAATCACACACTTCGTCAACTAGCTTTATAAAACAAAAAAGCTGCAAGACAATCTCGGAATTTTTCCAAGGTTGTCTTGCGGCTGAGCCAGCTTAAATAATAACAGATGCCTGTTTTCTTTATAACATTTGCTTTTTCCACTGAACTAGGAGATCTTCTGACTTCGCAATGTCAATCTTTAATGCAACCTGCTTGGCCGTGCAGCGTTTTTTCGCTTTGTTCCAAGCTTCCTCTAAAGCAGGCAAATAGCTTAAATTTTTCGTAGATGCGACAAGCTGTAAAAAGATATTGCCCTGTATGTAGTACCAACGAGCGTTCATGCTATCTAACTGAATAGCTTCTTCAATAAGACGCAGTGCTAAATAAGGGCTCGCTTCAATACGATTTAAAAACAGTGCAAAGGCTCCCCAGTAAAGTGCTGTATTGGGTTGTAATTTAATAGCTTCTGCATATTGAGCCATTGCTTTATCATGTTCGTTGGCAAGTATAAAATACTCCGCCATCGTATAGTAAGCGTTCGCCTGAGCCTCAATGGGTCCTGCCAGTAATTCATCTACCACTTTTCCAAACTGCTCATCATCCTGAGTGCCTAAAAAGCCAGCAAGTACATCACGCTCCGGATATGACCCATCCGCACGTTCGACACTTTGTTTCACCTTTTCACTAGTAGGGGTTGGCATATTGGCATAGCCATTGGCCTCTAAAAGTGCGACATGCTGTTGAACAATAGAAAAAGATGCATCGATTGTAAACAATTCATTAGCTAATAATGCCTTCGCAAAAGTATAGCTTTCTTTGACGCTACCATTTACAAATAATTCGTTTATTTGTTGAACTTGCTCATTAAATTGTTTTATCACTATTAAAATCCTCACCTTCACCAAAAGAAAAAGTCTTATAGGTAGTTTACCATCTTTAGCAGGATAAATAGCGATTATCGAAAAAAACAAAGTGAAACCATGCTATATTTAAATTTTTACTACTCTTGCAATTTAAACGTTTCTACATATTTATGGAGTTCCTTTGCCAATTGACTTGTTTCATTTGATCCATTTGCTACTTCATCAATACTTGCCGTCGTTTGTTGCGCAGCTGCTGTGATATGATTCATCGTCTCTTCGATTTCACGAATAGCCTGAGTTAACTGTTGAATCATTTGTACAACATGATCGGATTTCTCTGTCTCAATGGTCATTAACTTAGAAATACCTGTTATTTCCTCAACTGTTTCTGCAACTGCAGATGAAATATCACTTAATGACTGTGCTGTTAAACGTACGGTATTCGTACCTTTTTCAATATATTTCGTATTGTCGTTTGTGGAAGAAATAACATGTTGAATACGGAGCATGATGTCTTGTACTAATTTTTCTACTTCTAATACTTCTTGATTTGATTGTTCGGCAAGTTTACGTACTTCCTCTGCTACAACTGCAAATCCTTTGCCATGTTCACCAGCTCTTGCCGCTTCTATGGACGCATTAAGCGCTAAAAGGTTTGTTTGTGTAGCGATGCCCGCAATTGAATTCGTAATATCTTGAATTTTCGTTGCCGATACCACTAAGTTTTGCACCGTTTGACTGACTTCATCAGAACCGTTGCGTATTAACGCCATATCGTTACTTATGTCCTTCGCACGTTGCTCGCCCTCGGTTGCAATTTTCATCGTGTCATGTGAAATTTCAACGCTATAATCCGCCTTCACTTTCATATCTTGTAAATCCTCTGCCAATGAAGAAAGTGCTCCAGTAGCATTTTCTGCATGATGCATACCTTCTGTCACTGCTGTCGTTACCTCACCAATATTATTTGCAACGATTTGCACAGTGTTGGTCATTTCATTAAGTGTATTAGACGTTTCAACCGCATTGGCGGTTAATGAATCAGATGTGGATTGCATTGTTATAATCATATTTTGTAAACTCTTCGTCATACGATTTAAAGTATTGGCTAAATCCCCTACTTCATCATGACTTTTGACATCCGTCCCCTTAACGGCCAAGTTGCCATCCGCAATTTGTTTCGCCTGTTCAATCAGTAGGCTAATCGGTCTTACTTTTCGACGAATTAAAAAGCCTGTAATAATTGAAGCTAAAAGCATAGGAATAATGCTGATTAAAATACCATCTCGTACAACAGCCCACGTTCGTTCTTTCACGATGTTGGCATCGAAATCTATAACACTAATGGCTATAATTTCTTTACTGGCATCATGATCCTTAAAAATGGGTGCATAACCAGAAAGACGGTTCATTCCGCCGAATGTATATGGTTCAGAATAAGTTGGATGTTTCATGTCCAGTAGCATTGCAATAGCATCTTCGTCCATAAAAAAATCATCTCCAGGCACAAACCCCTTATCCGCTAAGTTTTTATCAAGTGCAAGTAGTGTGCCATCTAACGTTAAAATGTACTGTGTTTGGAATATATTTTTATGATTGGTAGTCCAATTTAAATCATTTCCGATACGTTCCATTGCTTGTCGATCTCCATTAAGCGCTTGTTCTATATCTGCTGGACCAATCAACCCTGTCGTTATATTGGCACAGCCATATGCCTCGACGCCAGCTGCATCATATAACTTGTTATAAGCCGTTATGTATGTAGCAATCGAAGTAATACCTAGCATCACCACTAAGATACCAGCAATAATCGTTCCAAGTTGAAAAGTTAATGAATTTCGTAAATTCACAATTCATACTCTCCCCTTTCTTGTAAAAATCTATGAAAATTCGTCCTTCTCAACCATCATACTATAATAAGATGTATTTAAAAAGCATCTTTTAATCTCAAACTTTTGCAAAGGTCTTGGTTATTTTTCCGAATTATGCGATAATTGAAGTGTATTTTCTTCATCTGAGAGGCAGTATTACATTAAAGGGGGGCTTGCTATGAATAGACGTTTTCATTTTTTGACACTTATTATGGGAAATCTGTTAACACTAGGGGCTATCTTCGTATATGCCATACAAAGCCAAGTACAGGTCGCCCTCAGCACCTATGGCCTCGTGATGGGATTTTTAAGCACGCTATTAATCTTTATTTTTTATTTATGGGGGAATGACAAGCCGCATGTTTCAAACCGTTTTTTCAAATAGCGCAAATGACTGAAGGTTGTAGTGAGTGCCATTGCTACAATCTTTATTGCTTTTGACACTATTTTAGAGTTACTAGCATTCTCCCTATTTTCTAAAAATGGCCACTTTATTTGTATTCCTACACAATAGTCTCGCAAGCACTTACGGTTCTTTAGCTAATTTTCCAAAAAATCTCCTCGTGTTCTCAAAGAGGAACATAATTAAAGATATTTTTTTAAAATGTCTTCGTCCTTTTTTACGTAATTTCCTTCTATTTTCGGGCTATTCACCGCTGAAAATGTTTGATGATTGTAGAAAAATAAAATTTTTTGTAGAAAATTAAAAAACAATGATTGAGTAGTAAATCAATTTTCTGTATAATCAGCTTGTTTGACAATACTTTAGATGAACTTGGGGGTAGACAATTGGGTAAAGCATTGATTATAGGAGCTGGCGGAGTTGCCAGTGTTGTGGTACACAAGTGTGTTCAAAATTCGGACGTATTTGAGGAAATCTGTATCGCAAGTAGAACTGTTTCAAAATGTGACGCTCTAAAAGAAAAACTAGACGGCGGAAAAACAAAGATTCATACTGCACAGGTAGACGCAGATAATACGGACGAGGTTATTGAGCTTATTAAAGCCTTTGGACCAGACGTTGTTATTAACGTTGCACTACCTTATCAAGACTTAACGATTATGGATGCTTGCTTAGCGACAGGTGTGCACTATGTGGATACTGCAAACTACGAGCCACCTGAAACGGCAAAATTTGAATATAAATGGCAATGGGCTTATAAAGAGAAATTCGAGAAAGCTGGCTTAACGGCACTACTAGGTAGTGGTTTTGATCCAGGCGTAACGGGCGTTTTCACAGCACATGCACAAAAGCATGAATTCGATGAAATTCATTACATTGATATTGTCGATGCCAACGCTGGTGACCATGGTTATCATTTCGCAACTAACTTCAATCCAGAAATCAATATCCGTGAAATCACAGCAAATGGCCGTTATTGGAAAGAAGGCGAGTGGATTGAAACAGCACCACTTGAGAAAAAAGAGGTATACAACTTACCCGAAATCGGTCCAAAAGATATTTACCTGCTATATCATGAAGAATTAGAATCAATTGCGAAAAACATTAAAGGCTTAAAACAAATCCGCTTCTGGATGACTTTCTCTGAGAAATACTTAACACACTTAAAAGTATTAGAGAATGTTGGCATGACATCGATTGAGCCAATCGAATTTGAAGGACAAATGATTCAGCCAATCCATTTCCTTAAAGCAGTATTACCGGATCCAGCATCACTTGGACCACGCACAAAAGGGAAAACAAATATCGGCTGTATCATTCGCGGATTAAAAGATGGCAAAGAGAAAACTTACTACGTCTATAACATCTGTGATCACGAAGAATGTTACAACGAAGTCGGTTCACAAGCGATTTCATACACAACAGGTGTACCAGCTATGATTGGTGCAATGCTTGTCATGAACGGTCAATGGCAAAAACCTGGAGTTTGGAACGTTGAAGAATTCGATCCAGATCCATTCATGGACGCATTAAACAAATGGGGTCTTCCATGGCAAGAAAGCCATAATCCTGAACTACTTGACCTAAATGTAGACAATAAGGAACTAAGCCGATGAAAGCAATCGATTTCACAAAGGTCCCATCCCCTTCTTACGTTGTGGATGAACGCTTATTAACCAAAAATCTAGAGCTTTTAAAATCGATTCAAACTCGTACAGGCTGTCGTATATTACTTGCCCTTAAAGGATTTTCGATGCATTCGACATTCCCTTTAGTGGGTGAATATTTAGCAGGAATTACGTCAAGTTCATTATATGAAGCGCGCCTTGGCTACGAAAAAATGGGCAAGGAAGTTCATGTTTATGCACCTGCTTATGTAGAGCATGAAATGGACGAGCTACTAGGCTATGTCGATCATATTGTATTTAACTCATTCAACCAATGGGCACAGTACAAGGACAAAGTAAAAGCAGCTGGTAAAACAATTGAATGTGGTATTCGTGTTAATCCTGAGTACTCTGAAATTGAAACGGCACTTTACGACCCTTGTTATACAAATTCACGTCTTGGTACAACATTAGCCAACTTCGACAAGACACAACTTGATGGTATTGACGGTCTACACTTCCATGCGATGTGTGAGCAAAACTCTGATACGTTAGAACGTATTATCAAAGTGGTCGAAGAAAACTTTGGTGATGTATTGCACCAAATGAAATGGTTAAATTTCGGTGGTGGTCATCATATTACACGTGATGATTACGATGTAGAAAAGCTTGTAAGCATTATTAATTACATGCAAGACAAGTATAATCTTCTTGTTTATTTAGAACCTGGTGAAGCAGTAGCATTAAATACAGGCTACTTAGTGGCAACTGTGCTAGATGTACAGAAAAATGGTATGGACCTAGCTATTTTAGATACATCGGCAACATGCCATATGCCGGACGTATTAGAAATGCCTTATCGCCCTGTTATAATCGGTGCAGGTCAGCCAAATGAACTTGCCTACACATACCGCTTAGGAGGGCTTACATGCCTTGCAGGTGATGTTATTGGTGATTATTCATTTGAAAAACCTTTACAACCAGGCGATCGTCTTGTTTTCACAGATATGGCACATTATTCGATGGTGAAAAACCATATGTTTAATGGCGTCAATCTTCCTTCTATCGTTTCTTATAATGATGAAGAAGGCATTAAAGTCATTCGTGAATTTAAGTTTGAAGATTATAGCGGTAGACTTTCTTAAATGAACTTAGAGCCCCTCCAACCAAACTTGAGGGGCTCTTAAATATTTACAAAGACATTCACTGTAAACATGAAAACACAGTACCTCCGCTCTTAGGAAGTACTGTGTTTTTCTTTACGGCAACATCGTCATCCAACTACCCACATGATGGATGGCAACGCCCTTAAAACTTGGTAAATGATTATAATGATGTTGAACAAGTGTTAATTGCTTATACATAAAGGCTTCACCTTCTTCATAGAAGGTAATCTGTTGCCCTTCACTAGAAGGACCCGTTTCAACGCCTACAACGATAGCTTTGTTTACTTTGTTTGCATAGACTATCTCATTTTCAACAATATTGATAATCTCTTGAGCGACATCACGATATGCCATAATCGTGACACTTTCTACTTGGTCAATAACCCATTCAGCTAATACACCATTCCCATATTGATTGTCATACGAAATTTCATCAAACCAAAATGGCATATCTACTTCAAGAGGAACTTGTAATTGCTGTGCCCCCTCTTTTGCTTGGAGAAGTATTGCTTGATATGCTTGAATTGTTTGTGCTTGGTTCATTTGCCATCCACTATTTAAATAAGGCTCTACATCTATATGAATACCTACAAATCGTGCTGATGGTATTGCATTATTATTGTAGGATTTTAACCAACCTATAAACTGATCCTGCTCACTATAGCCTTTAGCGGAAACCCAACTTGCAGAACCATCTAATGCGTATACGTTGATGCCGTTGGCAGTTGCTTTTTCAATAAAGCCGCTATAAATATCATGTGTTATTTCATAATTAATTTGTAAATATACTTTGGTAATGTGTTTACTTTCTAAAAATTGCAGTACACCCGCTTCATCTTCGATAAGCATTGCGGTATCCCATAACCAAGCAGTTCTCTCTTGTATTGACATCGCGTCAGCCTTTCCAAATAAAACCCCAAATGTACTTGTAATCGTTATCACGAAAATAATTACAGTTTTTAACAGTACAGACTTTACCATTTTTTCGCTTCTCCATTCATTCACCAAGGCTCATAGAATAGAACCTGGCAGCCTGACAATCTTACACTGCAATATTGTTTATGTCTGTAGGACAAATGGATAATTATCAAAACCTTAGGAACCAAAAACTCGCTCACACAGGTAGATTGATTTATGTCTCTCACTAATTAAAAGATAAATTGAAAAAACGTAGAGACTCAGGCCTCTACGTTTTCTTGTTCGTTTTCAAGCATTTTGTGTAAATAATTAATAATTTCACGGATACCATCCAATGAGTTAACAAGTATTTTAGGGTCAACGTAAGTAATCATACGATTTTCTAGGTTAGCCACAGCAGTAAAGTAACGGGTTTTTGAATAATTAACAAGCCCCATCTGTTTTAATACCGACTCTTCTAAATCAAGAATTTCACGAGCCTCCGTTACAAGCAAGCCATAATTCACAACATCTGTATTTAATACGATAACACGTGCCGTCTGTGAATTTGATGAACGATTATATAAAATACGCTCAAAATCTAGCACAGGTACAAGTTCTCCGCGTATTCTTGTAAAGCCTAGTAAATAATTGGGCAAATGAGGAATCGGCGTAACATGCTCTAGTTTTTCAATGGATATCGCTTGTTCAACTGGCACTGCATATTCCTCTGTTCCACAAGCAAAAACGACTGCCTTTACACTTTCCATGCGGTCACCTCCTCTAATTCTATGTTATTTTTTCGCTGTTTCTTTGACTACTTCGACAAGTAAATCTGCTAATTTTTCTAATTCTTCTACTGGGATTTTTTCATTTGTTGTATGAATATCTTCATAACCAACAGATAAATTTACCGTAGGAATACCAAATCCTGCAATGATATTGGCATCTGAGCCGCCACCAGAAATACCAAGCTGTGGTGTACGATTAATGTTACGAGCTGCGGCCATCGCTACTTGCACCACTTTATCATTTTCTGTCACACGGAAGCCAGGGTACATCAGCTTCACTTCTACTTCAGCACGCGCCCCCATTGTTGCAGCCACTTGCTCGAAGGTATCCTGCATGTGCTTTGTTTGAGCGTCTAATTTTGAATTATCAATAGAACGTGCTTCTGCTAAAATCATCACTTCGTCACAGACAATATTGGTTGCCTGACCGCCTTCAAAACGACCAATATTTGCAGTTGTTTCTTCATCTAAGCGGCCAAGTTTCATTTGTGCTATACATTTTGAAGCAACTGTAATTGCCGAAATACCTTTTTCTGGTGCAACACCTGCATGAGCTGTTTTACCAATTATCTTTGCGAAAACTTTTGCTTGGAATGGGGCTGCTGTCACGATACCGCCAACTTTGCCATCACTATCTACTGCAAAGCCATATTTTGCTTTAATTCTCGAAGGATCTAATTCTTTTGCGCCAGCTAGACCACTTTCTTCTCCTGCGGTAATGATAAATTCAATATCCCCATGTGCAATATTTTGCTCTTTTAAGCGCTTCACCATTTCAAATAATGCTGCCATACCCGCTTTATCATCAGCACCTAATATTGTTGTACCATCAGAAACGATATAGCCATCCTCACGAATGGATGGTTTTATGCCTTTTCCGGGTACGACTGTATCCATATGACAAGTGAAATAAATTGGCGCTACATCTAAAGTACCTTTTAAAGTAGCTATTAAATTTCCTGCACCATGTCCATTACGCGTATGCGCATCATCTTGCTCTACTGTGAATCCGAGTGCAGTTAATTTGTCGATTAAAATGGGAGCAATCACTTGCTCATATTTTGTTTCTGAATCGATTTGTACGAGTTCAAAAAACTCTTCTACTAAACGACTTGTCATATTGTAAGACTCCCTTAGTTTACGTGTTATTCCACGTCATAGTATAGGTATTATTTTAGCACAACCAATGTAGAGTTGAAATAATTCACATGAGATATCTTTCCTTTTATGGGGAAGCACAAAGAAATACCTGTGAAAGAGGTGTGATTCCCTTCCCACAGGTTTCGTTAAAGTTGTAAAATAGCATCCTTTTCTTGTTGTAATGTCTCTAAATAGTCAATTGCTTTAGTATGTTTATCCTGCAAGCGCCAAATGGTATTATGTACATCATCCTGTACACGAGATACCTGTTCTCTTGCTGTCGATATTTTTGAATGCACAGACCACGCTGAAAAAATATCATCAAAGAAATAATCGGCAAATTTCACAAAGCCATCCGTCTCAATGTGTAGAGATTTAGTAGCCATATCCTGAACGTCTAAGAGCTCATTTTGAAAACGTTGTAAAGCAATTTGAGCATTATGAAGATAGCTTTCGGTTTTATCGAGAGCGTCATGCTTTAAATGAGTAGCAATTAGACCACCACCAAAAAACGTATCCCAAGTCGAGTAACCATTTGCTGAATGCAATGAAGCTGCTGCTTGGCCAAGTTTCGTAAGAGCGAAATCTCCTGCTTCTTCGGCTTCTTTTATTTCTATCAGAAGTAGCTTTGTTAACATTTCTTCATTTGCCAATTGTGCTAATCTCTGTGCTTTTTCTGGTGCATGTAATTGGAGATAACCTTTCTTTTTTGCATTCAATTGAGATAAGTTTTCTTGTAGTTGTTGTTCATTGATTTGAGCTAATTTTGTATGTACCTGCCCAAGATCCTCCGTCAAGTCTTGTAGCATATCGTGCGCTTCTTTTATTTTTAACTCTAGAATTGCTGCTTTATCAATTTTTTCTGCACGTAGCTCATCTTGTTGTCCAGTCCATGTACGAATCATATTCATGAACGAAAATCCTTCTAACTTGTCGAGTCTACTCCGAATATGATTGAGTGCTGTTGAATGGTTGTTAATGTCCCGTTGTGCATGGTCGATTTGCCCTTCAATTAAAAGCTTTTGTTCACTTAACCTACTAGCCTTTCTTAACTGTGCATGAATCATTTCTTGATCTTTTTGTAATTGTTGCCATTCCATTCATCTCAACTCCCCTTATATAGTTGTACGAATGAACATAAAAAATGTTTCAATAATCTGTTATTTCGGGTGATTCTTTTGCTGTCTACACAAGAAAAACCCAGTAACAAATGGTTACTGGGCTCGTCCGTCCAACTTATAGCGGAATATTACCGTGTTTTTTCTCTGGACGTGTTTCTTGTTTATTGGATAGCATATCTAAACCTTGGATGAGCTTAATACGCGTATCACGAGGATCGATAACATCGTCTACCATACCGCGAGATGCTGCAACATAAGGGTTTGCAAATTTTTCTTTGTATTCTTCGATTTTTGCTGCACGTGTTGCTTCTGGATCATCAGATTTTGCAATTTCACGCGCGAAGATAATATTTGCTGCACCTGCAGCACCCATAACAGCGATTTCAGCGTTTGGCCAAGAGAATACAAGGTCAGCGCCGATAGATTTAGAGTTAAGTGCAACATACGCACCACCGTATGCTTTACGCAGGATAACTGTAATTTTCGGTACAGTTGCTTCTGAGTATGCATACAGGATTTTTGCACCATGACGGATGATACCACCATGTTCTTGTTTAACGCCTGGGAAGAAACCAGAAACGTCTTCAAATGTAATGATTGGTACATTGTATGCGTCACAAGTACGGATGAAACGTGCTGCTTTGTCTGAAGAGTCGATATCAAGACCACCAGCTAATACTTTTGGTTGGTTACATACAAGACCTACCGATTCACCTGCGATACGTGCAAAACCAACTACAACGTTTTTCGCAAATTCTGCGTGAACTTCCATGAAGGAACCTTCGTCCACTACTTGTGCTACTACTTTACGCACATCGTATGGTCGAGTTGTTTCAATCGGCACAGTATCGACGATTTCTGGACGGTAGTCGTCACCCTCTGGCTTCGCTTGACGAGGTGCTTTCTCTTTATTGTTTTGCGGTAAATAGCTTAATAATTGTTTAATTTGATCAACAGCTGCCTCTTCTGAAGGAGCACGGAAGTGAGCATTTCCACTAATTGCATTATTAACTTTTGAACCACCAAGGTCTTCAGCAGAAATTTTTTCTCCTGTTACCGTTTCGATTACTTTTGGTCCAGTAATGAACATTTGAGATGTTTTATCTACCATTAGGATAAAGTCTGTGATTGCTGGAGAATATACAGCACCACCCGCACATGGACCCATAATGACAGAGATTTGTGGAATTACACCAGAGTAGATTGCATTACGGTAGAAAATATGACCGTAACCATCAAGGGAAAGAACACCCTCTTGAATACGTGCGCCACCTGAATCGTTGATACCAATGAATGGTGTACCATTCTTCGCAGCAAGATCCATTACTGTCGCCATTTTCTTCGCGTGCATTTCACCAAGTGCGCCACCGAATACAGTGAAATCTTGAGAGAACAAGTATACAGGACGTCCGTTAATTTTACCGAAACCAGTTACTACACCGTCCCCAGGGCCTTCCATTTTGTCCATACCGAAGTCTACAGTACGGTGTGTAATGAATGGGTTAATCTCGAAAAAAGTACCTTCGTCTAGTAATAATTCAATACGTTCACGAGCCGTTAATTTGCCTTTTTCATGTTGCTTCTCGATGCGCTCATAGCCACCACCAAGTTCAATTACCGTCTTACGATCATACAAGTCATTAATTTTGTCGAACATATCCATACTGATCACTTATCCCCTTTTCCACTTTTATCGCATAATTCATACAACACACCGAAAGATGATTTAGGATGCATGAACGCAACCTCTGCACCACCAGCACCTGGGCCAGGCTCATCAGATAAAAGACGTACGCCTTTTTCACGAAGTTCTGCCATACGCTCACGAATCCCTGTTACACCGAATGCAACATGGTGAATACCTTCCCCACGTTTTTCGATGAATCCGTGAATAGCGCTTTTCTCACTCATTGGTTCTAATAACTCAATTTTTACGTTGCCAGCGTCGATGAATGCAACGCGTACCTGTTGAGATTCAACTTCTTCCACTTTTAGTAACTTTAATCTTAAAGTTTCTGTATAATATGTAATGCGTTCATCAAGATCACGCACCGCAATCCCAATATGATCTACTTTCTCCATGGTGACATCTCCTTCTGTTATGGTACATAATCTATTTTACAGACTTTTTTGTCAAAACTCTACTACTTGAGAAATTTTTCAGATTTGCTAAACTATTTATAAGAAAAGAAGGAGCGAACGAGCATATGAGTAATAAAAAATTTCAGAAAATCGTTATTTATGCCATGATAGTAATCATGCTAATTTCATCTCTTGCATTCGGTTTATCAATGCTAGTCTAAAGGAATGATAGGCGTCCACACTACTGTGGGCGCTCTTTCTTTGCCTTCAATCCTTTAAATGATTGCTTTATTTCTAAATAACGGTCCATTTCTTCGATAAATTGATAGAGAGCCGCTTGCGCTAAAAATTCAGCATGGTTTATGGGCAATGGTAATTGTGAAAAATCTCGTTTCACGCGCTCTAATTTCTCCCTAAAATGGACTGCCGTATTCCCTGAATGAACATGCTCTCCTAAGTCCTGCAAAAAGTCTGCCACGATTGAAGCCTCTTGTACTATAACAGGAAGTGCCGTCACTTTTGGTAACACTCGCTCAATTATTTCTAACTGTTGTTCACGCATATCAAAATACACATAATAATCATTTTCTCGTCTCGTAAAATGGTTTTCAACATCTTTAAACGCTAATGACTTAGCACTATTCAATACTTTGATAGCTTCAATTAATTCCTGTCCGCCCCATAAAGTATCGCCTTCTCTTAAATACACGGCAATTTCTAAAAAAATCTTACTGTAAAGTTCCTCGATTTTCACCCGATAATAATTTAATTCTTTTTGAATATCTGGCATATACATATTAATCGCAATCCCTGTTCCATAACCAATCGCCATTAATGCCAACTCATTATAAACAAGTGATAATGAAAAGCCCTCAGCTGCGTAGATATGCATAATAATAACCGCACTAGAGACAAAGCCATCTGCTACCTTTAATGACACAATTGTTGGTATAAACAGCACAAGCATGCCTGCTAACGTCAGTGGATGATACGTAAATAGTTCAAAACTCACAAATGCATAGAGCATGCCGACCATACTTGCGATGAAGCGTGTATAGGCAGCGTGAAGAGATTTTTTCTTTGTCGGTTGCACACATAGTATCGTTAAAATACCTGCTGACGCATAAGAAGCTAAATCGAAATACTGGGCAATGGCAATGGCAATGGATGCACCAATTGCTGTTTTTAATGTACGATAGCCGATTGAAAACTTTTTCAAGTCGACTGCCTCCCATCCTGCAAAGTTCTTAACAAATTTTTATTCATTAGCTACTGTGAATTGTAATCGTTGATGCTGTATCTGAGTAGACTTACTTCCTTGTTAAATCCCCTACACATTGCGGTACTAATAGATGGATGTTCATGCGAGTGTTGCTACTGAAATGGGCGCTTTTAGGCTTTTTTGCTACTCTGTTTCATATAAGAGTCTTCCTCCACAGCTCATTTTCAAGGCTCAAGTTGTAGGCACTCCTATCAACTTAGTAACAATAAGGAAGCATAACAAAGTCATCCATTAATAGCGGAGAAATTGTTCAAGTGTTCATCTACAAAAATAGCCAATATTACAAAAATTCGAAAAAGGAATATGACTAAAGTGCTCGAAACACTCTAGTCATAGTCGTATGAATCTTATAGTTCTTCGCAGTATTCTTCAAAATTTGCTTGCAAATTTGTCACAACTGACATTGGGTCATGACCTTCAATTTCATAGCGCCCAACTTCTGCTACTACTTGTCCATCTTTTAGCAGAACAAATGATGGAGATGATGGTAAGTGATCTTCACCAAAGTGGTAACGAGCTGCCGCTGTTGCATCTTTATCTTGCCCCGCAAAAACAGTTACAAGATGGTCTGGACGTTTATCGTAATGCACGCATTGTGTTGCTGCTGGACGTGCAATACCTCCTGCACATCCACAAACTGAGTTCACCATAACTAATGTTGTGCCTGGACGCGCAAACGCCTCTTCAACAGCTTCTGGTGTGCGTAACTGCTCATAACCTGCTGCCTCAATTTCAGCACGTGCTGTTTTTAAAATTTCTTGCATAAATAAATCGTAATCCATATTCATAAAGCGATAGCTCCTTTCAAGTTCGCGCCATCTAAAGCGATACTTTAGATATTAAAACGCTAATACATCTCCTATCATAGCAGTAAGTGACGATTTTGTGCACCTACATGCTCATATAAAAGCGTACATTATTTCTGTGCCTGCTCATCGCTAAACAAACGATCTACACCTTGTGTGACTGTCAGTTGTCCATTGAGAATTTGACGCTCAAAAAGTTGTACCTGGGCTTTACGTTCCGGATCCCCATAAAATGTATCAATTAAATGGTCAGTAATCATTGACTGGAACCATTCTTTTGTCTGATTTTGACGCCTTATGGACCAGTAATTATTGGCTTCAACAGTCTCTCTAAATTCGCCTATTGTATCCCAAACTTTGTCGAGCCCTCGTTTTTCCCACGAACTAACAGGCATCGCTGTAGACATCCAACCCGGTGTTGCTGGCTGCAGGAAATGCAAAATTTGCTTGTACTCAGATACAGTTTTTTTCGCTAGACGTACATTATCGCCATCGGCCTTATGCACAACAATGGCATCAGCTAATTCCATAATGCCCTTTTTCATGCCTTGCAGCTCATCTCCTGCGCCCGTCAATACTAACAGTAAGAAGAAATCAACCATACCTCGGACATACGTTTCACTTTGCCCAACACCAACCGTCTCAATTAAAATGACATCATAGCCTGCTGCCTCACAGACAAGCATCGTCTCACGCGTCTTTTTATGAACACCCCCAAGGGTACCAGCAGACGGTGATGGACGTACAAACGCATTTGGCTTTTTCACAAGCTCTTCCATACGTGTTTTATCGCCTAGAATACTACCACCCGATAAAGAAGAACTCGGGTCTATTGCAAGGACCGCTACCTTTTTCCCCATCTCACAAAGCATTGTTCCGAAAGCTTCAATGAATGAACTCTTTCCTGCACCAGGTACGCCTGTAATACCAATTCTGACACTATTTCCTGTATGCGCAAGAAGCTCTTGTAATAACTCTTGTGCCTGCACTTTATGGGCTGTGTTCGAGCTTTCAATAAGCGTAATGGCCTTCGACAATTGCGTACGAGAGCCTGCACGTACTTCACGCGCAAGCTCCTGTATATCAATTTTGTCTACTTTTTTCTTTCGGAATTTTTTCGGTACACCGTATTGCATACCGTCGTGAGATGCCTCTACGCCACCCATGACAAATAGTGCACTTTCCTGCGTCCCTTTGTTTTTGTCCATTATTTAGACACTTCCTCGTAACCTAAACGTTTATAGATTTCCTCGATAATTTTAATTGCTGAAACAGGAATAACTGTACCTGGTCCAAAGATTGCAACTGCGCCAGCTTCATAAAGGAAATCATAATCTTGTGCTGGAATAACACCTCCAACAATAATAATAATGTCTTCGCGCCCTAACTTTGTTAATTCAGCAACCAGCGCTGGTACCAATGTTTTATGACCAGCTGCTAAAGAGGATACGCCGATACAATGCACATCATTTTCAACTGCCATCTGTGCAGTTTCCTCTGGTGTCATGAATAACGGTGAAATATCTACATCAAACCCTAGGTCAGCATAGCCTGTAGCAATAACTTTCGCACCTCGGTCATGGCCATCTTGGCCCATTTTTGCGACTAAAATACGTGGACGGCGTCCTTCATTTTCAAGGAATTCATCTGTCATATTTTTCACTTCAGTAATTTGCTCTTCGTCAGAGAAGTTTGCAGAATATACGCCAGAGATAGAACGGATAATCGCTTTATGGCGACCTGATACAACTTCAATAGCATCTGAAATTTCACCTAGTGATGCACGTGCACGGGCTGCGTCAACAGCTACAGCTAGTAAGTTTTCTTCACCATCTTGTGCCGCTTTTGTTAGTCGAGCTAAATGTTTTTGCACTTCAGCCTCATCACGAGATGCCTTCATCGCATCTAATTGCTCAATTTGCTTTTGACGTACAAGCGTATTGTCGATGTCGAGAATATCAATAGGTTCTTCTTTGTCTAAACGATATTTATTTACACCCACAATTGTTTCTGATTTAGAGTCGATTTTTGCTTGTCGTTTTGCGGCAGCTTCTTCAACTTTCATTTTTGGAAGACCTGTTTCAATCGCTTTCGCCATGCCGCCAAGCTCTTCAATCTCTTCAATTAATGCCCAAGCAGATTGGGTAATTTCATCTGTTAATTTCTCAACGTAGTAGGAACCACCCCATGGATCGATTACTTTCGTCATAGCAGTTTCTTCTTGTAAGAATAACTGTGTATTACGTGCAATACGCGCAGAGAAGTCTGTTGGTAAAGCGATGGCTTCATCAAGTGCGTTTGTATGCAATGATTGTGTATGACCCATTGAAGATGCATTTGCTTCGATTAAAGTACGTGTCACATTATTGAATGGATCTTGTTCTGTTAAGGACCAACCAGATGTTTGTGAATGTGTACGTAATGCTAATGTTTTTGGGTTTTTTGGATTGAATGTTGACATCATTTGCGCCCAAATACGACGAGCAGCACGCATTTTCGCAACTTCCATGTAATAGTTCATACCAATTGCCCAGAAGAAAGATAAACGCGGTGCAAAGGCATCGATGTCAATACCAGCTTTTAGACCTGTACGAACATATTCAAGTCCATCTGCAAGTGTATAGGCAAGCTCGATGTCGTTCGTTGCACCCGCTTCTTGAATATGATAACCAGAAATAGAAATTGAGTTAAACTTCGGCATGAATTTCGCTGTATATTCGAAAATATCTGCAATAATTTTCATCGACATTGCTGGTGGGTAAATATATGTGTTACGCACCATATATTCTTTTAAAATGTCGTTTTGGATTGTGCCAGCTAGTTGATCAGGTGTAACGCCTTGCTCCTCAGCTGCAACGATATAGAATGCAAGTACTGGTAAAACAGCACCATTCATTGTCATTGAAACCGACATTTGATCTAAAGGAATTTGGTCAAATAAAATTTTCATATCTTCTACAGAGTCAATCGCTACCCCTGCTTTACCAACATCACCAGTTACACGTGGATGGTCAGAATCATAGCCACGGTGTGTTGCTAAGTCAAAGGCCACTGACAGACCTTTTTGACCCATAGCAAGGTTTCGTTTGTAGAAAGCATTGGATTCCTCAGCAGTTGAGAAACCTGCATATTGTCGTACAGTCCAAGGACGAGCAACATACATAGTAGGGTATGGCCCACGTGTGTTTGGCGCAATACCTGCCACGTCATTTAAGTGTTTTGCATCTTTGATATCTTCTTTTGTATAGATATCTTTTATTTCAATTCCCTCGTTCGTCATGAATTTTTCTTCTGACGCCGCTGGTGCTTCCACTGTTAATACTTTTTCGATTTCAACAGCACTAAAATTTGGCTTGCTCATCGTTGGACCTCCTTCATGCTAGCGAACACTGAATTTAATTTTTCAATGATGTTTTGTCCTGCGAAAATAAAGCCGTTTAAGCCATTTGCTAACCAAGCTTCTTCTTCGTCTTTAAATTTACCTGCAACGTCTATCATCACATCTGCTGGTTTACCTGCCAAAATGGCTGGTACTAATGCTTTTGTATGGTCATCACTTGCTGCAATAACAACATATTTAGCATCTGTGGCATTTAACCAAGCTAAAGCCTCCTCAACTGTTGTTACTGGTTCGCTTTTTTCTGGAACCAGACCCATCGTGTTCAAGAAACCAGATACGAAATCAGCACGCGGTTTTGAACTTTTCAAGGAGCCTAAAGCTAAAATACCTGTTTTCACATTAGCGGCGGTCATGTCAGCACGCAATTGCTCGAAAGGTACAGCAATACGCTTAATTTCTGCAAATAGTGGGTTTGTTTCATGGACAAGATCGTCTGCAGGATTCGCATAAATGTTCGTACCAATTAATGATTGCTTACGAGTTTGTGCTGCTTTCAGACGTGCTTGGTAAGATACTTCTAGTTCTGCCGCTAATTTACCGGATGCTGTGTAAGCGTCCATGCCCCCAGCTGCTTCGATTTCTAGGAATAATGCCCATGCCTTTTTCACGAAGTCTGCAGTTAATGATTCAATGAAGTATGAACCACCTGCTGGATCGGTTATTTTTAGGACATTTGTTTCTTCTTTTAATACTAATGATACGTTTCGAGCAATACGAACAGATTGTTCTGTTGGTTTCGTTAACGCATCATGTGGGTGAACTGTAAAGACATCCGCACCGCCAATTAGTCCAGAAAGCGCTTCATTTGCAGCTCGCAGTAAGTTTACATAAACGTCTAATTTAGAGAAACTACGAAGTGAAGTTTCTACTACAGTCGGAATTTTTACGTTTTCTGTTATGCCATAAGCAGATGAGAACGCTTTCCAAAGAACTTTAAAAGCACGGAGTTTTGCAATTTCTGTAAAGAATTGTGTATCCACTGCAAATGAAACATAAAATTTCTTCGAGAATGCTTCAAAGCTTTCTTCTTGCTCTGCATATTTTGCCGCAGTTGCAAGCGCATACGCCAATTCTTGCACAGCATTCGCACCTTCATTGTGATAAACTATTGTGTCAGCCACATAAGTGCGTACATTAGGGAAGTCCGCAAGAGTGATTGGATTTTGAGATACAATGAAACCGTTAACAACTTTACGTTTGTCAGCAGCGATGTTGTCAAATACTGCTAATAAAGGGTCTTTTGCGCTTTTTACGGTAATTTTAAATGAATATTCTGAGAAATAAGTCGCTAATTGTGCCACTACTTCTTCTGTCCATTCAAAGTTTACACGGCTATCAACTGTTACGATTTCATTACCACGAGCTAAGCTATCATCAAGTTGTGCAAAGAATGCTTCGCTTGTGTCTGCATAAACTTGTTGTGCCACACGAAATACTTGTCTATTTTGTAGGGAACGGATTGTGGCAACTTGTTTATCAAGTTCTTCACCAAGTTTTGCTACTAAACTTTCTTGTGTGTAAAGAGGTTCTAATGTAATACCTTCACTTGTTTTCGTTAAAAGAGACTCGAATGGTTTCCCTTTTAAAGCTTTGATTGCTGCATCTTGCCATTCTGAAAAGGACGGCTTTTCAAATTCTATATTTTTCATGTTGTTTGACATGCGGACGCTTAATCAGCTTCCCCCCTTAGTAGTTTCTATTTGTTATTCTACATGACAAATTGCGACTCGAAAAGCAAAAAAAAATCGGAAACCGTTATACAACAGGTTTCCGACAAGTCGTCAGTAGACTGACGTTGAGGATAAATTTGTATTTTCGAGTATTTCTTTTACTCTATTTAGGAATTTACCACAAACTAATCCATCTAATACACGATGATCCAAAGATAAACATAAATTCACAATATCACGCGCTGCAAACATACCACCTGGTAAGACAACTGGTTTTTTAACAATACTTTCCACTTGTAAAATGGCTGCCTGCGGATAATTAATAATGCCCATAGACTGAACAGAACCAAAAGCACCTGTATTATTTACTGTAAATGTGCCGCCTTTAATATCATCCATCGTTAGTTTTCCTGCACGAACTTTTGTAGCAAGCTCATGTATATCTCTGGCAATACCTTTAATAGATTTTTCATCTGCATGTTTTATAACAGGGACATATAATGCATCATCTGTTGCAACTGCAATGGAAATATGAATATCATGCTTTTGAATGATTTTGTCTTCTGCCCACATGGAGTTCATCATCGGGAATTCCTTTAAAGCCTGCGCAACGGCTTTGACAAAGAATGCAAAGTACGTAATATTAAAGCCTTCTTTTTGCTTAAACTCTGACTTAATACTATCTCGGTAAGCAACTAAATCTGTGACATCAACTTCCATCATCATCCAAGCATGCGGCACTTCTTGGGCACTACGCACCATATTATTAGCGATGGCACGGCGCACCTTTGTTACAGGTATTTCTATATCGCCTGCATGAACAGCTGATGATAGGACTGGTTTTTCCTGTGATACTGGTGCCGATGTTGCCTGCGGAACAGCAGTGGTAGCCACTGGCTCAGAAGGTGTTGCCTGTGTCGTCGGCACATGTCCAGCATCTATCAATTGCTGCAGGTCTTTTCTTGTTATTCGCCCGCCTTCACCTGTTCCAGTCACGTGTTCAAGTGCAATATCATGCTCTTGTGCAAGTCTTAGTACAGCTGGTGAGTAGCGACCTTTATTCTGTCGTACTGGCTTTTCAGCAGTAATAGTAGCTGTAGTTGCCTTAGGCGTTTCTTGTTTTTTTTGAACGCCTGCATTTAAAATCGCTGTGCTTACTGCTGATTTTTTCGCAGGAAGTGGTGGTGGTAATTCACTGTCACCCGCTATTTCAATTGAACAAACAACTGCTCCAACAGGTAAAGTTTGCCCTTCCTCTGCAAGTAGCTCTGTAATAACCCCTTCAAAGGAAGATGGGATTTCTGCATTTACTTTATCGGTTACAACTTCTGCTAATGGATCATATTTTTTTACCTTATCGCCTGGTTGTACGAGCCACTTTTCAATCGTACCCTCTGTCACACTTTCACCAAGCTGTGGCATTGTAATATTTTGAATCGCCATCATTTATTCCTCCCATCAATTAGGCCTCGACGAAAATAAGTCCGAAATTACATAGACCATAATTCCAAACTCGTGACATCCGCCGGAGGCTTTAACTGCTCCAGCAAGCGCCCCTTACGCCCACTCAATAGTTACTACAAATTAGTACTTCTCTCACCATTTATAGCGGCGTAAGAATGTTACCGAATATGTTTAAAATGCAGCTAACTGTCGCATCGCTTTTTCTACTTTTTCAGGATTAATCATGAAAAACTTTTCCATCGTTGGTGCATATGGCATCGCTGGCACGTCCGGACCTGCTAAACGTTGAATTGGCGCATCAAGATCAAATAAGCAATGCTCTGCGATTATTGCTGCAACCTCACTCATAATGCTTCCCTCTTTATTGTCCTCAGTGACTAGTAATACTTTACCTGTTTTACTAGCAGCTTCAATAATCGCTTCTTTATCTAGTGGATAGACCGTACGTAAGTCAAGAATATGCGCAGAAATGCCATCAGCCGCTAGTCTTTCTGCTGCTTGTAAAGCAAAATGTACAGCTAGCCCATACGTAATAACAGTAACATCATCACCTTCGCGCTTGACATCCGCTTTACCTATTGGGAGCGTATAGTCATCTAATGGAACCTCACCCTTTATCAGTCGATATGCGCGTTTATGTTCGAAAAATAAGACCGGATCTTCGTCGCGTATTGCAGCTTTTAATAAGCCCTTGGCATCATAAGGTGTTGATGGTATAACAATTTTCAATCCTGGTGTACCCGCAAAAAGTGATTCTACTGATTGCGAATGATAAAGCGCTCCATGTATCCCTCCACCAAATGGTGCACGTACTACAATGGGACAAGTCCAGTCATTGTTTGAACGATAACGAATTTTCGCTGCCTCTGACACGATTTGGTTAACAGCCGGCATGATGAAGTCAGCAAATTGCATTTCAGCAATGGGGCGCATGCCATACATTGCTGCGCCAATTCCAACTCCTGCAATCGCACTTTCTGCAAGCGGCGTATCAAGCACTCGATATTCACCAAATTGCTCGTAAAGACCAGTAGTTGCTTTGAAAACACCGCCTTTGCGGCCAACGTCCTCTCCTAAAATGAAAACTCGCTCATCGCGTTCCATCTCTTCTTTCATCGCTAATGTAATCGCATCAATATAAGACATTACTGCCATTACACGTCACCTCCGTCCACTGGTGCATATACGTATTTCAAGGCCTCTTCAGGCTTCGCATAAGGTGCTGCTTCAGCATAATCTGTCGCCTCATTCACCTCTGCCATGACACGTTCTTCTATTTCAGAACGAAGCGTTTCTGTCATCACGCCAACATCTTGCAAATACTTTTCGAATAACACAATAGGGTCTTTAGCCTTTCCTTCTGCAATATCTTCTGCTGTTCGATATTGACGATCATCATCATCAGAAGAATGCGCTGTTAATCGGAAAGTCACTGTTTCTATTAGACTTGGGCCACCACCGCTACGTGCACGATCTGCTGCTTCTTTAATAACTTTATATACTTGCAATGGACACTTACCATCGACAGTCACACCCGGCATACCGTAGCCAATGCCTCGATCAGATACTTTAGCACAGCCTAACTGGCGCTCTACTGGTACTGAGATTGCGTATTGATTATTTTCTACCATAATAATAACTGGCAGTTTATGCACACCTGCGAAGTTTGCCCCTTCATGGAAATCCCCTTGGTTAGATGATCCTTCACCTAACGTAACAAAGGAAACGAAGTCCTCGTTTTGTAATCGTCCCGCAAGCGCTATGCCTACTGCATGTGGTACTTGTGTTGTAACTGGTGAGGATCCCGTCAATATACGATTTTTCTTTTGTCCAAAATGTCCAGGCATTTGGCGACCGCCTGAATTTGGGTCCTCGGCCTTGGCAAAAGCGGACAACATTAGCTCTTTTGGTGTCATTCCGAAATGTAACACCACACCCATATCTCGATAATATGGTGCGATATAATCTTTATCCTTATCAAGAGCAAAGGCTGCCCCAACTTGTGCTGCCTCCTGTCCCTGACAAGAGATAACAAACGGAATTTTACCTGAACGATTTAACAACCACATACGTTCATCTAGTCTTCTAGCCATTAACATTGTTTCGAACATAGCAAGTACATCTTCATTTGATAGACCTAAATCTTCATGTTTGATTTGAACATCTTGCATACGAACACCCCTCTCGTATTAAAAAAGTGCTATAGCGCTTTAATCCCCACGTAGCATGCGCCTTAGTCTACATATTTAAAAGTGAATTGCACGATCATCGACTGCTAACGCAGATTCCACCAATACCTCATTCAAAGATGGATGCGGGTGGACAGCCTGACTAATTTCCCACGGAGTGGCATCCAGTAATTTAGCTAGTGAAGCCTCTCCTATTAGATCTGTCACGTGCGGTCCTACCATATGAATGCCCAATATATCGTCTGTTTGTTCATCAGCAATAATTTTTACAAAACCATCAGTTTCACCATTAACTAGCGCTTTTCCAATTGCCTTAAATGGAAATTTACCAACTTTTAATGCATATCCCTGTTCACGTGCAGCATTTTCTGTTAAGCCAATACTTGCAACCTCAGGATAGGAATAGATGCACTTTGGTACGTTAAGTATATTAAGTGCTTCTGTTGTCCCTGTGGCAATATGTTCAATAGCGGACAATCCTTCATGGGAAGCCACATGAGCCAATTGCAAGCCGCCGATAACATCGCCTATCGCATACATATGTGATTCTTTTGTTTGATAAGTATCACGTACTTGGATAAAGCCATGTTCAACTTCAATTTCTGTATTTTCTAAACCTATACCTTGCGTATTTGCTTCACGACCTACACAAAGCAATAATTTGTCTGCCTCAAATAACTCTTCTTTGTCATTCAGGTTAGCCGAAATGAAAACGTTATCATTTTCAATTTTAAAAGTTGCAGGATCTAGCTTTGCATTCGTCACTATACGGACGCCTCTTTTTTCAAGTTGCTTCGTTACTTCTTTAACAATATCTGCATCTTCCGCTGGTAAAATTGATGGCCCATACTCAACAATCGTTACATAAACGCCAAAATCACAAAGCATGGAGGCCCACTCAATACCAATAACACCGCCACCAACTATTAATAACGACTTTGGTAATACTTCCATTTGTAACGCATGATCCGAGTTCATGACGTACTTTCCGTCCACAGTTAGACCTGCCATACCTCTAGGTTTTGACCCAGTTGCGATTACAACATTAGTCGGTACAAGCATTTCATTTTCTTCGCCATTGTTCATCTCTACAGAAATGGTACCTGGCATTGGTGAGAAAATGGACGGTCCTAAAATTCGTCCTGTACCTTCATAGACATCGATTTTGCCTTTTTTCATCAGTGTATTCACACCTTGACTCAGTTGCTCAACGATGGCTTGCTTTCTAGCCTGCACTTTATCGAATTGCAATGTAACGCTTGCAATATCTACACCAAATTCACTAGCCGTTTTATTCGCCATACGATATACTTCCGCACTTCGAAGTAACGCTTTGCTAGGGATACAACCTTTATGCAAGCATGTGCCTCCAAGTCGCTCTCGTTCAACAATGGCTGTTTTCAAGCCAAGTTGCGCCGCGCGAATAGCAGCCACATAGCCTCCTGTACCTCCGCCTAAAATGACAACATCATAATTTTGAGCCATTTATTATTCCTCCTTATGAGAAAAGTGCTAATGCATCCCCTACTCAAGACAAGCGCTGACCTGTGGCAATTGCTCAATTAGAGAGCAGCACTCCAGCAAGGTTTTACTACTCCCATACTAGTCAGAGAAACCACTATAAACGTATGATTCACTTCACTTAAGAAAGGATGACTCTTTAGCCCAGACATCATTTAAAGCATATTTTTTAATGTGTATAATAGAAGAAGTCGACAAAGCGACTTCTTTTCGTTTCAAGACGGTTATTAACGACCGTGCAAAATATTTTTTTCATTTTTTAAAAATTGGCTGCGTGATTTAGCTACTCGAGCAATACGCTCTTCTGCTAATCGATTGGCTGCAACATAAGTTGGCACACCATCACGTTTTGAAATAGCAAAGATTCTTTCAATGCTATCGTAAATACCATCCACACGCTTCATCGCACGTTCACGATTATAACCGTATAATTCGTCAGCAACGTTGATTACGCCACCTGCGTTAATAACATAATCAGGTGCATACGCAATACCTAATTCATGTAAGTAATCTCCATGGCGAGAGTCCTGTAACTGGTTGTTTGCAGAGCCCGCAATGACCTTAGCTTTTAACTGTGGAATTGTGTCATCATTTAAAATTGCCCCAAGTGCACACGGTGAGAAAATATCAACATCTTGTGAGTAGATTTCCTCCGGAGCCACTGCTACTGCACCAAAGTCATTCACAACACGATCAATCGCTGCTTGGTTAATATCAGTGACAACAAGTTTTGCACCTTCATTATGTAAATACTCGCAAAGCTTGTATGCTACATTTCCTAGACCCTGTACAGCTATTGTACGACCATCTAACATTTCTGAACCAAACGCTTCCTTTGCAGCTGCTTTCATACCACGGTACACACCATAAGCAGTCACTGGCGATGGGTTACCTGATGATCCAAATGCTGGAGAGATTCCTGTTACATAATTCGTCTCCTCATGAATTAAATCCATATCTGTCACAGTAGTACCAACATCTTCAGCCGTAATATAGCGACCGTTCAGTCCTTGAATAAATCGGCCTAATGCACGAAACATTTCTTCATTTTTATCTGTAAATGGGTCACCGATAATGACCGTTTTTCCACCGCCAAGGTTTAGACCAGCAGCCGCGTTTTTATAAGTCATCCCGCGTGCCAAACGCAATGCATCTTCAATCGCATTTTCTTCTGTTGCGTATGTCCACATACGTGCACCGCCTAGTGCTGGTCCAAGTGTTGTGTCATGGATAGCGATAATCGCTTTTAACCCTGATGCTTCATCTTGGCAAAATACCAATTGTTCATAATCATACTTTTCCATATACTTGAAGATTTCCATGAAAACTCGCCCCTTTGCTTTGAAAAGTGCATCCCCAAATGCCCATTCCAATCAAGTTATAAATAGTGAGAAAACTATTTTGTAATGGATAATATTGCTCCATTTAATTTTACAATACTGACAATTTCACAATTTCGCAACTATTATTACACATTCTCGTTTAAGTAAGAATTTTCTAAAAATTCAGTTCCTATCACTAGTTTTCTATAACGCATTACAGCGCTTGCAAACTATGACTGGCACGTAGGCTTTCTTGACATTCCATCATCCGCAGGTACAATTAAACTAGGTATGAGGAGGGATATGCATGGCTCGTTTTGCTGCATTCATTGTAATGCTGATTCCAGGTCTTATGGCTGCGGGTGGCATTAAATTTATGCGTGATACATTATTCGGTAAGCTCATCTCACCTTTCCCATTTCTATGGCTACAATTTGTTGTTGGCATCATATTTTTTGTTGTCGGCTTTGGCTTTTTCGCAGGCTTTTTACTTCACCGCGATCGAAAAAAAGGAAAAGTGGCTCCGCGCTTCCAAAAAAAATAAAAATAGCTATCCAAATAAGTCGTTTGACTTACTGGATAGCTATTTTTATTGACGGCGCTGCACTGAAATTACCTTATCGGGGAAATCTGTAATCCAACCAATAACTGATGAATGCGGATTCTTCAGAAATTTTTCACTCCCATCAATTGCATAAAAACGACATGCTTTAGCGCTTGCTACACACGCCTCTAAATAACGAGGTTTATAATACTTTTTATGCATATGTACACTGTCAATTGCTTGGTAATCACATAGCAAATCCCATTTCAATTTTTTCGTGGCAATAAGTGCTGTCTCATATTGTGGAGTATGTTGTTTCACAATCTCTAATAGCTCATAATGAAAAGATGAAAAATGACTGCCCTCTGGTAATGTTAGTCCATGAAGCATTCGGACAAGTGCATCTTTATTGTCAAGAATGGTTGATTTTAATTCGATATTTAGTGGTAATTGTTGCGTATTAGCCCACACTAAAACTGCATCAAAGACTGGAATTTTATACGATGAAAATAGCCTTCTCCACGGCTTTCCAAGTTTAAAACGCTGTAGTTCGTCTATCGTACATTGATTCACAAGTTTATTGATGCCAACTAGTCTAGATAATTGTGGATCATGATACACAACGGGTATCCCCTCTTTTGACAGCTGAATATCTATCTCAATACCGTCAGCTCCAAGCTCTAGCGCTTTATCAAAAGCTTTGAAACTATTTTCAAGTGCATAGGCAGAAGCCCCTCGATGTGCAAAAACAGGGACAAACGATTCTTCAGACATTTAATTCACCAAATTCTAGTATAAATTTACCATTGGTCATTTTAGTTAATAAAGATGATTTTTTGCCAATTTGAATATAGGTACCTGGATGCGCTTCCTTTGTCACCGTAATTTCTTCTTTTCCAGCATGACGCATTTCATCCATCATTAACTTTATTTCACGGTCTACCGTCACTGCTTCAGCCTTCATCTTTGATAAACTCTGTTTTGTTTGCTCAAAAGCAGCAGTTTGTTGCGTAGTCATTTGATTGAGGATTGGTAATAAGCTCTTAATCTTCGCCTCATGACCAGCAATCTCCGATTGTAGTTGTTTTAACAGAGTTGCCTTTTCCTGCATCAAAGAATAGCTCTCCTGTTTATTGACACTTTCAATAATTAAATCTGTTCGACGTTCTAAACGATTTCCAGATATAGCGGTTACAATAGAACTTTTTGCAACAGCTTGACCACCAATAATTTTACCCTTTCGTTCATCTACAAAAATAGAATGTGCCGAAAGATGCGAGCCCAGTGAATAAAAGCCTATATGAATACTGTCAGCCGCTACTAAATTGGCTTCGTTTACATGTTTTACGAAAATGTTGCCACCTGCTTCCACAAGCGTTGAACCAAGGCCAAAAATGCCACCGCGAATAAATACATCACCCTCTATGGATTTGATGAGTTTCGCGCCACTTACGCCTTCTGCTCCTTCGATTGAAATATCACCTGTTGCAATAACTGTATAACCCGTGGTAACTGTTCCCTTAATGCTTAAAGAACCATTAAATTCTAGATTGCCTGTTTCAACTCCAACATCCCCATGTATTGGTAAATGACGATTGACGCCAATCATCCCTTTGACATCATCTAAAACACCAGCAATTTTTGACCGGATGACAGTTTTTCCGTCTTCTTCTACTTCATATGCTGATTTTTTGTCATAGCGAATAGGGTAATCACGACCTGGTGTCGCGGCTAGTATTTCACCACAAACATTTTGGCCTTGCTTGCCTAATGTTGCAGGAATTTTCTCCCCAAGCCATGAACCTTCTGAAATTTCTGATATAAAATTCATATCATAGTAATCCGCTTTCCCGTCATCACGAATAACTGGCTTTCTCTCTGGTTTTGGTAAGTATGTAATTTGTGCATCCGTTCCTGCCACAGCTGGTGTTCCTTGAGCAATTAAAAATGCTTTACCGGGTTCAATCTTCGTAATATCAAAATCTAAAATGCCATGTGTAATTCCTTCGTTCGCTAGTGTATCGAGAATTTGTTGATTTAGCTTTTCTTTATTCTTATGAATGTAGTCCGTTTTTTCATATATAAATATAGTAGCAGACATTTTGTCTCGTGCAATTTCAGCTTCTATATTTGGAAGCCAACGTCCAATTTCAACAGGACTTGTACTTTCTGTCGCTAATACGCTTTTTAAAATAGAAAAATTTGACAGTTTCAGTCGGGGATGACTACGTAAGATGCCATCAAATTCTTTTAATGGAAAACCGGCACTGTATGTGAGCATAAATACCTTTCCGTTTTCCTCCGATATTTCGAAGTTATCATTTCGAACTAGAATCACGCTACCTCCTCCTTCCCTCTATCTGTAAGTATATACAATCTATTTACATTTGTTTAGAGACAATTGTCACTACTCACAAAGAAAATACCCCTACTTTATCAGTAATACTTCATTAGAATCCAAGCATTTTTATCAGTAATAGTAGACTATTTTTCCTACACAAAAACATTTTTTACACCATTAAAAAGCTAATACTGTCATAATTGTACAAAATTTCTGTAAAAAACAGCCAATCTACATTTTATTTTTTTCAAATTAACTAATCAGAATGTCTTCCTCACTATTTTTCTTTTATCAAGTATTGGGTCTTGTCTCCTAAAGGACAAAAAAATACGCCCCTCAAACAGTCGGCGCAAACTGTCTAAAAAGGCGTTATAAAATATGCAATATATGCGTTCTAAATAATAAGTTCACCGCTTGTTCATCGCTACGCTAAATAGTCAAAACTCAGTCATATCAATCCTTAGCTCGCCATCATATCGATGCGAATCTTGTCTGCAATCATGGCGATGAATTCGCTATTTGTCGGCTTCGACTTTAAATGATGTACTGTATAACCAAACATCGACGAAATCGATTCATAGTTACCGCGATTCCATGCAACTTCTATAGCATGACGAATGGCACGCTCTACACGGGAAGGCGTTGTGTTAAATTTTTTAGCAATTTCTGGATATAGAATTTTCGTCACAGAACCTAATAACTCGATATCTTCATACACCATTTGAATCGCTTCTCGTAAATAAGAGTAACCTTTAATATGGGCAGGAACACCGATTTCTTTAATGATGGCTGTAATCGTACTATCTAATTGATGTTGATTTAATTTTTGAGGAGTTGCTTGTTGTAAAACACTCGTCTTTTTCGGTAATGTGGCCTTCTGACCTGCACAATGCAAGATTTTTTGAACCAACTGATCAAACTCAAATGGCTTAAGCATAAAGTAAGAGGCCCCTAAATCTACTGCTTGTTTCATAACATCCTCTTGTCCAAATGCAGTTAGCATAATTACTTGAATCGATGACATACGATCATTTTGATACATTGCCTCTAATACCGCTAAGCCATCAAGATGGGGCATAATAATATCTAGCAATAAAATATCTGGTGTAAATTCTTCAAGCATTTGAAGACAAATTTTCCCGTTTGAAGCAGTTGCAATTATTTCAATCTCCGGATGTCCTTGAAAATACTGCTCCATTGTTTTTAATAATTCACGATTATCATCTGCTATCGCCACTTTTACCTTTGTCATTTCAATTCCTCCTTCTGGACTTCGCCTTGAATCATCAAAGCGTTAAACCTTTTACCCTTATGCCATTTTGACACACTGTGGAATTTTCGACATTTTTGTGTTAAAAACCTTTTCTATTTCCAAAAATGAGTATGTAGTCCGATACTTTCTTTTCATATCGACAATTTACGATATTTCCCAGTGGAATGGTTAGCGTGCAATATGTTTATTTTAGTGAAAAATCCCATATAAAACTACACTTTTTTTTAGGTATCGATAAATCCTCCTTAATTTTGGTATGAAATACTTGGTGAACGCTATAATAAATTGCATAAACTTTAGAGAACGGAGCTACCTATGGCAGCCCCGTTATTTCTTCATGAAGATTTTTTTAGCATTTCTGCTACTGTAATTGCTGCCCCTTTTTTTGGTTCTTCCACAAACATATGCGTTACTGCGCCTACAAAACGTCCGTCTTGAATAATAGGACTGCCACTCATTCCCTGCAGGATGCCACCTGTTTTCTCAATGAGCTTTTGGTCAGATACTATAAATTCGAGTCGTCCATTTTCAATCTTTGTTATTTCAATTGAAAATTTCTCCACCTTACTGCCCTCAATTGCTGTAAAGATTTCAGCTTTCCCTGTTTTTATATCTTTTTCATGCATAATTTCAATTGCTTTTGGCAATCTTTGTTGATAACCGACTTCCCAACGTCCAAAGATACCGTAAACTGTATTTTTATCAATGCTACCTAGTCGTTCTTGGTGTTTTTCGATGGAGGAAATTTTGTAGCCTGGTTGCCCAGGTGTACTTTTACGGATTTGTTGGATGGAAGCTAAAAAAATCGAGCCTGCTCGAAAGACGGGGGCTTCTTGTAAGGTTGAGTCAACGATTTGATGACCTAATGCACCATAATTTTGTGTCTCTGGATCAATATATGTCAATGTTCCTACTCCATCTGTTTCATCTTTCAAAAAGGAAATAACATGTTCTGCTTCTTGTGCCTTTAATTCAACTGTTACTTGCTTTCCTTCACTTTTAATCGTCCATGTCTGTTGCTCCTGTTGCGCAATAGCTTGTTTGGCATCATCAAGGGTTTTTACAGTGGTGTCATTAATTTTTTCAATGACTGCACCACCTTTCACCCATTGATTGGAAGCTAACAACACATCATGAGCAACAAATACATGAGATAACTGAAGCTGAATCCCAATTGCTTCGCCCATCGGAATAAGCTTTTTGGCTGCAAAAGCTTGAATAGGCAAACATAAGAACACGATGAGCATAGGCAAAATGACAAATTGACGCCAACGACGATTCATACGACACCTCCTTTTCATTATAGTCTTGTTACTATGTGTTTTTGTATCATTCTTATGAGCGGTAAATATTTGCGCAAAATGAAAAAAACCCAGAAACACTTGAAATCGTTTCTGGATTTTTTTTAAATTATGCTACGCATGTGCTTTTTTCGCTCATTGGCCATGTTTAAAAGCTCTGTTGCATGCTGTAAAGTTAAGTCAGTAATTTCTGCACCTGACATCATACGACTTACTTCTTCAATACGAGCATGTGTATCTATTTCTGCCAATGACGTAAAGGTACGATCATGTTCGACTTCTTTTTTTATAAAATAATGATGATCTGCCATTGCAGCCACCTGTGGTAAATGTGAAATACATAAAACTTGAGAATTAATCGAAACGGCAGCAATTTTTTCAGCAATGGCTTGTGCCACTCGACCGCTTACACCAGTATCAACCTCATCAAAAATAATGGATGTTACACCATTGGATGAAGAGAAAATAGTCTTCAACGCGAGCATCATACGCGATAATTCTCCACCAGAGGCAATTTTCGGTAAAGATTTTGGTGGCTCACCAACATTCGTTGAAATATAAAATATAACTTGATCTTTACCATATGCATCGAAATATGATAATTCATCAAAATTTACAATAAACTTTGCTTTTTCCATATGTAATTCACGTAACTCAGCCATAATGGCTTCACTTAATTCATGTGCAGCTACTTTACGTACATTAGATAGTTCAGCTGCAAAATCATATAAAACCTCTTCCATCTCAAGTACTTTGCGTTCTTTCACCTGTAAAATTTCATCACGATTTAATAGCTCGTTTAGCTCAGTTTTAATTTTTTCATAATAGGCTAAAATATCTTCAACAGTTGCTCCATATTTACGCTTCATGTTTTGTAATAGTGCAAGCCGTTGCTCGACTTCATTTAATCGGGCTGGATCAAATTCTAGTTCATCAAGGACATTTTTCACCTGATAGGCTGCATCCTGCAAAGCATAAAACGCGGTTGTAACCGCTTCAGAAGCCTCTTTAAATTGTTCATCAATAGTTGCCGCATCCTCTAATGCGTCCATTGCATTGCCGATCCAATCCAGGCCCTTTGTTTCGCCCTGGATGGCTTCATAGGCCGCACTAGATCGTTCAAAAATTTTATTGAAATTCATGAGACGGCGACGCTCATCGAGGAGATCGTCTTCCTCACCTAGCTTTAAATTTGCATCCTCTAGCTCCTTCATTTGGAACTGGTACAAATCAATACGCTGTGCCATTAACTGCTCATCAATAGAAATCGATGCCAATTCTTTTTTTAATGCACGATATTCATCATATTGCTTACTGTACTTATCTTGAATTGGTGCAAGCTGGTCCTCAGCAAATTGATCAAGTAAATGAATGTGTTGCTTTTCATCCATTAATTCTTGGTTTTCATGCTGTCCATGAATATCAATAAGACTGGCACCAACATCACGTAAAACAGATAATGGCACAAGCTTGCCATTTACACGACAAATACTTTTTCCGGTGTCATTTAAATCACGACGTAAAATAATGGTATCTTCTTCTATTTCAATACCAGCATCATCTAATTTTTTGTATACAGGGTGTGCAGGACTAGCAATTTGAAATAAACCACCTAACTCTGCTTTTTTAGCGCCATGGCGAATAAATTCTGAATTCCCTCTCCCACCAGCAAGCAAATGCACCGCATCAATAATAATTGATTTTCCTGCTCCTGTTTCACCTGTTAACACCGTTAAACCATCTGAAAAACTGACTGTTAAATCCTCAATGATGGCAAAGTTGCGAATACTAAGCTCTCTTAACACAAAATGTCACCTCTGTATCAAATTCACCCTGTTATTACTAACTGGTGTTACTATTAAGTCTTTCATTTTAAAACGAAGACAGTGGAAAATCAAGCACCCATTCGTTCAACTAACAATTAGGGACCCAGCGATTAAATTTGCAATTATAGCATTTCTAACAAGCGATTTTTTGTATTTTCACGCTCATTTTCATCGCGACAAATGATTAAAATTGTATCATCCCCAGAAATAGTTCCTAAAATTTCTGGCCAATCTAAATGGTCAAGTAGTGACGCAATGGCATTAGCATTACCAGGAAGTGCCTTCATGACTAAAAAATGCGAAGCGCCATCAATGCTGATAAAAGCATCTGCTAATGCTCGGTGTAATTTTTGGACAGGATTGAATCGCTGGTCCGCGGGTAAGCTATATTTATAGCGTCCATCTTGCAATGGCACCTTTACAAGGTGCAGTTCTTTAATATCACGTGATACTGTTGCTTGCGTCACATTATAGCCTGCATCTTTTAAAAAATCGACTAAATCATCTTGTGTTTCAATCTCATGATTGGCAATAATATCCCTAATCCGTATATGTCTTTGGCCTTTATTCATGTCCTTCACCTCTTATAAATAATTAAGTATTTGTATATTTACACTACCATCTAACACATAAAAGCACAAGAAAAAACACGGCTCTACGAGCGAGCACGTGTTATTTTAGTGCACTATGCGCTTCTTCAACGAGTGCATTAAAAGCTGTATACGCAGGAATTTCTTCTGTGGTAATTGGATTAACTAAATGGAATAAAAATTCAATGTTTCCTTCGCCACCCGTGATTGGCGAAAACGATGCATCCTTGACAACAAATCCAACCTCAGTTGCCATTTTAGCAGTCTTTTCTAAGACATCAAGGTGTACCTTTTTATCACGTACAATACCCTTTTTGCCCACATTTTCTTTCCCTGCTTCAAACTGTGGCTTCACAAGCGCCATTATATCACCGCCAGGCATTAATACCGTTTTTAAAACTGGCAAAATTAACGATAATGAAATGAAGCTGACATCTATTGTAGCAAATTCCGGCAATCCCTCTGTTAAATCAGCCGCCGTCGTATAGCGAAAGTTTGTTTTTTCCATAACAGTTACACGTTCATCAGAGCGGATTTTCCATGCAAGCTGATTCGAGCCTACATCAAGTGCATAACAATGTCTTGCACCATTTTGTAAGGCACAATCTGTAAAGCCTCCTGTAGAGGAGCCGATGTCGAGCATCAGCTTACCTTCTACAGACATATCAAAAATTTGTAGTGCTTTTTCTAGTTTCAAGCCACCACGGCTGACATATTTTAAATCAGAACCTTTTACTTGGAGCGGTGCATCAATAGCAATTTTTTCTCCTGCCTTATCAATGCGAATTTCATTGGAAAAGACTAGTCCCGCCATAATAGAGCGTTTCGCCTTTTCGCGTGTTTCACTTAGTCCACGCTCTACAAGTAAAATGTCTACACGTTCTTTTGGTTGTTTTGTCATTATTTATTTAAACCTACTTGCTGTTTTTGTTGTAGTAACACATGCATACGTGCTACTGTATCTTCTGCTGTCATATGAATTTCTGCGAGCAATTGGTCGACGTTACCATGCTCGATAAATTGGTCTGGTATCCCCATGCGATCGATAATGGCATTTAAATAACTATGATCATGCGCAAATTCGAGTACACCGCTACCAAAACCACCTTGTAATACGGCCTCTTCAATCGTAAGCACTGGCATGCGATTCGTTAAAATACGATGCAGCATATCCTCATCCATTGGTTTAATAAATCGTGCATTGACCACTTCTACTTCAATACCTTGTTGCGCTAAAATATTTGCCGCTTCCATCGCCATTGGAATCGTCGTACCAAATGTTAAAATAGCCGCGTCTTTTCCTTCACGTAATACTTCCCAGCTACCAATTGGCAAACTCATTGGTTCATCATCCATCGGCACACCTAAACCATTGCCACGTGGATAGCGAAGCGCAATCGGTCCGTCATCATAATCGATGGCAGTTTTCACCATATGCTGCCCTTCATTTTCATCCTTTGGCATCATAATTGTCATATTGGGCATATGGCGTAGGAACGCAATATCAAAGACACCTTGGTGTGTTTCACCATCTGCACCAACTAGGCCAGCACGATCAATACCAATAAAGACATTTAAATTAGGGCGTGCTATATCATGGAGCACTTGATCGTAAGCACGTTGTAAAAACGTTGAATAAATAGCTAAGAAAGGTTTCATTTTCTGTGTAGCAAGTCCTGCCGCCATCGTGGCAGCATGTTGCTCAGCTATCCCTACATCAAAGAAACGTTTAGGGAAATCCTGCTGTATACCTTGTAATTTAGAACCAACTGGCATCGCAGGCGTAATTGTGACAATACGCTCATCTTCATGTGAAATTTTACGAACTGTCTCCGCGATTAAACTACTCCAAGCAGGGCCTCTCGTCTCTGATTTCACAAATGCGCCAGTCTCCATTTTATAAGGACCTGTCCCATGCCAATTACCAATCGTATCATCCTCAGCCGGCTTGTAGCCTTTGCCCTTTTTCGTAATAACATGCAAAAGTACAGGGCCTTTTACCTTTTTAGCATACGATAACGTCGTTTCAAGTGCTTCAAAATCATGACCATCAATTGGTCCTAAATATTTAAAGCCCAATTCTTCAAAGAATACACCTGATACTACTAAATATTTCAAGCTATCTTTTAAACGTTCCGCGGTTGAAGCAAGCTTACCACCAAGAACAGGGATTTTATTGATTAAGGATTCTAATTCTTCCTTGGCTTTTGAATATTCCTTAGCAGTACGCATACGCCCAAGTACATTATGCAAGGCACCAACATTTGGTGCAATTGACATTTCATTATCATTTAAAATGACAATCATGTTTGTTTTTGCGTGACCGATATGATTTAACGCTTCAAGTGCCATACCGCCTGTTAAGGCGCCGTCCCCAATAATAGGCACAACAAAGTTTTTTTCGTTTTTTATATCACGTGCTGCTGCCATACCCATGGCTGCTGATAATGAAGTCGAGCTATGACCTGTTTCCCATTCATCATGTTCACTCTCCACAAGCTTTGGAAATCCACAAAGCCCTTTGAACTGACGTAATGTATCAAATTGACTAGCGCGACCTGTCAAAATTTTATGCACGTAAGCTTGGTGGCCAACATCCCATAAAAACTTATCTTGTGGACTGTCAAACATTTTATGAAGCATAATCGTTAGCTCCACAACGCCTAGGTTTGGTCCAATATGACCACCTGTGACAGAACATTTTTCGATTAAGAAGGCTCGAATGTCTTTTGCAAGCTGTTCAAGTTCCTTCTTATTTAAGTTTTTTAAAAAGGATGGACTAGAGATCTTGTTTAAATCCACCTTTCTCACACACCTTTTCAATAAATTATTCACCGCAATCGTGTTTCCACCATTATAACAGTGTTATCATTATGCTAAAAGTACGAACACTTTCTTGTTTACACATTGGCAAACGTCCCCACCTATTCTAGCATATTCTTTGCCTATAAAGCCTTGTTTTTCTCTTAGTTTTTACGATGAACAATATACGTTGCGAACTCATGTAGTAAGCTTGCATTTACATGTAATCTCTCTAGTGCAGCAATAGCAAGTTGATAATGCTCGTCAAGTTTATCTTTTGCTCCATCTAACGTTAACAATGCCGGATATGTGCTTTTATTACTCGCTACATCTTTCCCTGCTGTTTTACCTAGTTCCTCTGTTGTTCCCTCAATATCTAAAATGTCGTCTTGAATTTGGAAAGCAAGGCCTATATGATGGGCGTATTCCTTTAAAGTTGCACGGTCTTCTTCGGAGACATCCGCTAATACGGCCCCTGATTCAATACTAAATCGTAATAACGCACCTGTTTTATTGACATGGACATGCTCAAGCTCTGTTAGGTTTAACTGGCGTTTCTCACCTTCCATGTCCAGTACTTGACCGCCAACCATACCTTCTGCACCAGCTGCTACACTTAACAGATTCACTAGTTCAATTCGTTTTTCCGCAGATAAATCCAGACGCGCTAAAATTCCGAAAGCTAATGTATTTAATGCATCACCTGCAAGTGTGGCAAGTGCCTCACCAAATACCTTATGATTCGTTGGCTTACCTCGACGGAAATCATCATTATCCATACTTGGTAGGTCATCATGAATCAAAGAATACGTATGAATCATTTCAATAACCGCACCTACAGTAAGTCCGTGCTCTTTGTCTTTCGCAAACAATTCTAATACTGCTAATACGAAAAGCGGACGAATGCGCTTGCCTCCTGCTTGTAAAGAATAGAGCATCGATTCCTTTAAATCGGCCGGTGCATCAATTTTTTCAACAAGTGCGAACATTTCAGCTTCTACTTGTGGTGTATTGCTTTCAATAAAATGTTTTAATTGCTCGTTCATTGATTAGTTCTCTCCCTTTAGCGGATCAAATGCTGTCGTTTCTCCTGTTTCTTGAACAATCGAAATTAACTGTTCTTCTGCGTGTTGCAGCTTACTATGGCAAAATTGTGAAAGCTCCATACCTTGCTTATATAAATCAATTGCATTTTCTAATGGTACATCCCCTTGCTCTAACTGACGGACAATTTCCTCCAGTTCCGTCATTGCTTCTGCGAATGTTTGTTGTTTCTTCGCCACATCTATTCCTCCTCATTATTTGGCAAGACATTAGTCACTTCAGCAAGTACTTTCCCATCATGGAAGGAAAGTGTTAGCTGATCTTTCTGCTTTAAGTTAGCTGACGATTTCAACATTTTGTCATCTTTATAAGCAACCGTAAAACCCCTTGTTAAAATAGCAAGTGGATTTAATGCTTCAAGTGTTCGGACAGATGCCTCGAATTGTTGCTTTTGCTTCGTTACAAAATGTGTTGCCGAACGTGTTAGCTGATGGACGCGTGTTGCCAGTTCTTTTTGATGGAATGCTAATGCTTTTTTCGGTGATTGCTGTTCTACAGCACTGTTTAGTTTTTGAAGCTGTGCAGCTTTTTTCATTAAGTCAACCTGCATTGCTTTTTGCAAACCCGACTCAAGCTGTGCTAGTTTTTCTGTAAATGGACGATACAATCTCTCCGGCATCGATAGTGGATAAGACTGTTGGAGCTTATTTAGACGTTGTCGTTCTGTCATAAGTTGCGCTCTCACAATTTGATGAAGTTGCGACTTCTGAGCAAGTACACGCTGGAATAATTCCTGTTGATCTGGCACGGCCATTTCAGCCGCTGCTGTTGGTGTGGGTGCCCGCAAATCTGCGACATAATCAGCTATCGTTGTATCGGTTTCATGACCAACTGCACTGATGATGGGTATACGACTTTCAAAGATTGCACGTGCAACCATCTCCTCATTAAATGCCCATAAATCCTCAATGGAACCTCCACCACGACCAACAAGCAATACGTCACAACTTGCATCCCGATTAGCACGTTCAATACTTTGGACAATACTTGGAGCGGCCTGTGCTCCTTGCACAAGTGTTGGATAAATCAAAATTTCAGCAAGCGGATATCGACGTTTCAACGTTGTACAAATATCTCGAATCGCCGCTCCCGTTGTGGACGTTAAGATACCAATTTTTTCTGGAAACTTCGGTATCGACTGCTTCCATTCAGTTTTAAAAAGTCCTTCTTTTTGTAACTGTTCCTTAAGTTGGTTATAGGCAACAAATAAGCTGCCGATTCCATCTGGTTGCATTTCCTGCACATATAATTGATATGTACCATAACCTTCGTAAACGTTTACATCTCCTCGGATAAATACCTGCATGCCATCCTTTGGCTCAAATGCTAGTCTAGATGCTGCTGTTTTAAACATCGTTGCCGCAATACGTGCACCGTCATCCTTCAACGTAAAGTAAATATGCCCTGACTGATGTACCTTGACATTTGATAGCTCTCCCTTGACATAAACCTCACGTAGATGTGGGTCAGCATCAAATTTTCGTTTAATATATTTTGTTAATGCTTTTACAGTTAAATAAGAAGCTGATGACATTTTATTCGGCTCCTTTACTAGAATCAAGTTTTTCACAAAACTACACCTATCATAACATTTTTTATTGTGCCTGACCTGTATAAATGCAGTTTCGTAAGAAAAAAGGCCAGTCTTAAAAGTATATAATAAAAATTTATTGACGAACGAAAAGATAAAGCCGCATAACGAGAGTATCGTCATGCGGCAAAGGATTTAATAGAAAATCAACAATAATATACCGACAATAAAACAATAATAGGTAAAGTAACTAAGCTTGCCACTTTTCATAATGCCCATAAACCAGCGCATTGCAAAGTATGTCATAAATAGTGTGGCAATAAATGTCGCTGCATAAGGAACCGCTAAAGCACCTTTATTTGGCTCATCTAAAAAATCTGTAATCCCAAGTACGACGCCACCGAGACTGACTGGAATATAGAGCATGAACGAGAAGCGTAAAGCTGTGTCCTGTCTCATGCCAACTGCAATGGCTGAAATAATTGTTGCACCTGAGCGACTAATACCAGGCGTTAATGCAACAGCTTGACCAAGCCCTACTATAATTGCATCTTTCACACTCAAATCAGCATCCTTCTTCGTACCGCGCATATTACGAATTAACCAAAGTGCAATCCCAGTTACAAATAACATCATAGCAATGGTCGTCATGCTTATATTGTCTGCAATGACATCACTTAATAAAACGCCTAATACACCAGCTGGAATGGAACCAATAACAATGTATAGAGCAAAGCGAAAATCCGCTTTATATCGTCTCTCATGCGTTTTGATATAAAGGAAAAAATTCGTAATAAGGCGTACTATATCTTCGCGATAAATATAGACAATGGCTAATAATGACGCCGTATTCGTTAAAATCGCAAAAGTAAAGCCTTGATCACCTAGACCAAGAATTTCACTAGCAATGAGGACATGACCACTAGACGATACGGGAATTGGCTCCGTGAATCCTTGGACAAGTCCAATAATAATATGCTTCAAAATAAGCATTATATCTAAATTTTCCATTAATACCCTCCATATTTAGGATGTATTGTATAACGCAAACTTTAAATTAGACGTTGAGTCCGTCTTAAAGGTTCGCACAAAAAAGAGCATATCTCAATTTATGAGACATGCTCTTTAAATAGTATTTTCATTTCGCCTTGAACTATTTTTTTGTTTAGTTTTCTAAAAACGCCAGGGAAGAAAATTCTCACCTGTTATTGTTGTACTTTACTGGCAAGCGTATATTCTGCTGCTTGCACTGTGTTGAAAAGTAACATTGTGATAGTCATTGGCCCTACACCACCTGGTACTGGTGTAATATGTGACGCAATGCCATCCACATCTGAAAAGTTTACGTCACCGCATAGTTTGTTATTTTCATCGCGGTTAATACCAACATCAATAACAACTGCACCTTCTTTGACATGCTCCTTCGTAATAAAGTTTGCACGTCCAACTGCTGCAATTAAAATATCCGCTTGTTTAGTAAATGAAGGTAAATCAGGTGTTTTTGAATGCGTGTATGTCACTGTTGCATCCTTTTGCAATAGCAATTGTCCCATAGGTTTCCCTACGATATGACTACGGCCGACAATGACCGCATGCTTTCCTGCAATTTCAATTCCTGAATATTCAAGAAGCTTCATAACACCAAACGGCGTACATGGTAAAAAAGTTTCTTGGCCAAGCATCATTTTCCCAACACTTACTGGTGAGAAGCCATCTACGTCTTTTTCAACAGCGATTGTCGCAATAACCGTATCCTCATCAATATGTTTTGGTAGTGGTAATTGTACTAAAATACCGTGAATATCTTCACGTTCATTTAATAATTCGATTTGCGCTAGTAATTCTTCTTGCGTAGTTGTTTCTGGTAATTTTACTAGTTCAGAAAACATACCAATTGCTTCACAAGACTTTTGCTTGTTTTTAACATATGTAGCAGAAGCTTGGTTGTCCCCAACTAATACAACCGCTAAGCCTGGTGTTAATCCTTGTTCTTTTAAACGAGCTACACGCTCTGCTACAGAATTACGAATTTCTTGACCAATTTCTTTACCATTAATAATTGCACTTGACATAAACCTATGTTACTCCTTCCAATACAACACGTTTTTATTGTTCTGTAAATTTAGAAAGTACGCCATTAACAAATTTCGACGATCCCTCGTCGCCAAATGTTTTGCATAACTCGATTGCTTCGTTAAGTACTACTCTTTTTGGTGTTTCTGGCATGTATAAAAGTTCATATACAGCTAAACGTAACACTGTTCTTTCAATTTTCGGTAGACGGGCAAGTGACCACTTTTCTAGATGCTGCGCAAGGGCCGCATCGATTTCCTCCAAATTTTCAGCTGTTCCATTTGCAATCTTTTCGTAGAAAGCATTTGTCGGTTGACCTTTAATATGTCCCATTGCTTCTTCGACTGTTAGATCGGTATTGTCTAGCTGAAACAAAACTTGCAACGCTTTTTCGCGTGCTTCATGTCGTTTCATGTAAAGCTCTCCTTCTTAAGTGGCATTAAGGTTTATAATAGCATAAATTCGTGTGAGAAACACGATTTCAAGCAAGTTTTCAATAATCTGAAACCTTTTTCAAGCAACTTTCTGCTTATTTTAACTTTCTTAATCAATGGTTTTTTGTGCAAAACGGAAACGACAGCGACAAATTGTTTTTTGTGCGAAAGTAAATCGACAGCAATAGATGTTTTTTGTGTAAAAAGGAAACACCAAAGACAAATGTTTTTTGCACAATAAGAAAGCGACAGCGTCAGATGTTATGCACGTGGTGTAGCTTAGCGACTGCCGCAATGTCATTGTAAGCTTGTGTAAAAATGATAGGGCTAGCCATATTTTTTTAAATACCTTGAATGTTATAATAAAAACGATTCAATTCTAGCTTTAGAGGTGTTTATCGTCATCATGAAGTAAAGAATTAGAAATTTCTTTTTTACTGCTAGGGAGGCTATCTATGAAAGAACATTATTATACAATTGGAGAGGTAGCAAAATTATCCAATCTTTCTGTCCAAACACTTCGCTACTATGATCAAATAAATTTATTTAAACCTGCTTATACAGATAACTCTAGTAATTACCGCTATTATAAAGATGATCAGATTTTTTACTTAGATCTCATTAAATCGCTTAAGTATATCGGTACATCACTTGAAGACATAAAAAAAGCACTCATGCTGACACCAGAAGAACTACTCGTTTTTTTAGAACAAAAAGAGCAACGTCTAGAAGAAAAAATTTCCCGATTAAATGAAGTAAAATATACCCTTCTAAAAACAAAAAAACAAATGCAAGAGCAAATTGATATTCCTGTCTTTGGTGAGGTTTATACGCAGTTAGAAGAAGATATGGCAATTTTACAAGTTACAACCAACGAACTAACACCGACATCTAGCACAAATTCGTACTACAGTACATTAACTAAAATCATCGAAAATGAAGGGAGTGTGCTAAATAGTCGTTACGGTTGCAGCTATCCACTTGCCAACTACATAGATGTAAATGATATTATTTATGATGCCATATTTACACCCCTACTAACCGAGCGAACCTTTTCTAAACTTTCGACTGACGTAAAACAAACAGTTGTACCCGCGGGCATTTATGTATGTATTGCCTTTATCTATCACCCCGAAACGTATTTTTCATATTATGAAAAACTTAAAAATTATGTAGATTCACAAAAAAAAGCGTTCGAATCCACTGTATATGAACTATATATGCCGGCTACATTAATAGCAGAGCAAGAAAAAAAGTTTATCGTTGAATTGAAAATTAGGCAAAAATCCCTCAACTAATGTCATTTCCTTCTTTTTTTGAAACAAATCTTTTGACCCTATAGCTACTATAGGGTTTATTGTAATACTTGAAAATATTCTAGTAGATTGGATTTTTGGTATCTTATGTAACGTGAAATGTTGAAGGAGTAAAGAAAATGAACAAGAAACAAATCTTAACGTTAACTATTTTGTTAACTAATCTATTTATCGCCTTTTTAGGCATCGGTCTAGTTATTCCTGTCTTACCAACAATTATGAACGAGCTTAATATTACAGGGTCTGTCGTCGGCTATATGGTTGCAGCATTTGCGATTACACAGCTTATTGTTTCACCAATTGCAGGTAGACTCGTAGACCGCATTGGTCGGAAAGTTATGATCGTTGCAGGTCTTTTTGTTTTTGGACTTTCTGAGCTATTATTCGGGATGGGCCGTACCATTGAAGTGTTATTTATATCGCGTATGCTTGGCGGTGTAAGTGCGGCATTTATTATGCCAGCGGTCACAGCGTACATTGCTGATATTACAACAATGGCCCAACGTCCCAAGGCTCTTGGCTATATGAGTGCTGCCATTAGTACCGGCTTTATTATTGGACCAGGAATCGGTGGCTTTTTAGCGGAATATGGTACCCGAGTACCATTCTACGCTGCGGGTATACTTGGTTTCTTAGCAGCCATCTTATCATTGACATTGCTAAAAGAACCAACACGAGCAGCCGATGATACTGAAGCTGCAAGTTCTATTTTTGGTAGTGCAAAACGTATAATTAGCCCTTTATATTTCATCGCCTTCATGATAATTTTTGTACTATCATTTGGCCTTGCTGCGTTTGAATCTTTATTTAGTTTGTTCGTAGATCATAAGTTTGGATTCACGCCTAAGGATATTGCAATTATTATTACTGGTAGTGGCATTATTGGGGCACTTGCACAGCTTTTATTATTTGATTGGCTGACAAAAAAAATGGGCGAAATTAACGTTATTCGCTACTCACTTGTTTTATCGGCTATCCTTACTTTTGCCATGACCATCGTAAATCATTATGCTGCAATATTATTTGTGACTTTCTTTATTTTTGTCGGCTTTGATTTAATACGCCCTGCCGCTACTTCTTATTTATCAAAAATTGCAGGAAATGAACAGGGCTTTGTAGGTGGTATGAACTCCATGTTTACCAGTCTCGGCAATATTTTCGGTCCCATTTTAGGTGGCATGTTGTTCGACATTAATTTAAACTATCCGTATTACTTTGCAACAATTGTATTAGTTGTCGGGGTGATACTTGCATTTTTCTGGAAAAAACCAAATCATGTTGAACTTTAAATTATTATTAAGTTAACAGAAAACGAGGCTATCTCAAAATTTTGAGATAACCTCGTTTTTCTTATTCTTGTACAGCCACTTCTTCTTTTTCAAAATGAATGCCTGTAATATGTACATTCACTTCTGCTGTTTCAAGTGCAGTCATATTTAAAATCGCTTGGCGAATTTGCGTTTGTACGTCCTTTGCCACTTTAGGAATTGCATAACCATATTTTACAGAGCAAAATACATCAATGGCAATTTCACCACTTTCAGTGACGCCAGATTTGATGCCCTTGTTGTGTACTTTTTTACCAAAGCGTTCTACAACGCCTGTTGCAATATTACCACGTGTTGCTGCGATACCTTCTACCTCGCTAACAGCAATCCCAGCGACAATTTCAATTACTTCCGCCGCTACCTCAATTTTACCAAGTTCCTCTTTACCAGATGGTGTTGGTTGTACAAAAGATTGTCCTATTTTCTCTGCCATGCAAATATCATCCTTTCCCTTACACATCGCAAGCAAATGCTGTTGTTACGTTTATTATACTATAAAAAGGAAGGTTTGGCTTTGGAAAGCCGTTATAATTTCAAAGTAGTCAACTCTATGGAAAGTTCATATCAATATTTTCAAAAAGTTAGGCGATAAATTCCCATACATGCTCGATAAATCAAGAAACAATAGCTATTAAATATAAAAATGTCTCGATAAATCATGAAAAGCGAAGAAATCATAAGGATTTCTTCGCCTTTGTATGAACGATTATTTGCTTGTCCCTAATACGTCGTTTTCTTCTAGGAATTTCGTGTTGAATTTCGCAGATTTGAAGACGTCGTTATTCATTAATGCTTCATGGAACGGAATGGTTGTATTGATACCAGGACCAGAAACTTCAAATTCCCCTAGTGCACGATTCATTTTCGCAATTGCTTCCTCACGCGTATCTGCATGAACGATTAGCTTCGCTACCATTGAATCATAGTATGGAGGGATTGTATAACCGGCATATACAGCAGAGTCAATACGTACACCATAACCACCTGGAGTGATGTAAGTATCTACAGTACCCGCTGATGGCATAAAGTTTTTGTATGCATTTTCTGCGTTAATGCGGCATTCAATTGCCCAACCGTTTAATTTAATATCTTCTTGTGCAAATGGTAGTTTTTCACCAGATGCAATTTTCAATTGTTGTTGAACAAGATCGACACCAGAAATCATTTCTGTTACTGGGTGTTCTACTTGAATACGTGTGTTCATTTCCATGAAGTAGAACTTGTCTTCTTGGTAATCATAGATGAACTCGATTGTACCAGCACCTTCATAATTACATGCTTGTGCTGCTTTCACCGCTGCTGCACCCATTTCAGCACGACGTTCAGAAGATAGTGCTGGAGATGGGGCTTCCTCAACTAATTTCTGCATACGACGTTGAACTGTACAGTCACGTTCGCCTAAGTGTACAACATTACCGTGACCATCCGCTAACACTTGAATTTCACAGTGACGGAAGTATTCAATGAATTTTTCTAGATATACGCCTGGGTTGCCGAATGCTGCAGCAGCCTCTTTTTGCGTAATGTCGATACCTTTTACAAGGTCTTCTTCCGTACGAGCTACACGGATCCCTTTACCGCCACCACCAGCTGTTGCTTTGATGATAACTGGGTAACCAATTTTAGCAGCCCACTCTTTACCTGTTTCGATATCTGGCACAATACCAGTACCTGGCACAAGTGGAACCCCTGCTGCTTCCATTGTTGTACGCGCAACGTCTTTAATCCCCATAATTTTGATAGAATCAGATGAAGGACCAATGAATTTAATGCCTGCGTTTTCACATGCTTCAGCGAAGTCAGCGTTTTCAGATACGAAACCGTAACCTGGGTGGATACCGTCTGCACCTGTTTTCTCTGCTACACTCAGTAAAGCTGGGAAGCTAAGATATGAATCTTTTGATAGTTTAGGACCGATGCAATAAGCTTCGTCCGCTAATTTCACATGTAATGCTTCTGCGTCTGCTTCAGAGTATACGGCAACTGATTTGATACCAAGCTCTTTACAAGCACGAATGATTCGTACAGCGATTTCGCCGCGGTTAGCAATTAAAACTTTTTTCATGGTTGTGAACACTCCTTACTCAGCTTTTACAAGGAATAATGGTTGACCGTATTCTACTAATTCGCCATCTTTTACAAGTACTTCAACGATTTCGCCTTTAACTTCTGCTTCGATTTCGTTGAATAGTTTCATAGCTTCTACGATACATACAATCGCTTCGTCGCCCACTTTGTCGCCCACTTGTACATAAGCTGGAGATTCTGGATTTGGAGCTGCATAGAAAGTACCAACCATTGGAGATACGATTTTATGTAACGAAGAGTCGTTGTTTGTTGGTGCTACTGGAGCTTCTTCAACTTTTGCTGGGGTTGCTGGTGCCGCTTGAGTTGCTGCTGGTGCAGTTTGTTGTACAACAGGAGCTGCAACTTCTTTCTTAGGTGCTACAGTTTCAGTAACAACAACACCATTCTTTTTTAATTTAACTTTTGCGCCATCTACTTCATAAACGAACTCGTCAATTGAAGAAGAATCTACTAATTTAATAATTTCACGAATTTCTTGAATTTTGAACATGTCTAAGTCTCCTTATGAAATAATATCTACTACACCCACTATTCTATATTTTTTTCGAACAATTTGAAATAGTTTAATGAAAATTAAGTAAATATAAACATAATAAAAGGCTTTCTTTTACTAAACGAAAGCCTTTTCATTATCCTGATATATAACAACGACTACCTAATAAACAGAATATTCCTTTTTTTCACTAAGTTTTAATAGTTGTTCGCACTAAACTTAACTTGCACGTCATTTGCGCCTTCCCATTCCGTTTTCACCAAATAGATTATTTCATTTGCTTGTGTTTTAGAAAGCTCTTCCGCCATGACTGTGACAGATACTTTTTCACCTTCCGCTTTCACAAAGGCATCTGAATACCCTAAAGATTTAACTAGCATTTCTAACATCGCTTCTGCTGATTCTTGCTTAATAAGACCATCGATTTCATTGAACGCCTTATTTTTTTCTTCCGCTGTGTATTCTTCAGATGCAATTTTTTGCGTTAATTGCTGGCGTAATTGGCTTCTCTCATCACTCACTTGCATACGCATCTCTTCGAACAAATGACTTGGTGACGATACTTCAGTCGTCACATCTTTCTTTGAAGCCTCTTGATCTGTTACACCCGTTATCGCTGTTTGCTGTAATGTATCATCTGAGAAAATAGTTAAACCATTAAATTGTTTTGCTGGGTCAACTAAATAGTATACTGAAATTACTGCTACTAGACTTAATAATGTCATAAACCAAACAGTTCTTCTACGCACGCGCATTCATTTTTCCCCCTTATTTTCCATTGGAACGATAATAATTCGATGAATAGGCAATTGCATCACTTGACTGACGACAGCACGAATTTCATTTTTAACAAAAATATCCGATGCTCCCTCTGAAACAATGAGCATTCCTGTTACATCCTTCACGCCTTTGTCAGTCCCCCTAAAATATTGGCTAAATAAATTATTTTCATCCGTCTCATTCGTCATCTCTCCATAATAAAAATAAACTTTTACCTCCCCAACACCTTGCATAGCTCGCAGTGTCTGTTCTAGCTTTTCCTCATTTGAAGACGGTGTGACTCGCTCATTTGTTGAACTTGTTTGAAACATTGGCAACACGATGAAAAGTCCCACGGAGGCGGCAATAAGCATTAAGACCAAAAATGACTTTGTTTTTTTTCCTGTCTTTTCCACATCACTTGTACATTGCCTCCCTTCATCTTCTCTTTTTCAAGTGTATGTACGCTTGTTTCCTCCTATGAGTTGATAAATGGAATCTTTAATAGCAATTGCAAAAATACTAACGTAATGACGAGTTTTGTTAGTGAAATTATCTGCTTATCATCCGTTAGAAACACGAAAAGCTGACAAATAAAGAGCAACGCCAATAAAAGAATCAATTTATCTCCCCCCTGCCATAACCTGCACAAAAACGATAAGGAAAAAACAAGAAAACATAAATGAAAAAGCAATTAGAAATGATACTGCACATAGAGTAAATAGAGATTTACTAACATGATCTAGTAATCTACAAATATCATCAAAGGCAATTGGTTCTAAAATAGCAGCTAACATCTTTAATGAATAGGCACTGACAACAAGCTGTACAGTTGGAATAAACGAAATTGTGATAACCGCTATAAAAGCACTAATACTACTAATAGAAGAAGAAAATTGTGTCATATGCTGAAACATGGAAAAACTATCAACTATAAAAGACCCGACAACTGGAATATTTTCTTCAATAAGTTTTTTCACAGGTTCTGAAACAGCTTTGTTGACGCTAAATGCTGCAACACCACTTGCCGACATTAAAATGATGTAACATATGACAGATGCTGATACGATACTCATAATTGTGAATCGAATGAGATCTGCAATTCTCGTAAAGGATATTTCTTTTACAATTACGCTACAAACATCAAAGACAATGGCAAAAAGCACGCCAGGGATAAGCCATTTACTACTAATTATTGTTAAGACTTGTACAAAAAAAAGTAAAAAAGGCTGCCAAGAAGCAATCGCTGTAATACTACTAGACAAAAGAAAACTTGATGTTAGAATCGGATAGAATGCCGTAAATATATGCGAAAGTCCCTGTGCAATTTGATCGATTAATTTAAATGAGTTGACCACCACAGGTCCAATTGTCGCTAATACAATGAGAAAAAATAGAATCCTTGTCCCTTTTTCAAATTCAGGTAACACCATATTGACAATCAGAATGATAATGACGTAGCCACACAATATAAGTGTCATTTTGAGCAAGAGAAAAAAAGGATCTATCAAAAACGAAAGTAGTTGCTCCTGCAATGTATTCGCTCCTTAGCTTATCCTTTGTAAAATGGCCGACACCTCCTGTAAAACAGCCAGAAATTCTTTGAACCAGTACAACAAGATAACAATTTTCACCGCGTCAAAAACCAACCCACCGAGTACCTTATAGCTATGTTCAACCAGCAACAGAGACACCCATTGCCCTACATAAAAAAGGCTAGCGCTCATGACAATAGCTTTTGCATAAGGCAAAAAAGCTAACATTTCGAGGAGCTGCTTCACGAGTGGCAAGAGGAGTGTCGAAAACAATAAACTGAACAGTAAAAACGAAAACATTACACTAATGAGCGCATGGAGTGGTTTTATAACTTCTTTTATAAGCAATAATAAAAGCAGCATGACAACAGCGACAAGGACAATTTCCATCTACATTACCCAGAAGAGGTTAACCATTGAAAGAAGGTTAAAATTTCGTTGAAAAATAACCTTAAAAATCGCAGTAATTCTGCTGTCATATATAAGTAGGCAATAAAAAATAAGAAAAACGAAAACTCTTTCTTCCCTGTTTGATCAAAGAAAACATGAAGAAGCGCAACTACTAGTCCCACTCCAGCGACTCTTAATACGTCTTGTAATTCCATTCATACGCCCCCTCGTGTACAGCAATATATGTCGCTAGCAAAAAAAAAAGACCTCCATACAAATGATATGCTCCCTATTAGGTAGACAGATTAAAAAATAAAATCTGTTTATCTAAGGGGAGCATTTTTATGGGGCGAAGTAAACATTCACTCGAGTTAAAACTACATATCCTTCAATTGTACGAAGAAGGTCACTATTCAATCAATGAATTGTGTGAAAGGTTTTCATTAGATCAACA
>NZ_PYWI01000059.1 GCF_003049575.1 Lysinibacillus parviboronicapiens | reverse complement strand
TCGCTCGTCGGCAGCGTCAGATGTGTATAAGAGACAGGAGTTTCACTGTATCCCGCAATAACGGTCAGTAAGACGCTAAGGTGGAGAAATAACTGACCGTAAAAGCCCGATTGGTTCAACTACCAATCAGAAGAGCACTGATTGGAGTTTCACTGTATCCCGATTAACGGTCAGTAAGGCATCACCTATGGACGACCAACTGACCGTAAAAGCCCGATTGGTTCAACTACCAATCAAAAGAGCACTGATTGGAGTTTCACTGTATCCCGCAATAACGGTCAGTAAGACGCTCACGGTAGAGAATTAACTGATCGTAGAAGCCCGATTGGTTCAACTACCAATCAGAAGAGCACTGATTGAATTTTCACTGTATACGTTTAGCGGGGCAAAGGAGCGGGTAAAAAACCATTACGATTGACCACAGAAATGGTCTACATCGTATTTATCCCGAGGTGCTGCGCAAAAAGCAGTTAAAATCTACGAACCCGGAAATAACAACCGCAACAAAGGAGAAAGATAACATGTCAATTACAAGTACAGCAAAAGAGGATTTAAAAGCACTATTTAAAGAAGCTAAAACAAGAGGGATTTTAAAAATCGATCATAGCGATCGAGTAGACCGCATGAGTGATGGTGATGCACTCGATTTGCTTATTTCGATGGTAAAACGAACTTTATAAAATATCAGTTACTCAACCATACAAACGATAATTAAATTAAAAAATGACCAAGATAGCAAAGAGCTATTTAGGTCATTTTTGCTTATTATTTGACTCATTGGAGGGTGAATGTAGTATTTTGGTGACGCAATATAACTTTGGTGACAAAAAAATTATGTGGTAGCTACATTTTTGAATTTGACAATATGTATATGTTTGTATACAATACGAATGTGATAAAGTGTATACATATGTATACAAAGGAGGAGTTTATTTTGAGAGATGAAAGATTTAAGGAATTTAAACGTGGTGAGCGACATGAGGGAAGAGAAGGCTCACATCAACGAGGTGGGCGACACAAAGGACGAGAAGGTTCGCATCAACGTGGACCGAAAACCTTTCGCAGAGGGAGAGCAATTGCCTTTTTAGAAATGATGAATCTGAAGCGTTCGACTATTAAGCAACAATTAGAGTTACCGGAGTTTCAATCTATTCAAGCGATTTTAGTTGGTGAATTAAAAGCAATTGATATGATTATCAACGAATTTACGCAATTATTCGAAATACATGAAAGTGAAGCAATGGATACGTCCGATGAAAATGTAGTGACAGATTCTGAGTTGAACAATGAAAAGTCATTAGAAAATGGTATGGAGGATACTAAAATTAATGAAACAAATTAATCGTTATATCGATTCATTATTTCAAAATCAAGATATCCTTTTAGAAGATGTTATAGCGTCCATTGAAGCAAACGGGATGCCCTCTATCTCGGTGTCTCCATCCTCTGGAAAACTATTAACGATGCTTACATCAATTTCAGGGGCTAAAAATATACTTGAAATAGGCGCTCTTGGAGGTTATAGCGGAATATGTCTTGCTAGAGGGTTTGGTAGCGATGGGAAATTAACTTCTCTTGAATTAGAAGAGAGATATGCACAGCTTGCATACAACAATTTATCGAAAGCCGGTTTTGCCAATCAAGTATCATATCTAAATGGGCCAGCTTTACAGAGTCTTGAAAAACTAATTAAGGAAAATCAGCAATTTGATTTATTCTTTATCGATGCGGATAAAGATAATTATGAAAATTATTTAAATTGCTGTATTCGACTTGCAAATCCGGGGGCCTTGATAGTGACTGATAATGTACTTGCTAACGGTAGTGTCGCAGACTCCAATGTTCAACCAAAACGATATACTGAAATAATGAAAAAATTCAATGAAATTGTCGCCAATCATCCTCAACTAGAATCTGTGATAGTTCCAATCGGTGATGGGATGACGCTTTCAAAAGTGAAGAAATAAAAGGCATTTAGCGACTATGGAATTTTGTGCAAGCAAACTCGATGCACATGCTTATATGCCGATAGACGGATAGAATCCTCGAAATGATGGATAGAACACTTAAACTGATGGATAGAATCCTCGAACTGACGGATAGAACGCTTAAACTGATAGATAGACCACATGAGAAGGAAATATGAAAAGGGTCACTTTCCTATCTAAAGTGACCCAAACCAACAAATCAGGGATGTAAGGCTAATTTAGCTTTACACTACTATTACTATGATGTAATTGCTATCTTTGTATAGTTTATTGCCCGAGAAATAGATTTTAAATAAATGTTTATACAAACACTGTAACTAAGCAGTAAAAGCTATATAAAATTGTTGGTTGTCGAATGATTCAGGCTAAAAAATTGTCAGGTTAGGTCAATCGACAACTTAATATTTGCAAAGGGGAAGATTGTCCAATGGGTTGGTGCAATAATTAATGTTTAGTTCTTACCAGTTGGTGGTTCTGATTGGCAAGAAAATATGAAAAGGGTCACTTATAGAAAGTGACCCTTAAAATCTATCATTAATCGGCAAACCAGATTACTAATACGTGATGGCTAGTAAAAGAGGTTTACGTTAATAGATGAAACTTGCGCCAACAATAATTAGCAGAATAAATAGCACAACGATTAAAACGAATGATGAACCGCCGTAGCTGTTGCCATAACCTTCATTTCCCATAATATCTCCCTCCTTTCTACAATCTATAATATGTATAGATGTAAAAATGAGAGACGGTGTTAATCATAAACAATGAATTAATTTTAGTAAAAAAATTTAAACGTTAAAATAGTTACATATGTTTAACAAAAGATAAAAAAAGGGTCACTTGGGTGAAAGTGACCCTAGTAACAAGTTTCGGAGGTGCAAAGCTAGATTAGCTTTACACTACTATTATTATGTGGAGTTAGGTATGTTTGTATAGTTCTTTGCCTGCGACTGGCCAATTTAAAATAAATAAAGGTAGATCCAGTACAAAAATAAGCACAATATTTTTATGATGTCGATGGAGTAGCCAAAAGGTTACTTCTTTTTTTTATAAAATGAAGGAGCTATCTCTTGAAAATACATCGTGTACGATATAAAATGATCGTATACGATATATTTAGGGAGGTGAGTTTAAACATTAAAGCATTATTACTAGAGAATCAGTTATGTTTCGCGGTTTATACAGCCGCTAATCAATTTACAAAATTGTATCGCCAAGTATTGGAACCATTTGATTTGACTTACCCGCAGTATTTGGTATTACTCGCATTGTGGGAACAAGATAATCTTGTCGTAAAGCAAATTAGCGAAAAATTGAGTTTAGGCATAGGTACTTTAAATCCGATATTAAATAAGCTTGTTGATAAAGGTTGGGTCAAGAAAAAAACTTCTTCAATTGATAAACGAGCCGTTGTCATTTCGTTGACAGAGAAGGCAAGCTTGATGGAAACATCGATTACAGAAAAGCTCGTTGAAAAAATGACGCATTGTGATGCATTAACTGAAATTGATGGAGATTTAAGAGCACAGTTACAAAATTTAAACGTGATATTATCTCAATTGATTGATATGGAGGAAAAAAGATGAGTATTTATGATATCAAAGTAAAATTAGAAGATGGTTCAGAATATAGTTTAGAGCAATATAAAGGTAAGGCGTTGCTCATTGTGAATACAGCCACAAAATGTGGGTTTACACCACAATTTGAGGACTTAGAAGAATTATACAAAACATATCAAGCACAAGGATTTGAGGTACTAGGATTCCCTTCAGATCAGTTTAAACAAGAGGTAGATTCAGCCACAGAGGCGGCAGAAGCCTGCCGTTTAACATATGGGGTTACATTCCCAATGCATGAAATTGTAAAGGTCAATGGTAAAGAAGCACACCCACTTTTTGAGCATTTAACAACGCATTCAAAGGGATTTCTAGGAAGAAGCGTTAAGTGGAACTTTACAAAGTTTTTAGTAAATCGAAACGGTGAAGTTGTATCTCGCTTTGCTTCAACTGATAAACCTAAAAGCTTCGAGGACGAAATTAAAAAAGTTTTATAATTACGTGTGCAAAAAGAACACATAAAATACGGTCCCAAAGACATGCAGTGTAGTAACTGGATGTCTTTCTAGTATTTATCTTTTATAGTATTAGCAGGTGAGGAGACGACAAGCGACTATTGCTAATAGGCAATGTGTTTGAATAATATTCGATGTCGATGTATTATCAATGACCATGTATTATGATTTACAATATTTGTATCTGTATTTTTTTTAAGATTTATAAAGTCTTTATTAAAATACATAAAGAGTCACATCTAACCAGATGTGGCTTTTTGTTATGCATTTAATAACTATGTGCGGAAGATGACAAATGATTTAGGAAGAACGCATACATGAATTCTCGATTACCTTAGACGACACAGTTGATGGATACAGTAATGGCAAATAACCATTGCAGTGTGAAAACATTACGAAAGCCGACTGTGCAAGGCTGTTGGTCGTAAGCACAAGGAAGTGAACATTCAGCACATTTAATAAGTAAAGATTATCATATCTACATGGTCTATAAGCAATTTATGTAGGAACGTTTGCAAGCAACGAAAGCACCAAGTTTATCAATGAAGTGAGGTGGTAATATGCAATTTACAGATGGTACATGGACATTTGAAACAGAAGAGATTGAAGCAGCTGTCATGAATCCTCAACGAGAAGGGGAGGAGCGGGACATGCTGAATGCATTTGCTCGCTATGCTTACTATCGATACAAGCAGATAAGAGATTGTGTAAATCCTCGTAAGTGTAAATACATGTGGATTGATAAAGTACGTGAACAATTAAAATCACCGGCTAAAGTACGGAGAGTATGTACTTTATTAAACATTACAGAAGAGGAAGTACATTACATTGTAGCTTTTGTTAAAAAGTATTTAAAGTATGTAAAATAATCCGCTAGTTAAAAAATGGAAAGAACTCATATTGTCGAAAGTTTGACAATATGAGTTCTACTTTTTTATGTGCCTGTTTTACATGGTGTTTTTTCATTGAGAGTCTTGCAATTGGCTGAGCCATTAAAAGATCAATCCAAATGCTATAGCAAAATTTCTTAGTCAAAGCTACAGGAAGTTTAAAATGGTACTAGACTAATCCGTTTCGTACCAGTAATATTCAATAGAACTCTAAAAGTAAAATCAACTGTTTGTCCGATGAAAACGGGTATCCCTGTTCTTACAAGTGGCCCTACATATTAATACTAATAAAATAACCATTACCTACATAATCAGAAGAATCTAAATGTATCTAAATAGATTTCTTTATTAAAGCCATGTTCCAGTCCAATAATGATAGGGGCAATGATCACATCTAACGAGGTGCATCTTTTCTAATGTTGCAGGGATTATTCCGAAAAACTTTTGTTATTTATAATTTTTAAAATGGGTATAATTGTTTATTTTATAATTTTGATAAGTGTTACATTAAGACTATAATATTCTGTTTTATTTACATTTTTAGGTATTGCAACCCGGCTGTTTTGTATTGACATGGTAGTTCTTATGGATAATAATAGATAATAGATATCAGTATTTGTTATTTTTTTTAGGTATAAAGAATTAACATGTGTCAATGAATATAATGGCTTTGGAAAGGGGAAATTTAGATGATAGGTAAAAGTATAAAGCGAAAATTATTGTTTTTTACATTAGGTTTACTGTTATTGTCATCTGTACTTAATGCCGTATTAGGTGTGTGGATAGTTGGTAAAAATAGTCGAGAAGTTCTAATTGAAAAAGCCCATGAACAGGTTTTTGAAATGGCAAAGCAAGTGGAAATGATATTAAATGCAGAGAGCGATCCCATTTCATCTCTGCAAGAATATGTGCAACTAAAGGAAGAACAAGATAATGTAACGTATGCTATTATTATTGATACTAATGTTCAAGCGGTGGCACATAGTGACAAAGAAAAATTAGGAAAAGTATATGAAGACGACTACACGATAGATGGTGCTAAAAACGGCAAGAAACAATTTACAAGATGGTATGCTGAAGTGCAAGGTATATGGACGTATGACATTATGGAGCCAATATATAAAGATGGCGAGCTTTATGGAGTTATTGACATTGGGGTGCCTGAAAGCGGCATTAAATCCATAATAAATACTGTACTAATTTATCAGATTATTATAGGCGTCGTAAGTTTTTTAATTATAGGTGCTTTAATGTGGTGGATTATTGGTCGTATTGTTGCAGCTATTAAAAATCTTGAAAACGTCATTCATCAAACCGCAAGCTTAGATTTTACGGATAGTCCAGAATTAGAGAGTTTATTAAATCGACAGGACGAAATCGGACTTATGTCAAAAGGCATTTCAGGCATGAGGACGGCATTAAAGGATGTTACCGTTAATATACAAAATACCAGTTTCGAGTTATCAGATTCCTCAAAGATTTTAATGCAAATCTCAGATGATACGGTACGTACAACGGATGAAATTAGCTCAGCCATTAATGAAATAGCAAAAGCAACAGAAGATCAGGCTAATGATACAGAAAAAGGTGCGGAACAATTAAATCAACTTTCTGAAAACATTGATTGTGTTATTGAGCACACAGAAAAGATAGCGTCCATGACGGCGGATATTGATAAATTAAGTAGTCAAGGTGTGGAAACCGTTAACCAACTCTCTATCTGGTCAGAAAAGAATCGCGTGTCTTCACAACAGGTAAGTAGCATCGTGCAAGAAGTAGATAAAACTTCATCTGACATATCAAGTATTATTAATACGATTACAGAAATCTCTACTCAAACGAATTTATTAGCATTAAATGCATCTATAGAGTCAGCTCGTGTAGGTGAAGCAGGAAAAGGTTTCGCAGTTGTTGCGGATGAAATTCGAAAATTATCTGAACAGACTTCTAATGCTACTGAAGATATTAAAAACAAAATCACGGCTATTCAAGACATTTCTAAAAGTGCTGTGCAGGAAATTGGTACGAGCCTAAGCATTGTCGAGCAAAATGCTAAAGCTACTGAAAATACGAGTGAAATATTTAATACCATAAAGACAGCTCTTGATCAAACAAGTAAAGTGGCACAAGAGGTGAAACAGTTATCTGATGAGATGAATGAGCGCAAAGAGCAAATCATTAGTGCTGTTCAAAACATTGCTGCTTCTGCAGTAGAAACCTCTGCTGGCACAGAACAAGTTTCCGCTTCGGCACATGAACAGCTAAAAAATATCGAAACTGTTTCAGAAAAAGCAAACACCCTATATACAATTGCCGATAATTTAAGTAAAGAAATGAAGAAATTCACTATTTAATATTAGCAAAAAAGTAATAGCCAACAGCAATCGTAGAGAAATCTATTTATTGAACAGAGCATTACGCAATGCTATTGTGATAATTCATTTATTCATATAAGCTTCTATAATATTTACTGAGTCACATCAACTAGATGTGGCTTTTTTTAGCATTTCATGAGAGGTCGTGCTGATAAATTTACACATCAAAAGGGGGCTGATTTCGGCAGAAACAGCCACAACGTCGTCACACCTACAGCTTCTCGCGCGAAAGCTATTGATATGGAATACACGAGATGAGGCATTATGCTTCGTTTCCATTTATTTGGTTTGCCTCAAGAACGCTGGAATTGAAAACGTCTTCGTCGGGACCTTGAACAATAATTGAATACCACAATCACAAATGGAGTAAGGAGAAAATAAAAGGATTAAGTCCGGTACAATACCGAACTCAATCCTTCAAAGTTGCTAAATTAGCTTCACTTCACATATATTATTTTGATCTTTGTTTAAACTTTTATTTGATAGGTATTCGAAGTCCTACGAATGAAGCGATAGTTAAAATAGAAGTAATAGCCCCTAATATAGCATTCAATTTCTCTAATGGTTTTTTAGCTTTCTCTTTATCACCATTTTCTAAATGAGTTTGAAGTAATTCAAAATTGGCTTCTGCAATATCTCGTTGTTCATCTGATAGGCGTTGAATATCTTCGTGAAGTAGCTTCAAAGCATTCATAATATCATCTGAATGACCAGCTATCCCTTGGTTTAGGGTACCATTGTTTTCAATCGTTATATTACCTTTGTTTTCTCCAAAAGTTAAACCACCATATTTACTAGATTCGCTCATATAACCATCTCCTAAAATTATAGTTAAACTCCCAAGCTTTGATACTAAATCTAATAATTGACCAGAATTTTCTTTTTCTAAGTTATTGATAATGTCTCTTAAACTCTCTGGTTTATTTTGCTGTTTTAAACCAACATAATGCGCCTGTCTCTTATACACATCT
>NZ_PYWI01000058.1 GCF_003049575.1 Lysinibacillus parviboronicapiens | reverse complement strand
AATTACAAAGTGAGGGATTGGTTGAAATAGAAAAGTTGGCTAATGAATTAAGTATGTTGCAGAAACTCTCAACAAGTATAGAGTTTAAAGCTAAACTTCTTATTTGTAACAACGGTGAAACCATCGAGACTTCACACCTGAATAAAATATAGATATCAAGTCACATCCAATGGGTGTGGCTTTTTATTATGCATTTAACTATTAATTGTGGAGGGGTGAACAGGTGGAATGAATAAAGATGAACGCAAACAAGAACTAATCAAACATATTAATAATGATGAAGTTTTACAAATCAAAAGAGTGGATGTCTCTACGTAAAGAAGCATTGAAGCGTGACAACTTTGAGTGCCAAATATGTAAAGTAGCAGGACGTTATCACAAAGCTGAAAATGTTCACCACATGAAAGAAGTGAAGACGCATCCACATCTGTCATTGACTCTAAGTAACTTACAATGCCTATGTATTAATTGTCATAACAATGTACATGACCGGCTTGAAGTCACGCGAAAGAATAAGTTTTACCAAGATGAGAGGTGGTAACATGCAACTTACTGATGGTACATGGACATATGACACAGATTTTATAGATGCAGTGGTTGTTAGGCCACAACACGAATGGTATGAGCGCGATATGCTGAATGCTTTCACTCGATACGCTTATTATCGTTACAAACAAATCCGTGACTGTGTTAACACACGTAAGTGTAAGCACATGAGGATTGAGAAAGTTCGTGAGCAGTTGGCTATAGATAACAAGCTCATCTTCACTAGTGAGTTGCTACGTATTACGGCTGATGAGATCCATTACATCGTCGGCTTTGCTGACAAGCATTTACAGTACGTCAAGTAGGACACCCCCCGGTCAAAAACTTTCGCCTATTTTAAGGGATTCTTTCAACGGGAAGGGTTCATGGGAGAAAACATTTTTCGATTTATCTTGTAATAATTGCACCCTTTACATGCGTGCATAAATATATACACAGAAAGGTGGGCAGGATTTAAAGAGGGAAAGGCTCATCGTGGAAACATGTACTACGCGTTAAACGTGCAGCCGAATCAAAACCAAAATGCGACTGCATTCTTTCATAAGGCTATTCGAAAATTTATCTATGAAGGTGAATGTTTAATCGTCATGCAGAATGATAACTTCTATATAGCGGACAGCTTTAATGTTGAAGAGTTCGCATTCCAGGAGAATAAATATTCAGGCATCCAAATCGGAAATTTAGCGATGAACAAGATGTTTAATGAATCCGAAGTCATTCGTTTGAAATTGACTGATACAAAAATTCTATCTGTCTTAAATGATTTGTATGAATCTCATGGCAGAATGATAGAGGCAGCTAAGAGTTACTACAAGTTTAAAAATAATAAGCGTGTATTAGTGAAGGGTGACTTTTTAAGACCGCAAGACGATAAAACACAAGAAGCAATTGACGATATGTTTGAAACACAATTAAAAAATTGGTTTGATCCAGATAAGAAAAGCGTTGCTTTCCAATTACAAGAAGGCTTTGAGCTTGAAGATATGTCAGACGCTAAAGTGGGATTAAGCATTGACAGTCGAGACATTAGTAATCTTATAGATGACATTTTTAATTATGTAGCAATGGCATTTCACGTCCCTCGTGGCTTGTTGAAAGGCGATCTCGCTGACATCGATAAACAGACCGACAATTTTATTATGTTTGCCTTGAATCCGCCTGCGGAGATGATGGAGGACGAATTTAATCGTAAGGCTTACTCCAAAGAAGACTATCTAAATCGTACTTATGTAAAGATAGACACATCGAAAATAAAAATCACAGACATCGTACAGTTGGCAACTGCTTTCGATAAAATGTTTGCGATTGGTGTTTATACAATTAATGATATTTTAAGCGAGCTGGGCCATGAAATAGTCGATGATGAAATAGCGAATAAGCGTCATGTTACAAAGAACTATCAAGATGCAGAAGAGGCATTGAAAGGAGGTGAGGAAAATTGACAGTTCAAGCAAATAAAAGACGAAGACGTTTCAAAAATTCGCAGTATGAGGACCTAGTGCCAGAAATTCCGAAAAACTTCACTGTCGAAGTGGACGAGGATAACGATGAAACAGTTTTAACTATTTATGGTGACATCGGTGAAAGCTGGTGGTATGATTCCACATCGGCTAACGATATTGATCGAGCACTAAAACAAGTCAAAACAAGCAATATTTCAGTACGCTTAAATTCACCTGGTGGCGATGCTTTTGATGGAATCGCTATTTACAACCGATTGAAGGACCATCAAGCTAAGGTGAAAATCATTGTTGATGGTTGGGCTTGTTCAGCTGCATCTATTATGGCTATGGCCGCAGATGAATTAATCATGAATATGGGTGCTATGATAATGGTACACGAGGCATGGACAATTGCTGTCGGTTCTAAAACAGAAATGCAAAAGACTATTGATATGATGGTAAAACTAGACGAATCACTTTTAGATATTTATATGACCAAAGCGCAAATCACACGAGATGAGATGAAGCAATTTGTGATAAATGAAACATGGTTTACGGCAGACGAAGCGGTGGCGATTGGTTTTGCTACTGCAACAGAGGACACAAAAGATGAAGAAGCGGACAAAGCGAATGCAGAAGCATATAAAAATAATGTACTTGCTCGTTTTAAGCAGGAGCCTATACAACAACCAAATAATGTTTTAAACAAATTCCAACGCAACTCAACTGAGTAGGCGTTTTTATTTTATTTAAAAATAGGAGGTCATTTACATGACAGGTATAAAAAATTTAGATAAAGAGCCACAAGGCATTGACAAACAAGCGCAAATCGATGGGTTGAAAGCTGCTTTTGAAAATGGCGATGCAGCCGAAGTTGCGGCACGTATTGTACAGCAATATGAAGAGAATTTTACTCATTATCAGGATGTAATGAACACAACCATCCGTGAAGCAAAACGTGCAAATGAGCAACAATGGGATGCGACAGTCTTGGCAACTCGCGGAGTACGCCAATTAACAAATGAAGAAAAGAAATTTTATTCACAAGCGATTGAAGTGGAATCTTTCGACGAGGTATTAGCGCTTATGCCTCCGACAGTATATGATCGTATATTTGAAGATTTAGCCCTGGATCATCCATTGTTATCACTCGTAAACTTTACGCAACTTGGTGCTACTACACAATGGGTTGTACGTAAAGAAGGTGCTACAACAGCCTATTGGGGCGATGTATGCGACGAAATTCAAGAAATGATGGATAGAGGTTTCAAAACAATTGAAGCAAAAGCATACAAATTATCAGGCTTCTTGGTTGTATGTAAAGCAATGTTTGAGCTTGGCCCTGAATGGTTAGATCGATATGTGCGAGCAATCATGGCAGAAGTTGTATCAGCAGAATTAGAAAAAGTAATCGTCAACGGCACAGGGAACAAACAACCGATTGGTATGATGCGAAATTTGGATGGTGCGGTAGTTGGTGGCGTATATCCTAAAAAAGCGACAGTGGAATTAGTGTCATTTACACCACATGAGATTGGTACAAAAATTCTAGCACCTTCAACAAAAAATGGACAACGTGATGCGCAAGATGTTGTTTTAATTATTAACCCATTTGACTACTACTCTAAATTATTTGCGTATAGTGCTAAACAACGTGAGGATGGTGTTTGGACTTTTGGCAATTTCCCAGTGCCAGAGCTTGAAATCATTAAATGTTCAGCAGTACCACTAAACAAAATGGTTTCAGGTAAACCAAAAGACTACTGGATGGGCGCAGGAAAAGCAACGTTAGAAACATCGGATCATGTGCGAATGATTCAAGACCAACGTCTTTATTTAACTCGCCAATTAATAAACGGACAACCACTAGATAACGAAGCGTTTACAGTATTTGATATTACAAAAACAGCGATTAATAATGCATCGGCTGGTGCGACACAAACACCGGATACACCGTAAGGAGGGGAAACATATGATGACAGCAAAAGTAGTGAATCCATTTAAAGAACTGCAACACAATGGCCATATGTACAATGCAGGAGACACGTACCCAACTGAAGGTTTCGTAGCCAAAGCAGAACGTGTCTTTTTTTTAACAGGTGTTCATCCGAAATACAATAAAATCTATCTTGCAGAGGTAGCAATTGATGAACAGGAAGAGTCGGAGGAGCTTGTTTTAGAGCATCCTAAGCATACAGGAGGAGGCTATTATGAGCTTTCTAACGGTGATAAGGTAAAAGGTAAGGACGAAGCTATTAAGGCTGAAAGTGCACTAAAAAGTGGTGAATAACCATGCCTGAATTACTTGAAGAATTAAAACATCGGTTACGTATTACCTGGGATGACGAAGATGCTGAATTAGATCGAATCATCAATAGAGCAAAGTCTTACTTCAAGAAATTGACGAGTAAGGCTTTTTCTTTTGAATTAGAGGCATGGGAAACGGAACTACTATTGGAACGTTGTCGCTATGTTTACAATAATGCAGTAGATGAATTTGAGAAGAACTTTGCAGATGAACTCAAACGCCTTATCTTACACGTAGCTTTGGAAATGAGGGGTGCTGATGGCCAACAAGAAAATCCGTGATGTGCTAAATGATGGCTTTATCCAGTACGGTACAAAGGAAACAGAACGATCTCCAAAAGGGAAGCGTATTGGTGAAAAATATGTACCGATGGGGCGACTTGCTTATCAAGAAATGTCATGTCGTGAGGCAGATTATGAAATGGCCAAAGTTTTGAGTGCTGTATTAGATTTAAAGATTCGTACACATTATCCGCCACAATTACAAAGATTGAATAAGAGTAAATTGAAAGTGATTAAGGATGGTACAGAATACGATGTTATCAAAGTAGATCACGACCGTGAAAAAATGTATCTCTATTTTTACTTGCAGGAGGTGGGTACGCATGAGCAAGACAAAACAGAAAATGAATCAACAGATTGAGGGAATGTTAGCAGCTTTACAAACATTTAATTTATCAATTTTTGAAGATAATCTTGCAGAAGATGAGGAAGCGCAGTTTAAGAAGAATGACTACCATTTCTTTGTCTATGAAACGGGCGATATGATTAAAAATGATGATCTTAAAACAATCAGTCAGGATGTCGTGATTTACTATTACTCAGAAAATCGAGACGATTTGGATGAACGAACAATTGATATTATTACCGCATTATCTGATGTATTAACGATGACGCTTGAACGTACGCAGAAGCAACGTTTACGACGGAAAGATACAGACCGTTGATCGAATTATCTTCTTATATCGTCGTAAAATCGTTACTGGGTGCACGAAACTATGAGAGCACAAGTCGAATTTAATGACATCATGTCACTGGAAGAAAAAATTAGGATGCTACCAAATCGTGCAGAAAAAGAGATTAATCGCGTGTTACATACACGTGGTATTGAAATAGCAACAAGAGAAATGACCAATCTTTTGCCAGTTTCACGTGTTAGTACTAAAAAACATGCGAAAGAAAGTAAGTGGTCCACAAGCGAAATGGCCAATTTAGAATTTGTTGTAAAGTCAAAAGGCGGAGCAGCTAACAAAAAAGGAAGCTTCGGTTATCTCGTATTCCCGGATGAGGGGCGGGGCCCTTCTAATCCGTGGGCTCAACATTTTAGTGACCGATCTTTACAAAAATCAGCGCCGAAAATTTTAGCAGAGTTAGACGAAGCGCTACAAGAATTAATAGAGGAGGGCTTATAATGCCAGCACAAGTTATTGAACAATTCGATGCGTGGAACATTCAAAACGCATCTATCCAATTCATCAAAGGGGATCAACATGAACCAGGTACAAAATTTGGTTGTGTGGGTACAATTGCATCTGAACCAGAAACGGTTGTTTTATCAAAAAAATGTGGTCGTGCAACAATCGGTGAGAAAACAGTCACAACAAAATTAAATGTAACGGTAAGTGCCCACGTACCGGTCAAAGTTTTGCGTGATTATTTTGGATTAACAAATACTGATTTGAAACCTGGAATTTATAGCTACGGTTCTCATTCAATAGGTAAAGATTTTGTATTTACAGCTGACGTTATGGATGAATTTGAGGATCTAACGAAATTAATTGCTTTTCCGAAAGCCTCTAATGCAGGTGGCTTTACCATCAACATTGATGCATCCCAAGAAGAATTAGCCATGTTAGAACTAACTTTCTCAGCTGTTTCGGATGCCAATGGCCAATTTTACTACGAAGCCATCACCGCTGAATTAGAAGATGAGACAGTCGCTGACAAATGGCATACAAATTTCACGCGTGCATTGGTTGAAAAACCAGCGCCCGATACACCTTAACATGACACCACTTATTGTAGCTTTGTAAAAAGGTTGATAAAAATCATCTCTTTAGTTTTTCTTAGAAGTGATTTTCATTGGATATTTAAAAATCGATGTGAAGATTGTGAAGAAATGTACTTCAACTAACGGTGCAGGTTAGTTGAAGAATCAGTTAGAAACTTTTACTATTTAGGTTCGTATAACTATTTATTAACATTATTGATTTTGCAAAATCACATAATATATGAGGTGGATAAAAATGTATAAATATATGTATGTAGAAGCAAAGGTTGCTGGTTTATTTACAATGAATAGTCATAGGGAATTAATCGATAAGTATAGTAAAGAAGGCTGGAGATTTGTTGCTGCTATTCCTAAAAGTAGTGGGTCATATGGTCAGATTAAAGCAAATGATTTGGTTTTTGAAAAATATGAAGAAGAACAATAGATTTCTTTTCTAGGAATTAATAAGAACTAAAAGATATTAGTTTGTGAATAATTACAATTAAACTCCCATGAAAGAACTTAATCATCTTTCATTTTCTGTGGTGAAGTGCTGATTTTTGTGCTTCATGGATGGCTAACGGGTGTTTTAGCAGAACAGGGCTTGGTTTTACCCCTTTAGATATGATTGTCTAAAGGGGTGTTTATTATGTTGAAAAGGAAAAGAACATCTGTGGAACTAGTGGTGACAATAGAGTTGCACCACAAATGAGACAGAAGAATAGGGTGCTTTATCTGGGGAAATTGGAATATTTATTGATTATAGAAACTGTAGCTATTGAAAATGGAACAAATAAAAGCTAAATAACAATAATATAATCTCTTTTCTAGATATGCCTTTATCAAGAATCAAAGAACTTAATACCACTTAGTTCAAAAGCATCGGAACTTGGGCTATAACCAACTAACTTTCTTGTTCCTTCAATATCAATTCGTTTAAACCTGTTGTTAGATACACCATGTAAAATTGAAAATGGAGGTAAGTTCTTTGCCGTCATCGACTTTAAGAGAAGGTCCATAAAATCTTCTGGGCTTAAGTATGCACTCATATCTCTAGCTGTTAGTGGTTTACCATATGGATTATAATCATCATATGCACCTATACGAATAGCAAGACTTTGTAACCCTTCTTCATAAGCAAAATAAGAAGCAACAGCCTCTGCAAAACACTTACTTACCCCGTACATATTTTTGGGTCTCGTGGGTGAATAAGCATGTGGTTGATAATCCAAAGGATAGCCTTCAATTGTTTGAGCACTTGAAGCAACTATCACTTTGGATACATTATTATCACTAGCAGCTCTAAAAATATTATAGGTTCCCTTTATATGATTTTCTAATAAGGAGCCATAAAAATCAGCATTTGGTGAAGGATTACCTGCCAAGTGTATAACTATATCTATACCTTTCGTAAATTCTTGACAAGCAGCTAAATCAGAAACATCTAAATATATGATTTCATGATTTGTATCTTTAAAAGTATCTAAAGCAGATAAGTTAATATCTGCTAGTCGTAACTGGTAATTCCCTTGCTTATCTAGGAACCTTGTAACATCTTGGCCAATCTTACCTGCAGCACCTGTAACTAAAATTTTTTGCATTTCACTTCATCCTTCCATGAAAAATACATCCCTTGTCAAGGGTCATATAATATAGCATGCACTTATTATAAGTTTGTTATGGCATTAAATAAAACGAAGAAATATAATGGAAACATGAATAAAATTCATAAGGAGGACCATAGTGACTTTAACAAAATATGAAATATTTAACAAAGTGGCAGAACTCAATAGTTTTACAAAAGCTGCAGAAATGTTAGGTTTCACCCAATCTGCTGTAAGCCATGCAATTAGCAGTTTGGAAAAAGAGTTTTCCTTTCCTTTATTTATTCGCAATCACTCTACTTTAACATTGACCAAGAATGCAGAGGAGCTTTTAATTACCGTTCGGAAAATTTTATACTATAACAACATGCTGAAGCAGGAAGTAGCCGCTATCAATGGGTTCCAAAAAGGAATAGTAAGAGTAGGGGTTTTTTCGAGTATTTCTAAAAACTGGATTCCTGGTATTCTTAAAAAAATGGAGGAAAAGTTTCCAAATATTGAAATCGAATTACTGGAAGGAAACTATGCTGAGGTTGAGAATTGGTTACAGAACGGGAGATTAGATTGTGGATTTATTAATAATGATACTTACTTTGAATCATTTGAAAAATCCTTTGAAATCGTACAATTGAAGAGGGATCGACTTTTATGTGTTGTATCTAACCAATCCCCATTATGTAAGGAAAACCAAGTATCAATGCAACAAATAGAAAATGTACCTTTTATTATGCCAACTTATCAGTGTTATGATGATATTCAAAAAATATTTAGGGAGAATAAAGTTAGCCCCAATATTCGATTCGAAAATATGAATGAATACTCGGTGATCTCCATGGTGGAGAATAATCTAGGAATTAGTATATTGCCAGAAATGATTATACCGAAATCAAAAATTTCTTTTACAGTCATTCCACTTGAAAGTGATAGCTATCGAACTATTGGATTAGCTATAAGAAAACCAACCTCACTCGCGACTAAGAAATTTTCAGAGATTACTAAAAAGTGGGTATCATTTGAATCAATTTAATTTTGCCAAAATCTGAGCTATTTAAATTGATATGGTTCTTCTTGAACTAAACCAGCTAATAGAATGTCAAGAAAAACATTTTTAATCGAAAAACACTTCATGTTATACTAAAAATGCGCAAGACAAATAACCCTCCTCGTTCAGTGTGGAAGGTTTTTGTTTTATTTGAAAATGCTGTTACTAAATAGTTTCTTGGAATGGTGTTTTCGTTTTTAAAATCGCATAAATCCAGTGTAAAAGCTTATTAGCACAAGCAATAATGGCTACTTTATATGGCTTTCCTTCCTCACGTTTTAAATCGTAG
>NZ_PYWI01000057.1 GCF_003049575.1 Lysinibacillus parviboronicapiens | reverse complement strand
CTGCATCTGCATTTTCTTTGTTACGCTTCATCACAGAAATTTGCTCAGATACTTTATTACGTTCAGCTTTCAATTCTTCTGTTTTAGCGATTAACTCACGACGTTTCGCGTCTAAGCCATCAAAGTCGTCTAAATTTCCTAAATCTTCATTACGTGTTAACAACATTTCTTTTATTTCCGCGAAATTGTCGCGGACGCGTTTAATATCTAACATAGTTCATACCTCCAGTAGATTGATAATGATGGGAGTAGGTTTTATAAATGAACACAAAAAAGCCCTCATCCCATGAAAGGGACGAGAGCTACCCGCGTTGCCACCCTAATTGATTAGACATTCGCCTAATCCACTTATCTCATAACGGCATTTCAACCGGCGACAGCCTACTTTACTCACTTCGACTGCGCAACTCCAGGACGGATTCACAAGTGCTTTTATCAGCTTCCACCACCCGCTGACTCTCTAAAAAAAACGTGCTTGCTACTACTTCCCATCATCGTGTTCAGTTATTTAAATTTTAACCATACTGTACTATATGAAACGATATTTTGCAAGTCACACCATAGATGTCACAAAATATTCGAGGATACGTGAATCCGTCGTTAATTCTGGATGGAATGAGCACCCTAGTAGATGACCATCACGAGCTAACACGATTTTCCCATCATACTGTGCTAGAATTTCAATACCTTTGCCAACCGATACAATATGCGGTGCACGAATAAATACTGCTGATATTGCGTCACCGATTGCTGGAATATCAAGTTTAATCTCAAAGCTATCTACCTGACGTCCATAAGAATTGCGCGCCACCACTACATCCATCACACCTAAATGCGGTTCATAATCAATTACTTCTTTTGCCAACAAAATGAGTCCCGCACAAGTACCAAACATCGGCAAACCTTGTTGCGCAAGTACACTGATTGGTGCAAGAAGCTCATAACGATTTAGTAACTTCCTCATCGTTGTACTTTCTCCACCAGGCAATATAAGCGCATCCAGCTCTGCTAAATCCTTTACATGTTTTACTAATACAGCTTCACAACTAAGTGCCTCTAACATTTGTACATGCTCTCTTACCGCACCCTGTAAGGCTAATATACCAATCTTTTTCATCTTACCAGCCTCGTTCTTGCATACGTTCATTCAGACTTAACTGTGCAATATCAATACCTTTCATCGGTACGCCAAGTTCTTTGGAAATGTCCGCAATTATCTTATAATCCTTGTAATGTGTTGTAGCTTCTACAATGGCACGTGCAAATTTTTCTGGATTTTCGGATTTAAAAATACCTGAGCCAACAAATACTCCATCTGCCCCTAACTCCATCATCAACGCCGCATCCGCTGGTGTAGCAACACCTCCAGCTGCAAAGTTAACGACTGGTAAGCGACCAATTCTTTTAATTTCTCGTAATAACTCAAATGGCGCCCCAAGTAATTTAGCTTCTGTCATTAATTCGTCCTCTGTCATACCTACGACTTTTCGCACCTGTGCATTTACCTTACGAATATGTCGTACTGCCTCTACAATATTCCCTGTACCAGGCTCACCCTTCGTACGTAGCATTGAAGCGCCTTCTCCAATTCGACGTGCCGCTTCCCCTAAATCACGACAACCACAAACAAAAGGCACTGTATAATCACTCTTTAATAAATGGTATTCCTCATCTGCTGGTGTTAACACTTCACTCTCGTCAATATAATCAACACCCATCGCTTCTAACACACGTGCTTCTACAATATGACCAATACGTGCCTTTGCCATCACAGGAATTGAGACCGCTCCCATTACTTCTTCTACGATGCGTGGATCGGCCATCCGGGCAACACCACCCGCCTTACGTATATCTGATGGTACTCGCTCTAAAGCCATAACAGCTACAGCACCCGCTGCCTCAGCGATTTTTGCCTGCTCAGCATTAATAACGTCCATGATGACACCACCCTTTTGCATTTCAGCCATGCCACGTTTTACTAACTCTGTCCCAGTTTGTTTCATTTTCTAAAACCTCCACCTTCATGATGAAATTTAGTATAATAGAAATTGACCATATAAAAATATTCAGTTTATAAAATAATCATAAGGTCAGGTGAATTATTGAACATGGACATGTTATTATTTGAACTTGAAAAAGATGGCGGTAAACCGCTCTATGATCAGCTTTATAGTGGTATAAAAGAAGCCATTATTACGAAAAAAATTGCCGTCGGTGAAAAATTACCGTCGAAACGAAAATTGGCAGATTTTTTAAATATTTCTCAAACAACAATTGAAATTGCCTATGCTCAACTGCTTGCTGAAGGCTATATTATGTCAAAATCACGGGTTGGTTATTTTGTAGAGGAAATTGACGACCTCCCGTATATTCAACCAGATACAACAGCTTTCATAAACGAACAACCCAAGAAAAAATCCTTTAACATTGATTTTAATCCTGGTTCTATTGATATTGATGCTTTTCCCTTCCAAACATGGCGTAAATACGCAAGAGATCTTTTTGATGATGCTTCAAAAGAATTATTACTAACAGGGGAGCCCCAAGGAGAACCAGCATTACGGACAGAAATTGCGAATTATTTATACCAATCCCGTGGGGTTGTTTGTAGTCCAGAGCAAATTGTCATTGGCTCTGGTACAGAGCAGCTTCTCCCAATGATTTTACGTCTCTTTTGCGAAGATACTTGCTTTGCACTTGAAAATCCGGGTTATCCTACAGTGCATCGTATGTTTTCACAATATAAGCGTAAGGTTTTACCAATTGCTGTCGATGATGAAGGGATCGTAATTCATGCACTCGAAAAAACAAGTGCGGATGTTGTTTATATAACACCCTCTCACCAATTTCCAACAGGCGCTGTATTATCTGCCACAAGACGAGCACAAGCTTTGAATTGGGCTGCGCAGAGCCCTTCTCGTTATATTATCGAGGATGATTATGACTCTGAATTTCGCTACACCGGAAAACCTATTCCTGCCCTTCAAGCGTTAGATCGTAACGATAAAGTTATCTATATGAGTACCTTTACAAAATCTTTAATGCCTTCCTTACGTGTTGCTTATTTTGTGCTGCCACCAAAATTGCTTGCTACGTATAACGATGTTTTTAACTACTATTCATCAACCGTGCCAAGATTCGATCAGCATATTGTAGCAAATTTTATGCGCGATGGTCATTTTTCTAAGCATTTAAACCGCATGCGGAAAGTGTATCGAAAAAAGCATGATAAGTTAACTACTATTTTAGAAAACTATTCCTCACAAGTTAAGATGACAGGGGAACAGGCCGGAATGCATGTCCTACTCAACGTTCAACATCCTTTATCAGAACAACAATTACAGCAGCATGCCAACAATGCAGGGATTGGTATCTATCCTTTATCGGATTATCGCCTGGATGGACTCTTGTCTACACAAGCACAGTTTTTACTAGGCTTTGGTGGTATCCCCGTTCATCAGATTGAAGCTTCAATTGAGAGACTAATGGATTGCTGGAATATACCAAAAATTACTTTAATGGCAGATAATCACTAACATAAGATGCCTTAATATAAAAGAAAACAACCATCTATCTCGCTTTATAAGCGAATGGATGGTTGTTGCTTTTTAAGATTCCTTCAGTTGAATATTATAATGCTCAAACCATACATGTATCTGCCCTAAATAGGCAAGTAACTGAGGACCTGCCATTAATTGTCCGTACCAAGGAACCTTAAAGGTTTTGCCTCCTGTTTCAATAAGCTCTGATAATTTTTGTCGTTCAAATAATTCATGTAATATAGAATTTTTATCGCTCAATATATCTCTCAACCATTTTTGAACACCAGTTGTATACACAGGATGATAGGTTTTCGGATAGGGGTTCTTTTTTCGATATAACACTTCCTCAGGCAATAAATGTTCCATTGCTTTTCGAAGTAATCCCTTTTCCTTGCCATCTAAATTCTTCATTTCCCAAGGAATATTCCATGCATATTCTACAAGACGATGATCTGCAAACGGTACACGCACTTCCAGACTCGCACCCATACTCATACGGTCTTTCCGTTCGAGCAATGTTTGCATAAACCAAACCATGTTTAAATAAAACATCTCACGTCGCTTTGACGCCTCAATGCTTTCCCCATCTAGGTGTGGCACTTCGCCAATTGTTTGTGCATATACTTGTTGTGCATACGATTCGACAGATAACTTTTTACGCCATTCCTCTCGCAACATGGCCGTTCTTTCAGGTAATGATCGTATCCATGGAAAACCTTCAGTACTCTCTGTAAACCATGGATAGCCACCGAAAATTTCATCCGCACATTCACCTGATAACGCGACAGTAAAATCTTTTTTAATTTCCCTGCAAAACCATAACAACGAGGAATCTACATCAGCCATACCTGGTGAATCTCTTACAATTACTGCTTCTACTAATAAAGCAAGTAACTGTTGTTGTGAAATTTCTTCTGCATGGTGGGTTGTATCAAATGTTTCTTTCATTTTTTGAATCCAATATGTGTCCGTTGACACTTGAAAAGAATGCGGATTAAAGAAGCGTTCATTGTCCTCATAGTCAATTGAGTACGTATGAAGGTTGCGTTTATTTTGTTGTTGGAACGTATTTGCGGCAATACCTGTAATTATACTTGAATCTAAGCCACCTGAAAGAAAAGTACAAATGGGTACATCTGATATAAGCTGGCGTTCAATTGCATCCGTTAGTAAAAAACGTACTTGATCAATAGTATCTTCTAGCGATTCCTCATGTTTTTTGCTTTGCAACTGCCAATACTGCCATATGCGTACTCCCTCTCTTGAAAAGCGCATAGCATATCCGGGGCGCAATTCATTAATATTATGGAACAATGACTTCCCTGGTGTTCTTGATGGGCCTACAGCCATAATATTGGCTAGCCCCTCCGTATTAACGATTGGTTGAACCGTTGGGTGTGCCAATAATGCCTTCACTTCTGACGCAAACAGCAAACCACCCTGCTGCTCCGTATAATACAACGGTTTTACACCTAAGCGATCCCGGCATAAAAAAAGTGATTGTGCTTTTTCATCCCACACACCAAAAGCAAATATCCCATTTAAATAATCTACACATTGCTCTTGCCATTCTATATAAGCAGTTAAAAGTACTTCAGTATCTGAATGTGTTGTGAAAATATGCCCTCTCTTTTGCAACTCTTTGCGAATTTCCTCTGTATTAAATAGCTCGCCATTATATGTAATGACATAGTTTACACCATCGTGTACTTTTTTCATCGGCTGCTTCCCACCGATTAAATCTATAACTGCTAACCGTCGATGGCCAAATGCAATATGTTGACTACACCAAGTATTTTCATCATCTGGTCCTCTTTTATTTAACGTTTGCGTCATAGACTTCAATATTTGATCACTATTACGCAAATCCTTTTGAAAGCTAGCCCACCCTGTAATGCCACACATTTAGCCACATCCTTTCGACTAATAGCGTATGCAAATCAGTCATAAAACGTGAAAAAAGAACACGCTATGTTTTTTAAACATCTGCGTGCTCCTTCTACATTAATTTTTAAAATAAACCGCCCACGAAGTCAGAAATGCCGCCCCATAGATTACCGAAGAAGCTTCCGATCCCTTGGAAGAATAGTGAGATACCGCTAGCGCGTTCCACAGCTCCTGTTGTGACTACATCGGATGAAAACTCCTTGCCATCAATAAAGCCGTAATCTGTGCCTTCTGTGCGCTCAATAACGACCTTACCCACAACAGTATCTTTTTTCACTTCTGCTTCCAAACTCTTTTTATCTAACTCTAATTTAGGTTTATATAAATCTTTTTCTGATGACTTCACCATAAATGAAATTGGCTCTTTCACAGCGATAGCTACTTTGTCTTCTTTCCCTTTCGTAACTTTCACTGTTTTTTGATCTTTGAATTTATAGTCTGCTGGAATAATTTCATGTTTTGAAAACTGTGTGAAGCCATAGTCAAATAACTTTGCTGTAGCATCAAAGCGGGCTTTATATGAGCCTTGACCACTTGCATCTACGGCTTTCATCACTACTGCTATTAAACGTGTACCATTGCGCTCAGCAGTACCTGTGAAACAATGCCCTGCGAAGTTTGTTGTACCTGTTTTTAAACCGTCTACACCTTCATATTGGAATACTAGCCCAGGTAACATAAAGTTCCAGTTAGACATTTCAATTGCATCATCTGTACCCTCACGGAACGTCTTTTTCGTAATTTTAGACGTTTCTAATACCTTAGGATGATCTTTTAGCAGATGGTACGCAAGCTTTGCTACAGATTTAGCAGGCATCACATTTTCATCTTCTGGGCCTGTCCCTGATGGATGCATGCCAAATAAATCTGCATTATTAAGGCCTGTAGAATTTACGAATTTATAATCTTTAAGACCAAGCTCTTCCGCTTTTTTGTTCATTAGTTTTAAAAATTCAGTTTCAGTTCCTGCAATGGTTTCTGCAATTGCCACTGTTGCAGCGTTAGCAGAATATATAGCCATTGCTTCATATAATTCACGAATCGTGTAAGAACCATCTGCACGTAATGGTACATTACTTAAAGCGCGGTTTTGAGACATACGATACGTATAATCTGTTACACGGTATTCCTGATCCCACTTCACCGTACCCGCATCAATTGCGTCTAGAAGTAAGTACTCTGTCATCATTTTAGTCATACTCGCAATACCTAACGAAGTATTTGCATTTTCTTCATATAGAATTTTTCCTGAGTCTGCGTCAATTAATATCGCAGCGTCTACTGTTAGTCCTAAATCTGATTCCGCATTTGCCTTCGCAGGAATTCCCGCAAACATACTAAATAACAGAGCAGGAATTAGGAGCAAACGTAATACGGTGTTCATTGTCTTTTTCACCTTCAAAGCCCTCCAATAAATAATCTTGTCCTCGACAATTTTATCATAGATACTATCGTCCGTGCGCAATCTCTATCATAAAAAAATGCTCTCGTGCCATCTTTGTAGACGATACGAGAGCATAAAAGTTGCTAACAATATATTACATTGAATAGTTTGGTGATTCTTTAGTAATTTGTACATCATGTGGGTGTGATTCACGAAGACCTGCACCTGTCATACGGATGAACTGAGCGTTATCACGTAAATATTCAAGGCTAGGTGCTCCACAGTAACCCATACCTGCACGAATACCACCAATAAGTTGATAAATTGTATCTGCTAGTGGACCCTTATATGGCAGACGGCCTTCAATACCTTCTGGTACTAGTTTCTTCGCATCCTCTTGGAAGTAACGATCTTTTGAGCCTTTTTCCATTGCTCCAATTGATCCCATTCCACGATAAACTTTAAAGCGACGACCTTGGAAAATTTCAGTATCTCCAGGAGATTCTGAAGTACCCGCTAGAAGTGATCCTAGCATAACGATGTTACCACCAGCTGCAAGAGCTTTTACGATATCACCAGAGTACTTAATTCCACCATCCGCAATAATTGTTTTACCAACTTCACGAGCAACTGTCGCACAATCGTAAACTGCTGTAATTTGTGGTACACCAACGCCCGCAACAACACGAGTTGTACAAATAGAGCCTGGTCCGATACCTACTTTGACAACATCTGCACCAGCATCAAATAATGCACGAGCGCCTTCACCTGTTGCCACGTTACCAGCAATGATTTCTAATTCAGGGTAAGTTTCACGAATCGAACGAATTGTTTGTAGCACACCCTCTGAATGACCATGTGCTGTATCAATAACTACGATATCTACTTGTGCCTCCACAAGCTTCTCAATGCGAATCATAGTATCTTTTGAAACACCTACCGCTGCACCAACTAGTAAACGTCCATGTACATCTTTTGCAGCGTTCGGGAATTCAATAACTTTTTCAATATCTTTAATTGTGATCAAACCAGTTAATTTACCGTCTTCATCAACAATTGGTAGTTTCTCGATTTTATATTGTTGAAGAATCTTTTCAGCATCCTCTAAAGTCGTACCAACAGGAGCTGTAATCAAGTCTTCTTTTGTCATTACATCTTCAATTTTTAAAGAGTAGTCAGAGATAAAACGTAAATCACGGTTTGTAATAATTCCTACGAGCTTTTGGTTTTCCATACTATCCACAATTGGTACACCTGAAATTCGGTATTTACCCATTAAATGCTCTGCATCGAAAACTTGGTGAGTCGGAGTTAAGAAGAATGGGTTTGTAATAACACCATTTTCAGAACGTTTTACTTTTTCTACTTGTTCAGCTTGCTCATCAATACCCATATTTTTATGGATAATACCGATACCACCTTGGCGCGCCATAGCAATAGCCATTTTAGATTCTGTAACAGTATCCATACCTGCACTGACCATTGGAATATTTAATTTAATCTTTGGTGTTAGTTGAACTGATAAATCAACATCTTTCGGTAATACTTCTGAATGAGCCGGTACTAATAATACATCATCAAAAGTTAAACCTTCTTTGGCAAATTTAGTTTCCCACATTATCGTAACTTCCCCCTATAGTTAAAAGAATATTAATTGTAAGATTAACAACGTGTCATGCTACTGTCAAGAAACTTATAAAAGAAAGACAATTCAGACTTTTAATTATATCAATTTGTATCCCTTAATTTCCAATTGTAAGAGAAAGAATTTCTTTCCTTACAGGTATAATATTGCACGTGAAATACTTACTTATGGAAAAAACAAGAACCTCAAACCGCAACATCTAACTTTAATAACACTACTTTTTTATCAACTTATAGTATCACAAAATTATAATGAATAGCTGATTATCATCGGATAGCAGCTTTTTATAGAAGTTTTGCACACTTTTCTTTTAATTATTTGATTTTTTCATTAGTATTTTCATAAATAAAAAAACAGCCAGCACTCAGCTGACTGTTTTGTGTGCCTAGCGACGTCCTACTCTCACAGGGGGAAGCCCCCAACTACCATCGGCGCTAAAGAGCTTAACTTCCGTGTTCGGTATGGGAACGGGTGTGACCTCTTTGCCATCATCACTAGACTATTGTTGGCTTTCAATATACGTCGTCTTTCTTTGTCAGCTTCATTCGTTCAGTCAGTCACGTACTTAGGTACGCTCCTTCCTTCTCTCAATTGCTTCCTTGAACTACTCGTATCTTGAAACCCTCTTTTAGAAAGATGTTGTTCTTTCAAAACTGGATAAACGGTGCATTGAATGTTTCAAACATTTTGGTTAAGTCCTCGATCGATTAGTATTCGTCAGCTCCATGTGTCACCACACTTCCACCTCGAACCTATCTACCTCA
>NZ_PYWI01000056.1 GCF_003049575.1 Lysinibacillus parviboronicapiens | reverse complement strand
ATGCCTTGGTCGAAAAATATTCAAGCGACATGTGCAAAATAGCCATCTATTTGAAATAATTTCAGATAGATGGCCATTCGTCGTGCGTACCGAAAAGGTGCGCTTATTTTTTTATTTCGGGCTTACAACTAAACTGCTTTTTTAGTTCAATAACTAAAAAAGAGCTGCCTATGCAACTCAATGTTCTTCAAGTAAAGCACCCCGTTAGCTATCCATGTCGCGTACAATCAACACTACACCACAGAAAATGAAAGATTATTACGTTCTTTCATGGGAGTTAAATAATAAAAGGGACGCTTATTCAACAATCGCGCCCGTTTGTTGAATGTTCTTTTTCTATTGAAAATTATCGTTGTACTGCGCAGCTGGAAAGTTGTTCTTCTTAAAGTTAAGCGCCCTACAGATCAAAAAGAGATAGTGGGTTAATCCTTTACATCTTCCTTGCATATTTCACTAACTAGCTGCCATAACGCGTTGTTTTCTTTATTTTTCGGTCCAAGCCTATAACAATTTTCATATTGAGGTTTGAATTCCTTTATTTTTTGCATTAAACCCTAATTAATCTTTCAGAGGTAACTAATTATTATGTCGTTTGTTAACTTCAATCGCAATGAACTCCGGCAAATAATTGGGAGTACAGCCCTTTGATACCATTTCATTTTTATAAAGACCCGTTTTCTCACCAAGTTTAATACAACGTGCACGATTCTTTTCATCATAAACGCCTATCCAGCCTGCGAGGAAATTCATAGCCCATTGAACTTCCGGTTCTTCCTGCGTAATATTAGCTTCTAATGTAGATAGCAAGTCTGCGGTGTTATCAGGCGGTGTTTGTCCAGTCCATCTCAATCGCGCTTGATAATACCAGAAAGCCCGCCTTTGAAGAGCACAAGGGCTATTTTCCCATGACTCCATCCATGCAATTGTCTTCTTGTCTTTGGTGAGCTGATTTGCCATTAACCAATCCATTAAGTTATTTCGCTCATCAAAAGTGTGAGTCTGCATATCCTTATCAAGCTTATTTAGCACATCTTGTGAAAGAAGTTTTTTGTCCATAATTAAGATTGCTAATAGTCTGGGCAAAAACTCTTCGGTTGACCAAAGTTCCATAGCTAGTTCGTGATCTTTTTTAATGTCCTTCGCGATTTTTCGTAAGTCGCCTAGCTTAGTTTTACTATTGATCTGAGGTAAAATGTTTTCTGCTTTGGAAGAGCGTTTTATTTCTGTATCTTTTTTTTCATCCATTTTATACAACTCCTTTATTAAAGCACTGTTTCATAATATGCCCTAGACGGGATATATAAAGAACTTAATTTCGTTATAAGTCTTATTGCAGTGGTGTGCCTCAAAAGTTTACCTTTTTTAATATTGTAGGCAGATTCGCATTTATGTTCCCCAATTAATAAGAAGCCATTTATATTTCCAACACAAATACCCAATTTTAAATTTTGGGTTCTTTAATAGATTGGGGATTCGGGAAAAGTAAGGGATTTTATTGAAGAAAAGCGCCCGATTGTTGCATAAGTCTATAAACTAAGCTGTGCCGTTAGTTCAATAACTTTAACAAAAAAACCTTTAATCCTTTTTAAACAACAAGAAAAAACGAATTCTAAAATCAAAATCCGTTCTTCGTAAATTCTTATCCTAACTCTAACACAATGTTTGGAGTATATGTGGCAACACATTGGCGCTGATGTGTTTAATTATATTAGCTAAGTTCCTATTTAGTTGAAGCAGAAGGTGTTATGACGTAATCAAAAGCGTTCCATCGTTAAATCAGTATTTACTGAAACCGCAGCTTTATTACCTTTAGCAGCTGAAATCATTAAAGAGGATGGTTTAGATCTTTCTGTTTCCCCTGCAATATATACGTTTTTTTGGGTTGTTCTACCAACACCATCTGTTATAACTTTTCCATTTTCATGAATTTCACAACCAAGCTTCTCAGCAAATTGATTTGGGTGATAATAAGATGGGGCAACAAATCCACCCGATCTTATAATTGTTGCTCCTGTTTCAAACTCTATTTTTTGTAAGTAACCGTCCTTACCTATTAAGTCTTTTATCTTTTCCGATATGATTTTGATATTGTGTTTTTGTAACTCTATTTTACCTTCTTTAGATAATTGAACGCCATTCGTTAAGACAATCAAATCCTGCGACCAATTATAAATTAACTTAGTCAAATGCAGTACATGCTCTTCTTTTTCTGCAATAACCACTAATGGCTTATCTCTTTGCTCCCAGCCATCACAATACGGACAACTAAATAGACTTTTCCCATAAAACTTTCTTATACTTGGTATAGTAAATATTTCTTGAATACCGGTGGCGAGTATTATTTTTTCTGAAACAAATTCCTGACTAGTAGATGTTTTGACAGTAAATCGCTCATTACCTATATCCTTAATGATTTCAGTAACTGTTGCAGTAAAATATGATACTGACGGGTAATTCTCCAACTCTTTTAACGCTATTTCTTTAAACGCTTGTGGTTTTATCCCATCTCGAGTAATAAATCCATGTGACGCTTGTGTCACTCTATTCCTATTCGTTCCATCGTCAAATAATGCAATGTTTCTCCTAGCCCTTCCTAAAGTTAAGCTAGCACTTAATCCAGAAGGACCTCCACCTATAATGATACAATCAAGGACATTCATTTTTTTACCTCCGTATTGATCGGTTTTATTTTGATTGTTATTTTCAAAAGAGAACTACATTATTTCCCACATCATGGATTTCCATTCGTTACACACTAATATTAAATATGAAATTAATTCCCTGCACATCCTACATGGACTAACTACTCTTAACTCTCTATTTTTCTCATCAGAATAAGGACGTCTGACGGCAACAATTGTATCAAAGTATCTTTCTCCGTTTAAAATTGCATTTCCAATTGCGATAGCTTCAGCACATACTGTAATCAAGATAACCTAGTAGCATGTAATTCGTTAGGCTTTACCCGGAGCCAATACAGAATATTACCACAAGTATGGAAAAATTAAAAAGATGTTCAAAAAGGAGAGCCTTTTTGAACACCTGTACTTTATTTCAACGGAATATTCAGTTCAATATTTTTTCCAATAGGATTGAAGTAATAGCTTAGATATATTTTTACTTTGCCATCATAATTTTCAAAGTTTTCCGTCGCAAATAGGTACTGGTCATCATCTGAGAACGAGCCACCTGTATATTTTAACGTCGTGCCATCTGCTTTAACAGCGCTATTTAGAAACGTATGTCGCCTTCTATCATCCCATTTCTTTGCAGCAACTGATACACTTTGCTGTGTTACAGAAATATCCCAATCCAAATAATCGGGCTTCGTGAGTACTTCTTTTGTGCCAAAATCAACTTCGATAAAATCCTCGCCCTTTGGAACGGCATGAACAGCTCCAATTAATATTTTGAGTGAATCTGAATCATGGAAATAATTACTTTGCAAATATAGCGTGAATTTACCGTCGTGCATATTTCTGCCCATTGCCATGGCGTATTTAATGCCTTCTTTTCGCTCCCCATTTTCCGTTTCGACCGCAATATCATCAAGCGATAAAATTTGCATCGTATTCGCTTCGTCTACTTCAATATCGAGTGCCGTTTTTAATGGAGAACGGCGAATTTTTGTAATCGTAAATTTCTGACCATCGACATCTACAGTACGATTCGCAGTAATAGTTTTCTCCTTTGCGATTTCGTTTTGTAGTGAAAATGGTATCGTAATTTCAATGTTCCCCATATCTTTTTCATAAAAACGAAAAACCACTTTAAAATCCTTTGAAGTATAAGCGAAAGGCTCTGAAAAACCATATTCTACTGAAGAAAAGATGTGTGTTTGATGTGATTGATTGCTTGTAAATGAACCTCCGCCTTTAATTTTTTCATCCCCTTGGAACAATTGAACTTCCTCCAAGTTTAATTTCGAAATATCAAATGAGGCATCGGCGTCATAGTAAAGTACAAATCCCGAGGTATCTGCAATCACGCCTTGTAAAGTAAGCGATAGGCCATTTTTAGTCTGCGTCACATTGATTTCTTCATAGTATTCATTGTCCACAATATCTTTTATCCCTTTATCTCTTACAACCGCTGATACAATTGCTTGAAAGCCAGGGATTTTTGCAACATGGCCAGCAATCGTAGGAGATACACGAATTGAAAATAAAAGGCTTAAGCAAAACAAAGAGGCTATTGCAACCGAAACAATGCGCTTCTTTGCTCTTTTTTCTCGTTGAACTTTACGAAACATATCCATCCGAACTTGTTGAAGTTTCTCCTTTGGAACGTCAATCGGTAGTTTACTCATAGCCAGTCCTCCTTTTCTCCAGCGAAGTTTCTAAGCTTCTTTAGTACGTGATGAAGCTTAGACTTTACAGTACCCTCCGGAATTTGATTTAGCTCGGCAATTTCTTTGTTTTTTAGTTGCTGAAAATATTTCATATAGACGAGTTGCTGCTCCGACAAGGATAAATGTTCCAATAACCGCTCTATATCAGAGTAGATGACCCTTTCAACTTGGTGATGTTCCTTAATTGAAACGGTTGGTTGGCGTTTTCGTAAATGGTCTTTACAACAATTGATTAAGACGCGCACGAGCCATGTTCTGGCATATTCGTGCTGTTTAACGGTATGCATTTTTTTCAGTGCCTTGTAAACCAGGTCCTGCATCACGTCTAAAGCGTCTTGCTCATTTTTCAGATATGTAAAAGCCATGCGATATAAAATATCTTCATCCATTTCAATAAGTGAAAGTATCGCTTGATGATCCCCACGAATAGCACGCTGCACGATTTCAAATTCCATCCTTTTCGCCTCCTTCCACCATTAGACGGAGCGATGCTTCATTTCGTTCAAAAATTTTAAAATTATTTAGGAAATCGTCTATGGATTTGCCTTTAATCTTTGCGTCAAAGATGTTCCTTTGAAGACATAAGTTTTTAATTCCTTCTTCAACTAACCTGCGCCGTTAGTTCAATAAGAAAAAAAGAGCTGCCTATGCGTTAGTTGAAGAACTTGATTATACAACTGAGCCTTATAGATGAAAGACGATGAACCCTACTCTGGCATAGGTTCTGAAAACCATCAAATTTGCTAACGGTGGTATATTAACTAGCCTTTTTTCTATAAAGTTATTTTATTTCGAGGCGAAATTATTCATCATCTCCCTCAATTATTACTTTAAACTTTTATTTATTTTCCAATTCCCTGAAATAGCAGATAACATTAACCATGGCTCTATGACCATATTGATTAAAACATGAGCTATAATTGGTGCAAAGGTGCTTCTTCCAGTATAAATATAGAGTACAGCAAGAAGACAACCTAAGATCGTAGTTGAAAGAATTGCTGGAAGTGCAATTTTTATCTCTCCTCGCAATAATACCCATGCTCCATGAGCAATCCCAAACGCAATTCCTGAGATTAACACTTGTGGAAGATATGATAATCCAATAGATAATAGATAATCCATGAGCAAATGTCTAAATACAACTTCTTCTACTATTCCACTTACAATAGCAGCCCATATACCAATTAATTTAAGCCAAGAAAATGTTAATAAATTCCTTTTCACATAAGGTATTGCAATCATTGTATAGGAGATATACCCTATAACAATTAATAAAGTGAAAAACCACATAGGTAAATTAAGTAACATTTCCGGTGAATATCCCAATCCATGCTCAATAAACCTCTTAGGATTATTTATATACCAATAAATAACACTTATTGTAAACATACTTGATATGCTTACTAATATCCATGTCGTCTTAATTCGCTCTTTTAGCGTTGTTATCTCGTTCATACTAGCTGCCTCCTTGAGTTATATGTTTAATTTACTTTTGTTAAAGCCAAATATAACGACATAAAAGTTTAGCAACAATACTTTACGAGTAACATGTCTTTATTTTTAGGTGAAATGCTTTTTATTACATATAACCTGCATTATTCGAATCGTAATTTATGCTATATTTTTAGGGAGAGGTGATAGAATTGAAGATAGAAATAAAAATTGATACACAAATCGATGAACCCTATATAACAATTTGCGTGTCCAAATTAACACCAGCTATTCAGGCTGCAATTTCACTCTTACAACAAGAAAATGAACAAATTTTAACAGGGACTGCAAACAATAAAGTACATATTATCGAACCTCATACTGTAATTGTTATTAGAACGGAAGGAAAAGAATTAGTACTATATAGCGACGATGGTAATCGTGTTATTATGAGTAAACCTTTATATGAGTTAGAACAGCAGCTAGGTGATGATTTTATCCGGATTTCTAAATCTGCAATAATTAATCCTAGAAAAATCAGAAATATTGAAGCTTCCTTTAATGGAACAATGGAAATTGAGCTTATTTTAGGAATAAAAGAAGTGATTTCTCGTAATTATAAAAAAACATTTAAAGAGCGTTTGGGGGTATAGTTACATGAACATTTTCAAGAGTTTAGGATTCGGTATAAGTATGGGATGTACAGTTTTTGTTACTGTTAATCTTATTGGATATTGGATTAAAGGAGATTTGTTTTTAGATGCTGTTATGGCTACTTTTCCTCAACAAGTATTAGGATCAATTATTGTTGGAATTGCTTGTATACTCCCTTCATACATCTATAGAATAGAACGTTTAACATTCTTACAACAAAGTGCTTGTCATTTTTTTATAGCTATAGGTACCTTTATAGTTGTTGCCTTTTCTTTAAAATGGATTCCTACATTTTCGATAAAACTAACTATCCTATTGTTGCTATTTAATGTATTAATTTTTACATTTGTTTGGCTGTTATTTTATTTTTATAGTCAAACGGAAGTAAAAAAAATGAAGAAGAAAATTATTGAGCATACAGACAGTAGTAATAATCAATAGTATTCTTTGATAGAATTCAATAATTCAAGAGGCTCGTCACTAAGATCAGCCTCTTTTACCATTATCACTGTATGAACCAAAGATTCTTCAACTAAATTGCTCCGTTAGTTTAATAAAGAAAAAAAGAGCTGCATATGCAACTTTATGTTCTTCAAGCAAAGCGCCCTATTGTTGAAGATCGATATTCAATTAAACGCCTGTAATTGAAGTATAGAAGCGATAAAAAATGCAGTTTTAAAGCGTCAAATATACAGGTTTTTATTCAGATAACACACTCTGCATAATCTGGAAAAGTACTATCGTAGCCCTGTTTATTTATTTGCATAAATAGCTGTATAAACAATATTCAAAGTAAAATCCAAGAAATGTTGGTTTAACAGCATTTCTTGAATTTCGGTCTCTTTCCAAACTTTCATTTGGGAACGTTTATTGAATTTATAATGTATATAGTATTTATTATTCAAGAATAGACATTACAGTAATACTTCAGACAATTAATACAAAAGTACCCTGTTTTTTTAGCACATTTGAAGCCAACAGTTATCCGAAGTGATTATGAAAACACCAAACAACAAGAAACATACTCACTATCCCCCAAGCAGTGGTACTCCATATCCACCAAATTACGGATTTAGCTTTTGATGAATTCTCCTCGTCTTCCATATTTGCTTTTATAAAAGCGACCTTACTTTCCATATCTTTTTTCATAGAAGTGAGAACAACAAATCCAATTATTATGAAACCAATAGTTATCCAAAGTAATTGGTCCACCTTTACACTCCCTTTATATAATTGAAATTTTACCGCAATTTATTATAGTAATTAGATTCTACAAAGATAACAATAAACCTTGTGTTAATTCAAGTCCATTTTAGTATATTCACGTATTAAAATGCTGAAACTTAAAGTTCCCAAAGCGTCGTTTTGGTAACATATTTTAAAAAATTGTTATTCAATAATATTGCCCTATTGTTGAACACAATTTAAACAACACTCTTCAACTAACCTCCCTCTATAATAATGGTGCACCCATTGAAGTAATTCAAAATTTAATGGGGCATGAAAAAAGTGAAACTACTCGGATTTATGCACAACTAAGTGGAAATATTAGGAAGGGATTTTATCAGAAATATTTTTAGTATATATAAAACAGAGAAACACCATAATAAATGTTTCTCTGTTCAATTAATGCCCCCCGTTAGCCATCCATGTCGCGTACAATCAACACTACACCACAGAAAATGAAAGATTATTACGTTCTTTCATGGGAGTTTAATAAGAACAGAGACGCTGATTAAACAATCGCGCCCGTTAATTGAATAACCCAATATATAATGCCAGGACTGGTATCTCTTTATTCCGATTACACTGCTAATGTTAATTCTTTTCCTTATCAGTCCATAATACTCTGTATAAAAATGCGAGCTCAGCTTCTTCAATGCCGGCAGGCAATTCGCCATTTTCACTTCCTACAGAACGCAGCTCATTTTTTGTAGTGCCTAGCCATGCCGCTAAATAAACAGGTTTGTTTTTCTTTAAAGTAACCTTTTCGCCTACTAAATTACTGAAAGAAGAAGACGTCATGTTATTTGAATAATTCGTTGTAGCAAGCCCAGAAGGTATGCCAGATATCAATTTTAAAGGACGAACTTCATCGTTAAAGTCACTTATTCCAAATGAAATGAGGATATCTTTATAATTTTTTTCGGGGTCATCCCAGGTCTTTAGCAATTCTTCTTTAAACTTACCTTTTTCAAATACTTCCACTGAGATTTGCAAATCATCATCTTCAGCTAAAGTGCCATTTAGTTTAAAAAATTCAATATGCCCTACTCCCGATTTGCTAATAAGCAGACTTTCTTTTTCACTCATGTTATATGGTTCAATAGTTATTTTCGCATTTGAGGACGTTTTATCTTTTTCCACATCCACACACCCGGTTAACAACAAGATAAGAATTGCAAACGAGCAGTAGCGTTTAAAGCCTTGCATTTTTACTCCTCCAATCAATTTGTCAGGAATTATTTCATATTACTCATATGTTCACAATGAATTACTTTATTAATTGGCCCGTTTGTTGAACAAAATTTTGATTCATTTTTTCATATCCGTTAACACTATAAATAGTACCTTCAGATTCAAAATTTAACTAGGCTACGGGAATTGGATTTTCTAGATTTATTTTTACGTTATCTACTTCATTTTTAATAACCTCAGTAATTTTAAAATCCCCCACTGTATACCCACCATTAACAGATCCATTTACTTTAGATGTATAGACCTCGGTTCTAATATCTTCTCCCCTTACGCCTTTAACAATAATAGGCGACTTTTCAGTTAAATCATTTAGATCAACAAAACCATCAGTTTTTGCTTCAACCTCTATTCTTTTTTGCTCCGAAGGAAAATTATCTGATACATTTTTACTTGCATTTGTTTCTTCTTTAAAATATCCTACAGAAACAAGAAAAATCCCAAGTATCAAAAATAATACAGTAGAAAATAAAAGTTTTCTTTTTTTCATTTATTATTCTCCTTTCTATTCTTAACATAATATCAATATTTAGCTTTAATCCCTGCTTTATCATCAGCTAAAGGATATGCTTTACGGTTAAAACCCGTTGCTCTCATAACAGCATCACTATTATTCTTTTCTTGCGTATGACCTAATCCAGCCTCATGGCCAACCTCATGAACAAGGCACTGATAAGTAAGCGTTGTTTATTTCATGTGTTTCTTTTTCCAATCTACCAACGTCATCATTTTTTCGTTATCAGGAAGTTCCATATCTAATGGTGTTATTAGTTCTAATGAATTGCCATCA
>NZ_PYWI01000055.1 GCF_003049575.1 Lysinibacillus parviboronicapiens | reverse complement strand
AAAATGAAACTAGAACCTCAGAACCTTAAAATTATTGGTGTAGTGGTTACAGGAAAACCAAGTGATTTAATAAAGTTTAGTGATGAATCTATGATTCGCGGTGCTACATTAGGAGCAACAACAGACCAATATTAAATTAGAGTGGATACCAATGCAACTGACTTATGAGTAGGGGGACGGTGAACCGCATCATAAATAACTTGAAAATATGTTTCTTCCACAATCGGGCGCTTTTCTAAAATAAGGAAAGCGTCTTCCTTCATGAAAAGGACCAATTAACGGAACAAATAGGTAACTTAATTAACCTTTATCCGTCTAACAATCCAAGGAGGGATAATGTGAAAGTGTCAAGATTATTTTTGGGTTTGGTTATTTTCGTTTTATTAACTGCTGTTGGATGTTCTAATTCATCGGATAAAGGTAAAGTAGAAGTTTATACAACTGAAAATCCTAATGCGGAAGGGGTTTTAAAATTAGATCCTGAAGCCGATATATTTCAGTTCAATGGAGTGATTTATCAGACTGGAATTGATTGGGTTGAAGCACTAACCTTAACAAAAGACGAGCAGGTAGGAGAAATAAAAACAAAAAACGATACAGATACAAACTTTGAAGACGAAATGTCGAACAAATTGCCTGTTGGTGCAAAAGTCTTTTCGGTTAAAGAAAAAGAAGAAATTGGAGGACCAATTTTACTCGTAGAATCAGAAGGTAAACTTTATAAATACTATGGGCTTGTTGAGGGTTAATCAATTTTCATATATCCGCAAACGGGCGCTATTCTGTAGTAGGGTACTGTAGAAAAACACGGAAAACGTACTAAACCAATTTCTAGATAAAAAAAGCCGGTTTTCCTTTTCAATAAGGATTAACCGGCTTACTTAAAGATTTTGGTATTATAAATTGCTTGATGTAATCTCCTTACGCCCTCTTTTATTTCTTCATTTTTTAGATGGCCATACCCAATAATAATTCGATTAAGGTGTTTTCCCTTTTTAATTGTATGGTCTTCTACAGGATATACTTTAACTCCAATTTGTTCGATTTCTCCAATTAATTCCTTTGAAAAATGAGAGTCAGTTATTTCAACAATTAGGTGTAATCCAGTCGAATAACCGATTATATTAACTTTATTCGAAAATGTAGTTTTTAAACAATGGATAAGGAAGTTTCTTCGACTTTTATAAATCTTCTTCATCTTCGAAATATGTCGTTCCAAATAACCATCATCAATAAAACGGGCAAGAATAAGCTGATCTAAAGAAGACGTATGAAGATCCGAAAACCATTTTAGACTGCGGCATTTTTCAATAAGATGTGAAGGAAGAATTAAATATCCCATTCTAAGAGCAGGTGATAAGATTTTACTAAACGAACCAATATATAACACACGTTCCGGTTCCAATCCTTGTAATGAACTTACAGGTGGGCCTTCATATCTAAACTCACTGTCATAATCATCTTCAACAAGATAACAATTTGTTTTTCTCGAGTAATTAATCAATTGAATTCGTCGTTGAATTGGCAACGTTCCTCCTAACGGAAACTGGTGGGACGGAGTAACAAAGATGAATCTTGGAATATTATTTAATGGCAGCAAAGATGTCTTCATTCCATATTCGTCAACAGGTATAGGGTAAAGAAGAGCGCCTGAAGTTTTAAATATAGTTTGAATATCATTGGTGATTGGATCTTCCATTATCACTGTATCATCCGGCGATAAAAGTAATTTAGAGACAAGTGTCAGAGCTTGAGTTGCACCAGAAGTAATCACAATTTGTTCTGGATGACAATCAACACCCCTAGTTTTCAGTAAATAGCGCGATAAAACCTGCCTTAATTCCTGTCGTCCTTCAGGGAGGTCATACCCAAACGTAGAAGGTGATGCTTCATTCCATGTGCTGTGAGATAATTTCGCCCATGTCTTCCTTGGAAATAAATCCAGTGAAGGTATCCCTGAACGAAAGTTGATGATGTGATCTTCATTGTTTTCATCTTCACTCCAATGAAATAAAGGCGCCTTTTTATGTTGTTCTAAAAAAGCTCCTTCAGCAACAAATGTTCCAGCACCCCTTTTTGCAACTAAAAACCCTTCAGCCAATAATTGATCATACGCTTCCAAAATCACATTCCTGGACACATTCAACTCAGAAGATAGTTCACGTGTCGACGGTAGTTTTTCTTCTGAGTGTAAGTCCCCGTTTAAAATTTGTTCTCGTATTTGCTGATAAACTTGTCTAAATAAAGGTATATCTAACGATCGGTCAATGGGTATCCAAAGCATATTTACATTTTCCCCTTCAATAAATAAAAGTGGTACCATCAAAAAAGATGTTAAGTGGTACTAATATAAACCATTTTACCATGATAAAGTGGATTCAAATAGTAAAAAGGAGATGTATAATAATGATGAAAACCCCTGAAGTTCAAGTCGCTCAAGCACTTAAATCGGTTGCACGAAATGAACATATTAAATCCTATATTCAACAATCCAATGAACTCTATCCATTATTATTGAAAGCTGCCAAACGGTTTGTTACAGGAGAAAATAAACAAGAAGGAATCGAGATAGCAAATGAGCTGATCTCAAAAGGTTATTTTATTTCACTTGAATACATAGGGGAAAATATAACAGATTTAAAAAAATGCATAAAAGCCAAAGATGAGTTTTTGAATCTCATAGAAGAAATTGGTTCTATGTCTATTAAGCAAACTGTTTCGCTGGATCTCTCACATATTGGATTATCTGTGAATCCAGAAACAGCTTATATTCATTTGCTTCAGATAGCCAAGAAAGCAAATATGTACGGAATTACACTTATGATAAGTATGGAGGAATCATCGAAAACGAATGACATTCTCGATATCTATAAAAAAGCATCTGAGCAGTACCCAAATGTGGGGATAACTATACAGGCACACTTATATCGATCTAACAATGATATCCAGGAACTCATTCGTTATCCTGGGAAAATACGAGTTGTCAAAGGGGCTTATCAAGAATCTGCCGAAGTTGCTATGTCTAGATCGAAGGAATTGAATAACTGTTATCTTAAACTTGTAGAACAATTAATAGAAGCTAATCACCCAGTTTCTATAGCTACACATGATGAAACTCTTATTCAAGAAATTGTACACCGTCAATATCTTAATCATCCCAATGTAGAAATAGAAATGCTCTACGGAATACGTCCAGATTTGTTAAGTAATTTAAAAAGCAAAGAGTATAACTGTAAAGTATACTTGACTTACGGAAAAGAGTGGTACTTGTATTTATGTCATCGAATAGCTGAATATCCGGAAAATCTATATCGTGCAGTAACAGATATGATCAATCCATCTTTACCAGAGAGTAGTAGATCATATTGAACAACCATTTAACCCTAAATTTTTGAAAATATATAGTCCAATTTTTTCACAAAAACAGAGGTATATGATGTTGAATCACAATAAAGATGTTACATTATGTATTTTATGTTTAAAATGAATTTTTCTTATTCCATTAAAGGGCGCTTTTCCGTAATAGGAAAGCGTCTTTATTCATGGAAAGGGCCATTTTCTTGAGTAACACTTTAATGAAAATAATTATGGAGCAAAAAAATTGTGAAGATTTTCCCTTAAACTAAAGGGTTGTAAAGGGGGAAATCTAAATGGTTGAAAATGCTCAAACAAACAGTAATTCGGTAATTTCTTTAAACCTTGGTATTATTTAGATCCTAATACCATTTATCGGTTTTTTTTGGTGGTTTAGGAGTTGTAGTTGCTAGAAAAGCGACAAAAGAAATTGTAGAAAAAAACCAAAGTGGTAGTAGATTAGCTACTTCCGGTTTAATTTGTAGTGTGGTGGGAATTATCATTCAAATCTTTTTAGTACTCAGTATTCTCGTTTTCTATTCTTTAAGAATTGTAGGATATCTTATTAAACTAAAGGGCCAGTCCTGCCATGGGTTGGGCGTTCAAAGTGTTGCAAACCATGAATAGGATTGGCTTACTATGGGGAGTAGTTTAGTGTTTTATTAATAATTTCTATTTTTTGCCACATGAAGAAATTCCTTAACCGCAGGAGAAGCATTTGCAATTGATTGACAGGCAAGTGCTACTTCACGGCTGTTTTCAATATTTAGTTTGCTGATTTTTATGTTTTGCTGTGTCTTTAAAAATAATTCTGGACCTATCGTAACGCCAAGTCCTTCCTGTACCATATTAGCGATGGTTGTACAGTCTTGTACTTCAAAAAGAATAGATGGTTTAATTTGCGCTTCTGCAAATAATTCCTCAACATGTGATTGGTACATCCCTGTTGGCATAATAAAGGATTCATACATTAAATCATTCATTTCTACTATTTCTTTAGAATGAAATTGATGATCAGGGTGATAAGCGACTACCATCTTGTCTTTAATCAAAGGAACCAAATCGAAATTTGGGTTTGATTTTCCTTTTACTACAAATCCAATGTCAATAATGCCTGAACCTAACCATTCCGTAATCTCTTCATAGGTTCCTTCGTAAAATTTAAATTCTATTTTAGGATGCTTTTTCCGGAATTTTGCAAGTAATTTAGGCAATAAGCAGGAAGAAGCACTTGCAAAAGTGCCGATACGAATAATACCTGTTTCCAAGCTTGTCATAAGCGCAATTTCTTGATTAATGACTTCCACTCTTTTCAATATTTCTCTAATATGCGGCAGAATTTTTTGTCCTATATCTGTAAGTGTTATTCCTTTTTTTCGATCACGAATTAATAATGAAACTCCCCATTCAGATTCTAAACTCGCAACTGCATGACTCACGGCAGATTGGGTCATATTTAATGTTTCAGCAGTTTCTGTAAAGCTTCCTAGCTCAACCACTTTTGCAATGATTTCGTAGCGCACAATAGTCATGAGTAATTACTCATCTCCTTTATTAAAAACATCAATTTTACTTATGTTAACATGGAACATAAAATAAAAACAGTAGTTCAAATATAAGGAGATGTACAAATTGAAAAATAATATGAATCAACTAATCATCATACTTTTAGCTTTAGGGGCTTTTGTAACAGGAACAGCAGAGTTTGTTGTTTCTGGAATTTTAGAACTGATTTCTTTTGAATTAGATATTTCAATTTCAATGGCTGGTCAGTTGATTACGATTTATTCTTTATCTTATGCTATTGGAGCTTTGATCTTGGTCATGCTAACGTCTAAATTGGATCGTAAAAAAGTACTTTTATATGCTATCTCTATATTTATTCTAGGGAATCTAGTTGCATTTTTTAGCTATAATTTTGTCTTTCTTATGTTATCTAGAGTCATTATGGCGATGAGTGGAGGGTTATACATTGTTGTTGCCACCAATTATGCTGCGCAAATTGCAGTTCCAGAAAAAAGAGGTAGTGCTATGGCAACAGTCATTACAGGTTTCACTGTTTCATTAGTACTTGGAGTACCTATCGGAACATTTTTAGCTGGACATTTTGATTGGCACTATATTTTCTTAATTATTGCGCTTGGCACAGTTTTTTTAATAATAGGACTTTACAAATTATTACCATCCATAAAAGGAAACCAACCGCTGCCATTTACACAACAGCTACAAATTATGAAAGATAAACGAGTCCTTACTGGTTTAATGACAACGATCTTTTGGATTTTAGGATATACGATGGTGTTCGCCTACATTGCTCCATTATTAAGTCATACTGCTGGTTTTTCTATAGAAATGACAAGTATCGCATTATTTGTTTTAGGCACTTTTGCTTTTATTGGCTCACGCTTTGGAGGATATGCGGTAGACAGATGGGGACCTAATCGAACGATTTCATTAAGTTTATGTGTTCATATCATCTCTTTATTTGTACTAACATTTACACAGTATAGGGCAGTCGGTGTATTTGTCACACTAGCTTGTTGGGGAGTAGCAACTTGGACAACGACACCAGCAAAGCAGTTTTATCTGATTTCACTAAAACCACAATCCTCTGAAACAGTACTCAGTTTTAATACCGCCTTAATGAATGTTGGAATGATGCTAGGTTCTGCATTAGGAGGAATCATTATTCAGTATACAAATATAGTGAATTTAAGCTGGATTGGAGGATTATTCGGTATACTTGCACTTATTTTTATCAGATATTCTTTCTATTTAAATAGAAATTTTATGGAGAATCACCAATTTTAAGGATAAAAATACTCTCCAATACCAGCATTTCAAAAACTTGTTGAAGGTTTTGAAAGGGGAAATCATCACCCACCTTTGCAGTTGTGAAGGGAGAGGAAATGTATATTAGAACGAACGTACCGAATATCAAGTTCGCTGTGCATTTAACTCCTTTTGTATTGAAGAAGAGAACAAGGAAACTTTCATTAGAGTATGACTAATGAGTATAGGATTTGATAAATATTTTAGTTATTCCATTAAAGGGCGCGATTCTGTAACAAGGATCAGCGCTCGTTTTCATTAAAGGGCCAGATTGTTGAAGAGCATCATCAAACGAAATCGAATAATTATGGTAAAGTATGTTTATGGGGGGAGTTAAATGAGTGATTTTTTATTACCACTTATGGGAGTTTTTATTGTAATTGCAAACATTATTGGATTTATATTTTACAAGAAGAAGAAAAATTTATATTTTGCCGCCTTTATAATATTACTATTAGCGGTTTTATTTGGTGCAATCGGTGGTGTACTAACAATATTTATTATTAAGGATGCCTTTGCCATTTTTTACGGCATGCAGCTGGGACAGTATTTAATAGCAAATAGTGTGATCGTTTTTATTATTGCGATTCTAGTAACTGTAATAAAAAAATATAACAATGTAAAAGTTTAATTCATGATTGATAATGTTCAACTAACGGGCGCTTTTCCGTAATAAGGAAAGCGTCTTTCTTTATGAAAAGGAAAAATTGGATAATGTAATCGTCCTTAATTTGGACGATTATTTTATTTGATAAAAAAACCAATAAAATTTAAGCCAAATTAGACTTTGGTTTGTCTAATAAGTGTAAGACAAAAAATGAGGAGTGAATTCCAATTATTAGATTAGTAAAAAAAGCAAAAAAAGGAGATGATAAAGCCTTTTTAAAGCTTTTCCGAGAATACGAAGAAGATATTTATCGAATGGCTTATGTATATGTTAAAAATAGAGATGATGCTTTAGATGTTGTTCAAGAGGTAGCTTACCAATCTTTTAAAAAGATAGATACATTGAAAAACCCAGAGTATTTCAAAACGTGGTTAATGAAAATAACAATGAACTGTGCAACCAATCAAGTTAAAAAGAATAAAAAAGTAGTTCAATTAAAACCAGAATATGAGGAATTTATAGGAACAGAGAATGAAGATATTCCTCTTTCTATAACATTACAAGACTTGATAGAAACATTGGAAGAGGATGAAAAAAGCATTGTTTTACTAAGGTTTTATCATAATCATACATTTAAAGAAATATCGGAGGTATTGGGAATACCACTTGGAACGGCAAAATCAGTTCTTTATCGTGCATTAGTTAAGCTTCGTAAACAATTTAAGGAGGGTGATATTTGTGAACAATAAAATAAATCAAGAGTTACAAAAAATAGAAATCCCAAAAGAATTACATAAAAGATCTAAATTGGGTGTGAAAAAAGCGAAAGCTGAGCAACAAAAAAGAAGATTTAAAAATCCATTTGTAGCGGCAGCAATGATTTTAGGGTTAACTACTACTTCAGTTGCTTTTGCCTTTCCGTCTCTTGCATCTCAAATTCCATTTATGGATAATGTCATTAGTTTTTTTAATGATGAGGAGAGAGACTACAAAGATTTTGAAACCTTTTCGACTGATATTGGTCTTGCACAGACGAGCAATGGTACGACTGTTATGATAGACAATGCGGTATATGACGGAACAAATATTACTATTTCATTCGCACTCGAAACAGAACAAGAAATTGAACAAGAAATTGAAATCAGTGCAATGAATAGGTTTGATGTTGTTGATGCAATTGGTATGGGAGGTAGTGAAAAAATTACAAAGATTAGTGACAATCGCTATGTAGGATTGGCATCTTTCACTCCCCATTTCAAAGATGAAGGATATCCTGAAACCGTTGAAATTACTTGGAGTCCTGAAGCCTTTAATAGTACATCGAATGATTCAGTAGTAGAAGGCGATTGGTCATTTGCTTTTTCACTCAACCGTTTAGAAGGTGATATACAGTTGTTAAATAAAACCGTACAGAAGGAGAATGTGAGCTTCACGCTTCAATCTATTGAGTTCACTGATGTATCCACTGTAATTAGCTATGAACAAGTGATAAAAGATGAACTTCTAAAAGAGTGGGAAAGTGTGACACCTGTTTTTCATGTAACAGATGACCTCGGTAATGTGTATATGAATGGAACTGGTGGTGGTGGAAAGACAACTAATGACTACAAAACATTTAAAGGAACAAGCGACTTCGGTACAATTAAAGAGGGAGCTAGTAAGCTCATCATTCAGCCAATTCAAATTGCAAGTCTTAATTATGGAAAAGGCCATACAAAAATTGAGCTTGAGACTATTGTCATCGACTTAAAAAAATAATAATGAAATAGTTTTTATGTGAGTTATTGTACTTAAAGTAAGGTAAGTTATTGTTCAATAGAGCAGTCGTTTTTTCACTAAACCAGCTAATAGATTGTCAATAAAAATCTTTTAAATTAATAAACACTTCATGCTATACTAAAAAGCGCAACTCAAATAACCCTCCGAATTCAATTTGGAAGGTTTTTGTTGTATTTGAAAATGCTGTTACTACATAGTTTCTTGGAATGGTGTTTTCGTTTTTAAAATCGCATAAATCCAATGTAAAAGCTTATTTGCACAAGCAATAATGGCTACTTTATATGGCTTTCCTTCCACACGTTTTAAATCGTAGAAGGCCCGTAATCGTTTATTTCGTGCAATGGTTTCATCTGTTGTTTTCTTTTTACGACTATCTCGAATTGAACAGCGGACGGCCATGTAAAGCATGTGGCGAAGCCTAGCCGAGCCGAGCCGCGTTTGGTAATGTGATTTTTCGTGCCTTTAAAGCGACCTGATTCAAACACACTGGGATCTAGTCCTGCAAAGGCTACTAACTTTTTGGGATGATTAAACCGCTCAATTTCCCCAATTTCTGAAAGTATCGTTGCCGCGATTTTTTCACCTATGCCGGGAAGTGACTGGATTAATTCATATTCTTCGAGTTGTGCCACCAATTGATTAATCTCACGCTCTAACGTAGAAAGTTGTTGGCGGTACGCTTGAAGTAATTCAATATACATATTTAGACTGACGAGTAGGCTTTGATAAAGCGTTGATTGAAATGGGTTGCGTTCTGCAGCTACGATTAAAACCTCAGCTCTTTCATGCGCCCAATTAAATGAACGTGCTTTACAATGCTGATTAATAAATTGTGCAAGCTCTTCTACACCTGCTTCTAGTACTGATTCAGATGTAGGGAAGGTACGACTGGGGCATGATAGTGTCCTGTCGATTCTAAAACAATAGGTGGTTTCATCCCTGTTTGATGCTCTAAATCTAATAAATAAGAGTGTAACTCTTCCAATCCATCCACCGTATGATCAACTTTCACGCTGCTTTTATAGGGCATTTTTTTATCCAAGAACATTTGAACCTGACTTTCACCTTTTGCGACATCCAGACCAACTACTGGATTCATAGTTTATCTCCTCCTAAGGTAGTGTATTGACCGGTAACCTCTATCTAGCTTGTTATTCATATCTTCGCTTGTTATACGGGATCACTATGTCCCAACCAGCCTAATCATGTGTTAACAAGTAGAGGGCGAACAGTTTAGTTATCGGGATCAAGTCCCACGGGTGCTTCCGTTCTACTCCGGCTCCGGCTACTATCAATCTATAAATTGAATAAAAAATAGTCAACCAGATTTCTCCGGTTGACCTTATAATACGATACCAACTAAAAGAAGCTGAACGTTATTCCATTAAAGGGCGCTTTTCTGGAATAAGGAAAGTGCTTTTTCCACTAAAGGGCCAGGTTAGTGCAATAAAGAGGTTATGTTTTATGGTAATATTAAGGGGATAATTGAATCTTTGTTAGGAGGGTTTTTTATGCTTTTTACAATTATGAGGTGTTTAAGTTGAACAAAAATTATTGGAAAATCACCTTTGTTATTTACATATTAATGGTAATAAATTTTGTGGTGGTCAAGTTTAATGGAAACATATATCATACTATCAGTACAATACAAATGAACATTATGAGAAGAACCGAGGGAGGTTCAAATTATAATTTAGTTCCATTCCAGACAATTGAAACTTACCTTAGTGATTTGAGTATTGGCGTCGCCTTTGTAAATATCGTAGGTAATATCATTCCGTTTATTCCAATGGGCTTTCTAATCCCGATGGTTTTCCGCTCGCAAAGAAAAATAATTAAGACTATGTTCACTTGTTTATTGCTGATAGTAAGCATAGAGTGCATTCAGTTTTTTGCATATTTAGGGTCTTTCGATATAGATGATATTATATTAAATACGATAAGTTGTTTTTTAGGTTTTTTGTTATTCAAAGTGTACAAGGGATTCTATAAAAAGAATGCCCCTGCGTGGAAGGTAAGTTAAGAGGAAAAGATAAACTATTTCCACAATCGGGCGCGATTCTTCAATATGAAGATCGCGTTTTTCAGTTTGAATAACCGTCTTTTATTGGAACTACTATCTATGCTGTTTTGGGAACCTATAATAATTTATTCAATCAAAAGTTGTATGTT
>NZ_PYWI01000054.1 GCF_003049575.1 Lysinibacillus parviboronicapiens | reverse complement strand
CAATATACATATTCAGACTGACGAGAAGGCTTTGATAAAGCGTTGACTGAAATGGGTTGCGTTCTGCAGCTACGATTAATACTTCAGCTCTTTCATGCGCCCAATTAAATGAACGTGCTTTACAATGTTTATCAATAAATTGTGCAATCTCTTCTATACCTGCGTCTAGTACTGATTCAGATGTAGGGTAGGACTGTAAAGTCCTTAATGAAATCTCAGCGTACAAATCACCAAAAACTCCTTTATACTCAGGGAAAACTTGATCTAATACAGCTTGAAATTGTAGCTTTGTTTGAACCATAATTCCCGTCATATTTTCGTGTTGCCTTGTCAGATGCCGAAGGTTTAAAAGCTGAATACCACGCTTTTTCTGAGGCTCTAAATCCTCTTTGTAATACAGTTCACCTAAGTGATAGGCATCAATTGCATCTGTTTTAGTTTTTCGTAAACTAGAGCTTTTCGCTCGGTATGAAACGAGCGGATTGACGATAATGACAATATATTCTCTAGCTTCTAAAAATTGTACAACTGGGGCATGATAGTGACCTGTTGATTCCAATACAACAGGTGGTTTTAACCCTGTTTGACGCTCTAAATCTAGTAAATAAGAGTGTAACTCTTCAAGTCCTTCCACCGTATGTTCAATCTTCACACTGCTTTTATAGGGCATTTTTTTATCCAAGAACATTTGAACCTGACTTTCACCTTTTGCGACATCCAGACCTACTACTGGATTCATAGTTTATCTCCTCCTCATGTAGTGTATTGACCGGTAACCTCTATCTAGCTTGTTATTCATATCTTCGCTTGTTATACGGGATCACTATGTCCCAACCAGCCTAATCATGTGTTAACAAGTAGAGGGCGAACAGTTTAGTTGTCGGGATCAAGTCCCACGGGAGCTTCCGTTCTACCCCGGCTACTATCAATCTATAAATTGAATAAAAAATAGTCAACCAGATTTCTCTGGCTGACCTTATAATCCGAACGGAGGCATTAGTTTAAGATCATTGGGTTACTTAGGCAGCACTTTTTTCTTGTTCAACTAAAAGGGCAGCATTCCTGTAATGAATAAAATTAATTATGTAAAATCAACATAGTTTGTGAAAAAACGTACTTAAACTCCCATGAAAGAACTTAATCATCTTTCATTTTCTGTGGTGAAGTGCTGATTTTTGCGCTTCATGGATGGCTAACGGGGTGCTTTAGTTGAAGAAGAGCTACTAAAAACAAACTAAAACTTAATACTAAATTACCCAGAAAGAAAGCATATTGATTAATCTTTATTCAATATGCTTTCTTTTCATTTACTATAGAATATGATCTTTAGAATTACTTTAAATAAAACTTTACGCCTAAACAACACCCATACGGGGGTGTTGTTATTTTTTATGAAATCGGAGGAAATCACATGAAAATACAAAAGGTCGAATTAAAGGAAGTAGAAATTGTTGAGGTCGACGGGGAATTTGAAAGACGTTTTGTAAATGCAAAAGTACATCCTGCCTTTTTAACAAATGCTGCGGTAAAAAAAGGCTATGACATGGGCTTGTTAGCGTCTAGTTTATTTGAGGATTTATTGAAAATAAAAGGATTTGAAACACTTATTTCTCAAGAGGATGAGGGAAATTCACTTGAATTATTGAATGCATTCGATGAACAAAAATTAATAGCTGTTATTTATTTAGCAGTGCTTGGCGCAAATAAAAATTTAGGATTATCTTTCGAAGAATTTTTAGACGTGTATCATCAACCTTTAACTGAAACGATTAAACTTTATGCCACTTTAATAACGGGATTACTTGCTGAATCGAATGAATTTGCGCAAGCATTACACAAGCAAACAAAGAAATCTAAAAAAAAACACCGCTACCAAAGCTAGTTATCAAGCATGTGGAGGATTTATATACCCTCTATGTATTAATAGCAGACATCGACCACGAAACCTTTTGGCATAGCCCAATTGCAGCGGTAGAGCGTATATATGCAAACAAACTAGCGTTCGACGGGTGGAGTAACAGCTTGATAGGAGAGTGATGATGTGGCAAATAACAGCAATGAAGTACAAATAACCTTTAAGGCATACAACCAAGAATTTAATAAATCAGTGACGGAAATGAATAAAGAAACAGCGTCATTACGTCAACAGATGAAGCTCCAACAAGAGCAGATGAAGCACAACGCTACTGATTCTGAAAAGCTGAAATCAAAATTAGGCAGCTTGCAACAAATATATGAAGTGGCACGCAGAAAAACAGAAGCAACCGCAAGGCAGCTAGAAGAAGTACGAGCATTGTGGGGAGAAAATTCAGAAGAAGCGAAGAAGCTTGAGACACAATTACGTAGAAATCAAATTGCCGAACAACAAGCAGCGAACGCTATTACAGCTACACAACAAGCATTATAGCGTGCGGAGCAAGCGCAAGCAGACCAAACGCAATCTTTACGACAATTAGAAAATTTATTTACAGTCACTGGCCAATCGGTTAGTGATTTTTCTGATTTACTGGGCCGTGATTTAACTAGAGCGATTCAAAATGGATCAGCAAGTGCCAATCAATTAGATCGAGCGTTTACTCAAATTGCTCAAGCTACACAAGGCGCATCCGCAAATGTTAACGAGGTCCGATATGCATTATCTCAATTAGATAACGGCGCAAGTATTGAAAGCGTACAAAATAATTTACGAGCCTTAAATACCGTTTCACGTACAACGGCAGATGAAGTAAAAAGCTTACAGCAAGCTATGCGACTACACCAAGAAGGAATGAAACATACAGCTACTGAGTCGCAAAAGTTGGAAGCTAAATTAAGTAGCTTAGAAGCTATCTATGCAGCTATGCAACGTGAGACACAAGAAACTGCACAGCAGTTACAAGCCGCAAGAGCAGCATACGGAGAAAATTCAAGGGAAGCACAACAGTTAGAAGCACAATTACAACGTAACCGTATAGCACAACAACAGATGGCCAATACGATTACTGAAACTCGTCAAGCCATTGAAACACAAGAAAGAGCGTTTAATCAATTACGTTCATTAATGCAAGTCACAGGCCGATCCGTCAACGAGTTTGCGGATGTTATCGGTGCTGACATAGTTAACGCGATTAATCAAGGGCACGCAAGTGCGCAGGATTTGGACCGTGCCTTTGAGCAAATTTCACGCGCAACACAAGGCACATCCGCAAATATAGATGAGATTAGACGCGCATTATCCAGATTAGACGGTTCCAATATCGAAGAAATCCGACGTGATTTGGAACGACTTGGTGAAGACGCAAACGAAGCCGAACAAGAAGTGAATGGGCTTACGGATAGTTTAAAGTCTATGGCAGGCGCGGCGGTTGTAGCCGTGGGTATTGGTACAGCTGTGTCAGAGGCACTGGATAGTGCAAGTCTAGATACATCCATTAAAATTTCTTTTGATGTACCTGAATCGTCAAAGGATACTGTACGTCAAGCAGTTAAAGATGTGGAAGTGTATGGCGTTGATGGAGAGGCAGCATTAGAGGGTGTACGCAGACAATGGGCGCTTAATAAGGATGCAACAGACGAAGCAAACCAAGAGGTCGTAAATGGTTCAGCTGTGATTACCAGGGCTTACAGTGGCATTGATTTTACTGAATTGATTCAGGAAACCAACGAGGTTGGAAAAGCACTTGGCATTTCGAATATCGAAGCAACCAATTTAATTAATCGCGTACTAAAAATCGGTTTTCCACCTGAACAGCTAGATATTATTTCAGAATATGGTGTGCAATTAAAACGAGCGGGCTACAATGCGCAAGAAATCGAAAATATATTAACAAGAGCGTCTCAAGAAAAATCCTGGAATATTGACAATTTACTAGACGGATTAAAAGAAGGACGTATTCGCGCGGTTGAAATGGGTCGTGGCGTAAGTGAATCCATGAAAGATGCCATTCGAGACGTTGTTGGTCATACACAAAAAATGTCCGACGAACAGTTTTCCACAATGCAAGCCGGATTTACAAAGCAAGAAGATGCGCTTTCGAGATCATTAAGCAATCAAGAAAAGGCGCTTTCTAAAAGCCATACCCAACAACAAACTGCACTGTCAAAAAAATTAGATCAAGAGTATAGCGCTGTATCTAAAAATTACGAGACTCAAATACGTGGTTTAGAAAAGAAACTCAACGCAGAATATGATGCAGTTGTAAAAAATTATGAGAAGCAACAAAGAGCCTTAGAAAAATCGTTAGAAGTTGAAGTGCGGGCGTTTGAAAAAGCATCCGAAGAAAAAATTAAAATCATCGATAATGAATATAAAGAGCGCATGAAGTTGATCGATGAAGAAAAATATAATCAGTTAAAAGCTTTAGATGCTCAAATCAATGCACTTAATGCAAAAACCGAAGCCGAAGAAAAAGCAATTAAACAACAAGAAAACGCCCAAAAACGTTCAGAGTTGTCGTTGCGAGTAAATAATGCAAAAACAGGTGCAGAACGACAAGAAGCTATGCGCGCTTTACGGGATTTCGAAGAGAAGTTACGTATCGATAAGGTACGAGAAGAACGTAAAGGGCAAATTGATTCTTTAAAAGAACAAAAGGACAGCGTGAAAGAAGCATCTGATGCAAAAAAAGAAGCCCTTAAAACGGAAATTGATGAACGTAAAGAGCAGCTAAAAGAGCAAACAGATGCCGAAAAGGAAGCTTTAAAAGAACGACAGAATGCCCAGAAAGAAGCTTTTCAACAACAGAAACAAGAAGAATTAAAAGCACTTAGTGAATCGAATAAAGCACAGATTGAAGCCGCTAGAGAAGTAAATAAAGTTAAATTAGATGCGTTAAAAGAAGAACATAATAATCGCAAGCAAGCGTTAAGCGAACGACTAACGAATGAAATGGACGCTGCACGAGAAGCGCATAAAGCAGAATTAGAGTCCTTTAAAGCAATGAATGCTGAAAAGATGGCCATAGCGAAAGATCCACCCGATAGCGCAGCTGTACAAGCTTTATTTTCTCAACTGGAAGGTTGGGGAAAAGCTGTTGCAAAAGGTGGAGAAGAAGGCTCTAAAGCATTTTCCGAAATGGCACAATGGCTGTCACGGATTGAAGATGCTACTTTACGCGAAGCCATAGGAGTAGAGATTTTCGGAACGATGTGGGAAGACCAGGGTGACTCCATTGTTAGTGTGTTAAAGGATGTAGCAAGTGGCCAAGTGACTGTAGCGGAAGGCCAAGAGAAAATTCAAGAAATGACCGATCAACTCGATTCGGACCCAATGACGGAGCTAAGGCAAGCTGTAGATGTAAAAGAGGCACTTCACCCATTGTTAGATGTCATTGCTAAAGTAGTCGGTGGGATTGCTAGTTTTGCAAAAGAAAATCCCGTCTTAGTTTCTACCATTGTTGGAATTATAGGCGTGACTGGCACACTTGGCGGAGCTGTCGTCGCCTTAATGCCGATTATAAACGGATTGATGATGTTATGGCCTGCATTGTCTACAGCGTTTAGCGTGGCATCTGGCGCTATTGTTGCAGCTATCGGTACTATTTCAGCGCCTGTTTTAGCTATTGTTGCTGTAGTGGCCGCAGTAGTTATTGCCGTTATTGCATACTGGGACGAGATATGGGCAGCCACAAAGAAAATATTTGGTTGGATTGGCGACTTCCTAAAAAAAATCTGGCAATGGATTTTGAAAGTTATAACCGAACCAGTAGGCCAAGCAGTAAAATTCGTAAAAGATAGCTGGGATAAAATAAAGCAATTTACTGATTTTAGCGAAACATGGAAGAAGACAAAAGAAGTATGGAATAACATTTTAACGGCAATCAAAACGCCTATCGAAAAAGCGAAAGATGCCGTTAAAAAAGCAATTGATGCCATAAAGGGTTTCTTTAAATTCGATTTTGAATGGCCAAAGCTGAAAGTCCCGAAATTTAAAATAAAAGGTTCTATCAATCCGTTAGATTGGTTTGGGGAAGGACTGCCCAAGATAGATATTCAGTGGCACGCAAAAGGCGGCGTCTTCAATAAGCCGACATTATTCAATACAAACTCTGGCTTACATGGTGTAGGCGAAGCAGGACCAGAAGCAATCTTACCACTAAATGAGCGTGTACTTGGCGCTATCGGGAAAGAAATCTTCGATGCAGCAGGTGGAGGAAGACAGGAACAACAGGTGATCCACAACAATTACGAACGTATGCTTGAAGGCGCTACGTTTGTTATCCGTGAAGAAGCTGATATTAAAAAAATAACACGTCAAATTTATGAGCAACAACAACGTGACAGAAAGGGGAAATAGTATGTGCGATGTAACTTTTAAAAATATCCATTGTTCGCAAGTGGGGCTAGAGGTGATGGATACCGAAAGGCCACTTTTTGGTGAGTTCAGCGATTCATTTATTAAGCTTCCTAAAATGAATGGCAGTGTAGTGATCGCAGATAACAGCGACGGGGATATTGAAATCCGTATACAATTTCTCCTTTCGCCGTTGCCGAATCAAACGTATTATGATGCTTGCCGTGCTTTACGTGCGTATTTTAAGTCTACGGACAAAGAACGATTGATATTTGATAACGATCAAAAATGGGCGTACATGGCCAAGTTTATATCGAGTGAGAATATTGAGCAAATCGTAAATGAAGGGCTGTTTTGGGCAACTTTTCGTTGTTCACCTGATATGGTGGCCGTATGAGCTATCGTATCATGGTTTTGAATAACAGCAGTTTAACTCTTATCGGTATGCTTGAAAATATCATTAACGCAGAGATTATAGAAGAAACTCAGAATAGAGAGCGCCCAGTACCGTTTTATAACTGGCTTAAAGAACGTGATAGTCGAGCAGAAATATGTAATGGACCAAATCTAGAAAACTGGATTGAATGGTAATCGCTATGAACTATAGGGGTTGGATAAAGTGGTTATTCCATTCGGTTCATAGCGATTCCCCCTTATAAATTTTAGTATTTACTAGCCAAGTTTAATTTAAACAAAAAAATAATTTTAAAAGTAGATATGTAAATAATTCGAGATACAAAAGAATAATCCAAAAAATGTGCAGTATAGTATTAGCTTGATTTCCAATACTAAACCTGTTTCAAAAATCTTAGGAAGGAGGTTTTCATAAGTGAAATTTCTTACATGGGGTGCGATAGGAACTGCAATTTTTGGCGTAGCTAGAGGGTTACAAAATGGTACTCTTCAACAATTCACAAAAAATATTTCGAATAAATTAAATCTACAAAACGCACAACAAATGATACAACCACTACAACAAATGACTCAGCCTTTGCAACAGATGAACCAATCTTCACAACAGCAAACAAATCAATCGTCACAACAGATGAAGCAACCATTACAAGCTGTAGCTAATAATTTGACTGGTAATTCATCAAAATAATAAGGTATAACTTTAATTCTTCTATAGACCTGAACAAATTTTGTTTTGGTCTATAAGTTATAAGGACCAATCGCTATGACTTTGAGGGAGACTTGCGAAAGTTCGACTGGGAACTTCATAGCGATTGGTAATACTTTTTCAGTATTTACATTGTAAACTTCATTTAGACTTGAAAAATATCCTATAGTTTGCAATGGAACTATTGATGGAAGTTTTAAGGGATATTTTGTTCCCTTATATTATTTTTTTAAATCTAACTCGGTATGCTGCAAAAAAATACCGTATACGTAATAAAAATTCAGACAATAATAAAGGGGAATAAAAATTCCTTAAATGAGGTGAATACATGAAAAAAATAATATTAGGTACGTTTATAGCGATACTATCTACTGGGTTATTGTTCGGATGTGGTACACCTAATGATGAACAGGAGCCAGATCCAACTGAAGAACCTTCTGAACAACAACAAGATCAAAATCAAAATGATAACCAAAATGGTAATCAAGACGATAACCATTAGTTAAGATTTTGCATTTAAAATAACGAGTGCTCCAGTTTAAATATCTCAGAAAAAGACCACTCCGTGATGGGGGGTCTTCTTTATTTCCTTATTATATATACGTTTTTCATTTATATGCCTATTCAACGGCGTCCTACTAAGTGTGGTCGGTCATTACTGATATAGCAAGGTGTTAAGGGCTTGAATGTCTAGCTTTATCCTTCAGGCTGATATATAAGGAGCCATTTGTTTGAACTTGAGCAAAATAGACATCTTCCACAGATTGAATATTTTGCTTTTTTAACTTTTTTATTAGCCAATCTTCTGTTAACTTAAGTTCTACTAGGTTTTCGTAAATAAGTTGGCCATCTGAAACCACTTCTGTTGGTAAGTAGGTTGGCGGTGATACATCTACTTTAACATCCTGTTTCGTAGCAATCTGTTCAGAAGTCTTTTGCAAAACACTGAGTTTACCATTTGGCTCAAGTAATGCATATTGAACCTCCTGTACAGAGAAAATAGCTTGTTCGCGTAACATCATTGTTAACTCATCCATATGCAGACGATTTTTCTTTAAGGCAGATTCTAAAATAAGTCCATTTTGTACAACTATAGTAGGCTTACCATCGATGAGGACACGAGCTTTCGTAGATTTAATGGTAACAATAGTCATTATATATGTTAAAACCCCCCACCAGACTAGTGCAATAAGTGCATCTAAAAAGTTTGTTTGAGCCTGTGATGCAATTTGAGCTGCGATAGAACCAAGTGTTATACCTGTTATATAGTGAAAAAAAGTGAGTTGACTAAGTTGTTTTTTTCCGAGGATTCTAGTTAGAATAAGTAGCACAAAAAAAGAAAATATAACTCTAATTATCATTTCCCAAAACTGCGTGTGGATAAAATCTCCCATACATAAATCACTCCCTTAAACTGGTGTCGAAAAATAGCTTGTGCAAAAATCTCCATGAGTATGCGACAATCACTGACAAATAAATCTGTAAAGCGATGCGAGGGGGTGCTTAATTCAGATAATCAATAAATAAATTGAAGACAAAAGGGAGGAAATAAATTAAAGTGTTTACCGGCTATGAAAATTGAAACAGAAAACTTTATTGCACAGGCTGTTAAGGAAGGTATTCAAGAATCGCATTTGAAAGATTTACAGAATGGTACAATGAAAACTGATTGTTTGGTTGGTTTGTATATTACTAATCAGCAAAGACGTTAGTAATAAAAAGTAATAACAGTTATCTTCGTTCTTGCATAATATAGGAGCACGTATGCAGAAAGAGGAGGATATAATTATGGTGATGCCTTCATATAGTCAAAGAATTACTCCACAACAAGCAATGCAGATTGCCGTGCAAAGAGTGCCTGGTCAAATCATACACTATGGCATGGATATGGAAAACGGTACATTAGTGTATGAAATATACATTTTGACTTCTCAAAATAAGATTTATGAAGTAGAAGTAAACGCAAAGACTGGTGTAATTCGAAAAATTGAAGAAGAGAATGACTTTGATTAAATCATCATTATTAAGACAAAGCCCAGGTACTCAATTAATTTTGAGCCTGAGCTTTTTTCTACTCTTCAATAGACCCTTACATTATCGTGGAAACCTTAGAGAAGATACTGTTTTTCTGATATAGTTTTAATAAAAGGATAGACGTACTACTGGAGATATAAACAAACTAAAAAGAAGACCTGTGATGGGGGTCTTCTTTATTTTCTTATTTATGTGTCTAATATTTTCTATAATTGGTTAGAGGAAAGAGACATTGTTTTTAAACAATATTAATTCCTGCACTTGCAGGACCTGCAAGAGTTTTATTTGAATCTCCTATTCTTAAGCCATGGAGCTAATAATCCTTCACGGCGATTCCGATTTATAATGAAATTGCCAGGCTACATAGAAGTGTTAGCCTGGCAACTTATATAGGTATATTATTAAAAATAAATGCAATATTTATGCCTTTATAATGGTAGCTTGAATTATTCAGCGCGTCTAATAGCGTCAATTTTTTGGCAGTCAATGACAACTGGTGTAGCTGCAGCAGCAGCATCTAGTTCAAGGAAGTATGCACAACAACTTTTTGGATCCAAGTTGATGAAAGTAAGACTTAAGAAACTGCCTCCACCTGATAGGAAAACGTCTACTAAAGTACCAGGCTCTAAGCCTTTTAAGAAGTTACAAGCGCAACCTTTGCAGCGGTGTTTGTCAGATTTCTCTTCTTTATATGAGCACTTTTCATCTTCATAGTAATAATCGTCTTTGTGGCCATAATCTTTGTCTTTTTTCTTGCAACGCTTTTTAACTTCCACGTCAACATCTACTTCGACTTCTACATCTACATCGATAAATACCTTTTCATGTTTGCGATGATGGCATTTGTCATGTTTCTCTTCGTGTTTCTTGTGGTCACACTTGCATTTATCATGTTTCTCTTCGTGTTTTTCACATTCACACCAACATTTGAATTTTTCATCTTTAGCCATCTTTTTGTTATAATCCCAATTCATATGTTTTCCGTATCTACTATCTTTCATCATTCAATCTCCCTTTTTGTAATTTTTTTTGTAATGCTAGCGCTAAGCCTTACACTTCTAATCTATGAATTTAAATGAAGGGTACGTGGTAATTTGACCCTACAAAAGAGTAAAAATAATTTATTTCTAGAAATGTTGAAAAATAAATGAATACCTAGATTAAAAGAAAGCTAGTGAATAATAATTTTAAATGGAAAGGATAGATAGACTGTAAGCCCGAAATAAAAAAATAAGCGCACCTTTTCGGTACGCACGACGAATGGCCATCTATCTGAAATTATTTCAAATAGATGGCTATTTTGCACATGTCGCTTGAATATTTTTCGACCAAGGCAT
>NZ_PYWI01000053.1 GCF_003049575.1 Lysinibacillus parviboronicapiens | reverse complement strand
GAATATATACACTATTATAACAATATCCGTATCCAAACGAAACTAAACAACCAGTCACCGGTAAAATACCGTCAACTGGCAGTTTAAAAGGTGTTTTCTTACTGTCTCAAAAAAGGTAGTCAGTGCCTAAAGATTGATCAAAACGATAGCTTTCTTTTATATTTAAGAACTGTTTATTATAAAAAAGATTGATTATTTTAAATCTCCTTATTCCACTAACTTGCGCCCGATTGTAGAAAAAGAATACACCCAAAGCCGTTTGGTAACATTAAGTGCGTAATTTTGTGAATCTGCGTTTTTCTAATATATAGCGAATATAAAGTTGTTTAAATCTTACTGAACTAAAACCTCTGATAAAATCATATTGTTTTATTTTTTACAAGATGCTCTATGTCTAATGGTTCTACAACCATAACGCCCGATTGTGGTAGATACTTATATGACCATTAATTTCTGGTTCCTATATAGATACCCATTTGCAAATTGTTATAAATCGTCCAAGAAGGAAAATGTTCTTTAACCTCAAGTTCTAGGAGCTTATTCACCTACCATACCGTCGTTATCAGAGTCTTGCATATATTTGTACAACCAGTGTTCACGAGTTATTGGCATACTATAACCAGCTGCTTTTGCTTCTTTAATCGTCACTTGTCCATTTCCATCTGTATCAACGCTAGAAATATCTTCGGTGCCATTCGAAGCATTGGACTTATTAGAACTTGTTGACTTATTTGAGTTAGTTGATTTACTTTCAGTTAATCCTAGAGATTTATTTATTTCATCAGGGTTGCTGTTATCAAACTCATCTACAATTTTATTCCCTTTTAAAGTGTAAGTGTACTTGTAATGAGAAGGAATCTGTGTTTCCGTATTAGGATATGTGATAATTGCTTCGAAATTAGTAGCTCCACCAGCTTTACGAATAGCGTCTTCCATATATGCTTGATCACCATGTCGGTTAAGCGTACTATCTTGTGGCGTAATATTATAAGAGTTTGATACCCCACCAAGAGAATCTGCAATAATATGTCCTTCATCTAAATCTGCTCTCTCGACACCAGGAACTTTTGCTTCATCAGCGTAGTATCTGCCAGATGATGTTACGGGTTCGGTACGGTCATCTTGTAGAACGATTTCGTCAGCAATGACACGAACCAATTGCCCTGCCTCATTCGTGAATGCATAGTAATGTCGGTCCCCAAAGCCAATGTCAACGACGACGTTAGGTTCGCGATGTCCTGACAAATCGCCACCATCAACTTCAATCAGTTTGTACCCCTTGAACAGTTCACCTTTTGATTGAGTTGATGTTTTTTCTGATACTGATTTTTCAGTTACCATAGTTTTTTCTGTTTCACTATTATTTGTTGTTACTTCTTGTGAATCTGTTTCTTTATCTGTAACTGATGCCTCTTCTACGTTAGTACAACCAACAATAAAGATGGCAGTTAAAAGTAAGATTAAATAGTTTGTTTTCTTTTTCATTTTAGGACTCCTTATTCTAAAAATCTTTGAATAAAACATAAAATTAACATTGCTAACCTATTTATAATAGCATATTACAATATTAATTTTATTACAGTAGATACTTAGTTCAAATTATGTAGTATTAAATTCCAATAAAGATTAGTAGAGTCCATAACACTAAAAAAGGCACAATTCCAATACAAGAATTGCGCCCTTTAACGGAATAACATATTCACTATTAAAACCTCCTTTAGATATATGAATATCCAAAGGGGCATAGCTTCTCAACATTTTTATAAACGTCGTGACTTTATTTTAAATCTACAAGTAGAAAATATTCGGAGAAGTTTTGCTTATAAGAGAGTTTCGCTAATTTTTCACATACCCTCAAACCAAACGGAATAATGATGTGTGCATAACCTCTTTAAAAAGATCGGAATCAGTATTAATATCCATCTCTCGCATTGCTAATAAGTAAATCCACTTGCGCAAACCTGAAATCCCAAGCAGTATTATCGCTTGCTTTATCGAACGAACTTTGGGTTTAGAGCGTCTAAAATGTGTGGGTTTTTTTATAAACAAGATTGAACTGATTAATGTGCGCCACTTAATTTAACTAGAATTTTCGCTTTAGATTTATCGTGAATTAACGCTTCAAATCCTTGTTCAGCGATATTATCTATATCAATTTCACTTGTAATAATTGATTGTGCGGATAATTTACCATTAGCAAGCGATTCAATAACTTCATTATAAGTTTCGTTACTGTAGCCTATAGATCCCATTAGTTTTACACCACTAAAGAGTAAGGCAGCAGGAACATTAAATTGAATGACTTGTTTGTGAAAGCTGATAACCATCGTTGTTCCACGAACTTTCGTCGATTGAATATCTTGATTAAATGTAGATTCAACCCCTGCTGCTTCAATGACAACATCAGCTCCATACGGGAATAATTTACGAATTTCTTCAACAGGATTCACTTCTTTAGCATTCAAAACATGTGTCGCACCAACTTCAGTTGCCTTATTGAGTCTACTATCAAGCAAATCAACAACAATAATATTCGATGCTCTTGCAATTTTTGCTCCTAATACAGCAAATAAACCAATAGGTCCTGCACCGTATACAACAACAGTATCCCCTTTTCTTACATTTGCATCTTTGATTGATTGTTTATATTTATAAAAATGATAATAGCTTTTTAAAAATTTTTCAGCTTCTGTGAGCTCTCCATTATCTTTAAATAATTCCCATAACTTTCTGGCAGATTTTCCATAAACATAGGAACTCATGTTGGATTCATATTGATTGAGAGGTAAATTTACAGGTAACTCTAAATTAGGATCAGGTTTGAACATTGAATTATAATCTTTAGCCTGTTTCAATTTTGAAAATTTGAATAAACTCGCAGCAAATACTGCAAAACCTTCATCTAACCATGCATCATTATAAGGATCGTTGCTAATAATTCCATAAAACCATTGATGAGCAATTTCATGTATCACCTATTCATGATTGGGAAGCTGGTCAGTTTGAGGGGTATATCTAAAAGATTAATTTAAAAAACGACCCTATCAAAATAGGAGTCGTTTTATTTATTAAATGTTTGTTGTATATAATTAATTTCCACAAATTTATCTATACCTGTATTCTTCATTTCTTGTAAGACTGTGTTTACTTGTATTAGCATTATTTCCATAATTGTTTGTGACTTCGCATCTCTAGAATCAGGGGCTAAAAATCGAATAAAGCCTTGTGAATGTTCAAAAACATAGTCTTTTAAATTAGTTAATGCTGATATTGCATTAACTGTACCAACGAAGATTGTAGAAAAAGCTGCATTGTAAGCCTTTGGAGCAAAATCTAGAAACCCTGCTACCTGAAATCCGTAAATTCTATCGTTGTTTTTATAGATTGTAATACTCAACCCGTCTGCTGCTTGTAGAGTGTTTAGTGGCTCCATCTTAACCATTTTTTTATTTAGAACAGCCATATACGGCTTAACTCGCCCAATAATAATCATGAACAAAAAATCTATATTCATACGTGAGTGTTTCAACATATTTTTTAATAATGTTCGGTCATCCCTAGATGGCGATGGGACATCTTCAGGATGTGTATGCCACTCACCCAAATAAAGCCTTTCCCCATTTGATTCTTTCCAAGCATGTTCTGCGATTCTTTGGGCCTTTTTAACATTTCTAAAAAAATAATAACGACCAGAATCATCTTCCTTAGAAGGTTCAGATACTTGATCAATAATAATTAAATCATTATAGACTTTACCTAATAAAATACCTCCTGATTCATGTGCTACATTACTTAGCTGCTTATACTTATGAAAAGTAGCTACTACTTCTTCAGTAAATACAATATATTTTTTTCCAAATTTATATATCATGTTTTTCAGTACTTTCCTTTGGATTTTCTAGCTTATAATGCCTTACCGAAAAGTCAGAAGCACCTACCCAACGATTTTCTAAAAGGCTACTATTCCTTCTTTGTTCAGTTAAATTTCCTAACCAAGTAAATGCAATACTTTCACTTTGCTGTTGTTCCCATTGCTTGGCAATGAATATTACGACTTCCATAACAAATTTTTTTAACTCCAAAACACCATAGGGTACATAGGAAGTGTTACAGCCGAGTTCCCTTTGAGTATACTGACTTGCACTCTTTAAAACTTGATACTTATATTTGCCTGTATCAAATAAAGAATCAAAAAAAACTCCAGAGGCACTATTCTGCCATATAGCATGTCCTGCAGCTAAATAAGGTTCTACCCAAACATTTAAAATTGGCGGTGTAATAACTCCCTGCTGTTGCAGTTCACTCATTCGTTGCTCAATTGGAGTATGACTAATTGCAGATATTATTAAATCGTATGAATTTAGCCCCTTCGGAAATTGGATTAAAAATTGCATCACATCGTAATTGTAAAAGTGAATTTGACATGTGGGATAGTGCCTTTGAAATTTCTTTTTAATTGCTACAGTTTTATAAAGGCCTACACTATCCGCCCCACAAAGATGCCTATTTATATTTTCAAAACTTAACTCGTCAGGGTCGATTAGAAGCATTTGTTGTACACCTAAATCGAACAGACCTTGTATTAAATGGCTGCCTACTGCGCCACAACCTATTACTACAACTTTTTTTCCCTGGTAGCTTGTATTACCATCTCCACCACGTGTTTTTAATCTTGATGGTCTTATGTCCTCAACATAATACTTGTTAATCTCTAGATTAGGATAATCTCGAATTAATTCAACTAAACTATTTTGCGATTGGTTCCTAAATCCATTAAGATTTTTTTGATTTCTTTTCCAGCCTTTATAAAGAGAGATAATCTGTTTATTAGGTTTTCGATGTTCCCAAACACCCCAAGCAATTTTATCGTCTACTTCCATAGAAAATAATATCTTAGAAGGTCTAGGGCATTTATCAAGGTATGAAAAATACTCTTTTGTATTAGATATTTTACTGTCTTTGATTATTTGGTATATATCTTTATTGTTATTTGGGAATGGATACAGCATTTGTGTTTTTAAAGGAACATATAACGCTTCAGTTGCAAGTTCTTCTTTGGGAAGTCCACCGGCATTTACTATCCATCTAATTGCTTGGCTTTTAGTATCAGCAAAGACCCCACTGTGCTTAGGCTGCATTTTTAAAAAGCAAGGTACCAAATATACTTTTTTTATCTCATCTGAAGGCTCAACCAGTGAAAGATACCTATCATAAGATTCCTCGAACCAATATGAATCAAATTCATCTATAAACTCGTCAAAGTTCTGTTTTAAAATTCCTTTACTTAAAATATCCCTAGTCTTTTTTATTACTTCTTCTATCAGTCCAATTGGATTTTTTGGATTCGGACTGGCTTCCACATCATCAAATAGACAGAGCTTTTTATATTTGCTTAGATGAGGTATAGGATATACCTTTTCATATGACTGTTCTTCTAATCTTATCTTTGGAAATGCATCTGGAAAATTAAATGGAATGTCCATGATAAAAGATACTTCTATATCCGCCACTATTTGTTTAATGATAAGGGACGCTGGATAATTAGCCGTATTAATAGAATCTATTAATACGGCACCATAGGCGGTTTGAAGATGATTAATCGCTTGTTCCCTATATGTTATATATATATCAAGCATACTAAGATGAACGTCCATAATTCCCTAGTATTGGGGGGGCTGAAGCCTTTAGTGCATAGCCTTTTTCAACATTATTTTGCTCTTTAGGTGGCGTAAATTCTGGGAATCGGTCTCCAAATTGCTTAATCCAAATTTTTGATGCTTCAGCTTTATCTTCAGTCTCTAAAGCCTTTTGACCATTGTTGATTAAAGTGGATAGCTTAGATAAAAAGTTTGTTTTTGCTGTATCGGACCAATCTTCAAATAACTCTTCTTCTGGAAAAACAGGTCTATTTAATGAAAAGTTAGCATTTAAAGCATCGTAAATTTCTTGTGCTACAGCTATAAAAGCTGAGTCATCTGCATCTTCATAGCCTTCCACGTAATGATTAGCTGCAAGAATAGTAAAAATCATGCCACTCGGAAATTTATCTCCATTTTTCTTAAAATCCTTCCAAGACTTAAAATATCTCACTAATCGTTTTAATTGAGTATCTTTTGATGAAACTTGTCCTTTAAACCAGTTAGTTAATTCTTTTGGATCACTATCTACCCAACCTTTTGTTTTATGTGCCAGCTTAGGATGTTCAGAATCTTTACTTTTTATATATATCGGTAGATCGATATGGTAATTACCTTTATAGATTACCCTCACGCATGTATTTTTATTTTTTGGAGGTGTGTGCGTCCTATCTTGAACTGCTTTAATAATCCAGTTGTGAACCGTTTCAGCTGTAGGCCATTCTTCTTCATCAATTTCAGCTAAATGTTCTAAATATACACCATCATCTATATCATACTCGCCATCAATAGGTTTAATAATAGTGTTCATCATATAAGAACCCTGTCCCCAAAATTTAGGTTTTGAAACCTTTAACTTCTTTTCAAAATGATTAATAATATCATTGCGTATAGAGTTTCGTGATGTACGTAAAGATGTTTTTTTACTATTTTTTAATTCTATCTCACCATTAAATTTTAAGAATAAATCATTACATTCTGCCATTATTAATTTCACCTCATAATTTAGTGTATTAATTAAAGAACTCAAGAATTTTCGGATTATCAACCCATCTTTTACTAGCCTCATGCCCTTTCCTTATTAAAAGGTTAATAGATTCCCTACCTGCTTTATCCAATTGAATTAATCTACTTTCTTTTTTTGTAATCGGCTCGCTTTCAATTCTTACGTAATTGCCCTTCAAAGTAGTATTCAAGTATTTTATATGATAGTCGGTGGATACCGATTGCAAATCCATCATCAAAGAAATTAATTTCACATTCCATAGGAAAAGAGATCTTCTTTTGACTAGTAATTTTCTTTCAAAGGAAAAATTTTGATGTAAAGTGGATATAGATAATAAACTATAATTCTTATAAGTATAATTATTATTATTTATAAAGAATTTGTATGCTTCTTGAATACCATGTAGAGAAGGGTTATTTGCAAATATTCCTCCATCTGCAAATTGATCTTCTGTATTCATTGTGGGAATCTCTTGAATTGGAAAGTAAGTAGGTGCGGCAGTTGTTGCTAATGCCACATCCACTAATGAGTGAATATTATCTCTTCCTAAGTCATGACTATGGTCATTTTTTATAATACACGGTTTTCCAGTTGTTATATTAGCCGTTGGTATTAATACATTTGTTTCACAGTCCCCTATTTTCTTATCTTTAAATACGTTTATTAATGCATTTTTAAGATTGTCTTCTCTATATTTAGAAGTTAATAAGCCTTGTTTAATAGAGTGCAACATATATAGGAATCTATTATTATATGGAAAAATCGTAGGTCCGTTAGTTTTATAGAGATTTACAATTTCTTTCGCTGGTATTCCAGCTGCTAACCCAAGAGCAATTATACCTCCCGTAGAAGTACCACATATTAAATCAAAGTGGTTACTTAGCTTTCCATACTTTTCTTCAAAATCAGCTAATATGACAGCTGAGTACAACCCTTTTATACCACCCCCATCAATTGCTAGAATTTTAAAATTTTCGGCATTTCTCAATGATGATCCTCCCTAATTGACAACTAATTGGAATAATCATACTATATTTTTCATTTTTTTAAAACAAAAAGGAACAAAAGTTCGTTTTTGTTGTTGCTTTGAAATAAAGTTTGAGCAAAAATACCTCGCAAACCCTTATTTTACGTTAAATAAGAAGAATCCCTTTTGAAAAAAGATTGATCAAAAGGGATTTTTCTTTAGCAGTTTTAAGTTAGGTTTTTATAAAAAAGTTTGATTATTTTCTACCTGTGTTGCTCCACAATCGCGCCCGATTGTTGAAGATCGTTATTGAACTAAAGCACCCGTTCAATAAGGAATTTGATGTTGGAGAATCTATTTTTGGGACTCTAGCTCTTCCATTCTTCCCTAACAAAGGCTATTGCACTTTCAATAGTTAAGACATTTTTCTTAAGCCAACTTTCACCCATTTCTCTTACCAACGAGTGAATAAAGCCAATTTTACTAACAATGTTCATATAATCCAGTAATACATTTATTACACCATCATTTAAACCTAACTTTTGTAAATCCTTCACCAGTTCTACATCATCCTGAGAAACAGCACCATTGCAATTTTCAAGATAATCAATTGGTGTTAAAGAATTAACCTGTTTTATATACCATTCGTCGTAACTCATTCCTGTTTTAGTTATAAACTCTTCTTCTTTTTTTGCATTCCATTCCTCAATTGTTACTCCGTGATTTTCTTTAAATCGTTCTTCAGCAGTCGTGCCATATATTACTTTGCTATTTATTTTCTTATATCGCTTTTTATTTTTCTTCGCCCCTTTTTTCGCTTTTTCTTCAAGTTTCCCTCGCCATTCCTCTATTGTCATTTCGTTTACTTCTTTAGAATGTTCTTCGTTTTTTTGTCTATGTTTTGCTAAATAGTAGGATTTTTTAAATCGTTTTTCATCTTTACTCACTCCATTTCACCCCTTTTCTTAAAGATTGTTGTTATTCAACTAATCAGCTGCGTTAGCTTAAGTACATTGTTTGACAAACTCACATCAAGATTAACATAAAACCCCATTTTTAATTTAGAAGTGTTATTCAATTAAATGGCCCTTTAATGAAAAAAGCACTTTCCTTATTCCAGGAAAGCGCCACATGTCGCGTAAAATCAACACTACACCACAGAAAATGAAAGATCATTACGTTCTTTCATGTCTATGTTTCCAATAACTATCTCAACTTCAGATAAGTGATAAAATGTGTAGTTTCAAAATTATTTACTTCTTCATTCGGTGAGTAAAGATATATCTTATTGTCTTGTCCAAGAGCTATCCAATTTCCCTTGTTGACCTATTTTCCTTAAGTCTTTAAACGATGAAGCTCTGAAGTCAAATAGACAAAAAAGGACCGGGCAACTTTTTGCCCAGTTATTCTTATTCGTTTATAATTTCTTCATACCCAGTCATAGTATCCATATGGCTCGCAATCATGGCGATAATGGTACTTGCCTCTTCTTTTTTAAATGACAAGGTACTTTCATCTTCGAATAGTTCCCCGTCTTCTGTCCAGATCCGATTGACTCTTCGCAGAACGCCATCTCCATTAGCTCTATCTACCCCAAACTGATAGGTTACTTCAAGATTATCTTCAATTTGATAAGCCGTGACTTCCGGAGTTTCCCATTCCACATCAATTTCTTCAAGAGTAATTTCATCATCTAGAACTTCATATTCTTCTTCATCATCTACATAAAAGACTTCACTATCTTTGTCAATAAATTCATGAAAACTTTCATGAACAGCTTCAACCACATCAGTAATATCATCCAAAATAATTCTTGTAGGTTGTTGAAGCGTCATATCAAAGCTTTCTAAGTAAAATTCTTCATTATACGGATCAAAGAGGAGGGTGCAAAAGTAAACCCTGTCGTCATCTTCTGTCGAGATAAAAAATTCAATTCGGGGATGTTTTGAACCTCGATTGATATTCATATGACCGATTTGGTCATATTCTTCGCAAATCGATTTCAAATGATCTTGAAGCTCACCAGTTACTCTGTTAAACCATTCCATAGACATGTCACTACCGCCTCATTTTCTTTTTATCTAGTCATAATTTTTTTCCGTTTATTCATGCTGATTATATCCATTTATCGTGAATTATATTCTTTACAACTTAACGTGAGGACCTATTACTTACAAAGATTTGTTTTTGAAGAAAATTCCACTTATTGCACTGAATATTTTTAGTTAAATCGGGGACGATAAATCTTGTGACTTTATTAAAAAGAAGGAGGAATTAAAATGGAGAAAAATACCCCAAAGCCCGATGATCGATCAGATAATGTTGAAAAGCTTCAAGATATGATGAAAAATACTAAGGAAAATATGGAAGCTGCAGAAGAAATGATGGCTTACGTTGATGAAAACGAACGAAAGGCACTTAAGCAAAAAAATGCACGTAGGGAAGAAAGTATGAGTGGTTTTCGAGAAGAGATTTTAGATGAAGCGGCTGCTCGAAAAAATGGTAACTCATAAATTTAAGTAAAGTGTCTTTTTATCCCGCGTACCAAAGTTCCTTAAATAATCAATGGGTGATGAAGAATGCCCCACTGATTAAGTTTCATTTCATGTGAATACGGGAAAAGCCGGAAAATAATATATTTAATTTATAAAGCAACAGAAATTATACGGAAATAAAACGGAGAAAAGTGATACATTTACTTTTCTCCGCTTTTGAACGTTTCACAGTGGTTACTTTACATACTTTCAAACAGTAGGACGACGACTATTCAAAAGTGGAGACTTATAAATTACCGCGATATTGTTAGTCCTTATGTTATCTAAAAATGTAGAGGGTTTTCGTATAAAAGGCATAGGGAAAATCAGTATATTACATGTTATCTTCCTATCTCTGACGGTCATCGGTTTAAAAAAATCATGTTCCAGGGGTCAAGCATCAAGCCGCTTCCACAAAATGTGAGAAAGGCTATATAGGTTTAGACAAAAAACCAAACTCTTTTGAGCTGGTTGCCGTTTTCTTCATGTTATTGATTAACTGCGTAACTTTCCAGAATTACAAAGATGAGTGTAGGGGATTCTTAACACTATTTCGTAGAGATCATCAACCACTATTTATTGGGCAATCGCTCTCCGTTAGTTAAAGTATGATTCTTCACAAATTCTTGGTTATTCGTAATAGGTAGAGGATTACCATATTTATTAATTTCCTCATATTGTTCAGTTAATATCTATGCTTCAGCTACTTCCCTCGCTGCGGCTTTTTTATGTATAGATAACCTTAAATTGCACATATTAATATTGAGTGTATCGCACGCACTTAGCTGCGGCGCTAGTTGACAGCTGCAGCTTTTCTTCAATTTAATCCGCAACAGCTTGGCGCCAAACTATTACGCCTTAATAAAAATAAAGGTTGGCGGCTAGTACCCCCGCCATTACATGTAGATCATCCAGAAAAATAATAAGTATTTATTAAGCCTGATTAAACCGTCAAATAATTAGTTCCCCAGTATAAAACTGGGGATTTTTCAATATGACTGAGTTTCTAGGAAATATCTTTACTGCACATTTTTTATCAAAAATTCATTCAATATAGAGATGAAATTTAAAATTCCACTTTGGTATACCTGCTTAAAATAATCTTCCACTTCTTCAACTAAACTCCCTCTATAAATATTGATGTATCAACGGTTTCCACCATTTCGTGATGAAGAAAAAATATTTTTCCACTTGATTTATGAACAGTATTTTTAATTTATAGTTATAATTTACAATCTGAGTGTACGCTTCGCTAAAACTAATGGAAATCATTAGCTTTTTTATCCACTATGTGATGCACAATGGATCTCTGCGATACTTATGACGAC
>NZ_PYWI01000052.1 GCF_003049575.1 Lysinibacillus parviboronicapiens | reverse complement strand
ATTCATTTTTATAATCATTATCGCTACCAGAAACGATTAAACGGCTTGAGTCCTTTAGAATTCAGGGCTCAAGCCGCTTAATACATTTTTTATTATTTCCACTGTCTACTTGACGGGGTGCAGTTCATAATTGCCGTCTTGGTCATTATTAAATAGTACTATCAAGCAAATCTAATCATACAGCTACAATGTGTGACAACATTTATTTGTTAGAATACCAGCTGTAATCCCAGTCTTCAAATACTACAACATTAGCCTTTTTGTAAGTGTTTGTAGCTATTCCATTCGCGTACATTCTTTGCGTTACTTCATATACTACATATTTGGGTTGAAATTGAATTGTTTTCTTTTCGCCCTTTGCAAGAGTAATTGTATAGGTAGTCCCGTAAGTTTTTGCTTTACCAATTGTTACACCTAGTGATGCTCCAATTTTAGCCTCTCCTATCGGGTACTCTCCTGATATTGTATTTGTAAATTCGCGATTAAGAGTAGTTGAATGATTAATACTTAATGTTCCTGGTCCTGTACCTGTAGGTCCATTTCTGAAATCACCCCAACCTCTTCCTACAACTTTCTTATCAGTGATTTTATAAGTAATGTTTGTTGGACCAAATCTAGGCGTTATTTCATCAACAGACTCTTCTTCGTACATTGTACTATCCTCAGATAAATCTGCTGTAGGTGTATTACCAACTTCATAATCTACATCTTGAAATACCTCGGTTGCTTCTGCTAAACTAGGAACATAAACCAATAATGTCAATATAATTCCAAAAAGCAGTAAAGAAATCTTTCTCATTTTCACTAATACCTCCTAATATTTTCTATTTCTTACAAATATTAGTATATCATAATAATTTAAAAGTAAAAGGGTGTTTTTATGAATAAAATGAATTTAAAAGAGTTTATTATGTTAATTTGCAGTGTTTTATCTTTTTTTATGTTTTGTTTTTTAGTTTTATTAAATAGAATTGCTTTTATATTGGAGAATCCAGACTTTGTATTTGAACAAGAAGAACCTATTCAAAAATGGTTTGAGATGAATAATGCATTAATTAATTTCGTGACATTTGCTCCATTAGGACTCTCTATTATTTTTTTAGTTATTTTTATATTGTTAAAATTAAATAGTAATAGTCAAAATGTTCGTTAACACAAAAAAAGCTCAGGTACTCAATTAATTTTGAGCCTGGGCATTTTTTATTTCCACAAATTAATACTTGATAAAATACAAACATTTGTTCTTTGTTGAGGAGTGTGGAATGATGAAAGAACAACTGATTAAAGCAATGCAACGTAACCAATTTTTAAATATGATGTACATGGCCAAAGATGGCACAGTGTCAAAAAGGCGTATCAAAATCATTAAGATTGTTGGTGATTCGTTTCAAGCGTTCTGTTTTACAAGAAATGCAAAGCGTACATTTACTATTAATAATGTTTTAGCGGTTGCTCCAGTCCTTCATAAAGAGCGTGAAGTAGTATGATTACTGGGGAACAGCGGAAGCTTTTACACGAATTTGTGATATTGGACTTGGCTATACAATCATTACAACGTGACTATGAAGTCATGGAAAACTTAAAATGAAAAATGTATTGGGCGTTGCAAGACACTTAAACAAGCACGCTTTTCCATTAAAAAAATAATTAGTTAAAATTCCGAATATTAGAATTATTGATTTTAAGTTATAGTATAATTTAACAGATAAATGGTCGTAAGTGTTAAAGAGTTAGCGAAAAAGGATGTGATAGTTTGGAGAATAAACATTCGATTATTAAACTATTTAAAAGGTTGAAATTATTAGGGTTGGTTTTTATGGTGATTGTTTCACTTACATTGATCTCGGGGTTTCTTTATGAATTAATCAGTTATAAAAATGTGAAAAGTAAATTTCCACCAGATGGACAGATGATTGATGTTGGAAAAAGAGAAATACATATGAATATCCAAGGAACCAAAACGAATCTACCGCCTGTTGTAATTGAAACAGGAACAGGTTCTTGGTCTTATGATTGGTCAAATGTTCAGCAAGAATTATCAAAGTATACCCAAGTTATAACATATGACCGAGCAGGATATGGATGGAGTGACCCACCTCCCAATGGATTTTCTGTTGGCACTACGATTGAAGATTTAAGTAAGATTCTAGAATTTTCTGAAATTGAAACACCTGTAATATTAGTTGGTCATTCTGTTGGCGGGGTTTATTCACGACTCTTTGCAGACAGATACCCAGAAAAGGTATTTGGATTAGTTCTTGTTGATTCAAGAAATGAATATTTTTCAGAGCAAGCTACAGAATATAATAACAAGTTTTTCGAGACACAAGACCAAACTATGAATCGTTTCTTATCTCAAATTGGAATAGTGCGACTATTAGGGGCAAATATATTTTCTAATTCCATACCTGATTACATTTCCGCAGAAAAATATATAAATGTCCATTGGGATGCTCCGTTTTTCAAAGTATTAGATGAAGAAATTAAGGAAATAGAAGTCTCTGAAAAATTACTGAAAGACACTCAATCTCTAGAAGATAAGCCTTTAACAATTGTCACGCCAATTGATGTAGAATTAATGGCCTTAGAATTGGAATTTTCAGAACAAGAGGTGAATGACCTTAACAGGAAATGGAAGGATTCTCAAAAACGATTGACCAACTTATCCACTAATAGTAAATTCGTTTTAGTTGCAAATAGTACTCACTCTGTAATGTATGACAAACCTGAGGTAATAATAGAATCAATATTGGAAATGGCTGATGAAATTAATTGATTTGAAATAATAAAGATATCCCTTATCACTAAAGGCCCTTCCCTGGAGTTCTACACTATGTGTTCATTACAAGTATTAGTGGTATATCTTAGAATAAATCAAATAATCTATAAATAAAAAAATCACTTATTAAAAAATAATGAGTGATTTTCTTCTATCTATTGTATTTGTTGCCTGTGAAGGTTTTTTATAATGCATTTCACTAAGAATTAAAAGCAACCATAGCAACGAAAAAGCAACCAAAAATCTGAATGCAAGTGAATCTCGGTGAAATCGAAAAATTATACAACCACATAAAACCTTGCTATAATAGGCTTTGCGAATACATATGAAAGAGGGTAAAAAGATGAACGCTTACGATGAATATATGAAGCAAGTGGTAAAACCGATGCGTGAAGAATTAGTGGGGGCAGGGTTTAGTGAGCTTACGACTGCAGATGCAGTGAATGAATTTATGGCGGAGGCCAAGGGCACGTCATTAGTGGTTATTAATTCCGTGTGTGGTTGTGCGGCTGGGTTAGCACGTCCTGCAGCGCGTGAAGCAGTTGCGGCAGTGAAGCCAGATCATTTAGTGACGGTGTTTGCAGGACAAGATCCTGAAGCGACTGCGGCAATGCGTGGTTTCTTTGAGGATGTACCGCCTAGCTCACCATCAATGGCCATTTTAAAAGATGGCGAATTGGCCTACTTTATCCCTCGTGAGCAAATTGAAGGCTTCCCTGTGGAGCAAATTACAGCACATTTGACAGGCGTTTTAGAGCAAACATGCGAGAAATAACAACAATTGTCACTACAGCGGGCAGACCAGACGACGTGTCGATGGCGCTCGCTGCTTTTGCGTGCAAAAAATTAAAGATCTCGTTTGAACCTCGCAAAAAGCGCTCTGTGCGAAAAATTTCGCAGGAAATGCAGGCCCATGTGATTGTTGCGGGAAAAAATCGTTATGACTATTATGCTTTTGGGGCGAGTGAACCATTTTTCTTTCATCCAAATTCCGCTGCTTTTCGTTTGAAGCGTGTGGCACGTGGGGAGACTGACCCGTTTTTGGAGGCGATGCAGCTAGTAACAGGAGATGCAGTGCTAGATTGTACACTTGGTCTTGCTGCTGATGCAATGCTTGCGGCATACACGGTGGGAAATGCGGGCCGTGTAACTGGGGTTGAAGCAAATCCGAATGTAGCCTTTATTGTGGAACAGGGTATGCAGGCATACGATACGTCTGAGTTACCATTAACAGCTTGTATGCGACAAATAGAAGTCGTACAGGCGGAAGCGGTCACTTATTTGAAATCATTACCGGATAATGCATTCGATGTCGTATATATGGATCCGATGTTTGAGGAAATCATTGACGAGGCCAATAATTTTCAAGCATTACGATTCGCTGGAGAGCACCTAGCATTAACAGATGACTGGATAAATGAAGCAAGACGTGTCGCTAAAAAGCGTGTCGTATTGAAAGCACATTTTCGTTCGGAATGGTTTGAACAATATGGTTTTCAACAGTTAACGAGGGTAACGGCGAAATTCCATTATGGCGTCCTTAAGGCATGACAAGTTGCGAGACTTGGATAGGTGGGTATACATATGAAAAATAAAATGATGCCCGCCAGTCAAATTATGCAGACGTTGAGCTCACTGCAGAGTTACGGGCAGTTGTACTTCGAGATGATTTAACAAGACTGGGAAGATACGACGAAATGAAAGTACGCCAACGTTTTCGAAATGCTTTCGATTCGGCTTATTTTTGAATAGATACTTTATTCAAGATGATGTCGGTGGTAAGAGTGAATCATTAAATGTGAAGATGAAGTAGATGTCTACATGTACTTAAATTTCCAGAACGATAAATCATGATTAGTAGCGGTTCCATAAGCCAAAAAAAGTATGCGAGGAGTACTACTCGCATACTTTTTTAGATATAAAGAATCCAGTTGCCCTGATGCGGCTCGTACCTTGCCTCGACATATTATATATATAAGTAGTATCGTAAATGCATTACCAACCGTAATCAAAATTGTAAGTAAGAATATCGCCTGCCCCACGTCTATAAGAAAATTTACCAACAACACCTGATCCAGCAATAACATCACTACCTATTGGTGTATATTTCACAAAATTAGTAGTATGAGCAAGAGGAGAATTATAAACGATAGTTGTAATTGTTTGTAATGTAGTACTTTCAGAAGCTACATACATAGTTCCATTTGATGTCCAACCTGTTCCAAAATTTCTTGCTTGATACTCTAATGAAGTCATTGAGAAGGAAGAATCAAGTCTAAGAGGTGTTATAGTGAATTTAGTAAGTTTTCGTGTGTTGAACCCACCTAATGATTGTTTATCAAAATCTAATCTAATTTTAACACCAACACTCGAAGAAGTCGGAGCTTTTGTTTCCTCAATTGCTTCAGCGGTTAATATAGTTATTTCTCTAAGGTTTTTAGTCATTACATCTCCGTTAGGAAGTATTTCTTCACTAAGTACTTTTTCTATATCAATTGTCGTTGTTATTTGTTCAGTTGTTTTATTTTCAGTTACAGTTACTTTCGTATGTTCATTGTTAACTAATTCACCCTTTAATGCCTTTTGGTACAATACTTCATTAGATAATTGAATATTTTCAAAATTGGTAATAATATGTTCGTTTTCTTTATCAGAAGCAAGGGCAACGTTACTTAAAGACATCATAAAAAAGGCACTTAGAAATATCATGATCAGTTTAAACTTCATAATAGTTGACACTCCCTTTTATTTAGATGAGTAAGAAGAATATGTACCAGTAGCCTGTCTATAGTATCGTATAAATATAATTGTTATTTCAGCTCCTAATTCGATAGTTTTATAAAGAGACTAATAGCTACTATATTCAATTAAACTATACTTACAATATTCAGAATTTTCAATTTATTTATAAAATGGTGTATAATTTTGTAGTTGAGATAAAATTATTAGTGACGATTTTTGAAATCTTAAAAATTGAAGGGAGAATTTATATGAATTCCAAAAGGATTAGATTTTTTATAATTTTTCTCATTTTTTCACTTTTATCAGCTTGTGCAGGAGAAACTTTTATATTTTCTGGAGAAAGTGACAATTGGAGTGTGCACTATGAGGTTGAGAAAGGTGATAGTTGCCAACCAACTAGTGGGGCTATTAAATTTATTGGAAATGATCATATTCCGAAAAAAATAGAGTATTCCTATGATAAAGCATCAGGAGATGTGTCATTAGATGAACATGGTGTTTTTATGCTACCCAATGGATGTACACATGCAACGGAAAACTCGGAGATTGAAGTAATAATAAAATGGGATAATCAATCAGAAACGATAAATTTAACAGTAAAATAGCCACATATTATGTAGAAATTCAAAAGACGTTAAAAGACAAAATAAAAGACTTCTTAAAAGCAAGTATTAGGAGAATGTTTTTGGTGAATTAATTTGTTATGAACAATGGCCCTATCTCTACATTAACTGAATCATGATACTCGATATAAGGAAACAACGGCAACTAAGTAATGGATACGGCGAAAGCAACAGAGTCAGAAGAACTTTAAAAGCTCTTAAAAGTATTTTTGAAAATGATTTTACTTTTATCGAATGCTATGCTATAATTGATATCGTGCTATTTTAGGTAGCGAATTTCTGTAATCTGGCATTCTGCTTTTTGTTTTTTAGGATACTTATTCACACTGGCGCATGCTTTGGGGCTGCAAGGACGCAAGAGAAGGTTGGGTTTGCGTTGCTTAAGTTAGAAGGCACACAGTGGAATTTTACCGCGGTAAGGAAACAATGACGTTTCTAGATAATATTCCCCAGATGATTGGGTTGAGACTTTATAATTTACAAAAATGTTACCTATTAAATACTAAAGGGGTGGTTTCGCGTATAGCGAGGCTGCCCCTTGCCTAATTTAACTTGTAATAATAATATTGATGAAATAACAGTTAAGCTCAGTATTGAAAAATTTAATATCAGTAATGGATAGATAAAGCATCTCTAAGTTGATTTTTGACGGAAAGATGCTTTTTTGCATTGACAGTCCATGTCGACACAATCGCTAAGATTCGATGATAATCTACACAATAAGGTTGGATTATATTACCGTTTACGCCATTTGAAATTTACGTAATAATAAAAGATAGAATGTTAGAAAAAATCAAATTTTTGCTAACTACCCTAAAAATCCGAGAGAAAATTGTATAAAGGCGGGGCTGAAATATGGACAATGTGAAGACTATATCAAGTAAGGTATTATTGCATTTGAAAACAATGGCTACAGAAAAGGACGAGAGCCTTGATGCACTGTTAGGGCGTTATGTTCAAGAAAGATTGTTATATCGAATATCGATATCCCCTTATCAAGAAAGATTTGTGCTTAATGATGACGTGTTGTTATTATCATTAACAAATGACGCAGTAACACTATCCCGTGAGATGGCTCTGATTGCAATACATATGCCTAAGGATATGGCGAGTATCAAGCAAGCGTTTATTGAAATTTGTTCGATTCCAATCCATGAAGACGGTATTCACTTTCTTGAAGATGAATTCGACTTTACTTACGAAAATGATGAAGAGATTCAAGTAAGTATTGTGGCTACACTGGCCCAAACCAAAACATACATACAAGTTAGTATTAGTTTTTTGAACAATTACCGAATGACACCTACCATCACGGCGTTTCCTTCATTACTGGAAATGCCATCACCAAAGATTTTAATGTATCCAACTGCCTTCGTTATTGCAGAAAAATTTGAGAAAATAATCAGTTTGCCAGCTTCAAATTGTCGAATGAAAGATATTTATGATATTTTTAGGCTATCAACTACGCAAAAAATAGAGGGGCGTGTTTTGCAGGAAGCAATCACAGAAATATTTGATAACCATAGAACAATTATAGAAAAAGATCATCCGGTATTTACCAAACATTTTTATTTAGATACCGAACGTAATAAAGTTTGGTTAGCTTTTATTGGGCAACAGCCGTTCAAGTTTGAAGAAGTCATGAAGCGTATAAAAATTCTTCTATGGCCAATCTATAATGAAATTTTGGAGGAGGGTGAATTTTTCAAAAATTGGGATAACACATTACAACAATGGAAATGAACATGAAAAAGACCGCGAACTCGGTGAAGATCGCGGTCTTTTAACGAAAATGAATTAGTCCGTGAAGCATAATGATGATAAATAACCTAACATTATTAAAAGTCCAATACCCATTGCGATTGACATGCTTTGTACCTCCTTTAAAAAACCACACATTTATACATAAATATTGTACAATGAATTATAGAAATATGAAACCTTTTATTGGGCTAAACGTATATATAGATAGAATAATTACCAAATTGTACATAAAGAGAAGGTGTTAATTAATGAAAAAGTGGGTTCAAAAAAGTATCGTAATTATGGTTGCGTTTTTAACATTTGGATTAATTACGCCAACACATGAAATATGGGATGCATTCGATCAAAATTCGTCAAACCGTGCCGCTATCGGGCCGTCATCGGGTACAAGCACTGCCGTAGCTGCTGAACCAGATTCAAATCAAGATGAGGATACCGAATTATATCAAGAAGCGATTGACTACGGTGCATTACTTATGGATGCAGCAAAAGAGCAATCGTATATAAAGTTTGGTACAAAAATAGGGCCAAAAATTAGCAATGAATTTGATGCCATAATTTTTCCGAAAATGGAAGAAGCGATTGCTATGACAGTTGCGAGCTTAGACGATGGATCTTTGGCGTCTCTAGCAATTACGGAAAGACCGAGTGGCAACTATGGTGAAAAAATTTTCAATATTACTAACAGTCAAACAGGATCGGATTTAATCCGTTTCCATGTACGTACAGAGAAACGACCTCAAGAAGGTTATTATTATAATTTTCATTACCACAGTGCCGAAGACGACTTTATGGCACATAATAACTTAGGTGATATTTACTGGGAAAAAAACACACCACCGAAGTGGTTGTCTTGATAGTTGTATATGCTTTCAAATAGTGTGAAAAGCCTTATATTTTAAGGCTTTTTCTTTTTCGCTATTTTATATAATTTCATTTAATCGTATTCAATCGTATTCAAAATCGTAGTCAAAAAATAATCAGATATTCAAGTATGAAGCGAGTTTTTGAATTGCTTCACTTTTGGCTTTTTCAGTAACAAGTGTGTAAATATCCTTTGTTGTTTTTACATCATTGTGACCAAGTCTATCTTGAACCTCTTTGAGCGATGAACCGGCTTCAAATAATAAACTGGCACACGTATGCCGCCATCCATGTACTGTAATCTTTTTAAGCCGATACTTGTCAATAATTTGATTCATCCATTGATTGACACCACTCATTTGTAATAATTCATTTTTTCGACTACTAAAAATAAGTTGATTTGGTTTTAATGTATTGTATCCCAATTTAAAGTAGTCATGTTTTTGTCTTTATTTCCATTCGTCTAAGATGGTCATTGTATTCACATCCATCTTTATTGTTCGAGTGGATTTTTTTGTTTTTGTGGTTTTTATATAAAGACGTGAATTTTTGCCTCTAGCCAGTGCTTTATTGATACGAATTTCATTTCTTGTAAAATTGATATCATTCCATGTTAAAGCTAATAATTCGCTTTTACGTGAGCCACTAAATGCTAGTAACCTGAAAAAAGTAAAGGCCTGATAATTCCCATAATCTTTAGCACAATTTAAGAATTGTATTAACTCTTCCTTTGTGTAGAAATTTTCATTTTCTTCATCTGTAGGAACATCTATTTTTCTTGGCACTTCGACTAATTTCATAGGGTTGTTTTGAATAAAATCATGTTTTATAGCAAAGGAAAAAATCCTTGCTGCATATGATTTAAAAATTCGATATTCTGAATGATTTTTGAACCATTCATTAACTGTATTTTGGCATAAAGCAACATTAATTTTTTCGATTTTATATTTACCTAGTGCTGGTAAAATGTGATTTTTAAAATAATTTATTGTTTTAATAAACGTACTTTCCTCAACAGTATTTTCATATTGATTGATCCATAATTTATATGCTTCTTGAAACGTTTCAGCTGATTAATTTTTATAATTACCTTTATCTATTTCAAGTTTTAACCGAGCAAGAGTTAATTCGGCTTCTTTCTTTGTTTTGAACCCTCGTCTTGTTGTCTGTTGTTCTTTATCCGTGAGTGGATCTACATTGGGCATCATTGAAAAAGTACCTGGCACGAAATTAAACGGCATCAAAGGAGCTAGTATTTATCGTATTTTACCTTATGTCCCATCGAGCGTGTCCCAACGAGAGACAGCTAACGAAGCTAGTAACGACGCGGTTTGTCCTCCACAATCTGAAAACCAATCATCTAAATCTTTTAATCTTTTAAGTTCTAAACAAGCAAATAATATTACAGATTTAGAAAATGAATTGGCTTTGCAAGCTGAAAAGAAAAAAGAGTACATGAATGAGTACCAAGTGATGTTGTTTGATTTCATGAATAGCTTGCCATTGGCTGATAACTTGAAAGATGAATTGCATAAGGTTGTACTAGCTGCTCAGGTTCATAATCCACCTGACTTCATAAAAGCTAAGAACGTACTATTTAAAATTGCTATGGATATTAAAGAAGGTGTACTGACAATTGCTAGTACATTAAGAGCCGTATTTGTAGGGGCATATAGTAAGGCTGTAGAGCGATTAAGTAGTAAGTCGAATAAATCACCATCTATAGAAGAAACAGTGAATAGAGAACGTCCTGTGCCTTTCTATAATTGGCTAGAGGAAAGGGTTATTCATAAACAATAAATAAGCGCATGACTCAATTTAACATTTTTTTAAATCACACACTTATTTATTGTCTTAATAGTAGAGGGAAATCTTTATACAATATTAATACCATTAATAAACGATCCCCAACCGATACTGGTACAGGCTCAATATTTGCTGAACCAAAAGTTATTCCTGCTAGAACTCCAGCGACAGGAGGAGCTAAATCAACACGTGCATTTGTAGCAGTGAAGATGTTACTTCCTACAGGAGCACGATAGATTTGAGCTGTTATAGTAGTAAGCCCTCCTCGGTTAAAATTTAAAAAGTAATTATATGCTGCGGAAATAGCAGTAATATTACCATTGCGTGGAACTGAGAAAGCTTCGCTTAAAAGTCCAGTTAAGTCTATTGTATTGTCTAAAATAGGCACACCATTAATAGCAGTACCGAATCCTATAAGACTAGCCGTTAATCCAAAGGCAGGCCCTATAGTAACTACAGATGTTGAACTTCCCGAGGAAAAAGGGATTATTGAACCGCTGTCGTTTTCTTCGCCACTTTCAATTTCAAAGTTTATACAGTTTATATTTTTTGCCACAAAGGGTCCAAAATTTTCACATTCTATTTGTGGTGATAAACAATTACAATTTCCATTATTTATGCACACAATTTTCCCTCCTTTCATCTTATGCTATGTGGAAGAAAGTAAGTGGGGGAGGGCTATTAAATCAATGGATTGTTATTTATTTGGTGGAGTTCTATAACTGGTTAAAAGAACGTGATGGCCTTCCACAATCAATAGTGCATGTTGAGCCATCGTTAGAGAATTGGTTGGAGTGGTGATTTCTTAACGCAATTTTTTATGGTTTTTGCGTTAACTTCTTTTTGAATAGATATGTGAGTGGAGATAAAGAAAAGACCACTCATCATGGGCGGTTTTCTTATATGTTTTTTCATGTTCCTATTATCATTACAAGTCATGCTGTTTTAGGTGGGAAAATTGAGTTGTGAATTGAGGTATCATGAGCGTCTCGCTTAATTATACAATTTGCGATTAATCTATGTTAGTCAAATAGGTGGAAGCCCGTCCCAACAACAACTATTAGAATAGAATAATACAGTTGGAGGTGAGAAATTGAATTTTTATAACTACTATAATCGTAGATGTCGTAAATGTTGTAAATGTAATATAGATGTTTGCTCTTGCAGTAAAGTTTGCAGACTACCTAGAGTACACATAGGACCAATCAAGGCTATCGAATCTAAGGAGCTATTATCAGTAAATCATATTTATGTAGCAAATTTTAATGAAAATACAGTTTCTGTAATTGATGGAGCAACCAATACAGTAGTTGCTACCATTCCAGTTGGAGTCAATCCAGCAGGGGTAGGTGTCAATCCTTTAACCAACCGAATTTATGTGGGGAATTTGAATAGTGATGATGTTTCAGTAATTGATGGGTTTACTAATACATTGATTACTACTGTTCCTGCTGGGGATGGAGCAAGTGCGGTCGCGGTCAATACTGCTACAAATACCATATATGTAGCAAATTTTAATGATAGTACAGTTTCCGTGATTGATGGAGCAACCAATACAGTAGTTGCTACCATTATTCCTGTCGGAGGTTTGTCACTTCCAACTGGAGTAGGAGTCAATCCATTAACCAACCGAATTTATGTAGCAAATTTTAATTTTGATATCGTTTCAGTAATTGATGGGTTTACTAATGCCGTGATAACTCAGATTCCAGTCGGAGTGAATCCGTTCAGAATAGGGGTCAATCCAAATACTAATCGTATTTATATATCAAATTTCACTAGTAACACTGTTTCCGTGATTGATGGAACAACCAATACAGTGATTGCTACTGTTCCTGTCGGGACTACTCCTGGTGAAGTGGCAGTTAATATAGCTACGAATAATATTTACGTACCAAATCGTGATAGTGATAATGTTTCCGCAATTAGTGGATTAACAAATACTGTGTTTGCTACCATTCCAGTTGGAGATAATCCAAATGGTATAGGAGTTAATCCATTAACTAATTTAATTTATGTTACAAACCAGAATGATAATACAGTTTCAGTAATTGATGGGTTTACTAACACGGTGATTACTACGATTTCAGTCGGTGCGCGTCCATTTTCAGTAGGGGTCAATCCGTAAGGCAGGTTTACTTGTTCAATTCTATGCTTTTGAAGAAAATAACACATTTACACTCCAATTAATTTTTTTAAAATAGTTTTTATCCATTGAGCATAATGAAATGTGAAAATTTTAAAAGTGTGGTTCTAGATTTTTTAGATGAAAAACCGATAAAACAAAACGATGATGTTAGAACAATCCAATAGAAGAAATAACTAATGAAAACTATTTCTTCTTCAACTAACCAGCTAATAGAATGTCAAGAAAAACATTTTTAATCGAAAAACACTTCATGTTATACTAAAAATGCGCAAGACAAATAACCCTCCTCTGATATTATCCCCTTTAAGTAGACAATGTTAAAAAAACTACAGTACGCTGTAGATAACATTTTACTTAAAGGGGATTTTTGTATGCCAAGAAAAAATTGCACCTATTCGAATGAATTTAAATTACA
>NZ_PYWI01000051.1 GCF_003049575.1 Lysinibacillus parviboronicapiens | reverse complement strand
AAGCAGCTCGACCCCGCCCGCGGAAAGCGTCCGCCCGTAGTGGAAATCAACGGCTTTACTTTATTTCATTGTAAAAGAAAAAAGACTGTAGGCAAACTCAAAATTCATTGAGTTTGTCTACAGTCTGACGCGACTAGATGAAAGCTAGTCGCTTTTTAGCGTTCTAGCTTTCATTTTTTATTAGTTAGTCATTTACTAGCATCGGTACATTTTTACCTAGCTGTCATGACTCGATTTGCATTTCTAACGTTCACCCTTGCATAATAAAGCGAGAGGTGTTTAGCAGTGGATTTCATCGAGAAAATGATCAAAGTATGCTTGATTGTTGGTTTTGTCATGTTGGCAGGACGTCTAGTAACAGCAATCTGCACATACTATGAACTTGAGTTTCCGACATTTTTTACAGATTACCATGTCGTCTCACTAGTTATACTAGCAATAGGTATTATCGGTAGTGAGATAATAAATGTCCGAAAAAAGAAAGGACGAGCGTAAATGACGGTCTGGCCGAAGGGTGTAGCAAAGCCAGCAATACGGGCCTTAAATGCGGCGGGTTATACAGAGTTGAAGCAATTGGAACGGATTGCTTTAGCTACTTTAAAAGATTTACATGGCATGGGGCCAAAAGCGTTAGCAGCGATTGGGACGGCACTGAAAGAAAGAAGGAATTCTAGTGAATAAGCTAACATTGTTTTTACTCGCAATGGTGGTCTATTATATCATTGTTGTTTTTGTGATAAGTAAGTTATTTATCATTCCCTTAATGAAATTTATGGCACTCATATTCTTTCTTGGGGCAGGCTTTATTTTCTCGCGTAAAATGCGAAAGAAACTACAGTAGGAGGTCTTTATGAGAATCGTAAAGTTAACTTTATTTTATATGGCCATTATCGTTTTAGCGATGGCGTTATCCCTAGCAGGAGTACGCATGTCAGTGGCACTCGGTTTTTTTGCACTGATTGTAATGGCTATGATTTATAGACATATACATATTTTATATCGAACGAATAATATGCAGCTGGTTGATAAATTTGTAAGAGCTCGTCAAAAGCAGCCATTTTTTGCTCATATTTATGCGATAGCTTATGGCTCCCGAGCAGATCAAATTGCGATACTGGCACATGTTGCGAGCAAAAATAAACAACCAACGATAAAATATAATTATTTGTTTAATAAAGCGCTGCTAGAGGAGAATTTGGGAGCGGCAAAGGAAGCGGCACAGCATATTGATAAAGAGCCTATTAAAAGTTATACGGCGTGCTATATTGCAGCACTTGAGGGCAGGACTTCTGATATGCATAGTGATAAGCTAACGCAGCCGTGGATGCAACCAGCGATTGAAGCAGCGTATGCTCATCAGCTAAAAGATAAGGGTGAATTCGAACGATTTGCAGGCTACAGTATCGACGCCGCGCGTGGTGTACAAAAATATGCCTTAATACATACCTTTGAGCAAATGACAACGGACATAACAAAAAGCTAGGGCATCTAATCACTGTGCCACTAGCTTTTTACTTTTTTATCGAGAAAAAGTCCACGAATGATGCCAAAACTAAGAATAATAAATAACAGAGCAAGGAAAATGTAGGCTTGCCATTGTTGCAAAATACGGTTGTGTCCAAAAGCAATCATTAAGTCATTCAAGAGTGAATACGTAAAATATAGCAGTATACTATTTTTAATGAGGCAGAATGTAAGAATGCCATTTTGTCTCTGTACATGAGATAGCACAGGCTTATTTTTACGTTGCACAGGATAAGCAGCTTTTACTTCTAAATAATGCAAAAGTAAAAACAATAGCAAAGCTACAAATGGTAAGTAAAAGATAGCAATTTTCGGTCCAAACTGTGCGTGGTCACTCGTAAAGCTTTGTAAAATTGGAATGGAAGTGGGCAGTTTCCGATATTGAATAACTGTTGCTGTAAGTCCCGCTATAAAAATGGTTGCAACAATCAAGGTCAGCTGGTTACAGAAACGTGGTGTCGGTGTTTTTTGTTGTTCGTGCATGATGTCACCTCGTAAATCTCGTCTTTTAAAATAGCATTCTGTTATACTGTAACATAAGATTTACATCATGTGCGTAGCAGGAAGAAGGATTTCATGGAATACTTGTTATTTTTATTGATTGGGATTGCGGGTAACGTGATTGGCACGTTAGTCGGAGGGGGTGGATTAATTACATTACCCACAATGATGTTGATGGGGGTACCGGTACACTCGGCGATTGGAGCGAATAAGGTGTCCAATATGGTCAGTGCCTTTTCAAGCTTTTATATGATTTTTAGAAGAAAGGAATTAACCTGGGTGGAGATGCGTTCCGTATTATTAGTGTCCTTAGTTGGTGGCACGCTTGGAGGTCTATTTGCCTCAGTTCTGAGCGGTCAAACTTTGACACTGATAGCGATTATTTTGCTTGGCTTTGCGCTAGTAATGTCCTTTATTGGTGGGGCAGATTTTGGGGATAAGGAAAGCTTTACGATGAATCGCATAAATGGGCCCATCCTGCTCGGTGTCGGATTCTATGATGGCTTATTTGGCCCTGGTAGCAGTACATTGGCGCTGTATACATATGCACATCAAAAAATAACGTACATGAAAGCAGTCGGCCTATCACGTGTTGGTGTTTTTGCCATGTGTTCAGGAGCTGCGATTACCTATATTGCGACAGGCAAAATACAATGGTCACTAACACTTGTGTTAATGGTCGGATCAATTATTGGTGCGCAAATTGGCATTGTCATTGCAAGGAAGGTTAAAGCAAACCAAGTAAAAATCTTACTGCGTGTTGTGACAATTGTGCTTATGCTACAGCTTGTTTATGATTTCTTCAGTCAGTTATAAGGAGGGGTAGTATGTTTGAAATTACACCATATCCAGCTTTTTCGTGGTCATTTTCACGCCATAAAACGTTAACAAGCTGTACGAGAAAATATGGCTATGAATATTATTTTGCCCATAATGGCTGGCTAAGCTATAATGTGGAGCCTTTCCATCAACATGCCTACCGCTTAAAAAAACTACAGTCGATGCCTATCTTATTTGGTCAGATTGTCCATCATTTGATTGAACAAGCAATAACCAATTATATTCAAACGGGTCAAGTCACGTCTGTGGCTGAGCTTGTCAACCGAGCACGTGGTCAGCTCAATGCAGCATTTATCGATTCTACGAGGCATGTGGATTTATGGAGACAAAAGCCCAATAAATTTTATATGATGCAGGAAATCTATTATGATGGGCGGCTTAACCCTGAGCTAGTACATGACTATAAGGAACGCTTGGAAGCGGTATTTGAAAACTTTCTACAAAGTGAGACATTTCAGCAAATTACCGCACAAACAGGCTCTTTGCGTATTGGGGAGCCTGAACAATTTCGCTCCATGAAGATTGAGGATATACAAGTTTTTGTGGTGATGGACTTTCACTTTTATGACGAGATGAATGATAAGTGGATCATTATTGACTGGAAGACAGGTGGGGCGTCTGAGGACGACCGCCAACAATTAGCGTTCTATGCTTACTATATCCAGCAAAAATATGGTGTAGCTCTGGAACAAATTGATGTGTACAATGAATATTTAGTAACAGGTCAACGAAAAAAGTATACCTTTTCATCATTGGATATGGATAATATCTTGCACACTTTTCAACGAAGTGTCTTGGAAATGAAAAAGTACCAAGCTGATATTTTCACCAACGAACCTGTAGATTTTGAGGACTTTGAGAAAACCACTGATGAATGGAAATGTATCCGTTGCAATTTTAAAGAGCTTTGTAAGTGATAAATTTATACAGATGAGCAAAAAGTGACAGTAAAAGCCAATCTATCAAATTGTTATTGATGGGCAACCACTCCTTGACGAGTGGTTTTTTGTATGTATAAATTCATCAGCATGGAGGACAAAACGTAATGATAGAGTTTAGTGCTGTTTTACAACTGGCTGAATAAACGCGATTGTGTCCCTAAATCAATAGTGCCAGGCGAACCATCGTAAGACAAGTGGGAAAATTGAGTCAAATGAACATTATATGAGGTATTATTAAACAAATGGTGCAGGGTTAATAGAAGATAGAGTCAAAAAAGATGGAAATAACCATATCAAAGAGTATGAGTAACATTAAATAAAGGTATTTAAATCATAAACCTTAAGAAGGAGTGTAGCAGGTATGTTTCACCCAAAAGATGTTTTGTCTGATCAGTTGTTAGCTAATGCAAACGATCCAAGTTGGTACGTTCCATTTTCACAATGTGTGAAAAATTTAACAGAAGAAGAAGCCTATTGGAAGGTGAGTGAAGAAAGTAATAGTATTGCCGAGATTGTCCAGCATTTGCTTTATTGGAACGAAACGTGGCAAACAAGGTTTAAAGAACATAATGTTCATGCCGTTGCAGCTATAGAGAGTAATGACAGTACGTTTACCATTTCGAAAAATAAAACATTCTATGAACTTCAAAAAGAACTATTAGAAGTTCTTTTACATTGGCAAGAAATATTAACAGAAGAACAACTAGAAAGCGATGTTCAAGGGTACTTTAATGCTAAATGGTGGCAAGTCTTGGGGAATGTAACGACACATAATGCATATCATATCGGTCAAATTGTATATATTCGGAAGATACAAAAGAGCTGGAATTAGAGCAAAGAGGTCTTTATAGTTAGAGAACGAACCTGGGCTCTTTTATATAAAATTGATAACTAAAAAGTGACCAACGAATGATGAGTAATAGCAATATAAAAAAACCCGGAAATAACATTCCGGGTTTTTGATTAGCACTTACATTTACTCCTCCATGACACACTGCCTCGCTTCCGCATGGTATCCTAAGACAACAGTACTTTAGCTTTCATCAGTATTGATGGTCCTTCAGAGCTATCGATCAATCGCACTCATCGGGTTAACCCTCCTAGTCACTTGGATTCGAAGTGAAATCTTTAATAGTATAGTTCAATTTATTATTTTTCATACGCATTATTTATTGTAAAATAAAGTTTTTACTATACGGAGTCAACAAAATACGAAAATTAAAGAAATCCCAGTATTAATCCAATGAGACTGTACGTTTGGATGCATGGATACTGCGAATGTAATATATAATAACAGAAGTGTTTATTGCGCCATTTAATGGAGCTTGATTTTAAGCATTTTATGTAATTGTCATAGAAGGTATTGTAAATCATTAATTTCTTACTAGCAGTTTGACATCAAGGTGCCTCTATGCGTCAATGGATGCCAGTAGAACAATCCTTGTGCTTAGACGGTAATTTTACTGACAATGATAGTTTGTTATAGGATAATGGTGTTGGATTTGCAAGATTTTATATTAAGGAGAAGACTCCAAACAGAAGGAAGTGCCAAAGATGAATTTAGAAATGGTTATGCAGGAGCTTGAAACACTTGGCAAGGAACGAATTAAAAAAACGTACATATCCAATGGTGCGCATGAGCCGCTTTTCGGCGTGGCTACAGGTGCTATGAAACCAATTGCAAAGAAAATAAAAATAAGTCAGAGTTTAGCTGAAGAGCTATATGCTACAGGGAATTACGATGCAATGTATTTTGCAGGCATTATTGCAGACCCACAAGGCATGACTGAGTCGGATTACGATCGCTGGATGGATGCGGCGTATTTTTACATGCTGTCCGATTATGTGGTGGCCGTAACTTTATCAGAGTCAGATATTGCACAAGAAGTTGCTGATAAATGGATCGCAAGCGGTGAAGAGCTAAGAATGTCAGGGGGCTGGAGTTGCTACTGTTGGCTTTTAGGAAATCGACAAGATGTTGAATTTTCTGAAAGTAAAATTTCTGATATGCTTGATATGGTGAAAAATACGATTCATGATTTGCCAGAACGAACGAAATCAGCTATGAATAATTTTCTATACACCGTGGGGATTTCATATTTGCCACTCCATGAAAAGGCAGTCGAGACCGCAAAGGCAATAGGAACAGTAGAAGTCAAACGGGACAAGAAAAAAAGCAGTTTCCTAAATGCCTACGAAAGTATTCAAAAAGAAGTCGATAAAGGAAAGCTTGGTTTTAAACGCAGGCATGTCAGATGTTAACGCATCGCCTCGAATCGTCATCAATGTTCCATTATCCGGACATGGATTTAATTTTTTTATCGCTATTTTGTTGGTATTTATATAGTTAGATTTAGAAGCTAACTAGTAAAAAGGAGATCTAATTATGGCTATATTAACAGATTACGCTAGTAAACCTGATTGTGAAGTTGAAATAAATTTACAATTAGTGAATGATGAGAGTGTAAAATTCCATATTCATTTCCGCTCCGGTCCTGCTTTTCCAGAGGTGCATACGGAAATCGTTTGCTTAAAAAGAGACTTCTTAAGGTTATTAGATGATTTAAAACAAATCGATATTAAACATCTAAGCATGCTAGAGGCTCATGATCCCGGGTTGTGTATTTATCATATTCCGCTATTTGGCAGTTATTATTACCCGGGCTATGGTTTTCTGCAAGTACCCGAACACGAAAGGGATGAATGGGAGCCTTATTATAGATTAATTTTTGTGTTAGATGCAGGTGAGAAAAATAATTATAGTGCAACAGAAACTGGTCCTGCATTATGTCTAAAGGTAAAAATGGAACAAATAAATGAATTTGTTGCTTGTTTGAAATTAGAAGTAAATAATTTTTAAATGCATAGCTAGCATTGAACATCCATTAAATAGGATATTATATGCAAATGAATAAATGACAAAAATCAGGTGATCAAATAATTTTGAACATTTGAACTTTTTTGTGGGGCGAAAAAGGTAACAGAGCCTCATAAGTTATTCATTTTTATGGCTCTAATAATTAGTAAAAATTCCTCCAATACATATACTCCATGAGAAAGCCTAAAGGATGATAATCCATCCTTAAGGCACCCCATATACCTCCACGTAATCCATGTAATTTCATATAATCCTCCATCCACCCTCATTTTAAACTAAGCGCCAGTATAGTTCTTTTAGAATGCTTTATCCATTTCAGCAGTGACGGCGTCTATCATAACAAAGCTACTCGAGTGATGGACTTAAAAGAATGTAGTTTGACATTCAGAACATTGGTTTTACTTTTGAAGTCTAATTGGATAAAGGTGTTAATAATTCATCACGTGGAGCCATCACTAAAAAGAACGAGGTGAACGAACTTGTATCAATTCTAAAAATTCTTTATTATTGAGATAGGGAAAAATTAGTTTTTTTGGCAATGATAATATGCGATCAAGGGGAATTAGCTATGAGCGTAAACTTACAAGAGATAGTAAAGGATATGAAAGATAGGATTGATTTTTCAGGTGCAGTATTTGTAAAAGGGAAGGATAAAGAATTGTTATTAAATCAAAACTTTGGTTATGCAAATCGGTCAGAACAAATAGAAAATCGTTCATCCACTCGTTTTGGCATTGCATCTGGCTGTAAGCTCTTTACTGCTATAGCAATTTGCCAACTTGTTGAAAGAGGGGAAATTTCTTTTGATTCTAAATTGAGTGCGTGCATTAACCATAATTTTAAACACTTTGATGATGAAGTAACAATCCATCATCTTCTAACACATACCTCTGGAATACCTGATTATTTTGATGAGGAACTGATGGATGATTTTGAAGAACTGTGGATTCAAACACCCATGTATCGAGTGAGAACTTTAAAAGATTTCCTACCTTTATTCCAAGACCTACCGATGAAATCGAAAGTTGGAGAAAGATTTCACTATAATAATGCTGGATACATTTTACTTGGCTTAGTTGTAGAACAGGCAAGTCAAAGCAACTTTGATGAATACATCCAAAAAAATATTTTTCAAAAAGCGGCTATGACGCATGCAGGTTTTTTTGAATTAGATGCGCTACCAGCTAATACAGCACAAGGTTATATCGATTTTGAAGATGGTACATGGAAAACAAATATTTATTCCTTACCAGCAAAAGGTGGTTCCGATGGCGGCGCATTTGTTACTGTACATGACATGAACAAGCTATGGGATGCGCTGTTGAGTTATTCATTACTAAGTGAAAAAGTAACAAAGCTGTTACTGACCCCACACGTTCAGGAAAATCAGGAAGACTACTATGGTTATGGATTGTGGATTAAAAAAAGACATGATGCAGTGCTTAAATATCATATTATGGGTTATGATCCAGGTGTTAGCTTTCACTCTGCTTATTATCCTGACGTATCCATCAATGTGGTTGTTTGCTCTAATAAGTCAAAAGGAGCATTTGCTATCATGAGTGGTATAGAAGAACAATTGATAAAAACCAAAACCTTGAATGCACAGAATTGTTCGATGCTGATTTAAATTGTTAAACGCTGGTGAGAGTTTCACTCCTACGTTATAAAAAAACAATATTTTGAGATTCGTAAAGGTAGATAAAGGGCAGGTGCAGTTGATTTGAAATTTGAAAGTGTTGCTTATCCGGCGTTTATTAAAAGAGAAAACGAGGAGTACGGCGTTTATTTCCCAACGTTACTTCCGGAATTTGGATGGGAATATTCTTTAAGCGCGGGTTGCACGAAACAGGAAGCGCTTGTCAAGGCGAAGAAGGATTTAGCTTATTTGTTAGCAGGTGTCTTATATGATAATGAAGATTTACCAAGTGATGCACCGATCCCTGCTGACTTTGTTACGGAAGAGATGGAGCTTATTTTCATCACAACGTCTTATAGCGATTATGCAGATGAAATTGAGGAGCATTTGCCTTGGCGTCATTGGCATATTTATTTTAATCGGGATGATGGCGATTTCCAAGCTGTTGCTTATAAGAATAAGCATGGGCTTTGGGATGTGAAAGTTGATTATTTACATACTTAGGTCGAGCAAGAGCGGTTGCTAGAAATTTGTCCAACTTATCCGGTAATTTGCACGGTTCGACTACGTACAGAGGCGGAGGAAGTATTCGATTGTTTTGTACGCAAAGTAGTAGAGACATAAATTTAAGCCCGGTTATGTAAATTGTAAAAATCAGAGTGAAAGTTCCAAAAACAGTTGAGAAGGAGGCGTTATCCTCGTTTATTATGGTACCTTGCGATATTTTCCTCTACCATCGAATGTGAGGTATTATGTGACTTAAGGAGATGCCATCTTTAGCGGGGGCGTTTTAGATGTTAAAATTGTTAATTCAGAAAATTTCAATTGCAATTATTTCCACAATTATTTTGGCATGGATTTTAAGTCTTTATTTTGGTTATACACCTAATGCACAAGAAACAGCAGATACAGCCTCCTTTTCCTACAGTACATTATTTATAATTTATGCTGTATATTCATTGGTGATTTATGCAACATTGGGCGTCATCATCTCCTGGATAATTGATATAAAAATTAAAAAGCAATTAAACCAAATAGTGTTTTATACAGCGAGCGGAGCAATTATCGGTGGCGTATTTTATTTATACACTTCTGCACTAGAGATTTTAAAAAATTTTAGAGAGCGATTCCCTGAAATTCAACTTGTATTACGTGAAATGACAACTGAGCAACAATTAAAAGCTCTTTATGAGAAAGAAATACACATTGGATTTTTTCGTACTAAACAAAATAATGGCATATTATCTTCAGAAGTTTGTTCGGAGGAATCTTTAAAGTTGGTTTTACCTCAAAATCATCCACTTGCTTCATTACCGGAAGTCTCCCTTCAATTGTTAATTGACGAGCCATTCATTATGTTTCCACGTCATTTAGGACCAGATTTTTATGATTTTATCACTAGCTACTTTAGTGAACAAGGTGTAAATTTAAATGTTGTTCAGGAAGCCATACAAATGCAAACGATCGTTAATCTAGTGGCAATAGGTATGGGGATTTCCGTTGTCCCATCCTCAGTAGAAACTTATAAACAATATGGCGTTATCTATAAAAATTTTAAAGAAACTTCTCCTAAAATAAATCTATATGTCGGATGGAGGCAAGATGGACAATCTGCAATGGTAAATCGATTTTTAACGATAGTTCGCGAGGTATATTGTACCTATCAATCCACTAAAAGTAATACGATCCATACATTTTCGAATGGGCAGTGAATGCTCCTCTTTCTTCATTTTAAAAACGCCTACCTATAATTGAAAGATAAGTGCGAGGTCATAAGGTGGACCATCAACTGACTGTGAAAACACCATTGGTTCAACTACCAATCAGTGGGGGATAAAGCCCCCCCTGACACAGTGAGTTAAAAATTTAACCTGTTTTGCTTGAATCGTATTCAATGAACCCATGTAGTACTTCATCAATTTGATTCAAGATTTCAGGTTGCAATTTGACATCAGCCGCGTAGGCATTTTCTTGTATCTGTTGCGGAGTTGAGGCACCTATAATTGCTGAAGAAACATTGTCATTGTGTAATACCCATGCTACTGCCAGTTGGGCTAAAGTAAGGTCAATACTACGTGCAATGGGTTCTAACTTCTGTATAGCAGTGAGTACATCATCATGCATCCAACGACGCACTAGCTTATCAAAAAATGGTTTACCAGCACTAGAATTAGCACGGGATTGAGCTGGCACTGGTTTTCCGGGCAAATATTTACCAGTAAGAATACCTTGAGCAACAGGTGACCAAACAACTTGTCCGAGTCCTTCACGTTGACATGTTGGGATGACATCTGTTTCGATAACGCGCCATAACATGGAGTACTAGGGTTGACTCGCGATGAGTGGGATTTTTAATTCACGGGCAAGCGCAGCCCCACGGGTGATTTGTTCTGCTGTCCACTCACTTACACCTAAATATAAGACTTTCCCTTGTCGCACAAGGTCTGCGAAAGCTAACATTGTTTCTTCAAGTGGAGTAGATGGGTCAAAACGGTGGGCATAATAGACGTCGATGTAATCAGTCTGTAACCGACGTAACGAGGCATGACAATTTTCGAAAATATGCTTACGTGATAACCCCCTATCATTGGGACCTTGCCCTGTAGGGTGGCAAACTTTTGTACATAACTCAATACTCTCCCGCCGTACACCTTGCAAAGCTCGACCAAGTATTTCCTCAGCTTTAGTTTCTGAATAAACATCCGCAGTATCAAAGGTTGTTATACCGACATCCAATGCTGTTTTTACACATGCTATTGCGGTATTCTCATCTATTTTTCCACCATGATTAATCCAGTTACCAAATGCAATTTTACTAATTGCTAATCCGCTATTGCCAAGTTTACGATACTCCATTTCTAGTGCCTCCTTCAAAAGTGATATTTACATTATAAAGTGCGCATATTAGTATGTATAATATATAAATTCTTGTAGATTTATATATAAAATATATAATAATTCCACTTAAACAAATTGATTTCTTAGATAATCTAAAGGTAGTAAAATGAAGGGTACAATTTGTATCCGAAAGAGGGGAATCACTCTAAAATGCCAACTTCAAAACGAAATTTAAGAATATGTGACAACGGACATAAGTACTATAAGAGTAGTGATTGTCCAAGTTGCCCTAAGTGTGAGCAACAGCGTAAACCTGAACATGGATTTCTTTCACAACTTTCTGCACCTGCCAGAAGAGCATTAGAACACAATGGAATAAATACTGTGGAACAGCTGTCAACGTATAGTGAAAACGAAATTTTGCAATTGCACGGAATCGGGCCAGCTTCATTGCCGAATCTTAGGGCTTCTTTAGAAGAAAAAGGATTATCGTTTAAAAAGTAATGTCATGCTGACAAAATGAAATGCACAAGCATACCTAAAAAGTCGTTAAGATTTTACAATCTATCATAAATAATATATGGTTATAGATGAAATAATTGTGAAAAGAGGTTTTGATTGTATATGATGAAACTTATAATCGCTCAATAAAAATTCTCATGAATTTTATATGGTAAAAGGTGAAATTAAGAGCTTGCTCTTAGTTCTATTTTCTATACTCTTTTACTGCCAGCGATTAGAAGACATTATATCTTATCAAAGCGAATTTCATGCTATTTCTTTGTATATCTATTTTTCGTGATAGGTATATTTATAGTAGCCAAAATTTGACCATGAGAAGAGATTCTTCTTATGGTCTTTTTTTGGTTATTTTAATTTGCGCATGAAGCCATTACAGGAGGGTGATTTAAAAATTATTGCCGATTTTACCAACTAAGCTCTTTTAAAAAATTAAATTATAACTGGAGGGGTAAGCATGAAGGAGTATCAATTGATCAGTGATTACAGGGACAATATAAAGTACAAGGAAAGCTTTAATGAACTTGCTAAGAAAGTATTTGCGCTCGATTTTCAGCAATGGTATGACAGAGGGTTTTGGAGTGACAATTATATTTGCTATTCCTATCTGGATGGTAATCAAGTCATCGCAAATGCGTCAGTCAATAAGATGGATATAGTGTCTAATGGTAAAGAATACAGAGCCATTCAAGTGGGAACCGTGATGACACATCCTGACTATCGTCATCAGGGGTTGGCTGCTAAGCTAATGAATCATATTATTAAAAAATATGAAAAGGATTGTGACTTTATTTATCTATTCGCAAATGACACGGTGTTAGATTTTTATCCTAAGTTTGGTTTTGAAAAGGTACAAGAAAGTAGTTTTAGCTTGAAGACCTGTCATTTAAAAAAGCTGACGGAAAAAGCTACTGTTCGTAAGCTCGATATAAACAATCAAGGTGATTTTGCATTAATGAAGGAATTTGCAGTCACAAGAACTCCTGTATCTTCAATTTTAGGGGTGAAAAACAATGAACATCTGCTAATGTTTTACTTAATCCTCGTATTCCATGACGCCATTTACTACGTGGAAGAGGAAGACGTGATCATTATATTTGAACAGCAAGAGCATGAACTTCATATTTTTGATATTATTAGCAAAAAAAGAGTTGGCTTAGAGATTATAAATTGTGTTGTTTCTACTGATATGGAAGTCATAAACTTCTATTTTACTGCAGATTTTGATTGTCCATACATCGAGACAGCATTTATCACAAATAGTGAAGACACATTGTTCGTTCGTCCAGTAGTAAATAGGGAAACGAAACATTTTTTATGGCCACTAACATCACATTCATAATAAGGGGGGCTAAAATTTGCAATTATTTGTTAGAGAGATGGATAACAGATGGGCAACTGAGCTTTTACATTGGACGTATAGTGCACCTTATGATTTTTATAATAATGAGCTTACTACTGAAACCCTAAAAGAAATACTCGATAATTCGTATCAGGCCATTGTCAATGACAAAGAGCAGTTGATTGGTTACTTCTGTACCGGAATATCTGCTCAAGTACCTAGTGGTCATGAAGTTGATGCATATTTAGAAAACGGGATCGATATAGGCATTGGCCTGAAACCGGACCTAACTGGAAAAGGTTTCGGTACAGAGTTTTTTTCATTTATTGTAAGTCATGTGCGACAAACAACGCATGCACCTCTCCGTCTGACAGTGGCAAAATTTAACACGAGGGCTATTCATTTATATGAAAAATTAGGTTTTAAGAAAAAACTAGAATTTAAACACCAAGCAATACGATTTATAACAATGTTGAAAGAATAATGCACACTAGAGTTGTTGTGTAAAAGAAATAGAGGTGACCAGATGCTCAGTGATATGCTCCCTATTAGGTAGACAGATTAAAAAATAAAATCTGTTTATCTAAGGGGAGCATTTTTATGGGGCGAAGTAAACATTCACTCGAGTTAAAACTACATATCCTTCAATTGTACGAAGAAG
>NZ_PYWI01000050.1 GCF_003049575.1 Lysinibacillus parviboronicapiens | reverse complement strand
CTATATTCACTATTACAATCACAAACGAATGAAGGCAAAATTAAAAGACCTAAGCCCGGTGGAGTACCGAACTCAGGTCTTAGAAGTTGCTTAACTAAATATGTCTAACTTTTTTGGGGCAAATCAACTAGGAAGATGCTTTTTTTTGCACTTTAAATAACAAAATAGTGACAAGTTTTCTGTTTTAGAGCGACCCATACATCCAGTTGAACTTACAATGACTTCTTCTGAGCTGGGGGATCAGGGATCGCCTTAGCTGAGCGGTACAGCACTATACCCGATCTCCATCTGAGCGGTACGGTACTTCACCCGAGCGATAAGGCACTTCACCCGAGCAGTAACCTTCCCTCCTAGTGAGATAAGATACTGCTGGCTATTTTAATATATTTTATTTATCAATGGCTAAATATCGTCCAACTTGTCGTCCACTAAATAAGCAGCCTCCCACAAATGTACCTTCTAATGCGCGGTAGCCATGCACACCGCCACCACCAAAGCCACTGACTTCTCCGGCGGCATACAATCCAGGTACGGGCTCACCATTCATTCCGAGTACGGCACCATCAAGATTGGTCTGTAAACCGCCTAATGTCTTACGCGTTAGAATATTTAACCTTACTGCAATCAGTGGCCAATTTTTAGTATCTAAAAATTTATGTGGTTTCGCAACACGCACAATTTTATCTCCCACATAATTTCTTGCACCTTGAATGGCAGTAAGCTGTAAATCCTTCGTGAACTTATTGTCCATTTCCCGGTCTCTGGCTAAAATCTGCTCCTTAATTTTCATAAATTCCAAGAGTTCATTGCCAGCAAGCTTATTCATTCCGTCGACTAAATCCTTTAAATCGTAGGCAATAACAAAATCCTCACCATGATCTTTAAATGCTTGAATCGCTGTAGGTGGGCCGGGCAATACACGTTTTAATACTTCACGAATACTTTTATTGGTTAAATCAGGATTTTGCTCAGATCCAGATAAAGCAAACTCTTTTTCTATAATTTTTTCTGTCAAAATGAACCATGAATAATCATACCCTGTTTTCTGAATGGCTTCTAACGTACTTAACGTATCAAAACCTGGGAAATTTGGTGCTCCAAAGCGATTACCCTCTGCATCAAACCATAATGAAGAAGGGCCTGGCAAAATACGAATACCATGATTTGGCCAAATAGGATCCCAATTTTTCAAGCCCTCAGTATAATGCCACATGCGGTCACGATTGACGACGCGTCCACCCGCATGCTCGGTAATCTCTAGCATTCGGCCATCTACATATGCAGGCACACCGCAAACCATATTTTTTGGAGGTGTGCCGAGACGCTCTGGCCAATTTTTGCGTACCAAATCTATATTTGCACCAATACCACCACTCGCTACAATAACCGCCGTTGCTTCATACGAAAATTCCCCGATTCCCAGTCGGGAACTCTTTTCCCCACGCTGCGCAAAACTTTCAGCCAGTATTGTACCACTAATACCTGTGATTCGATTATCCTGTTGGATAAACTCATCTACACGATGCCGTGGCTTAAAGTCTAGAAAACCTGCCTTTATCGCCCTTTTCGCCTTGTCAACAAAAGGCTTCACAATGCCGGGACCAGTACCCCAAACAATATGAAATCGCGGGACCGAATTGCCATGGCCCCCAGCTAATGAGCCTCCCCGTTCAGCCCAACCTACAACAGGGAAAAATTTAATGCCCATTGACTTGAGCCATTCATATTTTTCGCCAGCAGCAAAATCAACATATGCCCTTGCCCATTTATTAGCCCAAGAATCTTCATCTTCCAAGCGATCGAAGCCAGCAGTTCCTATCCAATCCTGCCATGCAAGCTCCTTACTATCCTTTATGCCAAGCCTTCTTTGCTCGGGTGTATCCACCAAAAATACGCCACCAAATGACCAGAAAGCCTGACCCCCCATTGAATTTTCTGGTTCTTGATCTACTAACAGTACTTTTTGATTTGCATCAACTAATTCACAAGCGGCAACTAGTCCCGCCAGTCCTGCACCAACAATTGCTACATCGTATTTCATGCCACACCCCCAAAAAATCTAACATTATTTACATACATTCTTCTCTTAGCATTGCTTTCCCTCTTATTTACTTCGAAAAAATGACAAAAGTGTGACAAGGTGAAAACGTTCGCATTCTCCATCAAAGAAAGTGAGTTTTATTCAGATAAACTAGATTATCCCAATTAATTCCCAGATTATTTTTCGCATTTAAAAGTCGATGAACGCCCATGTTAACTGTTTTAGTATATTGCGATAGCGCTTTCATTGTCCTCTCTAAGAAGACGAACAATATATAAAAATAAATATAAAATCGTTCGTGATTAGTTAATTTTCAGACTTTTGAAGTGAAGTTTTTTAATCTTTTTCCGAAAAAATATTGACAAAGGTGAACAATAGGGATTATGATGTTATCAAATTTAATCACACAAAAATATAACGACGGAGACACGCTAGTCGCAAGAGAATCCAAAGAGAGCTGATGGTTGGTGTAAATCAGTGATTTCTACGATATAGTTCCACTCCTGAATAGATAAGCCGAACATCCAAAGTAAGCTTATCCGTCACATGCACGTTACGCATATAGCTAAGACTGCAAGTAAATGTCAAACAAATTTCTGCAGTAATTAAGGGTGGTACCGCGAACCAATGTTTTTTCAGCCTTTCGCCCCTTACGACACACCGAGTGTGTTTGTAAGGCGCGGAAGGCTTTTATATTGTTTTCGAAAAAGAAGGGAGATTGTTTGCATGCTGTAAAGTGTATCAATTTCGCAAATTTCAGACTGTCGTATATAGAGTCCACCACTACTAATTTTATTTAAAGGAGCTAATTACAAATGACTACTGCTACAAAAACTATTAACGTATTTATCGCTGACCCACTAAGTGAAGATGGTATTTTCCCTCTACGCCAAGAAAAAGATTTAGATTTAAATGTTATTATCGACACTGGCCTAGCACCAGAGGAATTGATCGCAAAGATTGGCGACGTAGACGTATTACTAGTGCGTTCTCAAACAACTGTGACACGTGAAGTAATCGAAGCGGCTAAAAATTTAAAATTAATCGGTCGTGCCGGTGTAGGTGTAGATAACATCGATCTTGCTGCTGCAACTGAACACGGTATTATCGTTGTCAATGCACCAGATGGTAACACGAACTCTGCTGCTGAACATACAATTGCCATGATGACTTCTCTTGCTCGTCACATTCCACAAGCATTCAACACACTTAAAAACGGTAAATGGGATCGTAAATCTTACGTTGGGGTTGAGCTTAAAAATAAAACATTAGGCGTTGTTGGCTTCGGTCGTATTGGTGTAGAAGTAGCTTACCGCGCTAAAGGTCAACGTATGAATATTATGGCATATGATCCATTTTTAACAGATGAACGCGCAAAAGAGCTTGGTGTGACAAAATCTACAGTAGAAGAGATTTGTGCAGCCGCTGATTTCATTACAGTACACACACCATTACTACCTGAAACACGTAATCTTATCAATAAAGAGAAATTCGCGATGATGAAAGACGGCGTTCGCATCATTAACTGTGCACGAGGCGGGATCATCAATGAAGACGATTTGTACGATGCTATCGTAGAAGGCAAAGTAGCAGGCGCAGCGCTTGACGTATTCGTTTCTGAGCCAGCAACAGATCACAAACTACTTACTTTACCACAAGTGATTGCAACTCCTCACTTAGGTGCATCAACAATTGAAGCACAAGAGTCTGTAGCGGTTGACGTATCAAATGACATCATTAAATTCTATAAAACAGGTACTGTAACGAACCCAGTAAACATGCCTTCAATTCCGAAAGAACTACTTGCTCAGGTAGAACCTTTCTTCGAATTAGCAGAAAAACTTGGGTCATTCTTATCTCAAATAACAGCTGAACCGGTTAAAGAAATTAACTTATCATATGCAGGTGAAGTAGCAAACTATGATGTGCGTCCATTAACTTCAAATGCACTAAAAGGCTTACTTTCTAAAAATCATGGTAATCATGTCAATGACGTAAATGCTCGTTACCTATCTGAGCGTATTGGCATGAAAATTAACGAACACAAAACAACAACTGCAAAAGGTTTCACGAGCTTAATTACAATTGAAGTAAAAACAGCTAATGAAACACACACAGTTGCTGGTACATTATTAAACGGTCTTGGTGCACGTATTGTCAAAGTAGAAGAATATGTTGTTGACGTTGTACCACAGGGTCATCTTCTATATATTAAAAACACAGACAAACCAGGTGCAATCGGTCGTGTAGCAACAAAGCTTGCTGAAAAAGATATCAACATTGCCACAATGCAAGTTGGCCGTGCTCAAATTGGTGGAACAGCTGTTATGATGTTAACAGTCGATAATGTTGTCACAGATGAAGACTTGGCATTCGTTTCACAACTTGAAAATATTGATGAAGTAAAAGCGATTGACCTATAAGTAATGTTAATTATTTCAGCAGAGAGTTTAGTGCTCTCTGCTTTTTTTTTGCTTAAAAGATACTTTTTTCAAAGTCATTCGTCTTTAAGGAAAAGGAGGTGCACGTATTGTCAATTGAAGAGTTATTTTATTTACATAATCAAACGATTTTCAAATACTTATACTACTTACTCAATGATGAAAAATTAGCTGAGGATTTCACACAAGAAACCTTTATTCGTTACTTCAAATATGAACAAACAATTAAAGAAGGTGCAGAACTCGCTTGGCTCAGGCGAACTGCACGTAACCTTGCCTACGACCATTACCGTAGAAAAAAGCTTATTCAATTTGTACCATTTTTAAATCAAGATGTGGAGCTTGAACCAAGCATTCCCCATACCCCACATCAATGGCTGATTCAACAAGAAGAAGCTAAAGCACTTTACTTAGCTATTAACAAACTTAAGCTCGCTTATCGAGATGTCCTTATTTTACGTAAAATCGAGTGTCTATCTATTCAGGAAACCTGTGATGTACTGGGATGGAACGAAGGGAAAGTAAAAAACACATTAAAACGTGCGCTTCTTGCATTAAAAAAACAGCTTGGAGGTGAATTGGATGAAGAAGTATGAGGAGTCTTGGCAACATTTACGTAAGTTGAACCTATCAAAGCAACAACAGGATAAAATGCTGCAACATATTACAGCGCCTACAGCTATCGAATTTCAACCTCCGAAAAAATCTTGGAAATTCTCTGCCGTGTCCATGCTCTTTCTAGCTGTACTTACAGTTTTAATTTTGTCGATATTACAGGAGCCTACCACTCCTCCACTCACAACAGATACGAAAAAAACAATTACCCAAGTCTATGCACGCACAAATGAGGATAAAGAAACGTTTATAGCAAAAGAATCCTGTCTTAATGTCCCTCAGCAGTGCTTTACTAATAAACAGTATTTAACTAACCTTCAACTGCAAATGGAACAAGCACCCACTGTCACAGTGTCAACTGAACAATGGAAAGCTAGTGATTATTTCTCACATGAGGACGTCCTTATTATCTATACAGATGGCACCACACAAAAATGGAAGGTTTTTTCCAATGATATTTTCTTGAATGTCCAAACACAGCAGGCAATACAACTCGAAAGAGGATTTGATGCCCTAGCATATTACTATGATCATTTACGTTCAAGAAAACTAGTTATAGCAAATATCTTTCTATTACTTTCACACCTATCATTATGGATCGCTAAGAAAAGGATGCCTCATACTGAACGACGATTTTTCGCTGCCACAGTAGCGCATGCCATCGCAAATGCTATCATGTTACTATTATTTTCAAGTATTTTATTTAGTATCTACCTGATGAATAATACCGTACATGCGTCAATTATTTTTTGTTTATTTGCGCTGTATTCCGCGATGCAAATTTATTATAGAAAAAAAGCTGGCGAACCCCGAGGTTATCTCATTGCAAGTGCCATCGTCCAACTATGTTTTGGACTTGGTTTTACATTTATATACCTGACATTAAATGTACACTTTTAAATACCTGATGCTGTCCAATAACTATAAATTATTGGGCGGCTTTTTGTGCAACAAGACAGACTTATAGCACAAAGAAGTACCCCAGAAACACTTCTGAGATACCCCTACCGAATGAAGTGAATGTTAGCCCTCACTTCAACGCAATACAAATATTTTTTGCTTCAGTGAAAAATTCCAAGCTATGGTAGCCCCCTTCACGTCCTACACCACTCTTTTTGAAACCTCCAAACGGAGCACGTAAGTCACGCACAAACCAGCAATTTACCCAAATCGTACCTGCACGGACATCATGTGAGATTCGGTGTGCATGTTGTAGATTTTCTGTCCAGACAACTGCATTTAAACCTTACTCTGTACCGTTTGCAATCTCAAGTGCTTCTGCCTCTGTATGAAACGGAATAATTGTAACGATAGGACCGGAAATTTCCTCTTGGCAAATGCGCCCTTGCGGATTTTCTTGTAAATAAATTGTCGGTTGCAAATAGTAGCCCGTACTTAAAGGTGCTGGTAAATCAGGACGCTCTCCTCCGTAAATACGCGTCGAATTTTCATATTCAGCGATTCTTAAATAGCTGGTTACCTTGTTATAATGTGTTTCACTTACGACTGGTCCCATATTCGTTTTTGAATCTTGTGGATCACCAACAACTAATGCTGCAGCCGCTTCTTTAAAACGTGTAAGGAATTCATCCAAGATGGTACGTTGCACTAAAATAGCCACGGAAAATTTGAAATTTTTTGCTGACTTTATGGAACATGAGGGCGGCGAGGTATACCCAATGGATGATGCGTATTTAAATTATACGCGCTATGAACCGGTTGGGGTTGCTGCGTTAATTACACCTTGGAATTTACCTTTTATGCTAACAACGTGGAAACTCGGCACAACGTTCAGATAAAGGCATTGTTCGCCAAGGCCCTTTTTCGAAAGCTTGCCGCGCTGCTTCACAGGCACAATCCACGTCTTCAAAGCTTGCTTCATGAACCTTTGCAATTATTTCCTGAGTCGCAGGATTTTTCACCTCGAACAATGTTTGAGAAGAAGATTCGATATATTCCCCATTTATAAATAGCTTTACTTCCCTCAATTTATATCTATTCTTACAGCTACAAGACTAGTTTCTAAATCAAATAAAGTAAGCGCTTTCTTATTATGAAGCAAATGAATATAATTATCGAAATCACTAAATTCAAAGTGTTTAAGTTTATAAATAATAATAGTATATATTTAATTTTCAGACAATTGATTTCCCTTTAAATGTATCCCAACACCATCAAAGAGTATCTATTGTTCAAGAAAAAAAGTACTGTTCCTAAAAGAATCAGTACTTGTCCTGTAAATAGTTGCTGTTAAAGCTCTTTCACAAGCTCTAATAATGCTGTTAAAGAATCTACTTCGAATGTTGGTGTTACATTCCCCGTTAGTTTGTTGTTTTCACGGTTAATCCAAACATTACGCATTCCAACACGAGAGGAACCTAAAATATCAGTATTTAAGTTATCACCAACCATAATTGCCTCGTCAGCTGTGATACCAGCCTTTTCTATCACATGCTCGAAGATGGATGCATCTGGTTTACCTTTACCAAAGTCTCCTGAAATAATGATATGGTTGAAATATGGTGCAATTTCCGGTGTAATTTCTAACTTTAAGTTTTGTAGGCTTGGTGCGCCATTTGTTAGTAATATGAGTTGATACTTATCTTTCAGCTCATCTAAAACTGCAAAAGTATCTTCATATAGAAATGGCGACATTTTGCGTTCTGCTACAAAATGTTCTCCCAGTTCAGCCCCTAGCTTCGCATCATCGATTCCAAGAGCCGCTAACCCCTTAGTCCACGCCTCTGTACGGTACCCTGGTACAAGCCCTTTCATCTTTTGGAAATTTTCAGTCGAATCATCAAATGTTCCCCAAAGCCCCTCGAATGGGTTAATGCCGATTAACACCGTATAATCATATGTTTCATAGCCTTCGTAAAGCGCACGTGCTTCTTTGCGCACCGCTTCTTCTAAGTCAGCTGGATTTACCGTATGTATCGTTGCCGCATATTGACAAGTTTTTTCAAATGCTGTTTTTACAGATTTTTTATCCCATAAAAGCGTATCGTCTAAATCAAAAATAATTGTATTAATTGACATTGTGTCAGCTCCTAGCTTCTTTTCTACTTGAACAAAAAGCATTCATACCGCTTATTTTAGCATATTTTCAGAATTGTTAGCATGCCATTTTGTGCATATTCCTGCTCCTTCAACCGCTTTGTTTTGCGAACTGTATCTTCAACAGACAAAATGTAAGTAAAACAACTACGTGTTCTACTCACATAATATTTTAGTGTGGCATAGAAACTGACAAGCTAGTATCTTTCATAGAACCTTGAACTTTGCAGGAAAATTCATTCAACCATCAAGATGATTATTTTTTCTGCGTAATCTTTCCATTAAACTGTGAATTTCAGCCTTTTTTTGTGCTGTTTCTTCGTTTAAAACTTCAATATGGTATGTGTCACCGATTTCCTCTATAAGCACACGGTCACCAGCTTGAATTTGCTTATCAATTGCAGCTAGCGATAAAATTACTTGCTCTACCTCATCTGGATATTTTAAAAAAATAGCATAACCATCTTCAATACGGTCTAAAGTATATTTAGTCGAGCTCACTGACAACATCCCCTTTCGCATTCCGTAATTGTGCGGCATCTCCATCATTTAGCCAAATTTGTCTAGTTGTCCATTTTAAATAATTTTGACCCTCACGTGCGTCTGACCCACTCGTTACATAAATCGTTTTACCAGGCTGTAATGTCACATTTGGAAAGTTGAAAATTTGGTTACCCTCAATTGAAACGAGCTGCCAATCTTTCAGTGCCACTGCTTCTATACCGTTGTTTTGAATAGTAACTACTTCATTTACTAAATCTTTGCTAATAAGTTCTACCGTAACATTGTGGGTTGGAGATGTTGTGGCAACTGTTTCCGACCACTCGTTTGCGCTTACATCATAGTTTACCCCATCTGTTGATACGATAACTGACCCCGTCTCGGCAGTTGCATAAATTTTACTACCAATCGCTTGTAAACGCTCTACAACCTCAACATGTGGATGCCCATATTTATTGTCCTTACCATAGCTCAAAATAGTCACTTCTGGATGTACTGCTTGAATAAAACTTTGCGAGCTACTCGTATTGGAGCCATGATGTCCTGCTTTTAAGACCGTTGCTTTAACATCTTGCGCTAGCATTTCTTTTTCTAAAGCAACACCTGCATCCCCCGTTAATAAAAATGATATATCACCATAAGTAAGTTTTAATACAATTGATGCATCATTATTATCCGATGCAGTTTCATTGGCGTTTAGCACTGTCACATCTATTTTCTCATCAAGCATAATATGGTCGCCTGTTTTCGGCACATTATAAGGTATATTTTTTGTATCAATAAGCGTCAGCATATCTTCAAAAGTTTGGGATGTATGTATTTTCCCTGAATCGTAAAATTGCTCGATGTCAATTGAATTCAACACAGGGATTAAGCCACCAATATGATCGGCATCTGGATGTGTTGCTACTACAATATCAAGCTTTTTCACACCTAGTTCATGTAAATAAGAAACAATGTGCTGTCCAGCCCCTTTGACACCTCCATCTACAAGCATCGTTTTGCCATTTGGTGATTCTATTAAAATTGAATCTCCCTGACCCACATCAATAAAATGTACAAGCATTTGCTGTCCTGCTGTTACTGCTTTTTTTTCCGGTTCCACTGGCATCGTACAACCAGCTAATAAAAACATAATAAATAGCCCTACTAAAAAATTTTTCAATCTTATAACTTCCTTTCTATCATTCTATTATACAAAAAAGAGAGCATCCCAGAAGGTAGCTCCCTTTACTTATTAAACTAATATCCACCATAAAATCATCGTTACAAGAATTGTTACAAGTCCTTGTAATAATGTTGCTACTGTTTGTGCCTTATACGCCTGTGTAACTTCCATCCCACTGTATTGTGTAATAACCCAGAAAAAGCTGTCATTCACATGACTAACTGTCATGGCTCCCGCCCCAATAGCCATAACCACTAGTGCTAGCGGAACTGCACCCTCAATGCCAAGGGTTACTAGTATTGGTGCTACAAGTGAAGACGTAATAACAAGTGCTGTTGTAGATGAACCTTGTGCTGTTTTTAATGCCGCCGCTACGATAAATGGCACGAGTAGGAATAAACTTCCTGAAGCAAACATGCCTAAATCCATCTCTTGTAGCATTTCACCCGCCCCAGCATTTTTAATAACCGTACCAAATGAACCGCCCGCTCCTGTAATTAATAAAATCGGAGCGGCCTCTTTTAAACTTTCACCAATCCAACCAGTTAATGTTTCCTCATTCATGTCAGGTAGGAGTAAAAAAGCTGCTGCGACACCTAAAAATAAAGCAACTGTAGGAGCACCTAAAAACTTCAAAATAACATTCAATGTAGACTCAGAATCACCAACTAATGCGGCTACAGAACCAACTGCAATTAAAACTATAGGTAGTACAATTGGTAAAAATGCTTTAAACGTTGAAGGCAATTTACCAAATGATTTTAGTATTTCTTCATAATCTAATGCTTCTAAGTCGTCTTCAGGTACACGAATTTTCGTTGCAACTTTCACCGACCATAAATAGCCAACAAATGTTGCGGGGATTGCTGCTAACAAACCTATAACGATCACTGTTCCTAGATAATTTGCTGCACCAATATTTCCTGCTGCCGCAATTGGCCCTGGGGTAGGAGGTACTAACACATGAGTTGCAAATAATCCTGTGGCCAAAGCAACTGCCATTGAAGCAATAGTGACATTCGCACGCTTTGCTAAAGATCTTTGTAAACTCGATAGAATAATAAAACCTGAATCACAAAATACAGGGATTGACACAATATAACCGATTAATGACATTGCTAATTGTGGACGTTTTGGGCCAACTATTCGTAATACGACTTCCGCCATTCGATAAGCCGCACCTGATTTTTCTAAGATTAAGCCAATAATAGTACCTGCTACAATGACTAAACCTATGCTTGTCATCAACCCACCAAAGCCCATATTAATACTTTCAACAACTGTTAGTAATGGCATACCTGATGCAATACCTACAAAGAATGCACTTATTAATAGGGCTATAAATGGATGTAACTTCAACTTGGCAGTTCCCAGCACAACAAATAATACCCCTATTAAAATAATGATGAACAACATTTACTCAGCCCCCATTTGTATATAATGTTCAAATATCTTTTTTGTTTTCAGGCGAATGAAGTGATAAGGCTCTTGTATTGCCTGCTGTAAAGTAGTATTTGTATCGACTAAAGATTCGACTTTAACGAAATGTTCAAGCAATGCCAATCTATCGCTTTCATCTATAGAGCCCGACAATAAAACCGTGGGCACACCTGTTGCTTTTGCAACATTTGCTACCCCTAATGGTGCCTTTCCGTGTAATGTTTGACAATCGGATTTACCTTCACCTGTTATCACAAATTGTGCGCTTACTAAATGCTTTTCTAACTGCACAGCATTTATCACAATTTCAATACCTGCATGAAAAGTACCATGTAAAAAAGCTATTAATGCACCTCCAAGCCCCCCAGCTGCGCCTGCTCCCTTATAATCGTGTAAGCGAATATGATATTGTTTTTCAACAATGTCTGCAAAATGCTTTAAACAATTATCGTAATGGCTTATTAGCTGTTGTTTCACTCCTTTCTGTGGTCCAAAAATTGCCGTTGCCCCATGCTCCCCAATCAATGGGTTATCTACATCGCATGCAATAATAAAATTGGCTTCAGCCAAACGCGAATCCAAGTGACTTACGTCTATTGTCTTTAAATTTAACAATGCTGATACCCCATCAGCGATTGCTGTCCCGTCTTCCTTCTTGAATTGCAGACCAAGTGCTTTTAACATCCCAATACCAGCATCATTCGTTGCACTACCGCCAATGCCGATAATAAACTGTCTAAATCCTTCATCAAGAGCAGCCTTTATTAACTGACCTGTCCCATATGTTGTGGCTAGTTCAGGATTTTTCTCACTGTCCTGCAACAGCGTAATTCCAGAGGCCTGTGCCATCTCAATTACACATGTTTCGTTATCCCCAAGCACACCATACTGGGCCTCAATCATCCTTCCCAATGGATTAACGACATTTGCTGTAAAATATCGCCCTTTCGTTGAGGCAATGAGAGAGGCTAGCGTACCTTCTCCACCATCTGCTACTGGTAGAACGACAGTTTCAATCGATTGATTAACGTCCAAGATGCCTGCTTGCATCGCATTCGCAACTTCTATTGCCGACAAAGTACCTTTATAGGAATCTGGACTAATAATGACTTTCATTTCATACCTCCACTGTTTACGGCAATTCACATTTACCTAAATGTTATATTTACCAATATTCAAATCTTTGGTATATTTTAATAAATCTTATGATATTAAGCGCTTACAATTTATTATAATGACAAAAAATTCAGAAAACATTATAATTAACGTATAAATTAACTGTCATATAACAGGTGTTTTTTTATGCGAGGTGTATAAAATGTTAACAATAAAATTAGCAAAAGAAATTGTGCATCAAACAATGTTACGGTTACATCGCAATATTAACGTCATTAGTCCAACCGGCGTTATTTTAGCCTCAGGGGATAAAATGAGGATTGAAAATATTCATGAAGGAGCTTTAGTTGTTGCAAAGACAAAAAATACACTTATCATTAATGAGCAAAATATAGACAGATACCCAAATACTAAACCTGGTATCAATATGCCAATTATGTATCAGGATGAAGTGATCGGTGTTATAGGGATAACTGGTCATTCGGAGGAAATGCTTGAGATTGCCAACCTAGTACAACTAACCACTGAAATCATGACACATCAGGCTATTGTAGAATCTAAAAGTGAATGGCAACGTAAAAATAACGACTATATCTTTGAAGCACTTGTCCATGGTAGTAAACTTGATGCAAATTTACAAGAACGCATGCAAAAGCTCCCGTTCTCATTGGAAGCACCTTTCCAAATTTTACTATTGCATATAGAAGAGCCCTTCGATTCAGCTAATAGTATTACATTGTTTTTTGAGGATTTATTTTATAAACAACCTGTACTTTCAGGTCATAGTCAACTACACGAATACTACATATTACTAACTAACTGTAATAAAAATGTCCAGCAACAAATTTTCAAAGCTTTACGAAAAAAGAAACAGAAATTAGCTTCATTGCAAATAGGTATTGGTCCTACTGTAAATAACCTGTCTCAACTCCCTCATAGCTATAATGGGGCCAAAACCGCCCTGGCATTGGCCAGTACAAATAACACGATGACTTATTTTGAAGATATTGAATTATTTTCACTCATGAAAAATCGAGATTCTGATGAAGTAAAAGCCTTTCAGGAGCGCGTTCTCAACAACCTAAATACGAAGCAAATTGAAACATTACAAGCTTTTTTTGATTGCAATTTACAACTCAAGCTTTGTGCGCAACAGTTAAACATTCATCGCCATACCCTCAGCTATCGATTGAATAAAATTAGAGAGTTAACAGGTTACGATCCGCAATATTTTGATGACGCAGTGGTCTTAAAGATGGCTTGTTCCTTACGTTAATCATAAAGAGCTATCAGAAAAATAGTAGCCTACTGCACTGACCTAAAAATATGAGACAAATAAAAACACCTTTCGTTGAAAAACGGGTATTGAATACCAAACAATCAACGTGGAGGTGTTTTTTCTATGGGTACAAGAGTAAGTTATCCAATTGAGATAAAAATGAAAGCGATTGAACCATTTGTGCACATATGGGCGTGGCGAGAGCACCTTATACCGTTGACGAAAACAACGTGGAATACTGTCCAATAAAGATAGTCGAGATCAAGCGATTCGTGAAGCTTGTGCAGCCCATAAATATCGTTATGGCTATCGTAGTATCGCTACTTTATTTCCAGAAATCGCAGAAAAAACGGTACAAAGAGTGATGCAAAAATATAATTGGTCTTGTCGTGTCAAAGTGAAAAAGCGTAAACGTACCGGTCAACCAGCGAACATAGCAGACA
>NZ_PYWI01000004.1 GCF_003049575.1 Lysinibacillus parviboronicapiens | reverse complement strand
AATTACAAAGTGAGGGATTGGTTGAAATAGAAAAGTTGGCTAATGAATTAAGTATGTTGCAGAAACTCTCAACAAGTATAGAGTTTAAAGCTAAACTTCTTATTTGTAACAACGGTGAAACCATCGAAACATCAACGCCTGATGCAATGTAGCGGTGTAGGCTAATGGCTCTCGGTAAAAGGGTGCTGAAGCTTCAGCAATATTGGGCAGAAATGAGATACCACGAAATTTACCATACAAGGTGCAAATCCTTGTATGTCTCACCTTACATCTTGCAATAAAAGTCTGCATTCATTTGAGTGTGGGCTTTTTATTATGCAATTAACTATGAATTGTGGAGGGATAAACAATGACAGAAGTAAAAGGCATTACCGTTGAAGTAGGGATGAGCACAGATAGAGTTCAACAGAAGTTACGAGCAATCTCAAAGCATGCAGGAGCATTGGCTGATGAACTGGATAGGATTGACTCAATGAATGATGAAGAAGTACCGACACGATTGGAAGGTAGTGAATAACATGGAACCAATCTATGCCAAGTGTAACAAGTCATGTGGGCAAATTTTCTATGTGAAACACCTAAAGAAAGACAAACTTCAACTGTCCTAACTGTGGACGTGAGTATGTCAGTTTTTATACAGATGAAAAAGTTAGGAAACTACAGAAGAAACAACGTGAAATTCAACGCAAGCTAAAGTGGAAAGTGGGTGCACCTGAAGATGATGTACTCCTTGAAGAATTAGTAATGCTATGCGCTGACACTAATTATGAGGATGCTGACAATGATTTAAAGACAACAGTTCTTATTGGGGAGCTGGTGAAGGTACAAATCGTAAGGTGGCTACCATCGGCACATCATCGCCAGCGATTATTGCTTTCAAAAAGAAGTTAATTGAAACCCCTCCAAATGAATATCTTTTCCTTCGAAATATACAAACTTTATATTGAAATCTTTGAAATGTAAGAATTGTAAAAATATTCATAATATCTTATTATATTACTGTAAATGCTTTGATTGAAAAGTGAGGAGGATGAAGGTGCTAAGAGCTTTAAAAGTGGGTCTAGTTATTGAGCGAGCGAATCGGAAAAACTTAGTCGTACTAGTCGCTGTTGTTATTATCGTTTTTGGCTTTATGTTTTATATAAATGCACAAGCCATTGGTAATCAAATTGTCGAGAAAAAGGGTGATTATTATTCAGCACAAGTTATACTTTCCAAGTTTCAAGTTAAAGATGCTTTAGAAACAGGAGACGGAAGCGACTTATATAAAAATTTAGTAAAACAAAAAAGCCATATTGCTTTACAAATAGCAGCATTAACGATGGACAAACAATCTATGTATTATGAGACTTCACTTCAACTCGCAGAACTAAGGCAAGAGGCATTCGAATTAGAAGGTTATGAAAATGTTGCAGAATTATTACCTTCTAAATTGCAAAATTCTATGGACTATCTGTATTTTAAGAGGATGATTGATGAGGGAAAGGATACAATTTCCGATTTATTTCAGTACATGCCGTTTTTATTATTTTTCTTTGTACACATTGGAGCAGGCTGGTACATATTTATTAGCTTCCATACAAGTTCTATTTTACTTGATGACTTTGAGCATGCCAGTATAATTCAGGGCTTTCCTGTCCGATTTGATTACTATATTTTATCTAAATGCATTATTGCTTTTTTATCCATAGTTACAAGCATTTTGCTCATTTTTATTTGTGCAATTCCATTGTGGATCATAAATGGACTTGGAAACCCATTAGAGCCTGTAGGGATATATGTAGGAAAGGCCACATTAATATCTACGAGTCAATATATTGCTATGAGCGTTGGTTATATGATGGTAATTTCAATTTTTGTAATGCTGTTGTCGATTATTTTAAATGTGTTACTGAAAAATATGTATTTAACATTATTTGTACACTTTATTTTATTCTTTTTACCGATGATTTTTCCATCTCTTATTAGTTTAATCCCCTATAATCCTTTTAATTTCATGAACTTCAATGATATTTTACGAGGCTTCCCATTAGATTTAGCGAAGCCTGTTGATATTACTATGAGTTTAGGCTTAATCATGATATGTATAAGTATTATTTTAATGTTATTCGTGATTAAAACATTTTTCACAACAGGAAAAATCAGTAGGGCATAGGGGAGGTATTATAAGCATGTGGAGTTATTTTAAATTTGAATTCAAGCAGTTTTTTACGAATAAAAAAAACTTAGCAATATATTTTTTGCTTGCTTTTGCAACCTTTTTTTATGTATTTAAAATAGCGCCAACTTACAATCCGATTGAAAGTGTTGAATATGAAGAAATTGAGGCGCGCTATTTAACACGTCAGGAATTTTTAGACCATATGGAGGGGCAAGATTTAAATGATGTTCATCCTTCCGTTATTTATGCTATTGAAATATTTAAGGAAGTTAACCCTGTAGATAAAAAAAGATTAGATGCATTAGATGAGGGGGATTTAAAAAAATATGCAGATGTAACTCGCGATTGGTACTACTTTACGAATTCGATTACATATAGAAATGAAGCATTTTCATATAATTCAAAGTATTTTATAAAAAATAACAAGTATGCAGAAGATGATGCTTTCTACGCCTATTTAGAGCAGGTTGTCCGTTATGATACTTATTCGAAAGCAGATTATGAGTTATCATTGGAAATTTTTGAACAACGAACAGCTCTTCAAACGTTCGAACGCTTATTAAAGGGAGTACTTCCAATTATTTTAATTGTCTGTGTACTTCTTTTATCAATTGATATTGTTAAAAAAGATCAACGTCATCGATCTATTTTAAAGGGATTTCCAATTAGTGATTGGAAAAAGCTACTTGTGAAAATGTTAGTTGCACTACTAGGTAGCGTGGGATTATTTGTACCGCTTATAGTTGGCATCTTTATCATAGGCTTACAATCCGGTTTTGGGAATTTTAATTTACCATCTCCTGTGTATGTAGCTCATCTCGATTGGCGTGTGGAAGGTAAATTTGAAATGATGATATTAGGTACGTTTTTAGAACAATCCTTAATTTTGCTTTTCACCTGGTTTATCGTCATTATCAACATTGTGCTGTTATGCAGTATTATATTCCGCAGTGAGATGGTAAATTTCGTTGTTGGCTTGCTCCTTATTTTTGGCGAGAATTTTTATTCCAGCCGTTACGTCGGCTATTTTTGGGACGTTCAATACTATCCGACATCTTACATTCAAGTAGGTCAAATTATTTCAAAAAGGCGAAATTTTTATTATATGAACGAACATTTAGATTTTACTTTAGGACTCCAGCTGTTACTTGGACTAGCAGGGGTTGTCATTTTTTTAATGATACTTATTTCATTGAATAGGCGATATAAGCTAATTAAATAGGGGGGGTAAAGGTGATTGAGCTGCAAAATATTACCGTGCAATTTGGGGGAAATAAAGTGTTAAATGATATTTCAATGACATTTGAGCAAGGTCAAATGATCGGGCTTGTTGCACCAAATGGAACGGGAAAATCAACATTTATGAATGTGTTAATGAATTATGTGAAACCTATGAAAGGAAAGGTAGTATTTAAGGATGGTCTATGTTACTCGAATAAATCAAATGAAGTAAAAATTCATAAAATCGTGTCGATGATGCCAGACCAAAGTGATTTGTATAATCACTTAAGTGGGCGAGAGCATTTAAAAATGTTTGCAACAATGTGGCAAACCGATTTAAAACTGATTGATGAAACAATCGAAGCATTAAATATGGGGCATTATGTGAATAAAAAAACCGGCACGTATTCACTTGGTATGCGCCAACGTCTATGCTTTGCAATGCAAATTGTCACAAATACGGAAATTATGATGATGGACGAAGTAATGAACGGACTTGATCCAAATAATGTAGAAATTATTTCGAAAATATTATTAAAGAAAAAGGCGGAAGGTAAGATTATTATTATTGCCTCCCATTTACTTGATAATTTAGAGAAATATGCAGACCGAATTTTCTTATTTAATAAAGGAAAGCTAGTTGATACCAATCAAGTAATCCAAGGTTTTAGTCAAGCGCATATTAAAACTATTCGAGTAAAAAACATGGAAGATAACACTCAAAAACAACTTTGCGAGCTATTTCCAAATATAAAACTTCAAACACTTACAAACGGAATGTCCCTAATACATTTACCAAGTTCTGAAGCAAGTTTATTAAGTACGCTTACATCTTTTTTAGTTGAGAGAAATGTGGTGGATTTTGCATTTGGTAAAGTTACATTAAATGATTTGTATTCCATATATTATCATGAAGATAGAAATGAGATAGTTAATTAAAAAGAACAACCACTCTTGCAAAGCCTTTAAATAGAGATAAAATATTACCTTTGCTGCCTAATCTCCTCGAATGGATTCAAGATATGAATTGGGGCTGTGGCACCAAGTGTATTAGGATTACTTTTAACTTTTCCGGAAGAATTGTCCCACAGGTGCAAGATGTTTTATCTTCAGATGATAATAGCTGGAAGTGGTTTGTTTTGCACTTTTTGGTTATCGAATTGCCAGTAGAGTCAAGAGTTCAGTTAAAAGAGTATTTAAAAAGAGTGGCTGAAACACCTGTTGAACACGCAGAAGAACTAGGTGAAATGTCAAAAGAGATTTTGGAAACGATCTAAAAAACCACTTATTCAAACTAAAGGGGCGTTTTCTACAACAAGTGAAGACGCTTTTTTACTAACAGAGCAGGTTAGTTTAACAAGGATTTTATTGTATAAGGTTGTTTAATTCTCTTCTTAATATGAGTAGGTGAACAAATTCAAGGAGAATGACTTTTTTGTGGGAATTCTAAAAATAAAGTCCTAATTTGAGGAGAGTTGATTATGCAGTATTCTATACAGCCAGTAGCGATTGTAAATAATAATAGAAAAGAAATCGAGGATGATAATTGGGGTACAATCATATCAACAATTGAACTTACGGAAAATATTAATGAATTATCTTTAAAGGGTATTGACGAATTTTCCCACTTGGAAATCATTTTTTATTTAGATAAGGTTGATAATGAAAAAATTCAGTACGAAGCAAGACATCCTAGAAACAATAAAAATTATCCCGAGGTTGGCATTTTTGCACAAAGAGGAAAAAATCGACCCAATAAATTGGGGGTAACTATTGTAGAACTAATAGATATAAAACAAAGATCATTAATTGTTAAAGGATTAGATGCGATAGACGGAACTCCTATTATTGATATAAAACCTGTAATGAAAGAGTTCTTACCAAAAGGAGATGTGAAACAGCCAAATTGGTCAATATCTTTAATGGATAAATATTGGGATTAAATTAATTACAATTACTTCTAACGTAATTTAACTAATGATTAGCATTGGAAAAAGACCACTACGTGTGATGAACTGCACCCAATTGTTAGATTGTGTCTAACAATTGGGGTGCAGTTCACGATGGGTGGTCTTCTTTATTTCCTTATTATATTTGTTTTTTATGTGCCTATCATCATTACAGCTAAGGTCAGGAGCAGAACCGCCCAGTAGTTCCGACGACTGCTAAAAGAAATTCTGTTATTTATAGAATATTTCGTCGTAAAGTAGCGATTTTCGATTAAACAAAAAGTTAATAGGATTCTATGATTTATTAACATATTGTCTAATATATTGGTAAATAGACAATGTTAAAATAAAATGAATTCTGAATATTCTTTAAAATGAGGGGGGCTTATGAATGACAGTAACAAGCTTGAAGACAACGGAATCCTATGTACGTGATCGAGAAACGGTGATTGCGTTAACACAAAGACTCGTAAAAATTGATAGTGTATTTCGTGAAAATGATCCCACTGGCAATGAACAAGAAATGGCCAATACGGTAGCACAGTATTTACGAGATATTGGCATTGAAACCCATGTGGAGGAAGTTGTACCGGGAAGACCGAATGTGATTGGTATTATCGATTCGGGTAAGCCCGGTAAGACCTTATTATTCGAAGGACATACAGATGTTGTAACAGAAGGGAATCGTGAAGCATGGACATATGATCCATTCGGTGCGGAAATGGTTGATGGTCGGATGTATGGGCGTGGCACCAATGATACAAAAGGAAATCTTGCATGTATGATTACAGCTTGTCAGTCATTGTTACTGGATCAGGAGGAATTTACAGGCAAGATTATTTTATGTATACCGTGTGATGAAGAAGGGCTTATGCTCGGGATTAAAGACTTTATTAAAAAGGGCTGGGCAGATGGGGTAGACGGAGCGATTATTTGTGAGCCTCAAGAAAACAATGTCTGTATCGCACAACGGGGAGCTATTCGCTTAAAGGTTGATATTTTTGGCAAAATGGCGCATGGAGCGATTTCTTGGAGTGGCATTAATCCTAACTGGCGAATGGCTCGCTTTATTGTTGAGCTTGAAAAATTAGAAAAAGAAGAACAGGCACGTCTAGGGCGTGATCCGATGTTAAACTGGCCGTCGATTACGCCGACAATTTTACGCGCACCCGTGAAAGGGGATGCGCAAATTAATGTCATTCCTGATCACTGTATGACAACGCTGGATATTCGGACCGTGCCAGCGCAGGATCATGATGAGTTGCTGGGGAAGATTGAGGCCATTATTAAACGATTGCAAGCAGATGATGCTGACTTTAAGGCGGAGCTTACAGTGCTAGATAATCGTCCAGCGACAGCAACCGCTAAAGAAGAGCCTGTTGTCCAGGCCATTTACGAGGCCGTTGCACAAGTGACGGAAAAAGAGCCGATTTACAACGGTGTGCCTGGAGCAACAGATGGTACATTTCTCCATGTGCATGGCGTACCAATCGTGACAATTGGGGCGGGTGATCGTGAAATCCCACACCAAATTGATGAGTATGTCGATATTGAAGAACTAGCCGAAACAACGGCGATTTATCGCTTAGCGGCATTAAAATTTTTAGCAGGTGATGCATGATGGGCAAACCAATAAAAATCGCGGTTATTCCAGGTGATGGCATTGGCAAGGAAGTGATGGCAGAAGCATTGAAAGTCCTTAGTCAACTTCAGCAGCGAGATTCATCGCTACAAATAGAAACAACGGTTTTCCCATGGAGCTCAGATTATTACATGCAGCATGGTTGCATGATGCCACAAGATGCCCTCGCTACATTAAAGGGCTATGATGCGATATTGTTTGGTGCTATTGGTGATGCGCGTGTACCTGATGATGTCACAGTATGGGAATTAATCATGCCGATTCGCAAACAATTCCAACAATACGTGAATTTTCGGCCGATTAAGGCGTTACCGGGTATTGCCTCACCTCTTGCGAAAGGCAAGGATATAGATTTTGTTATTTTCCGAGAGAATGCGGAAGGGGAATATTCTAATAGTGGTGGCCGTATTTATCTTAACCAACCACAGGAAATGACCATTCAGAATACAATTATGACCCGCATTGGCATTGAAAAAATTGTACAAGCAGCCTGCGATTATGCCCATAAATACGGCAAGTCAAAAATTACGAGTGCCACAAAATCAAATGCCATTATCCATTCGATGAAGTTTTGGGATGAGCATACGCAAAACATCCTTGCGCAAACTTCACCAGCATTAACTTTGGAGTCTATTTATATTGATGCGCTAGTGGCGTACTTCGTTGAACGGCCACAAGATTTTGAAGTGGTCGTTGCTTCGAATTTATTTGGCGATATTTTATCGGATTTAGGGTCTGCAATAGTCGGTGGACTTGGGCTGTCACCATCTGCCAACTTAAATCCAGAAAAAGAGTTCCCATCTATGTTTGAGCCTGTACATGGCTCCGCACCTGATATTGCCGGAAAAGGAATCGCCAATCCAATTGCGCAAATTTGGTCTCTGGCTTTATTGCTAGGTCATATTGGAAGACCAGACGCGGAGGATCTTATTGTGACGGCGATTGAAACGGTATTAACAGAAGGCGTTGTGAAAACAGCGGATATTGGCGGACAGGCGTCAACCGTTCAAATGGGTGATGCGATTTGTCAGGAAATTGCCAACATGAAATTAGTAGCAAGGGGTGTGTAATATGGCAGTAGTGCAACAAGTTATGATTGTGACAGGTGCTGGGGGTGGCATGGGGAAGGCTATTCTGCAACACCAACTCGCACAGGGCAATATTGTTGTGGGGCTAGATTTATCGGTGGCCTCACTTGCCGAGCTCGCGCATGAAAATTTGCAAACATATGAAGCAAACGTCTTGCAGGAGGACCGCATTCAGGCCGTTTTTAAGGAAGTGTATGACACCTATGGACGGATAGACGGACTCGTCAATGCGCTGGGCATTGCACAGGCCGCAACACCGATTGAGGAAGTTTCAATGGATGAGTGGAATCGTTTAATGGACGTCAATGTCAAAAGTTTATTTATTACGACGAAAGCGATTGTGCCCTATATGAAGGAGCGAAAAAAAGGGTCAATTGTAACGATTGCGTCGATTTCCGCGGTGCGCCCACGGCCAGGTTTACAAGCATATATTGCTTCGAAAGGAGCGGCTGAAAGCTTTACAAGAGGGATGGCTATCGAGCTTGCCGCCTACCAAATTCGTGTTAATACGATTCATCCAGGGCCAGCTGATACACAGATGCTATCACAGTTTACAGCACATGGCGCAGATGTGGAACAAACGAAGCAGGATGTCTTTGTCCAATCGGTACCTCTTGGGCGCTTAATCGATCCAAATGATATTGCCGGTGCAGTTAGTTACTTATTATCAGATGGGGCCAGCATGGTGACCGGGACGACTTTACATGTCGACGGAGGCCGAGGCTTATAGGAGGGGTAACATGCAAAAGATTCCAATGTTTATCAATGGTGAGTGGGTTCACGCAGACGGTGAAGAGATATTACATGTCACGAATCCGTCTACAGGTGAGGTACTTGCACAAATCATTAACGCCAGTGAAGCACAGGTAAATGAGGCGGTACGAGCTGCGCGTTCGGCGTTTGAAAGTGAAGAGTGGCGTCAGGTCAAGGCGTTTGAACGTGGTCAACTTCTCGTAGCGTGCGCGCGCTATATCCGCTTGCATGCCGAGGAATGGAGTTTGCTGGAATGTCGCGATGTGGGGAAACCATTGACACAGGCTCGTGCAGATATAGAAGCGGCAGCGCGTTATTTTGAGTTTTATGGTGGTGCTGCCGATAAGATTATGGGTGATACGATTCCGATTGAAGATGGACTTTTAAATGCGGTCGTGCTAGAACCGGTAGGAATTACTGTACATATCGTGCCGTGGAACTATCCGATTCAAATTACAGCAAGAAGTGTGGCTGCTGCGATTGCAACGGGCAATGCGGTGATTGTCAAGAGTGCAGAAGATACGCCATTGACGACACATGCTATGACCGAATGGTTTGCCGATAAATTGCCAAAAGGTATTTTTCAACATATTACGGGATTAGGGCGTGATGTAGGTCCATATTTAACAGCTCATCCTGATATTAATCATATTACCTTTACAGGGTCAGTTCCTACAGGTATTGCTGTCATGAAAGCGGCAGCCGAAAATGTTGTACCTGTGACATTAGAGTTGGGCGGGAAATCGCCAAACATTGTCTTTGCAGATGCGTCGATGGAACAGGCTGTGGAGGGGGTACTACGCGCCATCATTCAAAATGCAGGGCAAACTTGCTCAGCGGGCGCGCGCTTACTCATTGAAGAGCGCGCAAAAGAGTCGTTTATCGCTCAGTTAGTGGAGAAATTTCAAGCATTAACAGTCGGACCAGGTGAAGCGGATGTTGATATGGGGCCACTTTTAAATGAGCGTCAATATAGCAAGATTTCAGCCCTATTACAACAGGCGAAAGACGATGGCTATGTCATCACAGGCGGCAAAACATTGACCATTGCGGGTTATGAGAACGGCTATTATATAGAGCCGACAATCCTAGATGGTGTGGATGCCAACCATGCGCTTGCACAGGAGGAAATTTTCGGACCGGTATTAACCGTTTTGACTTTTACAACAGTCGAAGAAGCGATTACTTTAGCAAACAGTACCGACTATGGCTTAGTGGCAGGTGTGTGGTCAAAGGATTTGGATACGGCACATTATGTGGCAAGTCGCGTCAAGGCTGGACAAGTGTTCGTCAATAATTATGGGGCGGCCGGTGGGATTCAAATGCCATTTGGTGGCTATAAAAAGAGTGGCATAGGTCGTGAAAAAGGCTTTGTCGCATTAAGAAATTACACGCAAATGAAAAATATTGCGATACGCTATGCACCACCCAATCTTACGTGAGAAGGAGGGAAGCGTGTGGAACGAGCAGAAGAGCAGCAAGTGCTGTTAGAAGTAAAGCATTTAAAAATACAATTTCATTTAAAAAATGGTAAGCAGGCAAAAGTAGTCGATGATGTTAGTTTTTCTATCCGTAAAGGCGAAACCGTGGCACTTGTAGGTGAGTCTGGCAGTGGAAAGAGTATTACATCCTTGTCGATTATGCGCTTACTGCCGATACCTCCTGGAGAAATCACAGCAGGCACCATTAAACTGAATGGTAAAAATCTACTAGACTATAAAAGTAAAGAGATGAGTCATATAAGAGGCAATGAAATCGGCATGATCTTTCAAGAACCGATGACATCGTTGGATCCCGTTTTCACGATTGGCAATCAAATGATCGAAGCCATTCGTCGGCATCAAAAGGTATCCAAAAAAGAAGCATGGATACAATCACTAAAGCTCTTACAAGAAGTAGGCATTGCCAATGCAGAAAAGATTATTGCAGAGTATCCGCATCAGCTTTCAGGTGGCATGCGGCAACGTGTCATGATTGCGATGGCGATGTCCAATAATCCTCAGCTATTGATAGCCGATGAGCCGACGACGGCACTGGATGTAACCGTGCAAGCACAAATTCTGAAGATGATGAAGAAAATGAAGGAAGAACATCATTCCGCCATATTGTTTATCACACATGATATGAGTGTTGTGGCCGAAACCGCCGATCGAGTGATGGTGATGTATGCAGGGCAAATCGTTGAAGAAGCGCCGGTTCGTGAGTTATTTCTAAATCCGAAGCATCCTTATACAAGCGCCTTATTAAAAACGATGCCAAGCCTTGACACAGAGGCCACAAGATTACCTACTATTCCAGGCACTGTGCCACCAGCTTATGCATTGCCAGATGGCTGTCGTTTTGCACCGCGCTGTCCGTTTGTGATGGAGCAATGTCAGCATGTGCTGCCAGCGATTTTTCATATTCAAGATGAGCATAAGGTACGTTGTCATTTATTCACAGAGGAAGGGGAGCTTGTACATGGCGGAGAAAGAAGTCTTACTTGAAATCAATCATTTAAAAGCCTACTTTCCTGTGAAGCGAAAGTCGATGAAGGAAGAAAAAAGGGTCGTGAAAGCCGTTGACGATATTTCCATTGAAATTTTCCGTGGTGAGACGCTCGGTATTGTCGGGGAATCCGGCTCAGGGAAATCAACATTTGGGCGTACAATTTTGCAGCTTGTGGAACCGACAGCAGGTGAAATTTTGTATAAAGGGCATCCAATTCAACATTTGAAGGGGAGTAAATTGCAAAAATATCGCAATCAAATGCAAATGATTTTTCAGGACCCATTCGCCTCCCTGAATCCACGAATGCGTATTGGCGCCATTATTGAAGAACCGATGGCGTTACAATTGACGTTCACAAAAGAGCAACGGAAAGAACGGGTGAAGGAGCTTTTGCAAAAGGTTGGTTTACCAGAAGACGCGATGCAAAAATTCCCGCACGAATTCTCTGGTGGACAACGGCAACGTATTGGTATTGCACGTGCACTGGCCATTAATCCAGCGTTTATTATAGCAGACGAACCTGTCTCAGCACTCGATGTATCCGTGCAATCACAGGTCTTGAACCTAATGATGGATTTGCAAGAGGAATTTCAGTTAACGTATTTATTTATTTCGCATGATTTAAGTGTGGTCAAACATATTAGTGATCGTGTAGCCGTCTTGTATTTAGGGCGAGTGGTGGAAATTGGCACGAAAAAGGAATTATATGCACAGCCTCTCCATCCGTATACAAAGGCATTATTATCTGCGATTCCAGTTGTTAATTTTGATGAGCCAAAACAGGTCATGCCATTGCAGGGCGAGCTACCGAGTCCTATGAATCCACCAATTGGTTGTGTATTCCATACGCGGTGTCCATGTGTGATGGAAAAATGTCATCAGCAGCGGCCTACACTGCAAAAAATAAATGAACAACAGCGTGTAGCTTGCTTTTTATATGACAAATAAGCTGAATTTTCGATATTTTCAAATGGGAATTACGCATTTTTTTGCTAATGAGAGCGATGAAACCGAGGCATAAATTGATGGAAAAAGAGGTGTTGACGATGTTTGGCAATATTACCGATGTGCCTGGTGTGAAAGTAGGACATGCAGAAAATAAGGAAGGTATCACAGGCTGCACTGCCATTCTTGTGGAAAATGGTGCTGTATGTGGTGTCGATGTGCGAGGCTCTGCACCGGGCACACGCGAAACAGATGCGCTCGACCCGATTAATGAAATTGAGCGTGTACATGGTATTTGCTTATCGGGCGGCAGTGCATTTGGCTTAGATGCGGCAACAGGAGTGATGCACTTTTTGGAAGATCAGGGTGTTGGCGTTGACGCGAGAATTGTGAAAATTCCAATAGTACCAAGTGCGGTGCTGTTCGATTTATTTATCGGTGATCCACGTACAAGACCGACAGCCGAAATGGGCTATGAGGCGGCAAAAAATGCGGTCGTAGGTGATTTTGCGAATGGCAATACGGGCGCTGGCTATGGTGCAACGGTTGGTAAACTAGCAGGCCCACAATTTTGCATGAAAGGCGGGTTAGGCAGTACCTCAATGACTGGACAAGATGGCCTTGTTGTCGGGGCTATTGTCGCGGTCAATGCCGTCGGGGACATAAAGGACCCAGATACGAGAGAGATACTTGTCGGGGCACGCAATGCTGAAACTGCACAATGGATTGATAGTTGCGCTTATTTAGAAAAGCACGGCCAATCCCAAGCTTTAGCTGGCACGAATACGACAATTGGTGTAATTGCCGTAAATGCAAAATTAACAAAAGCGGAGGCCAAAAAAATCGCACAGCTTACACAAAATGCACTGGCACGTACGATTTATCCTGTCCACACAATGCTGGATGGCGATACGATTTTCGTGCTAGGCACAGGCGATAAAACGTATCCGGTTGACTATATTGGGCATTTAGCAACAAAGGTTATGGAAGAGGCAATTGTAACTGGGGTTAAATCCGCTGACAAATTGGGGAATGTTGAAAGCTATGTAAGTATACAAAGCACATAAGGCAAAGGGGGAGAAACGTGATGAAGCAGCGAAAGAATTGGATTTTATTAATGTTGACATTGATTGTAGTTCTAATCATTAGTGCCTGTTCGAGTGATGGCGGGAAGGATACAAGCCAAGGGACTACAGATGGATCGACAACAGATGTACCGCAAGCAATCGTGGTCCGTGTGAATGATGACCCAGACTTTCTAGATCCACATAAAGCAACAGCATCAATTTCTTACCAAATGATTCTTAATATTTTCGAAGGGTTGATGGCGCCAGAAACGGATGGTTCGTTAAAAGAAGGCTTAGCTGAAAGCTATGAAATTTCCGAAGATGGATTAACCTATACATTTAAAATTCGTTCAGGTGTCAAATTCCACAATGGTGAGGATGTAACGGTGGAAGATATTCAATATTCGTTTGATCGTTTAATGGGCAAGAATGGTGGCGAGAAAATGTCGAATAACTTCGACAATGTGGCGTCTACTGAAGCACCTGATGCTAGCACTTTTGTCATCACATTAAAAGAACCAAATTCAAACTTCTTATATTCATTAACTGCACGGCAATCGGCTATCGTTCCAAAAAGTAATGATGGCAAGCATAATGAAAATCCCATTGGTACAGGGCCATTCGCTTACGTGAAGTATTCTCCAGGGACTAATTTGGCGTTAACGAAGAATGAAAACTACTGGAAAGAAGGTCTCCCTTATTTAGATAAAGTAACGTTTGCATTCCAATCAGACGATCAAGCAGCAATCATGAGCCTTATGGCCAATGAAGTTGACTTAACAAGTGTCCCTTGGCAACGCGTAAGTGAAGTGGAAGGTAGCCATACTTTATCACATCAAAATAACAACTCATCGTTAATCGTGACATTTAACGAAACAAAAGCACCTTTCGATAATGTGAAAGTACGTCAAGCCATGAACTATGCTATTAGTAAATCAGATATTATTGACTCCGTGTTTGCAGGATACGCAGTACCGCTAGGCTCTAATATGAGCCCAGCGATGGGTGACTACCAAAAAATGGGCTTAGAAAAAATGTATGCACAGGATGTAGAAAAAGCGAAAGCATTACTAGCACAGGCTGGCTACCCTGACGGCTTCAAAACAAAAATTACCGTGTCTTCGCACAATGATATGTATTCAAATATTGCACAAATCGTCGTGGCTAATTTAAAGGAAATCGGTGTGGATGTGGAAATTGAAGTCGTGGAGTGGGGTATTTGGCTAGATCGTGTGTATTTTGGTCGCGATTATCAAATGACGACTATTGATTTAACGGGTCGTGCGTCAGCCTATGAAATTTTAAATGATTACATTTCAACGAATGATGGCGAAAACTTCTTCCTGTTTAAAAATGATGAGTATGATCAAATTATGACGGATGTCCTGAAAGAAACGGATCAGGCGAAACAGATTGCCTATTACCAACGTGCACAAGAAATCCTAGCTGAGCAATCGGCAGCAGTGTATATTGCGGATTATCAAATTGTGTGGGGTTCTGACAAGCAAGTAACAGGTCTGAAAAGCTATCCATTCTGGTTCCATGATATGTCTGAGGTCAAGTTCTCTAACTAGAAAGGGATGAGCGCACATGATGTATATAATACGTCGATTCATGCTGTTAATAACAACCATCCTTCTAGTGTCGATGATTACATTTGGTGTTTTTCAAATTTTACCTGGTGATCCCGTTCGAACGATGTTAGGGACAGAGGCGGATCCCACACAAATTGAAAATTTGCGGTCTGAACTTGGCTTGGACCGCCCCCTTTATGAACAATATAGTGATTGGATGAAGGGATTATTGACAGGGGAATTAGGTAATTCAATTCGTTTCTCGATGCCTGTAAAAGATTTATTGTTTGATCGACTTCCTGTAACGATGTCGCTGGCGGGGCTCACCCTCATTATAGTATTAACGGTGTCGTTGCCATTAGGAATGTTTGCGGCACGCAGACAAAATAAGCTAATTGATGTGTCGTTATCGACTGTGACACAAATTGGCATGGCTGTTCCTTCGTTTTGGTTAGGAATGATGCTGATATTATATGTGGGGATGCAATTTAGCTTTTTTAAAATTAGTGGCTATATTCCATGGTCGCAAAGTGTATCTGGAGCGCTTAGTACGCTCATTTTGCCAGCGCTAACGATTGCCATCCCACAAATAGCAGTCAATTTCCGCTATGTACGAACAGCAATTTTAGAGCAAATTCAGCTCGATTACGTGCGTACGATACGCAGTAAAGGGATGTCAGAGCGCAATGTCATGTATAAGCACGTCTTGAAAAATTCCATGATTCCCATTTTGACGGTATTTGGACTGATTATGGCAGAGGTTGTTGCAGGGACAATCATCGTAGAACAAGTATTTTCATTGCCTGGCATTGGTCAGTTGCTGATCACAGCTATCAGTAATCGTGACTTCCCATTAGTGCAGGGAATTGTCATGTATATTACGGTTGCCGTCGTCGTTATTAATTTTATTGTTGATATTTTATATTCCGTATTAGATCCAAGAATTCGATTGCGATGAGAGGTGGATACGATGAAAAATAGTCAGAGATACACGAAACACATAAACTTAATCATTGGTCTGCTTGTTATCGTTGGATTCTTCTTGGTGATGTTGATTAGTTTCTTTTATACACCACATGATGTGAATGCGATGAATATCCCTGATAAACTGCTTGGCCCAAGTAGGTCGTATTTCTTTGGGACGGATGAATTTGGTCGAGATATTTTTAGTCGTATTATGCAAGGTACACAAACGGCCTTTGCGGTTGGGATACTAACGGTGCTAATTGGTACGTCATTCGGTATTTTAATTGGTGGCATAGCAGGCTATGTAGGAGGCTGGATTGATGAAATCTTTATGCGTCTTATGGATGCATTAATGGCCTTCCCTGGCATTATTTTAGCGCTAATGCTTGTGGCAATTTTTGGTCCAGGTATTGTCAATACAGCTATTGCATTAGGGATTATTGCGATACCGGCTATTGCTAGGATTTCACGTAGTGGCTTTGTCCAGCATCGCGATGCTGAATATGTGCTAGCCGCCAAGTTGATTGGCGTGAAGCCGTATAAAATTATGTTCCGCCATATTTTACCGAATATTTCATCGCAAATTATTGTTGCTGCTACCGTTACATTTGCGACGGCCATGCTAGCGGAGGCGGCCCTTAGTTATTTAGGGCTTGGTGTTCAACCACCAAACCCTAGCTGGGGACGTATGCTAAAAGATTCACAAGCGTATTTAGTGAATGCACCGTGGTACACGTTTGCGCCAGGGGGGGCTATCACTATATTAGTACTAGGATTGTATATGTTAAGTAATGCCTTACGCGATTATATGGACCCTCGTTCAAAATCGTAGCAAATCGGGGGCTGTTTTCTTTAATAACTCGTATGCTTTCATGGCCATTTCTAAATTGAGACGATACGGGGCTTGTAAGAAATCAGCACCTAAAATACTTTCGAGCCGCTCAATGCGTTTATATAAGGTTTGGCGAACGATAAATAATTGTTCCGCTGTATCATTTTTAGCACCATTACAGGCTAAATAGACACCAAGCGTTTGATAAAGGTCATGGCCATTTTTTTGATCAATGAGCAATATTTCCTGTAAATAATCTTTCACATATTGTAACAGGGTGGCGTTATCTTGCTGTAACAATAGTCGATACACGCCTAAATCCTTAAAGTAAATAGAGGAAGCAAGCTGATTATGCTGCATTTGAATAACAGATTTTGCTTCTTTATAGCCTTGAGGCACTGACTCAATCGACTGATAGACATTGCTAATACCAAAAGTGATGGCTAGTTGGTCGAAGGGCTGTGGTGCCTTTCGGGAAACAATTTGGTGTATCGCTTGATCAAAACTATCTTGATTTTCCTTCACGTAATCAGCCGCAATATAAAACGCAAGGATGATAATTTCATGCTGACGCACCGAAACGGTCGGGAAAAAACCTAGTTTTTTTAAAATGGAGCGGACATACATGGCATTATGTAGTTGAACTTCCTGCCAGTCTTCCTCCGAAACAGTTTGGGCTTGATAATGAATATTTAGCACGACTACACGATGAAATAAGTTGCGACTTTCAATCGGTAGGTAACTTTGATAATGCTGAATATCAACAGGTTGTCCTTGAATGAGGGCTAAGATAAATTCATCCTCACGACTTTGTTGACGTTCCTGGAGCATTCGATTGCGCATTAATATATGAGCAATGGACATTGTCGCTCGCTCAAGGTTTAAAAGCGTATAATTACTTGGCTTTGGTAGCTTTGTATGCATGCATAAATAGCCCCAAACTTGTCCAAGTCCATTGACAGGAATCATAACGAAATGGTCACGGTGAATGGATAATAAATGGATTGGCTCCTGAACATCATGCTGTTGGCAATGCTCTTCAATCAGCCGCAAATATTTTTTTGCTTCCACGGGATAATAGAAGCTTTTCGTGTCTTCGGAGATAAATAAAAAATGAGCATCCATATCTTGATGGAGCACCTGTAAAATTTTCAAAATACCATTAGGCATTAACGACAGTTCCATAAATGTTTTGGATATGGTATCTAGCTGTGTCAATGCTTGCTGATGTTGATTAATGATGTACGTATGTAAATCCTGCGTAATATCAATAAAGCGTACAATCTTGTCAAAAATAATGATAGGAAAATGATGTTCATCTGCCATGGCAACAAGTTCCGCTGGCACATGGTCAAAATAGTCACCAATTTCAATACACAGGGCGGCCGCATCATTGCGAATCAAATTTTGTAAATAGGCGATTTGCGTTGCGCGCTCTAATTGTAAACCGACACCAGTCGTTAAAATCAGTTCGCCACCATTTATTAACGAATCGAAATCTTTAATTTCTAAAATATGTGTCCATAGCACTTGGCGATTCACACCTTGGTGTCCTGCGATGAGTTTGGCCGATTCAAAATGCTTGCGCTTTAATACATCTCGCACGAGTAAAGGATATTTCGTCATAATCAGCACCTGCCCTTCGAATATACAATAATACTTTATTATGTGAGAGAAATCAGAAAATTACAATACATTAAAACTATTAACATAGGGCAAGGCATAGTTATCAACGAACGGAGGTCATTTAGATGGAGCGAAACGAAAATTTCACCAATACATTACAGCAAAAAGACCGTGAAAACGTTTGGCATCACATTTCGATGTATAACGAAAAAGCACCACCAATGATAGTAGAACACGGTGATGGTGCATGGATAACGGATAGTGGGGGCAATCGTTTTTTAGATGGTATGTCCGGCTTATGGGCTGTCAATGTTGGCTACGGGCGAGAGCGACTTGCACAAGTAGCATATGAGCAAATGAAAAAACTGAGCTATGTACCGATGACACAAAGCCATCAGCCTGCGATCGCGTTAGCGGAAAAATTGAATCGTTTGTTAGAAGAAGACTATATGATTTTTTACTCCAATAGTGGTTCTGACGCCAATGAGGTTGCCTTCAAAATGGCACGTCAATACCATGCTCAAAACAGTGAAGGCGCACGCTTTAAAATTATTTCACGCTATCGTGCATATCATGGGAGTTCACTTGGTGCATTGGCCGCGACAGGGCAGGCACTGCGAAAGTACAAGTATGAGCCCTTAGCGCCAGGCTTTTTGCATGTGGCACCTCCAGATAATTATCGACGACCGAAGGGGCAATCCATTGAGCTCTATAATCTAGAACGTGCCCGAGAAATCGAAGAAAAAATTATTTGGGAGCAAAAAGAAACGATTGCGGCTGTCATCATGGAGCCGATTATTACAGGTGGTGGCGTACTGATTCCCCATGCTACTTATGTCAAGGAGGTAGAACGCATTTGTCAGAAGTATGGCGTGCTGCTCATTATTGATGAGGTAATCTGTGGCTTTGGTCGAACAGGGAGACTATTTGGCCATCAGCATTTTGCTATTAAACCTGATATCATCACGATGGCTAAAGGGTTAACAAGTGCTTATTTACCATTATCCATTACCGCTGTACGAAAAGATATTTATGAAAAATTTAAGGATACAGATGGCTATAGTCATTTCCGACATGTCAATACATTTGGTGGAAACCCGGCAGCATGTGCTGTCGCCCTCGAAAATATTAAAATTCTAGAAGAAGAAAAGCTAGTGCAACGTTCTAAGGATTTAGGCGAACAGCTTTTACATGACTTACAAGACTTATTGGAGTTGCCATTTGTAGGGGATATTCGTGGCTTAGGTTTCCTCGTGGGCATTGAGCTCGTAGAAGATAAACTAACTTTAGAGCCAGCAAAACCTGAACGGGTAGCAAAAATTATCGCAGATTGTAAAGCCAACGGATTGATTATTGGCAAAAACGGCGACACGGTAGAGGGTTACAACAATATACTGACATTAAGTCCACCACTGTGCTGTACAGATGAGGACTTGGAATTTATTAGCGCAGTACTGAAAAAGGTATTTGCCGCAAATGCATAAGCAATAGGCGATTCCCAGTGTTAACTACACAAGGAGTCGCCTTTTTAATAGTGGCGTTGCTGCCCTTTTTTTACATAATCCCAATCAATTTCAATGTTGTGGCGGACGCGTTCTAATAAATGATGAATACAATCTATTTCCTCATCCGAAAAACCATCCAATGCCCGTTCATTCGAATAATCGCCCTCACGTTTTAACAATGGATATAACGCTAAACTTTTCTCAGTTGGAAAGAGATGCTTGTTTTTCTTATTATGTGCATCAAAGCGCTTGTCAACAAAACCCTTGATGACAAGCTTTTGAATAGCACGCGAAGCAGTGGTACGATCCACTTTTAAGAGTTCTGCCACCTTTTCTTGAATGATGCCAGGGTTTTCACAAATACGAATGACATATAAATACTGTCCTTTTGTTAAATCCAGTTCTTTAAACTCAATATTACTGATGGAATCAAGTGCCCGTGCAATCGCGCCAATATCCCGTAAAATCTCTTTCATCATTAGCCTCCTGAAATTTTTGTTGTATTTGCAACAAAAAACGTTCTATACTATATAGTATCATCGATGAAGAAATATTTCACTGCCTAGCAAAAGGGTGGGCCTTCTATTTCTACGATGGAGTCGATTCTATGAATGTAGTAACGAGGCTATCGGCGATGTAATTAATTTTATCAGCGAAGAGACGTGTTCTATCGGCGCTATTGTAGGTTTATTAGCGAAGTGATGAGTTTTATCGACGTGTTCGCCATTTAATCAGCCAAGTAGCCAATTGATTTTGACAAAATTTAAGGGTTATTTGTAGCAAAGAAAGCTAGGAGGAATAGCATTATGAATGCAAAAATAATTACCACAGAATTGGATTTACAAACGGCATTTGCCATTCGTAGAAAAGTATTTATAGAGGAACAACAAATCCCAGAATCTGAAGAATATGATGAATTTGACACACTCGGTGCTGCCTGTGAGCATATTCTTGTATACGTTAATGACCAGCCTGTTGGCACAGGTCGTTTACGGGTTGTGGAAGGCTACGGCAAGCTTGAGCGCATATGTATTGTGCAAGAATTCCGCAAATACGGGCTCGGTAAAGTCATCATTCAAAAATTAGAGGAAATGACACTTGCAAAAGGCTTAGCAAAATCCAAACTAAATGCGCAAGTTTATGCGGAGGGCTTCTATGAAAAATTGGGCTATAAGCGCACAGGTGAGGAATTTATGGATGGTGGCATTCCACATATTTTAATGAAAAAGCAATTCAACATGGCATAGTATGTTGTTGTCAAAGAAATGGAAGTATACGTTATATGGGAGCGGCATTGCCATTCTAACGCTCGGGGTTTGTTTCACAATACAATCACAGCTCGGTACATCGCCGTTTGATGCTTTATTAGTGGGCTTGGCGAAAAACATCGGTTTAACAGTAGGTAGCTGGGAAATTATTACGTCATTTATCATTATTTTTTGTAATGCCTTTATGGCCCGCAAACGGCCCGCATTTTTAGGATTATTAACCGCTTTCGTGACAGGGGTTTGTATTGATGTCTGGCTATTTTTACTTGGCGATATTGTGCATCCGACACATTTCGTAAGCAAAGTGATTTGTTTGGCGATGGGATTACTGATTATCGGTCTTGGTTCGGCCGTTTATTTGCAAGCCAAATTTGCGCCTAATCCCATTGATTTTTCGATGCTGATTATTCGAGATGTCACAGGGAAAAGTATCATGTTTTCTAAAACACTTATCTATCTCGTATTCTTAGCGTTAGCCTTTATTTTTAGCGGTCCAATAGGTGTCGGTACTGTGCTGACAGTCATTTTAGGTGGACCCATTTTAAGTTACTTTATGGCGCTGATTGAGAACAAGCTCGTACATGCGCAGCAACCACATTATCCTCCTTCTTTATAAAAACAGTCTGTGTATCCGCACAGGCTTTTTATAATTTGCGGTTCGAAAAATACAGCAAAGAAATTCACATTTCACAAATACTGTAACTTTTTACAGACTGAATAGTCTACTCAGTTAAAAGGGGTGAGGGGGATGAAGAAATGAATAATGCTTAGTTTTCTAGTTGTTTTGTCAGCCGGTTGTCAATCCTCGATATTTGGTGGGAGTAAGACCATTATTGATTGGGTCGATTTTATTAAATGGGATGGAAAAGGATTATTTAATGTAAATCTGTTGATAGAAGGACCGGACTTGAAGAAGGGGGATGTGCAGTGGATAATCAGCAAGAAGTGCTAAAAGACAGAAGATGTGCCGAAATGAATAGATGGTCATGTTACTCGTCGATTGTTTGTCTTCTCTTGTATGTTGTTTTTCGGAAGGCTGATTATGCAATTTTAGGGTGTCAGCCTATTGTTTTTATGTATAACTGTAATAACATTCTTCGTTGGTTTAATTGGTTTATCCGGAGTGAAAGATTGGAAAGGGATGTTACGGAGTATAACGACAATACTTCTTACAGCAGGATTATCACTTTTTCTAGCGATTCATCTTGTAATCGGCTATTTTTTAGCATAAAGTACGTGCTGGATATCCCGTAAAACAACTAACAATCAGTGAGGGATGAAGAAAACTTTCGCAAACTTTATACCCTCAAGAAATAGGGGCTGACTTCATAAGCCAACCCCTTGTGACATTATATTTCTTTTACGATTGTATGTGAAAAATGGTCGTGTGGAAGGATTCCACCTTGTTGTTTTTCAAATGATTTAGGGTTTTTCACATAATCGAAAGTGCTCACAGTATCTCGATAAGCTATTCGCTTGATAAGTTGATCGGACGTTAATTTTGTGCCATCTTCACTTTCTAGCGCTAGTCCCATTTTTTTGTAACCTATCGTTTGTCCATTTTGACGCAGTTGAGCGTATTCAAGTGCCCACATCACGACTGTTGGTGTGACCAAAGCATGAACGACTTCGTTTTTCACCTTTTTGCGCAGAACATATTCAACACCGACTGTAACAACACTGGAAATGGCCAGGTCTATCAAAAATGCTTTCGTACGTTTTTTTGTAATGGATTGCATGGAAGTCCTCCTCTAATGATAGTCATCTATATTAATACGGATAACCATGCAAGAAGTTCCAATTTAATCGAATTAAAATGTTGGTACGAGGTGTATTGTTGGCTTGACCGTTAATCATCGACATCCTACGTTTATTTTAAACGGCTATCATACCTCAGTTGAATTTGAACACCAAAAGGGTCTTGAACAATGCCGTAAGCTTCTTAGTGCTCTCTTCTAAATTTTATTGATGCCAAAAAGAAGAACGTCTAAATTTTTCTTCATTTTAGATAGCGAAAATTTGATAATACCTTTGCTCCTCTTTCTTAAAAGTTTTGTCCCAGCCTCTTTTGCCTTTTATTAAAACGTAAATGGCAGTTCATGGCTGACAGGGTAGGACGCAATGGCACCGTGTTTGGTAGTTGAGATTCCGGCATAGCGATTGGCGAATGTGAGAAGCGGGCTGGCAAATTGTGTGCAAAAGGCTTCGAGTGTCGCTACAGTTACGTTGTGCTCAAGCAGGGTTGCTAAAACTGCGCCGATAAAGGCATCTCCCGCACCGGTTGTATCAATGGCTTGGACATAGTCCGCCGGTACTTTGACATGTTGCTGTTTCGTATAAAGGGTAGCTCCCTCCGCGCCATGTGTAACAAATATTACTTGTATCTTGCCTCGAAATAATGCCTGAACCGCCTGTTGTTCGTTTTCTAGACGTGTTAAGAACAGTAGCTCTTCAGCAGAAACTTTAACAATATGGGCTGACGGTAAAAACTCTACAATCGTTTTTCGACAGGCTTTGGCATCGTGCCAAAGGGGGAGGCGAATGTTTGGATCAAAAGACACCAGACAATCCGCCAGATGTGCTTGCGCAATCAGTGCCTGATGAGTCTGCTTCATGGGACTTTTCACTAAATTGACGGAGCAAAAGTGAAGAATATCATGTGCGCGCAACAGATTAGTAGGCAATTGCTGTTGTCGATACAGCAAATCCGCAGCATTTCGGCGATAAAATAAAAAGTCGCGGTCCCCATTATCTGTCAAAGAAACAAAGGCAAGACTTGTGTCACCTTCAGTCGTTTGCCTAATATACGTTGTGTCGACACCTGCATGCTGCATGGTTTCGATTAAAAAATCACCAAATGCATCCTGTCCAACCTGAGAGAGTAGGGCAGCCTGTTGGCCGAGCTTGGCACAAACAGCTGCCACATTGGCAGGGGCGCCCCCTGCATGTTTCGTAAAATGCTCAACTGAAGCAAGGGCACCATTTTGTGCAGTCGGAGTAAAATCTATTAATAATTCACCAATGGTATAGAGCTGATTCATGGAATACCTCCTCACTCACGACTTGCCACTCTCGGTTTTGGTATATAGACGGTGTAAATAATACCACCAAAAACTAGTAAAATACCAACCGTTTGTAGCAGGCTCGGCATGAAATCAAGGAATAGCATATCTAGTAAAATAGCGACAACTGGATCTACAAAAACTAAGACCGAAACCAAAATTGTGGAGAGGCTTCGAATACTATCAAAAAATAAATAATAGACAAAACCTGTGTGAATAAAGCCTGTCCCTAAAATATAGAGCCAGTTTGTAGTTGTTAAACCTTCAAATAACGAGAAATCCACAAATGGTAAAAGCATAACGATACCAACCGCGGTTTGTACATATGTTAATGCATAAGAACTAAGATTTGTAATCGTTCTGCTTGTCAGCATAGTAAACGCATAAAACAATGCAGATAGTAGTGCCCAAACAAAACCAGACTGCATAAACTCAGACAGCGAGATAAAATTATTTAAACCAATGATGAAAATACTGCCAATAAAACATGTTAATGTTGCGAGAAGTGCCCGTACAGTCATCTTTTCTTTTAAGAACAAGGCCCCAAAGATTAATACAAAAATCGGCGCTATATTATAGATGGAAATGGCAATCGATATGGACATCTCTTCAAATGCCTTAAATAAAAATACCCAGTTCAAGACGATAAAGACGCCACAAATAAACGTACGCAATACCTCTTTTTTCGCCCATTTCTCTGTCCTATGGCCACCGGTTGCGAGCCACACCCCTCCGATAAAGAGGGTCGCGCAAATACAACGGATAAAGACGAGCTCCAATGCAGGAACCCCCGTATGGATTGTGAAAAAACCAATGGAGCCGAAAATGGCCATCGATACTGTCAATTTGATGATTGCTGAAACGTTCATTGTTAACCTTCTTTCTATAAAAAAGTAAAAATTCTTACTATTGATTAGTTATTTGTACCACATTTGGTTTGGGCAAATGATTGCTCAGTTCAAGCCGTGAACCGCTCGGGCCCCCCGCATAATCGCTCAGGCAGAGCCACCTGTTTGGCACTGGCCAAAAAAGAGAGACAGCCAGCAGCGTATGCCATCTGCCGGCTTCACACAAAATAAAGTTCTACTATTCTCGAATTTGTCCGTTGCCGTGAACGAAATATTTGGTAGAGGTTAAGGCAGGCAATCCCATTGGTCCACGTGCATGTAATTTTTGAGTACTAATGCCGATTTCAGCGCCATAGCCAAATTCAAAACCGTCTGTGAAGCGAGTAGAGGCATTATGGTACACAGCTGCAGCATCCACACTATTTAAAAACGTATCGGCTACTAATTGATCTTCTGTGATGATGGCTTCCGAGTGATTGGTTCCGTATTTATTAATATGCTCGATTGCCTCATAAACGTTTTCAACGAGTTTAACGCTTATTTTTAAATCTAAATATTCAGTTGCATAATCGTCTTCGGTCGCTTGCTGTGCGTAATCAACGGCTTGACAAACGGTTGCATCGCCAATGATGGTTACTCCTGCATGATGTATAGCATTTAGTAACTGCACACCGTGCTCGCTAAACCAATCGTGATGAATCAGCAGACTTTCTGCGGCATTGCAAACAGAAGGGCGTTGCGTTTTCGCGTTAATACAAATTTTTTCTGTTTTTATGTAATCTGCAGTATGATCGACGTAAATATGGCAATTACCAGCACCTGTTTCAAGCACCGGCACGGAAGCCGCATTTACGACTAAATCAATGAGTGCCTTTCCGCCGCGCGGGATTAACACATCTAAGTATTGTTTTAAATGGAACAATTCCTTGACGGTTTCCCGGTTTGTATCTTCGATTAGTTGTACTGCATCAACAGGGATTGCTGTTTTTTCAAGGGCCCGATGAATACTTGCGACAAGTGCCACATTCGAAAATTTAGCAGAGGAACTGCCACGCAAAATCACTGCATTACCAGTCTTCAGTGATAATGTTGCCGCATCAATGGTAACATTTGGACGTGCCTCATAAATCATCCCGATAACACCAAGTGGCACCATGCGCTTTTCAATAACAAGCCCATTTTCTTTATCAATACGCTCAAGAAGTTTACCAACGGGATCATCTAATTTTACGAGCAAGTCGATTGCACTTGCCATAGCCTCAACACGTTCTTTGTTCAGCATAATGCGGTCCAGTGTAGAAGAGGGCATGCCGTTTTCTTTGCCTATTGCTAAGTCTTTTGCATTTTCAGCGATTAAATGTTCTTGATCAAGAATTAATTGCTCAGCAATTTTTGTTAGTGCCTCATTTTTTTCGCACGTTGTTTTAATATTTAATATATAGCTTGCGGCTTTTGCCAGCTTTCCTTTTTGTTGTACTTCACTTGTCATCAAAATTCCTCCCTAATTGCTTTATATTTTTAGCCATTTATCTCGGTGAATCACTTCAATTGGGTATTTTGTTAACTCATCTGTACGTTTACCCATCGCATGTGCTAGTTCAAGGGATGAATACAAGACCTCGCCACGACCAAGTAAACCATTTTCACTGTATACCTCAACCACGTCTCCATGTTCGAAATCACCTTCGACACGAAAAACACCTGCTGGTAACAAGCTTTTGCCATTCGCTAACAGTGCATGTTCGGCACCGCCATCTATAAAAATTTTACCAGAAACTTCCGTAAGTGCAATCCACTGTTTATTATTCGTTAAAACCGCCAGTGCCTCATGCTCTACATACGTACCATCTCCACGACCATCTAAAATTTCGACAAGTTTGCTTGCTCCATGCCCTGTACCTATAAATACTTTGACGCCTGCAGTTAAGGCTGCACGAGCCGCTAATAATTTAGATTCCATACCGCCAGTACCAACCTTTGAACCCGCACCATCTGCAAAGCCTAGCATTTCATCTGTTACCTCTGTCAAACGATCAATGCGCTGCGCATGTGGGTTTTTATTGGGATTTGCATTATACAAACCATTAATATCAGTCAATATAATGAGTTGGTCCGCATGAACCAGTCCACTAACAAGTGCTGACAGCATATCATTATCTCCGAACGTTAATTCACTGACTGACACGGTATCATTCTCATTAATGATTGGGAGCACAGAGCGCTCTAATAGTTCCTCAAAAGTGGCGTAAGCATTTTTATAGCGCTCCTTTTTAGAGAAATCCGTTCGTGTCAATAAAATTTGAGCGGGGACGATATCATAAATGCTAAATAGTGCATGATATGTTTGAATAAGATGGCTTTGACCTACAGCGGCAGCGGCTTGTTTGCCCTTTACCGTCACGGGACGAGAAGGGTAGCCAAGCTGTTTAAAGCCCGCTGCCACGGCACCTGAGGACACTAGCAGTACTTCATGTCCGCATTTTTTTAATTCTGCTATGGCCTGGACATGATCCATTAAACGCACCTTATCAATCTCACCTTTTGCATTTGTTAAGGAGCTGCTGCCGATTTTTACGACGATTCTCTTTCTTTCCATCACAATTCCTCCTGTTTGCCATTTACTGAATAACATAAAAAAACCTTTCCGTCCTAGAACTTAGGACGAAAAAGTTTGCTTTCCGTGGTACCACCTACATTGAATGCCCATAGACATTCCACTTTCCTCATAACGCTGGAGACTGCGCCTAGTTTGGCTAGGACGTTTTACGAAGGAGGTTCTTTAGTCTTTCTTGTACAATGCCTTGCAGCCGATGGGCATCGTTCTCTTGTCAAGCAGTGTCTAGTTACTAGTCTTCGCACGCTTTTTTATAGTAATTGAATAAAGAATGCACTACTTCTGGGTGTCTGTCAAGCTGAAAAGGAAAGTTGATAGAAAGTTGTGAATAAATAACAAGGTTCAAGTCTATTTATACCACCAAATGGCGATGATCAAGGGAAGCATTGCCAAAATCATCACGAAGAAGCTCCATAGAATTTGCTTGCCTGCCGACATATTTTTCGGTTTAATGCTTAGACGTTCATATAATTCGTTGATTGCACGTTGTTCTTTTGCATATAACATGGATTGAAATTCGTCATAATCTTGGATGTAGGTAGATGGGGGTCTTGGGCTGAAACGTAATTTCCGAATATCCTCGGTAATTTCTTTGTTGCCCATCCAATACGTAATAACAGGCGCTAAACCTGAAGTTTGAACGGCCTGTACGTCGATATCATGTGACTTCATTTTATAACAGACTTCACCAAGCTCGTTTTCAAATTCTTTTACAATATCACTGACTGCCACTGTCATACACCTCTTTCTAAACACAATACAGAACTATACATGTCGTTAGTATTCATTATAATGTATTAAAAGAGAAAAGTATTGCGCTAACGAGCATATTTGTGTACCTGCCTGTTGTTTTTGATTCGTTTTCGATGTGATTAAGTCAGCGCTACAATCACGAAACACAAAGCCACACCTGTCGCTGTACAACTGTACTTTCGGAGCACAAAAGATATGTTCCTGTCGCTGTACTCTCGGAACATAAAAGATTTGCTAAAAAGGGCGAAAAAATTCTTTATAAAGTCATAAACTTACATCTAAAGGAGACAAGCTCATGTAGTATAATGAGAATTAAACCATTCTGATAATGGTTCTATTTAAAAGAAATTGAGAGAAGGGGAAATTTTGGAGTTTTCAACGTTATTTGCGTTTTTAGGAGCAGCAATCATTTTAACATTGATGCCAGGACCTGATAATTTATTTGTCCTTGCGCAAAGTATTGCGCAAGATAAAAAGGCAGGAATTGCGACTTCGCTGGGCTTATGTACGGGTTTACTTGTTCATATAAGTGCAGCAGTTGTTGGAATTTCAGCTATTATTTATCAATCGATGGTTATTTTCTCTATCGTTAAATTTGCAGGAGCGGCGTATTTATTGTATTTAGCTTGGCAATCCTTCCGTGCCAAAGGCGATCCCTTTACGTTAGAGCAACAAAATGCCCAAGCCTATGTGACGTTATATAGAAAAGGGATTTTGATGAATATTTTAAACCCGAAGGTATCATTATTTTTTTTAGCGCTATTGCCGCAATTTGTAAATCCATCTCAAGGTCATGTGGCTTTACAAATGCTGATTTTGGGTATTGTATTTTTAGTACAGGCGCTTCTACTATTTTTATTATTTAGTATTTTTGCCGCAAAAGTACGGAAAATTATTATCGGTAAACCCGCTATTGCAAAACGTTTAAACGTTATCCAAGGTGTACTTTTCACCTTTATCGGCATACAAATTGCACTCAGCAAACAATAAAAGGAGGAAATTTTCATGGCAATCTTACATATTACCTTTAGCTTATCGACACAAGGTTCAATTAAACATGCAATCCGTCAAAACCATTTACAACGAGATGAGTCGGTGATTTGTGTCAATGATGTTTTCTCGATTGGACCACTAACGGATTTTGAAGAGCGAAAAAAATGGTTAGAAACTTTTATTTTAAAAGATGAAGCAGAACGTGAATTGTACGAGGACATTCAAAAAGGGTGGGCGAAAAAAATAGCAGGCTTACCTTGTGATGTCGATGTATGGATTTGGTATAGTCAAAATACCCACGAAGAAATTGGGCTCCGTTATGTCATGAGTGAGTTTGTTAATAAATGTAGTATGCTGTATGGCATTGATGTAACAGAAGGTTTAAAGCGCATGCAGCCGAACAGGTCAATACGTGACACTGGACAGCTTCCTTCCCATATGTTAATGAAACTCCGTGCAGATGCAAAGCGTTTTTCTATTGAGGAATGCCAGCGTCTCGCAAAGGAATGGCAAGATTTAAAGAAGGACAATTCTAGCACACTGCGAAGTTTGGAAGAAGGCATTGTCCATATTGCGGAAGATGCCTATGATTCGATGGTCATTGAAGCTGCAAAAGATGTGCGGGCTAGCCAACAAGATGAATGGCTTTCGCCGGTGCGTGTCATTGGCGAAACCTTGGGCAAAATAGATAATTATATTAGTGATGCGTTTGTGGAACATCGAATTTTCTCACTGGCCAAACAAGGTCTTTTTGAGATTGACGGTGACACGACAGATATATATTCATATCAAATCAAATATAGCGGAAAATAATAAAAAGCGGTAAGGTGCCAGCAAGCAGCCTACCGCTTATTTTTTTTCATAAAAATCGAATACAAATTTCTGGAATTGTCGTGCAGAAGGGGAAATGTAACGATTGTCAATCCAGGCCATCCCAATTATCCGTTCACAAACCATGTCCTCCACATGAATTTTGACTACTTTGTTAGGATTTAAGTCTTCGTCATCAGGCAGTAAAGAAACACCAAGTCCGGCGCCTACAAAACCGGCAACCGTTGATACTTCATCGCCCTCAAAAGTGATTTTTGGTTTGATGCCTGCCGCATTTAATAATCGATCAGCGGTCCGGCGCAGTGCATAGCCTTTTTTCAACAGCACAAACGTTTCATGCTCAAGTTCCTTCATTTTAATGCTCTTCCGATTGGCGAGGTGATGGTCAATCGGCACCATGATATACAGTTCATCACGCCACAGCTCCTTCCAGCAAACGGGAGGTTCTGTGTCAATCGCTGCAAGTAAGCATAGGTCTAACTCGCCGGCGAGTAGTTGTTTTAACTGTGAGTGCGAGTAGTTTTGCGTAAAGTGAAAACGGATATGTGGATGCTGTTGGCGAAAAGCACGGATTAAATCAGGCACGATACTTGTCCCCAGAGTATGTAAAAAGCCGAGCGACACATCCCCAAGTTCAGGATTATTAAGCTCTTGTAATTCTAGTACTGCTTTTTCATATTCTTTACGCATGCGTTGAACACGGTATAAAAATAATTCACCATAACGATTTAACATAATGGAACGTCCTTGACGGTCAAATAAAGGTACGCCTAATTCCTCTTCCAATTTAGAGATGGAACGACTAAGTGCAGGTTGAGAAATGGCTAATACATCAGCAGCACGTGTCATATGCTCAAGCTTTGCTACTGTTGCAAAATATTCTAATTGTTGCCACTCCATATTTTTCACCTCCATCTATAGTATTACTGTGAGTTAACTGCATTATAACGGTAAAAGAGAAGGAAGTATAGGTAACGTCAAAAAAATTTAGCAGGTGTACAAAGTAAATTTTAGTGATATCGATTTATGTACTTTTTAAACAGGTTCAAGTGGTTGTTTTAGAAGGGTTCAACCTAACATCAATCATGCACAAAACGCATTGAAACGATAAAAACTATAAATTGTACATTATGAATAAAGGGTGTTAAGATAGACACAGAAATTACACAAATACAAATTTCCGTGAAGGGGATATTATAAAATGAAGTTATCAAAGCCAGAACCTCTAACTATTGAGGGGGGCAAAAAAGCCGTACTATTACTGCATGGATTCACTGGTAGCACAAAAGATGTGAAAAAGCTAGGAGAATTTTTATCCAAACGTGGTTATACCGTTCATGCACCAATTTATAGTGGGCACGGGGTAGAACCGGAAGCGTTACTTGAAACAAAACCAGAGGATTGGTGGAACGATGTAGTGGAAGGCTACAACTTCTTAAAAAATAAAGGCTATGAAGAAATCGCAGTAGTAGGGATTTCACTTGGCGGCGTATTCTCATTAAAAGTAGCAGAAACGTTCCCAGTAAAAGCATGTGTTGCTATGTGTGCACCCATAACACGCGATAACTCAAAAGGCCTATTTACACGTTTATACCATTACGCTCGTTTATATAAACATTTTGAAAACAAATCAAAAGATCAAATCATTTCTGAATTACATGAACTACGTATTACGCCAAAAGATTCATTAGATGGTGTAACTCGTTTAACAACTGAAACACGCGAAGAATTACAAACAATTAAAGCACCGACATTAGTATTACAAGGTTCATTGGATGACGAATTATATCAAGAAAGCGCGCCTTTTATTCTGAATACAGTTGAAACAGATGATAAAGAAATCATTTGGTATGAAAATTCAGGACACATTATTACATTAGACAAAGAACGTGATAAAGTATATGAGGACGTCTATAATTTCTTAGATCACATCGAGTGGTCTGTTGCAAACTAAAATCAATCTGTAGATGGATTATGAATTTTTTCATAATCCATCTTTTTTATTTGTAAGGCTATATTTAATGACAAGGACAAATGGAGGAAAGTTTTGTATGACATCAAATTTAATAAAGCCCTATCTTTGTAAGTGCTATTGTTTTATCGATATATTATTTGACCAAACTATTTTTGGTGTTAATGGATATATATTGAACAGTTGGATAGCGATTTAGGATGCTGCGTATGCAAGTTGTATACCGCATCCAACAAGGAGTTGCTTCATTATTTTGCCTGATTTTTCCGATATTTAACTAATTGAATCGTTTATCCGTTCGTATTTGTACAATTAGCAATAATCTAAGAAAAAACTATTGTTTTTATAATAAATGCCTGATACCATTGTGGAATTGTAGTGAAGAATCATCCTCGTGTAAATCATTTGCTATAGTCAACACATTGAAGGAGCGCATCAATTATGCAAAATAAAATACCTTTTTCTACTTATGCAGTCATTGGCACGATGCTATTTGGGCTGTATTTCGGAGCGGGGAATCTCATTTTTCCAATCCAGCTTGGGCAGTTAGCGGGGACAAACTTTTGGTTTGCGCTCATTGGCTTTCTAGTTACCGCCATCGGTTTACCATTTTTGGGGATTTTAGCGATTGGTTTATCGGGAAGTAACGGACTGCGTGATTTAGCGAGCCGTATCCACCCATTATTTGGCGTTATTTTTTCATTGGCACTGTATTTAACAATTGGTCCTTTTTTCGCCATTCCACGTACAGCAACAGTGCCATTTGTTGTAGGCTTTGAACCATTTATTCAACCAGCACATACAACGCTGTTACTAGGCTTATTTAGCTTTGTATTTTTTGCAATTGTCTATTACTTCTCATTAAATCCTGCGAAAATTATGGATTACATCGGAAAGTATTTAACACCTGCCTTTTTAATCTTCTTATTCCTGTTAATCATGACAAGTATTTTCTCACCAATGGGCCATTTCAAAGAGCCAATGGGCGACTATATTGATTCAGCCTTTATGACCGGCTTTAAAGAGGGCTATAACACAATGGATGCGCTGGCGTCGTTGGCATTCGGGATAGTTGTGATCAATGCCATTAAAAGATCGGGTATTACGGATCGAAAAGAAATTGCGAAGGCTACTTGGAAATCTGGTATTTTTGCCATGGCGTTAATGATGCTGATATATGGATTAATTACGTATATGGGTGCATCGAGTATTGAAGCAATCGGCACCCTTGATAATGGTGGCTTAATATTTGCAGCGGTCGCTAAGCATTATTTCGGTTCATTCGGTGCTATATTGTTGGCGATTATTATTGTGCTGGCGTGTTTAAAAACGAGTATTGGCCTCATCACTTCTTGTAGTGAGTTTTTCCACGAAGTGTTTCCGAAAGTCAGCTACAAATGGTTTGTCTTCATTTTGTGTCTTGTGTCATTTGTAATCGCCAATTTTGGTTTAACTAATATTATTAAATTTGCGATTCCAGTGCTGATGTTCTTATATCCACTTGCGATTGTACTCATCTTACTTGCATTAAGTTCTTCATTATTTAAAAATAAGCAAACGGTTTATGCAACTGCCATGTTCTTTACATTTTTCATTAGTATCATTGATGGCTACAAAGCGTTAGCTGATAGTGTTCCTGCAGCGAAAATCGGTGTGTTGGATGCTGTCACGCAGTTGTACGCTGATTTTTTACCTTTTTATGATATTGGTTTAGGGTGGATTTTACCGGCGCTAGTCGGTGCACTAATCGGGTCTGTAATGGGTGCCAGGCACCTGGGAAAAATATGAAAAAAGGCACGCGCCTAGGAAACATAACTAGGGGCGTGCTTTTTCCATGATTAGTAAGCTGTCCAACCACCATCAACGGCAATTACTTGGCCGTTCACAAAGCTTGCTTCATCGGATCCTAAGAAAATAGCAAGCTGTGCAATTTCCTCTGGCTGTCCAGCACGTGGATTAATCCCTAAACCAAGTGATTGACGAGCCGCGCCGACTTCACTCATATTTGTCATTGTTGAGGCAATGTTTGTGATAACAGCACCTGGTGCAATGCCATTACAACGAATGTTTTTATCTGCATACATAAACGCTGTGTTTTTTGTCAAACCCACAACGGCATGTTTGGAAGCTGTGTAGGCAGCTCCTGCACGTGCCCCATAAAGACCACCAGCAGAAATATTATTGACAAAGACACCATGGCCTTGTGCTAGGAAAATATCTGTTGCTAAACGCATAGAACGCATAACCGCTGTTGTGTTTACAGCAAACACTTTGTCCCAACGTTCGTCTGAAATTTCACCTACAGGTTCCATTCCATCCATAATGCCGGCATTATTTACTAAAATATCTAATTGCCCATAAGTATTTTTCGTTTCATCAAATAAACGTTGTAGGTCTTCTGTTGAAGCAACGTTTGTTTGTATTGCAGTAGCAGTGCCGCCAGCTGCTTGAATGCCATCAACAACTGCCTGCGCACCGTCTAAATTCAAATCTGATACAACGACTTTTGCGCCTTCTTTTGCATAACCTTCCGCAATTGCTTTCCCCATACCTGAAGCTGCACCTGTAACGATTGCTACTTTGCCTTCTAATCTCATTTCGAAAGACCTCCTATTATTATCAATTTAACCCTTGCGATACCATGCTATACACGAGATGCTTAACCTGACTCAATGGATGCGTTAGCACGCAATTATCAGATTATGTATTGAACATGTGTTCATTAAAATAATATAATAGAATTGTAAGCGATTTCAATATGCAGAAATCAGAGAACTGTTCAATAATCAACACATCTGGCAAATCTGTTAAGTAGGAGGTGAAAAATTTGAACAGGAACGATTTACGTGTAGTAAAAACGAAGCAAGCTCTCCATAATGCATTGCTAACATTGTTAAGTGAAAAACCTTTAGAAAGTATTTCAATCGCTGAAATTTGCCGTGAAGCGAAGGTGAATAGAGGTACATTTTACTTACATTACGAACAGAAAGAAAAGCTGTTTGAGGAATACTTTCAGGAAATTATGGCGGATTTAAATAATTCCTATGAGGAGCCATACCGTGCAGTTACAAATTTTAATAAAGACGAACTCGATCCAAATACAGTGCGGATTTTCCACCATATCGAGCGCTTTAAAATGTTTTATCGCATTGTTTTTTCGAAAAATGTGCCACTCACATACTATTACATGTTATTTGATGAAATCCAAGCGCTGTTAAAAAGAGATTTAGCTCAAAACAAAAACACTGGACTTTCCTTAGATTTTTATAGTGCTTATCAGGCAAATGCCATTATCGGCATAATTCTTGAGTGGTATCGTCATGATTTTACGGAAAGTGTTAGCACTTTAAACGAGCAGCTCGTCACCATTTTAAAATTCAAACCATAAAGCATGACGCCTTATGAGGCTTTCACGATGACCGACAGCATGAAGATTATTTATGGGATCCCGAGGTAACATTAGTTCGAGGCTTTAATTTTGCTATAATTGTGTATATCACAGAGGAGGTAAACAATGGTACGAGAAATAATTAATCATATTTTAGATAGCTTACCGCAAGAGGAATTGGAGAAAATTCATTATTTATTACAAGATATTGAGGAGGATTATTTGTTTCGCAAGCGTTTCACCGACAAAGGTGTCATCATCTCAGCATGTGAAGAACCTCAAGCGATTCATACGGCATGGGACAGTATTTTCGCCAAAAATATAAATGAGGAAACAAGGCAAAGTATTTTTTACGAGCAGTTTAAGTGGCATATTTTTAGCTATGAACAACAAGCTTGCCTAAAAAGAGACGAGGCACGTAAAGCGTTTGATGATGTAGCGAAGGACGAATTATTTGTGCTGTATCAATGTATGCCGAATGTGCTTCAATTTAGTGCTGCGCAACATGTCGTTGCAGCAGATTTCGATTCACAGCAAGATATTTATATTGTTAATCGAGATTTTACTTGGACATATGTACATACGCATGAGGAGCAATGTGGTCCTTATTTTTACAACATAAATGCATAATAGCTACGTCACTAGCTGTCCATTAAAGTAAATGGATGGCTTTTTTTATTGCGCTGACACTGAAGTGACGGATAGAACGGCCGGCGTTACGCTTGATGGTCTTCTGTGGAATGTGATTTGTCGTTGACAACTATATCGGCTGCTGATATATTTTAAATATATCGTCAGTCGATATATTGAATGACGATATAGAGGGGGTTTTTTTATGACACAAGATCATCCGCCGTTAACAGAGGGCGTTTATTATATTTTATTGGCATTATTTGAGGCGCGTCATGGCTACGGCATAATGCAACTGGTCGAGGAGATGAGTAAGGGGCGTGTGCGGCTTGGAGCTGGCACAATTTATGGCGCTATTAAAACTTTGCTGGAACGAGAGTGGATTGAGGCATTAGACGGGGATGGACGTAAAAAGGAGTACATCATAACTACAAATGGAAAAAAAATTGTGGAATACGAAATTTTAAGATTAAGGGAACTTTTTGACAATGGCATCCGTATAACGAAAGGAGATGGGTAAGATGCATAAATATCGGTGGGGCGTTAACCCATATGATATAGAGAAATGGATCAATGATATGGCTCTTCAAGGATGGCATCTGCAAAAATTCACATGGACACGTTTTACATTTGAGCGTGGCGAAAAAGGAAGCTATATTTATCGACATGATGAAATAGAGAGACTTGCTGCACCGTACGAGGACGATTACCTAGAATTTCTGCAAGCCGCTGGCATAGAGTTGGTCGATCGCTCAGGCAATATCGTATTTTTCAGAAAATCTGCAAGTGAAGGACCGTTTGAACTTTATACGGACAAGAAAACCAAAATCAGTAATCTGTCTAAAAAAATGACACTGCTCTTGTCGCTCCTGCTACTTAATTTGGTATTTGGCATCACAGGGCTAAGCGGAGACTTTTCAGGGCCGGCTACAGATTGGCTTGGACTCACAGTAAATATAGCTAATGTCCTGATCGTGTTGTTACTTATCATACCTTTTTTCAGGCTAGTTCGATTGCGCAAACAATTAAAGAGGGATCTTGATGTGTTTACAGACTAGAGTGAGGTGATTCTTTTGAAACGAGTTAAATTTCGCTTTTATATCGATCATGAACATGAGGAAAAATGGGTCAACACAATGGCTGAAACAGGTTGGCATTTAAAGAAGTTCTGGCCATTTATTTATATATTTGAACAGGGAAATCCAAGTGAATTCATTTATCGTAACGAAATGGTGATAAAACGGAAGAAAGATTATTATGAGTTTTTAGCGTCCATGGGGGTAGAATGTATTCATTCATTTGGTGTATGGGCGTACTTTCGGAAAAGACGTGAGGATGGACCATTTGAAATATTTTCCGGGAAATTAGAAAAAATCAAATATTTGGCACGTTTAAATACACTGTTTCTGTTCGCGGCTGTAGTGAACATACTTGTGCTGTTAAATAATATTGTCCTACCACTTCTTCACCATGAAATTCACCAAGAAATCCTATGGGCTAGCTCGTTAAATGTGTTGATGATCGCTTTACTTTACGTAGAAATTCAAAGAAATACTAAACGAAAAAAGAAATTGCAAATGCATGCTCATATTTTTGAAGATTAAGAGAGGGATTATATGAAAAGGAGAACATACCGCTTTTTTATGGACTATGAAAAGGAAGAAGCGTGGGTCAATGACATGGCGGCACAGGGCTGGCATCTACAGAAAACATATTTGGGCTATTTTGTATTTGAACAAGGCGAATCAGGTCAATACATCTACCGCAATGAATGGATCAACGGCAGAACGCAGGATTATTTTGATTTTTTACAGTCGATGAATATTGAATGTGTCTCAAAATTTGCAGGCTGGGCTTATTATCGAAAGAAAGCTGTAGATGGTCCATTTGAATTATTTTCAGATGCTCCCTCTAAAATTAATTCTTTAAAGTCGATGAACCGTCTTTTTATACCATTAGCACTCTTAAATGTTGTCATGGGCATTTTAAATATTACTCTTGGCATCACGGGATCATCACAAAGTTTATTGAACACGTGTCTGGGATTTTTCAACATTATCGCTTCAATGTTATTGTGGGTACCCATTTTTAAAATTGTTAAACGTAAAAAACGATTAGAGCAAGCATTACATATATTTGAAGGGTAGGGAGGAAATAAGATGACATTACAATTACAACATGTCACGAAGAAATATAAGGATTTTACAGCAGTCGATAATTTGAATTTCACCATTGAAAAAGGTGAGATTTTTGGACTGATTGGACAAAATGGTGCAGGTAAAACAACGACATTTCGAATGATACTAGATTTGCAGGAAACAACTTCTGGTACGATTTCATGGAATGGTCAACCTGTTAATAGCATCAACCGTGACGTACTAGGTTATTTACCGGAGGAACGCGGAATTTTCCCTACGATGAAGGTCGAAGAGCAATTATACTTTTTCGGTGAACTTCGCGGTATGAACAAGGCAGAGCTAAAAAAGGATATCGATTTTTGGATTAGTCGATTTGAACTGGAAGAAAAACGCAAAGATAAAGCGGAGACACTGTCTAAAGGGAACCAACAAAAAGTACAGCTCATCGCAAGCTTTATCCATAAGCCACAATTTTTAATTTTGGATGAACCATTTAGTGGTCTTGATCCAGTCAATAAAGACTTGCTGAAAGACGCGATTTTACTGCTAAAGGACCAAGGGACGACGATTTTATTCTCCAGTCATCAAATGGATAATGTAGAGGAACTATGTGATCATCTTTGTCTATTGAAACGAGGGGTCTCGCTATTTACAGGTAGTTTATTAGATTTAAAGAAACAATATGGTAAAACAAAGCTGTCAGTGCGCACAAATTGGTCTACTACACAGTTACTGGCACTAGAAGGTGTCAAAGACGTGCGTGTGGAAAAAGAGCAAACAGTGCTTACACTAGAGGAAGAGCATTTCGCGCAAAGCATATTCGACGAGCTATCAAACGGTAAATATATTGAAAAATTCAGCTTAGATTATTTAACATTGGATGAAATCTTCAAAGATAAGGTAGGTGGTAATGTTGTCGAAGTTTAATTTATTGATGAAACAGTTATACATGTCAAAATTAAAATCTAAATCTTTTATTTTGATGACGCTCATATATGTTGCAGGTATGTCAGTAGCCATTTTTTGGTCAGATATAAAAGAACTCTTTACAGGAAATGATGAAGCGCAGCAAATTGCCATTGTCAATGAAACATCAGCCGATTTAAGCGGCATCTTTATTTCAAATGCTGATATGGCGTTTATTCAGGATGAAACGAATTTACAGGTATTAGAGCAGAAAGTGAAGGACGAAGAAATAGCTGCAATTGTTGAAATAAGTGATAAAGATGGGCAATTACATGCTGAAATTTCAACCTTTACGCCGTTAAAACTAAACGATCAATCAACGATTTCTTCGTTACTACAGTACGCGGGTCAACATTATGCCGTACAGCAATTATCGCTATCTCCAGAGCAGGCAGCGCAAATCATGGCAGCAAACACGACTATTACCAATAAAAACTTAAATGAAGAAACATCTGGTGGTAAAAGTGAGGAAGAAAAACAATCAGGGCTATGGGTTTCCTATGCTGTTGGTATTTTAATTTATTTCTTTATTTCCACATTCCTATCAATGATTACAACTGAAATTGCCTCGGAAAAGGGTTCACGTGCCATGGAAATGCTTTTAGTAAGTGTGAAACCTGCTACCCACTTTAAAGCTAAAATTGCTGGTGTACTGCTACTAGCATTCACACAGATGGCAATTATTGCGGGTGTTTTCCTACTCTATGCGAAATTCGTCAAGGGTGGCGTTATTTGGGATATGGCAGGAGACATTGTCAAGGAATTATCTGTAAGCTATGTGTTATATGCAATCCTGTTCTTACTATTAACGATTATTCTTTATTTAATTGTTGGCGCATTATTTGGTTCTTTAGTTTCCAAGGTAGAGGAAGCAGGCCAAGTACTTATGCCGGCAATGATGATTACGTTAATTGGCTTCTACGTCATGTTATCTGGAATTGGCAATCCAGATACAATCGTTATTAAGATTTTCTCTTATATTCCATTTACCTCTGGTATGGTCATGCCAATGCGTATTGGTGCCACTGATATTGGTGTTATGCAACCACTATTTTCGCTTGGGATTCTTGTGCTAACTATTATTGTGGCTTACTTATTTAGCTTATCCTTCTACAAGCGCAGTGTGCTGACATATAGTACAGGTGGCGTTATTCAAAAAATTAAAACCGTGTTAAAAGTGACAACATGATGTAGTAGAGCAGCCGCTTTAGCTGGCTGCTCTTTGGCGTTATATCTAGGCATTTGCATCAACCGCTAAACAGAAATCGAAGTCTATGTGAGGTTTTTCGACAATTCAGTCGTATTTCATTTTCAAACAAGCTATAATTTAAGGAAAGGGGATAATCGGTTGCTCTTTTGGTAGCATATTGCGGCTTTACAGAATGAACATCGACAGATTTTTCAAGATATGCATTCGTTAAGCATGACAGCTGGCAATTGAGGTATATTGATAATTCCCATCCAGTAAATGTCACATATTTTGTAAGACTTGAATAAATGAAACTTTTTTATTTTTTATTCGTATTAAAAAGTAGAGATTAATCGCAGGGGGTATTACTTATGTCTGAATTCAACAACGATTTGTTAAAATCTAAAGATCCATTTGCTACAGAGAATCCATTATTACAGCCCAATCCATTATTGCAGGCTGCGCCAGCACAAGCACCGACACAGGCACCGACGCTTGTTTCAGAACAAGAGCTTTCACAAATTGCGCAAAATCAGCTCGCATTAAAACAAGATCCAGAAGTGCATACATTAGCACAGAAAATAGATGTGAAAGACCAAATTGCTATGTTGGAACTAGGAAAAGAAACGGCAACTGGTATTTCTACATTCTCAGATAAAATGCTCGCAACGATGAAAGCAAGTAAGCTTGAGGAATCGAGTGTGTTGCTCAACAATTTAAATAAAATTATGGATAAATTTGATCCACAAGATTTTACAGACGAAAAAAAGGGTGGCTTCCTGACAAAGCTGTTCAATAAAGGCAAAGAACAATTAGAGCGCATTCTCTCTAAATATGACAGTATGAATAAGGAAATTGACGTCATTTACCGTGAAATTCAAAAATATGAGGTCGAGATGAAACGCAATACTGTAGACCTTGAAACGTTATATGACCAAAACTTAAACTACTTCCAATCATTAAGTAAATTTGTAGCGGCCATTGAAGTGAAGGCAGACGAGGTACGCGCAACATTACCGATGCTGGAGCAAAAAGCGCAAACAGGTGACCAGTTGGCAGCAATGGAATATGAAACGATGCTCCGTGCGGTAGATTTGCTTGAGCAACGACGCTATGATCTAGAAATGGCGCAGCAAGTATCCTTCCAATCTGCACCACAAATTCGTTTAATGCAGCAGGGGAATAATCATTTAATTGGTAAAATTAACTCTGCGTTTGTCACAACAATCCCAATTTTTAAACAAGGTCTCATTCATGCAGTGACATTGAAGCGTCAAAAATTGATTTCAGATTCAATGAGTGAGCTTGACCGTCGTACGAATGAAATGCTAGTACGAAATGCTGAAAATATCAGTAAAAATAGTGTGAATATCGCACGAGCTGCGGGTAGCCCAAGCATTAAAATTGAAACGATTGAAACAACATGGCAAACGATTATGGCGGGTATTCAAGAAACGAAGCAGATTCAAGCAGAAACAACGAAAAACCGTGAAGAAGGCCGTAAACGTATCGAAAAATTACAGCTTGAATATGAAAAATTGAAAAAAATGTAACAGGGAAGCTTCTTGCATAATCAATGCAAGGAGTTTTTTTATTTTGACAAAATGACCATAACTTATTATGATGATATAAATGAGAATGATTATCAAAACCAAAGGAAGCGGAAAGATGTTAATTAAAGTAATACCATTACATGGACAATTTAGTAATGGAGTGAATAAATGATGAACAAAATAGATCCTTTTGCATTGTCTTGTGAAACATTGCAGGATGGCACACTTGCCGTCAAAGCATCAGAGTCCTTGATGCTGTTATCACAAAATCGCTACAAGGAATTAGCGCAAATCGAACAATTATTCAATACCATGGATGTAGATTCAGATAAAAAGCATCATATATTGGAGCAGGATCGGAAAACGTTAAAAAAGCAAAATGCATTACTGACAGAAGAGGTGCAAAAGATTGCACAGCAAAACGCAGTGTTGCAAAAAAAGCTAACGGAATATAATTGCATCGTGGAGGAATTCAAAGAGCTACGTCGCCAAAATACAGAACTCCTAATTGAATTGAGTAAATATACTGCATTGTCCAGAGAAACACTTTCTGGCCCACTGAAATCGATGATTCGAGATTTACGTGAGCAAGGTGTGGGTATAAAAGAAATTCATATTCGCATTAAACGTCAAATCAATCCAGAAATCAGCTATAGTATGGTACGAAAATATATTTCTGAGATTGAAAGTGAAAACAGAGACTAGCTTAGTTAGATAAAACTGGATAGGTGGAACCAATTAATTTATGACACATTCCCAGTTTTGTTGATAATATTTTGCGATTTATCAATAGTTATTAGAGTTTTTGGTCTGCTTTTGCTATTTTAGCAATAACCAATACGCTTATAGTGAAAATGTGCATTTACAGTTTTCCAACAAAGTCCTATAATGAGTCTATTCTTTAACTTTATTCAGCAAGAACGGCCAGTAAGAAACCAACACTTAAGTTGCAAGATGAGAACAAGTGAACGATTACCTAAGCGTAAAAGCCCGAGTGCTGCAACTAACCATCAGTCGAGGATGCAAAAACCTCACTGATTGAAATTTTGCTCAGTGAACATCAATCTTGCCAGTGGTTGCTTTTGGTCTATTGAACAAAGTTATGCTTGCATATATTTACGCGCAGGCGTAAATGATTTATACAACTAGAGTAGGAGAATTATAGATAATGTCGAACGAGAAAAAAGGGATATTGGCAGCATTTTTTGCTTATGTCATTTGGGGTGCCTTCCCGCTTTATTGGAAAATGCTTGAGCATGTGCCAAGCATGGAAATTCTGTTAGGACGCGTGATTTGGTCCTTTGTGTTTACGGTGATAGCAGTAGTACTTATCGGTATGCGTAAAGAGCTACTGGCAGATTTAAAATATTTATGGACGCATCAGAAGCTTTTTTGGCTACTAGCGGGAGCTTCTTTTGTCATTTCAATGAATTGGTATTTATATATTTGGGCTGTAACGCATGAACACTTGATTGAGACAAGCCTAGGTTACTACATTAACCCATTGTTATCAGTTATTTTTGGCGTAGTTTTCTTCAAAGAGACACTTAGCCGTGCACAGTGGGCTGCTACAGGTATTGCCTTTATCGCTGTCATTATTTTGACATTGAACTACGGCTCTATTCCATGGGTCGCATTACTGATAGCATTAACCTTTGCCATTTATGGTGTGCTGAAAAAGAAAATTACCATTGATGCAACTAGAGGTCTTGCGATTGAAACATTGTTTATCCTACCTTTTGCGCTAGGGTATTACATCTATCTATTTACAACAAGCCAAGCTTCTTTCTTACATGTGAATGTACAAACAGATATTTTGATGATTGTAAGTGGTATTGTCACAGCGGTGCCTTTAATTTTATTTGCCAAAGGCGCACAAAATATTCCGCTCTATTTATTGGGCTTTATACAATACGTAGCGCCAACAATTGTCTTAATTTTAGGTGTTGTGCTGTATAAGGAGCCATTTAGCCAAGTAGAATTAATGGCGTTTAGTATTATTTGGATAGCGTTATTATTATTCTCTGGCTCAAAAATCATCGAAACGAGAAGAGCCCATCATAAATCCGCGTAATAAAAGGACTTGTAGAAATTTTCTACAGGTCCTTTTTATGTGTAAAACAGATTGCACATAGGATACCTTACCCGATTCATTCCTTGCTAAGGACGAAAAAATGCCACGCTGTCTATTATGATAGAACGAAGAAATCTATTGATGATAAAATATATTTTTTATGAAATAACATGGCTTTAGGATAACCTAACTAGTCTTTTTGTCAGAAATAGAACTTTGGTTTATGGGAAGGACTGTTTATAGTATGTAAATGAGGTTCTACATCATACAAAACCAACACTAGATCAATTTTATGTTCGAGTGTAGGGTGGGGAGATTATATGAATTTTGATGTGGCAGAGACATCAATTCAACATTCGATCTTTTCGTTATCGTTAAAGATAATAACAATATTCTTGGAATGGGGAGAATTGTTGGAGACGGTGTAATCTATTTTTATATCCAAGACGTCGTTGTTCATCCAGAACATCAAGGACAAGGGATTGGGAAAGACATTATGAATTCATTAGTAAGTTATCTAGAAAAAAATGCACCTGATAAGGCATTTGTCGGGTTATTTGCATCAGCAGGTAAAGGTGAATTTTATGAAAAATATGATTTTTATAACCACTCTCCTAATATGACCGGAATGTTTAAAGTCATCAAGAATAGTAACTAGAACAGGGCACGATTATGGCGAAAAAACATGCATAAAACAATTTTCGTTTAGTGCATGTTTTTGATTTTTTTAGTCGCTCGTTATTTAATAAATTTTAGAAATCGTTTCTTGCCAATTTGTAACACGTCATTGTTCATTAATATATGATCTAAATCGTCCGCTAGAATTTTTTCCCCGTTTAATGATACGCCATTTTGTTTGATTAACCTTACAAATTCGCTTTTACTTTGAACAAAATCCATGGTAATCAGTTCAGGAATGATGTCGGCAATCTTTTCGTGTCCGATTTGAATTATCAGACTAGGAATATTTTCTGGGATTTCTCGTTTTTGAAAGGCGGTTTCAAAATAGACTTTAGCTTCCTTCATCGCATTTTTACCATGATATAACGAGGTAATTATTTCGGCTAATTGTAATTTCACATCACGGGGGTTTTCCCCGTTTTCTAAACGTTCCTGAATCATGTTGATGAACTGAGGATGCTCATCTGTTGCCAATTCAAAATATTTAATGATCAAATGATCGGGCACTTCCATCACTTTTTTAAACATTGTTTCGGGTGCCTCATTGACACCGATATAGTTCCCTAGACTTTTACTCATTTTTTCAACCCCATCTAAACCTTCGAGTAGAGGCATGAAAATGGCAATTTGTTTTTCTAACCCTAAATGCTTTTGTAATGTTCGACCCATTAAAATATTAAAAGTTTGGTCTGTGCCGCCTAACTCAATGTCTGCGGAAATTTCGACGGAATCATACGCTTGCATTAACGGATAGAAAAATTCGTGAATTCCGATAGGCACTTGATTTTTGTAACGTTTTTGAAAATCATCTCGTTCTAAAATGCGCGCTACCGAAGTCGTTGCTGCTAATTGAATAACTTCTTCAAACGTTAATTTTGTTAACCACTCACTATTAAAACGGACCGTTGTTTTATCCTTATCTAATACTTTAAAGATTTGCGCGCAATAGGTGTGGGCGTTTTCCTTAACTACTGCATCACTCAGTGCCACACGACCTTTTGCTTTTCCTGTTGGGTCACCAATGCAACCAGTAAAGTCCCCAATCAAAATGACTACCTGATGTCCTAAATCTTGCATTTGCTTAATTTTGCGTAGAACAACGGCATGACCTAAATGAATATCCGGTGCTGAAGGATCAAGGCCTAATTTAATTGTCAACGGTTCTTTCTTCTCGAATGAACGCGTTAATTTTGCCAGTAATTCTTCTTCATGAACAATTGTGTCTGTCCCTTTCTTAATGATTGCTAATTGCTCTTGTGGTTCTAACAACATCTCTAACAACTCCTTCAAATGTTAATCTGACAGATTCTATAAGAGAAAAACAAAAAACGCCCTTTAGGAATAAACCTAAAGGACGTGTATGAACGTGTTACCACCTTTATTTGAGAGCTATTCACATAACTCTCCTCAATAGGTACGGCTATATGCGATACCTATGCATTGATTACGGGTGCAACCCCGTCGTAGCCTACTATAAGTTCGGTACGCAGCTCCAAGATGTATTCACCTTAACTTTCCTTGCGCCTCTCAACAACCGGCTACTTTCTGTAAGTTCCATTAAAGCTACTCGTTCTCTTCAACGCTTTTACTCTTATACTCCGAAATGCATGAAACAAATCTTCGTTATGCAGATATTGATACTTATTATAACTTTACATCTCTAATTGTCAACCAATTTCGAGTATTCATTGTTTAAGTGCAGTCGCTGATTTATCTTGGTCTAGCAGGTTTAGTGGCAGGGTTATTTATTTATTAGCGGCATTTTGTATTTCGATGTCAAAGGAATGAAAACCGTTTTCTTCTGCTACAATGTTTACAATATTGTGAATTTCTCTTTCTCTTTCTGTATTCATTGCATCACCATCATACATTAACAGTGCAATTATTTGTTTATCTGGGTAAATAGTGTATCCTACGCCTCCAGCCAACGTATAGCCATGCTCGTTTAACCTACTAACAATTTTATTTGAAAGTTCAGTTTCGGTTATTTGTGCATCAATCTTCGCAACTTCCGCCAACAATTTTTGGTGATTGGCAAAATTAACACGACCACTATCATCTGATGTGTTGAAAAAAATATCTAGCATTAAGAATGACCCACATATGAATATGACCGTTACCACAAAAAAGATTCCTTTTTTACGGATAAGGCATCATCCTTTCCTATTCTATATAAATGTTATGCAGGAAGGGTCAGTAAAAGTCTTAGCTCTAGCTTCATAAGCTCAACCGTTTTATAGAGGATTATAAATGAGGATTTCTCCACATGACTTCCTTAATTTTAATGACTAAACGATGTCATTTACTTTCATCGTCAAAAAACGCCAAAACGAAGCAACTTTACTTTTTGATTGGCATATAGTATTATGAATGCAATCAATTAGATGATAATGAAACGAACTATAAATAAATGCGAGGTGCTTTTTGTGAGTGCGGTAGGTTCTAAATAGGCAAAACTAAATGAAGTAAAGAGATGACGATGGGGGATATGTATCAAAACCACCCCTAATTTTGTCATGGATTTATTTCAAAACCTATGAAGATACCTACAATACTTTATAAAGCGTGTAATCTTGAATGAGCGAATACTGAATGTTCGCTTGATTCTATTTGCACATGCCTTGTAACTGTAAAGGAAGCTGTGGTATCCCCACAGCTTTTTTGTGTTTATAAGTAAACTGAATAAGAAAATAACCCAATGCTATAGTTGACAGATCATTGACATCTAATGGGTAGGTATCTTCATTGTGATAGGAAAAATCATCGTGAGGAGAATTGAACATGAATCAAACAACTTTTGAAAAGTTACAATATAACGAATTAAAACAGCTAGTAAAATCTTTTTGTGTCAGTGGGTTAGGGAAGCAATTATTGGATAAGTTGACACCGAGCTCGAATTTGACAGTCGTACACAACCGTTTACACGAAACAACAGAAGCGCGCGCAATCTTGGATGCAGAAGGGCATGTCCCATTTTTAGGCGTCACCAATATTGACCATACACTTAAAAACCTTGAAAAAGGCATTATTCTTGATCCAAGTGAGCTCATAAACGTATCAGATTTTTTAAGAGGATGTAGGAAGATTAAAAAATTTATGCAGGATAAAGAATTTTTTGCACCTTTGTTAGCTTCTTACGCAATTTCGATGTCCGAATTTAAAAGTGTGGAAGAAGAAATTAATTTTTCCATTAAGGCAAATCGGGTGGATGCAGCAGCAAGCAGAGACTTAAAGCGAATTCGCAACCATATCGAAACAACGGAAGAAAAAATTAAAGAACGCTTAGCTAAATTTTTAAATAATAGTGCCAATAAAACGTATATTCAAGAATTCTTTATTAGTAAAAAAGATGATCGTTATACCATTCCCATTAAAGCATCCTTTAAAAATCATGTACCCGGTACAGTTATTGAAATTTCCTCTACAGGGTCGACGGTCTTTATAGAACCTAATACCGTGACAAAATTAAATGGGGAGCTTGCAAGTCTAAAAGCGGAAGAAGCGATAGAAGAATATCAAATTTTAGCGACACTTTCGGGATTGTTGTTGGAGAATATTCAAGCAATCAACATCAATATGGAACTGATTAGCCAATACGATATGGTGTTTGCCAAAGCAAAATTTAGTAAACACATTGGTGGCCTAGCACCCACATTAAATGACCATGGCTATATAAAATTAGTGAATTGTAAACATCCACTTCTAACTGGAGAGGCTGTACCACTTAATTTTGGTATAGGCAAAGATTATCGTAGCCTAATTATAACAGGGCCAAATGCCGGCGGAAAAACGGTAGTTTTGAAAACAATCGGTTTATTAACGTTGGCGGCCATGTCCGGTTTTCATATTAGCGCAGATAAGACGACCGAATTGGCAGTGTTCGACCATATTTTTGTAGATATTGGTGACAATCAAAGCATCGAAAATGCACTTAGTACGTTTTCATCGCATATGAAAAACCTTTCCGAAATTATGCGCGCATCCAATAATAATACGCTTTTACTGTTTGATGAAATTGGAAGTGGAACGGAACCGAACGAAGGGGCGGCACTTGCAATCGCCATTTTAGAGGAATTTTATCAAATGGGTTGTATCACAGTGGCAACTACACACTATGGCGAAATTAAACGTTTTTCAGAAATGCATCATGATTTTATGAATGCCGCCATGCGCTTTAATAGCGACACATTAGAGCCGATGTATAAGCTGATGATCGGTACATCCGGGGACAGTAACGCCCTGTGGATTTCGAGAAAAATGAATATGCGTGAAACTGTGCTACAAAGAGCACAAGCATACATGGAAAATAAGGATTATCACTTACAACGTGTGCATGAAGATAAAATAAGAAAGCCGAAGATTGTCAAAGTACAAAAGCAAGACAATTATGCATTTCAAAAAGGGGACCGTGTGAAATTATTAGATTACAATGACTATGGCATTGTCTATCAAGAAATGGACCCTTACAATAATATCGCCGTGTTCTATCAAGGCAATTTCATGGAAGTCAATGTGAAGCGATTGGCTTTAGAGGTGCAGGCCAACGAATTATATCCAGAAGGCTATGATTTAGATACATTATTTGTGGATTATCAAGACCGAAAGTTACAGCATGATATCGAGCGCGGTTCGAAAAAAGCACTGCGTAAAATACAAAAAGAAATAAGAAAGGATAGGGGATGACATTCTCATAACTAGAAAATGATTTATTTAAAGGGATTGCACTTTTACATATTGCGTGCAATCCCTTTATGTTTAGTGCATATTACTAGACGGAATTAATCTGTGCTTTAATCGTTAAATATGTTTCCTTAATCTTATCTTTATAGGGAAGGTCGACTAAATCCTTGGAATCCATATAGGCTTTTTTGGCGATTTCGTAAGCTGTTGTTAACTCACCAAGCTGTGCATAGTTAAGGGCTTTATAGGAGAAGCACTCATTCATACTTAACAAATCATATGGATGGGAGATGTACATCGGGATTTCTTTATAGTGCTCAAATGCTTCTTTTGCCTCTAAATACTGACCAAGAAAATAGAGGGATTTCCCTTTTTCTGCATAATAAAAATTTTCATCCAGTTTTTGGACATCGCCATGGTGGAGAGCTTTAAAGCGTTCTATTTCCATTAATGCTTGCTGATAATCGCCTGTATAATTATTATAATAATGTGCTCGTAATACGAAGATAAATGCGTCCACATCGACTTGTTCGACAAAAACTCGATATTGCTCCAGCTTCATCATCAGATGTTCAGCCTGTTCGAAGTCCCCATCAATCATGGCACAATAAGCAGCGATACGATACATATCATCAATATGGTAATACAGCTGGTTTTGGTGAGCATTTGTAATGGTTTCATTTATGAGTTGTTTCCCTTCCTCATGCTCTCCAACAGCCAACTGAAGGATGCTAATAAAATAAGCCAATTTACCCATATCACGTGAATCTAACTGATAATTTTCTTGTTTAATTTCCTCTTGTACTTGTAAAATACAGGCGTATGCCGCATCATATTGGCGATTTTCAGCTAATACGGCTAGCTGTAACATATATGTTTTAAACCAATGACTGAGCAAATTTATTTCTTTAAATATTTGTCGTGCTTGTTGCAATGGCCGTTCCCATGTCGATAAACCTGCTTCGTACTGCGCATCTGCATATATATATAGCAAACGCCCAGCCTCATAGCTAAATGGGAGTTCTTCTACGTAGGGCTCAATCATAGCAACCAGTTGTTGATGATTGTCCTTATCTCCACGCTTTACTTGTGCAAACAAGATTTCCACTTGCTCTAAAAGAGGACGTATTGTAGTGGGCGTTACTTGTTCAAGTAGCTCACTTGCTTTTACCCCAAGACGTTCTGCAATATAATTTAGGCTTTCCATAGACGGCTTGGCCTTATCATTTTCAATTTGACTTAACATACCCTTGGTTAGACGGTCGGCGGCAAGTGCTTCTAATGTTAATTTTCGTTCTTTTCGTAATTTGCGAATTCGAGTGCCTAAAGAGTCCACTGCCTCGCCTCCTTTTTATTGTTTAATTATATTAAACTTTTGCTTGCTTGAAAAGAGGGAACTATGCTATATTTTGTTTAATAAAATTAAACTTTTAAATTTAGTTAAAAATATGGAGGGGTTTTTGATGAATGAAGCGGAAAAATATAAGAAGGCGACCTATCATTTATGGACTTTTACCGCCAGTAAAATGATTGCGATGTTAGGGTCGCATGTCCTGTCATTTGGTATTAGTTTGTATATTTTAGCAATGACAGGTTCTGCCATGAGCTTTGCGACGAATATGATTTGTTCCATATTACCGCGCGCACTGGTGGCGCCACTTGCAGGCTATGTCGCAGATAATTATTCAAAAAAACGAACTATTTTATTGGCACAGGCGGGAACAGTTTTGACAATGGGTGGTTTACTACTTTATACGGAGACAGTAGGTATATCAGTCAACGCGATCTATGTGACGACCGTATTCTATACGCTGTGCTCAGCGTTTTCGGGTGTAACGTTTAGCTCGGCAATCGCTACTTTAGTGAATCCAGAGCGTTTACAGCGTGCGATGTCGTTCAATCAAATGTCGATGTCGGTAGCTGCTATTGGTGGACCTGTTATCGGTGGAATGATGTATGGCTTTTTCTCGATGGAAGTATTTTTAATCGTGCATATGGTTGCCTATATCATTGCTTTTTGTTTAGAGGCAACAATGGATTTCAAATTATATAGTAAACGACAAGAGAATGTGGAGAAGGAAAAAATATGGGCAGGACTGGCGAGTGGCTTTCGTTATATCAAGCAACAGAAAGTCATTAAAGTGGTGATGTGGCTGTCTTTATGGATTAATTTATTTTTCTCAGCCATCGTTGTTGGGGGAACCTATATTATTATTGAAATACTGAAAGTGGAGTCAACACATTTTGGCTTTATTCAAGCGTCAGGCGCAATTGGTATGTTAGTAGCTTCACTCTATTTTGCAACACAGGCAGAAGTTAAAATGCCATTGCGATTCTCAAAGATTAGTTTATTGCTTCTATCTGGTAGTTTAGGGCTTGCAGTAATACCATTAGTGACAAATCTTTCGTATATCACGATTTTTATCTTTTACATCGGTCTCTATTTTATTTTCGCTATTTTTGAAATGGGCATTAATATGCCGCTTGGGGTCTTTATGCAAAAGCTCATTTCTGAGGAATATCGTGGGCGCGTGTTCGGGCTGATGGAAACTATGGCCATGTCAATGATGCCGATTGGGATGTTAGTTTACGGCATATTATACGATACGCTTCCAGCGACAGGGATTCTGCTTGTTACGAGTGTCATTATCGTTACCATTACGCTTGTGCTGTTAAGACCAGCTGTGCTAAAAGAGGCCCATCCTGAATTGGTGGAGCCAGTGATGGAAAGCGTTCAACCTTAGAAACATCAACGATAAAAAGCGGGTCGGGGAGGGGAACCTGACGTGATTTTTCAATAAACTTGGAATGAGTACTTGTCTGGTCGTACATCAAACGGAATATAGTTGCTTAAAAGTTTGGTACTTTAAAAGTATCAGGCTTTTTAACGATATTTTATCATGATGGTATAGAGTCTTCAGTTTTTAGTGTAGCAAAGATAGCCTAATAGATTTTTGCTCTAATAGGCGCGCAATCATATACTATATGGCATTTTTAAAAAGGTGTAAGGTTGTATGACAATACGAGGATAGGAGTTTTTCACTTGAACCTTACATCTTTTCGATTAGCTGACCAAAAAAGCCCGATTGCTGCGACTATCAATTAGTGGGGGAAAGGCAAGCCCCCGCTGACTAAAGTTTCACTTATTGATCTTCAATTACAATATAAATGGCTTTAATAGGGCCGTGTACGCCGACGACGAGTATCATTTCAATATCCGCAGAGTTACTAGGTCCTGTGATGAAATTGACGCACGAAGCAACTTTTTCCCCGCTGTGCATTTTTTCACGTATCCAGCGTGCCGCTTGTGTCATTCGTGGAACGATAGTACTTTTAGGAATCAAAATGATAGATTTTTCAGGTAAAAAACTTACAGACCTGCCTTTATCTTTGTCGCTAAATAGCACCGCCGTGCCTGATTCGGCTAGTGTCATTTCACTAATGGTTATGCCGATGTTGGCTTTTTCGGCTTGTATAATGTTTTCTTCAGGTTGTGCAGAGTTCCAAACGTAAAGATCGATGTTTGCTTGTGGCCATTGTTCGTTCATTAACTGAGACAGTCCATATTTTTGGAAGCGGTCATCTTTCCACGTTATCACGGAGCGGCCACCAAAACTGTCGACGACTGTTTGGAGGGTATCCGCAAGTTTTGCGGTATTTGTGATGACTACATTGGTATTGATATTTAGGCATTGCTCTTGTAATACTGCTACTAATTCGTCCTGAGTTGCATCTTTTAGGACACGATCTTGGGGTTGATATTGCCAAATTGGTTGTTCTATATTTTTTGTAGGTGTTCGCCCTAGCTGATGGGCAATTTTATTTAAAAATGTATCGCGGTTTTCAATGATACCCTTCATTATTCTTCGCCTCCTATTGGACGTTTTTTGAACCAATCACGGAAATTTTCTTTGTTTGGTGCTGGAAAATCTCTGTCTGCTGTCCACGCTTTCAATGGGCCTGGACCGTTTGAAATCTTATTATCTTTGGTAAATGGAGACATCACTGGCGAGGCCATTTTTGTCGCCATTTTAAATAAGGATGGGGAGGCAGCGCCAAAACCAAATGCTTTCATTAATAGCTTTTCAGAAACAGGTGCTTTTCCCTCATTTTCCACTATGACTTGACGATGCTTATGAATAAGTTGATGCAACGGGATTTTCACTGGACAAGCGTCCGTACAAGCACCGCATAATGTGGAAGCGTACGGTAATTCTTTGAAATCTTCATAGCCTCCTAGTAATGGCGATAGCACGACGCCGACTGGGCCAGAGTAAATAGAGCCATAGGTATGCCCACCGACATGACGGTAAACCGGGCAAGCATTGACACAGGCCGCACAACGAATACATTGTAGGATTGGTTGGAATTCTCCGCCTAAAATGTCTGAACGTCCGTTATCGACAATGACTAAATGGAACTCCTCTGGTCCGTCCGTATCACCTTCATCTTTTATGCCTGTTAATGTTGTAATATAGCTAGTTAGCTTTTGTCCAACCGCACTTCTTGTTAACAGACTGACGAGTACTTCCATCTCTTCAAAGGTAGGGACAATTCTTTCCATCCCCATAACAGTAATTTGTGTTTTTGGTAAGGCTGTCACTAAATCAGCATTTCCTTCGTTTGTGACAAGTGTAATGGAGCCACTTTCTGCGATGGCGAAGTTACAGCCTGTAATGCCAATATCTGCGGTTAAGTACTCATTACGCAATTTTTCACGAACATAAAGTGCGAGCTCTTCTGGTTTTTCTGTCTTATCGTAGCCTTGCTTGTCTTTAAAAACATCACGAATTTGCTCTTTGTTTTTATGCAGGGCAGGTACAACAATATGGGAGGGAGGTTCATGGTCATCTACCTGTAAAATGTATTCACCAAGGTCAGTCTCAATCACTTCACAGCCAAGTTGCTCTAGTGCTGCGTTTAAATGAATTTCTTCTGTGACCATGGATTTTGATTTTACGATTTTTCTGGCCTGTTTTTCGTTCGCGATTTGTTGGATATAGGCTGTCGCTTCTTGTGCTGTTTGCGCGAAGAAGACATGGCCACCTCTTTTTGACACGTTTTCGCTTAATTCATATAAGTAATAATCTAAGTTTGCTAGCACATGTTGGCGAATTTCTTCACCATGTGAGCGCCATTCCTCCCAATGGCCCAGTTCGTCCGCTTGTTTGAGGCGGCGGGTTTGGAAACGTTCTTGTGCGCTTGATACGGCCCCTCGCATAAACGTATTTGTTAATTCTTTAGAAACCCGATTTTTAAACGGATCATCACTAGTTTTCATTGACATCTGATACCCTCCTTGGAGATGATTAGTGTGTATGTGAATGGTTATTAGTGCCTAGCTTAGTACTCAGCCCAATGCGTCGTGGAGCTATAATAAGTGGCTTTTGCATAGTAGTTGTTTATCGACAGTTTAGAACTTCTGCAATATGCATTACTTTTATTGGTTTGCCTTGTCGATCAATTCGACCACCGATATTGATTAAACAACCAGCATCAGCACCAATTAAAATATCAGCACCTGTTTCTTCTACATTTTGTACTTTTTCACTTACCATTTGCCCTGAAATATTGCCCATTTTTACTGAAAAGGTGCCGCCAAATCCACAGCAACGCTCTTTTCCTGGCAGCTCTATATACTGTAAGCCTTTCACATGGCTTAACAATGTCATGGGTGCCTCTTGCACACCAAGCAATCTCGTCATATGGCAAGAAGAATGATAAGTTGCTGTACCTTCTAAATGAGCACCAACATCTTCTATTTTTAATACATCTACAATAAATTCAGTGAATTCATATGTCTTCGTAGCTAATGCTTTGGCTTTTGGTTCCCAAACAGCATCGCCTTTAAACACTTCTGGATACTCCTTAAACATATAGGCACATGATCCGGAAGGGGAGACTACATATTCCGCATGTTCGAAAGCCAGTATCATTTTTTTCATTGCATTTTTTGACTCTTGCACATAACCACTATTGTAAGCTGGCTGTCCACAGCAAATTTGATTTTCTGGAAAGTCTATCGTACAGCCTAGTCTTTCTAATACTTCTACGACTGCTTTTCCTACATCTCCTTGAAACATATCGACTAAACAAGTCGCAAAAAGTGTTACTTTCATGATCATCGCTCCTTTAATACAGCTTTTCCCCTCATCACTACCAAATCAACTGGTCATCAGATGACTTAGGTGGTGAATATATTGTTTTTATAATACTACAACTTTTCAGACGAAAGAAAGTGTTTATATTAAATTTTCTAAAAATAAAAGCTTTGAAAAAAAGTTTACAGAGACGACTCATACATAAAATCTGGTGAAAACTTGAATTTTACTACCTTCAAAAACGACAAAATCCCCTGAGAGGTGATACGCTCGGGGGATTTTGTCTACCGTCTGCGTGGCCTATTTTACATGGACGTATTCATCATAAATATTCGTGCTTGGGGGAAAAATTTTCTCTTGTTTTTGGCGCGCAGGAAGCCCAAAAATATTTTTCGGGTTAAGATAGTGTAGGCGATACAAGTTGATTGGCGCGTAGGCGGCGAGTGTTGCTGACAGTATTCGCCTTTCACTACAGAGCAAAGCTTCCTGCAGGAACAGCACGTACGGAAAATCTATTTTTATGACAATCCGTTCTGCGGAAAGGGAGTAACTCGAACCCGAAATCAACGGTTTCTTACTATGTATTTTACAAAGAAAAAAGACTGTTGGCAGACCTAAAAGGAATTTGAGTTTGCCTACAGTCCGAGCTCCCCATCATAGAAGAGACAGCCCTTATTAGTTGATGGACTCTGTCCGTTCAAAGTATTGCATGAGTACTTTCTCCACATTACTTAGATGCGAAGCCATGGTTTGTTTCGCTAATTCTTCATTTTGATGTTTAATAGCAAGGAAAATTTGCATATGTTCATCATATAATTTTTCGCTCGTCGTTTTTTTAGAGAACAACCATAGACGTCTTGTTTCTCTCATAGTTTCAATCATTAAACCAGAAACTTGATCTAATAAAGTTGCTAGAAGGGGATTTTGAGAGGCTGTAGAAATTGCTGAATGGAACTGAAAATCTACTTTTTCTCCTAGTTCGCCATCACCTTGTACACGTTTCATTTCGTCCAAAATTTGCATCATGGCTTGCAAATCTTCTTCTGTTCGATGCATCGCAGCACTAGCAGCAGCGCCAACTTCAATAATTTTGCGGATTTCTAGCAGGTGGGAGACATCTTGTTTATTAGTTAACATAGCTGTCGATAAGGGGAAATCAAGTTGGTTGGCCTGAATACTTTTGACAAAGGTGCCCGAACCCTGTTTAATTTCGATTAAGCCCATCGCTTTTAAAGCAGATAGTGCCTCTCTGATAGCAGACCTGCTTACTTGTAACTGTTCGGCTAATTGTTCTACCGAATCTAGGCGATCTCCGGGCTTTAATTCGCCAGCTCGAATTTTTTCATAGAGGATTTCTGCGACTTCTTCATATATTTTTTTTGGTTTAATTTTCTTTAATTCCAAGGAACTACACCTCATTTGTTTCTGTCAATTGCAGTAATGGTAGCTTTATTATACATGATGGTTTGTAAATTACTCACTGATAAATGTCATGCGTGTGAATTTAAGAAATATAAAAAATTAGTAACTATATCGTAACATATATTCATCAGATGACCTAATCTCCTGTTGTGAAATATGTGGATGAAATGAAAGGATTGTCTCTTTGTTTATCCACCTATTTTGTACCGAAAGGGGGGAAGTGTCAGCCATAGGTATTTTTTGCGTGGATGTAACGACACAATCGCTGCTAGATATGATGACAACAGAGCGTTAACCATTGATGCAACTACATAAAGATGAATTTAATGTGGAGATAAATTAAATTTGGGAGTATGAAATTTGACGTTCACACAAGATTTTACAGGCGGTCGGTGGCAGTTTAGCTTGGTCAGCTATCGTCACAATCATTCTAATTCTTTACTTTTTTGGGCGTTTGCAAATAAAAAATGAAAGGCTATGGAGTAACGACATAGCTTGTATCGTTTTAGTTTTAACTGTAATCGCTTTTGAAATTGCTGGGTGGCACTGTGATTATGTCTGCGAACCAAGCATGAAAATGGAAACAACGGTACAAGCATCAAAGGATGGGGTGGTCAAAGAGGTATACGCCACTGCAGGTGATGCGATTTTAACGAGAGATTTATTGATTGTATCGACTTGCATTATAATAGAAGGAACGAAGCAGATTTTAATGTGATGCCAAAAGCACTATTAACGATGCGCTACACCTTGCAGGGTTATGACGGGATCGTCTCGGGATTTATCGAGGCGCTCACGTCTTTTGTCATGATGCTGTGAACGTTGACAGAAAAGGGGCTAGCGGTGCATAATGCAAAAGGACCTTTCAACGTGTTATAACACTTCACGGTTTCAACATGATTTCGCCATGAAACGTTCACAAACAGGAAGGGCGCATTTTACCTAGTTTTTTGGTACGATGGAGGCAGTAACTGTAAGGAGCGAATAATAAAATATGGAAACTGATATTAACGTATTTTTAGCCTTTGGTGCTGGATTTTTAAGCTTTATCTCACCATGTACACTCCCACTGTATCCTGCATTTTTATCATACATAACGGGCATGACATTAGATGAGCTAAAATCCGAGCGAGGCATGATGCAAAAGCGTGCTATTTTGCACACACTATTCTTTTTACTAGGCTTCTCGATTATTTTCATCATGATCGGGCTTGGTGCGTCATTAGCTAAAGAGTTTTTCCTCAATTATCAAACATTATTGCGTCAAGTGGGCGCTATTTTAATCGTCGTTTTTGGCTTAATGATTGTCGGATTACTACAAATTGATTTCCTCATGAAGGATCGTAAATTCCAATTTCAAAACCGACCATCTGGCTATTTTGGATCGGTATTAATTGGTTTAGCCTTTGCGGCAGGATGGACACCGTGTACAGGTCCAATATTAATGTCGATTATTTCACTGGCTGGCGCAAACCCAAGTTCAGGCTTTAGCTATATGTTTGCCTATTATTTAGGCTTTGCGATACCATTTTTCGTGCTGTCTTTCTTTATTTCACGCATGACTTGGATTCGAACACACAGTCAGAAAATCGTGAAAGTTGGCGGTTATATTATGATTGCCGTGGGGATTTTATTATTCTTTGACGGTTTAACGTATATCACGCGTATGTTAGAGCCTATTTTTGGTGGATTTACAGGCTTCTAATCTGCTAAACTAAAGTGGCATACTGTACTTTAACGTGGAAGGAGATGAACACGTGCCTACAGTTTTAGTAGTGGATGATACGCTATTTATGCGTGTTGCAATAAGTAATATGTTTAGTGAATGGGGTTATGAGGTCGTCGGCAAGGCGGTCAATGGTAAGGAAGCTGTAGCAATGTATCGTGAGTTACAACCAGACCTTGTAACAATGGATGTAACAATGCCCGTTATGACAGGTATTGCAGCTGTAAAGAAAATCATCCCCGAATTTCCGAATGCAAAAATTATTATGGTTACAGCTCTAGGTCAACAAAAATTAATCGTTGAAGCAATTGAAAGTGGTGCGAAAGATTTTATCACGAAACCTTTCGAGCCAGAAAAATTAAAGGCTGTAGCAGATCAATTAGTTGGTCAAAGTTGTTAATTTGACATTAGAGGAGGATTTTTACATGTTAAGCAATATACCTTCTCAATATTATGTAATCGGTTCGACCATAATGGCCATTTTGATGGGTAGTTTTGTAATGGTCATACGTATGAGAGCTTCCAAAAAGCCAACAAATGAGAAGAAAATTATCATTCCACCTATCGCGATGTCTTCAGGTGCGTTAATGTTTTTATTTGAACAATTTAGAGTACCGCCAATGCAAATATTAGAGGCTACTGCTGTCGGGATGGTGTTCTCAACCATTTTAATAGCTACTTCTAAATTTGAAGTAAAAGGTCAGGATATATATTTAAAACGTTCAAAAGCCTTCGTTTTTATTTTAATCGGACTTTTAGTTTTCCGCGTTGTGGCGAAAATAATTTTAAGTAGCTCCATAGATGTCGGTGAGTTAGCGGGCATGTTCTGGATTTTGGCATTTGCTATGCTAGTACCTTGGCGAATTGCCATGCTCATGCAATATAAAAAAATAAAGAAAACAGTACCGTTAAAGGTTATGTAATGCAAAGAAAGTGCACTAGCGTATACGCTAGTGTGTTTTTTTATGGATAGACTAGCAGAACTGACGGATAGAGTCGTTGAACCGGCGGATAGATCAGCACAACCGCCGAATAGACCTGCTTTCAAGATTTACTTATGCTATACTAGGAAGCACGTTAAAAAGTGAGGAGTACGACAAGATGAAATATTTTAAACCACAGATGCAACAGCTCGTGAAAGAACATCGTGAACTGCATGACCAATTAAAGAAGCTTATGGCTGAAATGGATTTACAAAAGAATTATGCATTAAAAGCGCTGTATCATGCTGAGGTAGCCGACGGTGGGCGTTATCAGCAAGATTATCAGGCACTGGATCATCTATTTAAGTAGAAATACCTGTTGCCGATTAGCAGAGGCATGACCAATACAAAAAACCCGCACTTGCCAAAAAGTGCGGGTTTTCGTATTAATCAAATAAGTGCTCGTACGGGGATACGTCGATTTGCATCTGATCTAATTTTTTACGTAAAAATTTATGGTCACGCTTCGGAGTTGCTTGAATATAGCCGCGAATAATTAAGTCGTTGTCTATAGCTTTCGCTTTTTCCTCTAAAGCAAGTTCCCCAATTTTCCCCGCAATTTTCTCTTTGGCTACTTGTCTGAATAACTCGGGTACAGGGCTTACAAGTTCATATAAGAACTCCTTTTCAGGTTGTCCCCATAAATGAATCGTTTTATCTAAATAAAATTCTTGCCAATCTAAATCTGATTTGCCATCCTGCTTTGGCAATGCCTTCAAAAACTTACGGAACATGAAAAATCCACCAATGCCCATTAAGGATATAAGGACGACTACCCAAAACAAGATAAACCATAAAAACCAACCTTCTAACTGCAAACCGTTCACCTCTTTACCTTCTCTGACTCTATTATAAAAGCTTGGCCCAAAAAATTCATCCTTATTGTCCCTCTTTTTACAATTTGTCAGTATATATTCTGTAGAAAGGGGGTGGGGTATATGGCAAATACAATTTTTTTAGGTGCCACACTGCGCTTAAAGTATATTGTTGGTCACGATGAGCACAACGAGCCGAAGTTTTCTACAAAAACGTACCAAAATCTTAACGGTTCGCATTCCAATGTGGACTTACTGAATGTAGCAAAGGCAATGGCAAGTCTCTCAACCCAGCCATTAGACAGTGTCGTAAAGCAAGAAACAACAGATTTATCGTAACCGAACACACGAAAAACAAGGAGGTGAACATCATGACCCAAGTACTAGAATTGCAATTCGAAACAACCATGGGGAAAACAGCGACAATTACGATTGATGCACCGAAGCCAAGTATTACAGCATCGGACATTCAACAGGTCATGGCAACGATTATTGCGGGAAACGTTTTTGAAGTAAAAACAGGTGCTTTTGTTGCGATAAAGGGAGCCCGCATCATTGATCGTCAAGTTTCAACATTCGACTTAACTACTGTGTAATTCAAAAATGGTCTTTGCGGAATTAACTGCAAGGGCCATTTTTTAAATCGCAAGGCATTGCGCTTCCTTCAGTGAACATTGTGAAGCTCTCCTGCTAAAAAGCGGAGAGACGAGAGGTCAGTAGCCTATGCTATAGCACGAGTTTGCTAAAAAGCGTACATGCACTTTCTATAGTGGGGGGAAGTATAGATGGAACAATGGTTGAATATGATATCAGATATTGGCTTTCCAATTGTAGTGTCGTTTTATTTATTACACCGCTTGGAAGTAAAACTGGATGCGATTCATGATGTGCTTGTCTCATTAAAGTGAAATTGATTTCACAAAGATGTACGAAAGCTGTCACGTCGAGTGGTTGTCAACGCTTACACCATTCGATAAGATGAAGGTAATGTAAGTAGGGAGTGTGTTAATATGAAAAATAAAGTAACGGGGCTTGTGCTACTACTTGTGTTAGCAACAGTACTTAGTGCATGTGGCAATGTGAAGTTTAAGGCAGATTATAGTATGGAAATGCAAGATTTTGAGCATGTCAATCAACGTGGAGAAAAAGTCTCTTTAGACAGCTTGAAAGGGAAACCATGGTTGGGTATGTATGTTTTCACAAATTGCACTTCAATTTGCCCACCAATGTCATTTAATATGACACAAGTACAAGAAAAGTTAAAAGATAAAGGAATAGAAGATTATAATATTGTGGCCTTTTCAATTGACCCAGAAGTGGATACACCCGAAGTATTAGCAGATTATTTAGCACGTTATAATGTGCCAGATGATTCGAAATGGAATCTTCTTACAGGTTATGCGCAGTCATATATTGAGCAATATGCCCAAAAATCAACGAAAATATGGGTGAAAGATGATCCGAACAGTGACCAAGTCATCCATGGTTCTCAATTTTTCTTAGTCGATAAAGATGGTGTCCTCGTGAAAATGTATAATGGTTATTCTGAGGATGAAGATGTACCAATTGATACAATCGCTGGGGATATAGAAACATATATTGAAGAAAATTTATAACAGAATGCGAGTGCTATTGTTACGTAGCACTCGCTTTTTTTTGTTGCTCCACCCATTATTCTAAACCTTCTCGCTGGCATCGACATAGGCTTTATCATCAATGGTTATATCAAAAAAAGCATTTGGGACACGTCATTAATAAGAAAGTTGGAGCGCTACAAACTTACCTTTACGGGGTGTTTTTTTGTTAAGCATCGTTTATAGTAGGACAAAATGTTTGCACGTACGGAGATTTATGCTCGACCGAACTAACAATGAATAACTGGAAAGGTTGTTGCTATAAAAGATAGAAGCATTTTTTGGGGGTGGAAAATTTTTCTGTCAATGAATTCTGCTACATTCGTCCTTCGTTTATAATTGTAGAGGTAAGCGTAATGTTACAGCTTAAGGAGAAGGAGAGATGTGGTTGTATGAGCATAGGAGAAACTTATTTAAAAGTTGTACTAGAAAGATTTACGAGGGTCAAAGCTGATGGCGATAAAACCATCGCTCAATTAAACAATGAGCAATTGCATTGGGCCTTTAATGAAGATTCGAATAGCATTGCCGTTATTGTCAAACATGTTAGTGGTAATATGATTTCTAGATGGACGGATTTTTTAACGACGGATGGCGAGAAAGCTACAAGGAATCGGGATGATGAATTTAATGATAGTATTGGCTCGAAAGAAGCGATACTAGCGACATGGGAAAAAGGCTGGCAAGTGTTTCTGGATGTACTTCAGGGGTTAACCGAACAGGACTTATTAAGGTCAGTGATGATTAGAGGACAGCAACATACGGTCATAGATGCCATTGAAAGACAAATGGCCCATTATGCTTCACATGTTGGTCAAATTGTCTACATTGGCAAGCAAATCAAGGGCGATGAATGGAAGACGTTAAGTATTCCCCGAGGACAATCCCGGGCATTTACAGAAACGATGTTGAAAGCGCATCAAAAATAACAAAGAGCCGCCTCCCTAAAGTGTTGGCGGCTTCAGCCTATAGACAAACTCAACAAAGAAAGCGAGTTTGTCTACAGGCTTTTCTCTTTTACAGCAACCGCTCAGGTAGCAGCACTAACCGTTCAGGTCAACCGGAGTACCGCTCGTCTGGCGAGCACCAAGCGCTCGGGTCAACTGGGGTGAAGTTGCAGAAGCGGAATGGAAACGCAAAAAATCGTAGCCTGTTAAGGGAGGCCACGATTTTTTGCTATAGTCTGTACAATGTGCTTGCTTGAATCTACTATTATCGTGATGGAATAATTATAGCAGCATTAAGGTAAATAAAGCTGATACATAGCAGTCTCTTCATCAATCGATTGGGCGATGTCAAATGCTTGTTGCTGTGTTTTATGATGATTGATGATTTCGTACATATACCTTGTTAGAAACATGACATTGGCATTGCCATCTATGAAATCAGCAGGACCTAAATATGACGCGCAACCACTTGTAAGAAATGCCTCCGCTAGTTGTTTATCGCCTAATGTACAACCACATGCAATGACCTTTACATCTTGTAGTTTCGAATAATGTAAGACCTCTTGATGATCGAAGAATTCACCTCTCGGCTCACCATCCTCATAGACGTCCTCTCCAAGTTCGGGTAGACAAAATCTTCCTTCATCTCCATGAAAATTTAAGATCAAATAATCCATTTTGTCCTCTCGATCTTCACCAGACAGAACATCAACCAAGTCACTTGGTCGTCCTATCCAATGAACCGTAACCCTTGCGCCGAAATACTCTAGCATAGAGCGTAGCGCGTACGATTCCATATCACAATCTGGCCCAACCACTAAGCTCACATATAACTCTGGTTTACTCATGTGTTTACCCCTTCCTTTATTGCAAGATAGACTTAGTTTACTGCTATAAAGTCATTATAAGATGAGTTATTCTAATTTGGAAATATAATGAATACTTGGTTTGCGATAAGGAGAGAACCGGTAGCAAAGGCGGTCGGGTTTTAGCGAGCAATTGAAGAAGCTAAGCGATCTAACTTTTAATAACTAGTAAAATACTCCTTAGAAAAGTCAATATATTTTGATAGGAGTTTTTATTTTTGTAAAATATTAGATTTTATTTGTTAGAAAAGTAATGAGTATGTAGGAGGATTCGCCAACTTGCGCTATACTCAATATGCTAAATACAATAGCGGAATAGAGGGGTCCTATGAGATTTACAGTAGAACGAAAACTGCAGTTTGCTTTTGGTATTGTTTTAATATTTCTATTATTTATTGCAGGGATTGCGATGTATTATTTGAATGAAAATAAACATACACTTGCTGAAATTGAAGAAAATACCGAATTAATTAATTTATATAATGATATTTCTTTTCAAACAGTGCGAGCGAATGCAGCTATCCGGGGATACATGTTATATGGCAAAGCAGAAATGTTAGATAACCATCATGAAATTCGTAATACCTTACATAAGTCCATTGATCGGATTGCATCATTAGGACAAGATAATGCAGAGTTTGCATTATTTTTACAACAGTTAAGTGAGTGGGAGAAACCCATTGACGAGCAAATCGTGCCGTTATATCAACATGGTGAACAGGCACAAGCACAGCAGCTAGCGTTACCAGTGCTTGGAGAAGGCTCTCAAAAACTAGTTGTTTTTGGGAAAACGATGGCGACAGCGCAACAGGATGAAATGTTGGCACATATCGAAGCTACAAAGCAAAGTGGCGCAAGAAGTGCCAAGGAAATCGCTGGATTAGCAATAATTTCGTTACTAATAAGTATCATCATTGCCACTGTATTTGGTCGACATGTCGCAAAAAATATTCAACAAACTGTTGTCGAAATGGACAAGTTCTCAAATGGCAATTTACAAACTCATTTACAATTTACAACGAAGGATGAATTTGCACAGCTTGCAAGCTCCTTTAATACGATGTCTGAAAAGCTTCGACATACTATGAAGCAAGTCGGCGACTCGTCTGAACAGGTGGCAGCAACATCGGAGCAACTGACAGCCAGCAGCTTGGAAGTGACGCAAGCAACAGAGGTTGTGACAGAATCCATCCAAGATATTGCACAAGGGATTGAAAAACAAGATACATTGACAGGGGATGTAAGGCGTTTATCTTCGCATATCTTGAAAAAAATGAATGAAATTTCAACAAGCATTGATAATGTCAATGATGCAACGGTTGAAACAAAGAATATGGCGAGTACGGGCCGTGCCTCTGTACGGAGTGTCATTGAGCAGATGAATGAAATATCAGATAATAGCGCAGAGCTTAGCACACGTGTGAATGACTTAGATGAAAATACATCGGCCATTGTTTCTGCAGTTAATGTCATCAAAAACATTGCGACCCAAACAAATCTACTGGCGATTAATGCTTCCATTGAAGCGGCACGAAGTGGTGAGCATGGCAAAGGCTTTGCAGTTGTGGCAGAGGAAGTTCGTAAACTAGCAGATGAATCGAATTTAGCGGCTATCGATATTGAAAAGGTTGTGGCACAAATTACAGATAGCACAAGAATTATTGAAGAAGATATGGTTAATAGCAATGACTCTGTAACTGCAGGGCGTGAAAAAGTAAATGTTGCGCGTGACAACTTTCTTCAAATTGATCAGGCCATTGATGATGTACAAACACAGTCAGAAGCCGTTACAGCGGCCATTCGTGCTATCTATTTGGACATTGAAAAACTAGTCAAAGAAATCGATTATATTAGCGAAGTCTCTTTGCAATCAAGTGGCAATGTCCAAAGCGTTGCGGCCTCATCACAGGAGCAAAATGCGGCGATGGAAGAAGTGGCCGCAGCTTCCACGCATCTTGCAAAAATGGCCATTGATTTACAAGAATCCATTCAAACATTTAAATACTGATTCATTTTAGGCCCCGATGCATTACAGACATAGAAGATGCATTGGGGTTATTGGTATGTGCTAAATTACGAAAATAGTGTCATCGCTAAAAAATGCAAAGATTGCAAATACATTAAATTATTTTACTTATGTAAAAAGCTGCAGAAAATGAAAAAAAGTGTTTGAATTTGAGCGTTTTGACCGATAAAATCTAAGGATCAAAATTATTGATTGAGGAGCGAGAAGTAAAAATCATATGTAGATGACAGCGACAATCTTTTCAAGTCTAATCAATACATCAATAAACGGGTATGCACAAAAAAGGCATACGCCAAATAATCATAAGCACAAGTGTTACAAGCTATGAAGACAAAAGGAGAATGGTTGCATGAAAAAAATATTTGGAAGCTTTAAAGGCAAGCTCTATGGATTATTTGCCCTTGTATTACTCATCCCAGTACTTTCAGTGGGGATTTTATCGTATCTCTCAGCAAAAGATTCTATCAAAGATGAAATTTTATTTAGCGCAAATGAAAGTGTTGAGATGTTAAATAAACAGATAGATAAAACGATCAGTGAAAAAATACACGAAGTCGGTGTTTTTAGCGAAGCAATAAATGCCTCTATGTATGAAGAGAGTGAAGCGTCGCTACGAACAATGTTCAATCAATTTATTGCATTAAATCCTGATACATTAAGCATCTATGTTGGAACAGAGGACGGTAGATTTATAGTAGAACCAAAAAAGTATGAATCTACAGATAACCCCTTGGAAAGAGAGTGGTATAAAGAAGCTGTAGCGCTCAAGGGCAAATCTTTTGTGACAAAGCCTTATGTAGATGCGGGAACAGGAGACATGGTCGTTACAGTTGCTCGCCAGGTAAAAGATCAATCAGGAGTTGTGGCAGTAGATATTACACTGACAGAACTTCAAAAAGTAGCTGACTCTATTAATATTGGAAAAAATGGTTATTCCTCTATTTTTGGTGACAATAATATGGTTATTTCTCATCCTACATTAAAACCAGGAGGGGAATTGCAAGAGAAGTTCTTAGATAAAATGTACGAAAGTGATACAGGTACGTACGATTATGTCTATAATGATGATGATCGCATTATGTCTTTTACTACGAATAAATTAACTGGCTGGAAAATTACAGGAACCATTTTTGCTAAAGAAATAGATGAATCAGCAGCTTCGATTTTATCTAATACGATTCTTGTCTTAGTCATTGCGATTATTTTAAGTACCATTGTCGTTTATATTGTGATTAAAGCAATCATTAAACCAATTAGAGCCCTAAAAGATAGCGCCGTAACCATTAGTAAAGGTGATTTAACGGAGAAAGTGACAATTACCTCTAGAGATGAGATTGGGCAATTGGGACAAGCCTTCAATGACATGCAAGATAGTCTTCGTACACTTATTAAAAAAATAGAATTAAACGCAGAAGAAGTTGCATCTTCAGCAGAAGAGTTAACGGCAAATGCCGATCAGACGAGTGAGGCAACGGAAAAAGTGGCCATCTCTATACAAGAAGTGGCGTTAAGCGCAGACACACAAACAACGAATGCAACGAGGAATGCAGAATCGTTAAATGAACTTTCAAAAGCCATCCTTCATGTGGCAGAAATATCGTCCACAGTGACGGATCTGTCTCAATATGCGACTAAACAGGCTGACGAGGGCGGACAAGCAGTGCAAGATACTAAGGATCAAATGAATTCTATTCATTTATCTGTCACTGATTCAAACAATAAAATTCAATCCTTACACGAACGGTCTCAACAAATTTCGTCCATTTTAGATGTCATTACAAGCATAGCCGATCAAACTAATCTACTGGCTCTCAATGCAGCTATCGAAGCGGCAAGAGCAGGGGAGCATGGTAAAGGTTTTGCAGTAGTAGCTGATGAAGTACGCAAGCTGGCCGAGCAATCCCAGCAATCGGCTAGTCAGATTTTTGAGCTCATTCATGGTATTCAAGAAGAAACAGCACAGTCTGTTCACATCATGGCAAGAGTGTCAGAGGACGTACTTAACGGCTTACGTGTATCCGATGAAGCAATCGCCAAATTCCAAGTTATTATGTCAAGGATGAATGACATTACTCCTAAAATGGAAGAAGTTTCTTCTGCATCTGAACAGATGTCGGCGAGTGTGCAAGAGGTAACCGCAATTACGGAAGATTTGGCTTTCTCCGCTAAAGGGAATGCGGCTGCATCAGAAGATGTTGCTGCTTCAACTGAAGAGCAATTAGCTTCCATGGAAGAAATCAATGCATCTGCACAAGCACTATCTCATATGGCAGATGAATTAAAAGGGCTCATCAGCCAGTTTAAATACTAAAAAAACCGCTCTTCATTGTAATGATGAGGAGCGGCTCAGACTGTCAACAAACGTAAAAATTGTGTTTGTTGACAGTCTTTTTTCTTTTACAATTAAATTAAGTAAAGCTGTTGATTTTCACTACGGGCGGATGCTTTCCACGGGCGGAATCGAGCTGCTTCCTTCGCTTCACTCAGTCCAGGATCTTGACTTTTCCGGAGTCACCGCTCTTCGTTCCAATCAACTTCTAACTTCATACTATGTTGATTAAAAGTAAACTTTTGAGGTGATGATCAATGATAACGAAGAATCAAATCAATGAACGTGAACAATTATGTAAAGGATGAACGCACAAAGCAGTGGCGCCATGCAGCGACAGAATGAAAAGGGCCTTGTATTAGGTGCCATTGTGACATCATGTGTTGCAGCCACTTGTTGAAAGGGTTATTCAAAACGTTCAAAAGCCATCGAGAGGGAATTCTCGATGGCTTTTGTTTTGTTTACTTACGATCGTCTTCCCAACAATCTGTATTTTTTAATCCTGGGATTGATTTTGCGAAAAATACAGGGTTTTTACCCAATTTGCGTTGCTGTGTAAAGTCATCTAACACAAGGAAAGCAATCTTACCGAGTAACATAATAACCACAATATTGATCATCGCCATCAGACCCATAAAGAGATCCGCTAAGTTCCAAACAAGTTGTACCTGTGCTACAGAGCCGAACATCACCATGACAAGTACTAAAACACGGTAACCAGTCATCCAACCTTTATGAGCATTAATAAACTCAATATTCGATTCTCCGTAATAGTAATTGCCAATGATAGAACTAAAGGCGAAGAAAATAATTGAAATGGCTATAAAATAAGGCGCCCATCCACCAACATGTTCTGCTAAAGAATTTTGAGTGAGGATGATGCCGTTACTTTCACCTGTGTCATAAAGACCAGCTAAAATAATAATGAATGCTGTAGCCGAACAAATAAGGATTGTATCAAAGAATACACCTAAACTTTGTACGAGACCTTGTTTGGCCGGATGTGAAGTATTGGCAGTCGCAGCTGCATTCGGCACACTACCCATACCAGCTTCATTCGAAAATAAACCGCGACGTACACCTTGCATGATCGCAACGCCAATTGCTCCGCCAGCTGCCTCTTGAAGGCCAAAGGCCTGCGATAAAATTAGCTGAAAGACATGTGGTATTTCAGAGAAATTGGTCACGACAACGTAAAATGCAACAAGTAAATAAAAAACAGCCATCACTGGGACAATTACTTGGGTAAATTTTACAATTCTATGTACGCCACCAAAAATAATCACGGCAGTTAGCAAAACCAAACAGATTCCGATGTAAGAAGGTTTAATCTGAAAAGCTTCTCCGACAGAGGTTGCAATCGTATTAGACTGCACTGCATTAAAGATAAAACCAAAGCTTAGCGTTAAAAGAATACTAAAAATAATGCCTAATTTGCGTTGACCTAAAGCTTTTTCCATATAATAGGCAGGGCCACCACGGAAAGTGTTGCCGTCTTTTACCTTGTAAACCTGTGCAAGCGTACTTTCTATAAATGCTGTAGCCATACCTACAATGGCAATAATCCACATCCAAAATACCGCACCTGGTCCACCTACACCAATAGCGAGTGCCACCCCTGTGATATTACCAGTACCAACGCGAGAGGCTGCGCTAATCGTAAAGGCCTGGAATGGAGAAACGCCAGATTCTCCCTCTCTTTTTTCAACTATTAAACGAAACATTTCGCCAAAGAGACGTATTTGCACAAACTTAGTGCCGAATGAAAAATACAAACCTGCTGCTATTAACAATACGATGAGTATATACGTCCATAAAATATCATTCGTTGAGTTAACAATATCTGAAATCCATTGCATCTATCTTCCCCCTTTTTCAGTACGTTTTAGTCTACACTGTTTTTTTGTGAAAAATCAACTTATTGAAAATACTAAAAAATGTTAATAATCAGATAAATAAGCCTCCCATTTTATAATGATTTCATATAGGAAATAAAATGAAGAGGGAAACCTTGATAGAATTACTCAATTTTAAATTTTTGAATCAGAGCATTTAGTATTTTTTTATTAGTATAAATGTTATTTTTTCTTTCATACCAATATAAATAATTCGTTTTTAATCCCACTGATTGAAGTTTCCCTTTATCCCGCATAAACGGTCAGTAAGACGCGCTTCAAGTGGAGAGGCGATCAACTGACCGTAAAAGCCCGATTGGTTCAACTATCATTTAGTGGGGACCACTGATTGAGTTCCACTTTATCCCGCATAAACGGTCAGTAAGACGCATTTCCAGTGGTGAGGCGATCAACTGACCGTAAAAGCCCGATTGGTTCAACTACCAATCAGTGGGGAAAAAGAGACACCCACTGATTGAAGTTTCACTTTATCCCGCATAAACGGTCAGTAAGACGCGCTTCAAGGGGAGAGGCGATCAACTGACCGTAGAGGCCCGATTGGTTCAACTACCAATCAGTGGGGACCACTGATTGAGTTTCACTTTATCCTATTTGAAAAAAGCTGAAGTAGAGATGGAAAAGTAAAATTCGTGTTTTATTGGGATGAATTTCTAGTATAATATTAGATATTTATACGGAGGGTGATGCAATGAAAACAATTGGATTAATCGGGGGCATGAGCTGGGAGTCTTCAGCTGAATATTATCGACTGATCAATGAAAACGTCAAGCAACAACTAGGCGGTTTGCATTCGGCAAAATGTATTTTGTACAGTGTTGATTTTCAAGAAATCGAACATTATCAAGCGGCAGGTGAATGGGAACAAGCTGGGCATGTGCTTGGAGAAGCGGCACAATCTTTAGAGAGAGCAGGTGCCGATTTCATTGTGATTTGTACGAATACGATGCATAAGGTCATTGACGTGATTGAGGTCAACATTACAATACCTATTCTACATATTGCTGACGCAACAGCCGCACAAATTCAACAGGCGGGTTTACAAAAGATTGCACTGCTTGGAACAAAATATACGATGGAGCAAGACTTTTATAAAGCTAGAGTTGAAGGTTTTGGCATCGAGGTAGTGATTCCAAGTGAGCTAGAGCGTAACAGCGTCAATCGAATCATTTATGAGGAATTATGTTTAGGTAAAATTGACTCTGTTTCAAAATCCTATTATTTACAGGTGATTGAAAAGTTAATAGAGGAAGGAGCACAAGGCATTATTCTTGGTTGTACGGAGATAGGCTTATTGATTAAGCAGGAAGATGTAGCTGTGCCTGTATTTGATACAACGGTAATTCATGCCCATGCCGCAGCGGCAACGGCAATCCCATCCGAAAACGGATTGAATGGCAGGGACGCTTAATCCACAGTCTTTGGGGGCTTCATATTGTCACTAATTTAATGGTGAGGTGATGGCATGCAGAAAAAAGTACGAGACATGGGTATAGTCATTGGTTCGTTACCGATAGGACCGAAAAACTGTATAACAGATGTAGCAGGCGTGCGTGTAGGGCATGTGACGCTTGATGAAAAGTTGAATCAAGACGGTACCTATGCATGTACAGGGGTAACAGCGATTTTACCGCACGGAGGAAATCTATTTCAGCACAAGGTCACCGCTGCAAGCTATGTACTAAACGGCTTTGGCAAGACGACAGGACTTGTACAAGTTAATGAGCTAGGGGTCCTTGAATCACCGATTATGCTAACGAATACATTTGGGGTACCTGCTGTCACACAAGGCACTTTACAATATATGTTAGATGCCAATACAGAGATTGGCAATTCGACAGGGACGATAAATATTGTCGTAGGGGAATGCAATGATAGTTATTTAAATTCTATTCGTGCCTGTCCGGTTTCGCCTGCACATGCGATTGAAGCAATTCACAGTGCATCAGAAGATGTAGCAAGAGAAGGGGCAGTTGGAGCAGGAAAAGGCATGATATGTTTTGGCTATAAGGGCGGCATCGGCACTGCTTCGCGTATTGTCACAGTGGAACAAGAAATAACTTATACAGTTGGCTGTTTGGTGTTAAGCAATTTTGGGCATAGCACTGAGTTTTTAGCCGACCGTTACCAGCTCAAGAGCAATCAGAGTGACTCGACTTTATCGCCAACAGATGGTTCGATAATAATTGTGTTGGCAACGGATGCCCCGCTTAGTAGTCGCCAGCTGTCTCGTGTGATTAAGCGCTGTGGTATTGGTCTTGGGCGTACGGGTAGTCATTTTTCACATGGTAGTGGAGATATTGTCATAGGTTTTACAACGGCCCACCACATTCCACATACGTCGAACCAACATGTAGAAACACGTACGCAGTTGCGTGAGGATCATGCAATTATGAATCAATTATTTACTGCGACGGCAGAAGCGACAGAAGAAGCCATTTTAAATTCTCTATCACAGGCACAAACAACAAAAGGTCGAGATGGTCATGTAGTGGAAGCCTATCAGTTTGATGGTAAGTAATATAGTAAATTGTAAAAAGTTATTGTGACACTTACGTGTTTCAATAGCTTTTTTCTTTGTCTAAAAATTTCTGAAAAATAGGACATTTCGACTTGCTACGTAGATTTTCAACAAGGAAATTGCGCATTTTGTATGAAAATAAGAAAATAACCATTTATTTGTAATAATGCTTTTTTTATCTAGTCAACGAATATTTGGTGTGCTAACATTTACTTTAAAAATACAGAATTATCAAAAAAGAAACATATACTTTGCTTGCTATGCTTTCGAGAGTAGGGGTGCATGATGATGCAAGGGAAATTATTTCAGCCAATTGATGTATTAAAGGCTACCAATAGACAACAGCCTCCATCTATGCAAGAAAATAGCGAACCACTCATACGAGTTGGCGAGGATGATGCTCGAATTTTTGTCAAGCCCATTTATTATTTACAGCACATTCCGCACAGCCTTAAGTCGCTTTATTTGCGTGATGGTGCGTATGAGCGTTTGAAACAAGCAGTCCGGCTTTTGCCTGAAAATTATCGTGTTATTGTGTATGACGGCTATCGTCCATTACAGGTGCAACAATTTTTGTTTACGCAGTTTTCGCAACAAATAAAGAGGCAATATCCTGATTTTACGCAAGAAGAGGTTGTCAAAGAAACGCGAAAGTATGTAGCGTTTCCACGCTTAGGAAATGAACATTTGGCTCCTCATCTAACAGGGGGAGCCATTGATGTAACACTGGGGGATATAAATGGCAAGGCGTTAAATCTTGGTACGGCGTTTGATGAACTAAGTGCAAAATCAGCAACGCGTTATTTCGAACAGCATACAGCAGAAAATTACGAAGCCTGTCTGCATCGTCGTCTGCTGTATAACTGTATGACCATGGTCGGGTTTACAAATTATGCAGAGGAATGGTGGCACTATGACTTGCACAATATCGCCTGGGCAACACGAGTGAATGCCCCAAAAGCCAGTTATGGTGCTATCGAAGCACAGATTCAAGACAATCAAGTAAAGGAGTATCGATATCTATGAAGGTATATATAAGTGCAGATATTGAAGGAATTACGGGTACAACATCATGGAGTGAAACGGAGCTCAATGCGCCGGATAATGAATTTTTTCGCAAGCAAATGACAAAGGAAGTAGAGGCTGCCATAGAGGGCGCTATACTTGGTGGAGCGACAGAGATTTTACTCAAGGATGCGCACGACTCAGCACGTAATCTGGATATTTCCAATCTACCTGTGAATTGCAAGGTCATTCGAGGCTGGACATATGAACCAATGTGTATGGTGGCAGGGCTAGATAACAGCTTTAACCGTGCCATTTTCATCGGGTATCACAGCAAAGGAGGAAGTGCGCGAAACCCATTAGCACATACGCTTTGTGTCTTTGCTGATGTGAAGATAAATGGTGAGTATGCTAGTGAATTTTTAATTAATACGTATGCGGCTGCTCTTCATGGCGTGCCAGTTTCGTTTGTGAGTGGGGATATGGGGCTAACGGAAGAGATTCAAACGCTCAATGCTAACATTGTTACATTTGCCACGAAAGAGGGGGTTGGCAATGCAACGATTAGCGTGAGCCCACAGCTAACACTTAAAGAAACAAAACGCCTTGTTGCAACATCGATGAAAGTGGAGCGAGAGGCTTTACAAGTGACATTGCCTGAGCGCTTTGTGGTAGAAATTATTTACCGGGACCATACACGTGCCTATCGTAATTCATTTTATCCGAATGCAACATTTAAAGCGCATAATACAGTGGAATTCGTGACGGATGATTTTTTTGAAGTGCTACGCCTTTTACAGTTCCTAACATAAGCCAAAAGATAGTAGGTGCATGGATGAAAATTAAAGATATCAGGGTTGCGAAAGTGGAGGCACCACTCATCACGCCATTTAAAACAGCGCTTCGCACAGTGCACAGTATTCATAATATTGCTGTCTATGTGTCTAGCGATAATGGACAAGTCGGCATTGGCGAAGCGGCACCAACAGCAGTCATTACGGGTGAAACACTAGGCTCGATGACACATGCCATCGAACATTATATTAAGCCTGCCATAACCGGGCTGGATATAGAGGAACTTGCGCACATGATGCAACGATTAGAGACAAGCATTTATCAAAATACCAGTGCTAAAGCTGCGGTGGATATGGCGATTTATGATTTATTTGCACAGCACTATCGAGCGCCATTGTATAAATTATTAGGTGGTTACCGCAAGGAGCTAGTGACTGACATTACAATCAGTGTCAATAATACAGAACAAATGGTGAAGGATAGTGTAGCTGCCGTAGCCCGTGGATTTCAAATTCTTAAGGTGAAAGTTGGTAAAGATCCGATTGGCGATGTCGAGCGCGTTGTGGCCATACGACAAGCAGTAGGACAACACATTACATTACGTGTGGACGCCAATCAAGGTTGGACGCCAAAGCAAGCGGTGCGAATTATTGGTGCACTTGAGGATGCAGGCACAAATATAGAATTAGTGGAGCAGCCTGTGCATTATCATGATTTGGCTGGTATGCAGTATGTGACAGCCAATACATTCACGAATATTTTGGCAGATGAAAGTGTTTTCTCTGCCAAAGATGCGTTGACGATTATCGAAAAGCGAGCAGCTGATCTCATTAATATCAAACTCATGAAAACAGGTGGTATCCATCAAGCACAGAAGATTTGCCACATTGCAGAGGCAAATGACATTCCCTGTATGATTGGTTGCATGTTGGAAACAAAAATTAGCGTAAGTGCGGCAGCTCATTTTGCGGCATCACAAAAAAATATAACAATGGTTGATCTAGACGGACCAAGTTTATGTTTGAAAGATCCTATTACAGGTGGTCCAGATTTTGACAACGCTCGCATTACAATGACGGATGCAGTTGGACTAGGATTTTCCATATAAAAAGATTGCTAGGGGGAGGCTTTTTATGAAAAAGTATTGGTTTCTTTTAGTGTGTCTTATCGCATTACTTTGTACAGCTTGCAGTAATGATTCCTCTGATGAAAAAAAATCAGAATACCGAGTTGTTTATTCAGGAGAAATTAAAACCTTAAACTATTTAAAAACTTCTGAAACCAATGAGTTTGCTGTTGCGGCTAACTTAGTCGACGGATTGATTGAATATGATAAGTATGGTGTCGTACAACCAGGCTTAGCAAAAGAATGGACTTCAAATGAAGATGCAACTGTGTGGACATTTAAGCTTCGAGATGACGTGAAATGGGTTACACATGACGGTAAAGAATATGCAGATTTAGTAGCGCAAGATTTTGTGGATGGCTTAAACTATGTACTTGATGCAAAAAATGAATCGTCAACTGTCTGGAGTGCGACCGTTGTGAAAAATGGTGAAGCGTTCTATAACGGTGATATGACAGATTTCTCAAAAGTTGGTATAAAGGCAACAGATAAACATACAGTAGAGTATACTTTAGAAGCACCTACACCCTATTTCCTCTCTATGCTGAACTACGTATGCTTCTTCCCAGTTAATGGTGAGTTTTTAGTTGAAAAAGGCGAAAAGTTCGGGACAACACGTGAAGATTTCCTTTATAACGGTGCGTATATATTGGACAAGTTCGAGCCTCAAAATGAGCGTGTGCTTGTGAAAAACGATACGTATTGGGATCAAGAAAATGTACTGATTGACCGTATACGCTATAAATATAACAAAGAAGCCGCAACAGTAGCGCCAGAACTATTCTTGCGTGGTGAAGTAGATTCGGCCAGCATTCCGACCTCTATCATTGATGAATGGTTTAATGATGACAAGAAAAAATCGCAGGTTCGTCAAACTCAAAATAATTTCTATACGTATTTCTATGCGTTAAACTTTGACCCACAATTCGATGCCGAGTATGAGCCAGAAAACTGGAAAATCGCAGTTAATAATAAGGACTTCCGTAAATCACTTTATCATGCGCTTGACCGTGTCTCAGCCATGCTAACAGTGGAGCCATACAACCCACAAGACATGCTAAGTAATACGGTTACACCGCGAAATTTTGTGGATGTTGCAGGGGTCGATTATACACTTTTAGCGCCATTAGAGCCTATTACAAGTAGCGATTCCTTTAACAAAGATTTAGCACTAGAATTTAAGGAAAAGGCAAAAGCAACTCTTGAAGGGAAAGCGACATTCCCAGTGAAAGTATTAATGCCATATAACTCTGGCAGTCCTGATTGGGCAAACCGTACGCAAGTAATTGAACAGCAAATCGAAAAATTATTAGGTGCTGATTATGTCGATATTATCGTTGAGGCAGGCCCTTCAACAGGCTTCTTATCAGAAGTACGTCGCCCAGGTAAATTTGCATTACTGGAAGCGAACTGGGGTCCAGACTATGCCGATCCATCGACATACACAGAACCTTTCAGTGTAGATGGTACGTATAATAAACCAGAATTAGCAGAGGGCTATAAAGAAGCCAATGGAAAAACGACCTATCAAAATTTAATTGATGAGGCGAAAGCAACTATTGATACAGCTGAACGTTATGATCTATTTGCAAGAGCAGAAAGTTTCTTAATTGAAGAAGCATTCGTCATTCCTTATGCAGTAGGTGGTAGTGGGTATGTCGCTTCCAAATTAAACCCATTTGAAGCACAGTACTCACCATTTGGTGTAACATCTGAAAAATTCAAAGGCCAACAAGTTCTAGACAAGCCCATGAGTAATGATGAGTTCAAGGAAGCTTTAGCAAAGTGGGAGCAAGAACGTGCTGAGGCTTTAGTCAATGCAACAAAATAAGCGCTTGAGATAATCATTGCAAAGTTTTCATGATGAAGGAGATGACCGAAAGAGATTAGTCGGCATCTCCTTCATTCTTTCTCGAATCTAGTCTGTAGGGAGGAATAAACGATGTTGTGGTATATCGGAAAACGGTTGTTACAATCAATCATCACTCTCTTTATCATTATCACGATTGTTTTTTCATTACTACGTTTAATGCCTGAAGAAGGTTATTTAGGCGCTGCGGCAGATAAAATGTCCCCTGCTCAACAGGAGGTGTATTTAAGTAATTTAGGTCTAAGGGACCCATTGCTTGTTCAATTAGGGAATTTTTATACAAACTTATTGCAAGGAGATCTGGGCAAATCAGTTACCTATCGTACAGATGTACCGGTTGTCACGATCATTGCAGATAAAATCATCTATTCGTTACTGTTTGGGCTAGGTGCCGTTGCCCTATCCCTAATTATCGGTGTACCACTTGGGATTTTAATGGCACACATGAAAGGACGCTGGCTTGATCGTTTAGGAACCGGATACATTGTCTTCGTCGTTGCTGTTCCAGCGGCCGTGTACTATTTAGTGATTCAAATGTATGTGACAGAAATTTTCCGTTTGCCAATGCTATTTGATGAATATAGGCCAATTACTTGGATATTACCACTGGTGTCAATGGCTCTCGCACCGACTGCCTCCTATGCAATGTGGATGCGTCGTTATATGGTCGATGAACTAAATAAGGACTATATTAAGCTAGCACGGGCAAAAGGCGTGAAAGAGCGTACATTAATGTTTAGTCATGTCTTAAGAAATGCCTTCATACCGATGGCGCAGTACTTACCTGCAACCATTCTATTTACCATTACAGGCTCTATTTATATTGAATCCTTATATTCCATACCAGGGATGGGGGGCTTACTCGTTGATGCTATCCAACGACAGGATAATACCATAGTCCAAGGACTTGTTCTCGTTTTCTCATCACTAGGAATCATCGGTCTGATTTTAGGGGATATCGCCATGGCACTTGTTGATCCACGTATCAAATTAGGAAAAGGGGAGAGTGTACGCTAATGAGCATATATACAGAAGAAATTAATAATATCTCAGACAAGTCACGTGAAGCGCTGTTTCAGTTTGCTGAAGTAAATGATAGCAAAGCAGAAGAAACAGCCTACTCCAATTATTCTTACTGGCGTTCGACATGGCAATCCTTTTTGAAAAATCGCTTGGCGGTCTTGTTATTAGTCATGGTTTGTCTAATCGTCGCATTTACCATCCTGCAACCGTACCTACCACAGCAAAAATCACCAACTGAAATTTATCTTGATGACCAAACAGGCTTACAAGCGCGCAATATTGCCCCGAACGCTGAATTTTGGTTTGGGACTAACTCAATTGGACAGGATTTATGGTCGCGCATTTGGGCAGGGACTCGTACCTCATTACTAATTGGCTGTGTTGTTGCATTGGTGGAGGCCATTGTTGGCATTACAATTGGCACACTGTGGGGCTTCTCTCGTAAGCTAGAAGTGCCGATTACGCAGCTCTATAATGTGGTGGATAATATTCCGACAACGATTGTTCTTATTTTAATGTCTTATATTTTACGTCCAAGTATTTCGACCATCATCATTGCTATGTGTATCACTGGCTGGGTGGAAATGGCCCGCTTCATACGTAACCAAATTGTGATTTTACGTGACCGCGAGTATAACTTAGCCTCTAAATGTTTAGGAACGCCTGACTACCGCATTATCGTCAAGAATCTATTACCCTATTTAATATCTGTCATTATGCTTCGGATGAGCCTCGCAATTCCTTTTGCAATTGGTGCAGAAGTGTTTTTAACCTATATTGGGTTAGGGCTACCAATCAGTGAACCGTCATTAGGGAATTTAATCAATGAAGGTCGTGTTTTGATGATGTCTGTGGATTTACGATATCAACTGATTTTCCCGAGTATCGTGTTAAGTGTGATTACAATTGCCTTTTATATAATTGGCAATTCCTTTGCGGATGCAGCAGATCCAAAAAATCATGTTTAGAGGGGGGAAGAGGATGGAAGCAACACGTACAAAATCCAGCATTTTATCGATTCAAAGCTTAGTCATTAAATTTACACTTCGAGGTCAGGTACTGACAGCCATTCGTGACATCTCCCTTGAATTATATCAAGGTGAAAGCTTAGCGATTGTTGGCGAATCGGGCTCAGGAAAATCGGTTCTTGTGAAATCCATTATGGGTCTGCTCGATAAAAATGGTTCCATCGAGCAAGGTCGAATTCTTTATAATGATAGGGATTTAGCGCAGTTTACAACAGAGCGAGAATGGTTGCAAATACGAGGGAAAGAAATTGCGATGGTTACACAAGATCCGATGACATCATTAAATCCACTGAAAACGATTGGTAAACAAATTGAGGAATGTGTGGTTTTACACCAAGGCTTAAAGGGCAAAGCCGCTTATGAAGAAACACTTAAATACCTAACTGATGTGGGTATTTATGATGTGGAAAAACGCTATAAGCAATACCCTCACGAATTTTCTGGAGGGATGCGACAACGAATTGTAATAGCGATTGCCCTTGCTTGTCATCCGAAAATATTAATTTGCGATGAACCCACGACGGCACTCGATGTAACGATTCAAGCACAAATTTTGCAGCTATTAAAAAATCTACAACAAAAATATGGGCTAACCACCGTTTATATTACACATGATTTAGGCGTTGTGGCAAAAGTGGCCGATCGTATTGCGGTTATGTACGCAGGTGATGTCATCGAAGTGGGTGCTACACATGAAGTTTTCTTCAATGGCCAACACCCTTACACTTGGGCACTGATTTCATCATTACCACAGCTCGGTTTAAAAGGGCAACAGCTCTATTCCATTAAAGGTACCCCACCAAATCTGTTCAAAGCAATAAAGGGCGATGCGTTCGCACCACGCAATCCATTCGCATTAAAAATTGACTATGAGGAGCGACCACCTTTCTTTCAGGTGAGTAACACACATTATGCACGAACGTGGCTACTAGATCCTCGCGCACCAAAAGTAGAGCTTCCTGAAACATTACTAGCATTTTTTGAGGAGGGGAGGCAACACGCCAATGACGCATAAAGAAGTACTAGTGGCCGTAAAAAACTTAAAAATTGTCTTTGGAAAAGGGAAAAACAAATTCGTTGCGATTGACGATGTAAGCTTTGACATTTTTAAAGGCGAAACATTTGGATTAGTAGGCGAATCAGGCTCAGGGAAAACAACGATTGGTCGTGCCATCATGCGCATCAATGAAGTTACCGACGGACAGATTTTGTACCATGGAAAGAACATTAACGGCAAAATCTCAAAGGACTGGGATCGTGAAATTACACAGAAAATCCAAATGATTTTCCAAGACCCTATGGCATCACTCAATGAACGAGCGAAGGTTGACTATATTATTTCAGAAGGTCTCGTTAATACAAAAAAATTTATAAGCGAGGAAGACCGTCAGCAAAAAGTGCGAAAGGCACTGTTGAATGTTGGATTACTACCCGAATTTGCCAATCGTTTTCCACATGAATTTTCAGGCGGTCAGCGCCAGCGTATCGGCATTGCACGTGCATTAGTGATGGAGCCAGAGTTTATCATTGCGGACGAACCAATTTCAGCGTTAGACGTGTCGATACGGGCACAAGTGTTAAACTTGTTAGCCAATTTACAACAGCAAAATCACTTAACGTATTTATTCATTGCACATGATTTATCCATCGTACGTTTTATTACAGACCGTACAGCAGTTATTTATAAAGGCAATATTGTGGAGTTAGCGGAGACGGAAACGCTATTTTCCAATCCCATCCATCCGTATACACGTGCATTATTATCGGCTGTGCCAGAGCCAAATCCATATAAGGAGCGTGAAAAAATCGTTGAAATCTATGACCCAACACAGCACCGCTATGACCAACAGCCACCAGCGTTTGTGGAAATAGAGAAGGGTCATTTCATACTGGCCAACGAACAAGAAATTGAAAATTACCGTACGACACGAAAAATGGGGGGTTGACCGATGAAAATACCAAAAGCATTAAAAAAAGGCGATACAATTGGCTTAATTAGTGCCTCAGGTGCAACACCGCCTGGTAAATTATATCCGGCAATTGACAGTGTGGAGAAGCTCGGTTTTAAAGTAGTCGTAGGAGAAACATGTCGGGCAAGACATGGCTACTTAGCAGGGGCAGATGAACTTCGTGCCGCTGAAGTTAATCAAATGTTCCGCGATCCTAATATTGATGGCATTTTTTGTATTCGTGGTGGCTATGGAGCGACAAAGATTCTCCCCTACCTTGATTACGATATGATACAAGCGAATCCTAAGGTATTTGCAGGTTATAGCGATGTGACAGCACTCCATATTGTCTTTAATCAAAAATGTGACTTCGTCACATATCATTCGCCGATGCCGTCTACGGAGTTTATTCAATCGGGTATGGATGATTATACATGGGATTCTTTTATCTACCATGTAATGGCCAATGAAAGTAATGGGCTACCTTTTGAAAATCCACCAGGACAGTCAATGACAACACTAGTCACAGGACAAGCAACTGGACGGCTAGTCGGTGGAAATTTAACATTAGTCACGGCATCCCTTGGAACCCCTTATGAAATTGATACGAAGGGAAAGATTCTATTTCTAGAGGATATAGATGAAAACGAACAACGTATAGATCGCATGCTCACACAGTTAAAATTAGCTGGTAAGCTTGAGGCAGTGGCAGGAATAGTATTAGGTGCTTGGACAAATTGTGGTCCTGAAAACCCAGAGCAACCAGAAAATAGCTTATCACTGCACACCATTTTTAATGAAATTTTAGTGCCACTTAAAAAACCGATCTTAATGGATATGACTTGTGGTCATTGCTTACCAACAATGACTCTACCATTAGGGCGAACAATAACCGTTAACACAGAGACACACATGATGAAAATCGTAGGGTAGGTGCAAAGGATGGAGCAAATGCTACGACAGTTACTACAGAAAAGTCCCTACAAAATGCATATGATTGTCAAAGATTTAAGCACAGATGAAATCATCATCAGTGAGCGATACGATGATGTGTTTTCTAGTGCAAGTCTCATTAAAGTGCCCATCCTATTGGCGGTGTTACATCATGTACAAACCAATAAAGTAGCGTTGCATCAAGTGTTGACGATATCTCCTAAAGACTGGGTCGATTTTAGTGGTATCAGTGAACAACAATTGCAAGCGGCTAGCATCTATGAGTTATTGGTGTGGATGATTATTACGAGCGATAATACAGCAACCAATGTACTGATTGATTTTATGGGGATGAATGTGCTCAATCGTTATTTTCGTGAAATCGGGCTTACGCACACCATCTTACAGCGCAAGATGATGGACTTTGAACGCTTGGCAAATGGCGTGGATAATGTGACGACTGCTCGGGATATGACCCATATTTTTACGCATATGTATCACCAAGATTTATTAATGCCGTCGTACAGTGCACTGGCAATTGATATCTTGAGTCGCCAGCGTGTACACGAATCACTCCGTCGTTATCTAATAGATGATGTGACGATCGCCCATAAAACAGGGGGGCTTGAGACAGTCGACCATGATGTAGGCATTGTTTACAGTGACGCAAAAGATTATCTGATAGGCGTTTTTATCACAGAGGTCACGAATAATCAGGATGCAAGGCAACTAATTGGTCGCATTTCAAAGGTTGTTTATGAGTACCTGATACAACAGAAAGGGGCGCTAAAATGAATGCCATTGTCACATCGATGATAGCTAATCTGTACGCTGAACCGAATGGAACGTCTGAGCTGATTGATGAGTTGTTATATGGAATGCCTGTGCAAATCATTGAAGAGTTAGATGACTACTGGCTACATGTACAAACAACCTATCAGTATCAGGGCTACTGCAGAAAAGTGAATTTACTGCGGGATAATGTGAAAACGAGTGCTTGGCGTCTTGAAGCAACACATGTCATTAGCCAAAGCTTTGCAGATATATTACAACATCCTCGCATTCAAAGCTCGAAATTAATAACACTTGTGAAAGGTTCAATCGTGCGTGATTTACAAGACGAAGCACTAGACTCACAATGGGCTAGCATCCAATTAGCAACAGGAGAACGGGGCTATTTACGCAAAAAATGGCTGACTGAAAAGATTGCGGACAATAGTCTATCAGAGCAAGAGTTTCGGGAAAACGTAGTACAAACAGCACTTAGCTATGTAACAACACCCTATCGTTGGGGTGGGAAATCGCCGCTGGGTATTGATTGCTCGGGGCTATGTTCGATGGCATATATGCTAAATGGGGTATTGATTTTCCGAGACGCCAAAATTGTTGAGGGTTTTCCAATCAAGGAGATCGCACTTGCGCAAATGCAAAAAGGTGATTTATTGTACTTCCCAGGCCATGTCGCACTGTATATTGGAGACAGTCTATATGTGCACGCTTCCCTGGACGGTAATGAAGTCAATATAAATAGCCTAAACGCACAACATCCGCTTTATCGAGAAGACTTAGCAACGACCATCACAGCAGTGGGGAGTTTTTTTGCAGATTAAAAGGCAAACACCGTGCATCTACCAATTTTTCGAAGTGTTGTATAAGATGACAACTGATTTTTAATCGTTAGATTAAGACCTTTGAGTTTCCATAGCAGACTGAGTAGGCCATTCCTAGAGATGATTGTGTGATCAACCATAAAAAGATAGTAGCTATAAGCCGAGGGTTCATCCAAGGACAATATAAAAGGCAGCCATTTTTACTAAACAAATAAAAAGGGCAACCTCATCTAACAAAGGGATGGTTGTCCTTTTCACTGAAGTTATTCGCACGCGCGTCAATTGCCATCACGGTCAAATTCTAACGGATATGCAGGATGACCATGCTTTACGCCACTAGAATACACTTTTTGCCAGTTCAGCGTAATTTTTAACGTTTTTGGAGTAGTTGGTGGTGTAACAACAGCCGGAACTTTAAGTTGAATAACATTGCTGTTATCTTCAAAAGCTTCACATGCTCAGTAGGTCGTTAGCAGTATCCTGTTTTGTTTCAATTTTTTTACATAGAAACTATACCAGAAGCAAGAAATACTCCTGTTTTGATACATAAAAAAATGAAAAAGGAATCTATCTTTTAGTGTCGAAGATATTTTAAAACTAGAAAATAGAAAGGAGCTATATCAATGAAAGACAGACATAAGAGATTATTCAATCAATGACAGAGTTACCGGAATACTACCCTAAGTTTATTAGAGGATATAACTGAACAAGATGCTGAAATCATCCCTGCTAGGTTCAATAATAATATCCGTTGGAACATGAGTCATCTTTATCTCGATCAATATTTATGGATAGAAACACAAACGAAAGAAAAAACAAATGTACCTGCTGAATTTAATGATTGGTTTGGTTTCGGCACAGCTCCTAAGGACTTCACTACTGACACACCATCTTATGAAGAGTTGAAAATACTTTTGACCAATCAAATTGAAAACATCCGAGAGAAGTTTGGAAACATATTAGAAGTGGAATATGCTCCTACCGATTTGGGGATGAATACGATTAAACAAGTATTAATTCGAACAATTTTTCATGAAGGAACCCATTTTCAAAACATTGTAAATTTGAAAAAGTTTATTAAATAAACATAATCACAAACCGAGCGAACGAGGTAAGATAGCATCGTGAGTTTTGCGGATAGCCGCAGCAAAGGTGTTAATTTTTACCACGAAATTTTAAGAACATACAAAGAAGCAAGATGTCATCTCAATAGATTCAAAAAATAGGTAAATAATAGAGAATCAACTTCTGATTTGTTTATGCTATAATTAGGAATAAAAAATTGGGGGTAATGTATTTGGATCAAGACTTAAAAGAATTATTACGTTCAGTTTTAAAAGAAGAATTAGGGCCAGTAAATCAGCGTTTGGATGGAATGGACAAGCGATTTGATGGCATGGAACAACGTTTGGATGGAATGGACAAGCGATTTGATGGCATGGAACAGCGTTTGGATGGAATGGACAAGCGATTTGATGGCATGGAACAACGTTTGGATGGAATGGACAAGCGATTTGATGGCATGGAACAACGTTTGGATGGAATGGACAAGCGATTTGATGGCATGGAACAACGTTTGGATGGAATGGACAAGCGATTTGACGGCATAGAACATCGTTTGGATGGAATCGATCAACGATTAGACAAAATTGAGGATGAGGTTCAAGAGGTGAAACTTGGACTAGATAAGCTACAAAAAAATATTGTTGAAAATTTAGGGCAATTCACAGAAAAAATTGCAAACCAAGTAGAAGATAGAACGGGTGCTTTAAACAAGCGTGTTTTTGAAGTAGAGACAGTGATTCAACGATTGACGAGTCAATAATAGCAATCTTTTACTAGCTTTATGGAGGAAGAATCTCTTTAAAGCCTTTTTTATGTACGCTAGTGTGTTTCTTAACAGGACTCCCTTAAATGACATTATTGGATGTATGGCTTAGCTATTTTCTTCTCAGAGCCTTTAAAAAAATAAAAAATCTCCAAGCTACAAAGGGGTCTTCACAGTCCCAAGTGTGCATGGAGATTTTTTTAATATTGATAGATATTGAGTTGTTGACCTGCTTCTAATCGATCAGATCTAAGCTGATTCCATTGCTTGAGGGATGTCACCTTAACGTTATGGGCCTCTGCGATATGCATGAGTGAGTCGCCATCATCAACCGTAATCGTTTTTTTGTTTTTGACAGGACTATCATATTGTTGTAAGTCGTATTTGGCAATAAGCAAGTTTAGCTTTTCATTGTATTTTGAATCTGTCGCATAGGAGCCTGTTAAAAATTTTGTTGCGTCTGTATAGGACTTGGTCTGGCTCTTAAAGACACCTGTATAAAAATCCTTGTTCCATGACACACCATTACGCAGTAATTTTACATAATCTTTCATAGAGTCTTCATAGGAAGGGTACTTGCGGAACTCAGCCATCACGGTGGACATCTTACCAGAACCATCATCTTCAGAGGTTACAAGTGTGACAGAGTCGTTTTGAAACTGACCCTTCATACCAAATAAATTATTATTAGGAGCTGAACCTAGACCACTTTGTCCATTTTGGCTCTCTAAAATAGCCTGCGCAATCATAACAGAGGCGTATAAATCATTTTCTGCACCAAGCTTACGGGCAGTTTCTGCAATAGAGCCGATGAATTCCTCTGTACTTGGCCCTTCTTCAACATATTCGGGCTCATTTGTCTGTTTATTATACATAGAATCAAATAATTGTATAATCATGAAAATCGATATACCGATAACAGCTAGTAATATAAGTATACCTTTCATCAAGTTTTTTAATAATTTCATTGTTGATGATGTTGGTAGAAGACAACATCTCCCTCCTTCCTTTACAAATGAGTACATACTAAGATGCTATATTTCTAATTATGGCAGAGCCACAACATAAAATAAAGCCAAGTATATTTTTCGATAGAGTCCGTAATTAATAGAACGAATTTACAACCAAATAGTTCCTGAATTTGCATACTTGTATATATTATTTCCGCCGATTTTGCTAAGGGATGGACCTATTCTGATTATCACGGACGGCGAATGCGATCGCTTGTCGAATTAAAAGAGAGCATCCTTTGTGATGCCACAAGGCGCAAAGCCACCATTTGTACCAAAAGGTGAGGTATTTAGGATGAAAAAATGAAGTAGAAGACCAATTGTAAAATGGGACAGTCTAGTAAAAATAATTAGATAAATAACAAAAAGCCTCCTCGTTTTCCGCAGTTACGATAAACTGCCTCAACGCTTAGTGTCTGCGCCGCTTTGCTTGGCGTTTTCATAGATTGACGTTGCACTTTCGCTCCAAAAAATAGTTACACCTTTCGCTCCATTTTTCTCGTAAATAACATGAGCAGGAGTCTCATAGATTCTTTGCACTACTAGTAAAGCCCAGAAACGTTGTTACATCAACATTTTTGGGCTTTGCTTATGGTAATGTTTACCCGTGAATGAACAGACAACAATTAATAATTTTGTAAGAAATGAGTAAGAAAAAAGAGATGATCGATTCGTACAATTAACTTACATCGCTAAAAGGGGAATTAAATGTTTATAAAAGCACTGCCCTTTAGAGCGCTTATTACTTAAATTTAATGAACGGAGACAGAATTCATGCTAAGGCTGCTGAAGTTAAGACGGAAAAAACATCCTGTACCTAAATATTTTATCGGAGGATTCATTGGTATCGTAGCAATTTGCTTTGTTGCTGGTCTTATAGAGGGGCGTTTTAAAGTTGACAGCGTTCTGATGTTTACAGATTATTTAGGGTTCATGTCATTAATGCATATTTTTATTAAACTCATACTTATCATTTTTATAGCTGTCAGTTTATTTCGTTTAATAATGGAGGACTACAACAATCCATACGGACTGCCAATACTTAACATACTGAGTATGGCTTTTATGACCGTGTAGTAAATTGTGAATAGGGAAGAGGACAGATAAACGCTAGGGATGCGTAATCATTATGTCCGATGACAATTTGTTCACCTCTTATCGTGGTGGCAATTGCCTGTTCTTATAACCCAGAAATTGCATTGGTGACCTGCATCCCACATCAGAGTAGTAGGCGTGGCAATTGCGTCCTTAGTCATTGACACTCTTGAGAGCGAGGATGGTGAGAAACCTGTAGAAATTCCAACTTTGTGCAGAACTATAACTCAAAAATCACAAAGTATGATTGAGTCGTTTAACTTAAAATATCAAGCATAAGGAGACAAATTGAGCATGCAATTAGAAAGTATTTTTTACTTCCCATCATTAAATGAAACGTTTTTTATTATTATTAACACGGTATCCATTACGATTGGATTATGCCTGATCGTTTATGGACTTATAAAGCAAAAAAAGCATAAAAAAGTACATTAGCAACATGTTGTATGGTTTTAGGCTCGTTAACGATAATTACGCATATAATCCAAATCGTTGCAAAATTACTTTAAAAGAGGAGAGAATGACATGCGCCACTTTGTTAAAAAAATAGATAAATCAATTGATAAAGTAAATAAATTTTTTTGTTGTATCCATTCAGCGCCCTGATCCTAGTCAAAAGACAATACGAATAGGTTCAACGCTCTGCACAGTGTTAGGAATAATAGTATTGATTTTCGGTTTTATTGGTGGTGTCTTCATCGTATTGTCTAATATAGGTAATTTACTGTCGGAGAAAAAATGAAAGTCATGTTGTTGTGTTCTTCGGCTGGTAACCGCAGATGTACATGCCTCCTGTGTCAAAAAGTAAGATATATAGAATGTAATAAAAAAATACATTCAAAAGGTTTCGGGATTGCTCAGTATTCCTGAAACCTTTTGATTTTTTCTGTTGTTTTTGTTCAAAACGAGGCCCTAAGTAATCTTGTGGACTGCTTGTTAAATCATCATCATGTCAAAATGTTCGCGTTTATTTTGTAAGTTTTTCGATATCATCACACAACAATTTTTGATGCCATATAAAGAGTAAAGTTAGACTGCTATGGGAAAACGAGCTTGCCCTGCTTGAAGCGAGTGAAGAAGGAGGCTTGCTAGTTCGTCCGCAGAAAGCGAGTGGCTTTTTTCAGAACGTGCTTATTATGACGCTGTCTTCGGTAAAATTTAAGGTTGCAAAATAATTAGATTGTGTATATATTGTATATAAAGTATATACACAATATTTAAGAAGAGGTATTTGCATGCAAATTATTATTTCCAACAGTTCAAAAGAGCCAATTTATGAACAAATTTATGCTCAAATTAAAAAGTTAATCATCACGGGTGAATTACAAGAAGGTCAATCACTGCCTTCTATGCGCCAACTTGCAAAAGACCTAGAAATTAGCGTGATTACAACAAAACGTGCCTATGAAGAACTTGAGAAAAACGGCTTTATTTATTCCATTGTTGGAAAAGGTTCGTTTATCTCTGAACAAAATATGGAGATGGTGAAGGAAAGAAAAATGAAAGCAATCGAAGAAAAGCTAGTAGCGGCCATTCAAAATAGTAAAGAAATGGGTATTAGCTTGGCTGAACTAAAGGAAATGCTCACATTATTATATATGGAGGATGAATGATGGAAAATGTTATTGAATTACAGCATATTAATAAATCATTTAACGGATTTCAGGTGAAGGATCTCTCTATTGCCGTTAAAAAAGGTTATGTGACTGGATTTATCGGGGGAAATGGTGCTGGTAAATCGACAACAATCAAATTAATTATGAATTTATTACAGCAAGATAGCGGCTCTATTTCGATTTTTGGCATGAATTATATGCAACATGAGAAAGAAATAAAGCAACGTATTGGTTTTGTCTATGATGAAAACATTTTTTATGAAAATTTAACATTAAAGGAAATGAAAAAGATTATTCAGCCCGCTTATAAAAATTGGGATGATAAGGCATTTCAGTATTTTGTTGACCAGTTTGAACTGCCGCTGAATAAAAAGATGAAGACATTGTCAAAAGGCATGAAGATGAAAGCCTCGCTCACTTTTGCACTAGCACATCATGCAGAGTTAATCATTATGGATGAGCCGACATCTGGTCTGGACCCGATATTTAGACGAGAATTACTAAATATTTTACATGATTTAATGCAAAACGGTGATAAAACCATTTTCTTCTCGACGCACATTACAACGGATTTAGATCGCATCGCCGATTACATTACCTTTATTCAAAATGGCAAACATATGTTTACGAAGGAATTTTATAAAATTGAAGAGGAGTATGCCATTGTAAAAGGAACACTGGATTTATTGGATCGTGAAACGGAACAAGAGTTTATTGCTATCCGGAAAACGAACAGTGGTTTTGAAGCATTAACAGCTCATAAAAACCGTGTGGCAAACTTATTTGGAGATACTGTTATTTTGGAAAATCCAACGCTTGAAGATATTATGTATTATTCGAAAAAAGGAGGGGAACTGTATGTATAGCCTTATACGAAAGGATTTTTTATTACAAAAGCATATAGTTTTGCTGTACATAGCGATATTACTACTGTTTTCATTATTTGTGGAGGCATCTGTGTATGTAGGATTTATTTTTAGTCTATCATTTATCATGAGTGCCTGTTCTTTGGATGAAAAAGATAATATCAACATTTTGCTCAATTCGCTCCCGTACACGCGCAAGGAAATTGTCGCTTCAAAATATATCGGAGCATTATTATTTACATTGTTATTTGTTATCGTTATGTATGTTGGGGATTTCCTCGTAAATGGAAACAATGGGTTATTGTTATTGAAAGAAGTGATGCTTATTTTAGGCCTTGTGATGATTACTACATCTTTCCTACTGCCATTTTTATATAAATTTAAAATGCAATACTTACATATGGCGATGGTTGGAGTAGTGGTCATCTATTTGCTAACAATAAGTTTTTTCATTAAAAATTTACATGATGTAATCAGAGCATTGACACTAAAAATCCTGGCTTTACAAGAAATACAGCTATATTTCTTTGCAATGCTGATAATTGTTATTTTATATATTGGCTCGTGGTTACTATCCATTCGTATTTATGAGAGAAAAGTGTTTTAAAAAATATAGGCGTATGATCTTGGGTATTAGCATGCCGAAATAATCAATCTTTTTAGAGTGAAAAATAATTGCCCAGTTCATTTTAACTGGGCATCCATTGATGTCCACCTCGGTGGACGCTTCCCTCGAGCAGCCTGACTCCTTGTCGCAATCTCCACCTGGGCACGCTGTTGTCGCAGTGCCTCATTCCAATCAATACCTGTACGTTTTCAAATGATGGAGCATCCACAATATGATCAATCTGAATGCTTTTCGTCGTTGCAAAAGGATCTTATATGGAGAAAGATTCACCAGATAAACGGAATTAATTTTTTGGTTTTCTTTTTGTATGCTGTAAACTGCTCTCCATATTTGTTTTGTAAATAGTCATCGGATTTTGGAATATAGCCAAAAATAAATACAAAGATTAAACCTAATGGAATAAGCAAACTATACATATTATTAGATATGAGCGCTAAACCTAGCACCCAAATGCAATCTCCAAGATAATTAATATGAATCGCATGTTTAAATAAGCCACCTGTATACAACTTTCCTTTATTTGCAGGATTGTCTTTAAAAGGTTTTCTAAGCAATTCTGAAACAGTATTTAATATACTGCCTCCTAAAAATAATACCCAGCCTATAATAAGTAAAGTCAAGTTTGCCTTGGGGTTACCAATAATCATTAAAATAGGGAAACCTAAATAATAAATGCCAAAAGCTGCACTGTTCATGATGGCCTCTTGCCAGCTAATACCTCTAGGTAGCCAGATAAACATCATAGCTGTTAATCTTAAAGTTGTAATAAGTAATGCGATAAAAAGTCCGATTGATATGGCTGATTTTTGATTAGCAATGAATAGTAGATAATAGGCAATGATTAATTATATAATTTCGGCAAGAAAAATCATGATTTTTTCTTGTATAGTTGGTTTGTGTAAACCGTACAAATTGGTATGCTCCTTCGTGTATTTATTTTATTGGGAAAAAAATTTCTATGATATTAGTATCCTTTGGTGTTGTATGAGGGTCCGTTTGATAAACTTCAAAAGGAGCACCATTCAGTTTATAATGATTTTCTTTAATCCATGCATGTAATTTTGTATGAACAGAAGGTAATTCATCATAAGAACCAATTAGCGTAGCCATTGCACAAAGACCAGGGTTAAACACTTTTGTTGCCTTGTGTTTGCTACAATAGGAATAGCCATTTCGACGTCATAATTTTCTGGTACATATTCTGCACTATGAAAAATAGCAAGCGGTTTAGCCGCAGGTGTTAATTTTTCAAAAACTACTTTACTCAACAATTCATTAAAGTGTATTAAGAAGTTAGCGATATTAAGTTGTTTTCTCTGAGCTAAAATATTGAATGGTAAATGATCGACGAGTTTGATGTCAATCTGCTGTAAATAACTCATGATATTTTTCTCTTCTTCTAGTAGTTGAATATCAAGCTCTAATTTCTTTAATAGAGAAGAATAAAAAATTATCTGTTGTGAAAGATTTTCTTGTTTGGCTTTCATTTTAGCCAGAAAAAGACTGACATCCTGCCCATTAGTTAACATTATCTTGATTTCTTCGAGAGAAAATAAATAAGTTTTTAAGCGTGTTATCAATAAAGCTGTTTCCAGTTGTGAAATATTATAGTAACGATATCCGCTTTTAGCATCTGTGTAAGCAGGCTTTAGAAGGCCTATTTCATCATAGTAGCGAATTGTTTTCAAAGTGAGATGAGATATTTTTGAGAACTCACCAATTGAAAGCATAACAATCACCTCCTGTTGTGAAGTACTTTCAATATAATGTCTCCTGTAAGGGGAAGGTCAATCATTACAGATAAAGATTTTCTTTAATTATTTCTAAATACGTCATAGCTATTAAATTGAATTGTAAAATGTAACGAAGCTCGCATACACCTACGGGTTAAGACGAATGATGACTGTAAAATCCACTCTGACAATTAATGCTGTCAGGATGGATTTTTATTTGTCATCATGACCTATATCCGTCATAAATGTTTCAACTTCATGTCGTTTGTGAATTAATAGAAGGGGGAGTAGCGTTTTTTAAGAATTGTACATCCATGCATAAAATATGCTATTTCTTGTGCTAGAGCTGGAACACTAGACGTATATGACATTATAGTGTTGGTAAAATGGGAGGATAGTTATGAACTACTTAATAACTGTAGCAGAGCAGGCATCAAAAATGACGATTCTGAATTATGAAAAACAATATTTCTCTAATAGGAACGTCGAAAATAAGGAGCAAAGCTAGTGATAACATTTGATAATGTCTCGAAAAAATATGATAACGACCAAGTTGCGGTAAATGCGATTAATCTAGAGATCAAGAAGGGGGAATTTTTTGTCATTATAGGACCTAGTGGATGTGGAAAAACGACCTTACTCAAAATGATTAATCGTCTAATCCATTTAACTGAAGGGACTATACGTATAAATGGAAAAAGAATAAGTGACTATAACATCCTTGAGCTACGATGGAATATCGGCTATGTGTTACAACAAATCGCACTTTTTCCCCATATGACAATTGAAGACAATATAGCCGTTGTGCCAGAATTAAAGAAATGGAGTCATCCACAGATTCAAAAACGGGTGCGAGCGTTATTGGAAATGGTTGGACTTGAACCAGACAAGTATAGCCAACGAAAACCTAATGAACTCTCCGGTGGAGAACAGCAAAGAGTGGGTGTTGTGCGTGCATTAGCAGCCGACCCCGAAATTATTTTAATGGATGAGCCATTCAGTGCGCTTGACCCTATTAGTCGTACAAAATTACAAGATGACCTCCTTGAGCTTCAACGTGCTATTCAAAAAACCATTGTTTTTGTGTCACATGATATGCAAGAAGCCTTGAAATTAGGGGATAGAATTTGTGTGATGAAGGATGGACAGATTGTGCAAATCGGTTCCCCACAAGAAATTTTACAACAGCCAAGCAATGATTTTGTCAAAGAATTTATTGGGGTGAAAGAGCACGCGTTCAATGTTTTTGATATCCATCAAATCATCGAACCAATTGCTAATGATGATGTTGCCCATACAGTTTCATCTAAAGATTCGTTACAAAGCTTACTTCATCAGTTAGCTCAACATGAATGGTTAGCGGTTGAAGAAGATGGTGACATAATAGGTGGTATAACAAGACAAGCAATGCTTCAATTTTTAGCTAAAGATGCTTCACAAAGAGGTGAGGTAAATGGCTAATTTTTTAGGGGTTTTTAGCGAACGAAAAGGACAGCTCGTAGCATCATTATTCGAGCATATTCAAATTTCATTTATTGCACTTTTTTTGGCCGTAGTCATTGCTATTCCTTTAGGGATTTATTTAACGAATAAAAAGAAAATTGCAGAAAGTATTATCGGAATCAGTGCTGTTTTGCAAACGATTCCTTCACTAGCACTATTAGGTTTATTAATTCCGTTATTTGGTATTGGTAAACTTCCTGCCATCATGGCCCTTGTTGTGTACGCCCTGTTGCCAATTTTAAGAAATACATTTACGGGCATAAACGAGGTGGATACATCTTTAAAAGAAGCAGCGATGGCGATGGGCATGAATACGCGACAAAGATTAGTAAAGGTAGAACTTCCTCTCGCCATGCCAGTGATAATGGCGGGTATAAGGACAGCCATGGTATTAATAGTAGGAACAGCAACCCTTGCGGCATTAATTGGGGCTGGGGGATTAGGCGATATTATTTTACTTGGTATTGACCGTAATAATACAGCACTCATCATCTTAGGGGCGGTCCCTGCCGCAGTTTTAGCCTTAGTATTTGATGTGCTCCTCAAAAAACTGCAAGCACTGTCCTTTAAAAAAACACTCACGGCATTAAGTGCTATAAGTGTTGCGGCCTTGCTGATGATGCTTTTACCATTAGCAAACTTTAATGACAAGGGAGAAATCGTGATTGCAGGCAAACTAGGCTCAGAGCCTGAAATTCTGATCAATATGTATAAATTACTGATTGAAAATGAAACCGACTTACATGTGCAATTGAAGCCTGGTCTCGGTAAGACTTCTTTTGTCTTCAATGCACTCAAAGCGGGGAGTATCGATATTTACCCTGAATTTACGGGGACGGCTATTTCTGAATTTTTAAAAGAAGAAGCGGTCAATAACAACCAAGAGGATGTATATAACCAAGCGCAAGAAGGCATGATGGAAAAATTCGATATGGTCCTACTAAATCCCATGCAATACAACAACACGTATGCACTGGCCGTTTCAAAAAAACTGGCTGAAACTTATGATTTACAAACTATTTCGGACATCAAGGCACTGCAAACGTCCATTAAAGCTGGGTTTACACTAGAATTTAATGATCGAGAAGATGGTTATTTAGGCATTCAGGAGCGCTATGGCATCACGATTTCTAATATTACGACGATGGAACCGAAGCTTAGATATCAAGCTATAAAAACAGGTGATATCGATTTACTAGATGCATATTCAACAGATAGTGAAATACGTCAATATGACTTAACGGTGTTAGCAGATGATCAACAGCTATTTCCCCCCTACCAAGGGGCACCATTGTTGAGAAAAGAGACATTAGAAAAATACCCTGAAATTGAAAACGCCTTAAGTAAACTTGCCAATCAAATCACGGATGATGAAATGCGTGAAATGAATTATCAAGTAAACGTAGAAGGCAGAAATATAGCAGACGTAGCACAAACATATTTAGAGAAAGCAGGTTTGTTGAAATAGAATGTCGAAAGATTTTTTAAAATAAATAGTGATATATCATAAAATCGTTTAAGTGTGGCTTGACTATACTTTAACGATTTTTTGTATAGCCTTAAAAAAAGCTTGTATAGGCAGAGATTCCACTGCGATAATACACAGTAAGAAGACATAACCTGATAAGACAGGGGAGGTATTTACAAAAAGCTATTTCAAACATGTTGGTTCACTGCAAGGTTTTCAGTTGAACATCTCTCTACATAAAGGCGGTTTCACACCATCAAAAAATCGGTACCACTTCACACGAAATTGTAAGTTGTAGATTTTTTAACTTTAAAGGAGGCGCCACCATGAATATTATTGAAATTAATCATTTGACGAAAACGTATGGCCATGCAAGAGGGATTGTAGATGTTAGTTTTCAAGTGAAAGAGGGAGAGATTTTTGGATTTATAGGTCCAAATGGAGCCGGAAAATCGACGACCATCCGTACTTTATTGGCATTGATTCATCCGACAAGTGGAAGTGCTAAAATATTTGGTAAGGATTGTATCGACTTTGCACCGGACATTGCGAAAGAAATAGGTTATTTACCTTCAGAGGTTTTCTATTATGACAATATGAAGGTTAGCGATTTACTAAAATACGCCGCTAGCTTTTATAAAAAAGATTGTCGTACAAGAATGAAAGAATTAGTGGAAATCATGGAGCTGGACACTACGAAAAAAATTGATGACCTATCCTTAGGGAATAAAAAGAAGGTAGGCATTGTTCAAGGACTACTCCACGAGCCAAAACTAATTATCCTGGATGAGCCAACGAGTGGTTTAGATCCGTTAATGCAACAAAGATTCTTTGATTTGTTAATAGAAGAAAACAAAAAAGGAGCCACGATATTATTTTCGTCTCATATTTTAGGAGAGGTTCAACGATTATGTGATCGAGTGGCCATTATTAAAGAAGGTAAAATTGTAACGGTGGAAAAGATAAGTAATTTACGAGAAAACAATTATAAAAAGATAAAAATAGAAGCGGACAATGCTAGCGACAATGCTTTTGTATCTATAGCAGGTGTCAATAACCTCAATGTCGATGGCAATTTGATCAGCTTTATTTTTAAAGGCGATATTAATACGGTGATGACAAAAATAGCTGACATGGAAATCACAAATATTTGGATAGAAGAGCCGGACCTTGAAGAAATTTTTATGCACTACTATGAGAGTGAGGACTAAAAGGCGATGAATATTTTTATGCATGAGATAAAGGCCTATCGAAAATCAACGTTTGTTTGGACATTATCTTTAATCGCCATTGTCGTATTATTTATGTCGATGTTTCCTGCCATCTCAAGAGATATAATAGAATTTCAAAAATTATTAGAAGGTTTTCCAGAACCGGTAAGAAAAGCACTCGGTCTTGAAGTTGAAAATTTCGGCACCATATTAGGTTTCTATTCCTATATGTTTGTATATATAACCCTTTGTGGAGCCATTCAAGCAATGCACATAGGTACATCGATTGTCTCGAAGGAAGTACGGGATAAAACAGCTGATTTTCTTTTAACGAAACCTGTTTCGCGCACGAAAATTTTAACAGCTAAGCTACTGGCCGCACTTACGACTATCGTCATGACAAATATAGTGTTTTTTATCGGCACTACAATCATGATTGCTCAGGTGCAGACGCAATCCTATAGTACGAAAAACTTTATATTAATTTCTCTTACATTATTTTTCTTGCAGGTGATTTTTTTAACGTTAGGCATTATTGTATCCATTATTTTTCCAACGATTAAGTCCGTGCTAACCGTCTCTCTTGGTACAGTCTTTAGTTTTTTTATCATCGGGTTACTCGTCTCAACTACTGGCGATGGCGGTAAACGCTATTTATCGCCATTCAAATATTTTGATCAAGCTTATATCATCGAAAACGCTAGCTATGAAACCTCCTTTGTACTCGTAGGAATGGGCATTGTCATTATTTCTTTGGGTACTAGTTATATCATCTATATGAAAAAGGATATATAAACTGTTAAGTGGAAGAGGGGGGATATGTTTTGAACATTTTTATGCGGGAAATGAAAGCTTATCGGAAATCCTTATTCATTTGGAGTGTGGGGATACTCTTTTTAATTGGTGCTAGTATGGCTAAATACGCAGGGTTATCCACGACAGGTCAATCGATGAATGAAATATTGACTGCAATGCCAAAGTCCCTACAGGCCATTATGGGAACGGGAGCGCTTGATATTTCTAAGGTAAGCGGTTATTTTGGTGTACTGTATATTTATTTATTATTAATGGCGACCATGCACGCTGCAATGTTGGGGGCTACGATTATTGCAAAAGAAGAACGAGATAAAACAGCCGAGTTCTTGTTTGTGAAGCCTGTTTCAAGAACCAGCATTATTTGTGCTAAATTGTCCGTCGCTGTAGTTAATATAGTGATGTTAAATATCGTTGCAGGGATTTCGTCCTTGTATTTGGTTGGAACATACAGCGAAGGCGAATCAGTAAAAGCCGATATCATCCTAGCGATGTCAGCAATGTTGATTTTACAGTTACTTTTTTTGACCATTGGTTCTGCAATCGCAGCGATCAGTAAAAAGCCCAAATTAGCCGTAGCAATATCGACGGGTATCCTTTTGATGACGTATATATTATCGATTGCCATTGATTTGAACAAAAAGTTGACATTGTTAAAATACCTCACCCCATTTAAATATTTTGAAGCTAAAATTGTCATGAATGGCGGCGGGTTAGAGCGTAAATTTATCATATTATCGTTAAGTATAGTAATCATATTTTCATTGATAACGTTTGTATTTTATAGAAAGAAAGACTTGCAGGTATAACGAAACGTTATTCATCCATACAAAAGGTAGCTAGAGAAAAACCATGCGGTCTACTCCAGCTACTTTATTATTGTTATTAGGCTGCTTTCTTACTGTTTTTCTTTTTTGCTTTCTTGTTAGCGGCTTTCTTTTCGATCTTCTTCTCGGCTTTTTTCTTTGCTAACTTTTTCTCGAGTTTCTTTTTCTCAGCTTTTTTCTTCGCTTTCTTTTCTAGTAGCGCTTCCTCAATTTTGTTTTTCTTAATTTTCTTGGTCATGTTACATGCACTCCTTAACCATATTGACGTTCCTTGTAAAAGGATGTCTATATACAAGGTTATATTAAACATAAATGGAATGCAAATATATTTAATGTAATTTATTTACAATTCGCTCGTTCAATCATAAAAATAATAGTTTAGTAGTGGTTGTTCACCACGTTTTTCCATACAAGTTTTATTTCGCACGTACAGTAATTGACTTTTTATAGTGTAAATTATAAAATAAGAGAACTGTTCAGCTATAGTTTCTCACAACGAGCTGGATAAAGTCGACAATAGCAAGAGGTTGTATGAGTATGAGTTATTTTTATATTAATTGTGGGTATTAAAGATCTATAATATATTTATGAGGAGAACGCGAATGAAGTATTCCAAAGCCACAAATTATGCTTTACACACAATGGTTTATTTAACTTTAACGCCAAAGGGAAAAACTGTTGGCGTAGATCAATTAGCGAAAATCCAATCGCTCTCGCCCACATATCTTTCAAAGATTTTAACAAAACTTGTTAAAGCAGGTCTCATTCAATCAACACCTGGTGTGAACGGAGGATATAGTATAGTCAGACAGGCTAGTGATATTTCTTTTTTAGATGTTATTCAAGCTATTGAAGGCAAATCAACATTCTTCAATTGTTCATTGGAGCATGAAGATACTTCACAGGGCGAATGCTTAATTGAAAAAGTGATGATTCAATCTGAAGAAAAGATGAAAGACGAATTAAACAACACATTTATTATTGATATTGCAAGACAGATAGAAGCATCAAATCAATCATAAAGTAGTGATTAAAATTTTTTTAAGGCAATTATAGATATTAACAGTCTATAAAGGATTTAATTGCAAGTTAGTATGTAGACGCTAACAGGTATTCGACAATATCGATGAATAGAGGAGATTAACAATGGATCATGCACTGACATACAATTCCGAAAAGGCACTTGCGTACGAAAAAAACACGCGCATTTCAATTCCTACGTACGATGCTTTATTTGCCATGATTAAATCATACTTTCGGGCTCAATTGGGCGATAAAGAAGCATCACTGCTTGTGATTGGCGCTGGGGGCGGAAATGAACTTTCTGCATGGGGACCTTCTAACCCGAACTGGACATTTACAGGGGTGGACCCTTCTGAGGAGATGCTTCAGATTGCTAACAAAAAATCACTTCAATTAGGGTTGGAAAGGCGTGTTAGACTTATTCATGGAACAATTGACGATCTTCCACCCCAAGACTTCAAATTCGACGCTGTAAGTTGTATTTTGGTACTTCATTTTATTGATGATATTCAAGTAAAGCTGACATTACTGAAGAAGATTAAAAACCATTTGAAGCCGGGAAAACCGTTTGTTGTCGTTAGTGCTTACGGAGACCGCGATAGTGACGAACTTCACAACAACATAAAAGTATGGCAAAGCTTTTTTCTTGATGCCGGCTACGAAAAATCTAAAACGGAAGATATGGCTAAAGTCATTATGAATATTTCTTTCATTTCTGAAAATCAAATCGAACAACTGTTAACAGAAGCTGGATTTACCAACGTCACTCGATTTTATGCTACTGGCTTTTTTGCGGGCTGGATTTGCCATGCGCAAGAATAACAACCAGTAAGCAAGAATAGCGCGCAAGTCACACATAATTAGTTGTTTGCCATGGCAATATGCGCTGCACCACATGTTGATTTTCAGCCATCCATTGTGTAGCTACTACGATTCATGATGGATGACTTGAATTATTGAGAGTGATAAAATTTTGCAGCTTTTTCAAAAAGGTAACAGAAAAAGCTGTGCACGATTCGTGCAAATGACAAGAAAGGACGACGAATTCTCATGAGTGCCTTTGGTTATCTATTAATTTCAATTGTTTCTGAAGTTTTTGCGAGTTCAATGTTGAAACTGACAAATGGCTTTAAACGATTACTGCCGACAATCGGAGTAGTTGTTGGTTACGGTACCGCTTTTTATTTCTTATCCTTAACACTCCAATCATTAGCAATTGGCACTGCTTACGCTATTTGGGCTGGATTAGGTACAGCCCTAACTGCGATTGTAGGTGTGCTGTTTTATAAAGAGTATTTCAGTGTTAAAAAGCTTGCAGGAATCGCTATGATCATTGCAGGCGTCGTAGTACTTAATCTTGCTGGTGGTGGACATTAAGGAGGATTTTAGCGTGAAAGGTTATGTATTTTTAGCAATATCCATTGTTAGTGAAGTATTCGCGACAATGATGCTCAAGCTTTCGGATGGCTTTACAATAATCGGTCCAAGCCTGGCAGTTGCGTGGGTTACGGTATTTCATTTTATTGCTTGTCGCTCTGTTTAAAAACCTTGCCTTTAAGCTTGGCTTATGCTATTTGGTCGGGCATTGGTACGGCGTTAACAGTGGTAGTGGGCATTGTGATATGGGGCGATATTTTTAATCTATACTCTGCGATTGGTATTTCGCTGATTATAGGCGGTGTCGTCCTTTTGAATCATGGCAATCAACATGAGACAACCCCAAGTTCATCATGAAATAAATTTATACAGCAAGATAAAACGTCCATTATTTTGGACGTTTTTTTATTGAATGTGTGGAAATCTAATGTTTCCTACAACCTAGCAACAGTGGATGCCTGTACGTTAAGAGGCATTTTTTTGTCGTTCCTTTTGCAAAACATGTCGTCATATTCCTTCGCCCTACATATTATAACGAGAAAGGTTAAATATAATTCTGTCTTCGGTCAAGTGTTTACAAATTGCTGAAATGGACTAGGGAGGAGCTGGAAAGGGTTGAGCATTGAAAAAGGAAGAAAGCATTTTGTATGTGAAGCGTTAAGCGATATAAAAGCACTCCAGGATGTGATAACGAATTTTCATTCTAAATATTATGGTCAATTACTGATGAAAATAGTTGGTAGTGATACCATTCCATTATTTTTAATAACGAACAACGGTGCTCACTTAAGATTATTAGATACGGGGAAGCAATTTGAAACAGAGTATTTTCGTATAGAATCTATCGATAAAGAGCGCTGTCGTGGCACTATTTCGTTGTTACGGGCCTATGATTATGAAGGGAATGAGACGGATTCAAATGCAGATGTTGTGAGGTTAGAGAGAACATCTACTGAAAAATCCATTGATTTAAGTAGTATATCTGCCATTCAGCTATTAAACCCAGACTTATTAAAAAGAAAGATCATTATTGAGCCTAAATGGTAAGGTCTCGTTAAAACTACTAAAATAATTTGGAAACTAGAGCATCTGTCTACATGCTAGTGCATTGGCTGAATTTAATAAAGAGAGAATCTAAAGGAAGGAAGGTTATGCATGACGATTATTGGAATGTTGCATCATCGACTAGATCCTAAAACGGTTATCAAGTCATATGCATATGCAGCAGTTGCAAGAGCCGAAGGGGCTCAATTTTTTTACTTTACCCCTAAAAGTGTAAACTTTGACAACCGTACCATTAAGGGGAAAGTATATGAAGAGGGGCAGTGGCACGAGCGTGTAATGCCCTTTCCGGATGTTATTTATAATGCAGGAAGTCCTGAAAAACTCTCAGTATCTAAAGCTATCATAGAAAAATTGAAAAAGGAAATCCCGTTTACAACACATTCTATAGGGAATAAATGGAATGTGATGGAGCGTCTAAAAGCGGCAAAAGAATTTGCGCATTATTTGATTCCGTCCGAAATGGTGGGGAATGTGGAAAAATTCCATAACTTTATTGCCCATTATAAAAGGGCTGTGTTTAAACCGATTGATGGACGAAAAGGAAAGGGCATCTATTTTATTACGAAAATCGGTAATGCCTTTGAAGTGAGGGTAAACAGTGAAAAAAGAAATTATACGTTGGCTCAATTAAATGAATTATTAAAGGAGCAGCTTGCTTCAGGGACGTTTATTATGCAGCCCTACATTAAATCTATGACAAAATCGGGGCAAGTTTATGATTTCCGTCTCCATGTGCAAAAAAACGGAGAGGGTAAGTGGGTGGTAACGACCGTCTATCCACGAATAGCCCCAAACGGCTCCATTATACCCAATATAAACAGCGGTGGTTTTACGAACTATTTAGATCCTTTTTTGGAGCAGGAATTTAAAGATGAAGCTTATAATATTCGGCGCACATTGGAACATTTTGCCATGTCCTTGGCACATCATTTAGATGACATACAAATGGAGAAATTTGGAGAGGTCATTGACGAAATAGGCATAGATGTCGGATTAGATGAACAACAAAAGATTTGGATGTATGAAGTAAACTGGCGTCCAGGATGCCCGCCTGCATTTTATTTAGAATTAGACGTTGTCGTACATTCGATTCGCTATGCCATGTATCTTGCACAAAACCACAATGTCATTAAACAAGAAATAATGGAACGAAAATACAAAAATTTAGACACAGCACTAGGCTTACCGATTATCGCGATTACCGGAAGTGCTGGCAAGACAACATCGAAGGCATTTCTTGCCTCTATTCTCTCAACAAAATGGAAAGTATTTGAGTCAAAAGATTATTGGAACACCACAGAGCATACAAAAAAACATGCGCAAGAGATAGATTCATCGCATGAAGCAGTTGTGCTTGAATATGGCATGGCATATCCGGGCATTATCACAAATCACTGTAGCATCATCCAACCGAATATAAGTATCGTCACAAATATCGGTCTGGCGCATGTTGGGAACTTTGATGGGGATGTTCGGAAAGTGGCAATGGCAAAATCAGAATTAATCCATGGCATGAACCAAAAAGGCTTGCTTATTTTAAATAAGGATGACGATAATTCTAAGTATTTATCGACACAGCAATTCCAAGGTGAAATACTGACTGTTGGTATCCATACGGATGCTACCTATCAGGCATATGATATTCAATATAAGGAAAGTGGCATGAGCTTTAAGATGAATCTCCAAGGGCAAGAAATAGCCTTATATATTCCAATCTTAGGGGAACACCATGTATATAATGCACTTAATGCTATTGCTGTTGCCGATTATTTAGGAGTTAGTCCACTGGAAATTAAAGCGGGTCTAAACTTTAAAAAGCCACCAAGAAGGTTAACCCTGTATAATTGCCGTGATCAAATTACAGTTATTGATGATACTGTTCACTCACATCCACAAGGCGTACGAGCTGCGATTGATGTACTTACCAACATCGCTAAAAATCGAAAAATTGCTATCATTGGCCAGATGCGAGAACTAGGGGATTTACGCGAGCAAGAATATCGTAAAGTGGGCGAGTACATTTGTGAGCAAGAAATTGACATTTTAATAACCTATGGATTTCGCACAGAAGAGATGGGGGCAGCAGCGCTAGCAAAAGGGATGAATAAAGCGAATATTTATCATTATACGAATAAAGATGAGTTGCATAAGCTATTAGAAAAAATCGTGAAACCGCATGATACTATTTTAGTAAAGGGCGCTAGTAAAACAAATATGTTTGAAACGGTTAAATTTTTAGATCAAACATATCAAGCATAACTTTAAAAACCCGAGTAACTGCCTAAGTGAGTGGCAATTATTCGGGATATTTGTTTTGTTTCACAAAGTGCATTGGTTTTTTGAAAAACAGCTAATAGAGTACTGGTGATTAGTAGATTTTACAGAGGGACTAGGAAGGGGCTGAGAACATTTTTTACAGTTGATTTTGGTTATTGACTACGTTGGTATTTATAGTGCTTTTAGAAGAAATTTAATTTCCTTTGCAGCGGTAGTCGCGTTGTTTTGAGCTTCCGCTAATGTGGCACCCTCTGCAATGACATAGGCATAGCGATGTCCCATCGATAAAGGTGGGGTTAGAATTGTGCCTTTTCTAGGCTTCACATATACTTCCACTACATTTGTGGCGTTAGTTGCTCTTGTTTTTCCGATGACTCTCTCTAAAATGCCTCTACTGTCGATAATAACGTATTTTGTAAAGATGAATTTTTTATGCCTTGGATTGACATTAGGATGTTCACCCAAAAATAGTTTGAGTGTTTCTTCCACTAAGCTAAATCCAAATGCAGCGAGAAGCATATTATTCATAGCTCCACCTGAAATTCGAGGGTTGATTTCAATGAGCTTCCAGCCATTTTTGGTTAAACGAAGCTCTAAATGCAGTGTGCCATTTTCAATATTAAATGCTTTGACGATGGAATGGAGCACCTCTTCAATCCCTGTTTGAATATCATTCGGAACTTCTGCGAGCACACCATAACCGGTAATAATAAAACGTTTACCTTGCGTAATCTCTTGTTCGATAATGCCGATAATATGCGCTTGCCGCTTATACACGAATGCCTCTACTAAATATTGAGGACCTTCTATATATTCTTCAATCATCATTGTTTCACCGGGATTTTTACTTCGGAGAAAACGCAGGTGCTTATCTAGTTGGCTTTCATCTTCCGCTAACAGTACATCTTTAGAGCCTGTTGATTTTGGAGATTTCACAATTAGTGGATAGACCATTTTTTTAGTAAGTGATTCATGGGGTTTTATTAGGAAAAACTCTGGCGAATATGGTTGATCCTTTAAGAAATTCCTGGTTTTCTCTTTATCTTCCATCATTTCAATGGCTTCAGACGACGTATAATTGTCACAAAATTCATCACATAAAATAGAAGCAATATGGACATAAGGGTCTACAAAACTAACAATCGTTTTAATGTCTAAGCCAATTTTAGATAAATCGTAAATTTTATCTTTCATTTCTTCTATATCTGACGTATCAATAAAAATCATTTTATGAATATCTGGATAGGCTTTTCTCTGCTGTAATTGCTTTTCATTATTTGTGAAAAGTACAGTCAAGTAGCCCAATTTCTCTGCTGCTCTTATGGCTTCACGACTTGACCCGGATTTGTTTGTACCGATAAATATAATGGCTTTCAGTTATATCACTCCCTTAATTGGTACTTGGATTCTTAATCTACATTTTATATATATGCATACAAATAGTTTTCTTCTAGTTATGTATCATGTCTACATCCAAGCAACTTTTATCGCCGTACATATACTAGAGAAGAAAGGAGTGTGAATGGATATGAAGCCTCTTTCGGTGAAGAATTTAACAGCGATTACTACAGGGGAATTGGTGCAAGGGTCAGATGAAGTACTTATCCAGTACGGCGCATATCGACTAAAACAAGTAAAAAAACCGAATACGGCCCTTTTTACAAATAAACGTATTGTTAATTGGAAAACACTTGAGTCACTTGTGCCTCTTGTGATTGTAACGAATCGGTCATATAGCCAAGATGAAATTCCTAGGCATGTAATCATCATTAAAGTAATGAATACTGATGAGGCCTATTGGAAATTTGTACATTTTTACCGTAGCCAATTTGATATCCCGATTATAGCCATTACGGGTACTTCTGGAAAAACAACGACAAAGGAAATGATCAAACATATACTTTCTGCCGGAAAAAAAGTGACGGCGACTACGTTAAGTAGTAATTCCAGAACAGCCTCTTTGCAGTATTTACTTCGCATTGACGATGAAACCGAGGCAGCGGTTTTTGAAACAGCTGTTGGTTCGCCGGGGGATGTAACGAATGCAGGAAAATACTTCAAGCCGACAATTGGCATTATTACGAATATAGGAGCCCATCATTTAAACTACTGTAAAACTCTAGAAGGTTATATCCAGGCGAAAGGTGAAATGGTGGATATTATCGACCCTACTGGTTCATTAATTTTGAATGCTGAGGATGTTAACACACAAAAAATTGATTTGTCGAAATTCCAAGGATGCATTATTAAGATTGGCAAGGATGCATCCTGTGATTTTAGAGCGAGTAATATTCGCTACGGTCAAAATGGCATGCACTTTACGGTTCATCATAACTGGTTGGCCTATGAAATATTCGTCCCTGGATTTGGTGAGCATCAAGTATATAACGCACTTGCTGCATTAGCAGCTGTTAGTGAGCTAGGTGTGCCGATTCCAGTAGCCGCCAGACAATTGTATACATTTAGACAATTAAATAAGCAACTACAGAAATTTGAAGGCATTAATCATTCCATATTATTGGATGATACATGGAGTATTACAACTACTTCCTTAGAAGCCGCACTAAATGTATTAAATTCGCTAGGGGAAGGCAAGAAAAAGATAGCGGTAATCGGCACGATTACGGATCTAGGATCTTGGGGTTATATCATTCACGAGCAAGCAGGAGAGCTCATATATCGCATTGGCGTAGATGTGCTCATTACCATAGGAGAACATGCACGTATTATGGCAGATCAGGCAGTGAGGTTAGGATTTAGGGCACCTGTTTATACGTTTAAAAATACTACGCTCGTCTATGATCTATTGCATGACATCGTGGACGAAAATACCATTTTGCTCATTAAAGGAGATATGTATAGTAAGCAAATATCTAAATTGGCAACAGAATTAAAGGTAAAGTCATCATTTCGGTCTGAATAGGAGGCGCTCAAGGTGAGTGACCTACACGTTTAACGTGATAAAAACTGTGCCACACGTGAGTAGTCGATAATATTGTATATTATTCTACTAGAAAGGAGCGCTCCAATAGAAGATAAAGAATGATAGAAAATGCTAGCCATTTGGAAGGATTGGTCGTGCACTACCCAATCGTCCAGAAATCACATTTCATACTATTATGAGAGGGGGCGGAGTTAACTTGCAAAATATAAGTGTGAAAGATATAAGGAACTTACTGCAAGCAGAACTATTGAATGGTTCGGAAAAATGGTTTGTGCAACATGCGATTTATTATCATCGGCATGATTTAACACAAAGCAATACACTTATGTTTGTGAATAAAAGCGATGCAATCAACTGGAAGGAAATAGACAAAAAGGGGCCATCCCTTGTCATTTCAGATAAGACTTCATCAGAGCTGAAAAACGCACTTGCGAATACGACTGTACTACAGGTGAAAAGTATTGTGCAGGCCTATTGGAAGTTTATCGAATATTACAGAAGTCTTTTCCAAATTCCTGTTGTAGCCTTAACAGGAACATGTGGGAAAACAACAACAAAAGAAATGATTAAGCATATCGCAAGTAAGGACTGGAATGTGCAGGCATCTGTGAGCAGTAAAAATGAGCCACGTCAATCCTTACCATATCTGACTGGCATTGATGACTCAACACAAGCAGCTGTTTTCGAGCTAGGTTTGGGGAATACAGGTAATATTAAACATCAATGCATGATTTACCAACCTACGATAGGCATTATCACAAATATTGGTGTGCATCATTTAGATGGCTGTAAAAACCTTGAAGGTTATATCAAGGCGAAATCCGAAATCGTAGAAGGATTAACAGAAGGGGGTACGTTAATCATCAATGGTGATGATGAAAATACCAAAAAGGTCCCTTTGCAGGATTTTAAAGGCAAGATTATTACGATAGGCATACAGCAACAGGCAGATTACAGAGCATCTAAAATTCAATTTACAAAAACAGGCATGAGATTTGAACTGCAAATGTTCGATAAAAAGTATAGTATTTTTGTTCCTGGATACGGCGAACACCAAGTATACAATGCACTAGCGGCCATAGCGGCTGTAAAAGAAATGGGCATGACTATCAATAATGCCATTTCTCGTTTACGAACGTTTAAGCCGATGGCAAGACACCTAGAGTTTTCAACAGGGATTGGTGACTGTACCATTGTAGATGATACATGGACAAATAACCCTACTTCTGTTGAGGCAGCCTTGAAGGTTTTAGATACGATTGGAAAAGAGAAAAAAGTAATCCTAGTACTCGGGGATATTAAGCGATTAGGCAATTTCGAAGAAAAGTATCATCGTGAGATCGGCTCGATGGTGGCTCAAAGAAATATTCATACCCTTATTACCATTGGCAAAAGAGCGGAAGATATAGCGAAGCAAGCGAAGAAAGATGGAACAAATGCAGATGTTCATATTTTTACTGATGTTACAGGAGTTTTAGATGTACTCAAGCCAAAACTTGACCGTGATACGATTGTGCTGATAAAGGGTCCGATGTCTAGTAGATCCATGATTGAATTTGCCAATAACTTAAAAGATATATAATAAGGTAGGGAAAGGGGGTGCCTCAAAGTCATTTGAGACACCCCCTTTCTGTATGGAAGTTAAGCAAAGAATAACAATGTGTGATATTTTCAGCGTATACTACTACCTAGCTGACTCGATCCATTTATGGGACATAGCTAAAGTAATTTACACTATAATACACGGCGAGCAGAAACATAGTTTTGTTTTGCCCATGTAGAATTCAGACTTTGTTTCACTATATTATTAGAAGTCATGCTAATATATTGATTGCCGCCAAGATAAATCCCTGTTTGTGTAATTTGCTGACCACCATTATTTGTGGAGAAGAACAGTAGATCACCTTTTTGTAGCTGAGTTTTTTGCACGCTTTTCCCAGCTAACGCTTGTTTACTTGCTAGTTTATCTTTTAAATCAATACCATGCTTTTTAAAGACATAATAGGTAAACCCTGCACTTGTAAATGTCAGTGAGCTTTCATTATACGAATAACCAAATTTTGCTTTACCCGTCATACTAGAAGCAGTAGCGATGATTTTATCAGCAGAAGCTGATGGTGCGTTGGCAATCGGCGTTGAGTTTCCAGAAAAAACGCGTTTTGCAGTAATATAGTGCTCAGCATAATAGTCAACAAATAACACTCTTGTCATAACACCGTCTGAATTTGGAATGATGATACGGTGATCCCCAGCGTAGATAGCTACAAGTGAAGGCGTTTGAGAGCCCTTTATACTATTAAAGAATACTAAATCACCTTTCTTTAAATTGGCACGAGAAACTGTTGTTCCTACTTTCATTTGTTCCTTTAAGGTTGTTGTACCAAGATTCACGCCACTTTTACGATAGACAAAGTCTACAAACCCTGGAGCTGTAAAGCGTAGATTTGATTCATTATTTGTTGAGCTCATTGTCACTTTATTTTTATAATTTAAGGCGTTTTCAACAATTTTATCGCCCTTCGTTGCAGGATTAGCTGACAGTAGAGTAGGTAAGACTCTTCGTGCTGATACATAATTTTCTGTATAATACGGCTTGCTATTTAAATCAGAAATAACGATATTTTGCTTAGTATCAGCCATGTGAATCATTTTATTGTCGCCAATATACATGCCTACATGATCCGGATCTGTTCCGGTTTTTTTACTCTTAAAGAAAAGTAAATCCCCTTTTTGTAATTGATTTCGTGCAACATATGTCCCTTGCTGAATCATATAATTTTCATTATATGTCCCAAGGTCCACACCATTCTTCTCGAAAATATACATTAAAAATGAAGCACACGAAAATTTGTAAGGATATGTAGACTTGTATTCTGTATTGCTGTAAGTAGCCTTACCAATTAAGCCTTTCCCTGTTTGAATGAGTTGGTCCGCTTTCGTTGCAACGGCTTGAGCGTTATTTTGTGCATTTGTAGTTGCGGCCTCTACTTCTATTGGGTGCATGGCTGCTGGAATCATGCCCAATGAACTAAAACCTAATGTGAGTGCCAATGTAGTTGTTAAAAAATGTTTTTTCATGCTGTATGTTACCTCCTGAATACTAGCGATTGGAATAATTCTGCTGGCTAGTGATTGGCATAATCGTAGCATGAAAAAGTATAGGTTCTTCTAGGTAAATGTTTCCACGCATCGTCTCAATAAGGCTTTAAAGCTTGATATAAAAGGCTTTGTCCTTGGAGTTTACAGTTTCATTACAATTGTTTCAGTTTATGTAAAACTTGCAGAAATGGGCGTCAATTTGTGCACCACGACTAGCATTTGTGCCAATTTTTTATGCATTGAAACTGTACTTTACCAAGGTTTATAGCCTTTCGAATTAACTAGGTCTTGCCTAGCATTGTAAGACAATTACATGAACTTTATTACAGCATCAAATACCGAAGCTTCGTGTATAAGATGTGGCACGATTCTATCATTTCCACCTCGATTAAATCGACAGAAGGTGTTTGAAGCAGGGACGCCCCTTTTGTCAGGATTTGTTTTGGCGCTACATGCGATTGACCTTTAGTTCAATCAACAGGTGCAGTCGGGGCTCGCCGATCGCTTCGTGATGATTGTTGCAATTACCTGAAGAATCACCATTTTTGCCTCATAACCTCTATTTTCGATAACATACTTCAACAACATGACAAGCCTACTGGTGAAGGTTACTTTATTCTTGATATTCAAAAAATAGCAGAATAGTTGCCATAGCTTGCTTTACATATGACAAAGTCGTGACATTATGCTCATCAATCATTGCTTCCACACAAACACAAAATTATCAAAATTATTTTAAGTCATGACATAAAAATAACTTTCTAATTTATCGTTTACTAATAAATGCATATTTTTCGTGAATTATTGTGATAAGAATCACCAATTAAATACATAATTCGAGTCATGGGTTAAATAGGTAATATATGATATATTTAGGTTGATTTAACAGATAATATAACAACATAACCACTAAAAAAGTAGGTGATATATACGAACAATTGCTTTTAATTTGTATTTTTTCACTATAAGAGGGGGCTAGTAGTATGTTGCAGAAACTAAGGTTCAAAACGATCAGAGCAAAAATTTTAAGTGGATTTTTTATTATCGTATTTTTTATTGCATGTTTTAACACCTATAGCTATTTTGCAAACAAACGAGTCATTACTGCGAGTGAAAACATTGTGCATAAAGAATTACAGCTACTAACAGCAAATGAAAAGCTTGCCTCAACAATAAGTGTCAGAACAACTGCTGCTAAGAGCTATGTCCTAACCGGTAATCAACAGTATAAAAAAGAATTTGACGATTATATAAAAATTGCAGAAGAAAATAATGCCATTTTAACCGAATACTCGACAGATACAAGCTTAGCCACTACTGTGGAGAAGGCAAGAGAGTGGCGGAATTATGTGCAAACGAAAGTATTTGATGAGTACGATAAAGGGAATATCGAAATGGCCATTGAAAACCTAAATTCAATTGATACTCTAGCAGCCGAAATACGACAAAGCTATGAAGGACTTGCCTTGGCAAGGGAAGATGCCATTAATAAACTGGGTGAAGAAATGATTGCTCAATCCAAATTCACGATGCGCTTAGGTGTATTCATAGGTTTATTGACAACGATACTTGCAATTGTAACCGCTGACTTTTCGGAGCGCATGATTGCCAATCCGATAAAAGTCGTAATTGAAAAAATATCGAGGATGGCCGAGGGTGATATTAGTCAGCCGGCATTACCAGTAAGGATGCAGGATGAAATTGGCTTACTTGTACAATCTACAAATACCATGAATAGTAAGCTTCATGAAATACTAGGATCGATACACGTAGTGTCAGAAAACGTGGCTTCCAGTAGTGAGGAACTAGCGCAGTCCTCTCTTGAAGTAAAAACGGGTGCACAGCAAATCGCACTGACGATGCAAGAGTTAGCGGGTGGTTCTGAATCTCAAGCTCAAAATGCGAGTGACTTAGCGCAAATGATTGACACTTTTAAAGTGAATGTGCAACAGGCAAATACACAAGGTGTAAATTTACAAGGACATTCAAAGGAAGTATTAGAGCTTACTGCAAATGGTCAACAATTGATGGATGCATCTACTCAGCAAATGTTTGCCATCGATCGAATTATCTATGAGGCTGTGACAAATGTGGAGGATTTAAATCGCCAATCGCAAGAAATTTCAACATTAATATCAGTGATTGACGATATTGCCAATCAAACCAATTTATTGGCGTTGAATGCTGCTATCGAAGCGGCTAGAGCAGGGGAACAGGGCAAAGGCTTTGCCGTTGTGGCCGATGAAGTCCGTAAACTTGCAGAACAAGTGTCCTTCTCAGTAACGGATATTTCGTCGATAGTGACACGTATTCAAAGTGAAACAGTAGGTGTAACAGCATCGCTTCAAAAGGGATATCAAGAGGTAAAAAATGGTACAGAGCAAATTACGAATACGAGTACAACCTTTGAAAATATAGCTTCTGCCATGGATAATATGTTTACAAGTATTCAAGGCATTACCGAAAATCTGCAAGATATTTCAACAACTACTGACCATATCAACCGATCCATTGATGATATTGCGGCCATTTCGCAAGAGTCAGCAGCGGGTGTTGAAGAAACGACAGCAACCATCGATCAAACAGTTGGAACAATGGACGAAATCGCGAAAAGCACTGAGCAATTAGCAATATTAGCAGAAAGTTTAAATAAAGAGGTACAGCAATTTAAATTATAATTGGAAGCAGCCGTCAATGATTGATGGCTGCTTTTGGCGATCGCTTCCTTGCGCTACAAAAACTACAGTACTGGCATTTAAAGTGCTTGAATGATTTCTACTCGATTGCCAAAAGGATCTCTAAACTCAAAACGTTCAAAATGAGGAATGGGCACCGAATCTAGTATGACGATGTGTTGTTGTTCCGTCAATCTTTTTTTTTTATAGCACACATCGTCTACTTGATATGCGATATGGGCTTTTGTTGTGAGTCTATCAAAACCATCCTCTGTTCCGACATGCACCTCTATACCACCAACTTGTAACCAGAATCCGCCACGACCTTTGAGCGAATCTGGTTTTTCAATTTCTTTTAACCCTAATACAGTGCTATAAAAATGTTTAGCTTCCTCCTCTGCGCCTTTTGGAATCGTAATTTGTGCGTGATGTAAGCCAATAATCATGTATATCTCTCCTTTATCTTGGAACAGTTTCTTTTCCTTATCCACTTCTACTAATGTCCAAAGACTCCTCTTTTTGAAGCTGATTTTAGGAACTGACGGATAGAACCGGCAAAGTGACGGTTACGGTTGCTAATTGTACAGGCAATGCCTAGCAACAAAAGCCAGTCAGCTAAGTTGGCTTAGATAACGGAATATTGTAGCAGTAAATAGACCAAGCTAGCATATCAAATTGCTGTCTTGGTCCAAATTTTAAAAAAGTTTTTTTCTAGAGTATTGTATTGTAAAAAATGATTTATGGATAACGCTATTCATACTTCTTTTTTGTAATCAATCCGAATTCATATATAGCAATTAACTCTCCATAATAAAACTCTAAAAGTACCCTGGAATTTTCTTCTACACCGTTTTCTCCTTTATAATTACGTTTGTCTCTATCCGAGTTCAATGGAGCACCTCCTACGATATTTATTACGGTTTCTTCATTCATTCCTATTTCAAGCTTTTGAAATTCTTCTGGCGTAATGGTTGAGATCTGTTTTGTCGGCTTCTCTTCTTCTGAAAAAATCAATACCATAGATTGTCCAAATATCCATACTCCTAATATACTAATCAAAATTAATGCTAATTTTTTTGGCCATTTTGATGGGGCAACCTCTCTATAATAATAGGTTCTATTTTCTGAATAATTATATTCCTCGATAATTTTTTTGCCTTTACTATATTTTTCTTCATAATCTTCTTCATTTTTTGTGTAATCTTCCGATACTGACCCACAATATTCACATACGTATATATTCTTGTCTTCCTTATAAACTTTTTTATATGAATTTGTGGCCAAACAGTTAGGGCAATTTTTCATAATTTCCCCTCCTTAACTTTTGATGAACTATTTTCCATTTTAAGAAATTTAATTATGTATGTACATAACAAAAATGCCCAAGTACTCAATTAATGAGCCTGGGCTTTTATTATTTTTACTTAGGTTCTTTCTTAGATGCAATAGCTAAAATATCAGGTTCTGAAGTGCCGATTGAAACTAAAATGTCATCTTTCTTAAAACGACCCGACCAGCGTCCTATATCTTTTTCATCTTTTTCTTTTTCCCATCCATTAATCATTAAGATCATTTTATAATCAAATGGAATTCCTTTATTAGAAGCTTTAGACCATTTGTAACTGATATTACTAAAGGCTTTACCTTCATCCTCATATTTTATTATCGCATCTTTAGGGACCATAAACTCGTTTAATATTTCTTCTTTTTCATATCTTGAATCAATAATAAAGTAAGATATTCCTACAATCGCTACTAATACAATTGCAACTATTGCTACTATTTTTTTCACTTCAATCTCTCCTACAAACTAATTTTTCACTATTTACCATTTTAAGTGTATATGTGGAAAAAGTACATAACTAAATCAATACTTTGCATAGCTTTAATCAGTTGTTCTTTCATCATTCCACATTCCCTCGACAAGAACGTTTGTTTGCATTTATATGAACTAATGTTTTTATTCTGATACATACATCATGTTAACTAATTGGTAGAGACGATAACCGCTATGAATGGAATCTGGGTTTTCTTGTCGGTGTTGTAGTATTCAATCCAGTTATCTAAGGTAGGCCTATTAATGTATTGTGGAGGGCCACGTCCAGTCAACCAATTATAGAAAGGCATAGGACGCTCTAAATTTTGAGTTTCTTTTATAGACGATGGGGTTTTGTTGTATATTATATCTGTGGAGGACAAGGAATATAAAAGCTTTCAACAAATGTAAATAAGCCTGTTGATAAAAAGAAGAAGCCGCTTAAAGGTCCACGCATAGTTGGGTATATTGTGCGTAGATAAACAGGCACAGAGGAATTATTTCCACAGGCTGCTTGATTGGACTTAAAGCTATGTGAGCTAAAGAGGCGATTGAGGGTGAATAACAAAAGGACTTGCATATATGAAGTTTAATCATAAACACAAGTCCTAATCTTATTGAACTGAATAACCCAATTGTGGTATAAATTACACACTTATATTTTTACTAGAAATGCCAATTATAGTGCCTAGCCATGTTCCTAATAGAACGCTAATCGCAACCAATCCTAGTCCCATACCTTCCCATCCACCAACAACAAATATGCTGTATAAGACAAAGCCGAAACAAATTAAGCTCAATACTAACGAAACTGTATATAAAGTTTTTCGTGATACCTTACGAGATAAGAAGTAAACCCCAACAATAAATATAGCCCCCAGAAGTAATATGGGTGTCCATCCTTCTAGCATAAATGCATTCATTTTTTTCAACTCCTTAATCACTTTGTCTTATTATCTGGTTGTTAGTTGAACAAATGAACAATCAGTATTTTGTTAAAGTGTAACATAATTACAATTTTGGTGCGAGATGAATATATATAGACAATATTGATTGTTACAGCAGGGTGAAACAATTTAATCCCATCTGTTATAAAAGGTGTTTTCTAACGATTAAGTCCTAGCTATTCAAAAATATACTATTGATTCTTACTTATTTCAATTTGACTTTATAAGGTTACAGCATATTCTTCAAGGAGTTTCAAACGTGGCTGAGGGAAAATGATATACTAGACATCTCAGACGTCTCTACGATTACGATAAAATCTTATTTAGTGTACTGTAAGAAGGAACGAGGAAATAATCCAAACACAATCAATAATAAGTTAAAGAATCTACGAGCGCTATTCAATCACTTAGTTGAGAATGAATACATATCAAAGAATCCATGTTATAAGGTGTCAAGCAGAAGACAGATAATAAGATTGAGGTATTCACAAACTTGCATATTAAACAGATGCTACGATACTATAGACGATTAAAACGAAAAGACCATGAATATACAGCATATAGAAACTCAGCAATCATTATAACTTTGCTTAGAACTGGGATTAGAATCGGGGAACTACGAAATGGTTCGATGTTACTTATACACAGTTAATCATATATGGCAAAAATCGTACTCAAGAAACTGTTCTATTGACTGATAGAGTTAAATCAGAATTGGATGATTTGAGACTGTATTGCAGTCGGTACTTTACTGAGATGCCAGATTATATATTTGCTAATAGAAACGGTTCTCAGATGTCCTACGAAGCTACAAAGAGCATATTCAAACGTCTACAGGATGTTATGCAATTTACAGATGTACGATTATCAGCACATACATTTATACATACTTATGCAAACAGATATATTATGAATGGTGGAGACAGTTAGGTTCTTCTAATAGCATCCTCATATAAACCTCTGGATTAACTTTTATAGAACCATCTGAATTTACGTTGGTTGCTACCTTTAATTGGACGAATGTTTTCGTTATCATCTATCTTTGCATTCGTATTCATTAGACACCATCCTGTGTATTTCTGATTAGTAATGAATGATAATGAGTGTCAAGGTAAGAATTGCGAATTGCGTATTGCGTATTAAAGCGATTGCTGAATCTAGTGTAGATTTACCTGCTTTACGTGGGATAATTAATAGAAGCTCACGTATCATTCGATATCCAGTTTCTTTATGAACCATACCGAACGTAGCGCCATGTATTGGCTACTAGAAGACATATTAGAAGAACATATTAAGTCAAAAAAGGTTGGTCAACGAGTTAAACAAGGTCAAAAGATTGGTATGATGGGGAGTACTGGTCGTAGTACGGGGACACACTTACATTTCGAAATACACAATGACTCTTGGGTTAGCGGTCAGAAATATACTGTAGACCCTATGAAATGGATTCAATTAAATACTTGTGTTCCACTTGGTACTGTAGATTACCTCTAAGAAATTAGGATATAGCGTAGAGTCAAATCCTAAAGCGTACCGTATTCATACAAGCGCTTATTCATCTAAGGCAGTTTTGCTGTATCAGAAAGTAAGAAACTCGTTGCAGAGAGAATGCTACGATATGCAGAGGTCTTTGGCAACGATAAAGATGGTTACAGAATCCAATCTGGAAAGTACAGTACACAGAAAGAAGCAGAAGCAGTAGCGATTACATTACTTGAATCTAAGCGTACTAATTATTGCTCTATTATAGGAAGTAAAAATTAATTTAAAAAGATTGTGTGATTCTATTGCGTGGTCAGTGTAGTATATGAATTAGCAAGACGAATAAAACAAATAAAAACAGAAAAGAGGAAGAATTTTTATGAGCATCAAAAAGAAAGTTTTAGCAAGTGTATTAGCTTTAGGAGTTGCAACAACAGGTGGTTTTATGTTTGGAAGTATGAATAGTGAATCAGCAGACGCAGAAGCGTTATACCCATTCAATCCATCTCATCCATCATTTCCACAACACTCAGTTTATAGTGATATGCTGAAACCATATTATGATGCGAGTTCTACTATAGTAGCTTCAACGATGTTTTATAACCATGAAAGAACTTTAGCAGTTCAACAAGCAACAGGTGATAACAACTTGCTAGAATTTAGCGAATTAGTTAGGGAAGATGTAGTACAAGCCAGAGATGTATACACTAATGATTTTTCTTTGCCAGAATTAGTAGACGGTGAACAATATGTGATTGTAGAGGATTACAGTAAGCCAACAAATAAAAGGATTGTAGCAATTATTAAAGACCCATTCTCACCTGAATTGAACATCAACTTCGACACAGCTAAATTTGTAGGCACAGTTAATGGTATGTATAAGTTTGCAAGCGTAGAAACAGGAAAAGAATATAGTTTTTATACAAGCGTTTTCCAAAATGCTAGTTTATGGGAAATTCCTAAAAATGGTGATACATTCAAACTTGAATTTAGATATGCCAATCAAGAGAGTTTAAAAAGTGCTGTATTAGTATACTAAACCTACAGAACCAGAAATTACCGCAAGTAAATAAGCTTTAACAATATCAAACAAAAAACTAAAATCAGAACAGGAGAATTTATTATGAAAAAATTATTATTAGCAGGTGCATTAGCATTAGGTTAGGTTTCAAATGAGCTACAGCAGAGGCAAGCAATCTATCGGACAACACAATCAAAGACAAACTCGCGTTGAGGTCACTTATCAAGCTCTGACTTCAAATGGCGTTGAAGTATTCACAGAGGTAGGCGGACAGGAGATTCCAGTATTTTTAGACTTCATAGAAGTAGGTCGCTTTAATGAAGATGCATTATTTGAAAAAGGTGCTCGTTACACGTTAGTATTCAGCGACAAGGAAATGAACAACCTAATCAATATCATCAAACATTAATAACTAGGGTTACTCTTAATTGAGTAGCTCTTTTTTTGTGTATAGTTCATCTTCAGTGAGGAACCACAGAGACTGTTGACCTCCAAGGGTATCAACATTGTTTAGAACCTTTTCGTCATTATCTATATTTTCTAATGTGGTGTAACCATTAGTTACCTCACATACTCGCAAAGTTCTCTCCAAGGGTGTCGCGTTTTACGATATCCTTATCATTTTTGACCTGAGGTAAGGATTGTTTCCCTCAGAGGTCGAAACATTGCTTCGAACCTTTTCACGATTTTGGCCTGATAGGAATAATGTTCCCATCAACTTTTCCTCAGCATCCACATTGTTTAACATCTTAGTTTTGACATTAAGTACAGAACCCTTTACAATAAATATTAACAATTAAAGAAGTTAGGTTTCTGTACCTTCTTATATACGGCTAAAACATTGATATAATAGTATTCTTATAGTCATATGATAATACTCAAAAACCTTAAAAAACCTACGAGGATAGGGGGTGTTGAGTGTGACTAGAGAAATTCTTCTGCATGCTCATAGTACGATGATCGTCAAAAGGGTAGCTTCTATGACTAATAGAAAGCTTTTACCAGCATGGCAGTCGGCGTATTATGTCGTGTATTTGTCATAGTAAACATCTTTCTAAAGAGGGAAAGATGTTTTTTTTATGCTAAAAATGAAGGAGGGTTACACATGAATCCACAGGTAATCGAGTATTATGAAAGTCTCTTTAAAAATGAAATTATGCAAAAGCAGTTTGATGGTGCAAGAAAAACTTTAAAGGAATTGGCTGAACAGTTTGTAAGGCAAGATGAAGCACATCATACAGACATTCATGCAGCCTACAGCAATGTCAGAAAAGAAGTAATCGGATAAAATAAGTAAGCTACTTAAAGCTTTCCTTTGGTGGAGCATTAAGTAGCTTTTTAAGGTAAAAAATGAAATCTGTTGTTACTACACTCAACTTAGATGATGAACGTCACTAAAGAAAGATTGATGAAAGACAGTTTACTGTCAAATAAAACTTCATTAAAAGTTTTCTAGGACTTCATTCATATTTCACTTTTTCAATATATAATAAATCTGCTCTTATTATAATAGATCGGAGAATTTGAATGAAAAACACGCTTTATGCTAGCTTTTGGCGAATGCACTTTTATGCAGCATTATTTATGACACCACTTCTTTTAACATTGACACTAAGTGGCATCGGGTATTTATTCTATACAGATGTGGAAAATCAGTTATATGATGATTATTTCTTTGGAGATAGTAAAAAAACAGAAGTATTATCGATTGATGAAGGGATTAAAGAAGCAGAAGCGGCATTTGCAGGCTTCAAAACTGATAAAATTATAGTATTAGAAGAACCTTATAATACGCGTTTAACAATGACAAATGAAGAAGGCGCACAGCGATATTTGTTTTTAGATCACAACAATCAAATTGTGGGTCATCAAGATGCGCAATACACATTTGGTAATATCCTTAGAAACTTGCACAGTTCCTTGTTCATCGGGGGAACCGTTGTGAATTATCTCGTAGAATTAGCGGCGTGTTGGGCCATTTTTCTACTACTGTCAGGTTTATATATGACCTTTAAAGGAAAAGTTTTAAAGAAAGCGAAACAGCCAAACAAACGACAAAAAAATAAAAGATGGCATGCTCTTGTTGGGACAATCGTGACCATCCCGATGATTGTCATTATTTTCACAGGTCTACCATGGTCTGCGTTGATGGGTAATCTCATTTATAATGCGTCACAAGAACATCCTTCATTCGGCACGCCGTTATTACAACAGCAACCGCCTACTTCGGATATGAGTGAAATACCTTGGGCGACACGTCAACAAGAGCCCCCTGTGTCTGACAATGGACATGCTGGACATCATGGAATGGGAGCGACAATGAATAACGTGACCAATCCGAATCAATTAGCTGTAGAAAGTCTTCAACAACAAATAGATGCCATGGACATTGCAAAACCCTATTCGATTATTTATCCTACAAGTGAAACCGGTGTATTTACAGTTGCCAAATCGAGCAACACAGGTGTAACTGGACTTGATGTGAGTCCTAATGAAGAAGCTACCATGTATTTCGATCAATATAGCGGTGAATTTATGGCCAAGGTTGGCTATGAGGATTATGGGATTTTAGCAAAATGGTTTACATGGGGAATCCCCTTACATGAAGGACACTTATTTGGTTGGCCAAATAAATTGTTAAATTTAATCGTCTGTGTTGCATTTTTGGCCGTTATTTTCTGGGGGTTCCGTACGTGGTTGCTTCGAAAGAAAAATGGCGTCCTGTCTGCACCGCCTCAAATATCGCAGAAGGTTTCCATACCTTTTATCGTGTTCATGATTGTATTAGGTCTATTGATGCCGTTATTTGGTCTTTCTTTAATCGCAGTCATTTTGATAGAATGGATCAGAATTATGGCCAATAAACGCTTATCGAGTAAAGAATTAAACTAAAAAATGAGCGATACTGTCATCCTTGAAGAGGGATAATGACAGTGTCGCTTTCTTTCCAGTTGGGCAGAAATTGAGAACAAAATTTTTGTAGCACAGCACATCGCACCACTTACTATTCAAACAGTGGCTGCTATTGATGATAAATCGTTGCAAGTTACGTTAGATAAAGACCCAGGTATGGAGTTATTTACAGGACGCAATGTTGCGTTACAAGCTGAAGATGGGAAAGTCTCCAAGCTCAATATCGTTATGCTGCTCGTAAAGGAGCTATCGGTATCTTTGATGTAAAGGATGTTTCTTTGGAATCAGGCGTAACATATAAGGTAGTACCGGTAAATAATTGGGCAACTTCCACAAATGTATTTTTTCTAGCAAAATAAAATTTTAATAAAGGCTGGACAAAAGAGAAAAAGTGTTAGATTGACTGATGTCGATCTAACACTTTTTTGCTGTGAACGTTGATGTCCACTACGGCGGACGCTTTCCGGGGGCGTGTCCTGAGCCTGTAGTCTCAGGCGTCACGCTAATCCCCCAGGAGTCGCCGCCTTTGCTACCATCAACTAGTGCTCTCTTCTAAATTTTATTGATGCCAAAAGGAAGAACGTCTAAATTTTTCTTTATTTTAGATAGCAACAATTTAATAATACCTTTGCTGCTCTTTCTTAAAATTTAAAGTTTTGTCCTAGCCTCTATTCTAATCTGTCGAAGGGCTTATACCTTAAAAATTTTTTGCGAAAATTTTAACCTTATTTAAGAATTTGTTTTAGGGAATTTAGCATTACGGACTAAAATAATAGGAGAGCTACAAAAGTTTTAATGATAGAGGCGTGATTAGCACAACATCATCATCTAGAACTAAATCAAGTAAAGTCTATTTAGGTGTGTAGATAAAATGAACGACTAGGACAAGACGTAAAAAAAGGAGACTATGCAATGGGGAAGTGGATGAGGGGAAGTATCATAGGATTGACATTTTTGCTTCAAGGATGTTCCTCCTATCATGAAGCAGAATTACTAAAACTACAAAAGGACAGTGAAATAATGAGCGTTGAATTAAATGAACAGTTGCTTCAAGCAGCGGCACAAGGTGAAGTCAGTATAATACAAGATTTACTTAGCAAAGATATAGATATTAATGTGCAAGATGCTAACAAACGAACGGCAGTTATGCTTGCAACGTATAACAATGACGTTGAGATGGCAACAATGCTTATTGAAGCCGGTGCAGATGTTAATATTCAGGATGATAGGCAAAATAATCCTTTTCTCTATGCAGGTGCCGAGGGCTATCTTGAAATTTTGAAGCTAACAATAACAGCTGGTGCAGATCCTTCCATCACAAATCGCTATGGTGGTACGGCTTTAATACCCGCCTCTGAACATGGTTATATAGACGTTATTCAAGAATTACTAACAACTACAGAAGTAGATGTAAACCATGTGAATAACCTTGGATGGACAGCTTTAATGGAAGCAATTATTTTAAATGATGGCCGTCAAACACAGCAACAAGTAGTTCAGTTGTTGATAGATTATGGAGCAGATGTCAATATACCTGATAACAAAAACATTTCACCATTACAGCATGCGCAAGCGAAGGATTTCCATGAAATCCTGCAATTATTAAAGCAAGCTGGGGCAAAATAAAAAATTGATGAGAAAAAGGAGTCGTAGAATGAACAACAAGATGAAATTTATTACACCACTACTTTTAGGCGCAACGCTAACATTAACAGGATGTAACTTTCTAAATAAGCAAGCAGAACCAAAGCAAGAGCAAGCGCAACAGGAAGCATCACAACAAGCAAAAGAGGTTGCGCAAATTATGGAAATACAAGCGCTAAATGCTATAACATTACAAGTAACATTTTCTGAACCACTACCAGAAGAAGCTGTTAAAGTAGAAAACTTAGATGCTATCCAAAAAGATTATACATTCAATCATAATTTAGGTATTGTCAATGTACCTCGCTTAAAAATAGGTTCAAAAAGCACATATATTTTCCCAGTGACAGTCCAACAACCTGACACGACATATACGTTAAGCTATAAAGGTGGAGAAGCACAGATTTTTGAGGGCAGCGATGAAAAAATTAATGTCAGTCAAACAAAACAGGTCGCAAATGATACCTTTGAAATCGAATCATTTAAAGAACAAGGTGTAACCGATTATTCCAACATTATTGAAGCCTATAAAGATGCGAGAGGCGATCAATCTTTCCTAGTAAATGATGAAAATAAAGATGAAAGTGGCAAGCAATATCAAGTCATCTCCTCTTTAAGAGACCGTGTGGTGACATTGACCGCAGAGGATGGAGAAGAAATGCAAGCGAGTTACGTTTTGTTTACACAAGCTGCTGATCGCAGACAAGCACCAAAATTCCGCTTACCCGAAGGACGGACATTAAGGCCAGGTATGCAGTATACTGTGACGTCTGATTGGGCAACCGTGAATAACCCAACTTTTACAGCAACAGAAATCGCGCCATTGACAATCAAAGTGGTGGAACCAATTGATGATAAATCATTGCAAGTTACGTTAGATAGAGACCCAGGTATGGAATTATTTGCTGGACGCAGTGTAGAATTACAAGGGGATGATGGAGAAAAAATCCAAGCGCAATATCGCTATTCTTCACGAAAAGGCGCTGTCGGTATCTTTGATGTAAAAGAAGGCACTTTAAAGTCTGGCGGCACTTATCAAGTAGCACCACTCAACAACTGGGCTACTGCAGCTAATATAACGTTAAAAGCAAAGTAAAACGATGACCTAAAATATTGAAAAACCAGCATCGACATATGGACTGTCCCTCCTTGTTAGACACGTTAGAATAATTGGGGAACAGTTCAACATGTTGAGCTGGTTTTTGTCTGTTGAATTGGTTCAGCCAAAATCCAGTTACATGGAAGTGTTTTTCTTATAACATAGTGATATCTCGATGCTCTGCAATGGTTTGTAAAAAGTAACGCATTGAATTGGTCATATAGGCATCTTTTCGCCGTATAAATACAGTTGAATTGCTGCCATATTTTTTAGGAATCGGATGACAATATACCTTACTTGTTGTGGCAAGTTGATTGACAGCAGATTGCGGTACGAGTGTAATGCCGAGGCCAAGGGCAACACTGTTTATGATAGTCTCGAGTATGTTAAATTCCATAATCCTTTTTGGCAGTAAACCTTCATCTTTAAGCCAGTGTTCTAGCTTAGAACGATAACCACAACCTTTATTAGAAACAAGGATGGGTGTTGTTAAAAAATCATCTTTATGAAAAGTTTTGTTTTGCGTCACAAGAACGAGTTTTTCCATACAGACATCGTATTGTTCTAAATGTGGATGTTTGATAGGACCTGATATAAAAGCACCATCTAATTGGTGATCGGTTACTTCTTTTATGAGTTCTTCAGTCAAACCCGCTTGTAATGATAAATCGACATTGGGGTAGTCCTTATAGTAAGCCGCTAGTATGGTTGGTAAGATACTCACGATTTCAACTGTACCAATTTTTAATGTGCCAACAGGCGTATGACTATCTAGAAATACTTGTTGTAATTCTTCAACATCCAATAGAATTTTGTTAACGTAAGTAAGCATTTTTCTACCATCTTCATTCAATATCATGCCTTTTTTATGACGATAAAAAAGCTGTGTGTTGAGCTCGTTCTCTAAATGCTTAATACGTGCTGTGACGTTGGATTGGACATAGTTTAATTCCTTTGCTGCACTGCTGACGCTTCCTAGCGTGGCAACGCATTTGAAAATTTGTAAGTCTCGTAGTTCCACTGTGTAATCCTCCTTGATAAACTATCATTATAAATGATAGTTTATATCACTTTCAATCATTTTACGTGATGCTATTTCTTTTTTATAATTCTCATTGTGAAATAGATAGAGAATACATAGAAGCGAGGAATAGCAGTGAACAAGAGTAAAATGATACTAGGTGCGATTGCCTGTTTAATTGCAAGTATTTCATGGGGCGCAATGTTCCCAGTTGCAGATCATGCGCTAGAATATATCGATCCATTTTATTTTTCAACCATTCGATATGGAGCGGTATCGATTGCATTGATTATTTTATTATGGATAAAGGAAGGTAAGAAAGCATTTCAATTAGAAGGGAAAGGGAAACTGCTAATCTTTTTCGGGGTGATGGCATTTACTGTCTACAATGTGCTTGTTTTCTTAGGGCAGATGCTAATGGGCAAATCTGGTGTTATGGTAGCGTCTATAATGGAGGCACTGATGCCAATGATTTCGATTGCTATTCTATGGGGATATAAAAACGTCAAGCCCAAAAAGTATATGATGATAAGCATGGTCATTGCATTTGTTGGCGCTATGTTTGTAATTACAAAAGGCGATATGGCTTTCTTTCTGACATTGAAAAATAATATAATGCCGCTCGCATTTATATTAATGGGAGTTGTGGGATGGGTTATCTATACGATGGGCGGGCACTCATTTCCTGAATGGTCGACACTCCGTTATTCAACATTGACTTGTGTATTTGGTACAGCCGTAACAGCAATATTAACGATGATAGGGACAATGCTAGGATATGTGTCAGTACCAAGTATGGGAACAATCGCAGTTGTTAAATACGATTTATTGTTTATGATGGTTTTACCGGGAATTGTCGCGCTACTTTGTTGGAACTATGGTGTGAAAATTTTGTCCTCCATTAATGGCATCTTATTTATCAACTTCGTGCCGATTACTACATTAGTCATTATGATGGTACAAGGGTATGCTATAACCATTTTTGATATTGTAGGAACATTGCTCGTTATTACAGCTCTTATCCGAAATAATATATGCCAGCGTCAAGAAGTAAATAAGGATATACAATTTATACAAGAGAGACAATTGCGCAGTGCTGGCTGATAGTACATGTTTTGGAGGAGCTTTTAATGTTAACTAGTTTATCGTTTTTCTTTGCTGCTGGCATTGCCTGCGAACTTGTAGCCATCAATCGGAATGGCCGTAGAAAGATCAAACAACAAGAAGAGATGATTCTACTTTTAAGAGATTTACTACAGCAAAAAGAGAAATAAATAAAATTAAAATAGCGAATTTCAAGAAGTCTATAGACGACAACAAAATAGGTGCACAATAAAAATGAACTACACCCAACAATAGGGTAGTTCATTTTTTTAGTTGCTTACTTTTCAATACATTATGTAGCGCTTATCATTTATGATCTTTAAAGCCAGCCTTTGTCATTGGCAATTTGAACGGCTTGCTGTCTGGATTCTACATGCAGTTTCTGAATAGAGGTTGATAAATAATTGCGAATCGTTCCTTTTGTTAAAAATAATTTTTTGCTGATCTCACCGGTTGTGAATCCTTCTTTAACAAGCTGGAGCACAGCTATTTCTCGTTCATTTAGAGGATTTTGCTCTTTCATAAATAACGTAGCGGCTAAATCTCTACTCACGACCTTTTCGCCATTCATTACTTTGCGTATTGTTTCGATTAAATAATCAATCGGTTCATCCTTCAATAAATAACCATGGACCTCACAATCCATTGCCTTCTGTAAATACCCTGGACGAGCGAAAGTTGTGACGATCATCACTTTGCAAGGTAGTTTTGCATTTTTAATTTTTTCGGCAAGTTCTAGTCCTGTCAAATTCGGCATTTCGATGTCCAAAATACAAACATCAGGCACATCGCTCTGTATGCATTGCCATGCTTTTTGACCATCAGAAACTTCTGCAATTACTTCAATGTCATTCTCGAATGACAGCAATGAAGTTAAGGCGCCACGCAACATTTGTTGGTCTTCGGCTAATAATATGCGTATCATTTAAGGGGCTCCTTTCGATAGTGTTGGAAAGGTAATTTTAACGACACAATGGTTCCGCCATTAGTAAAATTATCAATCGTTGCAGTGCCTTGCAGGATTGACATTCGTTCCTGTATAGATGATAGGCCATTGCCAAGGCCTTGATTTTCTAAACCTATACCGTCATCGATTATGTTTAGCGTATAGATAGGGTCGAAATAGTCGATTTCTACAATACAGGACTTTGCTTGACTATGTTTGAGGATATTTGTTGTAGCTTCTCGAACACATAAGGCAAGCATGGTTTCTTCTACACTTGATAATAGTATTTTGGGACAATTGTTCGATATGTTAATGGCGATATCAGCTGATAGCAGCAGTTTTTCACAGTGTAAAAGTTCACTTTCTAATGAAACGAAGTTCATATCAGACACTAACTCTCTTACTTGTTTAAGTGCTGTTCGCGTTGTTGCTAAAATATCTTGCAATTCGCCTTTTACTCGGGATGGATCTTTATCTACTAATTTAGTTGTCAGCTCCGTTTTTAATTTAATCATTGTGAGGGTGTGGCCAATCGTATCGTGGAGATCTCTCGCGATACGTTGTCGTTCGTGCTGTTTTACCAGTTGCGTATTGACCGTTGCTAACTCAACTTTTAAGTTTTTTGCCTTCTCTATATAGTAAATCAGCACGGGGAAGACAAGTTGAATTAGCATAATAGGAAGTATAATCGGGTCGTCTATTTTGAATAGCTCGCCTGTTTCAACCCATAAAACAACGATAAACATCAAGGCAATGGCTAGCATTGCCGAAGCAATATGCCATTTGACTTGTGCTCTCCCGATTAAATCTGCGAACGTAAATCCGAAAAATAGCATGATAGAACCTTCGTAAATTCCAATTATTGCAACGCTAAAGAGTCCTGTTAATGTTGCCAGATGAAGGCGCCAATCTCTATACCATAAGGCAACATAAAATGCTATTAAGAATGTTATGAGGACAATTATTTTTGCTATGACAGGTAAATTCGAGTTCGAGCTTAATACTATAAATATCAAAATAATAATGGATACTACATCGATAATTAAATATTGTTTTGCTTGCTCTTTAGGATAAATTTTTATACATGACACCAACCCTTGTTGATTATTTATGTGCAACGGCTTGCACAGCATGTTTTCGAAGCCATTCCAAAGGTCCATAATGAAAATGTTTTAGACAAATATGCGCAATGAAGAGTTGGAAAAGGGACAGAGTCATCCAAACGACAATAATTTCGAAGCTAGAAAGCTTTCCACCTAAACCAAAGCCCCAACCATAGAAAATAATAGACGACAGTACATTTTGTAAAACATAGCAACTTAAAGACATTTTACCAACTTCTCCAAATCGTTGCCATAGCCAATCTGCTTTCTTATACTCTAACATTTTACCTAAAACGCCAATATATCCAATTGATAGCAGCGGTGCAAATAAATAGCGAACAGGGAAATCAAATGCTCCTCCAGGAATGAAAATAAGAAGATTCAACGGTACACCGATATAAACCCCAATAGCAAATAACTTTCTACGCATGTGACGTCCATGTTCATTTTGAGAAAATACGCCAGTTCGCATTAACTTTACGCCCATTAAAAATAAGAAAATATTCATGGGAATAATAAAAATGGCTTCCGTTCTAAAAAACCAAAAATTCGTTAAACGATGGTGGATTTGTTCAAACCAAGTACCATGTTGATACATACTGACGATCAAATCGTTGCCAGGTAAAGACATATTTGCGCCTAGTAAGGCACTTACTAAAATTAGCAGAATGATAAGTGCATGAAATCCACCAACTAGATATAAAGCGCGATGAATGGCTTTATCGCCAGCCTTTACAATAAAGGCAACGATGATGGCTGTCACAGCGTAACTCATCAAAATATCATATTCCATGACCAATGTGAAATGGATAAAACCTTCTACAAACAAGAACAAAATAGTCCAAATATAGACACCTGGCCATGCATAACCTTTTCGAATGAATTGCTGGTATTTCAATTCTAGACCAACTCCGAACATAATGGTTAACAGTCCTAAAAGCTTTCCATTTACGAAAAATAATACGAGCATTCGTAGAAAATCATCGAATGACCACCAACCTGAATAGTTACTTGTTGTAATGTAAGTTAAGTCTCCGAGATAAGCAAAAATCCAAATATTTGTACCCAATGTACCCAATACCGCAAAGCCTCGTAAAATGTCGATTAGCGGTAACCTTTGATGAGCTTGCATCATTCCTATCACTCTTTCTATGTTTTCTTAAGTAAAATGATAAAGTGCAACAGAGAAAAAAACTATTCACAGCAGTCAAAAGTTCTTTATGACAGGTGTCATAAGAACTTTTGTGCGCCCAGCACGGACGTAATCTATAGGGTGTAAGTCCCGAACTGCGAAGACAGAATGGCTGGTTAGCCAAGTACAAGGGTGTCCGTGTTGATGTGGAATCTGTTGGAAATGGACGGTAAATCTCCTGTCAGAGGAACTAGAAGGGGAGTTATGAATGGATAGCAACATAAAATCTTTCTGTCGACGGCCATATCGAGTAAAAGAAGCAGATGAAGAGAAAGAGTACGTTCTTACCTGGTGAAAGGAAAAACAAAGTACACTTTGTAACCTGCTTAGTGATAAACGATTGGGATAGGATATGGAGAACGTATCATACGTAAGTGAGGTTTTTCTTTTTAAAAAAATATTAATCGTTTAAAGCTCTGTACGGCTAAAATATAGGACGGTATAGGCGGCATGAGACACCTGCGGGATAAGCGAGACAGACGAGACCCTGCACAAAGCGAAGCATAGGAGGTGGCTCGCCGTCGCCCGCGGAAAGCGAAAGCCAGAGCGCTAAATCAAAAAAGGTAAATACTTTTTCAGTGCCCTCGTATAACAGTGGTTTTTTCGAAAAAGCATTTATCGGAAGACTTTATTTAAAAATTTTCATTTGACGTTTTCCACCATATTCTATATTATGATTAAAGAAAAGAATGCCCGGACTAGAACGGGAGAGGTTCATAGCTGATACCCTCTATAAAAAACTATGGAAACATGACAATATGCCATGTCCATATCGGACGTGGCTTTTTTATGTTTTTACTTATGTTTTAATAGAATGATTGGTGATGCCTCTCTTGAAAAGTGTTGGGAAACATTTTACGAGGAGGTTTTTTTATGTCTGGCCGAAGCCATGAAGAAGGACTGAAGGATTTAACATTATTAGGTAATCAAGGTACGCAATATGCATACGAATATGCACCCGAAGTATTGGAGGCAGTAGACAATCTTCATGCCAATCGAGATTATTTCGTCAAGTTTAATTGTCCAGAGTTCACTAGTTTATGTCCACTTACAAATCAGCCTGATTTTGCGACGATGTACATCTCATATATCCCGGATAAAAAAATTGTGGAAAGTAAGTCACTGAAATTATATTTATTTAGTTTTAGAAATCATGGCGATTTCCATGAAGATTGCGTCAATATCATTATGAACGATTTAATTAAATTACTTGATCCAAGATATATCGAAGTGTGGGGAAAATTTACACCACGTGGAGGGATTTCGATTGATCCATGGTGTAACTATGGGAAACCAGAAACTAAATACGAAGAAATAGCGAATTATCGTTTAATGAATCACGATCTAAATCCAGAAAAAATTGATAATCGATAAAGTGAAACTTCAATCAGTGGGGGTTTTCTTCATTCCCCACTGATTGTTAGTTGAACCAATCGGGCTTTTACTGTCAGTTGATCGCCCACTTAGTGTACTCGTTCTCATCTTTCCACTTGAGGTGGGCGTTTTACTGACCGTTAATGCGGGATAAATTTTGAAAATCTTATCAATGAAGGAAGAGGTTTTAGCTACCCTCTTAAAAAAACTAAGAAGAAACAGCATTTTTCTTAGGGTGCTGTTTTTTTCGTTAAAAGGGAGTTTTTATAGATGAAGCAGGAAAAAGCAATTGTTGTGTTTAGTGGAGGTCAGGACAGTACCACTTGTTTGTTCTGGGCACAAGAACGTTTTGAAGAGGTTGAGGCGGTGACTTTTGATTACGGTCAAAGGCATCTTCTGGAAATTGAATGTGCAAAGGAGATAGCAGCGGAACTTGGTGTCACGCATCACATTCTTGATATGTCACTCCTGAATCAGCTTGCTCCTAATGCATTGACACGACAAGACATCGAAGTAGAGGACGGAGAAGATGGCGGGCTTCCATCGACTTTTGTGCCTGGCCGGAATTTGCTCTTTCTTTCATTTGCGGGCGTTTTGGCGAGCCAAGTTGGAGCCAAGCATATCGTAACTGGTGTTTGTGAAACGGATTTTAGCGGATATCCGGATTGCCGGGATATTTTTATAAAATCTTTGAATGTAACGTTAAATTTATCTATGGACGATTCCTTTGTGATTGATACACCGTTAATGTGGCTGAATAAGGCACAGACATGGGCGCTTGCTGATCAGCTTGGGGCACTTGAGTTCGTTCGGCAAAGAACGTTAACTTGTTATAACGGTGTAATAGCAGATGGTTGTGGTGAATGTCCGGCGTGTAAACTGCGAAAAAAAGGACTGGATGACTATTTAAGCTTCAGAAAGGAGTCTTAAGACATGCATCATTTTAAAATTGTCGAGAAGCTCCAAAAAATAGATGAAGATATTCAAAGGAATCAATTGAACTATCATACAAAACGCGTTCTCGTGAGCAAGGAATTTACCTTCGATGCAGCCCATCATTTACATGATTATGAGGGGAAATGCAAAAATCTGCATGGTCATACGTATCGTGCTGTACTAGGGTTAAGTGGGTATACAGATGAACGCGGTTTGATGATTGACTTTGGAGATATAAAAGAAATTTGGCAACAAAAAATAGACATTTATTTGGATCATCGTTATTTAAATGAAACGCTTCCACCGATGAATACAACCGCAGAGAACATTGTAGTCTGGATTTACGAAAAGTTAGCAAAAGCCCTGCTTGATGAACAACGATATAACGGAGCGCGTGTAGAATTTATCAAGCTGTATGAGACGCCGACAAGCTATGCTGAAGTGCGACGGGAGTGGATGGAAGTTGAGTAAGGTACCTGTTATCGAGATTTTCGGACCGACCATTCAAGGCGAGGGTATGGTAGTTGGACAGAAGACGATGTTTGTGCGGACTGCTGGCTGTGACTATTCCTGTTCCTGGTGTGATTCATCGTTTACATGGGATGGCAGCGGAAAGCATTTGATTGTCCAAATGACAGCAGATGAGATTTGGTCTGAGTTGAAACGACTCGGGGGCAGTGGTTTTTCTTTTGTCACGATTTCGGGTGGCAATCCTGCACTCTTTCGAAATTTGGAAGCGCTCATTGCTATTTTAAAAGAAAACGACATAAAGGTTGGAGTAGAGACACAGGGAAGCAGATGGCAACAATGGCTATATGATATCGATGAACTGACGATTTCACCCAAGCCTCCTAGTTCCGGAATGACCTCAGACTATACAGTACTATCTGATATCCTCGGAAAACTTCAAAATCGAAACAGCAATCAGCATATATCCCTCAAAATAGTCGTTTTTAATGAAGAGGATTATGCTTATGCTAAGCAAATTCACCTTCGATATCCGACGATTCCCTTTTATTTACAAGTCGGTAATGATGATATTACGACGACTGATAATGCGCAGCTGATTAGCCATTTATTGGAGAAGTACCAAGCGCTAATTGACAGGGTGATTGCAGATGAGGAAGTAAGAGATGTCAAAGTACTACCACAGTTGCATGCCCTTGTTTGGGGAAATAAAAGAGGTGTATAGTTTTGCAACTGCAAAATTTTCTTTAAATTTACTTGAGGAGTACCATCATGAGAATATTATTTTATTTATTATCTATTGTCATTGCTAATGTAGTAACGGCAGCATTTGCGCCATTACAGTTTGGCATGTTTATCGTTCCAATGGGGACGCTGTTGATTGGGGCGACCTTCATTTTCCGGGATCTTGTGCAAAATAAATATGGTAGAGCAAAGACGTATTTGTTTATTATGACAGCTCTTATTTTATCCGCAGTGATTTCATTCATACTCGGGGATACACTATTGATTGTGGTAGCATCGGCACTTTCATTTGTTGTCGCTGAAACAGCTGATACAGAAATCTATACCCGATTGAAACTACCAATGGCTTGGCGTGTGTTCTACAGCGGAATTGTTGGTGGATTTCTGGATTCCGCGATTTTCGTAGTCATTGGCTTGAGTCCACTTGGAGCCAATATCCTGCCTTGGGAAGCAGTACCAGCCGCCATTTTGGGACAAATTATTGTGAAGACGACGATTCAAATGTTCGGTGCACTGATTTTAAATCAAGTTCATGTAATTCAGCAAAAACGCCTTACCTTAGAATGATATTTGGCTCTTTAAAATATGTACTTGACCGTACATGTCACTAAGAGCAGTAGCTTTTTTGCGGCATGAGCTGTGTTAATGCAGTCGGCTTGCCTGTACTTAGTATCAATATAAAAATTTGTAGAGCCCGAAGGAAATACCGTCGCGTTTAGGACGAACAAGATGAGGGATTACGACAAAGGGGAAAGGTAGTTAAAAACAGGGCTGATTCTACACGTTTTGTAGATCAAGCCCTGTTTTGCCTATACCTTATTTATCAACACTTTCTTGGAGGAGGGGGATGTTAATTATGTTATTTTGAATATTTTTCTAAATCTCCACTCGCACGATTAACCATCGCTGCCATTTGTGCTCTTTTAACAAAATCATTCGGATAAAATCCGCCGTCTTCTTTACCGTTGATAATTCCCTGACTACTTAGTTTTAAAATTTCTAAGTACGCCCAATGTCCCTTTTGTACATCATAAAAAGGTAAGTCATTCGTATTATCTAATGGGTAATCTAGTATTCTCGATAATATTGCTGATAATTGAGCTCTTGTAATTCGAGAATTCGGTTCAAAGACGTTTGGTTTCGGTCCATTAACAATATTATACTTATGTGCTAGTTCAATAGCCTGTTTTGCCCAATGGTCAGTTGGAACATCTGTAAAGTAATTAGGTACTGTTTCGTTTTTGTCTTTTAAACCAATCGCGTTTGTAAGGATAGTAACAGCTTGTGCCCTTGTTAGATCACCATTAGGGCCAAAAATGTACTCATTTTTCCCACTTATCCATCCCTTTCTATAAAGAGACATAATATCATTTTCAGCCCAATGATTTTCTGCATCTATAAAATTATGTTGTCCATTCGCCCAAGACATATAAAATTTCCATATCCCGTTATCTGCTTGTGTTAAATCCCAACTACCAGTTCCTCTTAAATTGTATTTCTCTACTAATCTTAATTTATATTTTAAAGATAAATCATTTTCATACCAAATAGTATAATTGCCCGTTGAAAGTTTTTTACCACCAATATAAGTTGGCAAATCGTTTTCTCTCACAGTGAATTTAGCATAAGCTGATTTTGAGGTATCATCAAAATATAGTGTTCCGTTATGATTATTAACTATGCTTTTTACAGATTTATTCGCTACACCATATCCACCTAATTCCTCGTCATCATTCCAAATTCGCCCGTAAAATGGTAAACCTAAAACTACTTTCTTGGAATCAACACCTTGATTTAATAAAGATATAATAGAATTTTCAACAAATGATAAACTAGCGACAGGACCTACTGGACCACCATTCCAACTTTCATCATAGGCCATTAACATTAGGTAATCACTATATTCACTTAGTTTTAAATAATCATAAGAACCATGCCATCCTACCGTCCATCCATGTGGATTTGCAGCAACTGCTATAGATATTGTTTTATCATTCGGCATTTTTTCATTTAATAGTCTAATGAAATCTGTAAATACTTCCTTATCGGTATAGTTTAAATTCTCAATATCAATATCTATGCCATCCAAGTTATTTTTTACTACAGAATCTACTAATTGAGTAGATAAAACTTCTCTATTTTTCATAGCCATTTGAGCTAAATTTCTATCCCAGTTGTTCGTAATATATGGAACGACTTTTAATTTTCTTTTGTGTAACTCTGCTATTAAATTTTTATCAATTGAAGATTTTAAACTACCGTCAGCGTTTAACTCATAGAATCCTGGCGTAGCTGTATTTAACGCACCTAAAGTCATATCTATATTTTCTAAATAGGAGCTAGCAGTTCCACCATATAAATAAGACATATGTATGTCATTTACTGAGGCATCAACACTAAATGGAGAGGCTAATAATGTAGTTAACAGAGCGGGGATTAGAACATATTTTTTAAATTTGTTATTCATACTATTTATTATTCATACCTTCCTATAAAATAGATTTTAACTACTTAATTATCTATTATTTGAATCCACTATATCAATTATAAAAATATGGGTTAATTGAGTTATTTAGGTTCATCAAAAATGCAATAATAAAATGATCCCTCTGCAATTTTCAGTGGGATCATTTATTATTGTCAAATGTGATTCATCACAGATTCATAGTAAATGAGTATTTTTTAAATTAATTACAAGAATACGCTAATATAGCGGAAGATGGGAATGAAGCAAACGTGAAGTTTGGCCATATAATTCCTGTAGTATTCCCAGTTACACTTGCTGAGAAAACAAACATTAAAAAGAGCTGACCATTTCGTAAGAGCACAATGGTCCATCTACCATCACAGCCAGCTGCAAATGCTGTTGGGCCTTGTGATTGTAACATACTTTGCGCCTGTGAAGGATTTTGACTTAGAAATTGAAATCTACTAATCATTTGTTGAGACGGTGCTGGTGGGTTCATTTGCCCCCCTTGACCAGGTCTAGGTGTTCCACCCGGCATCCCGCCTGGGAAACCACCTGGCGTACCGCCTGGGAATCCGCCTGGGAAACCACCTGGCATCCCACCTGGGAAACCACCTGGCATTCCACCTGGGAAACCACCCGGCATCCCACCTGGGAAACCACCCGGCATTCCGCCTGGGAAACCACCTGGCATTCCGCCTGGGAAACCACCTGGCATTCCGCCTGGGAAACCACCTGGCATTCCGCCTGGGAAACCACCTGGCATCCCACCTGGGAAACCGCCTGGCATTCCGCCTGGCATCCCTCCTGGCATTCCGCCTGGGAAACCACTTGGCATTCCTGGTATACCGCCCGGAAATCCTCCTGGGAAATTAACCATTTTATCGCTCCTTCTTTTTTTAATATAAAGTAGGTTATGATAACGCATCTACCGAGGAATGGTTAAATGACCCAAGAAATCAAAGTAAGGACTATTATTTGGTTTTTTTAAGGATTGTCAGTGGAAATTTCGAGGGTCGAAATGTATGGAAAACGTTCCTGTTAGTAAACCAAATTATGCTAAGTAAGAAGTAGGTACAGTTATTTCAGTAAGGTGGCCCAGAGCAAATAATTTTTTAAAAAGCTCAGGTATTGAAGTAAAGCATTACAATTCTACTGTGGATGTCTTTTCGTTAAAGACGATTAGGAGCTAGTGCGTTGTCTGTTTGGGCTATCCATTTCTTGGCGTACATAAGCTTAAAAAATTATGAAAGCATTCTTTATCCATCAAACTAATAGTGATACGATAAAAACGAATATAAATATTGAAGTGAGGGGAATTTTATGTTCCTAGATAAACTGAAGAAAGAGTTAAATCAAAATCAATCCCTATTTATAGGAGAGGAAACAGCTTATCGTTCAGCGATTTTGATTCCATTAGTGCTGGTGAATGAAGAATGGCATATCCTTTTCGAAGTACGGTCATTCACCATGAGAAAACAGCCAGGTGATATTAGTTTTCCTGGTGGTCGAATCGACGCAACAGATGCATCCCCAATGGCAGCAGCTGTACGAGAAACAACTGAAGAATTAGGTGTTGATCCAAAAACGATTACTATTGTAGGGCAATTAAGCCCTTATATTGCTTCTTCCTCATTTGTTATCTACCCATTTGTAGCAACTATTGATACTAACCAAATTATGCATTCTTACAACAAAGAAGAGGTTGAGGAGGTATTTACGGTACCACTTCAATGGCTATTGAAGTATGAGCCTTATATGCACTTAGTATCTGTGGAACCAGTGCCTTCACTAGACTTTCCGTTTGATAAAATCGTCAACGGTACACAATATCAATGGAGGACGCGTACCATGGAGGAATGGTTTTTTGATTATGACAAGTATACAATTTGGGGTTTAACAGCTAGGATATTAAAGCATTTTATAGAAAAAATAAAATAACTACAGGATTCACAAGATTCTTTGAATAACACATAATGTAATATGTTACTCTATTAATTGAGCCATAAATTTTGGTGAAAAAACCTAATTTAGGAGGGTTTTCTATGACGAAAGAAATGAATTACTTAGTGGACATGTATAGAGATTTGTATTTCCCTGATTTTTTAGTAGATAAGATGAAAGCAACAATCGAGGTATTTGCTCATTATCTTGAACATGGTGCATATACGGAAGAAACAGTTCAACAAAAATTAGATGAGATGACCGATAAACTGAATGAGCTTGCGGAAGAATTTGAAGAAAACGGTAGCCAAATTGAAACAGTTGCCAGAGAATCCATTGCAGATACGGTTTTTTTAGTTTTAAAGGCTTATAACATAGATATTGATATAGAAGAAGCAATTAGAAATAGAGATTGGTAAAATAGATAATATAAAATCGCTAAAGTATTTATCCTATACTTTAGCGATTATTTATATTCATAGGGAGGTTCCTTTATGGCGAAATTTATAGATCCACCATTCTTTTTCTTTTGATTTTTATAGCTTTACGTCAAGAGGAAATACCGTATTAGTGCAATGTCCTAAATGTACGAAATGTGCGCACATGAAAAGAATGGACAATACCTATATTGTACAATGCGAAAGTTGTACTTTCCGTAACACGAAAGATATGCACTATTTAGTAAAAACCTTTGCGCAAGGCCAATGCAACGCCTGTCAACGACATGTCAATATTCCACTGGAAGAAAAAGAACGTCAATATCGTAAGCTCAATAAGGAATGCCCTTATTGTACAAAACTTGTCCAATGTCATATCAAAATTAATCCAACACAAGTTTACTATCCGAAGGTGTCAAATGCACAAGGGACAGATCCAGTATTTTTACTAGACTACTACCTTTTAACAAGCTTAGGGCCAAATCAACCCATCTGGGCGTTAAACGCTAGTCATCTAGAGTATTTAATAGACTATGTGACAGATAAACTCCGAACTAAAAACTTTACAGGTAAAACAGCATCACATGCACTACCTGGCTATATAAAATTAGCAAAAAATAGAGAGGCTGTCCTACGTAAATTAAAACAATTAGAAAAGAAATTATAGGGAAGGTGTAAATAACGTAGACAACCTGTCAAAAAAAACAGCAAAACAGTGAACGCTGGGCATACTATTAGAACGGACATAAATGAAGATTGTAATGTTTGGGGAAGCGTTGCCTGATGATTATGGAAAAAAACCTGAGCAGGTTTCTAGATGGATCGCTGAACACGAGCAAAATGCTCCGATAAACCAAAGATAACCTCGTAGATTTTTAACAATGCTAACGAGGTCTGCATTAAATAGTCACTTCATGTCTACTCATTATTTAGTACATGTATAAATTCTATAGTCCAAAACCTCTTTATACTTCAAGTTCATGTCATAATGCGTTTCCATTAGCTCGTAAAGTTCAGGTTCTATATTCTTTGAGTAGTGATATTCAGGTATCGAAGAGATGGATTTGTTTTTTTGTATACGAATATTTGTAAAACCAGCTTGTTCAAATAAAGCAATCCAATCCTTTTTCATAAAGCAGGAATCAAATCCATAAAATTGTTTGATTTCCTCTTCAATCTTTGCGCCGAGCTGTTGGTTAATGGTAAATTCAATGGCAATGAAGCGACCACCTTGCTTTAATAAACGAAAGATTTCTTTAATGGCACTAGCTTTATGGACAAAAGAAAGCACGGATTCAGAAATAACAAAATCAAATGTATTTGCCGGTAACAAAGTTTGTTCGATGGAACCTTGCCTGATAGTTACTGGCAGACGTTTTTTTTTCATTCTCTCTGTAGCCTTAGCTACCATAATTGAATTGATATCGATGCCCGTTACTTTTGCTCCATATTTGTGCGCTATATAGGCAGCAGTTTGGCCTGTACCACACCCTACATCTAAAATATGAGACGTTGTGCTAATGTTCTCAGATTTAAAAATTTCCTTTGTTAAATTAATACCACCAGGATGTGCACCCCCAACACCAAATCTGGACAAAAAGTCTAGATATTTGGATTTTGCAATTACAACCACCTTCTTTATTTTTCTTATTTCTATCATATGAAATGAAAAATAGTATGGTTCCTGCAAACGATAAAGTTGACATGAAAAAAGAACCTTTGCAGGCGTAAGCGTCGCTTCAAATATTGCCTATCATGGAGCCATTATATGCTCTCTAGGGCAACATACAAGTGACATAAATCACTAGAATTTAATATTTTTTAGGCCACATAACGATATTCTTTATCAGTACTTCTCCGAATGTCTAATCCATAAAAAAATACAAACATATACTATCTTAACGCAATTTGATAGGGGGTGAATCAATGCCATTTTATCCGCCCAATCCTAGAAGGAGACCACTCCCACAAAGATATAGACAAGGTTTTGGCTCTTCTTATCAAGGTAGACAGGAGCAACCTTTCTTTTACCCTATGCAACAACCGCAGGCTTTTAAATTTGGAAATTTACCAGATAGTCTAAATGCAATAATGGGCCATGCGGGAACAATAACAAACGGGGTTAATATGTTAAGGCAAATGGGGTCATTGTTAAGTTTATTTAAATAGTTTAGCTTGCTGGAAAACGAATATCATTAGGCATATCAATGGAAATATAGTTGATGTGCCTTTTTTATGAACCAAAATAATAGGGAGCAAGCAGCTAACGAGTAAGTGATGTGCGTAAAAAATGCATGTGACGATTGCTATAAATTTGTCAACGTTCAGAGCTGTAAAGTCTTGCTAATAGCCAGACTGTCAATAAACTCAATAGTATCTAGATGAACCGGTGGAGTCATCTGTGGCATTTTATGTGTCTAAAAATATGAACGGGCTTTTACGGATACGAGCTAACGAACGTATAAAACTCTTCTATACTGGAGGATAGAAAAAACAGCAGTGTAAGAAAACCCTCTTAAGAAATAATCTTAGGAGGGTTTCCTTTGCTTGAAATAAGCTGCAACCATCAAACAAGTAGGAGTTGGGGTTTGTTGAAGGTTACAATGCTCAGTGTCATTATTTTGAATGTACAAGTTGTTTTTCAATAATTGAACGATTTTTTTCTTTGAACATCTCATTATGAGAAGATACGACCGCATTACGATAGGCTGTTGGTTCTAGGTAAGTTTTCACCGAGTTGACCGCATTTGCGGCATCTTGGAAAGTACCTAATAGGAGATGTATTTTCCCTTCGAATGAAAGAATGTCGCCTGCTGCGAAAATACCTGGTTGTGCAGTTTCACCAGTCGCTTTTCCCTCGTAATAATAATTATCTTTCTTCGGTATCGTCATAGATTCTTCAAAAGTTAACGATGCCTCACGATTATAGCCATGACTGACAATAACTTCATCTATTTGACGTGTATAACTTTGTTTAGTTTTTGAATTTTCACATGTGACTAATTGAATAGCTGTTTTATCGGTATTGGCGGATAATTTTGTAATGGTTGTATTACATTCAATTTGGACACCGGCTGCCAGCGCCTCTTTGATAGTTGCTTCATGCGCAGAAAGTGTTTCTTTACGGTATACAACGGTTACGTTTTTGGCAATAGGGCTAAGTTCAACTGCCCAGTCAAGTGCTGCATTACCACCACCAGAAATAATAATTTCCTTGTCTACAAAGCGCTGATAGGACTGTACCGTATAGTGTAAGTTTGTCATCTCATATTTTTCAGCGCCTTCGAGCGTAAGTTTTTGAGGGTTAATAATGCCACCACCAACCGCTAAAAGAATTGTTTTCGAGTAATGCTTGTCACCTAGAGCTGTATGTATGACAAAATTATCTTCTTGACGCTCAATGTAGTCAACCTTTGTTCCAGTTAGAATGGTAGGGTCAAAAGTCTTTGCTTGCGCAATTAATTGTTTGACAAATTGTTCACCTAAAATTGGCGGATGACCACCAATATCCCAAATAAGCTTTTCTGGGTAAAGCAAGACTTTACCACCGAGTTGATCCTGACTTTCAATAAGCTTCGTTTTTAATCCCCTTAAACCACTATAAAAGGCACTATATAGACCTGCAGGCCCACCGCCGATAATTGTTACATCGTATACATCTTGCATTTTTATCGCCACATCCTTAAAAAATAATAAAAAAGTATTTGACAAAACCTTATCTGATAACTAGACTAATTTTAGTGATAATGATTATCATTAACAAACTTTGATTATCATAGCATGTCGAGAAGTAAAAAGAAAGAGAGGTTACGATTTGCGTTTACAAATTGAATCGATTCGTGTTGGTTATGATAACAAGACGATTGTGCACGATCTATCATTACAAATTCCAGATGGAAAAATTACAACTATTATTGGCTCAAATGGCTGTGGTAAATCCACACTATTAAAGGCTATTACGAGAATATTGAAGCATGATCAGGGACATGTCGTTTTGGACGGCCAAGATATTTCAAAGATGAAAACAAAAGAATTGGCCAAACAGTTGGCCATTTTACCACAAAGTCCTGAAAGTGCGCATGGGTTAACGGTGGAAGAGCTTGTCTCTTACGGTCGGTTCCCTTATCAAAAAGGCTTTGGCAATTTATCGCAAAAGGACAAAGACATGATTGAGTGGGCCTTGCAGGTAACTAAAACGGATGCATTTCGCCAACAAACGGTTGATGCACTATCTGGTGGACAACGTCAGCGTGTGTGGATTGCGATGGCATTAGCACAAGAAACGGATATTATATTTTTAGATGAACCAACTACTTATTTGGATATGGCACATCAACTAGAAGTATTAGAATTACTAAGCAAGTTAAATGAGGATGAAGGACGCACGATTGTCATGGTGCTACATGATTTAAACCAAGCAGCACGTTTTTCTGATTATATTGTGGCGCTGTCAAACGGAGAGCTTGTGAAGTTCGGTACTGCAGAAGAAGTGGTTGTACCAGAAGTTTTACAGAAAGTGTTTAATATTGATGCGGTCATTGGCAAGGATCCTAGAACGGACAAACCAATGTGCATTACATATAACTTATTACAAACAATTTAAAGGGGATTTACACATGAAAAAGTGGCTTTTACCAATGTTTATGATGGTTGTACTCGTGCTAGCAGCATGCGGCAACAAAGAAGAAAGTGCTGAAAAATCGGGTGAGGGTTCTAAAGAGGCTTCTTCAGCAGAGACGATTACGTATGAATCTGAAACAGGTCCTGTGGAAGTACCAGCTAATCCAAAACGAGTAGTTGTGTTATCTTCATTTGTTGGAGATTTATTAAAACTTGATGTTAATGTCGTTGGTGTTGATTCATGGGCGACAAAAAACCCAAACTTCCAAGATGACATTAAAGATGCAGTGGTTGTTGAAAATACAGATATTGAAAAAATTCTTGAGCTAGAACCCGATTTAATTCTTGGTTTAAGTGGTATTGAAAATGCTGATAAATTAGCTGAAATCGCTCCTACAGTGTTATTTACTTACGGCAAAGTGGATTATTTACAGCAATTTATTGAAATTGGTAAGGTAGTAAATAAAGAAAAAGAAGCAACAGCATGGGTAGAAGATTTTAAAGTACGTGCTACAGAGGTAGGTACTAAAATTAAAGAGAAAATCGGTGAGGACGCAACCGTTACTGTCGCAGAAAACTTCAATAAACAATTGTATCTTTATGGAGATAACTGGGGTCGTGGAACAGAAATTTTATATCAAGCAATGGGCTTAAAGATGCCTGAAAAAGTGAAAGAAGTGGCGTTGGAACCAGGTTATTTCGCGATTTCTCAAGAGGTATTAGGTGACTACGCTGGTGATTATGTTATTTTCAGTATGTTTATGGACCAAGATACTTCGTTTACAGAAGCTACATGGTTTAAAGATTTAGAAGCAGTGAAAAATGGTCGTTTATTTGAGGTCAATGCCAATGCATTTTACTTTAATGATCCGATAACATTAGATTATCAACTCGATTTCTTTGAAGAGAAGTTTTTACAATAAATCAGTAGAGAGTAGCGAAGGCAATGACAAAGTTTCGACAATTACCATTTTGGCTTCAGATGTTGCTTGCACTGATTTTATTACTAGCAACGGCTAGTATTTCACTGTGCGTTGGTGCAGCAAATACGAGCATTCAAGATGTCTATCAAGCCATTGTTGGACAAAGTGGTGGCAAGCATTATGCAGTGTTACGGGAAATTCGATTTCCACGTATCATTGCAGCAATTTTTGTCGGCAGTGCACTAGCAGTGGCTGGGGCCATTATGCAAGGGGTTACCAGGAATCCTTTAGCAGACCCAGGGCTTCTTGGTCTTACAGCAGGGGCGAATGCTGCACTTGCTGTAACCATGGCTTTTGTGCCAAATATCTCATACTATATCCTAATTTTTGCATGCTTCATCGGAGCGGGCATAGGGATGATGATTGTATATGGGATTGGCACATCGACGAAGAGCGGTTTTTCGCCGTTGAAGCTGGTGCTAGCAGGGGCGGCTGTTTCTGCGCTATTACAGGCCGTTGCAGATGGCACGGGGATTTTATTTAATATCGCTAAAGATGTATCCATGTGGACGAGCGGCGGTTTTATTGGTACGACATGGACAGCACTCATCATTGTACCGTTTATTGTAGTAGGGCTAGTTGTTGCGTTTGCTTATAGCCGTCAGTTAACGATTTTAAGCTTAAATGAAGATGTAGCAGTTGGCTTAGGACAAAATACTACTGTCATTAAAGGTGTTCTGATGGTGGTTGTTGTCGTTCTAGCCGGTGCTGCCGTGGCGCTTGTAGGAAATTTGGCGTTTGTCGGCTTAATGGTGCCACATATTGTACGTGCCTTTGTTGGCACAGACTATCGTTTGGTGTTACCGATGAGTGCACTTGTTGGCGGTTGGTTTATGTTAACGGCAGATTTCCTTGGCCGGATGATTAATGCACCATTCGAAACGCCTGTTGTAGCCATCGTTTCTATTATCGGACTGCCGTTCTTCCTTTTACTTGTTCGTAAGGGAGGTCGTCAATTTGCTTAATGCAGGTCGAAAAAAGCAACGAATTTGGCTATTTGTGTGGCTGATATTAACGCTAGCTATTTTTGTATTAGGCATTTCACTGGGGGCTGCCTCGGTTTCCATTGATCGCATACTACCGATTTTACTTGGAGACGGTAGTTTTAAAGAATCATTCGTCTTGTTTTCTGTGCGATTGCCAAGAATGTTTGTCTTGGCAGCGGCAGGGATGGCGCTAGCACTTGCAGGTGCCGTATTGCAGGGGGTAACACGTAATGATTTGGCAGACCCTGGTATTATTGGTATTAATGCGGGTGCTGGTGTTGGGATTACATTGTTCTACTTAATTGTCAACGGGAATTTACCTAACTTTGCCTATGTACTACCAGTCGTTGGGTTTCTAAGTGCAATGTTCACAGCACTATGTATTTACTTTTTCTCGTATAAACGGAATATAGGCGTTCAACCCATACAGTTCATTTTAGTCGGGGTAGGTGTGGCTTCTGCGTTATCGGGTGTGATGATTATTTTAATCTCCTCTGCGGAGCGCAGTGATGTGCAGTTTATCGCACAATGGTTGGCAGGCAGTGTATGGGGTACCGATTGGCCGTTCTTTTGGGCATTAGTGCCGTGGCTCGTGCTAGGCATCCCATTCATTTTCTATAAAGCGAATGTGTTAAATGTACTGGCCATGACCGAGCAAACAGCAATCGGCTTAGGCATGAATATTGGCCGTGAGCGACTACAATTATTAGTGGTGGCTGTAGCATTAGCTGCGGCGGCTGTATCAGTGACTGGTGGAATTGCCTTTATCGGTTTAATGGCACCCCACATCGCGAAACAGCTCGTAGGACCACGCTATCAATTCTTTTTACCGTTAACACTATGTATTGGGGCTAGCTTATTAATGCTTGCCGATACAATCGGACGCGTGGCGATTTCAACGGCAACTGTGCCAGCAGGAATTGTGGTAGCATGCATCGGTGCCCCTTATTTTTTATATTTATTACGCAAAAATGACTGAACGGCTCGCGCTGTTCAGTTTTTTTCTGTTCGGGCAAGGAGGAGGCCGATAGAACGGTTGAAGTGACGGATAGAACCCCAAAAGTGACGGATAGAACCCCAAAAGTGACGGATAGAACCCCAAAAGTGACGGATAGACCCCTAAAACTAGCGGATAGCGAGCCCGTATCCTAACTTTAGGCTAGACAAAAGGCGAAGTTGGGTATATAGTTACCTAGGCTAACTAATTTAATTTGTAGTGCTAAGAAAAGTAAAGGAGTGATACTTTGACGATTGAACAGAATTTTTTTAATGAGTACCGACTGATGTACCGACCGTTTACAAATCAGCTTAATGTGCAGTTGGAGAAATATCAGCTGTATAGTTCTCAGTGGGCTGTCCTGCGATTGTTGATCGATAAAGGGCCACATTCGCTTGTGGAAATTGCGAACTTTATGTTCATTGAGAAGCCAAGTGTGACGAGACTTGTACAAAAGCTTGGGGAGCTTGGGTATGTTGAAACAGTGGCAGGCAAGGATAAGCGAGAAAAGCTTGTACAATTAACCGCTCATGGTGAAACTATCGTGCAGGAAATTCAGGAACATTTAAAACCTTTTTTAGAAAAGGCATTGGCAGGAGTGCCAACGCAAGATATTGAAATTGCTACACAAGTTTTAGCAAGAATTTGTGCAAACATTCATCAGTAGGAGAGGAAACAAGTGGAAGCAACTAGACATAAACTTTGGACAAAAGATTTTTTAATCGTTTCACTTATCAATTTTACCATTACGTTAATTTTTTATTTATTAATGGTGACGATTGCGGGCTACGCTGTGGAACAATTTGGGGCTTCAACGAGTACCGCGGGACTTGTGTCAAGTATTTTTATAATAGGGACGCTATTTGGGCGACTTGGTACAGGACGGATTATTGGCGATTGGGGGAGTAAAAAGACATTATTTTGCGGACTCTTATTATTTATGTTATCAACAATGTCCTATTTTCTTGCAGGGAATTTACCATTATTAATGCTGAATCGTTTAGTGCAAGGCATTGCGCTAGGGGTAGCAAGTACGGCTACAGGTACAATTATTGCTCAAATTTTACCAGCGGATCGACGTGGTGAAGGGATTGGCTATTATAGTTTAAGTGCCATTTTAGCGACGGCTATCGGGCCATTTGTCGGAATTCTTTTAACACAGTTATTTGCAGATTATCGCATGATTTTTGCGGTCGATTCAGTTTTAGCCATTATTTGCTTTATGATGTATTTTATAGTGACAGTGCCAGATGCACCGAACAAGGCAAAAGATCTTGCGGCGAAGACAGGCTTCAAAGTGTCCAACTTTATTGAAATGCGTGCTGTGCCAATTGCATTTGTAGCGCTCGTTATTGGTTTTGCATATTCAGGCGTTATGTCGTTTATGACGTTCTATGCCAAAGAATTGGATTTAGTAACGGCGGGGAGTTACTTCTTTATCGTTTATGCAATTGTCATTTTAGCGACTCGTCCATTTACAGGGAAACTACTCGATGCAAGAGGCGCAAATATTGTTATTTATCCGTGCCTTGTGCTATTTGCCATTGGCATGTACGCCTTTAGTGCCGCAACGAGTACTGTTGTATTTTTAATAGCGGCTGCTTGTATTGGAGTCGGTTATGGGAACTTCAACTCAGTAGCACAAGCAATCGCTATTAAAGTTACACCAAATGAACGACTAGGACTTGCGACATCGACATACTTCATTTTGTATGATTTAGGATTAGGCGTAGGGCCTTATTTCTTAGGGTTTTTTGCGCCGACAATCGGCTATAGCGCCATTTTCTTAACTATGGTATTTGTTATTTTACTGTCAATTGTGCTGTATTATTTCTTATATGGAAAATATGAAAATTTGAAACAAGCAAATATTTCATAGATTAGAATCATTATATCATGGAAAAAACGTCTTTTTGCTAGTTGTTTATAAAATTCAACTGCGAAATGACGTTTTTTTCTTTAAATAAAAATACTTCTTGCAATCAATTATGATAATCATTATCATTCACATATAAAGTGAAACTTAAATCGCTGTAGAGGTCTTTATACCCTATCGATTAGTAGTCGAACGAATCGGGTACTGCCGGGTGCTTACTCTGTCACTTTAAACGAGCTGGACTTCAGCTTGATGTGGTAGACGTAGCAACCGTTTGTACGGGATAAACTAATTCGGAAGTAGGTACTTAGCATGAAAAACAAATCATTACTGTCAGTATTAGTGGTAGGTGGCATTATTATGACGGGTTGTGGTAATACAGAAGAAGCCAAAAAAGAAGAAAAACCAGCGACAGAGCAGGCACAACCAACAGCAGAGGTTGATTTAACTACTGAGCTAACAGCTTATCAACAGTTTGCTTTAGAACAAATGGATCAATTTCTCATGGAAACAGAGAACTTTGTGAAATTATTCAAAGCAGGTGATATAGAAGGAGCAAAAGCTGCATATGCTCCTGCGCGTATGTATTTCGAACGTTCTGAGCCAATCGCTGAGAGCTTTGGTGACCTTGACCCACGCATTGATGGTCGATTAGCTGATATCCAAGAAGAGGGTAAAGGTGAAGAAGAATGGACTGGCTACCACAAGCTTGAATATGCGCTGTGGGAAGAAAATACAACAGCGGGTTACGAAACAGTAGCAGATCAATTACTTGCAGACGCCAAAGAGTTACACGCACTTGTACAAACGGTAGAAGTAACACCAGATTTAATGATGACAGGTGCAGTTGACTTATTGAATGAAGTATCGACTTCTAAAATCACGGGTGAAGAAGAAATCTACTCACACACGGACCTATATGACTTTAAAGCAAATATTGAGGGTGCAGAAAAAATCTTTGAAATTCTTCGTCCTAAATTAGAAGCAAAAGATAAAGAGTTAGTAGCAACATTAGATGAAAAATTCAAAGCAGTCGATGATTTACTAGCACAGCATGCAATAGCTGATGGTGGCTACATCTCTTATGAAGAATTAACTGAAGAACATACAAAAGCTCTCGCAGCAGCAGTTAACCAACTTGGTGAACCATTAAGCCAAATGGGAATTATTTTGGAGTGATGAATAATGACAGCGTCAAACGATGAAAAATGGATCGATAAAAAAATATCTCGTCGTGACATGTTAAAGCTATCTGGCATCGGAGTGGCAGGGGTTGCTATTGGTGCTTCTGGCTTTGGCGGGGTTATGAAAGCTATGGGTTATGGTGTCTTCGAGCCTGTAGCAGATAGTATAACAGCACGTAACAAAGTAGATTTCTATGGTGCGCATCAATCCGGCATTATTACACCTGTACAAACGCATATTTATTTTGCTTCTTTAAATGTCTTAGTTACATCCAAGAAAGAGTTACAAGAGTTGTTCCAAAAATGGACACCTCTTGTTGTGCGTTTAATGAATGGCGAATTAATCGTGGATTTAACGACAAATACAAGAATACCGACAGGGGATACAGGTGAGGCAGAAGGGTTAGATGCTGCCTATTTATCTATTACATTTGGCGTTGGTCCGTCACTTTTTGACAAACTGGGCATCTCTCACTTGAAACCAGCAGAACTAGTAGATTTACCGCACTTCCCAAAAGACCAGTTACAAAAAGAATTTACGGGTGGCGATCTGTGTATTCAAGCGTGTGCAGATGATCCGCAAGTTGCCTTCCATGCTGTGCGTAATTTAGTGCGTGCTGCGTCTGGCAAAGTGGAGATTAAATGGTCGCAGGCAGGTTTTAACTCATTCCCGGCAGGTGGAGGGACACCTCGTAATCTATTTGCCTTTAAGGATGGCACGGTAAACCCTGCCATTACAGATGACAAAGATTTAAATAAAGTTGTGTGGGTGGATAAAGGCTGGTTGAAGGGCGGCTCATATTTAGTAGCACGTAAAATCCAAATGCATCTTGAAACGTGGGATCGTACTTCTTTAAAGGACCAGGAAGCAACATTTGGTCGTTATCGTGATAGCGGTGCCGCATTCGGTAAAACAAAGGAATTTGAAGATTTCGATGTAGAAGCGAAGGACGACAAAGGCGAGTATGTAATGCCAGATACATCCCATGTCCATTTAGCAAGGAAATCAGGTGCGCGGATACTACGCCGTTCGTATTCTTATGCTTCAGGTGTCATGTCCAATACAGGTGCCCATGATGCTGGGCTATTGTTTGTATCATTCCAAAAAGATCCCGCTCAGTTTACTACGGTGCAAAATAGTTTAGGGCGCATGGATAAAATGAATGAATATATTACCCATCGAGGCAGTGCAGTGTTTGCGTGCTTCCCTGGTGTACAAAAGGGGAGTTATTTAGGTGAAGCACTTTTTAACGCGCTGTAGCATCATCCTTTGTTTGTTAGTGGTACTTGCAGTGCCAGTGCAAGCAGCGCAGTCTTACAGTCACTTATACATTTCTATTAGTGATGCCCTTATGAATACAAAGCAGGACAAGGAAGCAGAAGCAAAGCAGGCACTTAAACAATTTACAATCGACTGGGCTGCCGTTACATCTGAACAAACCGAAGCGCAAGAAAAGGTTGATAGCATACTAGCACAAGCAATAGAAGCAACATCTAAAGAAGAGCGTTTATCGGCCTTATCGGCCTTATCGAATGCCTTACGTTCACTAGAAAAGTTAGAAAATCCAGTGGATGAAGCGGCACAGCGCGCAGAATTTGGCACGAAATTTAAACCCATTATGTCAGAGTTTGAGAAAGCTCTAGCTAGTGGCGACATCACTGCAATCGATGCTGCTTACAAGGAATTCAATGTTAGATGGAATAAAAACGAACGGCCAGTTCGTGAGCAAAGTATTGCTATGTACGGACAAATCGAAACACAGATGGCCTTCTTACGCATTACAATTTCCGCTGAAGAGCCGGATATCGCATTAATGCAGTCACAATACGCTGAGCTAAAACAAACGATTGAGGATTTTGTGGCGGGAGAAGAAACAGCACAAGTTGTAGAAGGCGAGTATTCGCTCACAACTTTGATTGCCTATATTGATGAGGCAAATGATTTCATTGATGCAGGCGACTATAAGGCTGCATCCGATAAAATTCGTGAATTCATTACAATTTGGCCAAGCGTAGAAATCGAAATTTCAACTCGCAATAGTAGCCTCTATACAAAAATCGAGAGTGATATGCCAATACTTGTGAGTGACTTATTAAAAAGCCAAGTCGATGAAGAAAGAGTTAAAAGTAAGTTGGATACTTTCCGTACTGAAATAGAACTGATACAAGGTGATACTGACTATACGTTGTGGGATTCTGCATTAATCTTGCTACGAGAGGGCTTAGAGGCACTGCTCATCATTTTAGCGTTGGTTTCGTTTTTAAATAAATCCGGTCAAACAGCCACGCGTAAGTGGATTTATGTTGGGGCGTTTGTTGGGGTATTATTGTCGGCTGTAGCAGCTATTTTAATGTCAACGATTTTTAACTCTGCTACTGTTGATGCGAATCGTGAAATGATGGAAGGCTATGTTGGTCTACTTGCTGCTGCAATGATGATTGGCGTTGGTATTTGGCTTCATAGTAAATCAAGCGTAACGAGCTGGAATCGATATATTTCAAAACAGATGGGCAATGCCATTTCGAGTGGCTCAGTATTCGCAATGGCTTCTGTCAGCTTCTTATCGGTGTTCCGTGAAGGAGCAGAAACATTGGTATTTTATGCAGGAATTGCCCCTAAAATGGAAACATCTCAATTTGTGTTAGGCATTGTAGTGGCACTCGTCATCTTAGTTGTCATAGCTATTGTGTTATTTAAAGCGAGTGGCAAAATTCCAATTCATAAGCTTTTTGCCGTAGCAACGGTGTTAATTTATGTCTTGGCATTTAAAATTATTGGTGTTAGTTTGCATACCTTACAATTGACAAATAAAATTTCTACAACAATCGTGGATGGTCTGCCAGTGGTTAGCTTCATAGGCTTCTATCCAACGGTGGAAACAATGATTGGACAAACGATTTTACTTGTTTTAGTTATTGTGACGATTCTATATAAGAAGAAACCAAGGAAATAACGAAAAGCTGTGGCCTCAAAACCACAGCTTTTTATTATGGAAAGGCTTTGTTTGATGGAACTGCCACTTCACGACTTTCCTATTTTTCAAGCTTGAGCGAAAAGAAGGTACAGACTGTATAAACGAACTTTACGATACTATAAGGCAATTAATAGCGTAATAAATATTTTGGGGATAATTGTCAAAATGAAAGCTATAATGAGAAAATGGAAAAATTTTTTTATCAATCATTGAGCAGAACTTGATGAGGGAATGTAAAATGAAAAAGTTTTTGACTGTTGCGTTAGTCATTGCGTTACTAGCTCCATTTTGTACAGTACAAATCAACAAGCAACTGTATGCTAAACGAATCGAAAACTATTTGATAGAGGATATGTCTTATCGGAAGGAAGCAATACAATCTATTGAATGTAAATGGCACTTTGCAGGTCTTCCAAGTTATTGGCTAAACGTTGTTTTTGCGGATGAACCAAATGTCGTCTATCTTTATTTTGCTCATAATAAAGACCGTGTAGGGCAATTTGAGCATTACACAATTGATGGCACGACTCTTACGACAGAACAATTAAAACACTTTAAGCCTTATGAATAAATTTGGGTTATTAGAAATGAAAGCGTATTTGAGCATGAAAGCTTGAATACGCTTATTGATTAATAGCTGTGAAAAATGCATTTAGGTTGAAGCGATGTTTACCCCGCACGAACAGTTAGTAAGACGCTCACCTCAAGTGGGAAGGTGAACATTAAGTAGGTGGTCGATGTACTGATCGTAAAAGCCCAATTGCTCCAACTACCAATCAGTGGGGCCAAAGAAAATCCCTACTGATTGAAGTTTCACTTCACTAGTCGTTCCAATGAGAGGGTCGCTTCAAATGACCGGGCAATATTGTTTTGCTATTGCCTTTAGCAGAGTTAATTTGCATTTGCGTAAGAAACATACTAGTAGATAAGTTTGCACCGCTTAACTCGGCATCTCGTAAATCTGCACCAATAAAATCGACGCCTCGTAAATCCGCATTTTGCAAATTCGCGGCAATTAGATAGGCTCCTCGAAGGTCAGTCGCTGCCAAATTTTTGCCCTTGAGGTTTTTCCCAACCCAATCGACCCCTCTATAATTGTATTTTCGCTTATTTTTAGCTTCACAAGCCTTAGCCATTACGCCAAGCCGTATTTGTTCACTTGTTGCTAAAAGCAATGCATTGACGGGCATTCGGTATTTCATAATATCAATGGCTAACAGTGTATCCGCATCTTGCCTTATTAGTTGCTGTAGTTGCGCTAATTGGCTGTTTAGTTTTTCAGACAAGGAACTTGATACCTCATAAGACAATGCCTCTGCCAAATACGCAATCATTTCATATAACTGTTCCATAATTGGAAATACACGAAACATTTTTGCGGCAACTTGCGGGTTTTTTCGCCAGTCTTGTCCACCAAATGTCGTTTGAGAAACCATTTGTCCAGCGCCTAAACAATCAAATACGGTACAACCCTTAAAGCCTTTTTCTCTTAGACTACTGTGAATGTGACAGCTATAATCTGCCTGCAAATTTTGGCAAGGTGTGCCCGCTGCCTTATTCATGGCAAAATCACTAGATGCTACAATATTGAGCGCCGTGCAACAAAGGCCAAAGCAGTTCTGACAATCTGCTTGTAAGCTCTCTCTCATCTTTTTCGCTGTGTTACCTTTAATTTTTTCGCCAAACATAATTGTTTCCCCTCTTAACGAATAACTGAAAATAGAATTCTATTTTTATTTTACATGATTTTTATTAAAATAACTTAACTTAATGCTGTCAAAAATGAAATTTATCCCGCAATAACGGTCAGTAAGACAACCACCTTCAAGTAGAAAGATGAGAACGAATCAACTAGGTGGTCGATCAACTGACCGTAAAAGCCCGATTGGTTCAACTAACAATCAGTGGGGATGAAGAAAACCTCCACTGATTGAAGTTTCACTTTATCCCGCATTAACGGTCAGTAAGACAACCACCTTCAAGTAGAAAGATGAGAACGAATCAACTAGGTGGTCGATCAACTGACCGTAAAAGCCCGATTGGTTCAACTAACAATCAGTGGGGATGAAGAAAACCCCCACTGATTGAAGTTTCACTTTATCCCGCATTAACGGTCAGTAAGACAACCACCTTCAAGTAGAAAGATGAGAACGAGTCAACTAGGTGGTCGAACAACTGACCGTAAAAGCCCGATTGGTTCAACTAACAATCAGTGGGAGATGAAGAAAACCCCCACTGATTGAAGTTTCACTTTATGCCAATATTTAATTTGAACTAATATGTCGCGATGTGATATAGTCGAGATACGATATAGTCACAGTGTGACATATGGAGGTGAACAATTGGAAAAGTTATTAAAAAAATATGTACCGATGACTGAAACCGCATTTTATATATTATTATCGCTTACTGAGCCTCATCATGGGTATGGCATTATCAAACGCGTAGAAGAATTAACGAACGGTCGTATAAAGCTTGGCTCGGGCACCATATACGGTACGCTAACTAAAATGCAACAGGACGCAATGATTTCAGTCTTTGCGGATGAACGCAGAAAAACCATCTATGAAGTAACGACAATTGGCAAGCAAGTAATGCAGGCTGAAATGAATCGTTTAAAGGAAGTACATGCGCATGTATTACGCTTTGAGGAGGATTTTAGGTGAAGAGGATGAAATGGCTGTGGAGCTATCGAATCGATAAAACTGAAAAATGGCTAACAGATATGGCGAGTAAGGGCTATCATTTATGTGATTTTAATGCGGTGACACGTATGTTTACCTTTGAAGAGGGGGAACCAAGTGCAGTAGCATATGCGATTCGTTTGGATAAAAATATGTTGCCCAATGCTTTGAGACAGGCGGGATGGCAGGTAGTGACGTCTTCGAGTCGATGGCAATTTATGAAAAATGAGCAAATGACAGAGGCTCCTGTCTATCCATCTCGGGAAACCATTGTAAAACGAGCTAGACTGCATACGTATTTATTTATCCTAATAGGCATATTTTTTGTAACAGCACAGTTGAATATAATTTTAATAACGGCAATCATGTCGAACGTGATTGGCGGTATAAGCTGGTGGTCGATTGCGATACCTCTTGCTATTATTACACTTTTCATTAGCTTATCAATTTATGTGTACAGGGCATACCGAAAGTTTGAAAAACAAGAAATGGATATGACTGTTCCTGACATAGGCAGCGGGCGAAAGGTGCGGAAAATGAAACTTGGCTGGATGTATTTGCCGCTGCAAACGAAGGCATGGCTCGAGGAACAAGCACGACTTGGATTAGAGTTAGAACGTGTGACTGCAGCTATTTTTACATTTCGTGAAACGGGAAGCAAATGCATTGCTTATGAAGTTAGCTTTGAGCCAAAGGTTGATAGTAGCTTCTTTACCATCCATAAGGAAATGGGCTGGCAGTTAAAGTTTACATCCAACATCACGTGGCTCCATTATTCGATTTGGGCAATGCCATATGAAAATGGAGAGAATACACCGGCATTGACCTATGATCCTAAAGAGAAGATTCGTGGTATGAAAAAAGCATTATATATGAGTGCAGGCATTGGGGGATATTTGCTCCTAGTTCTTGGTTTTTCTTTATATACGAATTTTTATAGAATGACAGAGTCCTTTTTTGAATGGTCGATTGACGGTGTATTACGTGTGCTGTTGATTTTATGTGTGGCATTGTGGGTAACAATACTTTCCAGAGCAATAATTGGCTATTTCAAAGAATTGAAAATGATCAAAGCAGGACTGTAAATAGGGAATATAGAGGAAAGAGTGATGGGATGCTACAGGTCAATGTGGAGAATGCGAGTTTAATATTAGAGGGAGGTACGTTTCGCACGTTGTTTACATCGGGCGTTCTAGATGCCTTTTTAGAGCATGACATTATGATGCCTTATGTCGTAGCAATTTCGGCAGGCGCCATCAATGCATGCTCTTATGTATCACAGCAAAAGGAACGTTCCTTACGTGTATTGATGGATTATCGTCATGATAAGCGTTATATGGGCTTGAAAAATTTTCTTAAAGAGAAGAGCCTATTCGGCTTAGATTTTGCTTATAATGTGATTCCGAATCAGTTAGATATTTTTGATTGGGATACGTACCAGCAATATAAGGGGAAATTACTTTTTGGTGTAACGAATGCAACGACGGGGCAAGTAGAGTATATGGATGCTCGAGAAATGGATCGACAATGTATGATGTTACGTGCTACATGTGCCATTCCTATCCTATTTCCGGAAATAAAACTAAATGATACTGCCTATTATGATGGTGGGTTAGCTGAACCTATACCGATTCAGCATGGCATTGAGAGAGGCTTTGACAAACATGTGCTTGTGTTAACGCGACCAAAGGGTTATCGAAAAAAGCTAGATAGGCAAAGCAAGTGGGCAATGCGATTACTTGCGAAGCGTTACCCGAGTTTAGTGAAAAGTATGGAAAAACGGGCCGATCATTATAATGCATCGTTGGCGTATTGTGAGCAGCTAGAGGAGGAAGGTAGGGCATTTATATTCCGTCCTACTGAAGCATTAAATAGCTTTGAGAAGGATACAACACAAATGCATTCCAATTATGAAATGGGTTATGCACAAGCCTTGCAGCAAATGGCAGCACTCAAGCAATTTTTAAAATAACAGTTGCCATGAACTAACAGCAAGTGATTATTATAGTAAAAGGATGAAGGAAGAGCACTGTTCTTGACAGCCTCTTCCTTGTTCCTTTCTTTGGCTATTGCAAATTATTTCGTCATAGTGTAATATGTGTCTAGTACACTATGACACGAGGTGTTTTCATTGAAAAAATTTTCAGGTCTGATGAAGAAGGAATGGGTACTTTATAGAGGGAGGCTTTTTTTCACAATCATTGGAGGACTTGCGCTTTCGCTCATAGTTCCCTATTTATTGCTACGTTTTGGAGACGGTTTTACAACGGCGCATCAACAATTATTCTTTCTCTTCACAATACTTGTATTAATGCTGGGTAACTTTTATGCCGTATTACAGTTTTTCACGAGTATGCGTTTTGATTTAAAGGCGAAAGAAATGTGGCTCCATTCAACGAGTTCCATAGCGCAACTGGTTGGTGTGAAAATTATTTTCACATTAATCGGGTATGCAATATTCAATCTACTCTTTACGTCGCTCGCGCTTTATTTTGTAAGAGAAAATTATGTGGCAACTTTTGGACAAATACTATTATTCCTGTTGCTGATTGTAGCAATGATCGTGATGTTCCAATTTATGTTATTTGTGATGCTCCTACTGTTCTTAGCTTTTTATCTACAAATGAAGCGCTTTATAGGTCGTTTTGCTATTGCCATTGCCACACCTGCCTTTTTCTTCATTATGGATGGATGGTTCCGATTTACAGAGAGTAAATATTATGATAAAATTTTCCAATTCGGTGAAATTCCAATTGGTAGGTTGGAGCGATATTTACCAAAAGCTGAAGTGCCAACCATGCAAATTGAACTTGGTTCGTTGTACTTTGTTGAAGAATTGTTTTTTATCATCGTACTTGTACTCCTTTTTATCGTCGCAACAAAATGGCTTGAGAAGGTGATATTACGATGACATTAGATTTTTCGCGTGACAAACCAATTTATAGTCAGCTCGTAGATCGCATATGTGGCGATATTCTGAAAGGGAAGCTATTACTTGGGGACCGACTGCCTTCTGTTCGAGAATATGCGGTGGAAACGGGCGTGAATGTCAATACCGTACAACGTGTGTATAAGGAGTTGGAAGCGATGGATTTAACGGAAACTAAACGCGGTCAGGGGACATTTATTACAACCAATGAAGAGCGAATAGTAGAACTACGAGAAGATATGAAAAATTTATTAGCACAAAATTTTTTGACTTCCATTGAAGCACTTGGGTTTTCAAGGGAAGAAATGCTCGTTGTTTTACACAAGAAATCGTGAGGTGAAATAAATGTTACAGTTATCCAATGTTTCTTTCCGTTATTTAAAAAAGCCTATTATTCAAGACGTGACTTTTTCTTTTCCTACGGGGCAAATCATCGGACTTGTTGGTGAAAATGGCAGTGGAAAATCGACGTTATTGAAAGTTTTGACAGGCTTGTTGCTGCCATCGAGTGGGGAAGTACTGTTGAATGGGCAATCTGTTACGCGTAGAAGTGCTGGTCAGATTGCGTATTTGCCAGACACCGATTTGTTTTTTGATTTTTATACGGGCGAGCAGCTATTTCAGCACTACGCCTCGCAGTTTGAAGATTTTTCCTACGATAAGGCCTGTATCGTTGCACAATTTTTGCATGTTGATATGGATACCAAGTTAAGGAATTTATCAAAAGGTAACCGAGGACGAATGAAAATGGCGGCAACGCTTGGCCGAGAGGTGCCGTATTATGTGATGGATGAACCATTCGCGGGTCTTGACCCAATTGTTCGTGAAGAGTTAATCAAAGGGCTGATCCAATTTACAGATATTGAACACCAAACCATTATTTTATCGACTCATGAGGTATACGAAGTTGAACCAATTTTAGATCAAATCATCCTTTTGCAAAATGGCGCTATACTTGCGCATGATGAAGTGGAGACTATTCGAGATGTGACAAATAATGATGCTCTACAATGGATGAAAACGTACTATAGGAAAGGGTGAAATCCATGCAACAACCAATTGTCCAACTACAAAACTTATCAAAAACCATAAAAGGTAAGCAATTGATTCACAATTTAAATATCGATTTATATCCAGGGCAGATTACTGGATTTTTAGGACCAAACGGAGCAGGGAAGACGACAACGATTCGGATGATGACCGGACTCATGCATCCATCAGAAGGAAAAGTCATTATCGACGGCCAATCTTTACAAGAGCATTATGAAGAAGCTATTAGTAAGGTTGGCGTCATTGTAGAAAATCCCGAAATGTATAAATATATGACGGGTTATAAAAACTTACTGCATTTTGCACGAATGCATAAAAACGTGTCAAAAGCGCGTATTGATGAAGTCGTAACACAAGTCGGATTAGAAAACCGCATTCATGAAAAAGTATCGACGTATTCACTTGGGATGCGTCAACGTCTGGGCTTAGCTCAGGCACTTTTACACCGACCAAAATTCTTAATATTAGATGAGCCGACAAATGGCCTTGATCCTGCAGGGATTCGAGAGTTTCGTATGTATTTACGTAAAATTGCAACGGAAGATGGCGTGTCTGTTTTTGTATCGAGCCATTTACTGTCAGAAATTGAGCTCATGTGTGATCGCGTAGCCGTTATTCAAAATGGGCAATTAATTGACATACGTGAAATAAAAAATGATACAGCTTCATTTTATTATATTGAGGCAACACCGAGTGAACAGGTTACAGCACAGTTACAAAAACTGGACCTCAGCTTTACGGTTGACAATAATGGTGTCGTAGTGGAAATAAAGAAAGAAGACATTCCTAACCTTATGACACAGTTCGTAAATGAAGGTATTCAGCTATTTGCTGTACAACCACATCAAAAAACATTAGAAGATCAATTCTTGGAAATGACAGGAGGTGGGCAAATTGTTGAAGCTAATTCAAAATGAATGGATGAAATTATGGCATAAAAAAGGAACTTGGGCGATGGTCGCGCTGTTAATCGTTGTGATTATTGGACCAGGTATCATGATGAAGTATTATGAATCAAAGACTGCAGAAGACTTGTCATGGCAAGAAAATGAACAACAAACGATTACAAATTATAAAGAGTCACTAACAAATGAAGAACTTACTGTAGAAGATAAAAAATATTTCGAAGAGCAAATTGCCCTTGCTGAATATCGTTTAGCAAATGATGTACCAAATCAAACGGAAGGAAGCCTCGAAAGTTTTATGTCATTTACTAGCAGTATGCTGACTTTAGTGACATTATTTACAGTGATTACGGCAGCGAGTATCGTATCGAATGAGTTCTCAACAGGTACGATTAAAATGTTGTTAACACGTCCGATGACTCGCGCAAAAATATTAACCTCTAAATTAGTTACTACTTTCCTATTTGGACTATTTTTATTCCTAGTGAATGTCATTGTCAGTGCAATTGTAGGATTCGTACTATTTGGTGTAGCAACGGGCACGGAGTTAGAAATGGTGAATGGTCAAATTGTTGAAAAGGCAGTATGGGGCGATTTAGCTTATCATTATTTACTGTCTGCGGGTGACTTTGTCATGTCTACATTGTTTGCCTTCTTAATTGGCTCTGTCTTCCGTTCAAGCTCATTAGCAATCGGCTTAACAATGTTTTTATCATTTACGGGGACAATGATTGTCATGTTCTTAAGTAAATATGAAATTGTCAAATATGTGTGGTTAACACATTCGAATTTAACGCAGTATGAAACTGGTGGTTTAATGATTGAAGGTATCACAATGCCATTCTCTCTTACTATACTCGCTATCTACGCAGTGATTTTCCTTGCGATTAGCTACGTATCCTTTATGAAACGTGATATAACAGCTTAAAAAAGATGCAGTATGAAAAATTTCGATTTTCATACTGCGTTTTTTAATCATAAAAAACAACGCGCTAACAAAACTAGCATCTTCGACACAACGTGCATTTTTTGTTTATTAAAAATGAAAATTCTGTAAATTTAAACTGCTATTCATTAAAAATAATTTTGTATATTAGGTATCCAAAAAATAACACTAAAATTAATATCCCTATATCTTTCACATTCATACCTGTTAAATTACCACTATTTCCACTATTAAAGGCATCGTTTAGTGAACCACTAGGATTATTTTTTAACTCCTTTTGTTTTAACCGTTCTCTTTTTTCTGCTGGTGTTTCTTTTGAATCCATGTCATCACCTCCAGTTTGCATTTATGCTTTCCTTAATTATATTCTACTTCATTCTAGCCCCATATTACGTACATCGTTTCTCAACAACCGTAAGAAAAAAAGAAAGATATATATAAAATGTAAATCTTTCTTCTGTCGTATAAATAAAATATTGATATGAATTAACTTGTTAAATCTTAGGCTCACTACGGATAAAAACAGCTGTAAGTTTATAGATGTTTCATAATGATTTGTTGTAGATTTGCTTGTATATTTGGTAAGTCCTGTGTTGTAATGGTCGTTCTTACATAGCTTTCATCCATATCCAATGCTTCAGCAAATAAACTACCTAGCCCTTTAGCTTTTCGGTCAATTTGCAATAATAGCTCGACTGAATAATCAGATTGTGCAAGAAATACAAGCTCAAGTTCATCAAGATGGCGTCGGTAGCTACCAGTCGGTACAAATTCAAACTCCTGTACGAATGGAAACTTTCTACGCAAGCGAGTCGAAGCCTGTTCACATTCTGCTTCACGTAAACGGAAGCCAAGGCCACTTACGGCATCGAGCACACTTTCAGCAAGCTTGGTTGGCTGAACACGAATATAGTCTTTGTCATTCGGGTCAACAGCATTTTTAATATCGAGCCCTGTCTGAACCCATACTTGTGTTTTACCAGCCGTAATCGGCGTATCAATCGGTAGTGTCAATGAAATAGGAAACACTTTATGTTCGCCAGCAGCTATTGTAAATGGTTCTGTTACTTTTATTTTTTGAATAGCGGCCACGTCTGTATACTTCTTATCGTTCGCTTCTCGTAAATAAGTAGTATGAACTGAGACATAGATGGCATCAATTTGCTGTTCGACATGCCCACCACGTACCATGATTTCCCCGTGCATGACTTTGCCCGCTCTGTATGTAGCCTTCTCTAATTTCGTATCAACCGTTGCTGCTCCAATACCGATACTTGCAAGTGCTTTGTTGAATAAAGACATGTGAATTCCTCCTATAGCATTTAGATAGCTATTTATACGCACGATTTTAGAAAAGGTTTCAAGCCGCTCAAAAATTTCGTTATAATGGGAAAAAACAAAAGAGGCATACTATGGAAACAGAGTGGTTACGGACTTTCATAAAAACAGAGAATTTTCGCGAGGTAGCAGAAAAATGCTTTGTCATGCAATCAACAGTTACGAAGCATATACAGCATCTAGAGAAGGCCTTGCAGACACAACTTTTTGATCGGCATGGCAAGCAAGTGAAGTTAAATAGCGTAGGGGCCCATTTTTTAACGCACGCGGAAAACATCAATTACAAGGTGACAATAAAAAGTCAAAACGGATCGTGCTACATACAATATTTTTCCTTTTAGGATTTTCAATTATATTTATTTTTTAGGCTACAGCTCGTCAGTTGTCGGATGGTTCTTCTTTCAATATCAAAATTTACTACGCCAAGTGGGTACAATATTAATTGTCATTTTCGGTTTGATGATTATTGTTGTAATCTCACCAAAATTCTTGATGAATGACAGGAAGAATACAGTTTAACAATCGACCAACAGGCTATATTGGTTCTTTCTTCATTGGACTTGCATTTGCGGCAGGGTGGACGCCGTGTACTGGCCCCATCACAGGTGCCGTGTTTATGATGGCATCACAAAATCCAAATGTAGGAAGGCTCTATATGCTTGCGTTCGTTTTAGGGTTTGCCATTCCATTTTTCCTGCTATCACAAGTTGTTACGAAAGTTGCATGGCTTCGAAAATACAGCCATAAGATAACAAAAATCGGTGGCTATATAATGATCGCGCTTGGGCTCCTGCTCTTTTTCGATGGTTTGACCTATATTATTATGTGGCTAAGCCCTTTCTTTAATGGATTTTCAGGTTTTTAATTTAGGGGGATAGTGGACGAAATATTAGTTTTGGCACGTGGTCACAAAAGTAGATCGTTTGTATTCATGTCAACTAACGTATGCTATGTGCAAGGGATGGTTGATTTAGTGCTTTCCTGTTGTCTTTGATTGAAACTGCCTTATAAAGGTTGAAAAAATATTAACAAAAGAATTTCGCGTTATTTCTGTGGTTCACCTACAGGAAAGGGCGGGATTTTTTTGCGTCAAATCTTATGGCAATCGCCGCTTTTTTGCAAAACGCCATCTTGATTGCAATGCTCAGGACTACAACTGGTTTAAAAATGCTACAATTTGTTTGTAATGAACAACACAAAATTTTATATAGGAAGTGTCAAAAAATGACTTATGCAATCATCTTATTTATAGTAGCAGGCATTGGAGAAATAGGAGGGGGCTATTTAATTTGGCTGTGGTTAAGAGAAGGTAAACCTTTTTACTGGGGAGTATTAGGCGGTGTGGCTTTAGCATTATATGGCGTGGTGGCTACATTTCAGTCTTTCCCAACCTTTGGAAGAGTTTATGCAGCCTATGGTGGCGTTTTCATTGTACTTTCTATTTTATGGGGATGGGGCATTGATGGGAAAAAACCTGATGTCTTGGATTGGGTTGGCGCAGGGATATGCTTAGTTGGCGTGATGGTCATATTATTTCCACGTGCATAAATCCAGAGATTACGGGCTTACAAGACCAGTTCAGCAAGTAACCTCCCTTGTTTCTAATGACATAAATTGCTGTGCGAAAGCCAACCAAGACCCCCAGGCACAAATAGCCGTGGGGGTTGCTTGTTACTGGCGGAAAAATCCTTGGGAATGGATAATTCTACTGTTGTTTATAGGCTATAAATCGTAAACGCCAGTAATCAATCATCCATTGACCATCATGATAATAGTTTGGCTTTAATATTTCCTGACATTTTGTATAGACTCGTTCTTTGTCATTGGCCGATAAATGCTGCAGTATATTATTGCTAAACATGACTAACCAATTGCGTAAGCCATCTTCGCCTTGAAGTGGCGTTGGACGCTCATATAATGTGATGACTTAATGAGCCTGAAATTATGAAGAATTAGCGTTGCACCCGATAACACCAAATCAAATGTTAGTCAGTGGAATATATTGACAAGATATTTTATAAAATGGATGGGAGATCACTAGGGAAACGGGATAGACAAGAAAATAGGTAGCTGAAGTATTCCTCAGCTACCACTGTTATTTTTCTAGTTTTGTTAATGTTTTGCCACTCCAGCCGAATGCCACTGTTAGAATCGGACCGAGTAAACAGAAGAAGGTGAAAGGTAAGTAACTTGTCGTTGGTATATCTAGCACGCTGGCGATGAAAATCCCACACACACTCCAAGGTACGAGCGGATTGACAACAGTACCAGCATCCTCCATCACACGGGAGAGGTTTTTTGGTGCAAGGCCAACCTTCGCAAACTGCGATTTAAAGGCCTCACCAGTAAGTAAAATGGACAAATACTGTTCCCCAATTAATGTATTGATACCTATTCCTGTAATTGCAGCACCTGTAATGACGGAGCCTGCACTTTTAAATAAGCTTTCAACTTTTCCTAAAATGCTTTGAATAATGCCGAGTGTGAACAGTAATCCACCCATAGTTAAGGCTAGTAATACTAACGCGATGGTAAATAACATACTATTCATACCGCCACGAGTAAGTAATGCATCTACTTCTTTATTGCCTGTTTCAGATACATAGCCTTCAAAAAGCATGTTGAAGACATTCGTAAGGGCAAGTGGTTCTTGTATGTAGGCAAGTCCAACACCAACCATCGATACGACAGCAAGTGTAATGAGCGCAGGCGCTTTATAAAATGTCATGATAACAAGAACAACAATAGGTAATAACGTATACCAATGAATATGCCCCGTTGACAGCAAGCCATTTTTAAAATGTTCAACTGTTTCAAAGGAAGTATCTGCTCCAGATGGCGATAAAATGGCGTACAGCACGAATGAAATGATGAAGGCAGGAATCGTCGTCCAGCCCATATTTTTTATATGCTCGAAAAGGTCTACACCAACCGTACCTGATGCTAGATTTGTTGTATCAGATAGGGGAGACATTTTATCACCGAAAAAAGCACCTGAAACAATGGCACCTGCCGTAATTGCTAGTGAAATATCCATTGCACCTGCAATCCCCATAAAAGCCACTCCGACAGTTGCGACTGTTGTTAACGAGCTACCAACAGAAATGCCGACGATGCTACAAATAAGAAAAACGATGGCAAAGAAAAAGCTTGGTGAAACTGTTAGAAAGCCGTAGTAGATGAGCGTTGGAATTGTGCCACCCATAATCCAACTCGAAATTAAAATGCCAATGAAGAAGAAAATAAACACTGCGCCTAGTCCGGCACTTGCACCAGCTATCATCCCAGCTTCGAGCTCACGAAACGGCACTTTTTTCATTAGTCCATATGCGATTAAAATTGAAATGACAAGGACAATTGGAATATGAGGTGTTGCTTGAAAAACCCCAATGCTAATAGCCATAGCGGCAATAATTAATAGTATAATGAAGCCTGCCTCCAAAAATCGAGGGTTACTTTTTGCTTCAATTCGAAACATGCTAATCCTCCTAATAAATACTTCTGCGCTTCAATGCGGTGAAGCCCAAAAGTATTATAGCACGCTAATAAATATTGTCAATTGATTGAAAATTCTGTCATAAAGTGATGGTTTTCTTCATCCTCCGCTGATTGTTCGTTAATGTGGGATAAAGAAAACGGTAGCGAATGGTCTTCACGCCACCGTTTTCTAATACCGAATCATTCATTTGGACCAAAATAATCCCAAGCATTCTTCACAATTAATAGACATGTCATAGCGATGAAAATAATGCGCATAATTTTAGTATCACGTTTTAACGCAAATTTTGAGCCTAAAATTGCACCGAAAATCATCACGAAGCCCATTGGCAAGCCGTATAGAAAATTAACTTCACCTAACGCTAAAAACATCGCAAGAGCTGCTAAATTAGATGTAAAGTTAAAAGCTTTTGCGTTGCCCGCCGCCTGCAAGAAATCATTGCCCATCATTAATAGTATGAAAATGAGAAATGAGCCTGTGCCCGGGCCAAAAAAACCATCATAAAAGCCGACTACAGCAAAGGCCGCAATAAAGGCGATTTTTTTCGTTGTAGTTAAAAGCTTTTGCTCAGCATGATGTCCCCAATCTTTTTTTAAAATGGTATAAGTAGCTACAAGGACGAGCATAACAAGCATGAGTGGCTTTAAGATTGCTGGTGAGACAAGATGCACCGTGTATGCACCAATCAAAGAACCGATAAAAATAAACGGAAGAATTTTACCGATTTTTTTAACATCAACTTTGCCAGCACGTAAAAAGGTAAGCATACTTGTCCCATTGCTAATTGTATTCGCTAGTTTGTTTGTGGCAATTGCTGTGCTCGGTGGTAAACCAACCGCCATTAAGGCTGGTAATGAAATAAGACCACCGCCACCGACGATTGCATTCAAAAAGGATGCGATAAATCCAAAGAATAGAAGTGTAGCAAGAGACAGTAAATTGATGTCCATATGTATTCACATCCTTTTATAAATAGTGGAGCTCATTTACATGATGGCAGGAAAATACCATCTTTCTACTAAGCGTACTGTGATTTGTAAAAAATAACAATGGTGCTTCGACATATTTCGCTAATAAAAGACGTTTACAATTCCTTAACATTTCGTATAATTCAAAAATAGTATGAAAAAATTTTTTTCAAGTATTTTTATAAAAATAAAAGAAAAAACGGTAATATTTAAAGCAAAAACAGTGTTTTTGCTAGAGGATTTAACACTTTTTAAGTAAAGTGAAGTCCTTCGAATGTAAATGTGGCGATTTTTATATTACAATTTTGTAAATTCAATTCTTTTATGTTTAAAGTTCTGTAGAATTGTGTAAAGGTTTTGTTATGATGATGCAGAAATCGACAATCTATTTTCAACAGGAGGAACTTTATGTTCAACTCAAATAAGCAAGATCCATTTTTTCAAGCGTTATTAAAAATCTCTCAAAATGTAAAAGAAGGAATCTACTATGCACATAATGCGCGCATTCAAGATATAGATGCCTTAAAAGAAATAGCAGATACGATGAAACAATATGAAACAAGTGGAGATAAACTAATCCATGAGCTTATCGTTATGCTAAATAAATCATTTATGACGCCTATTGAACGTGAAGATATTTTAGCTTTAGCCAATAAATTAGATGATGTAATCGATGGTATGGAAGGCTGTATTGCACACTTTAATATGTATAACTTAACAGAAGTGACAGAGCCAATGCGCCAGTTCTTAACATATATTGCGAAAAGTACGGATGAAATGGTCCAAGCAATGGAATTATTAAACAGTAAAAAACTTGTGGAAATGCGTAAACACGCAATTCAAATTAAAGATTATGAGCGTGAATGTGATGAAATTTTCCGTTCTTCTATGAAGCAATTATTTATCCAAGAAAAAGATCCAATGCGCCTCATCGTGTTCAAAGATATTTACGAACAATTTGAAGATATTGCAGACAGCTGCCAAACCGTAGCAAATACAATTGAAACAATAATTATGCGTAATGCGTAAGATGGAGTGTACTAAATGGATACGATATTACTGATAACAATATTAGTCGTTATTTTTGCGCTTATTTTTGACTTTATTAACGGCTTCCATGATACTGCCAATGCGATTGCAACCTCTGTATCAACACGTGCGCTAAAGCCACGTACGGCTGTCTATATGGCTGCTGTTATGAACTTCGTTGGTGCGATTACGTTTGTTGGTGTGGCAAAAGCTTTAACGAAGGACATTGTTGACCCGTTTACATTAAATGCCTATGATGGCGATATTACAGGGTCAGTCGTTATTTTAGCGGCTTTACTTTCAGCTATAACATGGAACTTATTAACATGGTACTTTGGGATACCTTCAAGTTCTTCTCATACATTAATCGGTTCAGTGGCAGGTGCGGCGATTGCGGCGGCTGGCTTTAGTGTATTAAATTACACAGGTTTTATTAAAATTCTTCAAGCACTTATTTTCTCGCCATTACTTGCGTTTGCAGCTGGTTTCTTAATGATGTCACTCTTTAAAGTGTTATTCAAAGATATGAATTTATACCGTACTAATAAGGGCTTCCGCACAATGCAAATTGGGACAGCGGCTTTGCAATCTTTTACACATGGTACGAATGATGCGCAAAAAGCGATGGGGATTATTACATTGGCTTTAATCGCAGGTGGCTTGCATCAAGGGGATGACATTCCATTCTGGGTACGTTTTGCAGCGGCTACTGCGATGGGTCTTGGAACATCGGTGGGTGGTTACAAAATCATCAAAACAGTCGGTGGCAAGATTATGAAAATCCGTCCAGTGAATGGTGTGGCAGCGGACCTAGCATCTGCTTCCATCATCTTTGGGGCAACGTTAATCCATTTACCTGTATCCACAACACATGTAATTTCTTCTTCTATTATGGGTGTGGGTACTGCACATCGTGTAAAGGGTGTCAAATGGGGCATGGCACGTAAAATTGTGACAACTTGGGTCATTACAATGCCAATCTCAGCAGCAATGGCTGCTTCGATTTACTTTATATTAAGCTTGTTTTTCTAATATATAATAAAGGAATGCACAATTTGTGTGCATTCCTTTTTTTATTTGAGAAAATGAGAGAGTGGCGGATAGAGCTGCTCAAATGATGGATAGCCCCGCTGAAATGACGGATAGAACCACTGAAATGGCGGATAGCCCCGTCAAAATCCATGGGCCCAGCAGATTGTGCATGCAAGAAAGTCCATCTATGGTAAATATAAAGAAAGTGTAAAGTTCGGAGAAAAACCTTTTTCGCATAGTAAGGTTAGTACAGGAGGAAAACAGATGACAGAAAAGCTATTACTGATCGAGGATGATACCGCCATAGGCCGTATTGTGAAGGATACATTGGTCCAAGAGGGCTACCTGGTCACTTGGGCGACAACAGGGCTTGAGGGGCTAGCTGATTTTCATGCAGATACTTTTGACTTAGTATTGGTGGATTGGATGCTACCTGAGATGGATGGTCTGACTGTTTGCCAAAATATTCGTTGGGACAGCGATGTACCAATTTTAATGATGAGCGCACGTAAGGAAGAGGCAGATAAGGTGGAGGGCTTGCAGGGCGCTGATGATTATATCGCAAAACCTTTTAGCTTAGAGGAGTTAAAGGCACGTGTGGCCTCCCATTTACGTCGTTGGAAACGTTATAACAAAAAAGAAGATAGCGAGGACATCACAGCATTTGCATATGGCTTGGCGATTGATTGGCAAAGAGAAACAGCGAACCTTGAAAATACGGAGATAGCTTTAACACAAAAGGAATTTGCCCTGTTGAAGTTACTTGCGAAAAATCCAAGTCAAACATTTACTAAGGAAGAGCTCTATCAGCACATTTGGCAACAGGCAAGTGTAGATGAAACACATACAGTAACGGTACATATTAAGGCGCTACGAGAAAAGTTAAAAGACCCAGTCAAAACGCCACATTATATTCAAACGGTATGGGGCAAGGGCTACCGCTTTATTGGTGAACCATTATGAAAATTAAAACTTGGTTATTGATTACTTTTTTCATCGTCATGATTGTACCGATTGGTGGAGCATATGGCTTATATGTGTGGATCAATGCTTATTATCACGATAAATATGTTGCGGAATACATTGAAAAGTGGACTGCCCTCAATCAAGTAAAGTCGGTATTAGCAGAGCCAACACTGTACGAAAAAAAAGCGGATTTGCAGGTGGTTGAAGCGCTTGTAAATGACCAACTTGCAATTACGTTGTACTCTAAATCAGGTTTTGTTTTCTATTCCTCTAATCCATTGACCTCCGCATTTATCTCAAAGGATATCGTTTTAAAGGACTTATACGAATTACAGCAAAAATACAATGCCTTTACGTATAAAGAACCTGTGTATCTAAAAGGGGATTTAGTGGGCATTTACGAAATCCACTTAGTGAGGGCGGACTGGGTACAAGGCGTAGAAAAACGCCTATGGCTAGTAATAGCAAGCATTGTTACACTTTTTTTTGCCATCTATACAGCTGTTATTTTGCTGCTAAACCGGAAGTTAAATCGACCTTTGCATAAATTAATGCAGCAAATGCGTGCCTTTGCCAAGGGAGAAGCAGTAGAGCATAATTTAGCGATAAGGAAAGATGAAATCGGTGAACTAGCAAATACATTTCTTGCTATGCAAAATGAGATTGAAATTGCCCGTGCTCATTTAAAAGAGGAGCAGCAGCAAAAGGAACTGATGATTGCAAGTATTTCACATGATTTGAAAACGCCACTAACGTCTATTCAAGCATATGCAGAAGCTTTGCAAAACAAGGCATTGACAGCACAACAGCAGGACGAATATCAACAAGTTATTTTTACAAAGGCTGAAACAATGAAGCATATGCTAGAGGATTTACTCATGTATACATTATTGCAGTCGACAAGCTATAATTTAGAACTTGTTGAGGTCGATGGGACAGAGTTTTTTGACATGGCGCTCTCAGATTATGAAACACTTTGTAAGGATAAAGGCTATACGCTCGATGTGATTTGTGAGGTAGATGGAATAGTTGCCGTTCATCCGAAGCAATTACAGCGTGTGTTAGATAATTTAATGAGCAATGCTTGGCGCTACGGTGAAATTGGTAGCACAATTGGTTTAGCTGCAGTAAATGCTGGAACGTATCCTGCATGGTGCTTTGATTTTGTAAAACCTGCTCTTACGAAGCAAGACGGCATGTATATGATTGTGCAAAACTGCGGACAAGGCGTGAAGGAAGAAGATATAAAAAAATTATTCGAACCGCTGTACCAAGTAGATAATGCTCGTACTGTAGTAGGGCAACGTGGTACAGGTTTGGGCTTAAATATTGCAAAACAAATAATAGAAAAACATGGTGGGACTGTAGAACTGGTATCACAAAAAGGTTACGGGACAGCAGTACTGTGCTGGTTACCACCATATATAGGAGAGAATTAACAATGAATTGGAAAAAATCATTACGTGCAGCGGGCTTAGTTACTGCACTGACATTTAGCTTAGTTGGTTGTAATACGCAAGGATCCTATTCACCTCAGGAGATTATAGATCAAGCATTACAGGAAACAAAAGAAGCAGATACGTATTACGGGGAATATACAATGGATATGGGCGAGCTTGGTGGGAAAGCACAAGTTAAAGAGTGGACTAAGGATGGAAAACGACGTATTGAGATGACTAGTGAAAATGGAGAGCATATTATTTCGGTCAATAATGGCTCACAGCTAATTACGTATGATGTAGTAGGCAATACTGTGCATAAAATGAATTATGCTGAGGGTGCATTCGATGGGCTCCAATCACCAAAGGATCAGGCAGAAATTTTGTTCAAAATGATGAAAGATTCTCATGATATTTCGATTGCAGGTGAAGAAAAAATTGCAGGAAGAGATACGTATCGAATCGTGGCAAAGGCTAAAAAAACAGATACATTACTTGGCGATATGGAAGTATGGATTGATAAAAAAACGTGGCTGACGTTAAAAACAACAACTAATAGTGCTGGAAATAAAATGACGACCGAGTACACAAAATTGGATGTTGATAAAAAAATTGATGACGCACAATTTACTGTAGATATTCCAGAAGATGCAACAGTGGAGGAAATGAGCGAGGAAGATTATGCTTCGGAGACGGTAACACTGGATGAAGCGAAAGTGCAACTAGGTCAATTTTTAATGTTACCTGAAGCAGAGGGATTAACAGTGCATACAATTTCGTTGGATAAAGGATTAGAGGAGCGCCCTGAGTTTACATTTGAATATGTAAAGGAAGAGGTACAGCAATTTTCAGTTTCAGTTTTTAAAGTTGACGCAAGCCATGCGGAACTCGATAATATTCCAGGTGAGAAAGAAATCGAAGTGCGTGGCCAAAAAGGTACAATAATGGATACAGAAAATTTCCGTTATATTAGCTGGCAGGAAAAGGGCTATCAATATGGAATTATCATTGAAAACCCAGAATTAACAACTGAGGATATTTTAGCTTATACACAACAAATGACTGTTGTTCAGTGAGGTGGCATATATGCGGAAGGCTGAATTTATAAAATGTCTGGCATTGTTTTTATTTAGCACAGGTTTTTTATATGGAGTAGGGGAAACATACAACGTTACATGGCTACAATTTCAACTTGTCGGTGAATTTCATGAGGGAGGCTTTTATTTCAGCTTCAGCTCACTGATTCCATTGCTAGGTGGGATACTTATTGTGGCACTATACGAGAAGATGTTTAAACGATTTATATAATCAAGAGAAAATCCACTCAATAAGAGTGGGTTTTTTTGCTTCACCGCCAAGCAACAAATGCTATAATATGTAAAAATATAGTTGCCAGAATAGGGGGATGGTGGATGTGGTGATAGACACAGAATATTTTACGCTACATTCTTTATGTGAAGGCATATATGCGGCTATCGCAAAGCCAGGTCAAGGTGCTTGGAGCAATGCGGGGATTGTTGATTTGGGGGATGAATTACTTGTTTTTGACGCGCTTGGCACACCTTCAGCGGGGAAGGAATTACGGTGTCAAGCTGAAAACATAACTGGCAAGAAAGTAAAGTACCTTATCAACAGTCATTACCATGGAGATCATGTCTTTGGCAATCAAGTGTTTATGGACACAACGATCATAGCTACTTCATTAACCCATAAATGGTGTGAAGAAAAAAATAAGATGGATGATGTAGAAAAGGAAGAGAGGGGTATGGAACATCACCTTCTAAAATTGAACAATCAAATTGATGTAACAGATGATGCCATTTTAAAAAAGAGCTTAATAAACCAATTTAATGAAATGTCAAAAGTATTAAGGGACCTACATAATATGAACATTTTGCTACCATCAGTCCTCTTTGAGGAAAAATTGATAATAAAAGGTGCAAGCCGAAGTGTAGAATTGTATTGTTTAGGTGGAGGTCATTCACCGAGTGATACCTTTATGTATTTACCCACTGAAAAGATAGCATTTATGGGTGATTTAATAACAAAAGATTTACACGTCCCGATATACGACTCTACGGAATTTTTGTCTATTTTGCAGGTAGTCAAACAAATGGATATCGAAATGATGGTTCCCGGTCACGGGGGCATTGGGAGAATGGCCATGTGTAATACAATATTAGATTATTTATCTTTATTAATTCAAAGAGCAACAGAAGCTCATCATAGTAAAATAACACGTGAAGACTTTATCGCTGACTTTGAAATACCTATTCAATATCAACAATGGCAAGGTGTAAATGGCATAAAAGCAAACCTGTCAAAGGTATACACTGACCTACAGCCTACACGTTAAAAGGCCCTGTAAGAGGGGCCCTTTTAACGTTACTAAAGTTGATAAAATTGCAATCATCGCCGATAGCATGACCAAAATCACCGCTAGAATAGCAACAACAGACGCTAGAACCATCAACTACTTTTGATAGTTAGGTGATTTGTTGTAGGTGTGTTTTGTTGAATGCTTCATTATATTTCAAGCCATATCCTAGCGTGCGATCTAAAAAGATATGTGATAGCCAAATAATAGATAGCATTAGTAGTAGTGAGGCGTTTAACGCAAAAGCAATCATTAACAAGATGGCTGGAAGCACGAGACTATGTCCGATATTATAAAATAAAGCACCAATTTTTGTATTGAACAGATAACCTAACATACTAAAATCAGGGACTAATAAAAGCAGAATAAACAGTAACATGGAAAAATCGAAATGCCAATAAAAATAAATACATAATAAAAATGCAATAAAATATTCGAGATAAATAACTTTACGGAGTTTCATGATTGTCACGACCTTCTTGTAAATTTTTATACATATTCTCTATCTGTAATGCGATCTTTTCTTTGTTTTCTTCGTACTTACCGTCATACATCAATGTTTGGACGAGTTGTAGAGACAGAACCGCTTGCTGATAAAAATGAATTTGCTGTTCTATGTTCATAATTTTTGCTGTGAATAACTGAACAGTTTGTTGATTGCAAGTAGGAGAGACTGGTTTATTCTCCAATAGTAGTAACTGTTTAATTTCTTGCAGTGAAAAACCTAATTTTCTTAGTACTAGAATGAATTTTATTTTTTTTTCGAACGTCACGTCATATTTTCTGTAGCCGTTATCTTGTCTCGTCGGTGTCAATAAACCCTCCTTTTCATAGTAGCGAACTGTATCAGTTGTTAATTTATATTTGTTAGCAAAATGTTTTATCTGCACAATAAGCACCTCCTGTATGCATCATAACATTGGAGTATGCTCAAAGGTCAATGATATTTAGTCATACTTTTTTGAAAAAATAAACGTACAGGTGAAACGATTAGAGTTTGGCAGTCAAGCATCATGAAAAATGGCAGAACTCCTAACAAGTCACTGTTACAGGGGCTTGTTTTCCATTTATAATAGTGTTTTAGGTTAAATTACTCAGTTGTCATTAAATAAATGAGTACAAAGAATTGTAATATTTTGAGGGGGGAGGTAGTATTAAAGAAATAAGAGATATTATAAGGAGGGGCGGTATGGAGACACAAGAATTTGAAGAATTAATGATTACTCTAGACGAATTATATAGTGCGAATCGCTATTTAGAATATATAGAATTAAGTAGTGCCGCAATTGATAATGCCTATGCGCTAGCCTTATACGATAAAGCAATGCATCTGTTAAGGTACCGTTGTATGAGCTATTTTCAAGTGGGAGATTTACAAATATCCATTAATTTACTTGAGCAATATCGCGAACTTACCTTCTTGTATGGCAATGATATCGACGTCATTCAGTATTATTCACTTGCCTCCATCTATTGGGGAACATTTGGTCATCTGAAAAAATCAGAGGAGTTTATGATGAAGGGACTGGAAATTGCGGAGCGTATTCAACATGTGGAGAGCATGGGTAAAATCTATAATAATTTGAGTGGTTTAGAAATTGAACTAGGAAAATATGGTAAGGCAAAGGAACTTGCTATAAAGAGTCTCTATTATGGCAACGAATTTGACACGCAACATGTGCAACCCTATAAAGGTATTATCCATTCGAAGACAAATTTAGCCATAGCCCATATTTGGTTGGAAGAATTTGATGAAGCTCATGCGCTATTACAGCATTTACTTGAGACCATTCAAGCACCGCCTTATAGTAAGGCGCAATTAGAAGTTTTTAATGCCTATGCCTTACTTTGTGAAAAACAGGGACGAATAGGTGAAGCGATTGATATGTATCAAAAGTCGAAGCATTTTGCCATGCAAAATAATGACTTATCGTTACTTCAGATTATTTATAATTCCTTAGTAAAGTTAATCGAAGACCAAGGGAATAAAATCATTTTGTGCGCTATTCAAAAGGAATATATAAACATTTTATTAGAAATTCAAAGGGAGAATTATACACAAGTTTTATTTGAAATGGAGTATAATGCGCAGAAAAAACAATTTGAACGAAATTCGTACATTGATCCGCTAACAAATATTTATAATCGACGCTATTTTGATGAACATGCGGAGAAGATGGTGAAAACTGCTGCTCAGGAAAAATACCAACTGGCTTTAATGATGGTTGATTTGGACCATTTTAAATCGATTAATGATTCCAATGGTCATTTATTTGGGGATGATGCACTGACCATAACAGCTACTACTCTCCAAAATTATTTTCAACCATATGAAGCAATCGTTGCTCGCTTTGGTGGGGATGAGTTTATTATCCTTACTCATTTAAAAGAAGGTGAGTCTGTTCAAAGCATTGCACAAAAGCTCTATCATACTTTAACGTCATTAGCATTAACGATCAATGACGAGGTTGTACATTTAGAATTTAGTATAGGTGTGAGTACGAATGACTGTGGGCAAATCAATCAAGTTGAACCATTAATACAGCATGCGGACAGTGCGCTTTACATGTCAAAACGCAATGGACGTAATCAAATTACACTCTATAACCAATATAGCGATGTGGTAAATGGTAAAAAATAAAATTAAAAGAAGGGGCTTTGAAACCCCTCTTTTTTTGTTTTCAAAAAATTACAATTGATGAATTAATGGAAAACGATCGTCTTGTTGCCCTCAACAATAATACGGTTTTCCAGGTGCCATTTTACGGCTTTCGTCAGGACGCGACGTTCAATTTGACGGCCAATTTTTTTCAAATCTACTATCGTATCACGATGATCCACTCGTTCTACATCTTGCTCAATAATCGGTCCTTCATCTAAGTCATTTGTGACATAATGTGAAGTTGCCCCAATCAGTTTGACGCCTCTCGTATGTGCACGCTCGTATGGGTTTGCACCGATGAATGCTGGTAAGAAAGAATGATGAATATTGATGATACGATTTTTGAAATGATTCACAAATTCAGGTGTTAATATTTGCATATAGCGTGCGAGAATCAGTAGGTCCACATCATACGCTTCAATTAAACGTATTTGTTGTTGCTCTACTTGTTGACGAATCTCTTTATGTGCAGGGATATAATGGAATGGAATATTAAACGACTCAACAATCGCGCGAGCGTCCTCATGATTGCTAATGACCACTGCAATATCCGTCTCTATATCACCATTCTGCCATTCCCATAATAACTCTTGCAGACAGTGTAGCTCTTTTGATACGAAAATGGCTGTACGTTCCCGCTTATTTAAATAACAAAATTTAGCTTCCATACCATAGTCATTTGCAATATATGTAAATTCTTCTTCCATTTTCGTTGATTTTTCTTGTAGGTTGTCACAATGGAATTCAATCCGAATAAAGAAAGTACCATTCTCAGGATCGCTAGAATATTGGCTCGACTCTATAATATTTGCATTATAATTAAATAAAAATGAAGATAGTACAGCCACAATTCCTGGTTGATCGGGGCACTTGACTAGTAAACGTGCACGATTTTCAAAGTGCATGTCCGGCTCCCTCAATATAGCCTTTACTTGGTGTTTTACGGTCATTTTTTTACAACTCCTCGTACAAAATTCGTCACTTTTTTACTTTATCAGAATAAAGCTTTATTTACAAAAAAATCAGGAAAAATAATTTGATAAAAAAATGAATCGTAAATCGACTAGCATCCGTCAGTAGTTTAGAAAGAAGGTGAGGACAGCGATGGAGATTGAACAAGTTATAACAGAGCACGGTGATTATTTACTAAAGGTTGCTTATTTATATGTGAAAAATGAAGCGACCGCTGAGGACATTGTGCAGGATGTGTTTATCGCCTTTTATCAGAAACAACAGCAGTTTCGGCAAGAATCATCATTACGTACATATTTGGTGAAAATGACAGTTAACCGCAGTCACGATTATTTACGCAGCTGGAAAAGTAAACGACTGTCACTATTTGAAAAAATAACGGGGCGCCCAACGACAATCACGCCAGAAAAAGAATTACTGGCTAAGTCTACAAAGCGAGAGTTAGTGGATGCCTTGTTTACATTATCTGTGCAATATAGAGAAGTACTCATTCTTTATTATTTCGAGGATATGAACACAGTAGAAATTGCACAGCTTGTTCGTTGTCCAGAAGCAACGGTACGAACGAGATTACAGCGTGCTAGAAAACAGTTAGCTACAGCAATTGGTGACTATGACTGGGAGGTGTTACGCCATGAATCAATTTAAGGAAGATGTGTTAACGGAGCTTCAGGATATAAAGCTTTCAGCCGAAAAAAAGCAAGCAATCGTGCAAAAAGTGCACGGGAAAAGCAAGCCGAGAAGTAGCGGCCAGTGGCAGTATCGAATTGTACTTGCGACTTTCACTGTGTTTGCCCTTACGTTTACATATTTATTATCGCAGGGCAAAGATAAGCGTACAGCTGGCAGCCAACAGGCCGCTGTCTTACAGCAAGAAACGGAAACAGCGAGCTTTTGGACATTTTTAGATTATGACCTAGTGAGAGGTATATTACTCTTTCTTTTATTTATTGGTGTCACGTCTATTATAAAACGCTTGTTGCGAAAAAAGGGGTATGGTTTACCTGTATGTATCGAGTGCGCAGAAACTTGGACCCCCAAACAAGCACGAAAATTTTATCGTAAAAATGGGCAAATAGAGTGCCCGTACTGCGGGAAAAAACAATATCGGACGAAAAAATCTGTCCAATTAGCTGGAATACTTAATATCCCTTTTCCTATGATGATTTTCATGAATCAACTTTTTGATAACTTTTTCCTCGGTATTGGCTTTTTTGGCGCAGGTGTCTTTATTTATTATTATCAATTAGCACCATATATCTTTGGTTTACAAGAAGATGATCCTATGAATGAGCCTCTTTGGTAAGAAAGTTCACTGAAGGAAATTGCTAGTTCACTATAGCAATTTCTTTTTATATAGCAATTTTTCAAAATGGATTGACAACAGTTTTCATTTGCTTTATCTTTGTGTTAACTTATTTAATTATTTAGTTAACGTACAAAGGGAGGCAGTTTCATTTGAAGAAGAGTCATACATATAATTATGTGTTAGCGGCATTTGGTGCAGCAATTATTGCCGTACTTGCGCAAGTAACGATTCCACTACCACTTATACCAATTACAGGGCAAACATTAGCAGTTGGCTTAATCGTTACAATCTTGGGCACAAAGCTTGGTACAATATCCGTATTGTTATATATTTTACTAGGTGCAGCGGGTATGCCAGTATTTAGTGGGATGTCAGGAGGATTTGCTATTTTAGTAGGGCCAACAGGCGGGTATATTGTAGGTTTCCTCGTAACGGCTATTATTATGGGGTTATACTTAGATAAATTCGGTATTACGCTGGTACAAGCAATCATTGCAAACATTATTGGAATGGCTGTGACATTGACATTCGGTACAGTATGGTTAAAAATTTTAGCGGATTTATCATGGACGGCTGCATTTATGGGCGGCGTAGCTCCATTTATCGTTGTAGGGATTGTGAAGGCGGTAGTAGCTGCATGGCTTGGTGTTATTGTACGTAAACGCTTAGAAAGAGCGCATTTAATTGAAGCAATAGCATAGGAGGAGAATAGTTTTGGCAACGTTATGGACAGGTGGAACGATTTACACGATGGCAAAAGTTGGCGAAACAGTTGAAGCTGTGCTTGAACAAGACGGAAAAATTGTGGCAACAGGCTCAGTAAAAGGCTTGTTGCCACAAGCTGCTTCTATCCAACAATTACATGGTTGTGTGATGTACCCAGGATTTGTCGATAGTCATTTACATATTATCGGTTATGGTGAAAAGTTAAAGCATATTGATGTATCAAACGTGAAAAGTAAGGATCAGCTACTCGCCATTATTCGCCAACGTATGGTTACTGCGACGCCAGAAGAATGGATCATAGCTATCGGGCTCAATGAAACACAATTTTTAGCACCAGTTTTTCCGACATTAGCTGAGCTTGATGCACTGGGTAAAGCCCATCTTATTATCAAACGTAGCTGCCATCATTTAATACTAGCTAATTCAAAGGCACTTGCTTTTGCAGGGATTACCAATGATACACCTTCACCTGAGGGCGGTATTATTGACAAGGTCAATGGACAAGTCACGGGTGTTTTAAAGGATGCGGCGTTATATATGATCGTCAATCAGATGCCACATATTACGCCTGCTTATCTTGAAGATGCCCTTGGAAAAGCTGTAACCTCACTACAATCGTACGGTCTTGTCGGAGGGCATTCTGAGGATTTAAGCTACTATGGACCGCCGATTCAGCCTATTGCTGCTTTTCGAAAAATCGTGGAGGAACAGAGATCTTTTAAAGTGCATTTACTACAACATCACGCTGTTTTTGAGGAAGTTGTGCAACTGCATGAACAATCATCATTATTTGTCGAGTTTGGAGCGATGAAAATCTTCATCGATGGTGCATTTGGTGGACGAACAGCGGCTCTCCGTGAACCATACTGTGATGAGCCTGACAATAGTGGAATGCTTGTGCATTCAACAGAGCAATTAGAGGCATATGTGCAGCTTGCAAGAAAGTATGGACAAACGGTTGCTGTGCATGCGATTGGTGATTTAGCGATTACGACAATTGTAGAGGTGTTTGCGAAATATCCGCCGCAAGAGGGGCAATTAGACCGCGTTATTCATTGTAGCTTGGTTGAGAAGGACATTTTACAAAAGCTAGCAGCGTTACCTGTAGCAGTGGATATGCAACCACAGTTTGTTCAAGGCGAATATAAAGCGGAGCTCGCAAGGTTAGGAAAACAGCGGGCGGAAGGTTTACATCCACTAAAATCGCTTCTGGCTCATGGGCTTATTGTAGCAGGAGGTAGTGATGCACCGATTGAAGAGCCCAACCCGTTACATGGAATTTACGCTGCTGTGACAAGACGAAATTTTGGCGAATTGCATGATGGCTATGGTTCGAGGGAAAAAATTTCACGCTTTGAAGCTGTACGCTTGTATACAGTAGGGGCTGCAGAAATCATCGGACAGCACCATGTGCGAGGTAAGATTGAAGCGGGCTATACGGCGGATTTTACTGTATGTGAGGAAGATATTTTTAAGGTAGACATCGAAAAAGTGCCCCATATAGACGTCGCATATACAGTAATAGAGGGGCAAATTGTCTATGCAAAAACAAAAAAACGCCGTGAAGAGTAATCTTCACGGCGATTTTTTTGTCTTAACGACTTGATTTGCATGATGACTTTCGGACAACTCTTTTACTTGTAGTTCCAAGCTATTAACACGCGAAGTGAGATTATCAACTTGTCGGAGGAGTGTGTCTTCGGGGGGCGAAGAAGCCACTGAAGACAAAGGCTTTAATTTTTTTATCATTTTTATCATAACGTAAAAAATAACTACGAAAACAAGTAGTATCATGATTGTACTTATAATGTCGCCAATGTAAAAGTTTTTCATATGTATACCTCCATTTATAAGTTTTCATATCTATTTACCGAATCAGATGGGTATAAGTTTCAAAAAATTTATATGTTTGTGCTTAATGCATAAATCCCATGATATGTAATGACATACTATAATGGACAAATTGTTTTATGGATAAGACTTTTCCCTTGAAAGGAATTGAAAGTATATTGCCATTCATATCTTATAGATAGTGAGAAAAAGTGTAGTAAGTACGTTATTGGGGAAATACATTAGTATGCGACTGGGGGTGAGTGAATGCACAAGGCAGTTCAAATTATGAGACTAGCCATCTACAATATATATAAGTATCGCATTGATTATATACAAGTTTTTGCACTGATACGGCTATTTCAATTTTTATTGATTGTGCCAGTCACAACGCTTATTTTTAAGCTAATGCTGCGAGTAACCGGCTACACACATATTACAGAGGAAAATATCCAAAGCTTTTTAGCGCATCCATTGGTTATGGGTATGATTGTTATTTGGATAATGGTAGTCCTACTATTTATTTATTATGAAATGGGTTTTCTATTTTTAATGGCATTTAATCAGCAACGTGGGATTCGTTATCAATTTTGGACAATTTGGCAACAGCTTAATCGGAAAGTCGTTTATTTTTATAGCGTTCAGGTAATTTATTTGATTGTCTATATTGCCCTGTTGCTACCACTAGCTTCATTTATGCTACCTCTGACGTTAACTCAAGCCATTTCCATTCCTCATTTTATAACAGATGAATTAATGCTTAGTCGGTCAGGAAAGCTACTTTATGCTGCTGTAGCAAGTGTACTAGTAATTGTTGGCGTACGAAGTGTCCTGACATTGCCAATATTTACGATTCAACCAAAGATTTCCATTCGTCAATCGCTCGTACAAAGTTGGCGCTTTTCAAAAAGAGGCTTGTTTGAATTACTCGTATTATTGGCGATGGTTTTAACGGGTCACTTGCTATTATTACTAGGTATTACCGTTGTCGGTACATTACCACTATATATCTTAGAACGTGTGTTGCCGAGTAGTGCTCTTTTAACAGCCGGTATGACATTGGCATTTTTGGAAATCACCTTTGTAGTGTTATTCAGTTTGTTACAGGCAATGTTTTCACAGGTAATGGTAGCAATTACCTATAATACACCGCTCTTATCGAAAGCAAAAATTTCACCAAACTTTGTGAAAAAGCGCTACAAACGATTATCGATAGTGGTTTGCATTGTATTTATCGTATTGAGTGTACTGAATGTGAAGACTTTAGAGAAAAGTGTTTATGCACCTGATACAAAAATTATCGCCCACCGAGGATACACGGCAGAAGCTGTGGAAAACACCATTGGTGGACTTGTGAGAGCGGCAGCTGCAGGCGCAGACTTGGTAGAAATAGATATTCAGCAAACAATTGATGGAGATTTTGTCGTGTTCCATGATCGGACATTAAGAAGATTAGCGGGTAAAAATGGCGTAGTAACGAATATGACCCTAAGTGAATTAGAGACCATTACAGTTCATTCAGATGGTTATAGCGATAAAATTTCGTCACTGGATGATTTTATTGAGATGGCAAAAGCTCTTGATGTGGCCTTACTGATCGAGTTAAAGGTGCAGGGCAATGAAACCGAAAATCTGTTACCAAGCTTAGTAGAGAAGTTAAAAGCCTATCAAGTACTTGATACTTATTATGTTCAGTCTGCTAGTTCCCAATTGATGACACAGTTAAAAAAATTAGCCCCTAACTTACGTGTTGGCATTGTCTATGCGCTTACTGTTGGCTCCATGACTGAGACGCCAGTAGATTTTATAGCATTAGAGGAATCTTGGGTTTCTGATAATTTAATTGCAGAATTACAGCAAAGCGATATGGATTTATTTGTGTGGACTTTAAACAAAGATCGCTCTTTACAAGAATTTATCGGAAAAAATGTTGCAGGGGTTATTACGGATCATCCAGATACAGCGTTGGATATAAGGACTAAGCAAAGTGAACATCAATATTTTTTACAACGAGTATTAAATCGGCTTCAATTCATTTTTTAGCTGCATTTACTGATGTTTATTCTCGTAATCATAAAATTGAAAAATAAACTGGTAATGTTGTAACCTTTTGCTTTATAAATCGACTACTACTATGAATTCGTGAAATAAAGGAGATGCTTTTTATGAAAATGACGAAAGTCGTACCATTTGCAATGTCAGCATTATTAATCGGAGGCGCAGTAGTCGCACCAACTGTATCAGCAAACGGAGGAGAGGCAGTCGTGACGAACGCACAAAATGATGAAGCACAAAAACCTCAAGAACAGCCAATCTTTATGCAAGTGGCAGGCACAGTTGATAATGTGGAAGTACGTGACAATGCTACATATTATACGGTTAAAGAAGGCGAAAAAATTAACGTATTTGTTGTCAATGAGGACACGCTTGTTTTCGATAATACTGGTAAAGAAGTAAAACTTCAAAAGGGTGATAAAGTAACAGCTTACACGTATGCAAATAAACCGATGATAATGATTTATCCTCCACAATACAACCCAGAAGTACTTATTGTTGAAACAGAGGAAATGGGCAGTGCCACAGTTGACTTTTTCAATAAAGATTTAGTGAACGTTGATAATACGTTAAAATTAAATGTTGGCAAAGAAACGGAACTACAAAGTTTATCTGGCAAAGATGTGACAGTTGAAGATTTAGCAGAGCAAAATTTACTTGTGTTCTATACAATTACAACAATGAGCATCCCAGCACAAACGCCACCATCAAAAGTAGTAGTTTTAGATACGATAGTGGAAGAGCCAGGTGAAGTGGACCCAGGTGAAGTGGACCCATCGCAAACTGCTGTAGAAGAAATTATCAAAAATGATTTCTATGAAGTAGAGGGTGCGACGATGGTGCCTTTACGTTTAATTGCTGAAGAACTGGGCTATAAAGTAGAATCAACAGGAAAAGGTGCAATCGTATCAAAAGGCGCATTATCGTATACGATAACACGCGGTCAAAAAGAATACGGCTACAATAAAGCTCTTCGTCACTTTGAAGTGGCACCAGCTTTATTAGAACCAACAAAAACTTATGTACCTGTAGAATTCGTTGAAGAATTAATGAAATAAAAAGCCGAAACACCCTTCTTGCATTATGTAATGGAGGGTGTTTTTGGATTTTTTTATGAGCGAATGACAGCATTACGCGCAAGAAAGGCATGAGTCGAGATAATCCCATACTTACTAATGTGGTCATTGTTCGTACGGTGAGTGAAAATGTAAAGCGCTATGTGTCATTGTAGTGGAGTAACCCAGTCGATACCATGACCTTTGTAAACTCTCATAGGTAGCGGTGCTTTGGGGTTCTTTTAATTCAAAATCCTTTCGTATACAATAATAAAGAAAAAATGCAGAAACTTGTAGGGGGATAATATGAAACAGGCATTAGTCGTAGTAGATATGCAAGAAGTATTCTTTATAAAAAAGAAGTATCAATTATTTGAATCTAAGCAAGTTGTAGCAAATATTAATCACTTAATTCAATGGGCTAGAGCGAAAGACATTCAGGTAATTTTTATACAGCATACAGATTTAGGGCAAGATGATGAAATGGCCTTTGGAAAGCCAGGATGGGAACTACATCTTGGACTACATAAACAGCAGCAAGACAAAGTGATTACCAAAACAACTTGGGATGCTTTTTATAAAACGGAATTAGCGCAATTTTTGCAGGATTCTAAGATTGATCAGCTTATTTTTGTCGGTGCGCAAACAGAATTTTGTTTAGATACTACGATTCGCAGTGCGTATAGCCATGGATACCACCGTAATATTTTAATAGAAGGTGCACATAGCACAATAAATAATCCTGTGTTGGATGCTGAACAGATCATTAAGCATCATGAATTTATATGGAATAATCGATTTGTAAAAATTCAGCCAAGCACTAGCTTTCAGTTGTAACTGGCGTAGCAAAGATAGGAGATACTATGCTTATAAACCAACAAGAATTTTATCAAAACGGGCTGCATTATACAATCAGGTCTGCATTTGAAACAGATGCGTTTGAATTATCAGCATTAAGGATGCAAATTGATGGGGAGACTGAAAACCTTGACCGAGAAAAAGGTGAGGCTATTATCGATACGAAAGATTTTCAACAATTGATTAAAGCGGACACTGACCATCCTCGAAACATATTTTTAGTGGCAGTTGCTCATCATCGAATTGTGGGGTTTTCCAGATGTGAAGGCTTTGCGTTAAAAAGATTTTCTCATAAAGTTGAATTTGGGGTACGGCATCGGAAAAAACTTCTTACAGCTATCCATTGATTGGGCAGATGCCAACGATATTAAAAAAATGGCATTGCATGTCTTAGAAACGAATGACAAAGCGATTAGGCTCTATGAAAAGCTAGGCTTTGAAGTAGAAGGACTATTGAAAAATGATAAAATACTTTCAGATGGCCATTACTATCATACAGTTGTAATGGGTAGATTTAAGGATTAATCGTTGAAGTACCACAATGTCAAAATTAAATAAACCCAGCAAAGAGAGGAAACTTGGCTGGGTTTTTTTGGTGGAATTATTTTGCGTTTGGATAAATCATTGTAACTGGATCAACATATTCATCGAATTGTTCCTCAGTTAGTAAGCCTGTAGCAATAGCTGCTTCTTTTAATGTTGTGCCTTCGTTATGGGCTTTCTTCGCAATTTTTGCTGCATTTTCATAACCGATATATGGATTTAATGCTGTAACCAACATTAATGAGTTTTGCAGGTTATGGTCAAGAACCTCTTTATTTGGCTCGATGCCAACTGCACAGTGATCATTGAATGATTTCATGGTATCAGCTAGTAGTCGAGTGGATTGTAAGAAGTTATAAATGATGACTGGTTTAAAGACATTTAGCTCAAAGTTTCCTTGTGAAGCGGCAAAGGCGATGGTTGCATCATTCCCAACAACTTGTGTTACAACCATTGTCATGGCTTCACTCTGTGTTGGGTTCACTTTACCTGGCATGATGGATGAGCCGGGTTCATTTTCTGGAATTGTGATTTCACCAATACCAGAACGAGGACCGCTGGCTAACCAACGAACGTCATTGGCAATTTTCATTAAGTCTGCAGCAAGTGCTTTTAATGCACCATGTGCGACAACAGCCTCATCATGGCTTGTTAGTGCATGGAATTTATTAGCCGCTGATGTGAAACTTTTTCCAGTTAACGCACTAATTTCTGCTGCTACACGGTCACCGAATTCAGGGTGTGCATTAATACCCGTACCAACTGCAGTACCACCAATAGCGAGTTCTTTCATATACTCAACATTGTGTTTAATCATACGCTCAGATTTTTCTAACATTGCCGACCAACCGCTTATTTCTTGCCCTAGAGTCAGTGGGGTCGCATCTTGTAGATGGGTACGGCCAATTTTAATAATATCTTTAAAGTTTGCAGCTTTGTCATCAAATGTCGCTTTCAGTAAACGAAGGCGGGGCAGTAAGTAATCTTCTACTTTCAACACAGCGGCAATATGCAAGGCTGTTGGGAACGTATCGTTTGAGCTTTGTGATTTGTTAACATCATCGTTTGGATGAATGCGATCAGCTTGACCTGCATCCTGTAAAATCTGGTTCGCACGGTGCGCAATGACTTCGTTGACATTCATATTTGATTGTGTACCACTGCCTGTTTGCCACACGACAAGCGGGAATTGATCGTCCCATTGACCGTTTAACACTTCGTCAGCCGCCTGCACAATCGCATGCGCTTTGATATCTGAAAGCTTACCAAGCTTGTTATTGGCAATAGCTGCACTTTTCTTTAAAATAGCCATGGCTTGCACGAGCTCAATCGGCATGTGTTCAGTACCGATTTGGAAGTTCTCTTTACTGCGCTGTGTTTGTGCGCCCCAAATTTTATCTGCCGGTACTTTAACTTCACCCATAGTATCTCTTTCAATACGAAAATCCATTAATAACAGCTCCTTCAAGTTATGTAAGTTTATAAATTTAAAAACGGATATTCTTAGTCTGATGTAAGAATATCCGTTTGATACATGCTTATTCAAAAAAGAGGGGGATTCTGAATTAAGCATTTGGAGAAAAGAAATAATCTATTGATAATGATAATTGTTATCAATTAAAAAGTCAATCACTTTGGTTGAAGATTTACAAATTAATTGAGAATAGTTTGCAATCGCTGATAAACTCGAATGCTAGATGAACGTCTAAGCTGTTTTGCCACATAAATTATCCGTACAAGACAATGTATTATGACTTGCTTTAGTTTATGTAATACCCCACATTGGAACGCTGCAAACTAAATACATTAGGATTAAGCATGTAAATTATCAAAGCGCTATCATTTCATTTAATGATGAAATGATAGCTTTGGCATGTAGTTTGAATGGGAATTCTAGTGATTTAAAGTGGAAAGGGAAGTAGTTATCTTTTTTTCTTACCCAAATCTTTGGTTAATGGTTGTTTTTTTGTAATTTTTTCAAACATCACATGTACACGATATTTGTGATCATCCATTTTAATAATCTCGACAACTTTTGCTTTACGACCTTTAATGTGGATTTGCTCATCAATAGCGGGAATACGCACTAACAATTGATTTAAAACGGCAATCTTATTTTCATAATAATGTACAACATTCATTTTTTACGGTCTCCTTATTGCTTATTTTAGTCAATTTATGAGGAGTACCTTGGATGTAGAACATTTGAAGTAAGTTCATTTAGCGTCAGTACATCGTTTTACGGTTCATCAGTTTTAACCAGGAAAAAAGTTAGCAACCAATGAGATTTAATAAATCCGGGTAGAAGGAGGGTTTGGGAACTCTATCCGTCAGTTCGAGCATTCTATCCGCCGCATTGTCTACTCTATCCGTCATTCACGTTGGGCTGGGCATCAATGTGAGCTCTTTTTATCCGCCATGTGTTTAATTGTGTGCTAGCGCATGTTATAATAAAGCGCTTAAGATAATTAAGACTTTTAATTATAAATGAACGGATGCCAAGAATAGCCTCCGCAAAGTGATAATATATGGAGGTGTAAAACAATGAATAAACAATGGTCGATTGATAAAATTAAAGAATTTGTTGAGAACAATTCAGAAAGTAAGTTGCTAACGACGGAATATCACGGTTATTCTCAGAAATTACTATTTAAATGTGCATGTGGCAGCAACTTTGAAAAAACATTTACGAAATTTAAAAATAAAAACCAACGTAAATGTGACGTCTGCCAACCGCCAAAAGCGTCACGCTAAATGCATAACTTATAAACAAGTGCCGATTTCTATTAATGGGAAATTGGCATTTTTTTATGTGTTGTTCAACGTTGAACAAATTCAGTTATTAGTTTATTTATTAATTCGTGAACTGGATTTATTTCGTTCAGTAATCAGACTATATTAATGAAAATTAGCAGGAACTTGTGACGAGGAAGTTGAAGTAAAAATTATGGGTAATTCACTTATCTTGTAGGCTCTGGTGAACATGAATATGTATTAAAACTACGTAATAACAATATTAAACGATCAAAATTCGCTTCATTCTTTACTTCTTGTGTAAGTCAATCCCATTGTTAGACATCAATAAAATCTAATTTTGAAGGAGACCACAGTGATGGAAATTTCTAAAGGCGTAGAAATGCTCCAACTTGATTTTCATGGCAATGTTATTCATCCTATTCTTTTAAGGGATCAAGAAATGACTGTTTTAATTGACACTGGCTTCCCTGGACAAATTGAAGAATTATGTGCGGCAATGGCTCAGGTAGGAGTGTCGTTCGATGAACTAAAAGTGATCATTTTGACACATCAGGATATCGATCATATAGGGAATCTACCTGAACTATTACAGGCGGGTGGTAGTAACATTAAAGTGTATGCTCACGATTTGGATAAGCCTTATATTCAAGGGGATTTATCTCTATTGAAAGATGGGCACATAGAGAACCCTCCGAAGGGCACAGTGGACGCTTCTTTGGAAGACGGCCAAGAATTACCTTATTGCGGTGGAATTCGTATCATCCATACGCCAGGGCATACGCCGGGCCATATCAGCCTTTATTTGAAACAAAGTAAAACACTCATTGCCGGCGATTCGATGTACAGTGTAGACGGAATAATTGCTGGAATTCATGTCCCGACAGTCCTCAATATAAATGAGGCTCAACTCTCATTGAAGAAATACCTAGAACTCGACATTGAATCTGTGGTTTGTTACCACGGAGGATTAACTAAGGGAAATATTAAAGAGCAGATTCAAATAGTCATTTCTTAATTAATAGTTAACAAATTAATTAACGGAATATTCTGTTAGTGTAGAGCGAATTAAAAAACTTAGAGTATAATATTACCTTTTACACTTAAGCAATTCTTGCTAAGAAGTCTTCTACAATAGTCCATTATCAAACAAGTGCTTTCGTCGAGTCATTGGAAAGAGTTGGTTCATCATGTAAGTGAACCAACTCTACTACAGGAGTTGTTAAAAAGTGTAGGTTACGATTGGAATGCTTGCAGTCGATTTAAGTTTGCAATAGTCCCACCATCTACACGTAAGTCTATGCCTGTAATATAGGATGCTGCATCGCTAAGGAGGAATGCCACAGCTGATGCAATTTCACAAGCTTCACCTTCACGGCGTAAAGGCGTGTTATCCAGCATTGTTTTCATTTCCTTTTGTTGGGAAGCTTCTTGACGCCCCATAGGTGTATTAATTGTACCAGGAGAGATTGAGGTGATTCGAGCTCCTTTTTCGCCCCATGTCCAAGCTTGGTCTTCAACAATTAAAAGTACACCTAATTTTGATAAGCTATATGCTGCATCAGCGTTACCTTGCGTAAATTGCTCCATTCTGTCGATAACGTTTTCAGCTAAAGGTTGTTTTAAAACTTCACTATATGGGCCTACACGGGGTGCCATATGACCACTCATTGATGAGATACATACTACAGCAGTACCTTGTGTGGCAAAGGGGAGGAACGCATCTAGGACAATTCCCGTACCAACTAAGTTTACTGCTGTTATACGTTTAGAATCAGCCATTGTTGGTGATAAACCTGCGGTGTGAACTAAACCTTTAAGTGACCCTAGTTCTGAAGCTTTTTTTGCTAATGCAGCAACGTTTTCTTTTGAAGTTATCTCAACTGTTTGATAATAAACATCCGTAATTCCTTTAGCGGCTAACTCCTTTTTTGTTTGAATTAAACGCTCTTCAGAAATATCTGCTAATAGTACCGTTCCTTTTTTACCAACTAATTCAGCAATTGCTTTCCCCATACCACCAGAACCACCTGTAATCACATAAACGTGTTTTGCCATATTTCATTCCTCCTAAACTTGTGATAACTATATTGTAAACGGTATGCATATTGACACTAACGAGACATTTTCAGCCGAAATGTCCAAAGGAGTGACTTAATTGAAAACTTCAAAAGAAACAATCATCGAAGTGCTTTTGAAGTTATTACACGAGAAAAGCTTTGAAGAATTGAAAGTAAAAGAAATTGTGCAAAAAGCAAAAATTTCGCGATCGACTTTTTATTTACATTTTGCAGACAAATATGAGCTAATGGAGGAAGTGAGAAGAGAATTAAATGACCGTTTTTTATCGTTTTACCAACAAAGACAGCTCCAGTGGGAAAAGCCAATCCCTCTACATTTATGTGAGCATATTATTAAATATCGCTCTTTTTATGAAGTGGAGTTTGAAGATTCAAATGCTATGCGTAAGTTATCCAACAAACTGACCGTTCATTTGATGCAAGTATTTGGCGACCAGGATTACGCAATATTTGCAAGTTATGGCACTAACGGTTATTTAAGTTTTTGGGTAAAAGATGGTTTCACGATTAGCCCAGCTGAAGCAGCGGAGAAGTTATTAAAGATAGGATTAACGAATTGGTCAAAAGAGCTGGATTTTGGCAACTTTTTTACGAATAACAAGTATTAAAAACAGCGTTACTATTCAACGTTGTTGGTGAACCCTTACTTAAGGCGCTAAGCATGCCAACTAGGAGGAATCTATGGTGGAGCATGAAATAAAAGTGGTCATTCATAAGTGTGATCTTGCCATAAAGCAAGAGGATTTTGATACATTGATGACTTACTATACTGATGATGCAATACTAGTTGTAAAGCCAACGAAGATTGCACGGAGCAAGGTAGAAATTAAAAATGCATTTATTGCAATTGCAAAATACTTCAATCACAGTATTGTACCAACTCAGGGGGAAATGCTTATTTTAGAAGCTGGAGATACTGCGTTAGTAATTTCTCAAACATTCCTTGAGGCAGAAAAAGAGGAAAATGACTATGCTATGGATAGAAAGGCAACATATGCATTTAAGAGAAATTCACACGGTACATGGCTTTGTGCCATTGACAACTCATATGGTACAGAGTTAATCAAATAACTAGAAAGTAAAGGTTTAAGCGTCTTGTAGCTATACGGTCATAGGGCGTTACTATTTAAAGGATTAGCGCGCTTGGATTGGACTTACCTATCAACGGGACAAGCCAGGTTAGTGAGATTAATAGGTGACTTTTAATAGGAAGTTAACGCGTAGAGACTGTTCAAAAAAGACTGTAATTTTTGTGATACTTTTTAAATATAGCTACGTTTTTAGGTCGGCATCAATTAAAAAAAGCTAAGTACATTTTTTATTGTTTCAATGCAGAAAGAATATAGTATATACTTTTATAGTCCTATATTTTCATATTTGTAGATAAAGTAGGAATTTAAAATTAATAGAAAGTTTTATTGGAGGTTTATTATGAATTACAAAATCATTAACAAACAAGTATTTGAACAGGCACAGTTGCGTTCGGTTTCAGACGTACCATTCACTGAAGAAGAACTTCAAAGCGGTATGAAGCTAGCTGTCTCTAAGGCGGATGAGACGCTAACTTTGTATTTAGTGGATGTAGACGGTCAAAAGAAATTTGAAGTACGTTGGGATGATTCATCTGAAATTTTCAACGGCTGGTATTCTGCTTGGGATAATTTTTGTTGGTGCCTAAATATAGTGAATAATTAAACATGAGCCATAATAAAATCAACTAAAAACAAATATCTATTTTGTTTTCAGTTGATTTTATTTGTTTCCGACGAATACAATGTTGCTACGGAGCAATGATTCAACTAGCGAAGCCAGACAATGAGGGATACAACATGTCTATCATGTTAGTGGATAAAGCGAAGAGAATTCTAGTAGGAATTGAAGTTGATTTAGAATAGCATTGCCACATGGTTAACAATCTCATTCACTTATATTGTCGTAATTTTGACATGGATGTGGAGTTTATCAAATTAATCGCTAAGGCTTATTTGAAATATCCTTGTACTGATAATATTAAAAGTGAAAGAGTTGATTCTACGCATCTGCAGAGTCAGCTCTGTTTTTTAGCGAGGATGACAAGATGACCTATATTGCTTGATGGAAGGAATCTCTACTTACTAACGGTGATACAAAACTATGTTAGCTAAAAGGTTTGGTCAGTCATAATTGTAAAGACTGTCTATTTTTCTTGTTTTACACGTAACAATAACAGAGCGAACTGGGGCAAGGAATGTTGTGTTGGTTGTGAAATGGAATCTATCTGTCGTTTTTCTAGCATTAATGAGCTGTTATTTTCCGCTTAAAATTGCGGCGTTGCGGATTGTAAGCTTTTCGATATGGCAATTAGTATGTTTTTTGAGTTGCTTGTCGTAGTTATTGCCAAGAAATAGAGGCCAAGATCATGGTTGAAGAGATGGTAATTGGTGCATTATTTGCATGAATAATTGGCATGTGTATGGTTTGTAGCGAGAACTTCGCGATAAAAATGGAATTGTTATTTACAGTATATGAGTGCTAGTTGTAAGTGGTGGTGCGGAATGGAGGCAGTAATTTACATAAGGCAGTCAAAAAAAGTGAAGCCACAGGGATGGCATCTATGATTTGGGTGCATTGTTATCACAGCATAATTTTATGATTGATTTTCGCATGCTATATTTTGTTTTCGAATTATTTCTCGGGAAATATAGGATGTATAATGGCTGTAATATCGGTATTCTACGTGCTTTTAAAGGTTTTTGGCGATTAGGTATTCGGTATCGCTCTAAAATTACAAAGATGATGATTTTATGCGTTGTCCTAATATTCTAACTTTTTTGCCTGGATGCTTGTTGCCAATCCGATCTAGACGCATATGTCACCTATTGGCAGTAGCCTGTTCTATATTTTCAGTGCAATTTCGTTTGTTTTGGAGAAAAGGAAGGTTTCAGAGAGCGCGCGAGCGTTATAATAGGATTAAGGGGAGTGAAACTGGATGTATTTGAAATCATGTAAAGTATTAAAAGATGAGATGTGTGGGAAACATGGTTATCCGTTTAATATAGCGAGTTTGCAGGATCTCCAAGAGCTAGAGTTTCCAACCAATGTGACGTTCTTTGTTGGGGAAAATGGTTCCGGCAAATCGACTTTACTGGAAGCTATAGCGGATCGTTGCGATTTTAATACAGCTGGTGGCGGACGACAGAATATGTATGAAGTACATAAGGCAGAATCTGCACTTGGGGAATATATTCGTTTATCTTGGTGGCCAAAAGTGTCAAACGGTTTTTTTCTAAGAGCAGAGACGTTTTATCAATTTGCAAGTCACATTGACTTGTTAGAACATCCGAATAAGTATGCGGCATATGGTGGCAAGTCTTTACACCATCAATCCCATGGCGAGTCGTTTTTATCGCTGTTTATGAACCGCTTCAAAGATAAGTCGATTTATTTACTCGATGAGCCGGAAGCTGCATTATCACCAACACGACAGTTAAGTCTACTTAAAATTATGAAGGATTTAGAGCAGGAAGCACAATTTATTATTGCTACACATTCACCGATTTTATTAGGTTATCCAAATGCAACCATATATAGTTTTGATGATGGAGGAATTGAATCGATTCGCTATGAAGACACCATTCATTATGTTGTAACGAAGCGATTTTTAAATGCCCCCGAAACAATTTTTGCTGAGTTATTTGATGAGGAGAGGGAATCATGAATCAACGTAAGGGCTTAGTCATGAGAGAAATTCGTCTAGATGAAATGGCACAGTCGATTGATTTACTTAATTATGTGTTTCAAATGTCAATGTCTATCCATAAGGATCGTCGTTTTGTAAATGCGAAAAGTAAGCAGTTTAATGTGGGGCATGCCATTGGTTGGTTTGATGGCACTCAATTAGTGTCACAAATATTAAATCTACCATTTCAAGTAAATATTCATGGCAAGCTTTATGAAATGGGCGGAATTACGGCCGTAGGTACGTATCCGGAGTATTCGGGGCATGGTTTAATGGAAAGTCTCATTATGGAATGCCTACAACAAATGCGCAATGAACAACGATATGTATCCTATTTATTTCCATATTCTATACCGTATTATCGCAAAAAGGGTTGGGAAATTATGAGTGATATTGTGGAATTTCAAGTCAAGGATACGCAGCTACCACATTATCCAGGTTTAAACGGTAAAATACGTCGTGTTGACCCAAAACATGAGGATGTCGTAACGATTTATGCCCGCTATGCGAAAAAAACACATGGTGTAATGGTACGTAATAGTATTGCTTGGAATGAGAAATTCCAAGAGGATTTCTGGGAGGAAAAATTCATTGATAGTGATGTCAAACTACAGGCAGCAGTCTATTACGATGAAGACGATAATCCCCAAGGGTATTTGTTTTACCGCATCATGGAAGAAAATTATTATATCGATGAAATCGTTTATTTGCAGGAAGAGGCGCGGAAAGGTTTATGGAATTTCGTATCTGCTCATAGCTCGATGGTTTACAATGTGTATGGCAAAACAACGGGGAACGAAGCCGTAGCTTTTTTACTAGAGGATAGCGAGATTATTCAAAAAGTATCACCGTACTTTATGGCACGTATTGTGGATGTGAAGGAGTTTTTACTACGATATCCATTTATAGGTAATAACTTTCAGCTGCGCTTAGCCGTAAGTGATCGCATTGTCGCTTGGAACAATGGTACGTTTATTGTAACCGTACAGGATGGCGAAGTATTGGTCGAAAAGCTGAGTGAACTATTATCCGAAAATGCAGTGCAGCTAACGGTGCAAACCCTTGCGACGATGTTACTGGGATATAAACGACCATACTATTTAGAGAAGATCGAACGTTTACATGGCAACGCGCTTGATATTGCATTGTTAGAGGCTGTGCTACCTATTGGGATTCCAACGTTTATCGATTACTTTTAAGAGATGGCTCATAATAGAAGGAATTTGCACGACGATATTTTTGTGTAGATTCCTTTTTTTAATTGCCATAAAATAAGTGTTTCAGTGCTCTTACTTGTGGCATAATTAGTGAATGGAGGGGATTTATAGTATGCCAAAATGTATTGAATGTAAGGAAAAGTGGACTTGGAAGCAGTCGATGCGTTCGATTGTAACGTTTTCGCGCTTTATTGGATGCCCATATTGCGGGAAAAAGCAGATGCTGACATCCATGACACGTATTTCAATTTTACTGTTGGTGTTTGTGCCGTATATTACAATGCCATATGTTATTGATGACGAAGTGAAAGGTTCGGCAGTAGCAATAGGGGTGGCTATGTATTTATTGTCTTTACTCATCATGATGCCGTTTTTAATGGATGTGCGAGAAGTACCGAAGCATTTACAAAAATACGCACAAAAATAATACATATTCAGGCTTTCACCATCTTCTGTGTGAAGGCTTTTCTTATACGATCACTTCAACCGAAACGTTTATGTCTATATGCAAATCTTCGCGCCAGATGTAAAAAAGTGATAGAACCACATTTATTTGAGGAAGCTTTACATTATTTTGAGAAGTATTATTCATCGCTTCCGACTCTTGATGGCCCTAGTTTTATGCCTAGAGATTTTCGAACAGCCAAGATTTTAGGGATTTTTTAGGATTTGAAAACCGCATGGTAGGCGATATTGATTTGAAAGTGTTCGAATTGGTGCTACCAAAATGGATTTCACAAAATTAAATCAGGCTTTTTTTAGTCAATATTCTGGTACAAAGAAGGCTTATAAACAAGGATATTCCTCAATCCGTCTCCTTACGGCGTTAACTTACATCCTATCAATTTTCACATGCTTTTACTTCTATTGGCTGGTCTCAACAAAGAGGTAGCTAGGAACATAACCAAACCGTTTACATAATGTCTTGGATAACCGGTCCATATCGCTTCGCCTGCGATTAGTTGGTACACCAAGCCTTTTTTAAAAGCTGCATCCCAAGTTGAATCTCATCCAACTTTAAATTACTAAAACCCAATTGTATAATCGGTTCATGACTTGGTTGTTGTAGAAAGTATGGGCTAGTAGGATATACTTTTACGCCATACTCCAAGGCAGACTGAATAAGTTGCTGTTCTGTATGATGTGTATGAAACTTTATCAATACATAAAGTCCAGAATGCTCTCCTACGATTGTAATGTGGTCACCGAATTGCTTTTTTAGAGTTTCTACCAAAAAGCTCATTTTGTGTTTATAAATGAGGCGCATTCTTTTGATATGACGTGTCCATTCACCTTTTTCCATAAATGACGCCATTGTTAATTGGTGAAGGGACGAAGCATTCTGTTCAAAATGAGCAAAATAACGCTTATAACGACCAATAAGCGATTTCGGCAACACCATATAGCTTAAGCGAATGCCTGGTAAAAAGGATTTTGAAAATGTCCCCACATAAATGACGTGTGATTTGTCAAGAGAAGCGAGGGCAGGAAACGGCTGTTGTGCATAACGAAATTCGCTATCGTAATCATCCTCGATAATAAAGCCATCTACCTCTTTTGCCCAATGGATTAACGCTTGTCGTTGTTGAATCGACATAGATACACCATAGGGGAAATGATGGGAGGGTGTGACATAGATTAAGCGAGATTGTAAGTGAGCTAATTGCTGAAGCTGTGTGCCGTTTTCATTAACGGCCAATGGCTCCATGGTGAAATTGTGAAGTTGAAAGGCTTCTACTTGCCCCGATATACCCTGGATTCTCCACAATAATGCTATCAAAATCCTCTTTTAGTAGAAAACCAAGATACACGAGTAGTTGCTGTGTACTGCTACCAATGATTATGTCTTCCTCGTTAATTTTTACCCCACGTGCTTGTAGTAAGTAATGCACCAACTGTTCTTTTAAGCGTTGTTCACCAAAAGAATCTCCATAAACATAACTGTCCTTTAGCTGTAATATTTGATTAGCCATTTGTCGCCATGTTTTCAAAGGGAAATATTGTTGATCGACAGAGCCTGCCCGAAAATCTACGATGCTAGCTTGTCGCACTTTTTGTGCTGGTTGATAGGGCATCATTTCTTCCTGCGAAAAGATCATTTCGAGGGTATTTACAAAATAGCCTTTTCGTCCTTCGCCACGGATATAGCCCTCAGCAACTAGCTGTTCATAAGCAGTTAATGTGGTGTTGCGACTGACTTGAAGAGTATCGGCAAGTTTTCGAATAGAAGGTAGACAATCATTGGACTTCAAATTTCCCTGCTCAATTAACGTCTTGATCTGCTGATAAATTTGTTTATATTTCGCTTCCCCAGTGGTAAATAGGAAGATAAAATCTTTCATTAAAACTCCTCCTTGACATGTTAAAAAGATTGAAATTGTTTCTTTTTATATGTCAGAATCTTCACTATTATAGTACAGGAATAACAGATGAAAGGAAATGAGGAAATGTTAATGAAAATTTGTCTATTAACACCGGAAACAATTAAAGAAGCTGTGCCATTATTTAGTGCATATCGGCATTTTTACGGACAGCAAACAAACGATGAGGCGTCCGAGCAATTTTTAACAGATCGCTATACAAAAAGGGAATCTATCTTATTTTTAGCTTATATGGATGAGCAAGCAGTTGGCTTTGTACAGCTATACCCTACATTTTCATCAGTTGCGATGAAAAAAGCTTATATTTTAAATGATTTATATGTGGCCGAACATGCACGAAAGCTAGGTGTAGCACAGAGTTTAATCGAGCGGTGTTATGATTATTGTGAAGACAATGATGCGCGCTATATCGCTCTAGAAACAGCAACGAGCAACGTACAGGCACAAAAATTGTATGACAAGCTTGGGATGAAAATAGATAACGAGGTGTTTCATTACACCAAGTATTGGCAATGACAGAGATAGGGAATGATGGTGAATGTGATGGCACAAAAGATTCAAGTATTAACCACTTATGAGGAATGGATTCAAGCGTTTCCTATCATGAATCAACTACGAACAGAACTAACACTTGAAAGTTACCTTCTATTACTCGAGGATATGCGAAAAGATGGTTATACATTGTATGCCCTCTACGACAACAAGCAAATCGTTGCACTAGCAGGTATAAGTTGGCGGGTAAATTTTTATAGCGAACGTCATATTTTTGTTTATGATTTAGTAACCGATGCAGCCTATCGTTCATGTGGCTACGGTGAAAAATTATTACGCGCTATTCATCAGTGGGGCAAAGAAAATGGAGCTCATTATATTGCCTTAGAATCTGGCGTCAACAGAAACGATGCACATCGGTTTTATGAAGAAAGACTAGGGTATGAAAAATGGTGCTACTCTTTTCGAAAATCTTTGTTAACAGATAAAAACTAAACTAAATCGAAAATGAAAAATGTACGCGACTAGATGAAAGCTAGTCGCTTCAGACTGTAGACAAAAGCCATCGAGAAGTTCACTCTCGATGGCTTTTGTCATTTTTCTTTCTCTTTCATTTTTAATATTTGGTAAATTACTGCCGTATCCAACATACTCTTCGAGCATAGATGCTCTCTTAAGCTGTCTGCCACGTCCAAGTAGCCAGTTTCTTTAAATTCATGGCAGCAAAAGTAAGCAT